>CALMYJ010000019.1 GCA_937873715.1 uncultured Chitinophagaceae bacterium
GTGGGTTTTGCCCCGGCAGCCGCAGCAGTTTCTACTCCCTATCCCCCCCCCCCCGCCGATGGCTCAAGCGGCCAGGTGCTGAGCACCAATGGCTCGGGTACCTTAAGCTGGGCTACTGTGAGCAGCGGAGGCGGCAGTGGCTGGTCTTTAACAGGTAACAGCGGCACCAGCTCAAGCAACTATATTGGTACTTCAGATTATCAGCCAATTATTTTTAAAGTAAACAATACACAGGCAGGCTATATTGGCACTGCCGGGGATAGAAATACACTTTGGGGTATGGGTACTGCTGCCACATACCAGGCTACTGCACTAGGCTACAATGCAAGTGCAAATAGCGGAAACAATGCTACCGCTGTAGGTTATGCGGCCAATGCCAGGGGTTACAGAAGTGTAGCTATCGGCTCAGATGCACAAACCGCTAATCAAAATGACGGGGTGGCAATAGGCTATAACAGTAATGCCAACTCGTATATGGGCATTGCCATTGGTGCAAACGCAACCACCAGTTCCAGCAATAATGCCTTAGCCTTTGGCGTAAGTGCAAGTGCATCGGGCCAAAACTCAAATGCTATTGGCAACGGCGCCAGTGCTACCGGCCAAAATTCTACCGCACTGGGCAACGGCGCCAGCGCTACAGCCGCCAATGCTACCGCTATTGGCAACGGTGCCAGCGCTACATCCTCCAATACTATTTCTATCGGTAACACATCGGTAACGGCTATACGTGGCCAGGTAAACTTTACGACCTATAGTGATGGTCGTTTTAAAATAAATGTAAAAGAAAATGTACCAGGGCTTGATTTCATTGCAAAACTTCGCCCGGTTACCTATACCTGGGATATACATAAATTTAATGCCCATGCCCGTGGCAACGATTACCAGGTAATACCAGCGGCTTATAACCCAGAAGAGGAAGCGGCTATCCGCAAAAAAGAAAGCATTACCTACACCGGCTTTATTGCCCAGGAAGTAGATAAAGCCGCACAGGAAAACAATTTTAACTTTAGTGGTGTAAATAAGCCTGTTGATGATAAAGATGCTTATAGCCTGAGTTATGCAGAATTTGTGGTACCACTGGTAAAAGCAGCACAGGAGTTAAACCAAAAAATTAATGAGCAGCAAAAAATGATCGAAGCATTGCAGGAAGAGATCAGTAAATTAAAAAAGAAAAAATAGAAAATACTGTTCAGCCGTGATTTTTACGCCGCTCTTTACAGGGCGGTTTTTTTTATAGTAAAGATTTTTTTGCTGCCGCAAGGCAGATGCATATTACTTAAAAAACGGTGCTGCTGGCTTATGGCCAGCGGCACCGTAAAATCGTTTTTTATTTTTTTAAATCACCCGAAGTGAAAGTGAGTGGCAGCAATTGCTTGGCACTTTGTATAATAAACACTTCTCCCTGCTGCCCCCCTAAAATGAGCCGGATAGGCTGGGCCGTACGCTCTTCGTATTCGGCTAAGGCCTGCCTGCACATGCCACAGGGCGAAATAGGCGTATCACTTTCTCCGGCTATGTTTTTATAACTGATGGCCATCGTATCGATACCCACGCCGGGATGTATGGTAGCAGCAGCGGATAATAAAACCCTTTCGGCACACAGGGCAACCGGATACGAAGCATTTTCCTGGTTAGTACCTATTACTTCCTGTCCATCTTTCAGCCGGGCAACGGCACTCACATGAAAGTTAGAATAGGGGGCGTATGCCAGTGCCGTAACAGCCCTTGCCTTTTCCAGCAGGGCCGCATCTGCCGGCTCAAGCGCTGCTGCCGATGCATATACCTCAATTGTAAAGCCGATATCTTTTTTTACCATCACAACATTTTAAAACTATAAAGAAAAAAGACACAATTGCTTGTGTCTTTGTAAATATAATGAATTCAATAAACCATAACGGGCATTTATTTAATGGAACGGAAAAGCCTGCTCCACCGTGGCCCCTTCTCCCAGCTAAACCATATCAGCGATGCTTTGCCCACTACATGATCTTCGGGTACAAAACCCCAATAGCGGCTGTCTAAAGAGTTATGTCGGTTATCACCCATCATCCAGTAATAATCCATTTTAAACGTATAGCTGCTGGCAGGCTTTCCATTTAGGTGGTATTGCCCGTTTTTTAATTCAAGCTGGTTGCCCTCGTAAGTGCGGATACATCTTTCGTAACGGGTAACATTATCCTCAGTAAGGGCAATGGTTGCGCCTTTGGCAGGTATCCACAGCGGGCCAAAATTATCGGTACTCCATTGTGCAGCAGTATTGTAATAAGGGAAAATTTCGGCAGAAATCCTGTCTTCGTATGGCTCAAACATGGCGGCTGCCTGCGCCGATAGCTGGCTCTTTTCTTTATTGGTAATATTCACCAGTACAGCACCATCCTGCAGCACCACCACATCGCCCTGCTCCTCCCTTACCATTATACCAACAGACTGCAGGTTATCAGCATCCGGGTAAAATGCCTGCGGATTTTTTAGCTTATAATACCTTTCAGCATCCGGGAACAGCGGCTGTTGCTTACCATTGATATATACTATACCAGCTTTTATTTGCAGGGTATCACCGGCAACTGCCACGCAGCGTTTAATAAAATTTTCCCTTTTATCTACCGGCCTTGTGATGATGATATCACCATAAGTTTGCCATACCTGCTCCCTGCTGCTGGAATGCATCTCCTGGTAATAGGTACGCCTTGAGCCAAAACGTTCCTCATCATTAATAAGGGTATCATTTACCGGGAAGTTAAATACCACAGCATCGTTGCGTTTTACCGGCGAGGCAAACCAACGGGTATAAGGAATTTTTACCCACTCCACATACGATTTTGTATTTGCCACCGGCAAAGTATGGTGTACAAATGGCATGGCTATTGGCGTATTGGGGAGGCGTGGCCCGTAGGCAAATTTGCTCACAAATAAAAAATCGTTTACCAATAATGTTTTTTCCATTGATGGCGTGGGTATGGTATACGCTTCAAATACAAAAGTGCGTATAAGCGTAGCCGCTACTACTGCAAATGCGGCTGCATCCACCCACTCTCTTACTGCCGATTTTTTATAATTATCCACTACCAGCGTTCCGGCATATCTTTCGTTTTTTGAAAAACCGAGGTAAGGAAAATATACAAATGGCACCAGTACGGCCAGGGCATGATGCCCCACCCCAAAGCGGCCAAAATGTTCTACAAACTTTATGGTAATCCAGATGCTGATGAACTGCCCGGCAATGGGTACAAACTGGAAGAAGAACCAATACCGCCTGAGGTTCATTTTAGTTACCATACACCAGGTATTGTAAAAAGGCACAAAAGCTTTCCAGCCTTCGATACCTGCTTTTTTAAACATACCGTACAAGCCTATATGCCATCCCAGGGCTGCCAGTATAAAAATGATCCATCCTATGCTCATATTGTTTTTTTTGTCGGGTTTAAAAGTAGCTTAATTCCCAAATTAGCTGTTTACCACTTAAAAAATGTTGTGAAATGTTTAACCGGCTTTTATGGCCGGTATATTGCTTAGCTTATTTATGCACTTCGCTGGTAAAATGAAACTCAATATCCGGGTTATTTTGCCGCTCTGTATTTAAAAACCATTCGCTTTGGGCCAGGTACACCAGGTGGCCGTCTTTATCTTCAGCTATATTGGCCTGTTTGTATTTAATAAAGTCATCAATTTTTTTAGGGTCTTTGCTTGTAATCCAGCAGGCTTTGTAAAAGGGCAGGCTGTTCATTTGTACCGAAGCCCCATACTCCTGCAGCAGCCGGTATTGTATTACTTCAAACTGTAGCTCACCTACGCAGCCAATAATTTTTTTATTACCGCCAAACTGGGTAAACAATTGTGCCACGCCTTCGTCGGTAAGCTGCAGCAGCCCCTTTTCGAGCTGCTTGGTTTTCATGGGGTCTTTATTTTGTACCTCTTTAAATATTTCCGGCGAAAACGTTGGGATGCCGGTAAAATAAAACTTTTCACCTTCGGTAAGGGTATCGCCAATTTTAAAATTTCCTGTATCAAATAGCCCCACCACATCGCCGGGATATGCTTCTTCAATTACATCTTTTTGCCGGGCCAGGAAGCTGTAAGGGTTACTAAATCGTATATCTTTTTCGAGCCGTACATGTTTGTAATATTTATTCCGTTCAAAGCGGCCGCTGCATACCCGTAAAAAAGCAATCCTGTCTCGGTGCTTGGGATCAAGGTTGGCGTGTATCTTAAAAATAAAACCGCTGAATTTATCTTCGCCGGGCTCCACCGCTCTTACCGAAGTGTGCCTTGAACGTGGCGCCGGGGCTATACGGATAAAGGTATCCAGCATTTCCTTTACACCAAAATTATTAACGGCGCTGCCAAAAAATACCGGGGCCACACTGCCATCCAGGTAATCTGCCACTTTGAGTTCGCCATAAACGCCTTCTATCAGCTCCACATCTTCACGCAAAATGGCCGCATCCTTTTCACCTATTTTTTGCTGTAGCAGGTCATCCTGTAAATCTTTAATTTTTACCACATCTTCATCATTGGCCTTAGTACCTGCGGTAAACAATACCAGGCTTTTTTCATGCATATCGTACACCCCTTTAAAATCCTTGCCACTATTGATGGGGATAGTCATGGGATGCAATTGTATTTTTAGTTCCTTTTCAATTTCTTCCAGCAGGTCGAAGCGGTTTTTGCCATCACGGTCCATTTTATTGATAAACACAATTACCGGTGTTCGCCGCATGGCAATTACTTCCATCAGCCGCCGGGTTTGTTCTTCCACACCGTTTACGCTGTCTATCACCAGTACCACGCTGTCTACCGCGGTGAGGGTACGATAGGTATCTTCGGCAAAGTCTTTATGCCCGGGTGTATCCAGCAGGTTAATTAAATGATTGTTGTATTCAAAAGTCATAACGCTGGTGGCTACACTAATACCACGCTGCCGCTCTATTTCCATAAAGTCGGATGTAGCATGCTTTTTTATTTTATTGCTTTTTACGGCACCGGCTGTTTGTATGGCTCCGCCAAAAAGCAGGAACTTTTCGGTAAGGGTGGTTTTACCGGCATCCGGGTGACTGATGATGGCAAAGGTTTTTCGCCTGTTTACTTCACTACTGTATTTCATACTTCTGTTTGCGGCGCCTGTAAGGGCAGCCTTGTTGAACCAATGTTGTATTACAAGGGTATTTTTCGGAGCGGCAAAGGTAAGGGTTGATAGGTTTTGTATGCCAGCACGGTAAAACGAGGTGTAATTGTGGGGCTCAACTGCTTTTGACCCAGGAAATACAATTGCCGCCGATAAAAAGAAAATGCACCTGCAGCGCTACGGCATGCTGCTTCAACACCTGGCAGGCTGCGGTGCCACCGTTATCCTGCACCTGCAGCGTATGGATACGCAGGTGTTCCTTAAAATCAATTTCGCCGCTGCCATACCATTTATACAAAGCCTCTTTAATGCTCCATGCCAGGGTAAACAATTGCACGGGCACTATATTTTTTTCCGCAGCTACTGTTTCAATCAACTGTATTTCGTTGGGCAGCAGGAACCGGTGTTTTACCTTTTCGGTACGCCAGGTTTCGGCTTCCACATCTACCCCCACCCTTTCGGTACGGCTTACCAGTACAGCCGCATAATCGCCACAATGCGATATGGAAAAATGATAGGCTTCATTTTCAAGAAAAGGTTTCCGGGTATCTGCAATACGGATTAGGTTATACGGAAAATCGGGGAACAGTTCCCGGAGCAGGCGCCTGCCTGCCAGGTGCTGCAAGCGCTTGTGCGGATGCGTAATGCTGCGCTGCAGGGGTACTTCCTGCAAAAAAAAACTTTCCGGCTCGGTGATATGCCACAAGCCAAGCCTGCTGTGCTGGTTGATATTTTGTTGATAAACCAATGGCATAATTTAGCCCTGTGTACTATTTATTTTTAAAATTGCCCCGGCGGTTGAGTGAGGGGATTTCAATATTACAACTTATACCTTTAAAAGCAGCAAGAGCCAGAAAACATGATTTTAAGCGACACCCGTATTTTGCAGGAAATAGAAAAAGGAACCATCAAAATAGAACCCTACAGCAGAGAATGCCTGGGCAGCAACAGCTACGATGTACATCTTGGTAAATTTTTGGCCACCTATACCGATAAAGAATTAGATGCCCGTAAACACAACGAGATTACCCATTTTGAAATACCAGACGAGGGCATTGTATTGTATCCGCATATTTTTTACCTGGGCGTTACGGAAGAGTACACAGAAACGCATGCCCATGTACCTTTTTTAGAAGGCAAATCTTCTACCGGTAGGCTGGGTATAGATATACATGCTACTGCCGGCAAGGGCGATGTGGGTTTTTGTGGTAACTGGACGCTGGAGATTTCGGTTAAACAACCTGTAAAAGTGTATAAAGGCATGCCCATCGGCCAGTTAATTTATTTCCCGGTGGATGGCGATATTGAAGTAAAATACAATCAGAAAAAAAATGCCAAATACAGTGGCCAGCACAATAAGCCGGTAGAAAGTATGATGTGGAAGAACAGCTTTTAACCTGCGGCCCTGTGCAGGAGGCCATCACATTTAACACATAACACACTACTACCTATGTCATGGCTCAAAATCATCGCCCTTGCTGCACTGCTACTCCCCTCCCTGCATGGGCAGGCACAGCCACCCGGTGCCGATTCGCTATTGCAGTTTATAACCCAAAATAAAAACCGAAGCGCCGTATGCATTGCCCGAAACGATACCATCATTGCCCGGCTAAATGAAAATAAACTGATGCCATTAGCCAGTACGGTAAAAATGCTGATTGCCGTAGAGTTTGCCAAGCAGGCCGGCACCGGCGTTATTGACGAAGAAGCTTTAGTACCGCTATCCGAACTGGATAAATACTACCTGGCTGGCACAGATGGCGGTGCACACCCCGCCTGGCTGCAATACGAAAAGCAAAAAAACAATATTAAAAACGACAGCATATCGCTAAAAAACATTGCCCGTGGCATGATTATTTTTAGCAGTAATGCCAACACCGAGTACCTGCTCGACCTGCTGGGGCTGGATAATACCAGCAGCAACACACAGCTTTTTGGCCTTAAAAAACATACGGCACTGTATCCAATTGTTTCGTCTTTCTTTCTCTATCAAAATCCGCACAAAGCCAAAGAAGATAAAATACTTAAAAGTATAGCAGCGCTAACAGAGGAGCAATATTGCAAAACCATTTACCAGATTCACAAAGCACTTAAATACGATACGGTACTGAAAAAAAAATTCAGGATGGAAGAGATGAGCATGAAACTGCAAAAAACCTGGAGCGACAGGCTTACCGCCTCTACCGCTGCCGAGTATGTGCAATTGTGCAGCATACTTAACCGGCGCAAATTTTTAACTTCAGACAGTTATGGTGTGCTGGCCGAAGTGCTGGAGTTTGTAATGGAAAATCCGGCTAATCAAAAAATATACAAGCACCTGGGCATTAAAAACGGCAGCACGGCCTTTGTACTTACCGAAGCCTTTTATGCTACCCTGCAGGATGGCAGCCGTATAGAAGCGGCGTATTTTTTTAACAACCTTACACCTGAAGAAAACACCCGTATGCAACGCTGGCTGAATGATTTGCGCAGGGGAATCACACAACACCCGGCTTTTTTGACACAGGTATCAAAACAACTGCAATAAAAAAACCGGAATCCCGGTTTTGTAAACGCTGTACTGGTTACTGAAACACAAATCCCTCCATACCGCTCTAAACCCATTGGGAGAGCATATCTATAATTTACATTCAAATTTTGTAACCCTGTTACTATTCGTTGGCAGGATTTTGGTATTGTTATCTTTAAAAAAATTACCTTTAAGAATTGTATCAGTTTTATTTTTCACAACACTAATTAAGGTTGTATCAGTTTATAATAACTGCTACAGTATTGAATAAGTACAGCCACTGTGGTAAGGGTTAACATGAAACCATGTAAGGCTGAACAGGATTTATGACTCCTTTATCCTTGAACTGGATTACATTATTTTACAAATCAAAGGATTATCATGAAAAAAGTTACGCTAACAGTGTTCCTTATAACTTTTTTGCTGGTTGCAGGTATTGCACAAAACGTAGGTATTGGCACCGATGCGCCAATTTCACGCCTGTCGGTGGACCGTGGCATTAAAGTAGACCAAAGCAACTCTGGTACTTTTGGCAGCCTTGCCAGCGCCCTTACTTTTGGCAGCGATATGCAGGTGGGTATTGCCAGCAATCGAAGCGGAGCCGGAAATGTTCAAAATGGCATGGACTTATACACAGCCAATATCCGGCGCATTTCTATAACAAGTACCGGTAATGTGGGTATAGGTACTACCAATCCACAATATCGGCTAGACGTAGCAGGAACCGCAAGAATAAGTTCGAATTTAATTATTGATGGTAACCTGGGCATTGGGATAACTGACCCACAGTATCGGCTGCATACTACAGTTGGTTATTTTACCCAGCGTTTAGGTGTGGGCACCATCCCAAATAATAATTATGCCCTCGATTTGGTAGGCAGCACCCGGCTTGACGGCAATGTACGTGTTACCGGATTTTTGACAAGTGAAGACAATATCAGGGTATTAAATACGATGGGCATTGTACGTAGCAACTCTTCTACCCAATATAAAATTGTTCCATTTAATTTGAACTTTAGTATAAACACCGGAGCTGGTGGTAGTTTTCAAACCGGCAATATCAGCTATGGCGAATCGTTTTCCTCGGCCCCTATGGTGCTGGTAGGCCAGGTGAGCCAGGCAATAGGTACTGTAGGCACTCTGGCATGGCTCAACATTGTGCCGTTTTCTCCCGGAACTTCAGGCACTACTTTTTTTATTGCTAATACGGGAAATAGCAATATGACATTTAGCAGCATAACGGTAAGATGCCTGGCCATTGGCCCACAATAATTGCGCTACGGCCAAAGAAATAGTTTTCTGCCAGGCTCCAATTAAAAGAAATTTTATGCTCTTCCCTTGTTCATGGCTCACGAATCCTTTTTTAGCACTCCATACAATGGGCAGGTAATAACTCTACTTATGAAAACATATTTTCAAATTGAAATAGAAGTTTTATGCCACTCATTAACCATACACAAGTATTGAATTAATTTGGAGAAAGTTCGCCTGTGCTACAAACTATGATAGAGCGGCAGCAAAACTGCTGCTATAAAAAAAGACTGGGTTACCGGTCTTATAAAAAATAAGGGAAATAATTCTTTAAACATTGGCTATTGCCTCACCATATTCACTGTTAAACATCCGCCTTTCGTTTTCCGACCGCATTGAATCTACAATAACCTTATAAAGATTTTCCGGCTTGAACGGCTTGGAAATATAACCCGACATGCCGGCGCTGTAACAGTTTTGCATTTCGCCATACATAGAGTGTGCCGTCATGGCTACTATGGGTATTGTACTTACCGGGCTGCTCAACTGCCGGATGGTTTTGGTGGCTTCAATACCATTCATAACGGGCATCTGTATGTCCATTAATACCACATCGTATGTTTTTTGCTGCACCGCTTCTACTGCAAGGGCGCCATTTACCACATGCTCTACCGTAAAGCCACCATTGGCCAGCACCTGCATCGCCAGCATGGCATTAATCATGTTGTCTTCGGCCAGCAATATATGTACGGCTTTTTTGGAGTTAACCGAAAGTATGGTGGCACCACTTTCTGATTTTACCTCTACCAGGTCGAGGGAATCTTCGCAGGGCTGGTAAGTAAGTATAAAGTGGAAGGTAGTACCTACCCCCTGCGTACTTTCCATACTTAAAGTGCCGCCGTGCATATCCACGATACTTTTGGCAATATTGAGGCCAAGGCCGGTACCGCCATACAGCCTTTGTGTATCTACATTGGCCTGTGTAAAGCGTTCAAAAATATCTTTTTGTTTTTCTTTGGGTACACCTATACCGGTATCTTTTACCGTAAAGGCTATATAATGTTTGTTTTCGTCGGAGCCTTTTACTTTTCGGCAACTGATTTCCACATAACCTTCATCGGTAAACTTAACGGCATTGCCCAACAGGTTAAAAAGAATTTGCGACAGACGTAGCTGGTCGCCCATTACCAGTTGGGGTATATCTTCCGATAATTCGAGGCGCATTTCAATACCTTTACGCCTGGCTTTTGGCTCCAGGATTTTTACGGCATCGCTTACCACCTGGGCTACATTAATGGGCTGGCTTTCCAGCGAAAGATTGCCCGATTCAATTTTGGATAAATCGAGAATGTTATTGATCAAAGCCAGCAGGTTTTGCGAAGCTGTTTTTACAATTTGTACATACTCGGCCTGCTCTTTGTTCAGCGATGTATCGGCCAGCAAATCTGTAAAACCGATTACGGCATTGAGTGGCGTACGAATTTCGTGGCTCATGTTGGAGATAAACTGGTCTTTTATCTTCAATGAACGTTCCACCATTTCGTTGGCTGCCAGCAAATCCGATTCTACCTGATGCCTGCCGGTAATATCCATACCAAAGCACAGTACAAATTTGCGGCCGGCCTTATCTTTAAAGCAGGTTTTGATGATATTGAACCAGCCTGTTGTATTATCTGCCGGGTGCTCTACCGAGCCTTCCAAACGCATTTTATCGCCTTCTTCCAAATCCATCAGCGATTCTACATCACCGAGGAAAATATCTTCTGGGCCCCTGGATAATTTATCGGCAAAGGGCATTTCTTTTTCATCGCAGGGATAATACTGTACAAATGTTTTATTGGCTAATACAATTTGCCCCTGTTCGTTTAATACAAAAATTACATTAGGGCTGTTATCAATAATCTGGCGGATAAGTTGCTGTTGTCTTTCAATTTCGTTTTGTGCCTTCACCGATTCGGAAATATCAATAGCACTGGCAATTACATAAGGTGCAGTGTCATTGTTATGGTACACCGTATTTTGATACAGCCAGGCTCTTTTTTTGCCCGATTTGGTTATAATTTGAAAAGACCCTACTGCAGTTTTTTGTGTAGCTAATTCCGAAAGATAATCTGCAAACTTATCCCTGTGCTCGGGCGCTAAAAGCAGTTTTAAATTGAGCCCCACTATTTCATCTTTTTTATAACCGCTCATTTTTTCGGCTGCAGCATTTACATCAATTACAACGCCATTAAGGTCGTGCAGGCAAATGATGGTTTGTGTATTATTAAGTACAACCGCTTTTTCTTCTTCACTTTTTTTGAGGGCCAGCTCTACCAGTTTGCGCTGTGTGATATCTTCCATAGTGCCAAAGGAGCCGGTTATTGAGCCATCCTCATATGTACGTGGGGCAATATTGGTGGTGATGTATTTTACAACGCCATCGGAAATACAACGGTATTCTGTTTTTATTTTCTGCGGTGCTACGCCGGCAAAATGCATTGCATTGCGAATATGCCCGGCATCATCAGGATGCACATAACTAAAAAACTGATCGATGGATATGGTGGTTGTTTCGCCGAGATTTAAAATGGTGCGTACTTCTTTGGAAAGTGTAATGCATTTGTTTACCACATCCAGTTCCCAGGTGCCAAACTTGGCAATTTGCATCGCCTGCTCCAGCTTGTTTTTACTTTCCAGCAACTCATTTTCCAGTTCTTTACGCTCGGTAATATCATTTTGTATTGCCAGGAAATGATGTGGCCGGCCACCCACATCCAGTAGCGGCACAATGGTGGTATCGGCCCAGTATGTTTTACCAATAGGGTTGCGGTTAATGAGTTCTCCTTTCCATATTTTACCCTTATTCAGTTTTTCCCAGATAGGCTTAAGCGTTCCTTTATCCCTCATGCTGATACTGATAAAGCGGTAATCTTTACCAATCAGGTACCTTTCGCTAAGACCATTGAGTTCGCAGAATTTTTTATTTACGTGTACTATTTTTCCCTGTGTATTAAAGATGCTGACAATGGCCGCTTCATCGAGGGCAAATTTATAATCGGCCACTTCTTTGTACAGGTTTTCAATCGCCAGTTCTTTTTCTTTACGGTTGGTAATATCATTTTCGATGGCAATATAATTGCTCAGTTCACCTTTATCATTATAAATTGGTTTTATGCTGATACGCACCCAGTACGTACTGCCATCCCGGCGGTAGTTTAACACTTCTTCTACTACAGCTTTTTGCTGGCGTATATTTTCCCTGATACGTTTAATGGTATCCATATTTGTTTCGGGCCCCTGTAAAAAACTACCCGGCTTTTTGCCCAGCACTTCTTCCATACTGTAGCCGGTTATTTCAGTAAACCCTTCATTTACCCATAAAATAAAGCCCTGCTCATCTGAAATAATTACCGCCTCATTAATTTGAGAAACTACTTTACCCAACAGCTTTACCTGCTTGTCGGTTACCGAACTCAGCATTTGCTCACGGCTGAGGTTATCTTTTATCTGCTGGTTAAATAATACCAGTTGGGCCCTTTTGGTACCTATAAAACAAAATAACAGGGCCAGTAAAAAAGGCGTGAGTACAATTACAGAAAAATCGGGTGAAAAATCGAAAATATGAAACCACGGACCGCTAAACCCTTTTTTATAATTCAGCAGCACGGCATTCAATACCAGCATAGCGCCAAGTAGCAATCCGGATAAGGTGTACTTAATAATGATGAGATAGTACTTAAAGTCTTTCATTACAGGTTGGGATATTGGATAAACAATCAGGGCAAAATACAGTTATACATCCTATACAGGCCTTTTTAAAGCCTGCCTTCAACTATTAACGCCTGCTTTGTGGCTTTATTTTACCAGCACCGTAAAAATACCAGCCAACCAGGTTTATTTAAAAAAACTTAGGTTTGAACGATGAAAACCAATGAAGTAAAACAAGAGATCCAGTTTTTGGAGGGCCCTCAAAGCCGCTGGAAAGAATTTAAATTTGCCCTTAAAGTACTTTTTGAATTTGTACGGGGTTTCAGGGCATTGCACTTTACCGGCCCCTGCGTTACCATTTTTGGTTCGGCAAGGTTTGCGCCCGAGCATCCTTATTATAAAACTACCGAACAACTGGCAGCAGCAATTGCCAAAACCGGCTTTACCATTATGACGGGTGGTGGCCCCGGCATTATGGAAGCGGCCAATAAAGGGGCTAAAAGTGTGGGTGGCCGAAGCGTGGGCTGCAATATTGTGTTGCCACACGAACAAAATCCCAATCCCTACCTGGATAAATGGGTAAACATGAAGTTTTTCTTTGTACGCAAAACACTACTCATCAAATACTCCTACGCCTTTGTGGTAATGCCCGGTGGCTTTGGCACTTTAGATGAATTTTTTGAATCGCTAACCCTTATACAAACCAAAAAAATTGATGCTTTCCCGGTAGTGATTTTTGATAAGGCTTTTCATAAAGAAATACTGGAATACATTGAACACATGAAGCAGAAGGGCACCATATCTCCGGAAGATGATAAACTGTTTTTGGTTACCGACTCCATCGAAGAGGCTGTGGAATACATCAAGCAAAATACTATTAGCCGCTTTAACCTGCGGCCCGAAAAACCCTACCGGCCTTTCAAATGGCTGTTTGAAAAAAAATAAGCTGGTACCAACCTGGGCTGCTGATATCTGTCAGCAGTATTTTTGACTGCAATCATTTTTTCACGCTGTGTGCAGTTACATCTTTGCACCCTGCTATTCCCTTACCGGGGCATACAGGGTTCATTAAAAAATGTAGCTATTTCTGCCACAACCACCATACAAAAAAACTGCTATCACTGTGGCGATACCTGCACCGAAACAATCCTGGCAGATGAAAAAGCTTTTTGCTGCAACGGCTGCCGCCAGGTATATCTTTTGCTTAGCGAAAACAACCTTTGCAGCTATTATGATTTTGATAAAAACCCGGGCATTAAAGCAAGGGGAAAATTTACAGGCAACCGCTTTGCCTACCTGGATGACCAGGCCATAATACAAAAACTGGCGCAGTACAATGGAGATAGTAAAACCAATATTGTATTCAGCCTGCCCCAGATGCATTGCTCATCCTGCATTTACCTGCTCGAAAACCTGCACCGGGTAAATGCAGCCATCACTTCATCGCAGGCACATTTTCAGCGTAAGGAAGTATTCATCAGTTTTAATCCACAGCAAATTTCACTGCGTAAGGTGGTGGAGTTGCTGGCCTTTATCGGCTACGAGCCGCATATCAGTTTAAATGATATTCAACAAAAAGAAACACCGGGTTTTAATAAAAAAAGGATATACAGGATTGGTGTAGCAGGTTTTTGCTTTGCCAATATTATGATGCTGAGCTTCCCGGAATATTTTTCATCGGGGCATATTGAACAGGCAGAACTGAAAGCAACATTTACCTGGCTAAACTTTGCTTTATCCTTACCAGTGCTTTTGTACGCTGCCAGCGACTTTTTTGTATCGGCTGCCAAAGGGCTGCGGCAGCGTATACTGAATATTGATGCCCCGATAGCGCTGGCCATACTGGTAACCTATAGCCGAAGCTATTACGAGATTATCAGTGGCACTGGTGCAGGTTATCTCGATTCAGGAACGGGCATAGTATTCTTCATGCTGATTGGCCGTTGGTTCCAGGATAAAACATACGATTCTTTTTCGTTCGACCGGGATTACCTCTCCTATTTTCCGTTAGGCGTTACTGTTGTTCATAATAATATTGAAAAAAATGTACCGGTAACCGGGCTTCAAAAAGGCGATACCATCCTCATCCGCAACGAAGAAATGATACCTGCCGATGCACTGCTGTTAAAAGGTGAAGCGCATATAGATTACAGCTTTGTAAGCGGCGAAAACAAACCGGTGTACAAACATAAAGGCGACCTGCTGTTTGCCGGTGGCAAACAAAAAGGAGGTGCCATCACTTTACAGGTAGTACAGGAAACATCGCAGAGTTATATTACCCAGCTATGGAATAATGCTGTATTCAGCAACAGCAAAAACAGGCAACAATCTTTTATCCATCCCTGGAGCCGTTATTTTACCCTGGCACTGTTTACTGTAGCCTTCTGCACCGGCCTGTACTGGTGGTTATACAATCCTGCCAAGATACTGCCAGCCGTAAGTGCTGTATTAATAGTGGCCTGCCCCTGCTCTTTATTATTATCGGCCACATTTACCTATGGCAACATGCTTCGCATTTTTGGAAAAAATAAACTGTACCTGAAAAATGCCTCAGTGATTGAAACGCTTGCCGCTACCAACTGCATCGTATTCGACAAAACCGGTACCCTTACCATAAATGATACCGCACAGGTGCAGTACGAGGGTATTGCTTTAACAGCAAAAGAATTGATGGCCGTAAAGGCAGTGTGCAGCCAATCGGCGCATCCTTTAAGTAAAGCTATTGCCGATACTATTGCTTTAAACGTTGATGAGGATATAACGGTAACGCATTACGAGGAGTATACCGGCAGGGGCATACGGGCAAGGGTAAACGATATACCGGTGCATGCCGGTACTGCTGCTTTCGTGGCGGCCCATGATACACATACATTAATACCAGCTACCGGCAGTGCTGTGCATATTGTACTCAACAATATGTATATGGGTAAATACACGGTGAGCAATAACTACCGTCCCGGATTAAAAGAGATGGCCCGGCAACTGCAGGAAGCAGGTTACAATACTCAAGTACTTTCTGGCGATAATGCAGCAGAAGCCTATAACCTGCGGCAAATTTTCGGTGAGGATAGCTGCATCCTTTTTCAACAAAGCCCTGAACAAAAACTGCGATACATTGAACAACTACAGCAACAGCAACATCAAAAAGTACTGATGCTTGGCGATGGTCTCAACGATGCCGGCGCCTTAATGCAGGCTGATACAGGCATTGCCGTTAGTAACGATACGGCACAGTTTACCCCCGCCAGCGATGCCATACTGCACGGCAGCATGGTACAGCACCTGCACCAGTTTATACGTTTTGCACGCAGCGGAAAAAAAATTGTAACCGCCAGTTTTATCCTGTCTATCCTGTACAATATTGTGGGCCTGTCATTTGCCGTACAGGCCTTGCTTTCACCAATGGTGGCCGCTATACTGATGCCTGCCAGCAGCATTAGTATTGTACTGCTTGTAACTACCCTTTCCACTATTTCCGCAGGCATAAATGGCCTCAAATAAAAAAGTGCCGCACTTGTAGTGCGGCACTTTTTTTACAATAACAAATAAATTTAAATCACCTGGTTTTTCAGTAAATCTTCAAACACATCCCTTTTGCGTATCAGCCTTGCAGCCCCATCCTGTACCAGCACTTCGGCCGGCTTTAACCTTGAGTTGAAGTTGCTGCTCATCTCGAAGCCATAAGCACCGGCATTATAAAACACCAGGTAATCGCCTTCTCTTACTTCATTCAGTTTGCGGTCCCAGGCAAAAGTGTCGGTTTCGCAAATATTACCCACCACATTATAAATACGCTCTGCACCATTTGGGTTGCTGATGTTTTCTATATGGTGATAAGCATCGTACATCATTGGCCTGATAAGGTGGTTAAACCCACTATTCACCCCAACAAATACAGCAGATGGTGTTTGTTTAATTACATTGGCTTTTACCACAAAATAGCCGCACTGGCTTACCAGGAATTTGCCGGGCTCAAACCATACTTCCAGTTTTTTTCCGGTTTCTTTTTCATATTCCTCAAATGCCTGGGCTACTTTTTCGCCAAGGGTTACAATATCTGTTTCGGCATCTCCGGGCTGGTAGGGCACTTTAAAGCCACTGCCCAAATCGATAAACTGCAGGTTGGGAAAATGTGCTGCCATATCAAACATAACCTCCAGCCCGGCGAGGAACACCTGTACGTCTTTGATTTCGCTGCCGGTGTGCATGTGTATGCCGGTAACGTTGATGCCTGTAGTTTTTACAATACGTTCTATATGCCGCATCTGGTGGATGGATATACCAAACTTACTATCGATATGCCCCGTTGAAATCTTGTAATTACCACCGGCCATAATATGCGGATTGAGGCGTATGCACACCGGGTAGCTGCCGCCAAAGCGGTTGCCAAACTGCTCCAGTATGGAGATGTTATCAATATTGAGATTTACTCCCAGTTCCTTTACCTCCAGTATTTCATCAAAGTCAACACAATTGGGCGTATACAGTATCCTGCCAGGTTCAAATCCGGCCAGGAGGCCAAGCCTTACTTCGTTGGCGCTTACACAATCCAGCGATGCGCCAAGCGATTGTACATACTTAAGTATATTAACGTTGGTAAGCGACTTACAGGCATAAAAGAAACGGGCATTGCAGTTTTTAAAAGCATCCTGTAATTTTTTGTACTGCCCGGCAATTCGCTCGGCATGATACACATACAGGGGGGTGCCAAATTCATTGGCCAAACTGATAAGCTGCTGGCTGGATAGGTCTTTTACCATAACAATAGAGTGTATACGTTTATTTACTGGTTTTAAAATGTGTTATATAAAAAAAGGTATGAGAAACAACCTTCATCATACCTTTTTAAGTTTTATTATTTCATGGTTATGACTCCGGGTTTCCGGTACTGTCTTCTTCATCCTGCTTCTGCTTATCTTCTACTATTTCGCCTTCCTCGTTCACCACTAACCCCGAGCTTACCATTGCGGCAGGCTCAGCAAGATGATTGCTATTGTCTTCATGTGCTGTTAATGCAGCATCTGTATTTTCTGCAGCAGCATTTACGATAGTAGCCTGCACCAGTTCCTCCATCAGCACTTCGGTTATCTGTGGCAAATCGGCCGGACTGTTAATGCCAAAGTAATCCATAAAAGATTTGGAAGTGGCGTACAACAGTGGTTTACCCACAGCCTCTTCATTGCGGCCGCTGATAATCACCAGGTCTTTTTCCAATAATTTTTGAACAGCATAATCGCAGTTAACACCCCTGATGGCTTCTATCTCCGATTTGGTGATAGGCTGTTTGTAGGCGATAATCGCCAGTGTTTCGAGCGCCGCTACTGAAAGGCGTTTTAAAAATTTATCGCCATTGAGTTGCGCAACTGTTTTGTGGTATTCTTTTTTGGTGAGGAACTGCCAGCCGCCGCCACTTTGTTTTAATTCAAAAGCATAGAACTCGGCACTGTATTTCTCCCTTATGCCTTCTACAGCGGCTTCAACCTGCTCAATACTGGCCCTGTCTTCAATAAAAGCCAGTGCATTGTTGAGCAACTCGAGCAGTTCTTCATTATTCAGCGGTTTATCGCTGGCAAATATGAGTGCTTCAATATGTGGTATAATTTGAGAGAGTTCCATTTTTTATCAATATGCAACTGTGAAGCCGACAGATTCCGGCATGCACAAATTTTCCAGTTGGCTTAGCCGTTTAATGCCGCTGCACCGCTTACTATTTCTGTAAGCTCGGTAGTAATGGCCGCCTGCCTTGCCCTGTTGTAACTTATTTTAAGCGATTTGAGCAACTCGTTGGCATTATCGCTGGCTTTATCCATTGCCGTCATCCTGGCGCCATGTTCGCTGGCATTACCATCCAGTACGGCTTTAAACAACTGGGTGTTTAATATTTTGGGCATCAGTTCTTTTACCAGCACTTCTTTGCCTGGCTCAAAAATAAAGTCGGCTTTTTTACCGCCAGCCTTAGCCACCACTTTTTGTACGGGCAAAAACTGTTCGGCAATATATTGTTGTGATGCGGCATTTTTAAATTCGCTGTACACCAGTTCTACTGCATCAATTTCTTTATTGGCAAAAGCCTCCATAGCGTACCCGGCTGCGGCCTGCACTTTTTCAAAACTCAAACCGGTGAATATATCCCAGTATTTATTTACAACTGTAAACCCATTTTTGGTAAAATGCTCGTAGCCTTTTTTGCCAATAGGCAGTACCTGCACATTGCCTTTGGCATATTGGGCAGCGTATTTTTCTTTAATGATTTGCTTAGCCAGCTTAATAAGGTTGCTGTTGTACCCGCCACAAAGGCCACGGTCGCTGGTAACCACAATAACCAATACTTTTTCTACCGGCCTTTCGGCTGCAAGGGCCAGGTTAAGGTCGCCATCGGTATTACTTACAATATTGGAGAGCATTTCCTGCAGCTTTTGGGCATAAGGTCTCATTTGGGTTATGGCATCCTGTGCACGGCGCAGCTTGGCGGCGCTTACCATTTTCATGGCCTTGGTAATTTGCTGGGTGCTTTGTACGCTCTTAATCCTGTTGCGAACTTCCTTTAATGCTCCTGACATATTATAAATAGGTAGTTTTTATTGGTGGGCAAAGGTAGGGCAAAAAAGGTTAACCGAAAAGCTGTTTATCAACAGCAGGTGCATTATTAACCTGCCTAATTCATCCGGCCAATTTCGCTGGGCAGGCAGTTAAATTCTTTTTTGAAAGCTGCCGAAAAATTACTCAGGTTCTGGTAGCCCAGCATGATACCCACTTCGGTAATGCTGTGTTTTTCCGAAAGCAACATTTGTTTGGCTTTATGCAGCCTGTTTTTTTGAAAATATTCGTACATCCCCATACCATAGGCCAGCTTAAAGAGGCGCTTAAGTTTGCTTTCGCTCATGAGGGCAATACGGGAAAGCTTTTCGATACTGGGAAAAGGTTCGGGAAAATGATTCACCAGGGCCATTTCTACTTTTTGCAGCAGTTCAAACTCGGCTTCGTCCAGCTTTTCGCCGAGATTATTGAATACACCATTCCCAAAGTCTTCAAAAATTTTATCAAGAAGCCGCAGTACCCTGCTTTTGATATACAGCATCGGGTACGGGTGCGTATCGGGTACCTGCACTATTTCAGTTACCAGCTTTTGCTGTTTGGCGTACATAAGGCCACGCAACTGAGTGGCTGCCTGCAACTGCTGCACAGCGCTGGTTAAGGGTGCAGTAATGTTTTTTTCCATCCAATACCGGTTGGCATATATACTTATACCGGTAAGCCTGGTGCCGGCTGCAAATTTTAGTTCGTGATGGGCTTGTGCATCCACCATCCGCAGCAGGTTGTAGCTACCTGCCGCCCTTTTATATACCGTGCCATTGAGTGTGTATTCGTAAGGCTCCGGGGTATCAAAGCTGCAGCAGTAAATTATCATACCAAAACTATCGCCGGGGTGCCGTATCAGCGTTTTTGACCGGGAGAGGGTGCAATCGTACAGTGCACAGCTTAATCCCTCTTCAATGTTATATGCTTTGGAAAACCCGTTGCCAAGGTTTAAATAAAGTCCGTTAGCTTGTGGGGTTGTATTGTTGCCCAGTACGGCGGCAAACTCATTAAGCCATTGGGGATAGTCGGATTGTTGAAATTCGAACACAAGTGCATCAGCACTTTTTGGTTTTATCATCTATTGAATTTTACGTCGTTCCTTAAAACCCGGCAAAGGTATATATGCAATAGTATAAGCAGCTAATTGATTCAGACATGCAAATGCCTGCAAACGGCATGATTCATATAGCTGCGACGCAACACTAATTTTGACGTTTTTAAAAAACATGCCGCCAATTTTATAACTATTAATAGCAAAATCCTTTTTTTGCTTTAAAATTGCATTTAACCTAATCAATACCGGCAATCAATTTGAATACGAAACAACACAGGTTCCATACCTGTACAACCAGTACCCTGTAACCAATCAATATCCAATTTGCCTGCCGGCCGAAAACGATTAACAACTAAACGATGGAGTTAGCCTTCAACCTGCTGATTACTGTATTGCTGGAACTGCCTATTGTTGGCTTTTTTTTTAGAAGAAAAAAAAGGAAGAACGCCTACCTGATAGCATTGCTGGCCAATATCATTACCTGGCCTGTTGTAAATATTATTAAGCTCAACAGCGATTTTAACCTTGATATAGTAGCCGTTGGCGTGGTAGCCGCAGAAGCATTTATTTACTATTATTTTCTTGATACAGGCTGGAAAAAAGCGCTGCTTATTTCCTTTTTTGCCAACCTGCTGAGTTATATCGTTACTAAGTTTGTACACATCAGTCCGGATTATTTTCAGAAAAAACAGGAGATATTCATACAATAACAGTCATCACAACTGCTCCGGTTTTACCAATTACCCATTTACAGCATCCTGCCGGAAATATTGATTATGCTTACCTTTACGCCCCGGCAAATATTTTGGCGCTGCCAAATTGGCCTTTAGGCAATTTGAGCACCATATTTGACGAATCAGCTATTTCAACAACATCAATCATAAAGAATAATACAGCTATTTATGTCAGGCTTTTTATCAAAACTGTTTGGAGGAAACAAAAGCGAAAAAGATGTAAAGAAAATAATGCCGCAGGTGGCAAAAATCAACACCTTTTTTCAGCAATACCAGTCGCTCACCAATGATGAACTCCGCCAGCAAACTAACAGCTTCCGCAACAGGATTAGCAAACATCTTGAAGCCATTGATGCCGAAATAGAGGCGAAAAAAAATGAAGCCGAAAACCTGTCGGCAGCCGAAATATCGCTGAAAGATACCCTTTATCAGCAGGTGGATGATTTGAAAAAAGACAGGGATAGTAAAATAGAAGAGATACTCAACCAAATACTGCCCGAAGCATTTGCAGTAGTAAAAGAAACGGCAAGGCGCTTTAAAGAAAATACAACCCTTGAAAGTACGGCTACAGAACTGGATAAAACCCTGGCCGTAAAAAAAGACTACATCAGCATTGAAGGCGATAAAGCGATTTTTAAAAATACCTGGAAGGCCGCCGGAGGCGAAGTTACCTGGAACATGGTGCATTACGATGTGCAGCTTATAGGTGGTGCAGTGCTGCACTCCGGCAAAATTGCCGAAATGGCCACCGGCGAAGGTAAAACCCTGGTGAGCACCCTGCCCGCCTACCTGAATGCACTGGCCGGCGAAGGCGTACACATTGTAACGGTAAACGATTACCTGGCCCGCCGTGATAGTGAATGGAATGGCCCCATATTTGAATGGCTGGGCATTACCGTTGACTGTATCGACAAACACGAGCCTAACAGCGATGCCCGCCGCAAAGCCTACAATGCCGATATAACCTATGGTACCAACAACGAATTTGGCTTTGATTACCTCCGCGACAATATGGTGCACAACCCCGATGAAATGGTACAGCGCAAGCACCATTTTGCCATGGTGGATGAAGTGGATAGCGTATTAATTGATGATGCCCGTACCCCACTTATCATCAGCGGGCCGGTAGGACACAGTGATAATACCCAGCAGTTTTTTGACCTTAAACCCCGTATCGAAAAACTGGTAGAAGCCCAACGCAAAGCCGTAAATCAATACCTGATTGACGCTAAAAAGAAAATTGCTGAAGGCAACGACGACCCTAAAGACGGCGGCCTGTCGCTCATGAGGGCACATCGTGGTTTACCCAAAAACAGTGCACTGATTAAATTTTTAAGTGAACCGGGCATAAGGGTGAAGTTGCAAAAAAGCGAAAACTACTACCTGGCCGATCAGCAAAAAGAAATGCCCAAGGTAGATGCTGAATTATATTTTCATATCGATGAAAAAAACAACCAGGTAGACCTTACCGATAAGGGTATCAACCTCATTACCGGCTCGGGCGAAGACCCTGAATTTTTCATCCTGCCCGATATTGCCACCAAACTGGCAGAGATTGATAAAAGCGACCTGTCGGCTGATGAAAAATTACACCAGAAAGAGGGCCTGTTAAATGATTACGCCGTAAAAGCGGAACGCATACACACCGTACAGCAATTGCTGAAAGCCTATACCCTTTTTGACAAAGATGTGGAGTACGTGGTAATGGATGGTGCTGTAAAAATTGTGGACGAACAAACCGGCCGTATCCTTGATGGCCGCCGCTACAGCGATGGGTTGCACCAGGCCATTGAAGCTAAAGAAAATGTAAAAATTGAAGCTTCCACGCAAACCTATGCCACCATCACTTTGCAGAATTACTTCCGCATGTACCATAAGCTGGCCGGTATGACGGGTACTGCCGAAACCGAAGCTGCCGAACTATGGGATATTTATAAACTGGATGTGGTAACCATACCCACCAATATTAAAGCCATCCGTAAAGACGAGCAGGACCTGGTTTATAAAACCAAAAGAGAAAAATATAAAGCGGTAATTGATGAAATTGAAAAACTCCGCAATGCCGGCAGGCCCACACTGGTAGGTACCACCTCGGTAGAAATAAGTGAATTGCTGAGCCGTATGCTCAAGCAAAAAAATATACCACATAATGTACTCAATGCGAAGCAACATGCTAAGGAAGCGCAGGTAGTGGCCGAGGCTGGCCTTACCGGTGCCGTAACCATTGCCACCAATATGGCCGGCCGTGGTACCGATATTAAACTGGGGCCCGGTGTAAAAGAAGCCGGTGGCCTGGCCATTGTAGGTACCGAACGCCACGAAAGCCGCAGGGTAGACAGGCAGTTGCGTGGCCGTGCCGGCCGCCAGGGCGACCCCGGCAGCAGCCAGTTTTTTGTAAGCCTCGAAGACGACCTCATGCGTATGTTTGGCAGCGAACGTATTGCCTCACTCATGGACAGGATGGGCTACAAAGAAGGCGAAGTGATACAGCACAGCATGATTTCGAAATCTATCGAAAGAGCACAAAAGAAAGTAGAAGAAAACAACTTTGGCATACGTAAACGCCTGCTGGAATACGATGATGTGATGAACAAACAGCGTAAAGTGGTATACAGCAAGCGCAACCATGCCCTGTTTGGCGAAAGGCTGGCACTCGACCTCGACAATGCTTTTTACTCTGTTGCCGAAGGACTGGTAAATTCCTTTAAAGAAACCAACGACTACGAAGGCTTTAAGCTGGCCGCCATTATGCATTTTGGCATTGATACCAGCATTAGCGCCGAAGCACTGGATAAAGAAAATGCCAATACCCTTGCCGAAACATTATACCTGGAGACAAAAGAAAATTACAACCGTAAAACAAATGAAATAGCGGCCAATACATTGCCTGTAATTAAAAATATCCGCCAACAGCAGGGCAGCCATATTGTAAATGTAGCCGTACCCTTTACCGATGGGCGTAAAGGCATACAGGCTCTGGCCAACCTCGATAAAACCATTGCCAGCAATGGTGCCGAATTAACTAATGCCCTGGAACGCAGTATTACCCTTGCCCTGATTGATGATGCCTGGAAAGAACATTTAAGGGCTATGGACGACCTGCGCCACAGTGTGCAAACGGCAGGCTACGAACAAAAAGATCCACTGGTGATTTATAAAATAGAAGCTTTCAGCGCTTTTAAGCAAATGGATGACCAGGTGAATAAAGATATCGTTAGCTTCCTTTGCCACTGTGGTATACCTACCGAACAAAATAATGCAGGGAAAATAAAAGAAGGCAGGGAAGAAAAAACAGATATGAGCCGCATGCAGCAGCGTAAAGAAGCATTTGCCACTGCCGATGGCGGGTCTGAATATGCCGGGCAGGACAATGACTATTACGACCCCACCCCGGTAAAGCAGGAGCCCATACGTGTAGAAAAAGCCCCGGGCCGTAACGATCCCTGTCCCTGTGGCAGTGGCAAAAAGTTTAAACAGTGCCACGGCAGGGAAGCGTAGTTTTAAAAAAACTATAACTGAATAAAAAAAGGGTTTCAGCCGGCAGGTTGAAACCCTTTTTTGTTTGCTAAATTATAGCAGATGAACTGTTGCATACAACAAGATGCAAAGCGCTACTATTAAATTATGACTTGAATATCCCTGTAATTTAATTTCCAACTTTAAAATTTATTCCGGGAGGTACTACAAGGTTAGTACCAGGCATTATTGTAACTTTTTTGCAAACGCTTGCTGCACTAACGGTAATGGTTGTTCCAGGCGCATTTATCAATACTATATCATCGGCTGTGGGCACTGTATTACCCACCCAATTGTTGGGGTCGTCCCATAAAAATGAGCCTCCCTGTTGTGTATTGCGCCACATTTTAGCAAAGCTCCCGCTGCTTAAAGCAAGGGCATAGTAGGCCGTGCTATTATAATTACCGGAAGTAGCATTTATCCAGCTAAAATCCCAGGAAGGTCTTAGTGGAAATACATTATTTACAACATAAGAGCCGCCCCTCGGCCCGCCAATATCTGTATAGGTGCCATCTGCTGTTGCTGAAACTACAGCCCTGCGGTTGTTTTGGTCTCCATCAATAAAGCCTGTGGTAATTGTGTTGTACCCCAATACTACAGAATCAACTTTGGTTAAACTGCCCTCAAGCACTTCAACTTTGTAGCGGTACAAGGGATGCAACTGGCTTATGCCTGCCCCGCTACTGCCCGTTTCGGATTGTATGAGAGACACTCTTACAAGGGCATTGTCGGCACTTATGCCATACATACCAAAAGGAAAGTTCTGCCCATTAAAGCCCACAGGAAAAACCCGGTTAAGATTATTGCCATGTATCCGGTAAGCAATAGCACCTCCTGATATATGAGCATTGTTAGATGCATTATTACCGGCGGCACCAGGAAATCCCAAAATTGCAGCACCAAGGTAGGAAGGGTCGGTTAATGTTATTGTTGTACCCTCTGCCATTTGTAGTTTGTTAAATATTCTAAAACCTGACCCTAAAGGAGAGGAAATATTAATATTCCAGGGAACTTTTATATGTGAAAAATAACTACTGATCGATAATTCATATAAAGTATCTCCTTGTAAGCACTCTCCAGCTGAGCCCAAAACGTAGGGTTCATCTTGGGAACCAAATGAATTGGGAATTGTAAAAATGCCAGCATATCGCAAACTGATTTTTGCTCCCGGAGCCCTGAAAACTGCTTCGGACAAACATTCAGGATGACCAAATGTAAAAGTAGTTGACGCCAAGTCAGCGGTTTTTTGGTGGTTAATTTCCAGCTTATCGTTTGTAGTCAATTTGCCGGTTTTAAGTGCAAGAAAGCGGGATACAGTAAGCCTGTTGGCGCTGGGTGTTTCTATACGAACGCCTTGCGGATTATCTACTTCCAGTCCAAATAGTAGCCCTTCCTCAAACTGAGAGGGAGAAGAAAAACTAAATACCTGCTCCATTGGTTCAAGGGTTGCGGGACGATTAAATATTAACAGGCCATCTCTTACATCAATATATCCTCCGGGCTGGATGGTTAAATGTCCATAGAGTTGCCTTTGAATATAAAAATTAACACCCGGACTCGAACCTATATCAAACCTTCCAGTGCTTTCTACCTGCAGATTACCCGAAATGATGGGCGGGCCATAATGCAGGGTACCGGCAATAGTAAGATTATTGATATGGTTTGTTCCTTCAAAAATGGTACTGCCCGCTGGTATAAATACATTGTCTGATCCTGCAGGCACACCCTGTGGTTGCCAGGCTTCAGGATTTCGCCAGTAAAAACTGCCCGGAAGGGATTGAAAATTTTTTGGCGATCTTGAAATAAGAGAAATACCAGATATCGCAATGCTGGATGTATTATCCAAAATTGGAAACCCCGGAGACCTGTAGCCCACAAAAAAAACCAGGCGCACTTTTTTGCCTGCGTTACTGGGGTGAAGATGGAGTACCACTTCAAACCAGTTAATGGAAAAGACCATACCACTAGAAAATAGGGAGCCTGCGCTACCGTTTTGTGAATAAGTGGAATTGCTATTGGAGGGCAACTGGTTTTCGTTGTATAGTCCTATATCCAGAGTACCTCCACCTTTGTGGCAGTATAGGAACCGCAGTTCAATTACATCTTCGCCAGCCGGAATATCAATATCCCTGTAAAAAACCAATGACTTGCCCGTGCCCCCAATTTCACTCACATCTATGCCCGGCACAGGGTTGGGTTCATTCCAGTTAGGGCTGGCAAAAGCGGCTTTTCGTTGGTCGTACGGAAAACCTATGGCCCAGCCGTTTATGTTATTACCATTATGCAGCATCCAGCCATTATCGGCAAAACTGTTGCCAAGGGCAAAACTGCCTTCACGAACCGAATCAATTAAAACCGTTTGTGCTGTTACTGTAAAAAAGTTGCTGACCCATAGCACTAGTAAAAACATTACAATTCTCATATTGCATAATTATACTATAAAAGTAACGTAATTGTACCAATGGCACAGTAAATAATTAAAAAAGATAATAAGTTGTTAACCTTGTTATCTTTTTAGATAGCCGACATCTTTATAACATTTCACATCGGCAATGCCAGTTTTTTCCTGCAACAGACTATTTAAAAACTACTCAAAACAACAACTGCCTACGATTTTATTGCATACCTTCGGCACAATTGAAATTCCTCAAAACGATATCACTATTTGGCTGTATAGCTGCTTTATGCACACTCTGCTGCAGCAAGCTTATGGCAAAACATGCTTTTAATTTAAAGTGTATTGCAGTAGAAGCGGCAATAACCAGCAGCAGTGAATCAGCAGTTTTAAAGAACAATATTGCTACAACAGTTTTTTTTATAAAAACTGCCGGGCAAAGTTCTATTACCACAAGAGTAGAAGAACCTGGCAGTAAAGATGCCTGCTTCTTTTCTTCATGGGTGTACAGCGCAAAAAAAAATGATATACTCCCCGAAAAAAGCCCGGCCTTTATATGCTTTGAACGCCAACAACAAAAAATCATCTTCCCACATCATCATTTCTGGTAGTTGCCAGCCGGTTGAGCATACCTGCAGTTGAACTGCAACAAAAATTTCTGAATACAACATTATCACAATGCTGAAGCGAACAGCTTACAGCTAAAAAATATTACTATGGGTTCTACATTACTCACAGCAGGTATTCTGTTGGGAATAACCTTCCTTTTTATATTCCTATTTTCACTAAAGCACAAAATGGAACAGAAAAAAGAAAAAATAGAGCGTAAAAAAACGATAAGTGAATTTATTGCCGCTAACCAGCTTACGCTTACCGAAAAAGAAGCATTTCAAAACCTGTTTATTGCTATAGATACCAATCAGGAAAAGCTTTTTTATATTACATATAACAATAGCGGGCATGAATCAGCCATTTTAAATTTAAAGTGTATAAAAGCTGCAAAAGTGGACAGTATTGAACAAAACATATACGACGAAATAAAGGGCAGGCAGGTTGTTGTTGGAAGGCATGTTAACAAAATTCAACTACAGCTAAGTTTAAAAAACAATATCGAAATGCTCCATTATCTCCCCTTTTACCAGGCCCATGTAAATGGGATAGATGAATTGAACACGTTAAAAAAACGGGCAGAATACTGGCAGGAACTTATTACCCATTTCTGCAGCTGCCAAAACACGGGTAAATTACAGGCATAAAAATGATTTTTCTGAACCGGAATTTTTGAGTAAATAGAATGATAATATGGGTATAGCAACAGAGAACATATTACTTATCGGCTCCGTTTTATTGCTAATCAGCATTATTGCCGGAAAAACCAGCGATCGTTTTGGGGTACCCACACTTATTCTCTTTTTAATTGTAGGTATTTTAGCCGGCTCCGAAGGTATAGGTGGCCTGCACTTTGATAACGCACAGCTTGCTCAGTTTATCGGTATTGTGGCATTAAACTTTATCCTGTTTTCGGGTGGTTTAGATACCAACTGGCAAAGCATAAAACCAATACTCTGGAGGGGCATCGCTTTATCTACAATTGGAGTTTTATTAACAGCACTTTCAGTAGGCTTGTTTGTGTATTATTTTTTTGACTTTACCTTGCTCGAAGGCTTACTGCTTGGCTCAATTGTATCTTCTACAGATGCGGCTGCAGTATTTTCAATTCTGCGAAACAAGGGGGTTGGTTTAAAAGGGTTTTTGCGCCCTGTATTGGAACTGGAAAGTGGCAGTAACGACCCAATGGCTTATTTTCTTACCATTTCATTTACCACCATCCTGGCTAATGGCGATGCCAGCATTTATGCACTTATACCCATATTCATTAAAGGGTTTATCATTGGCGGACTAATGGGTTACGGGATGGGAAAAGCAACTATCTGGCTGATTAATAATATCAGGCTGAACGCTGATGGGCTGTACCCGGTAATGATATTAGCACTGGCCATGTTCACCTACTCAGCTACCGATTTTGTGGGTGGAAATGGTTTTTTGGCCATTTATTTATGCGCTGTACTCCTGGGCAACAGCAACTTTATTCATAAGCGCAGCATGATAAAATTTTATGATGGTCAAGCCTGGCTCATGCAAATCATCATGTTCCTTACCCTTGGGCTGCTGGTATTTCCTTCAAAAATTATCCCGATAATAGGCTCGGGCTTACTGATATCTGCCTTTCTCATATTCATTGCCCGGCCTATAGGCGTATTTGCCAGCCTGGCATTTTTTAAAGTAAACATAAGAAGCAGGTTATTTATTTCATGGGTTGGTTTAAGAGGCGCAGTTCCTATTGTTTTTGCCACTTACCCTATGCTGGCAGGCCTTCCTAAAGCAGACATTATTTTTAATCTTGTATTTTTCATTTCCGTTACTTCTGTACTCCTGCAAGGCACCACACTGTCTTTTGTTGCCAGGCTTTTGCATGTGGCAGTACCCAACAACCTGAAACGCAGAATGGGTGTGGATATGGATATTTTAGATATAGACAAATCTGAAATGAAAGAGATATCGATTCCTGCAGGTTCGGAAGTGGTGGGCAAAAAAATCGTATCGTTGGGTATACCCAAAGCCGTACATATTACGACAATAAAAAGAGGCAATAAATTCATTGCACCTGTTGGGTCCACCCGGCTGGAAGCTGGTGATACCTTAATGGTACTTGCCGAAGATAAAAAATCGATGCAGGCGCTGTTAGAAATATTAAAAGCAGATGAGGATGCTATGTAATTTATAATATCGCCGAATATGGTTTTAAAAATGACAGTTGACTAACGGGTAGGTTTGCACATGGCCTTTTTACCCTATATCAAAAAAACATCTGCTTGTTAATGCCAGTTTTGTAGCTTGCTGCAACAGCAGTCTCCCCCTGCTTATAACTGCCATATGGCTCAGTTAAAAGCCAGCAGTAAAATAAACGGCTTGCAAAAAAACACTGCTGCCCCTTAGGCCTGTGTAAGTTAGGCACCTATATCAGCAGCCAACAAATGCCAATTAGCCGTTAAATAAAATATAGCAACCATTTGCACATTTTGGCAATAATACTACATGCACTTTACTTCTTTTGTGTTCTGTAACCAGCTATACCAGTATTAAATCTATTGCGATTGCACTTATCGTTTGCAGCAAACCGAAACCATATAACGATAAAAACCCCTTATAAACAACCTTAAATCATGAAACAACTGCTTCTACTCTCATTTTTGTGCCTGTGCCAGCTGGCAAAGTCGCAAAACAATGTTGGCATAGGTACCAGCACCCCACATACAAGCGCTTTGCTGGATATAAACAGCAGCAACAGGGGCCTGCTGATACCACGGTTAACCTCTGCCCAGCGTACTGCTATTGCCAGCCCCGCTACCGGGCTGCTGGTGTACGATACAGATACCAACAGCATTTGGGCCTATGATGGCACAATCTGGAAAAACCTTCTTTCAAACGGAGGCTTTACACTACCCTTTACACAAACGGTACATACCAATACAGCCGCTCTGCTTATTAACAACAATGGCATAGGCGCCGCAATGGAAGGTTTATCTACAAATGATTTTGGTATAGGCACTGCCTCTAAAAGCAACGGCGAATATGGGTGGGGATTATTTGCATTCACTAATAGACCCGGTGCCAAATCTATCAATGCAATTGCCGACAGCGGCAGTGTATTTAATGGTGAAATTATGTACAACGGCAATACCAATACACTGATGAGCCTTATTAACAGGGGCCTGGGTAAAACGGCTACAGTACAGTTGGTGAACAATGCCAGCACATCGGCCAATATGCAGGTAGCCGGCAATCACCTGGGTGAACAGTTACTCATTTATCAAACCAACGCCTCCAACAGCAAGGCTGCTGTTGCCATTCATAATTCCGGTAGCGGCGAGGGTATTTCTATAACAGGCGCTTCAGGTGCAGGTGTGGTAGCTACAAGTACCAGTAATTATGGCATAAAAGGGGTAACCAATACAGCACTGGGCTTTAGCGGTGTATATGGACAAAATACGGGCACTGCAGGTAGCGGTGTTGTAGGCACTTCGGATGCGGTAAACACACAGGGGGTGTATGGCTTGTCGGCAAATGGTATTGGCGTAAGAGCGGCAAGCAGCAATTACAGGGGTGTTCAGGCATCATCTGCCAGCGGCACTGCTTTGTACGGCAGCAGCACCACAGGCTATGCACTTGAAACAGTTGGTAAAGTAAAAATATCCGGGGGTAATACCACCCCTGCTAACGGTGCCGTACTTACCAGCGATGCACAGGGCAACGCCACCTGGCAGCAACCGGCTGCCATTCCAAAAATTGCTTTTAGAACCGCAGGCATTTATAAAAGTGTAGGTTCACCATCGGTTAACCTTATTCCATCTTCAGTACCTTATTCACCGGGAGATCTCTTACCCCCTATTCGCCGCAAAGTGGAGTTTAAAGCATTGGGGTATGATTTTGGCAATGTATATACTTTATTCAGTGGCAGTGTAACGGATAACTCCAGCACTTTTGCGGTGCCAGCCACCGGTTTATACCATTTTGATGCTGCGCTGAATTTTGTATTTGCAACGGTTTTTGATTATCTCGAAGTGGAGATAAGCCTGATGCTTAACAGAAACGGAACCATTAGTGAATTGGTAACCCGTGGCAGCTATATCAACAGTGTAGATAATACCTCTGTGGGCCTGAGTGCAGATGTAACGCTTTTGGCAGGCGACAGGATTTTTATTGCAGCAAGGCAGTTTAACCTGGTATCATCACCGTCTTATTTGGAAGACAGTTACCCCAACTGCTATTTTAATGGCCATCTTGTATTCCCCTTTGGGAATTAAGCGGTACATACCTTAGCCCGGTGGCGGAGTATTAATTGTCATTCAAACATTTTTTACACCCAAAAAACGGTTGGCTGTCATGCAAATAATATTGTGTAATGCAGACGCAATAAGGGCTCGGGTAAAAAAAACAATGTTTAAGCATCATTAAACCGGCACTAATTTGGAATAAAAAAAACAAACGCCCAACTTACATTTGTATTAGAAAGCTGAGCGTTTGAGATATTAAAGAAATGACTAACAATCGTGTAAAAGCCAGCAAATATAGTATGTACTTTGATTAAAATCGTACTATACCAAAAATAATTTCAAGTTTTTTTCATATGGCAAGCAATCGTTAAAAGCCTCCTGTTTCTACAGGAGGCTTTTTGTTATGTGCTGCTTCAATCTTATAATGCCGTTAGGTAAGCACTTTAGTTGGTTTACTTCAAATAAAAAAGCCTATACAATTTTGTACAGGCCTTTTATATTGTAGTGCGGTAGTAATTTACTTCATCTTAAACGTTTCTAAAAATTTAGTAGTGAAGTTCCCTTTTTGAAAATCTTCGTTTTCCATCAATTGAAGGTGGAAGGGAATGGTGGTTTTTACCCCTTCAATCACGTATTCGCTTAATGCCCGGTGCATGGTATTAATGGCTTCCTCACGGGTTTGTGCCACGGTGATTAGTTTACCTATCATACTATCGTAATACGGCGGAATAACGTACCCGGCATATACATGACTGTCCACCCTCACACCATGCCCACCCGGGGTATGCAGTACGGTTATTTTGCCGGGGCTAGGGCGAAAATCATTATAAGGGTCTTCGGCATTGATGCGGCATTCAATAGCATGCATCTGCGGATAATAATTGCGGCCGCTCACTTTGTGACCGGCAGCAATTTTTATTTGTTCTTTAATCAGGTCGTAGTTAATTACTTCTTCGGTTACGCAATGCTCCACCTGTATACGGGTGTTCATTTCCATGAAGTAAAAATTGCGGTGTTTATCCACCAAAAATTCGATGGTGCCCACCCCTTCATAATTGATAAAGCTGGCCGCTTTAATGGCTGCTTCGCCCATTTTATCCCTCAACTCCTGCGTCATAAAAGGCGAAGGGGATTCCTCTACCAGTTTTTGATGGCGGCGCTGTATGCTGCAATCCCTTTCGCTCAGGTGGCACACATTACCAAACTGATCGCCGGCTACCTGTATTTCAATATGCCTGGGCTCTTCTACAAATTTTTCCATGTAGATGCCATCATTTTTAAAGGCAGCGGCAGCTTCGGTTTTGGCACCTTCAAAAGCTTTTTCAATATCATCTTCACTCCATACCACCCTCATACCCTTACCTCCACCACCGGCGGTAGCTTTAAGCATTACCGGATAGCCTACACGGGCAGCTTCGGTTTTGGCATGCTCCACGCTTTCCAGCAGCCCCTCTACCCCGGGCACCACCGGAACGCCTGCCGCAATCATGGTTTGCTTGGCGGTAATTTTATCCCCCATCGCATTAATCATATCTGGCGTAGGGCCAATAAATTTGATACCGGTTTCGGTACATATCTGGGCAAATTTGGCATTCTCGGCCAAAAAACCATAGCCGGGATGTATGGCATCAGCATTGGTAATTTCGGCTGCCGCCATGATATGGGGAATATTGAGGTAAGAGTCGACACTGGCGGGCTTGCCAATACACACGGCTTCATCCGCAAATTTTACATGAAGGCTGTCTTTATCGGCAGTAGAATAAATAGCCACCGTTTTAATACCCATTTCTTTACAGGTACGTATTACCCTCAGGGCAATTTCTCCACGGTTGGCAATCAGTATTTTTTTAAACACGTTAAAAAAGTTAGAAGTTAAAAATTAAAAATTAAAAATGCAGCCTTGCTTACAATGCAAACGGCTTTTGATTCTTAATTTTTTACTTATCAGGCAGGTTCTACAAGAAATAGCGGCTGATCGTATTCTACCGGACTGGCATCTTCTACCAGCACTTTTACGATTTTACCGCTCACTTCGCTTTCAATTTCATTAAAAAGTTTCATGGCCTCAATAATGCACACCACTTTACCAACAGTTACTTCGTCGCCAACGCTGGCAAATACTGGCTTACCCGGGCCACTCTGGCGATAGAATGTGCCTATCATCGGGCTTTTAATGGTAACCAGGTTATCCGCCTTAGGTGCTGGCGCTGCAGCTGGTGCAGCGGGGGCGACAGGTGCTGCCGGGGCAGCAGGAGCAGCAGCAGGTGCTGACGCTGCGGGGGCAAAACTACCGGCATGAGCCACAATGTGCTGTGCAGGGTCTTTTTTTTGTTTTATGGTAATTTTAGTACCGTCTTCTTCAATGGTTATTTCACCAATATTGGTTTTGTTGATGAGCTTCACCAGCTCCTGGATTTGTTTGATGTCCATAATAAAAACAGTTAATTGGTTTTATACAATCGGGCAGCTAAGGTAGGGAATGATTTATCAAATACACAAATAAATGCTTAATAAAAAAATAAGAAAAAAGCCTTTTTTTGGAAAAAAAACGGGGAAAAACCAGCTAAAAACGGTAAAAATGCTTCAAAATTCACCAAAAATGAAAAAGGCTGAATTTTTGCTTCAGCCCTTATTAAAGTTAATTTCGGTCTATTCTTTCACTCTCTCCACATACTCTCCCGTTTTAGTATTAATACGGATGAGTTCACCTTCATTTACAAAAAGTGGTACGTTTACGTTGGCCCCGGTTTCTACAGTAGCCGGCTTTAAGGTACGGGTGGCGGTATCGCCTTTTACACCTGGTTCGCTATAGGTAACTTTCAGTACAATTTTATCGGGCAACTCTACGCCCATGGGCTGCTCTGTTTCGCCATTAATGAGTACGGCTACTTCCTGCCCGTCTTTCAAAAACTGGGGGGCATCCACCATATTTTCGGCAACAGTAATCTGTTCAAAGGTTTCGTTGTCCATAAAGCTATAGCCGCTGTCGTCTTTATATAAAAACTGGTAAGGCTTTTTTTCCACCCTCACCGGGAAGATGGTTTCACCGCTATTCCAGGTTACTTCTATAGTGCGGTTATTATCCACACCTTTTAATTTAGCCCACACTTTTGCTGCGGCACGGGCAGTTTTATTTTGTCCAAATTCAATAACGCTGTACAGGCTGCCATCAATTTTGATGATAAGCCCTGTCCTCATGTCTGCTGTAGTTGCCATTGTAATAATTATTTCCCGAAAGGGAGTTTATTGATTGTAGTTTAAAATAGTTGCTGGTTACTGGTTACTGGATGCTCGATACTGGATACTCGTTACTGGTTCCGCACTCATCATTTTCATCCTTCCCTTTTAATTCTTAATTCCCAATTCTCCACTTCCAGGCGGCTGCAAAAGTAGGGATACTAATGAAAAACCCGAAATTTAGGTTTCTATCGCAGCAACCGGCCTTTTCAACTATTTTACTGTGCTGTTTGTAAATGCTGTTTGTAATTTAGCAGTACGATACCGATAATGAAAAAAATACTTACATACATTGCATTTATACTTGCACCCGTATTCAGTTTTGCCCAGGCCGATGCAAAACCGCTTTACCTGCAATTTCCCGAGGTACCCCCATTTTCAATTTTAAAAGTACCCGACAGTACAAAATTTACCAAAGACCACTTAACCAAAAGAAAAGCTACGCTGATTATCCTCTTCAGTCCCGACTGCGATCATTGCCAGCAAGAAACCCGTGAACTGCAAAAAAATATCAGCCTGTTTAAAAATGTACAGATTGTTATGGCCGCCCAGTTGGATTACGATTTAATCAAAAAGTTTTACGACGAATTTGACCTTGCCAGTTATCCTAATATAACCGTTGGCAGGGAGGGTACTTTCTTCCTTAGTACATTCTTTAAAAACCGCACTTTCCCCACGCTTTTCCTGTACAATAAAAAAGGAAAATTTGTGGAGCGTTTTGAAGGCAGTGTACCAGTGCAGACGATTGCGGAAAAGCTGTAAAATAATCTCAATGCACCGGTATTCCGTTACACTTGCCGCCTTACCTTTGCGCCGAAATTTTTATTCACCTCATTTTTTTAAACGATTTTACCATGAAAGTAACCGTTGTAGGTGCAGGAGCCGTTGGCGCCACCTGTGCTGATAATATTGCCCGTAAAGAACTTTGCTCCGAACTGGTTTTGCTCGATATTAAAGAAGGCGTAGCCGAGGGCAAGGCGCAGGATATGATGCAATGTGCTACCCTGCTGGGCTTTGATACCAAAATTGTTGGCAGCACAAACGATTACAGCAAAACGGCTAACAGTGATGTTGTGGTAATTACCAGCGGCCTGCCCCGCAAACCGGGCATGACAAGGGAAGAACTGATTGGTGTAAATGCCGGTATTGTAAAAAGTGTGTGCGACAATATCCTGAAATATTCGCCCAATGCCATCATCATCGTTATCAGCAACCCGATGGATACCATGACTTACCTGGCACTTACTGCCACCGGCCTGCCTAAAAACAGGATTATTGGTATGGGCGGCACCCTGGATAGCAGCCGTTTTAAATATCAACTGAGCCAGCACCTGGGCTGCAGCCCCGGCGATTTGAATGCAGTAGTAGTGGGTGGCCACGGCGACACTACCATGATACCATTAATCCGTATGGCTACATGGAACAGTGTGCCCGTTACTGATTTTTTAAGTGCTGAACAACAGGAAAAAATTGTAAAAGATACTATGGTGGGTGGCGCTACTTTAACCGCCCTTATTGGTACATCGGCCTGGTATGCACCCGGTGCTGCCGGCGCTGCACTTGTGGAAAGCATACTGCGTGACGAGAAAAAATTGTTTACCTGCTGCGTGGCCCTCGATGGCGAATATGGCCAAAAAGATATTTGTCTTGGCGTACCCGTAACCATTGGCCGCAACGGCTGGGAAAAAATCATCGACTTTAAACTGAATGCTGATGAGCAGGCTGCTTTTGATAAAAGTGCGGCAGCCGTAAGAGCGATGAATGATGTGCTGAAAACACTTTGATGTATACGTGTACTAAAAGAATTAAATAATTATGGGGCGCCTCCGGCGCCCCATAATTATTTGTATACCCTTGCCATACTTACCTGAATCATAACACCATCACCCTCATCACCGTTGTGGGCACACCTGCTCCTGATATTTCGAGCTGGTAAGTACCCGGCTGCAGGTCCGATGCAAGGCTAATTTTATGCAGAGCATTACCTCCGGTATGTTGTAGTTTGCTTTGGAGTACCGGCTGGCCAAGATTATTCATCAATACAAGTGTATAGCTTCCGGGAGCAACCTCTGCCAGGCGAATATTTATAGTATTCCCTTTTACCGGGTTGGGCAGCACCTGCACTGCAGGCAGTCCGTACTGTACTACCAGTTTTACTGCCTTGCTGTAAGCAATAATATCAGTTGTATTAATGCTTTTAATCCGATAGTAATAAGTACCGGGCTGCAGCACTGCATCCGTAAATGTGTAGCCGGCAGGCTTCCCATCGTTGTGTACAGCCGCTTTTTCAGCAACATCAATATAATTAACCCCGTCTGCAGAGCGCTGGATAACATACCTGCTCATCCACTGTTCCGATGCCAGTTGCCACTGCAGTACCACATCGCCTTTTTCAACACGGGCTGTAATGCTGTTGAATTCAACAGATGGCCGGTATACCAGCATAAACCTGTCGGCCGCCGCAGCGCCTTCATCAGCACTTACCACAAAATCAAGATGGGTGACTTTATCCATATACAGCGGCGTAACCTTACCGGAATATTTATCTTCCACAAAAGCGGCCACCTGCGCTGTATCCAGTTTTTCGGGGCTAAACGTTAAACGGTATGCCTGGTAACCCAAACCCTCCATGTGTAAAAACAAGGTATCCTTTAGCGTTAGCAGCGGAGCCGTATACACTGCCAGCTTACTGGTATTTTTTAAAAGACTGAAACTTTCACTAAGATTAGGCAGTTTCAACGCATCGCTGGTGCTGATTTTTTTGCTGTATGCTTCGCCGTACAAAGCCTGCACGCCATCTGCCAGCATGGTTTCGCCTGTAGCAGTATTTCGCCTGTAAAGGTTAATTTTCATACCAGCCTGACGGTTGAGCGCAGGCCTGAATATGGTTTGCATCACTTCATTTACCTTATGTGTTTCTTCTATCGTTAAAGTTGGGGTTACCATGGTATTTACACCTGTTTCTACAAAAAATGCCTGGCCGCTTTGGATATAACGGTTAGGGCCATCCGGGCCCCTGTCGGGTGTGGCGATATATGTGCCGCCCGAACGGGTGATGGTAACATAACGACCAAAATCGGATGGCACAGGATCCCATACATAAAATTTGTCGAGCAGGTTGGTTTTAACTAACTGGCCAAAATCTATCGGCGAAGCATAAGGATTACCTACCAGGGTTAACCGCTGTATGGCAGGATCACCACTGGAAGCCGCTGCTTCAACAACCTGTGTACCGGTTTGTAACCGGCCGGTGGCACACAGCGTGGTGGCGTTTACGTTAGGCTGCGTGGTATTGGCCGGGTTACGATCGCCACGTATAAATACAAAGTAACCGGTGTTTTCTGCCTGAACAGGATTGCTATTGTGCGACAGCATGGTAGCCAGCGTATTGCCAATACCATACATCCCCTGCGCTGTAATATCCCAGCATTTCAACGAAAAATTATTTTGAGTACTCAAATCAAGCCCATTTACACCGGGGTTGGCACCGGGCCCGGTAATATGCATCCCTTTGCCGGCGGTATATACACCATCATTTTGCCAGTTTTCGTACACGCTTGCAGTAGCCGTTACCGGTGCAGTAAGCAGCCGCCATGCTCTTTTAGCAGGAATAAAACGCTGCACTTCAAACTCACCGGAATCACCATAAGTAATACTGGCCGTACAGGTACCCACACTGGCTGTGGAGTCGGCTGTAGAGCGAAGGGTTACCCGGTTGTTCACCATTATACTACCCGATACCGGCTTTAATATACCCGAAATTTGCATCGCTTTATTAAGGGTAACGGTACCGGCAGTTTTTTCAATCGTTAAATGATTCATAGCAGTAAGCGCCCCGGTACCGGGGAAGCTGGTGCTTATAGAACCATTCAACAACACTTCGCCAAAATTTGCAATAGCGCCGTTATTGGTAATAGCACCACTAATCCCAATAACCCCACCATCGGCTATGGTAACTGAGGCATTGGCCTCAATAATAATATTACGCACAGTACCACTGTCCCCGGCTTGTATCACCGGGTAATTGGCACCCATACCCAGGTTGGGGATGGTAATATCTGTATGTGTACCTGGTATACCACCGCACCAGTTTACCGGGTCGTTCCAGTTGTTGTTTACACCCGTCCAGGTTACACCGGTACCGGATGAAATCCGGGTGGCGGCAGGCAGTAGTGTATCGTTGGTAATATCGGCATCAGCACCGGTGCCCGATACGGCGTTGATACCGGCATTAAAAGTATAAGTACCTGCCGTAGTCATATTGAGTGTGGTGCTCATCAGCACTTCGGTTGAATCACCTGCAGCCAGCGTACCAGCATTAAGGATACCGGTCATGTTTTGTGTTGCAGTGCCGGTTACGGCAACGCTAACGGTTACGGGTGTAATTGAAAAATCTATCGCTGATAACCCGTAATTTTTAATCCTTGCTTTTACAACTTCGGCATTAGAATAGCAGGCACCGGTGGCCGGTCGTGCCAGTGCTGTAACACCCACATCAATTTTTACCGCCGCAGCATTGTTTATGGCATCGGCACCAAGGTCGGCCGGTGTGTTGGCCGCCCGTACCTCGGCATCAAAATCATCGGTAACAGCAGCCAAAGGAGTACCACCACCTTCCACCAGCGTATAGGCAGCGCTGTTGATATGTAAATCAACCGTAGCAGCCGTACCTGCAGGCAGGGCAAAGCCGGGATAGGCACTAATGCTATTGGCATCAAAACCGGTAGCGGTGCGCCAGCCCGATAGCGTGGTAATGTTGGTTCCATAAAAACCCAGCATCCTGTCTGTACCAGTTGCTATTAAATCATTATAATCCGATAAGCAGCCTGCAAGGTCCTGGATTTGTATGGCATAATGCCTTCCTGAACCAGCACTGCTGCTGCTGGAACGGGCATTATAAAAGATATTATTGTAGTAGCGCCGGGTATTACCGGTTACCGTACTGTAAAAAGCATAGGTTTTTGAAGTAGTTGCAGGAGATGTACCGCCAATGTATACACTGTTATGATAATACTGGTTACTAACGGTAGCGCCTGCCTTTTCGGCCATGCCAAAAATAAAACAGCCCCTGTTTAAACTTGTTCCATCGGCCCGTATACCAAGCCGAACCATATTGTTTTTAAATATCGTTGCACCACCTATTGAATAAATACCATGTATATAACCGGATAAATTGGTGGTAGACACACTTAAAGAATGAACAAAGTTTCCTGAAACAATATTATCTCCTGTTGCCGGCCCTGTATAATAAATACCCACCAGTCCAGAAGCACTGGAAGCTGCCGCATTACTGAGCTGATAAATTGTGTTGTTGGTAATTTGCTGCCCTGTGCCAGTTGAAGCATGATTATAAATGCCGATCAGCGAATTTTGAGTGCTGGTAGAGGCAGTGGTTAATTTAAACACCTGGTTACCGGATGTATGGTATACCGAGCTGCCCTGGGTTAAAATACCACACAAGTAAAGATTCGTACTGGCAGTACTGCTGGAGGTACAATTGGATACCGTATTCTGTTCTATACGCTGCACTGTGGATGGAACGGAAGCCCAGCCCCAAATGCCCAGCAGGTAAGAGTTTAAAGCTGAAGACAGGCTGTTGGAAACCGTTGTACTGCCTACAGTATTTTGCTCCACATTAAAAACACCACTGCTCCCTGTAAATGATATACCCGTTATAAATGCTGTAGTAGAGGTGCCCGACACGGCGATGCCCCCGATTGTATTGCCACAAATTTTTACAGTATCGCATACGCCGCCACCTGCTGCAATACCTTCAAAAAAAGGATTGGATGGAAATGCACCTGTATTTGAAAGTGATACCGTTATACTGCCTGTGGCCAACTGGCTGCCCAAATGGTTAGGTGTGGCAATAGTGCCAATACTACATTTACCGGCATTCACTTTAATTAAAGCATTGCGTACTGCACTGCTGCTGGTAAACGCTATATTGCGGACAAGGTTTCCATGCACTTCGGTGGTGGAGGCTGTACTAACGGCAAGGCTTATACCAATAATACCGCCACTGCCGGTAAGTGTTAAAGCGGTGCCTGCTGCTGCTGCTGCAGTACCGCCAATATAGTTATCATAAACCGCTATGCCGCTCACACTGGTGGCGGCAGCTTTTACCGCACTAAAAATATTACCAACTCCTACCAGGTTTCTTGTGGCAGTTTGGTAAAAACTGTTGCCCGATATCGTCCATCCGCTGGCGTTATTAGCCAGCAAAATGCCATTCATGTCATTAGCGGCACTGTAAAAGTTATAGATATTGTTGCCGGTAATTACATTGTTGCTGTTATCGTTGGGGCTGGCTGAGCCAAACTGGTAAATGGCATTGGCCGGTGTGCCGGTGGCCGCATCATAAATATTGCAATGGCTGATGCTGTTATCATCATTGCCCTGGCCCGTACCTGCCGTTCCAAATACAATGGTACCGCTGCTACTGCTGTTATTGGCGCTGCGAAGATTGCAGTACTGAAGTGTATTGAGTACCGCATCGTTTACAAAACCTGCTGCATAAGCTGCCCCAACATGCGTATTTTCTATCGTAAGCTGGTAAGGACTGCCGGTACCGCCAGGTCTGCCATCAAAAACTACATGTGCTGCGCCGGAAAACAAAATAGTACCCGTAGTATTGGAAGAGCTAAGAAAAATATTTGTTGCCCCGGTTTGTGGCCGGATGGTAACCGTATGCACACTACTGCTGCCATTAAACAACGGCACCGTAATCGGAAAGGTTTCTACTGATGCATGGTAGGCTGGCTGAAACTCCAGTACATAGGCGCCAGTTAAAGTACAGGTGCTTAAGTTATTGATAGCTGCTGTTAAGGAATTGTAGTAGCCTGTTGGACCAATGGCATAAGTGCCTGGCGCAGGACAAACTTGCGCCCTGGTATGCAGCACTGCAAATAATTGCAGCAGCATGAGGATACCGGAGTAGGGCCTTTTCATGAGTGTGTTTGTTTTTAGGGACTGGACATTATACTTCCTCCTTTTCTACAGCATTTTACCTTTAGGTTATACTGTGTAACTACCAGCCTCAGTGAATAATCCAACCCTTTGAACGACTGCCTAACCCATATTATTGTACAAAAAATTAAAGGCCAAGGCAGAGCCGTAACCTCAAAAACCCAGCACTTACAGTGAATGAAGGAGTTAGCTGTACACCTGCAATAAATCTCAGGAAAAAAGCAGTCAAAAAAGTCCTTATCAGGCTGTCTGAATACAACCACCTGGCTTTTACCGGAATAATATTGTTGCGGTTTGCCGGGTTTTTCCGGGCCCTGTTATTGCTGCCCGGTAAACCCCGGGAGAGATGACAGCATTAAAGTGTACCTGTGTACTATTATTTTCTTTTAAATGACGGAAAACACTGCTGCCAACCTCTTCGCCGCCAGCATTAGTAAGATGAATAACATATACCCCGGTTGGCATACCCTGCATACGCAGATTAATAGTGTTGCCGGTAACAGGATTGGGATACACCTGTATACCCTGCTGTTTTGTTATTTCCACTTTAACAGGCGTTGTATATACATCCCCGCTTTCCTGCACTTTTGCTTTAATACGATAATAATATACCCCGGGTGCCACTCCTGTTTCAAGCCATTGGTAAGCTGCAGGTGCTGTGGTTTTATTTGTTGCGGCGATATAAGCTACATCTTCGTAATTACTGTTGCTATTTTTTTCAGCCCTTTGTACCGTGTAACCTTCTACCAGGCGTTCGTTGCCTGTGGCCCATTGTAACCAAACACCCTCCCCTGTAAGATTTACCTCTACGCCTGTGAACGAAAATGCATTCCTGAATACTACCTGGAACCTGTCGGGTGCTGCTGATGCCGGATCGGTATTTACACTAAATGCGTATATAAATGTGTCGTTTACGTTCATCACTATTTTCCTCCTGGTATATTTATCCTGGAGCATAGCGGTTAGATTACTGTTGATACGGGTTCCGGCAAATTTCAGTTGGTAATCTATACCGGCCCGCAGGTTGGTGAGCCTGTACGGTATAGTATCACCGTCGGTGATCCGCTGGCGCAGTTCGGTTGCCAGTTCTTTATTTTCCCTCGCTATGGCAATCTTTTCGGCATTGTAAAAAGTATTGAGTTTGGGAGCATCCTTTTCATCCACTGAATTTTTAAAGCGGCTGTTGCCCACATGCACCACACCTTCCTGCAGCCGAACCAAATCTCCCCTCAGCGAATACAGGGCAGCACTGAAAAACTCAATCTCATTTAAACCCTGCGGTTGTGCCCCTCCAAATGGCCTGGAGGCAAGGCCCGTATTGCTGCTGGCAGACAGCTTGCAGGATTCTTTAAACGTAAAAGTACCTCCTTCTGCCGGTACCATCACCGCCATGCCTGACTCTAAAACACCATCAAACGAACCATCTGTAGGATAACCGCTGCCGTTAGCGCTTACTATATATTTGCTGTTGCCGAGGCTGGTGCATGTTATCCAGCCACCCACATTAGCACTTCCCCCGGATTTTGGATCCCAGATGTAAAATGTTTTCCCGGCAGTGTTAGCAGGATTTACACCATTAAAATCAGCGTTATTAAAACTAACAGCCGATGCGTAAGGATTGGCAAGCAACTGAAATCCTGATGTATTCAGCGGCGTAATTACATCGCCAACATTCACTTGTCCTTTTACACGAAGCGTTGTGGGTGAGCCGGGCACATCTGTACCAGCCACCACAATATCCCTTCCACCTCTTACAAAAATCATGTAACCGGCATAATCAGTTATCTTACCTGTATTGGTAGCATCAAGCGGCACCCAGGCATTGGTAACCCCGTTGTACCTGAATATGGATGGGTTATTGGTTGAACCCTGATCGTAACCGTTAGCAGCGGTTGTACTACGGGTAATATTGGTGCCATAGCCCGGATATGGGTTGGAGGGATTGGTGCGATCGGTATTTGACTGACCCTCCTGCCACGCTTCGTTAATAGTTGGCGCACCAGTATTTTTTACCGGGGCAGTTAAAATACGCCAGCGCCTTGCCGCAGCATTGGCTGCAATATCGAGGTAGCGCTCTACCACAAATTTTCCGGTGCTGTAGGCTAGTGAAATATTGGCCGGATTGATCGTTTCGCCAATCCTTGCCGTGCGGCTGGCATTGGATACAAGGGTAATGTTGCTGTGCAGTGTAACGGCACCACGCTGTAAAAACAACTCATTGGTAATGGTAACAGATGAATCAACCGTTACTATTGAAGCTGCAGTATTTTTATTGATGGTGAGCCTGCTAAAAGTTTGACCACCTGTGGCTTTAACAGATGCTGCATTTGTGCTGTCAAATGTAACCATACGGTCGTTCTGCACAAAAGTACCCGTACGCAGCCAGGAGCCTCCCACAAACAAATTGCCTCCACTGTTGGTAGATAAGGTTAATGCACCTGCAACGATGAGACTGTCGCCCACACTAAGCGTATGCGCCATAGCACCGGTAATTACAGCAGCGCCTGCTTCTATCCGCAACTTTCCTGAACAACCCAGCGGAAATGCAGCCGGGTAAGCAACAGAATTAAGATTAAGCGGCGTATTGTTTTGTACAATTACATGATTGGGGTACCCGGTACCGAGTGTGCCAAATGTATTGGTATTCCACTCCATATTACGGTTGTAGCCCGAAGCGCCATTGTTATAAATCAGTGTAGAAGCTGTACCATAGTTGGGCGAATTGGTAATCACATAGCCATACTGATCGATACGTAGCACGGCATTTACTGTGGTAATGGCGCCTGCCCCAAAATTTACGCCTACAGTGGTACTCACCACCACGTCATTATCAAACAACAGGTTGCCACCTGCCTGTGCAATAACGTTGAATTTAGATATACCGGGGCTGTTACTGCCGGTAATTTTAAATTCGCCGGTACCGGTACTGGTGTAAATTTTACGGGTACCATTGGCTACCAGCACATTCATCGAATTCTGGTTGTCGCCCTGTAAAGTAAATGTACCATCATTCATATCCAGGTCGCCATTAAGCAATTGCAACACCCTTAGTCCTAAATCATTATTTACAGCAGAAATAATTTGTGCATTGGTATTGGTACTTAGCTTCAGCACCCGGCCGGGCTTATCTACAATGAGGTAAGCAAAGTTAACCGTGCCGCCACCAAATTTTGTAACCACCTGGTCTTTGGTTGAATTGATAAACCACACGGCCCTGCCATTATTGTAAATCAAAGCTGTGGTACCTACGGTGTAATTTCCACCAATACGTATATCGCCACCGGATGTTGTGCTCAGCATCAGTGTGCCGTTGATGGTTACATTATCGGTGATAGATAGTGAATCGCCGGTAGCAAGCATGGTTATTTCACTGCCTGCATTTACGGTAAGTGAGCCGCCAATTTTTTTTACCCCTGCTGCACCGGAATGTACCCTCACCGAAGTATTGGAAGTAATCAGCACACTATCAGGATATCCCCTGCCCGCTATAGCACTCCATTCCATATTACGGTTATAGTTACCGCCGGTAGCGTATATCAACCTCGAGCCTTTGGCATAATACGGTGCATTGGTACTTACAAAACCACCGGCCAGCATATAAAGTGCCGAGCCAGCCTGTATGGTGCTGTTTTGCCCAAAATTTACAGAAGCCCTCAGGTTTACATTGGGCAGCAGCACCGCATTGGGGCTGTTGCTCGTTATGGTAAAGGCGCCAAGAAAGTTCAGGAAGCCCTCAGGCGAAAAGCTGGCTGTTGCACTTAATGCAATAAGGCTAATACCCGCCGACATATTAATGATGCTGGTGGATGTCATCACCACGTTGCCGCTTATACGAAAATCGCCGGTTGGAAAAATAACCATCGAATCGCCTGCATTCATCACAAGGGTGCCTCCAATTTCGGCCCTGAGCATATTCACTTTTGGCGTAGCTGCATCCATAGTGAGTGTAAAACCCGGCTGTATGTAAATAGATTCTGTACCATCATTAAATACCGGCGCATCGCCAAGCAGCCAGGAACCAGCATTACTGTAGTTGCCGCTGCCCATAGAAAGGGTGATGAATAATAGTGCCGGCCGCAGTTCGGTACCCACAAATTTTGCACCCACACCATAGTTTTCAAAGTTAATCTGGGCCAGTTGTGCAGGGGTTAACCCGGCTCCGTTGATAAAAATCTTTTTACCTGCCGATGGTGTCCAGTTTCGGATGGTAATGGTGGCAGCAGCATTCCATACCTCGGCAGCACTGTTTGCAAATGTTATATTAAAGGTATTGCTGCCGGTACCAAGGTTTACCACAGTATTAGCCTGGAAATTAAGGGTGCCGCCATTCATGATTGCAGCATCGGCTACTGCGCCAACTTCCAGGTTGCCCCCGTTAAATAAAAAGTTACTGGCAGCCGAAAGCCCGCCTGCGGCACCTATACCCAGCACACCTGCCTGCACTTCTGTTGTACCGGTATACGTGTTGTTACCCGATAAGGTAAGTGTGCCGGTACCCTGCTTTACTATACTCAACGCTCCGCCGCCCGTACCGTCGGCAATATCAGCACCTGTTGCAGTAGATGCTGCACTGTTTACAGTAAGCGTTGCAGGTGTAGCACTCACATTATTGATAATACCGGAGGTACCCGATAAGCTGCCAATGGTAATACTATAGCCATTTAAAGTAAGTGTACCGCCACCCATTGCTACCGCATTGGGTGTTACCGTATTGAGTGCACCGGCATTATCCACAAGCAACACCCCTGCATTTACATTTACCCCACCACTAAAAAGATTGTTAGCGGCAAGCACCAGCGTACCGGCACCTGCTTTTGTGAGTGCACCTGTGGTAGTTGCCGAAGCGCCATTAAGGCTAAGCACAGCAGCAGCGTTGGTAACACTAATGGTGCTGGTGGTGGCATTGGTAAGTGTAAATGCCCTGTCGGTAGAAGTGGTGGCACCGGTATACTCCAGTGTACCGCCACCTAATACAAGGTTGGTGGCTGCAGTAGTTGCCTGGCCTAAAGGCCCGGCCACACCACCATTAGTAAGCGCCGCTACACTTAAAGTGCCATTGTTAACTGTAGTTACACCGGTATAAGTATTTGTACCGGTAAGCAGCCATTTTCCGGTTCCGGTTTTTGTTACACTTACGGCACCTGTGCCATTATTAGCAATCAATGCGGCTAAAGTATTGTTTGCCGTATTGGTGCCGGTTAAAGTAAGCGTTCTTGTCTGGTTGTTGCTGCCGTAAGCAATATTGCCAGTATTGGTAAACTCCAGCGCCCCGGTGCCGGAAGCATTTAATGAAGCACCATGACCTGCTGCAGTGCCATTCACCGTAAATAACCGGTTGGTAGCTGCAGCCCCGCCTGTATAAGTGAGTGTGGTGTTATTGCCCAATAGCAAACTTGTTGCTGCCGCTGATGACTGGCCAATGCCGGAGGGTACTCCCCCATCTGCCAGCAATGCAGTACTAAGCGTACCACCGGTAAGTATCGTATTACCATGGTAAGTATTGGTTCCGGTAAGGGTGAGTGTGCCGGTACCGGCTTTGGTAAGTGTATTATTGAGGGTATTGGCCGTAGCACTGTTTGCATCCAGGCCATTGTGCTGCAGGGTGGGTACGGTAAAAGTGGCGTTACTCTGACCAAGCTGAAGGGCGCCTGTATTGATAAGCCGGTGCTGGCTGCCCACAGCACCCAAGCCCCAGTAAATATTCCTGTTTGCGCCACCATCATTATCATCTTCCAGGTATACCGCATAATCGGTAATAGGGTTTGAAGTATTTAACTGTACATCAAAATAATTATTGGTGGTAATACCGTCCGTCATGGTTATGTTCATGCGGTTGGCTGCGGTAAGGGTAAGGGTAAAGGTAAAATCCTTGTAGGTGGTTTGCTGGCCACCAAAGGCTGCTGCTGTTGTGGCACCCCCGGCATACTTAAAATACCAGTTACCCCAGTTATTGGCACCGAGGTATTGCGGCCCATCCAGGTTAAAAGAAATAGCATAGTTGCTCTCCCTGTTGGCGTAAGAGCCTGTAGCCGGTGAGGCCAGTAAGGCAAAACCCATCCTGCCGTTTGCCCTGGTGGCGGAGAGGGTAACGATAAACCTGTCGCCCACCTGCATGGGCCTGTCGCTGGTATTTACACCCGAAGCATCTGTTCTGAATTTACGCCACAATACCACCTGCCTTGTAGCCGATGAGTTGGCATACATCCCCACCTGGTATGCACCCTGGTTGAACCTGCCGGCAGTGCCACTGGTAAAGGTTTCGTAATAATTGGCCGTTTGCTGGGTGTACGTAACGGTAACCTGTGCCGCAGCATTTAAACCAATTAGCAGCAATACGATTACAGCAATTAAACAAAGTAAAATGTAGAATTTCTTCATACAGCTATTTAATGTGTATTTTTTACACAATAGTATTTAAAAAAATATGCAAAGCCTGTTTGCATGAATCAGAATACTTATGTTAAAAAACAAGAAAAAGCAGCAATCAGAGGAGTTGGTTCAGTGAATTTTGTTCAAATTCAACATCAAATGTAGCGGTGCATTTTGAAAAATCCAAAAAAAATATAGCATTAAAACGTCTGCTATTACTGCATCAGCAAAGCTTTTTTAGATGGCTTATAACAAAACAAAAACCGGCGCCGGTATTTTACACCAACGCCGGATGAATGAACAAAGAAAAACCCTTTTAATTCCCGCTTATCATTACCTGTAAAGTATTTACAGTTTTATCTGGTGCTGTTACCTCCAGCTTGTACAGGCCGGGGATAAGTTGTACGCCTGGGGTGATACCCTGTAAAGCTGTGCCGCCTGCATGCCGGATGATACCCGAGTACAGCGGCTGGCCGGAATTATTGTACAGTTTTACCGTATAGTTTCCGGCTGCAGATTGTTGCAGCAATACCCGGATTGTACCGCCTTTAACCGGGTTGGGTGTTACCAGCATGGGCATGGTTGTTTTGGCAAGCCCTGCTTTTACGGCATCGCTGTATATAACCTTACCATTATCAGTGGTGGCTTTAATGCGGTAATAATATACCCCGGGCTGCACCTCACTATCCATAAAGCTGTAATCTGCACCGTAAGTATTGAGTGCTTTTACAGTACCCACGCTGCTGAATGCACCATCACCGGTGGTTGCCCTTTCTATAGTATACGTAGCTATATTATTTTCATCGGCCAGTTTCCATTGCACGGCTACGGCATTATTCAAGGCATTGGCTTTAACCAGTACAAACTCAGCCTGTTTGCGGAATACAATCCTGAACCTGCCCGGAGCATAAGCGCCAGGGATATTTACTACAGAAAATTCGTAGGTGGTTTTGCCATGTAACTGTACGGGCATCACAGTATTGGTGTAAGTGTCTTCCAGGTAGGGCAGCAGGTTGCTAAAGTTCAAATTATCTGCATCAAACTGCAGCACATAATTGCGGGCCCTCATTTTGGCAATATTGTAAAAAATAGTATCCCCGGCTACCGGCAAATTGCGGCGTTCTACCGAAAGGATTTTATCCTGCGTTTTTATACCAAAGCCCTCTCCTACGGTTACCGGTTTTTGAGCATCTGTACCTTCCACCTCGTTCGTATAGTTTTTACCAAAAAACTGGAGCACCCCATCGTAAGGATGCAGGCTGCCATCATCATTTTTGATGAGCATCGATGCCTGCAGCAAATTACCGGTTTTAACAGGCTGTGGCCTGAAGAGCAGGGAGCTTTCGTTGGATTTATCGGTTTCACGTATGGCGATACTGCTGATATTAGCCCGGTCTACCATAAATGCCTGGCCAGATTCTATCCGCCCGGTGGTTAAATCTATCGGGCTGGCCGGTGGTACACTGGCGATATAGCCCGAGCCGCTACGGGTAAGGGTAATCCACTGGCCCTGGTTGCCCAGCCGCGGATCCCACACATGGAAAATATCATTTTCAGGTGCAGCAGGAGATTTTGTAACACTATTAAAATTAATGGCCGAAGGATAAGGGTTGCCTATCAGGTTCATCCCTGTTGCCAGGAAGAATGTGGGCCGGTTACCTACATTAATGGTACCCTTATGCCTGATAGTTGCCGGTTGCGGTGCGGTATACTGTGTGGAAGTGAGTATGGGGAAACTCCTGTCGCCCCGTACAAATAACATCCAGCCGGGCCTGCTGGTAATAGTTGTACTCGTGTTAACACCCGTACCCGACCATGCACCGCTGTTGTACCGCATGATAGAATAATTATTGAGAATCGTTTGATCAAAACCGTTAGTAGCAGGCGAAGGCCCTGATACATGTATACCATAGCCCGGCACCGGGTTAGGGTTAGTGGCTGGTGCTACGGCAGGTGAAGCACCTTCCATCCAGGCTTCATTAACGGTTTGTAAGGTAAATAATGGCACCGTTACCAGCCTCCACGACCGCAGGGCATCAAAATATCTTTCCAGTATAAAGCGGCCTGTGCCTGCCTGGTTAATACTGGCACCAGCCGGAATTGTGGCTACATTAGCCGTTGCTGTGGCATTGGATTTAAGCGTAACATCATGCGATACCAGCACAAAGGCGGTAGAACCGCCAACAGTAAGTGTTTTGAACACAGTAATAGCACCGTCTAGTGTTTTGGTACCACCATTTTTAAACCCAACATTGTAAAATGTAAAGGCCGGTATGGTTTGGGTTAAGCCCAACTTATTAAAATCTATAGTGCTGCCGGTAATGGTATAACTGTTGCTACCGGGTGTAAATATGTTGGATACCCCAATGGTGCCAGCACCGGCCAGCGTACGGGCTCCTGCAGAGGATGATGTAAGATTATAATAATTTTCGGCTGCAATGGTTTGTGCAGCGCTGCTGTTGTAATTAATGGTACCTGTACCTGAAGTAAAAGTAGCACCACCGGTTTTCGTCCAGCTACCGGTAAGGTTTATAGTGCCGCCGCCGGTCATGTTGAGGGTGCCACCGGTATTTTGCAGGCTGAGGTTGCCGCCAACATTTACTACGGCATTCAACTGTGTGGTTAAGGCTTTGCCATCAATGGTAATATCCCTTACATTAACGATGCCACCGTAAGGGGCCGAGAAGGTAGAGAGGGGGTCGATATCTGCCGCATTGGTTGCTGCTGCAGGTATGGTAACATCGGTACTGCCGTTGGGCACTATACCGGCACCCCAGTTTACACACTGGAACCAGTCGGTATTGCTGGCGCCCGTCCAGGTGCCGGCGCTGCCCGAAGGCATGGTAATGGCAAAAGTGCCCGTAGCGGTACAGCCATCGCCATCGGTAATGGTAGCCGTGTACGTGGCATTAGCCGGTGGATTTACCACGGGGTTAGACACGGTGGTATTGCTGATGAAAGTAGCCGGCGTCCACACATAGCTTACCACACCTACCGTATTGGTAACGGCAACAGTGGCGGTAGTATTGGTGCTGGGGCAACTGGTAAGCGTACTGCTGATAACAGTGGGCATAGGATTGATTACACCGGCTGTGGGTGTAGAGGTACCTACTAATGAAATATTATCCAGTACCCAGTTTTCGGTGCTGCGGTTGTTGTTACCCACCATCCTGAAGCGGAACTGGGTGGTACCATTGGGCAACTGTACACTAAAGGCACTTTGTGAACTGGGTTTATTATACACCGCATTGGCATTATAGGCCAGCGCTACCACAGGTGCGCTGGCAACAGGAAACACATAATCGGCATTGCCATTAAACGTTACCATAGTGCTCCACTGGGTGCCGCCATCAAGACTTATTTCTATCGACATCTGCTCGCCATTATCGTGGCCCGTACCACTGCCGGTACCGCCTGGCCCCATAGAGCCTACCTGTATGTTAAACGTAGCATGGCTGTATGCAGGCGAAATGGCCTGGTTGGCAAACGTAATGGTATTTTGTGTGCCCCTTTCGCCGGAAACATTATCCACCGAGTAGGATTTAGCCAGTACATTATTACCGGCAAAAGTTTTAATGGCTACCACATCGGTGCCTGCTGTGCCGCCGCTGCCCGTTACCACAGGTGTACCTGCGGTGTAGGCCCAGGTGCTGGCCGCCTCAAAGTTTTCGCTGGCAATTACGGTGGTGGGCGCCACGCCTACCGGTGCCGTAATGTCGAAAGGATCGCTTAATGCTGTACCCAGCCCCGGCGAAAAAGCCTGCAGGCGTACATTGGTTTGTGCACTGCGCCTGAACGCAATATTGCTGAATACCGCAATACCATTTACCGCATTTACCGTTTGTGTGGTGTAGCCGCAGCCGGTATGCACACTCAACACTACAGGGCCGGTGTAGGCCGCCGCAGTAATACCATCTGCACACCTTGCCCTTACCAGTACGGGCGACATTATATCATCCTGGCCGGTGGTTACGGGCTGTGCTATAAACTCGATGGCTACCGGTGTAGGGCAAAGCACACGCAGGTTACCTGTAAATATGAAACTATTTATGGAGAAGGTACCGCCACCACCTGAAGCTGAATAGCCATAAATCCTGTAAGTGATGGGTGAACTTATATTTTGATAGGCTGCAGCAGTAAGGGATACATTTTTTAAAACCTCTGTAGTTCCTGTTTCAGTAATAGTAGCTATGTTAGTTGCAAAACCATCAACACTGGAGCGTACAGCAAAGGTTTGTGGGCCGGTTGCAGACCTTTGCATCGTATAGGAGAAATTGATAAAGTCAATAGCATACCCGGCATTGGAAGTCATGGTAAAAGAAAAATACTTATTCAAATCTACCGAAGCAGCGGTAGGCCAGTTGCTGGCATTAAAACGGTCGTTAGCGGCGTTGGCAGTAACCCCGTTATAGCTTATGCCCGATACCGTTACATTACTGTTTACCACATCTCCACTGGTAAAGGGGTTAGCCGCCTGGCTCGGATTAGTTCCATTAATAAGATTCTCCCAGATGGGCACCCCGCTTGCACTCAGCACATTAATGGCCGCACTCGAAACCGTGGTACAACCTCCCGAGTTTACGGTATAATTAATCAATACAGCACCAGTATTGCTGGGATGTGGCGTTACCAGCCCGGCACCATTTACAGTGGCTATGCTGGCGTTACCACTGCTCCAGGTACCACCCGGGGTGGCATTGCTTACCGTGGTGGTGGTGGGTGCTGTAATGGATGAAGCCGCAGGCACTACGGCGGCCACTACCGGCGATGGGTTAATGGTAACCGTGGTGGTGGCCGTTTGTACCGGACAGCCACCTACTGCATTCATGCTGTAGGTAACCGTATAAGTTCCAGCCGTGCTGGCATAAATGGCCAGTGTACCGGTAGAGGCATCAATACTTAAGCCGGCAGGCGAAGCGGTGTAAGTACCGCCGGTGGTGCCGGTACGGGTTACAGTTTTATTGGTAAAATCATTGTCGCAAAAAGGCGTGCCGGCATAGTTGATGGTGGCGGCTGGTGCCAGCGTAATGGTTACCGCCGTAGAAGCTGTAAAAGCGGCACAGCCACCTGCTGCTGCAATGGTATAATTTACCACATAAGTACCCGCCGTGCTGGTGGTTGGCGTAATATCGCCAGTTGCCGCATTGATGCTGAGGCCTGCGGTGGAGGCAAATGTACCTCCGGCAGTACCGGTACGGGTTACAAGTTCCACGGCGCCATTGCTGCACATGGGTGAGCCATTGTAAATAATATTTGCGGCCGGTGCTCCGGTAATGGTTACCGAAGTGGTGGTGGTAAAGGAAGGGCAGCTACCCATTACCGGAATGGTATAAGTAACGGTGTAGGTACCCGGCGCACTGGTACCCGGCTCTATCTCACCAGTAGCAGGGTTCAAAGCAAGCCCGGCAGGCAGGGCAGAAAAACTGCCGCCACCAGTACCCGTTACATTTACGCTTTGTGTACCTGCCGTAGTACAATAGGGCGAGCCGGGATAGTTGATGCTGGCCGCCGGAAAATTACCGATGGCAAAAGAAGCATCGTTATCCGAACCTGTAGTATTAGGATTATTGCTTCTCACCCTTATTTTAAAGGCATAGCCGCCAGTTACCGCTGCCGGTATGGTGGCCGATATTACCTGGCTGCCGCTGGCATCAGATATTACTGTACCAATATCAACTGGTGTGGCAAAGCTGCCATTACCATCTGAAAGCTCGGCGGTAAATACGGCCACGCCTGCGGTAAAATTGCCGGCAGGCGAATAGCTGAAGCTTACCGATACAGGGTTGGCGGTATTGTTACAAAAAGGCCCAAAAGACTGTATATCTGTAGTAATGGTATTGTTGCTAACATTCACTTCCACTTCGTTGGACGTAACGGTAATGCCGCCACAGGGCACGGCCGGGTAAGTAGTTTCGCAAACAATGTAATAGGTGCCTACATTTTCAAAATTGGGTGTGGTGGTAATATCTGTACCCAAATTATTGGGATAAGGCCCACCGGGGGTGGTACCATATTTCCACTGGCGGCTTACCGGTGTTTGCCCTTCGGATACGGTAAGGGTGGTACCATCATTTTCGGCAGCAATATACTGTACGGCTGCCGGCGATATGCTGGTGGCAATACTGGCAATAGATACAGTGGTGGTGGTGGTTTGATCTACCGTACAACCGTTGCCTGGCGCCGTCATGGTATAGGTAATGGTATAATCGCCGGTGGCGCTGGTGGCCGGGGTTATTTGCCCGGTGCCGGCATTTATGGTGAGTCCGGCTGGTGTGGCGGTATACGTACCACCGGCTGTACCCGTACGGGTTACAGCCTGCACACCAGCCGTAGTACAATAAGAGGCTGCACTATACGAGATAGTAGCAGCGGGGTTGGCGGTGATGGTTACAGAACTGGTGGCTGTTTGTGCGGCACAGCCACCGGCTGCCGCCATAGTATAAGTTACGGTATAAGTGCCTGCGGTGCTGAGGCCGGCATCAATTTCGCCGGTGGCAGTATTAAGGCTCAGGCCTGCCGGAGCCGAATAGGTACCCCCGGGTGAGCCGGTACGGGTAACTGAGTGTACACCACTGTTGCTGCAAAATGGCGTACCGGGATAAGAGATGGTGGCCGATGGCGGTGTGGTAACCGTTACGGCAACTGCGGCCGAGCTGATATTTTGACTGCAACCCGATACCACAGCGTAATAGTACACTGTACCGGCTGTAGCCACAGGTGGGGTATAAGCACTCAGGATGGCCCCGGTAATTTCGGTGCCGCCGCTGTTGCTGTTTACCGTATTGGAATACCACTGATAGGTAGGTGAGGTACCCGTTGCCGTTACCTGCAGGTTGGTGGGTGTACCATTTAAGCATACACTTTGTGTGGCAGGGGTAATATTGGTGATGGCCGGGTTGGTACAGGGCAGATTAACCGTCATGGAAAAATCGTCGATGGCAATGCCATTATCAGCGTTGGTATCATCCGTAGTAAGAAAGGAAATCCCAAAAGTGGCACCGTTGGCAATACTCAGGCCGGTTATTGTAAACGAGGTAACAGGCGTTATGGCAACTGTACCATTTGTACCGCTGGCAGTACCGGTAAAATCTTTGCTATTGATGGTAACGTTGCCGGCTAATGCACCTGTGGCGGAACATTCAAACCCGGAGGCATTAGCAAAACGCCACTGTTCATAATTCCAGGCAAATGTGAGTGAGGTGATTGGAGAACCTGTATTGTTTTGAAAAGTAACTGTAAGTGTTATATTTCCAGTACCACCCGACCTTAGTGCCCCCAAAGCATATTCATTTGAACCTACAACACCATGCCCATGATTACCACCTGTATTACTAGAACCGTTATTCTGACCAACCCAAACTGTTGATGTTGAGGTCCACCCTGCAGGTATAGTTGCAGCACTACCCACATAGTTATTAAAATCCTGGGAATAGGTTTGCGGCTGTGTGGTAATGGATATTTGTGCCACAGCCTTGCCGGTAAAAGCCAGCGCCAAAAGTGCCACAACTAAAAAGCGGCCAGCGGCAGGGCCAAATTTTTTTAAACAAAGGAATGGGTTAGCGTAGATGTTCCTCATATTGTGTGTTTTGTTTCATGCATCGCACCAGTGGTACGATAAATTAAAGGGTATGGTTATTAATTTATAGTGCTATCGATTCTAAAAAGAACCGTAAACCAGCCATAAAACTGGCGGGCATCGTTTTGCTGATGTTATTCTATGGGAAGCTTAAGGAAAAGGTGTGTTTTTACAGGAACAGGAATATAAGCGGATGTAAAACTAAAACAGTTTGGTGCAGTTAGTGCTGTTGCTGCATTAGCTTATTATTATCTTTTTGTGAATACAGTGGCGAATCTACAAAAAATATTGCCGTAATGAGCAGTCCTGCTGCAAAAAATGCAGAAATTATCCACTTAAAACCGATTAGTTATACAAAATTGTGGAAAACCGGCTAAAGTTTATATATCATTTATACCCCGGCTTAGTTAAAACCCTGCCTTCGGTACAAATTATCGATAAGCTTAAAGTGGGCATCGGCGGCCTGGCCATATTGGCGGGTTTCGATATCGAGCCAGTAAATTTTGCGAATGCTGTAGTTGTGCTGGCCGTTGGCCCCGGTTACCACGCCGGTAAGCAGGCAGTAAATAATGCCTTTATTGCTGTGGGGTATATTGATGTGTACGGTACGGGCACTATCTGCCGGCAGCCCCTCACCTACCGGGAAGTAAAAATAGTTGCTGATGGCATCGGCCGGCACCCGGAGGGTTTCGTCGATAAACAAAGCAGGGATGGAACGTACAATCACCCCTTTTACGGGGGCATGCTCGCTGTAAAATTTTAACTGTAAAAAAAAGCGGTTGGCGGTGATGGAATCGATATGAATCCCGTCTTGCTGGCTGAGCCCAAAGCCGGGCTGGGCCTCTTTTACCACAAGGGTATTCACCTGCAGGGAATCTCTGAGGGCAAGGGCAAAGGCCGAGCTGGTATCCAGTTCGTACCCATACTGGCGCAGCACCTGCTTAGGAATTACCGGTGCGGCAGCCTGCAGGGTATCTGCTGTGGCTGATGGTGTACCCACGGCACTGCTTTGTGCTACAAAAAGCGAGGCGGTAACACCAATGCAAAGGATTACAGCGCCAATCAGGGCTTTATCCCATTTATCGATAGAATATATATTACCCTTGGGATCGATACTCCTGATGAACAATTTACCCAGCATTAAAATGAGGAACACAGCAAGCTGCAACACGGCAAGGGTGATTAAAAGAAGCTGGTTCATCGGCGGTTTACTGCTTTGCTTAAAGTTAGTAAAATTACGGTGTGGTTGAAATAGTTGGCTTTTTGTTTTCCACAGTAGTAGAATAAGGGATGGCGGGATGGATACCCATTTGCGGAAAGATAATCAAAGGGTTAGAAAGGTTGGCGGTGGGGGTAATTTTTTTTCAGAAAAAAATTTTTGAGCAATCAAATAGTTGCATATATATTTGCAACCAGATAGTAGCACAAATAAAAAGTTTATGGAAACAAGAAGAGATGTTTTTCAGGCCATTGCCGACCCCACCCGGCGGGCCATTATACTGCTGCTTACCGTAAGCGCCATGACGCCCAATGCACTGGCCGAGCATTTTAACAGCAGCCGGCAGGCCGTATCCAAACACCTGCAGGTACTGGCTGAATGTGAACTGGTGCAGCAGGAACAAAGGGGAAGGGAAATACATTATCACCTAAATGCACAAAAAATGCTGGAGATAGAAAAATGGCTGGAGCAGTTCAGGCAATTGCTGGCCCGGCGCTTTGGCCAACTGGATGCCGTATTACAACAACTTAAATCAAATAAAAAATGAACAAAGCCATTCTTTTCAACTTTACAGCCGACAAAGCCAACAACCGTATTACCGTAGAGCGCTTGTTTAATGCCCCCAACGACCTGGTGTGGGCGGCATGGACGGAAGCCGATATATTAGACCAATGGTGGGCACCCCGGCCCTACCGCTGCATTACCAAAAACATGCATTTTGCCGAAGGCGGCCAATGGCTGTACCACATGCTTGGCCCCGATGGGGATATACACTGGTGCCTGTTTGAGTATGAAAAAATTGTACCGCAGCAATTTTTTGCAGGCATTGATGCTTTTTGTAACGAGGAAGCCGTAATTAACGCTACCAAGCCCAGGGTAAAATGGGCCAATAATTTTACCGCTACCGAAGCCGGCACGCTGGTGAATATGGTGCTGCAGTTTGATTCGTTGCAAGACCTTGAAGCCATCATCAGCATGGGCTTTAAAGAAGGCTTTACTGCCGGGCTCGAAAACCTTGACCAGTATATTGCCGCACAGTTTTACCTGCGCCAGAAAAATAAACCTGCCAACAAGGTTAGGGTATCCACTTATATCAATTGCCCGGGCAATACCGAAGCGGCTTTTAATTTTTACCAATCGGTATTTAAAACCGATTTTATCAATGGCATACACCGCTTTGGCGAAATACCGCAGCAGCCGGATATGCCCCCTGTGGCCGATGCCGTAAAAAATATGGTGCTGCATGTGGAGCTGCCTATAACGGGAGGGCATATACTAATGGGCACCGATGCTCCAAAAGAAATGGGTTTTACCGTTACTCAGGGCAACAATATGCACATCAATATCGAACCTGAATCGAGGGCCGAGGCCGACCGTTTATTTACAGCTTTATCCGAAGGTGGCACAATTGAAATGCCGTTACAGGATATGTTTTGGGGCGCTTATTTTGGCAGCTTTAGGGATAAGTTTGGTATTAACTGGATGGTGAATTACCAGGAGAATAGAGTATAGCGATGGCATTGATGACAGGGTGGCGCAGTGGAAGTTTTGGGCTGTGCTGCCCTGTTTTTTGTGCAGCCTGCTATTTTACCAAACACCTCAACTTTCTGCCACACTGCATTTAAACCCAATACCATGCAGGGTTTCGATGCGGATGGCCGGTTCTTTGGCCACAATCTTTCGCAGGCGGGATACAAATACATCCATGCTTCTTCCCAAAAAATAATCATTCACCCCCCATACACCGGTGAGTATCTGCTCCCGGGTAAGCACTTTACCGGCGTTTTCGAAAAACAGTTGCAGCAGTGCCGCTTCCCGTTGGGTAAGTACTACTTTTTCGCCGGGCAGTTGTATGGTAAAGTTTACCGGGTCAAACTCCAGGCTACCGGCTTTAAAAATTTTTGTTACCGGCATTTTCTTTTGCCGCCTTTGTAAAAACACTTCAATTTTCAGCAGCAGTTCCTCTATACTAAAGGGTTTTACGATATAATCATCGGCACCGCTTTTAAAACCTTTGATGCGGTCTTCGGGCAGTGTTTTGGCCGATAAAAAAAGGATGGGTACTTCTTTATTTAATTTACGGATAGCCGTTGCCAGTTCAAAGCCATCCATGCCCGGCAGCATGATATCAAAAATGCAGAGGTCGGTTTTGTTTTTTCCAAAAGCTTTTACGGCCTCCTCCCCTTTGCGGTAATGCAGCACAGTACAGCCAGCAGCCTCCAGGTTGTCTTTGGTTAAAAAAGCCAGGGTATCATCATCCTCTACATACAGTATGGTACAGGGTTCCATGGTTAGGTTGGTATTGTAATTATGATAGATGTTCCTTTACCTTCTTCGCTTTCGGCCCTCACCTTCCAGCCATGTGCGGTGCATATTTTTTTTACATAAAACAGCCCCAGGCCAAAGCCGGTACGTTCGTTTTGCTGCCTGCCGGGTATGCGGTAAAAACGCTCAAAAATATGACTAGTATGTTTTGAGGGTATGCCAATACCCTTATCGGCAAAAACAATTTGCTTACTGCCCGGCTGCTCCTGCAACAGCACACGAATATGCGGCGTATCTTTTGCATACTTCACGGCATTATCCAGCAGGTTGTGCACCATATTGGAAAAATGAAAAGCATCGGCCTGCAGGGTTGGCTGCTGCCAGTGCGGTACAATTTCAATAACCGTTTCGGGATGTTTGATTTGTATAATATCCGCCTCGGCCCTGATACTATCGGGTACGTGTACCTGCACCAGGTTCATTTTAAATAAATCCCCTTCCGTTTTGGCCAGGCCCAGCACTTTTTCCACATGATGGTTCAGCCGGTTGGCCTGCTGGATAATCAACCCGGTATAGCGGCTCATTTTTTCATCTGTAGTAATAGCCTGTTGTTTGGATAAAAAATTTGCGGAAAGCAGTATCGACGACAGGGGTGTTTTAAACTCATGCGTCATATTATTGATAAAGTCTTTCTGCAATTCGGAATATTTTTTTTGCTGCAGTAAAGTAAATGCCGACCAGGAATAAATAATCAGCACAAAAAACATCACGACAGAAAATACAATCCAAAGCCAGAGTGAGGTGTAGATAGAGATCTTTTTTTCGGGAAAGTGTACAGCAAAATAATACACCATATCTTTTTCGGGCGGAAAGTACTGCATGGTGGACACTTTATCTTCATCGCCGCTAAACGATACATAATTGCCATACACCATGCTATCTGATATACAGTTGTACATGGCGTATTCAAAATCGGTGTGCAGGGCCAGCTTGGTAAACTCTGTTTTTAAATAATACTCCAGCACCGAAGCATTAAACTCATGGTTTACGTTTACGATATAATAATCTTCTGATACTTCTTTTACCGGGTTAAGTTGTGGCAGTTGCTGCTGGCCGTAAATTTTTTTCACCACTTCCATCAATGCAACGTTCGCTTTTTGGCGAAACTTTTTTTCTTCCTGGTTTACGGCCTGTTTTAATAAAAACAATTGCACCACCAGTATGCCGGCAATGGCCACCACGCCTAAAGCTATGATTGTATTGAGCCTGTTGAAACGCATATCAGCACAATGCTATGCAAAAAAACGCTACAGGCACCACCGTTAACAAGTTATTTAAAAACCGACTTGCGGCGCTGTACCGGGTGAGCACTAAAATAACCAAAAGCGCTGCCGCTGATATTACTTACGGGATTGGTGGGTGCTGCCACAGGCCCGGTGTTGCCCCTGCCCTGCGATTCGATGATTTGATTGAAGTAGTTGAAAATATTTTTTTCGATGCACCACATTTCCACCTCCACCGTATCGCCGGGCTGAATATAGCTGCTGTCATTAAATAATTGTGTGGCGATATAGCGGCCATCCGACAGGCGGTCTTCAAACACAAACAGGCCCCGCTGTGCTTTATCGTTGATATACTGGCGAAACAAATAATAGTTGGGCACACCGGCAGGATCCTGGTAATTGGGTACCGGGTTGGTAAGGGTGATGCCAAAAAAAGAGTTGGTATAAAACGTAAGTGAATCGAAAGGCACTACGGCCGGCATCACTGTAGTGGCGGTGTATTCTTTACCCAGCGCCTGTACTTTAAGGGCGTAGCTGTGGCCTTCTATACCGGCAATAGTACTGGTGCTGTACAGGCCCGGTGCTGTTTGTGTAAGTACATCGGTGGTGTCTGCGGTAATATCGGTAATTTCAACAAGGGCACCGTTTACCGGCGGATACACATTATCGTTATCAAAGGGTACCGACTGGGTAATGGATACGGTGTATGGCCCGGCCTCGTTGGTAATATTACCCTGTATCACCATTTGCGGTGTTGCTTTATTCAAATCTACCTGCACTACTTTTTCGCAACTGTACAACACTACAGCAGCAGCAATGAGTATATATATGCTTTTTATTTTCATCGGTTAAAATTTAAAGTTGTAGGTAACGGCGGGCACTATTTTAAACAAGGTGGTTTGCACCGCCTGCGTTTTTGTGGCATCATTAGGATCGTCCCTGAAGTTGATGGCAAATGCATTAGCCCTGTTGTAAGCATTATAAATAGAGAACGACCAATTGCTTTCGTACTTCGCTGTTTTTTTACCTTGTAAGGTAGCGGCAATATCCAGCCGGTGGTAAGCAGGCATACGGTATTCGTTGCGGCCGGTGTACAGGAACACTGTTTCGCCATTTACATTGTATTTACCGCTGGGGAAGGTAACGGCATTGCCGGTGTAGTACACAAATGTGGCGGAGAAACTCCATTTTTTGGTAGCCTGGTAAATACCTACCACACTCAGTTCATGAGTTCTGTCCTGCAGGGCATTGTACCAGTTGCCGTTGTTAATACCGGTAAACTGCCGTTCGGTTTTTGATAAAGTATAACCCACCCAGCCATTCAGGCGGCCATATCTTTTTTTGGCAAACAGTTCAATACCATAGGCCCGGCCTTTACCAAACAGCAGCAGTGATTCAATATTTTCATTGGCCCTGAGGTCGGCGCCGTTTTTATAATCAATTTCGTTTTGCAGTTGCTTATAATAGGCTTCGGCCGAAAATTCGTAGAGGTTGTTTTTAAAATTGCGGAAGTAGCCCACAGAAATCTGGTCGGCAATACGGGGCTTTACATTGTTGCTGCTGCCTATCCACAAGTCGGTAGGGCTGGCGCCGGTGCTGTTGGATAATAAATGCAAGTTCTGCACATTACGGGTATACGAAAATTTAAACGATTCGTTGGGCGACAGCAACCAGCTTGCAGCAAAGCGTGGCTCTATGTATTTGTAGGTTTTTAAAATTTCGCCAGATCGTTTTACCACGCTATCGGTAATATCGCCATCATCGTTGTAGGTATAAAATGTACCCGGCCCAAAAGCATTGAACATTGAGAGGCGCAGGCCGTAGGTAATATTAAGGCTGCGACTGGCGCTCCACTCATGCGATACATAGGCGGCATTTTCGAGGCTGTATTTTTTTTGCAGTTCCAAATCGTTGAAGCTGGAGCTTTCCGATACGTCAACATTGCCCGGCACAATATTGTGGCGGATTACATTTACCCCAAAATTGAGCCTGCTGGTGGCATTGATAAAATACTGCAAATCCTGCTTCAGGTTGATGTCTTTAATTTTTGAAGTAATGAGCAAATCATTGTTGCCTGCCTGTATTTTAATGCGGTAACTGTAATCGGAATAAATTAATGAAGTGTTGGAAAAAAGGCGGCGGTTAAAAATATGGTTCCAGCGCAGGGTGCTGGTTAGGTTGCCATAATCGATGCCAAAAGTGGAACCGAACCCAAAATTATCCCGGCCGGTATAGGCCGAAAGATAAATGCGGTTGTTATCGTTGAGTTTGTAATTGGCTTTGGCATTGATATCGTAAAAGTAGAGGGTGTTATTATTAAGTGCCGAGTCGGAGGATAATTTTAAAAACACATCAGCATAGGTACGCCTGGCACTCACAATAAACGAGCCTTTTTCTTTCACAATCGGCCCTTCCACATTCAGCCTTGAAGCAATAAGCCCGATACCGCCGCCCACATGAAAATCTTTATTGTTACCATCATTCATCTTCACATCAATTACAGAAGATAAGCGGCCGCCATACTCTGCCGGCATACCGCCTTTGAATACGGTAACATCTTTTATCGCATCTGAATTAAACGTAGAGAAAAAACCTAAAAGGTGAGAGGCATTATATACCACCGCTTCATCCAGTAACACTAAGTTTTGATCGGCACTGCCGCCCCGTACATAAAAACCGCTATTGCCCTCCCCTGCCGATTTGATACCCGGCAGCAATTGTATCGTTTTCAAAATATCTTTTTCGCCAAACAATACCGGTACGTTTTTTATTTCATCAATCGATATTTTTTGCACCCCCATTACGGCACGGGCTATGTTAGGATTTTTTTTCCGGGACGAAACGATGACTTCATCCATTTGAGTTTTGAACTTGTACAGTTTTACGGCAATTTCCAGGTTACGGTTAAGGTTAACCGCAATGGTATCGGGGGCATAACCGGCAAAACTTACAATCATACTGTAGTTGCCTGCGGCAGCGCTTACGGAATAAAAGCCATAGGCATTGGTAATAGCGCCGGTGCCACGCTGCCCGGTTAAAATAACGTTGGCGCCAATGAGGGTTTCGCCGCTTTCGCCATCTCTTACGCTGCCGTTGATAGTAAATTGCTGTGCCCGGCTACAACTGTTTGCGCCAATGAGCAACAAAAGGGTTAGAAGAATTTTCATGTAAACAGTTAATACTATACTTTAAATAAAATGGAGGCAAAAATAACTGCCGGCGATAACCACAGACAATTTTGAATGTTTAAATAATGTTAATGAGGGCGAAAATTATATGAGTGGATAACAGGCCGGATAAAGAATTGTTTGGCACTAAACAACTTTTGCCTGTACAGGTAAAAGAGGCTAAATTTGAAAAATTGCTTTTGTTCAGTTTTATTGCATTGTAAATAAATACAGCCCAAACAGGTACTTACAACCGGTACAAGCTGCCAACAAAAGATTTACCAAAACAACCAAGACTTTTTAATTATGCGTACAATAGGGCTTATCCCTTTTTTGCAAGAACACCGTAGTAGTTTTTTGAAAAAAACATGTATCCTACTTTCTATGCTGGCACTGTGCCAGTTTGCCATTGCGCAAAAAAAAGCTTACCAACCACCGCCTGTACCCAAGCGTTGCGGCACTATGGAAGCCCTTTGGAACGATATTAACAACAACCCGGCGCTCAAAGCACAGATAGAAAAGAATAAGGCAGATTACGACAACTATTTGCTCAACCGGCCGCAAACGGCACAAAAGCCCGGCAATGTACTCACCCTGCCCGGCCCCGTTACCATACCAGTAGTGGTGCATATTGTATTGCCCAACCCCTGGATGATTACCGATGCCATGATCAATAATTTCATCAGCAGGCTGAACCTCGATTTTTCTGGCTTAAATCCGGATAGTACCAATGCCGTAAGTTTTTACCCGGTAAGGGGGCACTCCCAGTTGCGTTTTGCATTAGCCCGCCGGGATATTGCCGGCAATTTTACCACCGGCATCTTACGGGTACCGGGCACCACACAAATTGCTTTTACCACCAACCAGCCGGTAAAAAATTCGGCCACGCCTACCGGTGGCTCTACGGGTTGGGATGTATCCCGTTACTATAATATTTATGTAGCCGACGGCACTTCGGCAGGTGTGCTGGGTATTGCTCCGGCCATTGGCCCCGGCGGCCCGGCGGGTGCTAATAATGCAGATGGTGTATGTATCGATTACCGCTCTTTTGCAGGCGGGTGCTTTGGATACCCAGAGTATAACCTGGGTCGTACCGGCGTACATGAAGTAGGCCACAACTTTGGCCTGTACCACCCATTTGATAATGGTTGTGGCAGCAATGATTTTGCCCAGCTTACTTCCAACAACTGCTCGCTGCCCTTTAGCCTGCTATCCTCGGCAGATGATACCCCACCACAGGCCGATGCCAGCGGTGGTTGCCCATCTTCGGGTACACTTAATGGTTGTAATCCGCCCAACCAGCGTATGTTTCAAAGCTATATGGATTACACCTATGATGCCTGTTACTCTATGTTTAGCAAAGGCTCGGTAGCCCGTATGGAATGGATTTTGGAAAATTGCCGATCGGGCTATCTTACCAGCACTGGTGCCCAGTTGCCCGCCAATACCGCTGCACTTGATGCAGGCATTCACTCTGTTGTTAATCCCGGCGGTTATGATTTTGACAGTGCCACCTGTACCCCATTACAATATCCCGACCTTACCTGCCCGGGTAATTTTACCCCACAAATCCGAATTGTAAACCAGGGCATCAATACATTAACATCGGTAACCGTAACCACCACTATCAACGGCATTAATCCGGTATCGAATACTTATGCCGTACATATCCCAACAGGTATGACGAGGGTGCTGGTATTGCCGGCACAGCAAACAGTAACAGGCATCAATAACCTGAGGTTTACGGTATCTAATCCTAACAACAGTGTGGATGGCAATGCGGCCAACGATACACTCACCATCAGCTTTACCGTATCGCCTGCACTGGCATTACCCTATAGCGAAAGTTTTGAAGCACCGGTTTTTCCGCCCAACAACGGCACCCGGATTATTAACCCCGATGATGCCATTACCTGGATAAGGGTAAATGGTGTGGGTAATCCCGGCAGTAATAGCATGGCGATGAACCTGTATGCTTACGAGCCTGATGCGGATGGAAATGTAGGCCAAAGGGATATTTACCAGCTCCCAAAAATTGATGCCACCATACTGGATTCGGTTACGCTGGCTTTTAATGTGGCCTACCGGCAATATGATGGGCCAGGCGTACCTTTTCCGCCCAACGACTCATTAAGGGTATTATACTCTACCGACTGTGGTATTACCTGGCAGGTATCGGAATATGCAAAGGGTGGCCCTTCGCTGGTTACGGTTACACCGCCTACCGATTCGAGCTTTATACCCTTCAGTCCACGCCAGTGGCGTACCGAAAAACTGGTATTCAAAAACTTTTGCGAACGCAATATCAGCAGCCTTGTGCTGGCATTTGAATGTATCAACGACTGGGGTAATAATTTATTTATAGACAGTATTGATATAAAGGGTTACCAGTCGGTAAACACCAACGCTGCCTTAAAATCTATCACACAGCCGCTGGCCGCCATTTGCCGCACCACTGCAATAACACCAGAAGTGGTTTTGGGCAACAGCGGCTTAGATACGCTAAAATCACTTACAGTAAACTATAATATTGATAATGGCCCTTTGAGCACTATTAACTGGACGGGTTCCCTGGCAAAATGCGATTCGGCGATAATAAGTCTTGGACAGTTGAGCACCACTATTGGTACCCATATTATTACTGTATATGTAACCAATCCCAATGGCACTGCCGACCAGGCGCCACAAAACGACACCATACGCAAAGTGTTTACGGTATATCCTGAAGAAAGCATGCCCATCAGTGAGGGCTTTGAAGATGCTGGTTTTCCCGGCACAAGATGGGGGGTGCAAAATGTGAATGGCGGCACCACCTTCGAACGTTCTACCGGCGCTGCCCGTTCGGGACTTGCTGCCATGAAAATGAACAATCCCAATACCGCCAATTTTAATGGTGCGGTAGATTATCTTGTTTCTCCTATCGCCACCAACAGTGCTTTTTTCGATTCAGTATTTGTTGATTTTGATTATGCTTACCGGCAAGGGCCTACCTATCCCGGCTCTACCGTGCTGCCACTGGATACACTTGAAGTGTTAACCACCAACGACTGCGGACTAACGTTTAACAGTGTGTGGAAAAAATGGGGCTACCAGTTACAAACCATCAACGACCCCAGCTATTCCAATACCGATGTATTTACCCCCACGTTGCAATCGGAATGGCGGCATGAAAGGGTTTTTCTTAGCCCGGCTATTGGTGCTGCAGACTTCCAGGTATATTTTGTAATGAAAGGCAACAGGCAAAACAACCTGTGGCTGGATAATATAAATATTGCCTCAATCACACTGCCGCAGCGCCTTAAAGATGAAGGCTATTTGATTTATCCTAACCCATCTAACGGCAGCTTTTTACTGCACCACTATAATGTAGACCCACCGGTGAGCCTGCAAAGTATACAGGCTTTTACTGCCGCCGGGCAATTGGTATGGCAAAAAACGTATAACGGTAATGCGGAAAGACGTATAAATATCGACCTGCAAAAAGTACCGGCAGGAGTATATGTGCTAAAAATAGTATACCGGGATAAAACTGTGGTGGAAAAAATTGTGAAGCAGTAAAAATTTGAAATTAAACTAATTAATTCCCAGCAACGTCTCTTTGCATAGCCATGAGCGTGGACAAAGGACGTTGCGCTTTTTGGAAATCCTCTTACCTTTAACACATTGCCTGCAAAAGTTTTATGACAATGCCAGAAACTGATTTTAAAAAAGACTTCCCAGCAACGTCTCTTTGCATAGCCATGAGCGTGGACAAAGGACGTTGCGCTTTTTGGAAATCCTGTTCCCTTTAAGTCAATGCCTGCAAAAGTTTTATGACAATGCCAGAAACTGATTTTAAAAAAATAGCGGCTGTATGTGTTATAGGCGCAACGTCCTTGCCAGCGCACTGGGCAGGGAATAAGAGACGTTGCTGGGAAATTGTGTATATGCGGTTAAACCGATATACCACAATAAAACGGTGATTGAAAAAATTGTAAAGCAGTAATAATTTGAAATTAAACTAATTGGGCCCGCCGAATGGCGGGCCCAATTAGTTTAAAAGACGGAATAGTGTACAAACCCGATGGATACAACGGCGTTAGTTATGCCGCTCCACCTCAAGAAAACTATAAGGATCGATAGAAAAATAGTGGTCAACTTGCGAAGGCTGCTCTCCCATTTCTAAAGCAAAAAAATGCATGGCCTCCCTCATTTGCCATAAATACAGTTTAGCCTCCGGATCGTTCAGGATAAAAGCTTCGGGCAGCATTTCTTTTAGCATACCATTCCAGCAGGCATCTTTAAGACGTTCGTATATCGACAGGTTCGAAGGGCTGGCCACACCGCCTCTTTCACAATATTGCCTTGCGGCAAAGCCGGTACCTGTTACTAATAAAACCTCCTGTTGTGCAATACCGTTTTTCATAAAAAATGATTTAAGATTACTGCAACCGTTTATTTTGAAACGATGCAATGCCCGTTTTAGTATGCCGCAGCGCTATTCATACTGTCCTGCCACTTGAATGTAACTGCAGGCATGCTATGCAATCTTTTTTAAGAAATACGAAAAAAAATAACCTGAAGTTTGGAAAGCAGGCTTGTAAAAAAATTAAATGAATGTACCGTTAAGCATCACTTTATCGATAAGGTTGGTACCAAAAGCATAAGGCAGGTATGCCAGCGAAGGAACCGGTTTGGTAAGGATACAGTTGGCTTTTTTACCTATCGTAATGCTGCCTGCCTCCTGCTCTATTTCCATGGCAAAAGCGCCATTGAGGGTAGCTGCATTGATGGCTTCTTCGGGCAGCAGTTTCATTTGTATGCAGCTTAATGCCACTACAAAATTCATGTTGAAAGAGGGAGAAGAGCCCGGGTTGCAATCGCTGGCCAGCGCAAGGGCACAGCCGGCATCTATCATTTGCCGGGCCGGCTGGTAAGGCATACGCAGAAAAAAAGCGGCAGTGGGTAATAATGTGCCGATAGTGCCAGAAGCTGCCAGTGCCTGTATATCTTCGGCCGTCATCGTTTCAAGATGATCGACAGTGAGTGCATTTAATTGTATCGCTTTTTGCAAACCACCAATACTGTTCAACTGGTTAACATGCAGCTTGGGTTTTAATCCATATTGCAACCCGGCAGTACAAATTATTTCCATTTCTTCCGGAGAAAAAAAGCCGGTTTCGCAAAAGACATCCATATAATCGGCCAGCTTTTCGGCAGCAATTACCGGCAGCATATCCTCAATGATGCTGTTAATATACCCGGCATGATCATCCCGGTACTGTGCAGGGTAAGCATGGGCACCCAAAAAAGTGGATTTTATTAAAAGGCCGGATTGTTGTTTTAACCGCTTAATCACCCTCAGCATTTTTAGCTCACCCTCCACCGTTAGTCCGTAGCCGCTTTTAATTTCAATGGCGCCGGTGCCCAGCTTTGTCGCTTCGGTAAGGCGCTGCCAGGCCATATGAAACAATTCGTCTTCTGTGGCCTCATTTAAAAGCCGGGCAGAATTTAATATTCCGCCGCCTTTGGCAGCAATATCAGCATAAGAGAGTCCTTTTATTTTGTCAACAAACTCTGCTTCCCTGCTGCCGGCAAATACCAGATGGGTATGGCTGTCGCACCATGTGGGCAGTATCATTTTCCCGGTTACATCTATAATATTTTTGGGTAAAAAAGGCACTTTTAATTCAAGCTCGTACATGTGGCCATAAGCCGCTATCAAGTCATCTTCAATCAACAAAAATGCATCTTCTATACAGGGTAGTTCGGCTAAAGCTTCGCCTTTAAGTAAAGCAGTGTGCTCCCTTACCTGTACAAGCAGCTTAATATTGATCAATAAAGTGGTCATTATAATTTTTCCCACACGGCTTTGGCAAACTGCTCTAATCCCGGATCCCTGGCACCCATGAGCAGCAATACGCAGTTGTCGGTAAAATGTGTTCTTGCGGCTTCTACAAAATCATTCCTGTGTTCCACGAAAAAGGCATTTTTACCCAGCGCCTGTATGTCGTTGATTAAATCTGCAGCCGAAATATCTTTTACCGCAGTGCCACCGGCATAAAATATTTCGCTCATCCATATTTCATCCTGCGACCGCAGCACGGCGGCAATCTCCTGTACAAAATCATGCCGCAAAAAACGGGTGGGCCCGTAACCATGCGGCTGAAACCAGGCCACTACTTTGGGTGCCAGTTGCTGGCAGGCTGCAATAGAAGCCGCACATTTTGCCGGGTTGTGGGCATAATCATCTATCAGCCATACGCCGTTTTTTTGGCCCAGCACCTGGTGGCGGCGGTAAATACCCTCGTAAGTTTTTAAAGCTTCCGCACAGGTTTGAAGCGATACCCCCAGCTGGCTGGCCACAGAGGCCGCCGCCAGTGCATTTTCCATATTATGCCGCCCTAATACCTGCATCGTAAAGCTTACCTCCTGTACTTTAAAGGAAATAGACAAACCCTGCTGGGTAAAATTTGTGGCCACATATCCAGCTTCAATATTTTCATCAATGGAAAAATCCTGTGCGATGCCTGCCGATAAATTAGCCGACAGCCGGTTGGCCCTGTTGACCACAAAAAGCTCCTGAGTATTGTTTTTGAATGTGGTAAAAATGCTAACCAGTTCTTCAATCTCCTGGTGGTCTTTATCAATATTGAGCAGCAAACCCACTGCCGGTTTGTATTGTACAATAGAGCCGTCGCTTTCATCGGCTTCTATTACCAGCCACTCCCCTGCACCTACTTTGGCATTACCTATTTTTCCATCCCGGATGATGCTTACAAGCCCTGCCCCGCTAATGATGCTCGGCTGCATACCGGCATGTTCCAGTATTTGAAACAGCATGGCACTGGTGGTGCTTTTGCCCGAGGTACCGCCAACGGCTATCGTTTTTTTACTGGCAGCAATCAGCGCCAGTAATGCAGAGCGCTTCATGATGGGGATACCCAGTTGCTTTGCTTTTTGCACTTCAAATACGGTATCCTCCACTGCTGTAGAAACTACAACCAAATCTGTAGTTTCATTAATACCTGAGCCATCCTGCACAAAACAGCCAATACCTTCGGCCTCCAGTTTAGCCTGTGTATCGTTAAACACCCCGGGTGCAAAATACCTGTCGCTGCCGCTTACCTTTTTGCCTGTACCGGCAAGGTATTGTGCAATGGCACTCATACCGGTACCGGCTATGCCGATAAAAAAAATATGGCTGTATTGCTGCAATGCGTTATCCATGCTTATGCTTGCTATTTAAAATTAACTGATTCGTTTTTTTACCTGCAGGGTACGGTAAGCCAGTACAAAAGCTACCGCCAATAGTACAGCACCTACCAAAAAAGGCGCCCCCGGCAAATACAGTGGTGCTTCGCTATGTGTAAAATAGAAAAATAAATTGTTCATCAGCAACGGGCCAATAATGGCCGCCACACTTTGCAGCCCTGCCACAGCACCCTGTAATTCGCCCTGTGCATTGGGTGGCACCTGCCCTGCCATTACCGCCTGCAGGGAGGGCTGTGCAATACCGCCGCAGCAATAAGGCACCAAAAACACAAACATCATCCAGCCCTGGCTGGCTATACCAAATAAAAACATTCCTATGGTGTACAATAACAGTCCCGTGTAGATGCTTTTTACATTACCAATACGCTTGTTTACCACCCGTGGCAATACCCCCTGTACTATTGCTACCAGCACCCCCACCACACCCAGCGAAATGCCCACCATACCTTCATCCCAGCCAAAGCGGTGCATGGTAAAATAATTCCAGTTGCTTTGTACGGCATGTGAGGCGATATGTACCAAAGCGATAGCCGCAATCAGCCAGCCCAGTGCAGGGTACTTACGCAGGTTAAGCAGGGCACCGAGCGGATTGGATCGCTTCCAGCTAAATGGGCGACGGTGTTCCTTTGGCAATGATTCGGGCAGAATAAAATAACCATACAAACAGTTGAGCAGCGCCAGTACTGCTGCTGCATAAAAAGGAATACGTGGGCCAAACTTTCCGAGCAGGCCGCCAATTACCGGCCCAATAATAAAACCCAAACCAAAAGCAGCGCCAACCATACCAAAGTTCTTGGCCCGGTTTTCGGCCACGCTGATATCGGCTATATAAGCAAAGCCGGTAATTATACTTGCACCGGCCATACCGGCAATGATGCGGCCTACAAAAAGCCAGCTATAGGTTGGCGCCACCGC
>CALMYJ010000020.1 GCA_937873715.1 uncultured Chitinophagaceae bacterium
TTATCCCACTGTGGATAACAACAAAAAAGAGTCAACTGATTTCAGGACGAGACAGGACGAGACAAAGCTGGTTTCGCTTTCGGTGCGGTTTCCTTTCCTAACACAATAGTTCATTCTAATTTGTCACTGTATTGCTCACGTCTTTTGACAGGCTTCAGCATTTCGCAGCAAGGTTCGTTAGCGTTTTCATTATTACAGTGCGTTTGCGTTTAGACAAGTTGGCTTTCTGCCTTTTCGGCCAGCGTTTCCGGTTAGACACAGGCACACTTAAAATTGCTGATGTTTTTGGCTTTAGCTGCAGTGGCCGTTTTCATGTTGTAGCCCCTACTCTATTTGGCGGCAGTTCGCCTTTAGGATTTCGTAAGCACTTTTTGTAGGTTCGCCCAAAATTGGTATTGCCAATAGTGGGGCTTGATATTATAATAATCATCAGTAGTAATTTTGTTGTACTTCGGTTCGGAACTTAACTACGAAACGATCAGGATTTATCAAAATACTTGTTGTTTATGCATTTCTTCAACTTGCTTTCCCGTCTAATCCTTTTAGCTGGTTTTGTATTGGCAAATATCTGCGAAGCAGCCTCTCAAACCCCAATAACCTTCGATCCCATATCAAAAACGTTTAAGGTTGATGTATTTGAGCAGGCCCGACGAAATCCCACGTTAGACAGAAAACAACAAGCAATAACGAGCGAACGACAACCCACTCCTGCAGAATTAGCCGCAGACAAACGAGGTGCGGCAGATGAAGAAAGACGGAAAGCGGCCGAAGCATCTGAACATGCCCTTCAGGTAAATACGCTCGGTATGGCACAATATAGTGCCGGGAATTACCACGCTGCTTCTTTGCTTTTCAGGCAGGCGGCTGAAAGAGGATTTCCCGGCGCCTGGTACAACCTGGGTATGATACACTACCAGGGGCTCGGCACCACCGTAAACTTTGACAGTGCCTACAAATTTTACCTCAAAGGACATGTATTTGGAAGCTGCCAGGCTACCTATGCCCTTGCTCATTTATATCTTTCAGGACTTGGTGTAAAGCAGGATAGCGCCAAAGCGGCCTACTATTTTCGCCAGGCTACTCAAGGAGCAGTGCCGGAGGATATTAACAATAAGTCCAGATTATGGCTGGAAAAGCTAAGAAACAGCCCCAACCCTGAAGTGCGGTTCTATACACATTTCGATTATTATACTCCTGTGCCAGACATACCTGGCTATTACTATATCTGTAAAGGCAGTGTTGATCCGGCTTTCCGTAATATCAATATCATGAACGACATGTGGGAAGTGCTGCTACCTTCGAACAATACACCAGTAAGATTATTTGGCAACAAGCTCATTATACAGGGCTATCCTAATGGAGGCAAATTTAGTTTATGGAAACTGGAAAAAAGCAAAGCAGAACCCTTTGCCAATAGGAGCTTTGAATCTGCCTTTTTTGATGTAGGAACCGGCTACCTCTTTGCCAAAGTAGAAAACGAACCTACCACCTTTATTTTTGATACCAACGGTATTGTTTTCAACCAGCCCGGAAAGATGGTCTATCCAATAAGAATTAACAGCGAGACTTTCCTTGAAATCAATGATGATGATTCCTTTAGTATAGTTAACCGGAACTTTAAGCCTTTTTTCGGACCTTTACGCGGCAAAAGAACCTGGATAGAAGCCAATGGTGTTGTATTTACTAACGGCAACAAAATGGGTGTTGCCGCATGGAACGGAAAAATAATCCTACATCCCGAATATGACGTAGTGGACTCAATCCAATCAGGCCTGCGAATTGTTGGCATAAAGCAAAACCCTAGCGAAAAGCTACGTATGTATGAATCCCACGGCAAAACTTCCATTACCAAAAGGTACATTACAAACATGCTATGGGGAATAAAGGACAGTTTGGGCAAAGACCTTTTGCCGGTGAAATATAGTAAGATCGAATTTCTTCAGGGCGGATTAATAGCAGCGGCCATACTGGAAAAGCCTTCCGGAAGTATTCTTGAATACGATAGGTATGGCATCTATACAGCAGAGGGTGAACTTTTATTACCGCATAAGTACGCTGTTTTTAAAGGGAAGACTACCGCTATTGATGAATACCTGCTTTACGACCAAAATCAAAAACGCTGGATATTTAATACTACCAACCGCACTTTGCGTAAGGCAAAACTTACAGATCACTAATGTAGATCCTGTAAAAATTCAAATACCGGCAATTTATTTTAATTTAATAACGATTTTACCTTTACTGCGGCCCGTTTCAACATAAGCCATTGCCTCATTGGTTTGTTCAAACGGAAACACTTTATCAATAACAGGCTTTATAACACCAGATTCAATAAGTGTTGTAATCTTACTTAGCTGGTTTCCTTCCGCTCTCATGAACAAAAAAGTAAAATTAACATTCCGCTTCTTTGCATATTTTTTTGCAGCAGCACTTAAAAGTTTTGTTATAAATTTCAAATGCCAGGCCAACCCAAGTTGCGCTGCAAACTCAGGTGTTGGGGGGCCAGTAAGACTAATAAGCTGACCACCGGGTTTTAAAATGCGTAATGATTTTTCAAGAATTTTTTTATTCTTGTTGCTATGCAGCACCACATCATAATCTTTTAGTCTCGCCTCAAAATCTTCGCTCTTGTAATCAATCACCACATCAGCACCCAAACTTTTTACCAAAGCAAAATTGCCGGCGCTTGTAGTTGTAGCAACAGTTGCACCCAAATGTTTTGCTAACTGAATGGCAAAAGTTCCAACACCGCCTGAACCAGCCTGTATAAAAACTTTTTGCCCTTTCTTCAACTTCGCAATTTCAACAAGAGCCTGCCATGCAGTCAACCCAATCAATGGAATTGATGCAGCTTCTTGCATACTGATGTTTATGGGCTTTAAGGCAACATCATTTTCATGTATTGAAATCAGTTCGGCAAAAGTTCCAATATTGTAGTCGGAAGGCCTTGCATAAACTTCGTCACCAACTTTGAATCTACTAACTTTTGAACCCACTTTTGTTATAACTCCAGCCACATCGTGCCCGTTTATAAATGGTGGTTTGTACGTCAAAAACAATTTGAATTCACCATTTCTAATCATTGAATCCAATTGGTTGACACCGGCTGAATGAACTTGCACCAATACATCATTAACATCTACAGTTGGTTCGGCCCAATCCGTTAAATGCAATTTTTCATTTTTGCCGTATCTTTTTACTATGAATGCTTTCATTTTTTGTTTTTTTGTTTTACCTGGTTAAAAATTCAATAGCCTGCGGTATAAATTCCTCATGGTATTGAAAGATGCCGCCATGACCTGAATTAGGATAGATTTTTAGTTGAGCATTTGGAAAACGCATGGCCATATCATTAGATAATGGTGAAGGTACCATTCTGTCATTATCGCCATTAGCAACAAATACAGGCAGTTTAAAAACACTCAAATCCATAGACTTTTCATTCCCCCACTTTTTTATAGCCCTGAGTTGCTTTTTTAATGCATACAGTTTTACTTTTTTATCCCTGCTTTCTTTTCTCTCTTTTAAACTGCTCAGAAATTCCCTTGCAGCCGCTTTCCCAATTTTATCCTGGTTAAAAAACAAATAAAATTTAGGATCCCTGAATGAAATCAATCCTTTGAAAATATCGCCATAAGTTCTGCCCACAACAGCGGAAATACCTGCACCACCTCTTGGACCAGTGCCGGCCAGTATTGCCTTACGAACCAATTGCGGCTCCAGCAAAAGTATTTCCTGGGTAATAAAGCCACCCATTGAAAAAGCTACAATATCTACTTGGTAGTAACCTAAAGCATGTATAAAAGCGATGCCATCTTTAGCCATATCAGCAATACTTTCGCCTTGCTTGCCAGTAGTGGCCCCAACCCCACGGTAGTCAAAAGAAATAATTTCACGGTGTGCAGCAACAGCATCCATAATTCCTGGGTCGCAATTGTCAAGGTTTGCTGTTAAGTGATTAAAATAAATAACAGGTATATCTCCTGTTTGTCCATACGAACGATTGGCAAACCTTATTCAGTTTGCTTCTACAAACCGGGTGGGAACTGTTGTGTATGTGTACTGCTCATGTGCAATATTGTTGCTTTGTGCATTGATTGCCTCCATTTTACTTATTATTAAAATTGTTAGAAGAAATACTTTTTTCATTTAGTTGCCTTTAAACTTGTTAATATTTTTGAGTATTGAGTTTTCAAAAGTTTTATAGGAGAAATGTTGCAATCCAAGCATCAGGGATGCCCCTTTACCAACAGGGTGACTGAATTTTGGATTTTTATCTTCTACCAGTTTTACAATAGTGTCAATAACAGGAGCAGGCTCTGGTGCTTTATCAAATACATCTTTTGCAAAAGCTTCAACTCTTTTACGATAAGCTGTGTAATCAGCTATTTTACCCTCAGCAACTACAGCGCTGGTAGCAATATTGGTTTTAAAACCCATTGGCTCAACCATAGCTACTTTAATATTAAATTCATTTATTTCAAATCGCAAAGATTTGAAATAACCTTCCAGGGCATGCTTGGAAGCTGAATAATATGCAGCCCCCGGGAAACTGATTAATCCTACAATAGAACCTACTGTAATTATTTTACCAGAGCGTTGCTTTCTAAAATAGGGCAATAACTCATTGGTGAGTTTAATGGTTCCCCAAAAGTTTGTTTCCAATTGTTGCCTGCCCTGTTCAATAGAGGTTTCTTCTGCAAGTCCGGATAAATAAAAGCCTGCATTATTAATCAATACATCTAAGCGACTGATATGCTTAAACAATTCCTTTCCAAAAGCATGAATCGAACTATCGTCAGCAATATCCAATGCCAGGATTTTAAAGGGCAATGATGCCTGAATTTTTTCAGGGCTTCTACTTGTACCGATAACATGATAACCGTTTGCATGTAGCTGTTGCGCTACCAGCAAACCAAAGCCAGAGGATGCTCCTGTAACCAAAACTGTTTGTTTCATTTTCTGTTATTTAAAATTTAAGTTGTATTTTTGCTTGCATATTGCAAGTGCAAATATATAACTTACTTGCATTTTGCAAGTTTTTTTTTAAAAAAATATTTTTTAATTTTTTTATGGCTAAGTATAATAAGCGGTCAGATTGCCCTGTAAGTTGCTCCCTTGATGTATGGGGAGATAAGTGGTCCTTGTTGATTATAAGGGATTTAATCAATGCCAAACAATGCACCTATGGCGACTTTTTAAAGTCAGCCGAAGGTATTGCCACCAATATTTTAGCCTCCCGGTTGCTGGCATTGGAGGAAAATGGATTGATTGAAAAATTAAGCCACCCCGACAGTAAAGCAAAGGTTTTGTATAAACTCACCCCTAAAGGGATTGACCTCCTACCTTTAATGATTGAAATTGGAATATGGTCTGAAAAATACTACGACATTGACAAGGTAAAAAAAGCAGAGCTGAAAGAAGTAAAGAAAAACAAGGAGGAGTACATTAAAGCTAAAATAAAGGAATTAAGAAGCTGATAAATTTGTATTAAGCCTCTGCTATAACCTGTAACACGAGCACTCCAATAAGCAAACGCTGTAGCGCATATCAAAATAAAACGAATGAAATACTTTTTATTGACTTTCACTTACTGCGTACTAACATTTACAGCAAAACCCCAAAAAGCAAGTGTAGAAAAATCAACTTTTGGAATTCAAGCCGGAGTAGTGGGAATTTGGCTACACCATGAAGCTAAATTATCAGGGCAACTATCATTAAGAAGCGAAACAGGATTGTATAGTGGAATTTTTGGGTCAAAAAACTTTTACGAAGTTGGTTTTGTAATGACACCCGTTATTACTTTAGAACCAAGATGGTATTATAACTTAAACAACAGAGTTGCTGCATCAAAAAGTATCGCCGGAAATAACGGGAATTATTTTTCATTAAAAACAAGTTTTTACCCTGACTGGTTTGTGATATCGGATTACAATGATATAAGAGTTGTGAATCAAATTGCGATAATTCCAATGTGGGGTATACGAAGAAATATAGGAAATCATTTTACCTTCTAAACTGGTTTTGGAATCGGCTACAGACATTATTTTTCAAAAAGTGCCGGATACCTGGATAATCAAAAAGAAGCAGCTATAGATTTGCATGTAAGAATTGGCTACCGTTTTTAAACAGAAAAAAGAATATTGCAAAACTTTTAAGTTCAAAAATAGCACACGCTAAAAAAGTAATAAGTGCACTAATAGCTAAGAGGGGTTTTGCGCTATCCGTGCAGGATATAGCAATCAACGATTATCAGGCATTTAAAATAGAGGGTACAAATACAAGCTAAAAAAAATAATTTCATACCGATTATAACTTATGCAAAAATATTCGGTTCTGATATGTGTCATCATCGCTGTGCTTTTTCTTGTAATAGCTACTTTACTTTATCCTGGCGGTTATATCCTTGACAAAAATTCTGCAGGATTTGACTGGTCAAAGAATTTTTTTAGCAATTTATTTTTAGTGAAAGCGCTCAATGGCACTACAAACCCTTCAAGAATTTGGGCATTAATCGGTATGCTCTTCAATTCAATTGGATATGGACTTTTCTTTATTCATACTTCCCGAAAAATACCGCATAAGCATACAACGCTGGTTTTAAAATCTGTTGGTATTGTCAATATGTTTTTTACCTTTTTAATTGCCACAGCCTTGCATGACATTATGGTAACAGTTTCAAGTACCCTGACCATGCTTGGATTGTTTTACATCACCGTTTTCATCTTAAAGACAAAGCTTCATTGGTTAAAGGTTTTTTGTATTGCCAGCCTTCTTATATTTTACTCTACTTTGTATTTGTATGGGGCAGGACATTGGGGATTATTAGCCGTTATGCAAAAAATATCATTTATCTGCTTTACATTTTTAGTTTTGTCAATAGAATATTTCACAAGCAACGAAGACTTTCAAAACAATAAACCCATCAGCCAAGCGATAACAGCAACGAACTACTAACAGGCAGTTTGGCAATATGGCGGGCTACAGATATTTCCACAACTTTTTATCTGCCATTACAGTTCAGTTAAAACAAATGACTAACGCCGGGCAAAAAATAAACGATGAGCTTTTAGTCATTAATTCAGTGGCGGTTAGGGGCTCACGGAATATTAATGTACACCCTTGATAAAGTTCATAACTTTAGCAAAAATTAAAACAGACCAGAACTGTATAGTGAAAAATATGAACCGTTATACCTTACTGCTTACCATTTGCATTTCAGCCACTACCCTCAGTTTCGGACAAATCATAAAAAGAATTGATGGCACTAAAATTTCAGCCGATAGTTTACAAGCAAAAATCCAGTACCTGATGAGAGCAGCAAACGTTTCAGGCGTAGCTGTTTCAGTTTTTAATAACAACAAACCCATATTTAGCAGAACTTATGGACTTGCCAATGTTCAAAAGCAGGTTCCTTTTGAACCATCATCTGTAATGTATGCTGCGTCTTTTTCCAAAATGCTGTTTGCATACATGGCCATGCAGTTTGTTCAGGAAAAAGTTATAGAACTCGATAAACCACTTGTGGAATACTTAACTAAACCGCTGCCTGAGTATACAATAAATGGGTGGAACAGGGGTTATCAAGACTTAAAAAATGATGAGCGCTATAAAAAAATAACAGCCCGTATGTGCCTCACACATACCACAGGATTTCCCAACTGGCGTTGGTTTGAAGCCGATAAGAAACTAAAATTTAAGTTTGACCCGGGCACCCGTTACAGTTATTCAGGCGAAGGGCTTTACCTTCTGCAGTTTGTAATTGAACAGGTAACCGGGAAAGACTATGAAACTATTTCGCAGGAAAGGGTTTTTAAACCGTTTGGGATGATTAATACAAGCCAGGTTTGGCAATCCCGGTTTGACACAGCAATTTGTTATGGACATAACCAACAGGGCCAACCATACGAATTAATGAAATGGAAAGAGGCAAGTGCAGGCGGGTCAATGAGTACAACTTTGGAGGACTTCACAAAATTTTACAAAGCTTTAATAAGTAGCAAGGGGCTTTCAAAAAAAAGCTTCAGGGAAATGATAAGCCTGCAGTGCAGGATAAAATCAAGAAGCCAGTTTGGCCCGCTTGCACAAGTGGATAGTACCGATAACGACGATATTCAATTAGGTTATGGTTTAGGTGTTGGGGTTTTCAAAACCCGCTATGGTAACGCATTTTTTAAAGAAGGCCACGATGAGGGCTGGGGGCATTATTCGATTTGTTTTCCAGGCAAAAAAATTGCTATATTTATTATGACAAATAATGACAATGGCGAAAGCATTTTTAAAGAACTGTTAGCTTACGCAATTGGTGACACTTATACGCCCTGGCGTTGGGAAAATTACATTCCGTATAATAAAAAGAATTAACAGCAGTCAACAAACCTTATTTGTAAAAGCAGGCTACACCATGTAACAGCAGCTATGTACATACATTAGCACCAGTTTAGCTGTAGGTATAATACTCAGCTCAGCTTGCTTGTTCAATTCAACAAAACATATTATGGAAAAGGAGCTATCGCTCTGTACACCCTTAGCGAATATATAGGCGAAGAAAAATTAAATAACGCTTTAAAAGAATATTTGGATAAAGTTAAATTACAACCCCCACCCTATACAACATCTATAGAAATGCTTGCCTATTTAAAAAAAGCGACACCAGGCAGTTTGCAATATTTAATTACAGACATGTTTGAAAAAAATGACCATGAAAAATTATTGTTGTATTTCAACAAAATAATTGAACATAACAATGCCAGCCAATAACATCGGTTTTGTGTAATAAGCTATTTGGATGTAGCAGTATCAGTTTGGGCTGAACGTATAATTTTCTGATTTAGTTCTTAATTTCAACAGCACATTTAAAGCCTGGCATTTGTATTAGTGCAGAACAATAAACGAATTCTAATCCTTTGCAAATGCCAGAAGGGTAAAGTACTATCAGGCGTTCATCAAATCAATTCATTAGTCTAAAATAGCAAAGAGATGTTATTTAAACAGGTACATCTAAACGGCATAAAGCATGGTGAAATAACCCTGGCTTTTAGAAAATGGCAAAAGCCTGCTGTAAAAAACGGCACGCTTTTGCACACCTCAATTGGTTTGCTTAAAGTAAGTCGTATTGAAGCGGTAAAGGAATGTAACATTGTTGAAAAAGACGCTATTGATGCCGGCTTTAAGAACAAAGAGCAGTTGATGAAATCCCTTTCTGCAAACACTGCAGGAACAATTTTTAAAATACACGTTGCTTACTTTTCGGAAGACCCACGGATAGAATTAAGAGAGCAAACTAAAGTTTCAACCCTGCAGGCAGCCGAATTAAAAGCTGCATTAGAACGGTTGGACAGGTACAGCAAACAGGGAAACTGGACAATGAAAGTATTACACAGCATTGAAGAAAATCCAAACCTTCACGCCATAGGAATAGCCCAATTAACGGGCTTTGAAAAAGAATGGCTTAAAATAAATATACGCAAACTTAAAAACCTGGGTTTAACCATCAGCCATACAGTTGGCTATGAGTTATCTCCAAAAGGCAAAGTATTTCTTAATATGCTAAGCACAGAAAAATGAAACAAATATTTATCAATCTACCGGTTAAAGACCTCGATAAATCCAAAGAATTTTACACCGCACTTGGTTTTCAAAACTATCCTTTATTTACAGGCAATCATCAAATATGTATGAGCTGGAGTGAGGATATACTGGTGATGCTGCAATCAAAAGATTTTTTTAATGCCGGCAGCAATAAACAGGTGGCCAATACGGAGAAAGAAATTACTGCATCGTTTACACTCCCGGTTGAAAGTGTTTCCAAAGTAAATGCAATCATGAGCAAAGGATTAAACGCAGGCGGTAAAGAACGCCATGCCATGATTGATGAAGGCTTTATGCAGGTAAGAACAATTGAAGATATAGACGGACATAGCTGGGCATTCATTTACCTGGATATAAATAAATTCAAACAGGTTAAGTACAAATGAATCATCTGTAAAAAAAAACCAAAACAGTTTTAGCCTGCACTACAACTGCTCAACAAAAAGCATTACCAGGGGCTAAGCTTCAACAATAACAGGGGCTTATCAAAACAAAAAATTTGCCAATATCAGCATCTATCAGATAATTTTGAAATACCACAACCTAACCTTTAAAACAATACAAACAATGACAGAAGTATTCATCACAAACATTCAAAACAAAGTTCAGGCACAGAATATCCTGAATAAAATCAAAGCAGAAAACCCTGAATTGAAAGTTAATTTCGACCTCAATGAAACAGAAAAAGCATACCCTTGCGGACATACTATTTTAAGAGTTGAGGGCTACAATCTCAATTCGGATTATTTTATAACAACTGTAAGGAACCTGGACTACAAATGCAACATGCTGGAAGATAAAGCTTGCGTATAAATTAAATGACAATGACAGAATTTTGGGAAGAAGCATTTAAAGACAAAAAGGAAATGTGGGGCCTGGAGCCTGCAAAATCAGCATTATTGACAAAAGACTTTTTCGTTGAGCACAAAGTTAAAAATGTGCTGATACCGGGAATAGGATATGGACGAAATGCAAAGATTTTTATTGACAACGGGATAAAGGTAACAGGTATTGAAATTTCACAGGCAGCTATCACCATGGCGCAGAAACATTTTGGCAGCGCACTAAAAATTCATCACGGCTCAGTAACGGAAATGCCGTTTGACAATAATTTATTTGAAGGAATATTTTGCTACGGATTAATTTATTTATTGAACAAAGAGGAAAGAACAAAATTAATTAGGGACTGTTTTAACCCGCTAACCGAAAATGGATGCATGGTTTTTACAGTAATAACAAAGCAAGCGCAAACCTATGGGCAAGGCACCCCAATTGGCAAAGACCGGTTTGAAATGTTTGGGGGCGTAAAAATTTTCTTTTACGACCTTGAATCCATCCACGAAGAATTTGGAAATAGCGGACTTTTTGAAATAACAGGGGTGAATGAAAACTACCCTTTTTACCTGGTAAAATGCAAGAAGCCCATAAAAAACAGGTGATGCAAAATCGCCTGTACTAATTTGTTTTTACCAAATGGTAAATTGTAGCGGCACCCAATCGCTAATTTTGCTCAATGGAAGAATTGATAACGTTTATTTTACAATTTGGCAATCTGAACAAACAACAAATTGACCTTATTGCCGGCAAAGTGAATGAAATTACACTTCGCAAAGACGAATATTTTTCAGAAGCAGGCAAAATCCCCAGGCAGGTAGGCTTCATTGTTGAAGGAGTTATTCGTGGATGTTATTACAACAACAATGGAGAAGAAATTACCCGTTGTTTTATAGCTGAAAAAAATTTAGCAGTTGATTATGTAAATTTTGAAGCAAATGCAGCTTCTTCAGAATATTTACAAGCCAGCACAGATTGCAAACTTCTTGTATTTTCAAAACAGGATTGGGAAGAACTTTCGCATACCATAGTAGGCTGGGATAGCATCAAAAATAAAATGGTGCAACAATGCCTTTACCTGAAATCCCGTAAAAGCCCGGTTATTTCCCAGGATGCCACCACCCGGTACCTTGAATTTTTAGAAAACTATCCAACATTAACTAACCGTATTGCCCTTTCTCATATTGCTTCTTACCTCGGTGTTACACAACAATCTTTAAGCAGGATAAGAAAAAATATCAAATGACTTTGCTTTTTACCAAATGGTAAATCACTTCATTTTTTATAGTGAAAAATTTGCACTATAAACTTTAAATCAAAAAAAATGAAGACAGCATTTATCACTGGTGCCAACAAGGGTATTGGCTTTGAAACTGCCAAACAACTATTGCAAAACGGTTTTTATGTTTATCTCGGAAGCCGAAATTTGGAGAAGGGCATAGAAGCCGTTGAAAAATTAAAGGCTGAAAACTTAACGAATGTTGATGCCATTAAAATTAATGTATGCGATAATGATTCGGTTAAAAATGCCAGGATTGAAATTGGTAAACGTACAGGCAGCTTAGACGTTTTGATAAACAATGCCGGCATCAATGGCGGAGCACCTTACACTGCACTGGAAGCAAGTGAGGAACAATTTTTATCGGCATTTAATACCAATATTTTTGGCGTAGCCAGGGTAACACAGGCATTTATTGATTTATTACGCAAATCGCCTGCACCAAGAATTGTGAATGTAAGCACAAGTGTTGGTTCACTTACTCTTCAAAGCGATCCAGGCTGGATGGGTTACAACTTTGCAAAATATGCAGTATATGCTTCATCAAAAGCTGCATTAAATATGTTTACCGTTCATTTAGCTTACGAACTCCGGGACACCGCATTTAAAGTAAATGCAGTTTGCCCGGGTTATACAAAAACTGAATTTACCGGCTACAACGGTGGCGAAGTGGAACAAGCAGGAAAACGTATTGTAAAATATGCCCTGCTGAACAAGGATGGCGTTACCGGAAAATTTATCAGTGAAGAAACAAACCCGGAAACGGGTTTTATTCCCTGGTAAAACATTTGCCGAACAGCAAAAAAACAATCATAACAACTTATCGTAAAAGCAAAGCTGAAGTACAACCTTCAGCTTTATTGCTTCTATCAAACTTTTGTACATTTATCAAAATTAAGTTTATACTATTTGCCAAAGTATATTGTACCCAAACCTTATGCACAACATTACACTAAATGACAGAAGTTTTAAAGCAACATATTATCAACAGGCTGGGTAACGACATCGATAATTTAGATACTGTTTTAAGTTACTTTAAGCCCTTGTACATCAACAGGAACCAATACCTGCTGCAGCAGGGACAGGTTTGTAAGCAGGTATACTTTATTGCCAAAGGATGCCTCCAGGTTTTTGTATACGATAACGATATGAATGAAACAACAAGAGATATCATTACAGAAGAAAACTGGTGTTCAGAACTATTAAGTTTTGGAAGTGGAAACCCCTCCACAGAAAATATCAGGACGGTAGAACCTTGTGAATTGATGGCAATCGACAGGCAGGGCTTTCAAAAAATGATGGAAACCGTTCCACAGTTTGATAAAGTGTACAAACAAATTTTAGAAACATCCTATGCTAACGCTGTTTATCGCATCAACACTTTTGTTGCTCTCTCAGCGCTGGACAGGATAAAGTGGCTGATGGAATACAGGCCTAAATTAATGACAAGGGTTTCCAGCAAACTCATTGCATCCTATCTCGGCATCAACAAAGACGTTTTTAGCCGCCTCAAAGCCCGGTTGTAAAATATCGACTTTTGTCATCGCCCCGAAAATTTCTCTCATTCATTTTTGCTGTATCATTCACCCCGGTAATTACCGGAACTAAAACCTCAAAAATGAAAGAGTATTTATTGTTATTTCGAAATGCAAGTGCCGAACACGGCTATGTAACCACCAGCCAGGATATGGCAGAAGATATGCCCAGGTGGCAATCCTGGATTGGCAATATCGCTATGCAGGGCAAACTGGTGCACACAGCACCTATTGAGTATGCCGCTAGCATTGTAAGCAATTCAGGCGTGAAAGCCGGGCCCCACAAGGAAACCAACACCGTATTGGTTTCAGGCTTCTTAATCTGCAAAAGCGACAGTTTGGAAGAAGTACAGGAATGGAGCAAAAGCTGCCCCATCTTAAAGTATCCCAATAGTTCAGTAGAAATCAGGCCTTTAATTCCATTCCCAATAAGCTAAAAATTTTTTGCTATGGACAAAATCTTAAACTCAGGAAGATACATTTTTCCATTATCGTTTTTATTGTACGTTGGTTTGCACCTGGGCAAACCCGATGTTGGTGCCGACTTTGTTCCAAACTATTTACCGTTTCCCTACTTCTGGAATTACTTTACACTGGTTTGCATTATACTTTTTATAGTAAGTGCAGTAATGGGTAAGTACGATAAACTGGCCTATTGCTTAATGGCGCTTTATGTTATCCTGATGGCGTTTTTGGTGCACCTGCCAAGAGCTATGGAGCAGGAATTGGGCATAACGGCAATGAGTGCAAACCTTAACAGGGAAAAGGAACTTGAAATGGTAAACTTTTTTAGAAACATTATGGTAACAGGCGCTTTACTTGCATTTGCAAAATTTGTTGCCAAAGACAAAAGGATGATAGGTTAGGCAGCGCAAACAAAATATTAAAGCCGGGCAAAACGTTCCGGCTTTTTGTATCCCGATAGGTGGTCTTTTTGAGTACATGCTCCTCTCCTTTTGTGCTTTTACCCGGCAAAAAACGTAACTTCCGGTTTACAAAAAAAAATTGCTGCTACCAGTTATGCCTAACAGTATTGAAGCTTACAACAACAACCAGGCTGCAGCCGATGCCGCCATTTGCAACCTGCTGGCCGCCACTATCAACAGTGTACTTACCGAAGCCGAAAGTAAAATATGGCATGCCCACCCGGTATGGTTTTTAAATGGTAATCCTATTGTGGGGTACAGCAAACAAAAGCCGGGCTGGCGCCTGATGTTTTGGAGCGGTGCAGATTTTGAAGAAGAACAACTAAACGTAATAGGCAAAAAGTTTAAAGATGCTTCTGTATTTTACAACAGTACAGATGAAATAAATACAAAAGATTTGAAACGCTGGCTCAAAAAATCAAGAACCATTCAATGGGATTATAAAAATCTTATAAAAAGGAAAGGGCGCCTGGAAAGATTATAATTTTAAGAAGTAAAAACAGCCTGCTATATGAACAGCAACCAGGATGAAAGAATTGCCAAAATGAGTTTTGCCTCCGTATATCCGCACTATGTTACCAAAGTAGAGCGTAAGGGCCGTACAAAGGCCGAACTGCACCAGGTAATAGAATGGCTTACAGGCTTCAGCGAAAAAAAACTCCTAGAACTGGTTGAAGAAAAAGTAAGCTTTGAAACTTTTTTTAAAAAAGCTAAACTCAACCAGAATGCAACACTAATCACCGGTGTTATCTGCGGCCACCGGGTAGAAGCCATCCAGAACCCCTTAACACAAAAAGTCAGGTATATGGATAAGCTGGTAGATGAACTGGCCAAAGGCCGTAAAATGGAAAAAATTTTGCGGCAAACGTAAATTCGTTTGTAGTGTACTGCTGTTTTCCCACTCCCTGGTACAGTGTAGTATCCAGCTTTATAATTGTAAAACACACAGCAGTTGCGCCATCCTTAACTCTCGCCGTAAAACCAATACCGATGTCATTTATCATACGGGCTGCTACAGGAAAAGATTTTGATGCAATACATGTATTGATACAGGAATTTGCCAGCTTTATTCAAACGCCGGAAAAAGTATCTAACACACCGGCACAAATGCTGCAGGATAAAGATTTTTTTAATTGTATAGTAGCAACAGATGATGAAAAAATAATCGGATTTGCCACTTACTTTTTTGCCTACTACTCCTGGAGCGGCAGAGCCACTTATCTCGATGACTTGTACGTAACTGAAATGCACCGGGGCAAAGGCGTTGGCACAATGTTGCTCAAATATGTAATACAAATAGCGAAGGAAAACAACTGCCGTAAAGTAAAATGGCAGGTATCCAAATGGAATACAAAAGCTATCAGCTTTTACAAAAAACTCGGAGCTTCAACAGATGCCATTGAAATGAATGTTGAACTGGCTTTATAAGTATTAAGCTGTTATTGTAAAATTCTGCTGCCTGGTGATTAAATCTAAGCCAATGGCAGTTACTGCTTATACAGGTTACCCTATCACCTGGCAAAAACTTAAAAAATTGACTGGCAAAAAACATTACCCTACAACACCACCACCCTGCCTGTGGCCAGCCGCTGGCCGGTATTACTCAGCAGGTTGATAAAGTATACCCCTTTGCCAAAAACCCGTAAGTCTACATCCATCTGCCCGTAAGATTGTGTTACAGTAAACTGGCGGTTTAACACCAAAGCTCCTTTGGCATCATAAATCAGTAAAAGCCTTGGCAACACATTGCCCACTATGCTGTGGTAACGCACCTGGAACCTGCCTGTGTTGGGGTTGGGAAATACAAATAATGTATTGGTAACCGAATCGCCTATGGTTAACATAGCAGATGTACCCTGGCAGCCATTGGCATCCAGTACCTGTACTTTATAATCCCCGATGTTATCGATATCAACAAGATAGCTGCCTGCTGATGCGTTGATGGGCTGGTTATTCCTGTACCAGTTATAAGTGGTAATCGATGATGCAGATACTGCATTGAGAGTGGTGGTAAGCCCCGGGTGTAATTTTAAACCAGGACTGGCCTGCAGGCTAACTACCGGTAAGGGGTTAACCGTTAATACAGCAGCACTGGTTGTATCTGCCAGTACACAGGGCGCTGCACTGCGTATAATACAACGATACCGGTACCCGTTTAACCCAACACTGGCACTCCTTACCTGTAAGGTATCGGTTGTAACACCGGCATAGCTGCTGCCGTTAGTAATATCGGCAAAAACACCATTAGGGGCGGCTGCCTGCCATTGATACAATGGGCTGGTACCACTGGCTGCTGTTCCAAACCGGGCAGTAGCACCCTCGCAAATGGTAATATCAACAGGGTTTAAGCGGTTAGAAACCGGCTGCACCACTTCAAGTGTAATTGATGAAGCCCCAGGACTGGTGCATGGGCCATTCACTGCAATGGCAGTATAAGTAGTGGTAACATCTGGTTTTGCGTATACCCTTCCCAGTGGTGTTGATCCGTTATACGGTATTGTGGCAGCCACATCGGTATACAATGTATTAGCCGGCGACCACACCACATCAAACTCTTTTGGCAAAATATATTCAAGCGTTACCGACCAGTTGGTGAGTAACCCAAAATCTTCCGGGCCGCCATCAGCCATAGCCAGCGTCCATGTACCATTGGGTATAGAAAAAAGATCGGCAAACTGCTCTGCATCGGCCGGGAAACCATTGGGATTTTGAACCGGGTTAGTAGAAACATTTACATTGATTAAATCCGGCTTATAAGGCCCCGGCACCGGTGAGAGCCCGTACTGGTAAGGGCTGGGTACTGTATAAAAAGATGTGGTATCAAAAGAATTCACCTCAGCATCAAACCAGCCGGAGTTGGGTATCTCCCCATCAAAGCCCGTGTATTGGCCACCGTTATATTTATACAAATTCAAAATTTTACCGTTGGGTGCCTTTAAGTTTATAATCATATCACCGGGATAGGTATGGCTCATAGTGAGTTTTACCCTTATACCCGTAATGGTTACTCCTGCCGGTATCCCTGTAACAGCAATATTTGAACTGGCGCCGGTGGCTACATTATCAGGTATACTTACGGCAATAGTACCACTGCTAAAAGTACCTGAAGCCAGTGAACCCGATACCTCCAAAGCCCTGGCACCTCCCCTGCACACCGGGCTGGCCTGAAAGAAGAGCGGCGGTAAAGGCACTTTATTTACAGTTACCCTTACTGTACTGCAGGCAGCATCTGCCACACAGCCTCCCTCTCCCCTAACAAAATAGCTGGTACTGGCATCTGGAGATACAATGATGGTATCGCCTGTACCTACTGCCGTTCCGCCACAGGCAGTGCTATACCAGCGCCATGAGGTGGCATTATTCAATACCGCATCTTTTAAATACAAACGGGCAGAACCACCGGCACATATTGTAGTATCGGTACTAATACCCCCCGCTACCGGGAAAACACAAGAAGTAAACCGGATTAAATAATCTTCTGTTTCCCCATTATTGATGGTGCCGTAACCGGTGCAGGCATCCGTAGCAGTTAGTGGGGTGCCAAAGCGTACCCTCACCCTCATTTTGGTAAGCCCAATAACCGTACTGGCAGGAATATTGATATTACCATTCACCACGCTGCCGTTGCCAAAACCCACGTTGGTAAATTCGGATGCATCAAATACACCATCCTGGTTAAAGTCGATCCATACACCAACATATTCAAAACCCCCGGCACCATTACCAACCTGCACTGATATCGGTTGCAATTGCCCGATGGGTAATACCGGCACGGGAAGCAGCCCGGCATAATCCATATACCCGGCACTGTTACAAAACGAACTGCTGTTGTTAAGCGTACCGAAAGTTACATTCCGTATATCATCATTCTGGCTGCAATTGGTAGCTGGCGGTGTACAATACACCTGCAATGGGCTGGTGGTAAACGACTGTACGGCACAACCAACAGCCTCACCTGCATTGTTTTTGGGTACAATCCTGTAATAATAGGTAGAATTGGTAGCCAGGCTTGGCGCAAAGGGATAAGTGGTTGTGGCAACTGTTGCCACAAGTGGCGGATTAACGCTGGTACCAAAATATACATCGTAAGATGTAGCGCCGGAGGCTGCAAACCAGGTAAGCGCACCATTAATAGGCACCAGCGTTGCACCATTGGCCGGGAAGAGCCCCGTGGCACAACCCGGTGCGCCGGCAGGAGCCGAATAGGTAATACTCAGTTCGGGCTGACCGGTACCGTTATCCCCGGCATAGCCATAAATATTATAATTAACTGCCGAGCCTCGTACAAATCCAATATTTACCTTGCTGTTACCGGCACTGTTTTGTAAAAAAGTAATACCGGCACTGTTAACAGGCCGGGTAACAGTACTGTTGATAAACCACGAAGCTGCATCACTGATAACATTTGTACCCAAAGCACCAATGGCGTTGTAAAGTGCGGTCGCATCCAATACGGCAGGGTCGCCGCTAAAACCATGTATTTCGTTTATGGCTGTTGAATTGGTGGTGCCGTAAGTTTTAAAAGTAACCGATGCTGCAGTGATAACCGAACCCGGCGGTATGGTGGTTAAATTAAAAGTAGCCCATCCCCTGTTGCTGTTACTGCCCAGCAGCACCATATTGCCATCGTTTTTGGCACTGCCATCAGTAGAGCCGGTAATGAATGACCCTGCACTGCCTGTAGCGGTAAACACTGTAGTTGTTTGCGCTGCCAGCCTGAAACACAATACCCAAAGCAGTAGTAAAGCAAGGATTCTGCGGTGTATAATACTTTCAAATAGACTGGTACAACAGGTAAATATCTGCATAAGCTTGTATTGTATTCCGTTAAGGCAGGGTGTTAAAAGGATACCCGGTTAGTAATGGTTAATCAATGCTGAAAAACGAATTTATATAAAAATCAGCAACTGCCCGGGCTCATCGCAACAGGTTGTTTTTATTTATGTTCGCCAAATACCTTCCTCAATGCATCGGCAATTTCCCCCAGGGTACAGTAGTTTTCCACCGCATCAATTACAACCGGCATCAGGTTGCTGCCGTTCATAGCGGCTGTTTCAATAGCATCCAGGCAGGCTACCACCTTACTGGCGTTTCTTTTTTGCCGCAGCATTTTTAATTTTTCGGCCTGCACCTGGCGGATGCTGTCATCAATTTTAAAACCGGGAACCGCACTATCCTGCTCTACCGTAAATTTATTTACCCCCACAATAATTTTTTCGCCGCTCTCAATCTGCCGCTGGTAGTCGTAAGCGCTACGGGCAATTTCTTCCTGCATAAAGCCCTGCTCTATGGCGGCTACACTGCCACCGAGTGCATCTATTTTTTCAATTAACTGGCTGGCATTTTTTTCTATTTCATCAGTTAGCGCTTCTACAAAATAACTGCCGGCCAGCGGATCAACCGTATCCGGGGTGCCGCTTTCAAAAGCCACTACCTGCTGGGTACGCAGGGCTATACGGGCTGCTTCTTCGGTAGGCAGGCTCAGCGCTTCATCATACCCGTTAGTATGCAGGCTTTGCGTACCACCCAATACTGCAGCCAGGGTTTGTACGGTTACTCTTGCTATATTATTCAAAGGCTGCTGTGCGGTAAGCGTGGCCCCACCGGTTTGGGTATGAAAACGCAGCATCATTGCTTTGGGGTCGGTGGCACCAAGTTCTTGCATCATTATGGCCCACATCCGGCGTGCCGCCCTGAATTTGGCCACTTCCTCAAACAAATGATTATGGGCATTAAAAAAGAAAGACAACCTTTTACCAAAAACATTTATATCCAACCCCTTTTCCTTTGCTGCCTCAACATAAGCTTTACCGTTAGCTAAGGTAAAAGCCACTTCCTGCACTGCCGTGCTGCCAGCTTCACGGATATGGTAGCCGGAGATGGATATCGTATTCCACCTGGGCAATTCCCGGGCACACCATTCAAAAATATCGGTAATGATACGCATGGATGGCCGGGGCGGATAGATATAGGTACCCCTTGCGGCATACTCTTTTAAAATATCATTTTGTATGGTGCCGGAAATTTTGCTAAGGTCGGCGCCCTGCTTTTTTGCCAGCGCCACATACAGGGCCAGCAGTATAAAGCCGGTGGCATTAATCGTCATAGATGTGGATACCTCTTCCAGCTTTATACCCTCAAACAGTATTTCCATATCTTCCAGGCTGTCGATAGCCACCCCTACTTTACCCACTTCACCTTCGGCCAGCGGATGATCGCTGTCGTATCCAATTTGTGTGGGTAAATCAAATGCAACACTGAGGCCGTTTACCCCCTGAGACAACAGGTAATGGTAGCGTTTATTGCTTTCGGCTGCTGTACTAAAGCCGGCATATTGCCGCATCGTCCACAATTTACCCCGGTACATATCCGGCTGTATACCCCGTGTAAAGGGAAATTGTCCGGGCACACCAGCATCTGCCGAAGGCAAATCCGCCGGGTTGTAAAGGGCTTTAATCTCAATACCGGAATCGGTGTACTTTTTTTTCATACAGCAGTTTTAGTAATACCGGTTACAGCAGTTTTTTGGCTTCAAACTGCAGGGCTTCCAGCACAACCGGGCTAAGCTCGGCATTAGGATTTGCAGCATATTCAAGCAGGCGCCTGCTCAGTTCTACCGCCGGGGCACTGGAAGGCAGTATAGCTGCCACCTGGTTAATGATATAGGTGTTTTGATCTTTTAAATTGCCAATAGCCTTCCACATGTCGTGGCTTACATATATCTGCTGGCTTACATTATATTCATACTCGGCCCTGATGGTTTCGAGCAGGGCAAGCTGGTAATCCACCACAGTTGCATCGGCAAAAGTGGTATGCGTAACAAGATGTTTTAGTGATATGCGTTCAGCAAAAAGGGTAAGCCTTTCATAAGCCTGCAGCCTTAGCTGTACCGTATTGTTATTGATACCAAGGCGTTCTTTCAGTTCGTCTTTCATGCCTTTAAATTCGGCTAACAGCCAGGCGATACAGATAAAAAAAACAAAGAGCACAGCCAACTGTACATCCTGCATGGTTATTGCCAGTATTGTCATATAAAAAATCTTTCACGCAAAATTAAGGTAATTGCGCTGCCATATTATTTCCTGTTTTCGCAATATCAGCATGGGGCTGTGCTTTCTTTTTGATTTAAATTTGCAGCAAATACAATGAATTATGGAAACAAGCATAACCACACCAGTAACCCTTACCCCGGGGGCTGTACAAGAAATAAAAAGACTGATGACCGAGCCTGGATTTGACAGCAGCAACAAGCTGCGTATTGGCGTAAAAGGCGGGGGTTGTAGTGGCATGACTTATGTGCTGGGCTTTGACCAGCCTACTGAAAAAGACGAACATTTTGAGATGGAAGGCATAGCCTGTATTATGGATAAAACGCATGGCATTTACCTGATGGGCATGGAAGTGGACTGGCAGGATGGCCTCAACTCCCGTGGATTTACGTTCAACAATCCCAATGCCAGCAATACCTGTGGCTGCGGTACCTCTTTTGCAGTATAACCAGGGAAATACTTTAAAAACTATTAAGCTGCTTTGTAAATACAGGGCAGTTTTTTTTTACCGCAACAGCAACAGGTTGCTTTTAAAAGACTTTCGGATACAGTTATTTTTAATCCAGATATATACCACAAAATTTCCCGGGTCTTGTTTTTTACCCTTAAATGTACCATCCCAGCAGTCATTGGGGTTTTGCGTGGTAAATACTTTTTGCCCGTAGCGGTTATGTATCGATAACTCAAATTGATTTGGCGTGCCGGTGGTAATTACCCGGTAGCAATCATTCAGTCCGTCGCCATTAGGTGTAAAACTGTTGGGTGCGTAAAATGCCGGTTTAGTTGCTTCAAATGCTGTAATAAAAATACTATCCCTGCTGCTGCATCCTGTAATAGTGCTGGTGCCGGTAACATAATACCAGCGCTCCTGCTGGGTGACAGACACGGGATTGGCAATAGTATTACTATTGAGTTGAAGGGGTAAAATACCGGACGTCCATAAGTAGGTATCCGCACCCGTTACCTGCAGTTGTACCGTATCGTTGTAACAATCAATATCATTCGATTTTGTAACCCTTAGTACAGGTGCCGGACTTACCAGCACGGTTGTGGAGAGTATGGCAGAATCGTTGCACTCACTGTTGGTTATTTTAACGGAAAAAGTAGTGCTATTAAAAATACTTGCAGTAACAGATGCTGCCGCCGGGTTATTTACAACAGCAGCAGGCTGCCACTGATAGGCATTGCCGCCCGAAGCAGAAAGAGTAAAAGGAGTACCGGCACACACACTGCTGCCTGGCGATATTGAAAAATCAGAAAGAGAACCTACTGTAACCGTTAGCGAATCTAAAGTAGTACAACCTGTACCGTTATTTACAGCCTGCACATAATAGGTAGTGGTAGTGGCAGGTGTAGCAACCGGATTGGCGATAGCGGCATTATTCAGCGTGGCCGAAGGGAACCAGTTATAGCTGTCGGCACCGGCAGCAAGCAACTGCACAGGTTTGCCGGCACAGGTAGCCGTATTACCGGATACAGTAATAGATGGCGGCGGAATTGCCACAACCTGCACCTGGTCGCTGCCCGAGCAGCCATTAATATCCGTACCCGTTACGGTAAATATTGCAGTGGATTGTATAGTGGCAACCGGGTTGGCAACCGTGCTGTTACTTAAGCTTGCTGCCGGCAGCCACGAATAAGCGTTTGCACCGGTAGCCTGCAGTGTAATGGATGTACCGGCACACACGGTGGTATCATTTCCGGCAAAAATTACCGGGGCAGTATTTACAGTAATATTTATCGTATCGGTTGCTGTGCAGCCACCAGCACTGGTGCCGGTTACCACATATTGTGTTGTAGACAAAGGCGTTGCTGCCGGGTTGCTCACCGAAGCATTGCTGAGGCCGGTAGCAGGTTGCCAGTTATAAGTAGCAGCACCGGTAGCCAGCAACTGTATGGTGCTGCCGCTGCAAATGGCCGTATCGTTGTTGGTTTGTAACAATGGCAGGCTGTTTACTGTTACCAGCATACTGTCGGTAGCCGTACAGCCATTGGCCGCTGTTGTAGAAACAAAATATTTTGTGGTGGAACTAACTGTGGCAACAGGGTTAGCAATACCGGCATCGCTTAAGCCGGTTGCCGGTGTCCAGCTATAATCAGCGGCACCCGAAGCAAACAGTTGTACCTGTTGCGGGCCGCAAATACTGGTATCATTGCTGATGAAAATTACCGGGGCAGTATTTACAGTAATATTTATCGTATCGGTTGCTGTGCAGCCACCAGCACTGGTGCCGGTTACCACATATTGTGTTGTAGACAAAGGCGTTGCTGCCGGGTTGCTCACCGAAGCATTGCTGAGGCCGGTAGCAGGTTGCCAGTTATAAGTAGCAGCACCGGTAGCCAGCAACTGTATGGTGCTGCCGCTGCAAATGGCCGTATCGTTGTTGGTTTGTAACAATGGCAGGCTGTTTACTGTTACCAGCATACTGTCGGTAGCCGTACAGCCATTGGCCGCTGTTGTAGAAACAAAATATTTTGTGGTGGAACTAACTGTGGCAACAGGGTTAGCAATACCGGCATCGCTTAAGCCGGTTGCCGGTGTCCAGCTATAATCAGCGGCACCCGAAGCAAACAGTTGTACCTGTTGCGGGCCGCAAACAGTAGTATCATTGCCTGCCTGGATAAATACAGGAGTGATATCCACAAGATTAGTTAAACTATCTGTACATCCATTGGTATCCGTTACCGTGAGTTTAACCTCGTAAGTGCCTGTAGCCGTATATTGATGCACGGGGTTGTTGATATTGGCAGTAGCCCCGTCGCCAAACTGCCAGAACCAGGATTGTACCGGGTTCAATCTTGTAAAAGCCGTGCCTGTAAATTCAACTGTACTACATTTAATCGTATCCGAAATTTTTAAAGAATCGATATTGGGCTGAAAGGGGGTGCTGCTGATGGGGAGGATATGCCCGGTTTGGTACAGGCCAACTTTGCCTTCTGTTGCACCCCAGGTATTATTATTATCCTCAAGTATTACCCCGCTTGCTCCGCCACTAAGAACCGCATCAATGGATGGATGAGGCAGTTGGGATGACAAACCAATGTATCCGCCGCCGCCACCACCACCGGGTCCAATTCTTCCTCCTCCTAATTGTGGCACATAAATAACAAGGTCTCCACCCTTGCCGCCCGATGCGTCGGTTCGTAAGGTTGCCGGAACATCCTGGCAATCAATAACAATTGAGCCTCCTGCACCACCGCCACCATTACCATCGTGGCAATTATTTAGATTGTTATTACAATTTAAAGCACCGCTTCCCCGAGCCAAAATTGAGTAACCATTGGGTAAAACAGTGGCTGCTGAAATCAAAACAATACCTCCGCCATTACCGCCATTCATATCAACTCCATTTTGATTATCTGTATGACCACTACCGCCACCACCGCCCATAAACAATTTGTTCTTTGCTGTATAGTTTAATTCCAATCCCCCCAACCCCCTATTATCAAATGGAGCAGATCCGCCCTGCTCTAATTGGTCTCCCCCCGTCCCGCCTGTCCCGGCGTTACCACCACCACCACCACCCGAATTATGACCATTGCCACCGCCACCGCCGTTTGCGTTGGCGCCTTTACCATAAGCAATACCAGCGCCATTTTGATAAATTCCTTCCCCTTTAGCAGCAGAAATATTTGTATTTACCGGGTAAAAAAATCCGTTATTAAAGCAGGATAATGACTGAAAAAAACTATTCTTACTTTGACCGCCCCTAAATCCTCTGCCTGAAACATCAATGTTTGCATCCAGGCTTATTGTATCCTTAGCATTTAAAACTAAAACGCCTCCAACTTCTCCATCCCAGGGTAGGCACGTAAGTGTACCTGTAACTGAAACACTTTTATAATAGGGTACTCTAATCAATTGAACACTGCCTGCAGGAATATCGTATAACCGCTCCAGCATAAATTGCAACTCAATTACATTTCCGGTAATCCTTTTTATAAAATTGAATTCATAATTACCGGCGTTAGCATAATTTGTTATAGTACCAAAAGCAGCCGTATTTGAAGAATCGATAATTGCACCTTTCATTTGAATGATAAGCACCGTATCCCCAGGTTTGAATTTTGAAGCATCTTTAACCGTAATCGTATAGCTACAACCCATATTGATAGCAGTTATGGGCGTATACTCATTGATTATACCACTAATACTGGCTGGTGTATCCAAAACCGGGTTTCTGATTCTGGCATCATCAATCGAAAAAAAAGTTTCTAACTGATGCTCACTAAGATTTAAATGAAAAAAAGGGGAATAGCAATGACCAACAAGGTTACCCAAGAACAGTACAGTAATCAAAAATGTTTTCAAGCAGTAGTATTATATACTTAAAAATACTGAAAACATTACACACCGGTATAATTGCCCGGCGTAATCGTTTTAAGTTCCTGTTTAATGGACACTGGCACTTTGAGTTTACTGATAAACTGGTGCAAGGTTTTTTGGGTGATACCTTCTTTTCCTCTTGTCAACTCTTTTAATGCTTCGTAGGGTGCCGGGTAGTTTTCACGGCGCAGGATGGTTTGAATGGCTTCGGCTACCACGGCCCAGTTGTTGTTCAGGTCGGCCTTAATTGCCTGCTCATTTAACACTAATTTATCCAGGCCTTTTTCAATGGCTTTAATGGCAATAAGGGTATGTGCAACGGGTACGCCTATGTTGCGTAATACGGTACTGTCTGTTAAGTCTCTCTGCAGCCTTGATACCGGCAGTTTGGCCGCAAAATGCTCCAGTAATGCATTGGCTATCCCGAGGTTGCCTTCGGCATTTTCAAAATCAATCGGGTTTACTTTATGGGGCATGGCACTGCTGCCCACTTCGCCTTTTTTTGTTTTTTGCTTAAAGTACTCCATGCTTATATAAGTCCAGATATCCCGGCACAAATCAATCAGTATGGTATTCATTCTTTTGATGGCATCAAAATGTGCAGCCAGGGTATCATAATGCTCTATCTGCGTAGTGTACTGCTGCCGCTGCAGGTGCAGGCGCTCTTCGGTAAATGCATTGGCAAATTTTATCCAGTCGTATTTAGGATAGGCCACTTTATGGGCATTGAAATTTCCGGTGGCGCCGCCAAACTTTGCTGTATAAGGAATATAGCTGAACAGTTGTACCTGGTTTTCGATACGCTCCACAAATACCATCAGCTCTTTACCCAGCCGTGTAGGCGATGCCGGCTGGCCATGTGTACGGGCCAGCATGGGTATGTTGGCAAATTTTTCGGCAAGCTGCTGCAGCGCCGATTGTAAATTAATAACGCCAGGCAGGTATTCATGCTCCATAGCCAGCTTCCACAGCAGGGGTATGGCAGTATTATTAATATCCTGGGAGGTAAGCCCAAAATGCACCCATTCTTTTGCATGGCCGGCACCCAGTTTTTCCAATTGTTCTTTCACAAAATACTCCACCGCTTTCACATCATGATTGGTAACTTTTTCAGCATCTTTTACCTGGCGGGCATCCTGTTCCGAAAAATTGTCAACTATTAGCGGCAATTGTTTTTTTACCCTGGCATCTAACTTAAAAAAACCTTTGCTGCACAGGAAAAGCAGGTATTCCACTTCTACATGCACCCGGTATTTAATGAGGGCAAATTCGCTGAAATAGGCGGCTAACTGTTCGCTTTGCCTGCGGTAGCGGCCATCCACAGGCGATATGGCGGTTAAGGGAGAAAGTTCCATAATATTGAGTGGCCGCAAAGATACAGGCTGCGTTTTGAAAAAAGAGGCTGCCCTCCATATCTTTGCCCGCTATGACGGTTGAAAACAGTATGGCAGGTAATACTATAAGGATTGGCGCAGTAAACTACCTGAACACCAAACCCCTGATTTATGGTTTTGAAAAAGGGATGATGCAGGAGGAAATCTCCCTTCAAATTAACTACCCAGCCAATATTGCCCGGGCACTGCTTAACCAGGAAATTGACCTGGGCCTTGTACCCGTGGCAGTACTTCCTCATTTAAAAACCTGGCATATTATTTCTCCCTTCGGAATTGCCTGCGATGGCCCTGTGGCAAGCGTTTGTCTTTTTAGCGATGTACCGCTTGATGCCATACAAACTGTATTACTCGATTACCAAAGCCGCACTTCTGCTGCATTACTTAAAATATTGCTGCAGGAATACTGGCATATTCAACCGGTATTTATACAGGCTTATGAGGGCTACGAAAAAGATATTAAAGGCAGCACTGCCGGGCTGATTATAGGCGACCGGGCTTTACAGCAACGGCAACATTCCCGGTATATTTTCGACCTGGGAGAAGCCTGGAAAATGCATACCGGCCTGCCCTTTGTATTTGCGGCCTGGGTAAGCAATAAAAAGCTGAACGATGACTTTATTGACCGGTTTAACACCACACTGCAATATGGCCTTAACCGGCTTGATGAAGTGGTGGCGCTGCATGATAGCCCTAATTTGAACCTGGCGGAATATTACCAAAGGCATATCCGCTTCCATTTTTCAGCATCCTGCAGGCATGGGTTGCAACTGTTTTTAGATAAACTGAAAGCATCTTCAGCTTCTGCAAAATTTTAATCGTAAAATAGTAGCTTCGCAACTAATCAAAATTTATTATGGCAGAAACACTGGGTATGCTTTGCGATAAACTAACAATTGTAAAGCTCAAGCAGTACCATACAGAAGATGAAAACAGGCTAAAAAGCCTTGCCGCACAAAGCAGCCAGTTACAGGAAGAAATCGATGAATATGTAGCAGATGCCATCAATGGAAAAATTCCTCCATCGAGGCTCACTTTCGACGCCAACAAAGTGTATAAAAAAGAAGGCAACGAGCTGGCTGCCGTTACAGGCAGCTTTGGAGAGGTATTTTACCGGCTGGCCGATGTAAATTGCCGGCTGTGGCACGAACAGGAAAAAGTGTATGAGTTTGAAGCTGTGCCGTCTGATGAAAAAAACGCAGTAGTAAAGCAACTTGCCCTGCTTAACCTGGAACGTAACCAATGTATAGACCGAATCAACCAACTTTTTGCACAATCCATCCATACCGAAAAAAATAACCAGTAATGCACATACGAAAAAGAACTACCTGCCGTGTTTGCGGATCAGCATCACTTACACCTGTTATCGACCTTGGCCCTCAATACCTGCAGGGATCATTTGTAAAGCCGGGCAAGGAAATGCCTTCTACCAGAAAAATCAATTGCTCACTGGTGCGTTGTAATCCGCAGGAAGATGAAAATGCCTGTGGCCTTTTACAGATGGAGCATAGTGTGCCGCCAGAAATTTTGTATGCGGCTTACTGGTACCGCAGCGGCACCAACGCCACCATGCGTAACCACTTAAAAGGCATTGTGGATAGCGCCGTTGCTTTGGTAAAAAAAGACCACTGCACGGTGTTGGATATTGGTTGCAACGACGGTACGCTCCTGAATTATTACCCGGAAAAATGGGAAAAATTTGGCTGCGACCCAAGCGATGTAGCGCAGGAGGTTAAAACAGCCACCGTGGTGCAGGATATATTTCCATCTGCAGAATTATTCAACGCAATGGGAGATAAAAGAATGGACATTATCACTTCCATTGCCATGTTTTACGACCTGGAAAGCCCTGTTGATTTTGTAAAAGGCATCAAAAGGTATTTATCTCCCGAGGGCATCTGGGTATTTGAAATGAGCTATATGCCCAAGATGCTGGAACTCGACAGTTATGATACGATCTGTCATGAACACCTTGAATTTTACAGCCTTGCCGTTTTGGAAAAAATTGCAGGCATGGCAGGGATGAAAATTTTTAAAATTTCATTCAACGATATCAACGGCGGCAGTATCCGTTGCTATGCCACGCACAAAGAAAGCAGCTTGTACTACAGCAAAGAAGACCATTGGATGATGAACGATATCAGGCAGAAAGAATTTGACCTGGAATTGGATACAGATAAGCCCTATGTAGCTTTCCAGTACAGAATTGAAAAAGTAAAGAACGACCTGCATAACCTGTTGGTTGATTTAAAAAAAGAAGGAAAGAAAGTTCATATTTATGGCGCATCCACAAAGGGTAATACAATATTGCAGTGGTGCGATATAAACAGCATGTTAGTGGAATATGCCGCCGAAAGAAACCCTGATAAATACGGTGCGTATACCTTAGGTACCAATATCCCCATCATCAGCGAAGCGGAAAGCAGGGCCATGAATCCGGATTATTACCTGGTACTACCCTGGCATTTTAAAGAAGAGTTTTTAGAGAGGGAGAAAGAAGCGCTGGATAAAGGAACGGGATTTATATTTCCTGTGCCGAGGGTGGAAGTGTATAAAAATAATATTAAATAATTTTAATGTAAATTTTAAATTGCGTATATTACTATTATTTACAATTTAAATACTTATTGTATGACAACACAACACAACACAACACTAGCTTACTCTTTCTATTTTTATTTTTATTACTAAAAAGTTCAGCGCTTCTTTCGCAAGGCTGGATTGGTAATAGTAACTCTATATATCCATTAAACAGTGCTTTGCAACTTACACCACTCAATATTGGCATTGGTACTTCAAACCCATCTGCTCAATTACACAGTACAGGATCTGTAAGGTTTGCAGGTTTGACTCTGAATAACAATTATGACAGCGTGCTGGTACGTGACCCAAATGGAAATATTTTTTTTAGAACTGCTGGCTCGTTAAATGCAAATAATTGGCGACTAAACGGGAACGCTGGTACTACTACTAATAACTTTTTAGGCACTACAGACAATATGAGATTAGCAATAAGAACAAATAATATAGAAAGGATGACAATACTCCCAAATGGAAATGTCGGACTTGGTATTACAACTCCCCGAGCTAATTTGCATGTAACAGATGGAACTACAGGAACAATTGCTTTCCCATACGAAACAGCAGTTATTGAAAGAAATGGGGATTTTAAATTTGGTATATTCAATACAACACTAACGCCAAATAATTCTGCAATTTCTATTAATTTGGGATACTCACGGTTTACAAATACTAATAATGTTCATCCCGGGTTTGAATTGCAGTATGGAATTTGGGATAATGTTCCAATTTTTAGACTCAATTCATTGTCAAGAAATCCCTTAACAGGTGAGTTTAATGGTGCAAATACTTTTCAAAACATTATGGCAATAAGTAATAATGGAATGGTTGGAGTTAATTTAAATGGTGGTGTACCAGGCCCACCTTTAGTCCCAACTGCCAACCTTGATGTAAATGGAACAGTTAGGTTTAGAAACCTTCCAAATGGAGGTGGTTCATATCTGGTTGTTGATGCTAATGGGAATGTTCGAAGGAGTGCATCAACTATCGCAGCACGGCAAGCCATTAGCACTTCTAATATAGAAGAAATTGATGCTCTCAAAAAGGAAATAAATGTTTTAAAAAAACAATTTCAGGATTTAGTTTCACTTGTTAATAAGTATTCTACAGGCAATAATAGAGAGCCAAATTCAAAACAATTTCAATTATTCCCAAATCCAGCAATAGAAACCTTAAATATTATCCCGATTACTAGCCCCTCGAACACTAATAAAAGGGTAGATATTATTAACAGCAACGGGAAAACCATTAAAACGCATTATTTTGTTAATAACCATTCAATTCCTTTGAAAGGCTTAAGTGCTGGGATATATTTAATCAATATTATTGAAGGGAATAAATTGGTTCATAGTGAAAAAGTAATTATCTCTCAATGAAACGAACTATTATTTCATGATCAAAAACAAAATAACATTTGATTATATGTTACATTTGTTTTGAATTAATTTGCTTTGCTGGCCGTTTTTTACAAACGGCCTTTTATTTAACTAAATGCCGGAATAGGGTTTAAGCAATTATTAAATTTAAATGAAAGGCTTATTTATTAATTCTAAAAAAGCAAAAGACAGTATATATGAGTCTGGATTTATGGTATACCAATCTCTTTTGAATTCCAGAACTTACCATATTGATTATTGCGAAGTGGATGCAGATTTAAGAGAAATTAAAACGGGATATGATTTTTATTTTTTCAATTATCATCCTGTAACCATGGGTTGGCTTGATACAAGCATACTAAAAAAACAACTTGGCTTTGTTATTACAATGATTCTTGAAGTGGCCCCGAGTGATGCCTTTGTGCTATGCCCAAAAAACGATTTCGATTTGTATTGTGCGCTGGATCCCACTATCAGGCAAAAAAATAATTTATACCCTCTTCCAAGACCCCTTGAACAAATTACCTTTGACATACAAAACAATTTTACAAATAAAATTCCTGTAATTGGTTCATTTGGGTTTGCTACACGAGGAAAAGGGTTTCAGCATGTAGTTGATGCTGTGAACAAAGAATTCGATAGCGCAATAATAAGAATCAATATTCCTTTTGGTGATTTTGTTCCCGATTCTGAAGTTTATGCCAATTTTCTTGGCAATCTCTGTAAGCAAAAGGCAAAAAAAGGTATAGAAGTACAGGTAACGCATGATTTTATGACAAAGGAAGAATTAATAAAATGGTGTGCTGCTAATACGCTGAATTGCTTTTTGTATGACAGGAATATGCCAGGGTTATCTGCTACTACAGACCAGGCTATTGTTAGTGGACGACCACTTGCCGTTTCTGACAATGATACATTCCGGCATATAACTGCATACCTTCCCCCTTATCCACGTTTTAGTCTTAAAGAATCAATTGAAAAATCAGTACCATTGGTCAAAAAGATGAAAGATAACTGGCAGCCACAAAGATTTAAGGAGAAGTTTGAAACTATTCTTAGTGAACATGAAACTTTGATAGTTAAGAAAAAAAATATCAGCAATGGAAATTTTATTTTACCGTTGAAAAAGTACAGCATTAAAAATATCATTCAGCAAAGAATAAAAAAGTATAGCCGGAAGCTGAAAAACTTAGACATAAAAAAAATATTCCGCAAGAAGGATGAACTTATTTAGAGGAGTTGCGAAAAAAATATTGCCACAAGCACAATTAGGTTATTCACAGTTTGGTGAGGATCTGATTATGGCGCATTTATTTCATCAGGTTGATATAAAACAGCCGACTTATCTTGATATTGGCGCTAATGAACCCCGCTACATCAGTAATACATACTTTTTTTATACAAGGGGCAGCAGAGGTATTTTAATTGAGCCTAATCCCTATCTCTGTAAGAAACTACATCAAATAAGACCAAATGATATTGTTTTGCATACTGGTATTGGTTTAAACGAAGAAGCAGAAGCCGATTTTTATTTATTTCCCAATTATGCGAATGGGCTTAGTACATTTTCAGAAAAAGAAGCACAACATTGGGAACAAATAGGAATGAAAGGGATAGGTAAAATACCAGTTGAAAAGGTTATAAAAGTTCCCCTAACGCCGATAAACGTTATTATTGAAAAGTACTTTTCAGCAAAAGCACCCAATTTTATCTCTCTTGATGTAGAAGGATTAGATATTGACATATTAAGAAGCTTTGATTTTAACAGGTTCCGTCCCGATGTTTTTTGTGTGGAAACCGTAGGATACGATGAAAATCAGAAAGCATATAAAATTGAGGCTATTCTGGAATTAATGCTTTCAAAAGATTACAAGATTCATGCAGATACCTGGGTGAACACAATATTTTGCAGAAAAGACCTATTCTAATGAACGCTATTATCTTCGGCGCCAACGGGCAGGACGGTTTTTACCTTTCACAATTACTGGAGGCCAATAATTACGAAGTGCATAAAATAGGCAGGAATGACAATGTAAGCCTGTTAGATTATAAAAGCCTTTGTTCCTTATTTGACAAAACAAAGCCGAAATACATCTTTCATTTAGCCGCCAACTCCACCACTAATCACAATGCCCTGTTTGAAAACCATGATACTATCAGCACCGGTACGGTGAATATACTGGAAGCGGTAAAGAATTTTTCGCCCGGCAGCAAAGTGTTTATCTCGGGCAGTGGGCTACAATTTGTAAATTACAACAAGCCCATAAAAGAAACAGATGCATTTGAAGCAAGAGATGCCTATTCGGTAAGCAGGATACACAGTGTGTATGCCGCCCGGTATTACCGCAGGCTGGGTATCAATGCCTATGTGGGCTATTTTTTTAATCACGACAGCCCCCTGCGATCTGAAAGGCATATGGCCAAAAAAATATCAACTTTTGCACAAATGATTGCCGCAGGCAGCGATAAAAAACTAGAAATAGGCGATATCAATACCGTAAAAGAATGGGCTTTTGCAGGCGACATTGTAAAAGGGATAATGACTTTGGTACAGCAGGCTGAAGTGCTGGAAGCCAATATCAGTTCTGGCATGGGGTACTCTATCAAAGACTGGCTTAAGGCATGCTTTGCATTAACAGGTAAAAACTGGGAAGAACATGTTATCCTTAAAAACGACTTTGTGGCCGAGTATAAATCTTTGGTGTCTGACCCCTCCCGTATTTTTTCTTTGGGCTGGAAACCCGAAACAAGCTTTGAACAACTGGCATCAATGATGATGCAGCCCGAATGAATGCACAAAAAAAAATATTACTGGTACAACTTTATTCCAATGGTGACTGCCTGTATGCCACTGCTATTGCCAGGCAAATCAAACATGATTTCCCGGGCTGTTCCCTTACCTGGATGATTGCTTCCTTTTGCCGCAATATTATTTTACACAATCCTTTTTTGGATGCGGTAGAGCCCATAGATAGTGTTGCCAAAAACGATGCCGCAGCACTGCGGCAGCTTAAGCGAAAAGTATTTGCCCGAAAAGCGGCCGGAGAATTTCAAGAAGTATTTTTTATTCATAATGGCGATACCAACCAGGCATATTATGATGGCTGCATCCGCAGCAGTATCCTCAGGGCTTATGGCAAACCGGTAACGGTGCCACTCACTCCTGTGCTTCAACTTTCCGATGCAGAAAAGCAAAAAGCCGCTGCCTTTGCAACACAACACCAATTAATTCGTTTCAGGCATGTAATACTATTTGAATATGCACCACAAAGTGGCCAGTCGGCCATTACAGCCCTACAGGCTTTAGAAATAGCTGGTGAAATAGCCAAGCAAAAAAATGCCGCTATCATACTTTCCTCTGCTAATGCCATCAGCAGCAATATTACCGGTATTATAGATGGCAGCACCCTTACGTTAAGAGAAACTGCCGCTCTTACACACTACTGTACATTTTTGCTGGGTAGTTCATCCGGCATAACGTGGATCAGTACGGCAGATGCCGCAAAACAACTGCCCATGGTACAGTTGCTTAATCCAAATGCGGTATGGATTAATCCGATATCAAGAGATTTTGAACGCTTTGGCTTTTCGACAAGCGGATTGATTGAGCTTACAGACTATCCTAAAGAAAAAATTATTGACTGTGTATGCACCGCACTCGATAATTTTTCGGCAGCCAAAGCAGCGTACAACCAAATTATACCCCTGCATTTTAAAAGCACCAAAAATATTGTATACAACCTGCTTTGTTACCTTGAGTTGGGCGCCATTATAAAACACATACAGGTAAACCGTGAAGTATACGGCAATCATCCCGGCTTATATAAACAGGTAATAGCGGGCTTCCTGATTTTTCCGTTCAGGTTAGTTAAGAATATTATTACGAAAAAACGCAAGTAATCAGCTTAAATCCAGGTTACTCTTTGATAAACTTTGTATGTGTTGACTTGCCATCCCTATCCGTAAACTGTGCTATATACATTCCGGGAATTAATGTGGATACAGTTATAATTTTGTTACCAGGTTGTACATTTTCGGTAAGCATGAGCCGCCCCTTAATGTCGAATACTTTAAGTACAGTACTATTCCCGGGATTATTTACCTGCAAATAGTCATGCACGGGGTTGGGCCATATAGAAATCGACTGTTTGCCCGTATTGCCAACTTTTATAACCGGTGAATATTTAAAACTTCCATCTAAATCTTCCATTTTTAACCTGTACAGCACTACACCTCCACCCTCAACAATATCGGAGTAGCTATACGTATTGTTGCTGCTGCCATCTTTTTTTTGTACTATACCAATATTGGTAAAATCAATACCATTTATACTACGTTGAACAACGAACCTGTTAAAATTTAGTTCATCCGCCGTTTTCCAGTTCAACAACTTTTGATTACCATAATTTGCTGCTTCAAAAGAAATTAACCTTACCGGCGTAGTATTTTGTACGCCAAATAACAAACGCATCCCCTGATAGCCGGCGCACAAGCTGGTAAATTCATAGCCATACCTGAACCGGGATACGTCTGCAGCACTCATCTGAAATTCAGCATAGTAATTACCAGACCCATAATCCACCACATATACATTTTTGGAGGCAACAGGAAAAGTAGTGGAAAAACCTGCAGGTGGTTGGCTGCCCGGCCAGGGTATTTTGGCAGCGCTAAAACCTGGCTTGCTGGTGGGGTTATTACCTGTGAAATTGATGGAGTTTAGTATCCATGCAGAACTTTCCGGATTCAATATTTCGAAAGACAACCATTCACCAAAACTGAGTGTTTCTATACTTTCAAGTGTAATATTGGCGTGATGTAAGCCATTAAGTACATTATCTCTTTCTCCTGCAAAATTTAAATCTTTATAAATTTCAAATTCAAATAAAAAACCTCCCCATCCACCAAAGCCTGCTCTAAAGGGATCGCCACAGGTTTTAGGCACATTTGCACCAACAGAATTACCATTAGGGTCGTGAGCAATGTGGGTAACCTTTACCCAAAGATTATTATTTTGAAAATCACTAACAGGAAAGAATATTCCGGTATTGAAAAGTGGGTGACTGGATGGCGCAGTTGTAAAATTGAAACTGCTTAAATTATTGCCTGAAGACGTAAGGTTATTAGCGGAAGCGGTATAATAAATACTATTTTTAAAATCTACATTCTGTGCCCTTAAAACAGGTAAAAAAAAGCAATAAAACAACAATACATAAGCAGTTCTCATAAAAGTTATTTGTGTAAAATTAATGAAATATATTATTAGTCACTTTGATACTATTATGTTCCCTATCCCTCCCCTTCGCACAAATCAACCACAACGAGTGAATTCTTTCAGTCTCTATGCAGTACAAAAAATACAGGCCTGGTTATACTACAGATAAGTGCCATCCCCCTCGCTAATCTTTAAGACATTGAATCACCCGGCTACAAAAATTCATTTTTTATATTTTCAATCTTAAATATCTAACAATATACCTTTATTTCATTATATAATCTGCAAAAAAACAATTACCTACCTTTGAGCAAACAATGATGATGACACTCCTCCGCTTAGTGTTTTGTTTGTTGCCGTTGTTTTCTTTTGCCCAGTCGCCCGAGGCGCTGATCAGGAAAACTGAAACCGAACTTCAACAACTTAAAAAGAAAGAAGACAGCCTGCTGCTCCGGCTGGAAGATTATAAGTTTGCCCAACTCCGGATAGACCTGGATAAAAACGGCCTGCCTAAATTACAGACCAACGAAGAAGTAGTGTACCACCTGGCATACGCATTGGTATATGATGAGCACCATGAGCAGGCCAAATGGGTAGCCCATATTATACTTCCCGATGTACAAAGGGGCAACGAAGGCCGCAGTAACGACTTCAGGCCCGACCCCCTGGTAAAAACCGGCTCTGCCGTGGAAACAGACTATTTTTTACGCATACCCATTACGGATAGCACTTTTAAATACGATGGTTTCGGTTTCGACCGTGGCCACCTGGCACCTTCTGCCGACTTCAGGTACTCCAAAAGAGCACTTTCAGAAAGTTATTACTACTCCAATATGTCTCCCCAAAAAGCAGACCTTAATCGTGGCCGATGGGCCGAGTTGGAAGATGTACTCCGGGAATATGTGGTTCGCAATAAAGTGCAGCTATATGTAGTGAGTGGAGGCATACTTAAGCCAGAATTACAAAAAATTGAACGGGGCACCAATAAAGTAAGTATACCGGAAGCTTATTTTAAAGTAGCGCTTGATCTGGATAATAAACAGGCTATCGGCTTTATCATGCCCAATAAAGCCTGCGAATACCCCGTGTTGAATTATGCCTGTACGATAGACAGCATTGAGCAGGTAACCGGTATCGACTTTTTTGCCCAACTGCCAAAGGATATGCAGGAAAAACTCGAATCTGCCTACAACCCCAAAAACTGGGCAGGCAGTAAAGAGCAAAACGATGTACTGCCGCTAAAGCCCGAATCGTTGCCCCGCAACACTTTTAATACCATACAGGCTCAATACTATATGGGTAAAAATGAAACAATACGGGTATGCGGTACCGTTGTAAGCACCAAGCTATCAGCCAAAGGAAATATTTTTATCAACCTCGATAAAAGATTCCCCAACCAGGTTTTCAGTATCAGCATCTTTAAAGACAAAGTGGTAAACTTCAGCTATAACCCCGATGAATACCTGGCCGGAAAAACAATTTGTGTAACCGGGAAAGTTACTAACCAAAACGGTACACCTACTATTAATGTTGCTAACGAAAATGCTATTGAAATTACGGATGAAGAAACTTTGCAAAACGGGAAACCAATGCCAGCTTCACCAACAGCCTTATAAAAATATAGCTGGCCATTACACTATTTCATCCCAATAATTTAAAGCCTTTAAAAGCTGTTGTTTTGCATAAAGTGAAACAGGCAGTACCCTGCCCTTTTACCAGTTAATCTTATCTTGCAGCCATGCCCCTTTTTTCTGCATTAACCATTACACAGTTTAAAAACTACGACTATGCCCGGTATGCTTTTACCGAAAAAGTTGTTGGTATTTGCGGACTAAATGGCCAAGGGAAAACCAATATGCTGGATGCCTTGTATTACCTGTGCTTTACCAAAAGTTATTTTACCGCAACAGACAGTTTAAATATCCGCTTTGGCCTGGATGGTTTCAGGCTGGAAGCACAAACAACCGACAACCAGAAGATAGTGTGCATACACCGTGGCAGTGCAGGCAAAAAAGAGCTGTTTCTAAATGACATTCCCTACAACAAATTTTCGGAACATATCGGCAAGTTTCCGGCTGTGATGGTAGCCCCGGATGATGCTGAGCTTATTAGCAGCGGCAGCGAAATACGCCGCCGTTTTTTAGATACCCTCATCTGCCAGGTAAATAACAACTACCTGCAGCAACTGGTTAATTACAACAAAACTTTGCAGCAGCGCAACAGCCTCCTAAAACGCTTTACCGAACAAGGACATAGCGATTACACCCTGCTGGAGGTTTTAGATAACCAATTGATACAACCGGCCGAATACATTTACCAGCAACGCTTTGAATATACCCGCCAGTTAATTTCACTTGCTCAAAAAGAATATGCCCAAATAACAGCAGGCAGCGAGGCAGTAACAATACAATACAGTAGCCAGTTGCATAACACTCCCCTGCATCAACTACTGCTGCAAAACCGTAATAAAGACCAGGTACTGCAACGCACTACTGCGGGCATACACCGGGACGATTTGGAACTGTTACTTCACCAGCAGCCCTTTAAAAATACAGCCTCGCAGGGCCAGCGCAAAAGCCTGCTTTTTGCACTCAAACTGGCCGAATTTGAAATTTTAAAAAACGAAAAAGGCCAGGCTCCTTTATTACTATTGGATGATGTATTTGAAAAATTAGATGACAACCGCATAACCCAGCTACTGCAACGGGTATGCCGCGAAAACAACGGGCAGGTACTCATTACCGATACCCACTGCCAAAGGCTGGAAGACGCTTTTAAAGCCATGCAAATTGCTTATCAAATTATAAGTTTATAAAATTGGCTAAACGGCGATTATCCTTGCCCAACAAATACCTACTTTTAATTCATGAAGTGTAAACCTGCTCTCCTGCTGGCATGTATTAGTTTTTTACTGTGCTGCTGCAGTACGCCCAAAGAACTGGAATACCGGGATTTCAGAAACTTTACGATTCAAAAAATAAGTTTTGCCAGTACTAAAGTGCGGATGGAGCTGATTTACTATAACCCAAATAGCTTTGGCCTCCAGCTTAAGCAAACCGAGTTGGATATTTACCTGAATGGACACTACCTTGGCCATACCGTACAGGAGCACCAGGTAACCATGCCCCGTAAAATGGATTTTGCCATTCCCATACAGGTGGATGCCGACATGAAAAACCTGGTAAAAAATGGGCTAACCCTTTTGTTTAATAAAACAGTAACGGTAAAGGTTACCGGCAAAATAAAAGCCGGTAAAGCAAATGTTTTTATGAATATCCCGGTGAATTATGAAGGCCAGCATTCCTTTGTACTTTTTTAAATAAAAACCCCGGGACGTTCCCGGGGTGAGTGTATATTTTTCAATTTAAATACTGTTATTCTTTTTTATCCTGGGCCGGCTGTTCAGTAACAGGCACAGCCGGTTTTTTACAACACTTGGGTAATTTTTTGTAAGCGGTTTCTTCAGCCGTTTCATCATCAGCATCGTAACCTGCATTGGCAATAGCAGTTCGCAGTTGTTCAATATTATTCCTGTCGGTGAGGTAAGTAACCGTAGTTGTTTTCTTTTTATAATCTACTTTCACGGATGACACTCCCGGCTCCCGGCTCAGGTACGATTCAATCCTGTTCTTACACATTTCACACTGCACAGTAGGTGTTTGTATCACCACTTTATTAGAAGTTTTTTGCTGTGCAAATGCAGTAGCAGTAAATGCCAGCATGACAAACACAGATAGTTTAATTGCTTTCATTATTTAAAATTTTTGCTTCGTAAAGTTAGGCATTTACGCCCCAGCCTGCCGGATTTTTACGCCAGTTTAACAAAGTGGCTTCATCCGCAGCCGTAACTATATTTTTTTGCAATGCCTGCTCAATTAAAGCGGGGTAATTGGTGAGAGAGAAATAAGGCACCCCTGCCGCAGCAAATGCCTGATCTGCTACCGGGAACCCATAGGTAAAAATAGAAACCATGCCGGCTACCTCCAGTCCTTCTTTCCGGAGTACATCCACCACCTGCAGGCTGCTTTTGCCGGTAGAAATTAAATCTTCAATCACCACCACTTGTTGCCCCGGTTCATAAAATCCTTCTACCTGGTTGCCCAGCCCGTGTTCTTTGGGTTTGGGCCGCACATAAATATAGGGCAGCTTCAACTGGTCCGCCGCCATAGCGCCCCAGGCAATACCGGCGGTGGCCACACCAGCCAGCAGTTGGGCCTCAGGAAATTTTTCGAACACCACATTGCACATTTCACTTTTAATAAACTCCCGAACGTAGGGGAAAGAAAGCACTTTACGGTTATCGCAGTAAATAGGGCTTTTCCAGCCGCTGGCCCAGGTAAAGGGCTGCTGAGGATTTAACTTTATTGCATTAACTTGTAACAGTTTTTCAGCTACAGCTTTTTCATTTGTCATGCTGCAAAATTAGGATTGCAAACCTGCCCTTGAAATTTTGTTATGCACATCAAAATATATTTTGGCGATAAACCGGTGTTCCTTTGCGATGAGATTAACCAGGAACTAAATGAAATACTGCACCACCCCGATGCGGTTTTTATTGATGAACTATCCAATGCTGCCCTTAAATCTTTACTGCACGAAATAAAGAAGGAGGAGTTTCATGCCGGTGTGGTATGGAATACTGATTTGGACAAACTGAAGAAAGCTTTTTTAAAAAATTTTCACCTTATTGAAGCCGCAGGCGGTATTGTGCAAAATGATAAAAAAGAAATTCTATTTATAGAACGCCTGGGTAAATGGGATCTGCCCAAAGGTAAAATGGAAAAAGGCGAAAGCCCTGAAACCTGTGCGGTACGTGAGGTGGAAGAAGAAACCGGCGTAACCCAACTGCAGCTAAAAAAGAAAACCGGCGAAACCTATCATACTTACGATGAGTTTGGCAAACATATTTTAAAGCTTACCCACTGGTACCAGATGGTCTGCCCTTCGGGCCAAAACACTACACCGCAAACAGAGGAATTTATTACCGAAATAAAATGGGTAAAAAAGCATCACCTTGATGAAGTGCTGCATAATACCTATCCCTCGATAAAAGATATTATACAGCAATTTTTGGCCCGCTAAATTTTACAGGGCTTTATTGAGTACCGCCATCGTAAGCCTGCTGATGCATATCAGCCTTTCGGCATCATCGTAAATTTTTATATCCCACACATGCGTGGTGGCACCCAGGTGCAATGGGGTAGCGATACCCGTTACATAGCCCTGCCTGGCACTGCGGATATGGTTGGCATTAATTTCGAGGCCCACGCAAATAAATTTATTAGGATCAAGTGCTAATTGTGCGGCTATGCTGCCTGCAGTTTCGGCCAGGGTGCAGCTTGCACCGCCATGCAGTAATCCGTAAGGTTGCTTGGTACGGCTGTCTACAGGCATACGCATTTTAAGATAATCGCTGCCTATTTCCACCCATTCCATACCCAGGTGTTGGGCCATAGTGCCTTCAAGGAGTGGTTCAAGGTCGGCAAGCTTTAATGATTTGTTGTACCAGATAGGCATAATAGGATTTTTTCAGTTCATCAGTTTTGTTTTTTGTATAGAAGCATACACTACATCGGGCAGAAACTGCGATACATCACCACCGTTACGCAGCACATCTCTCACCAGTGTGGATGCTACCGAAGTATATTGAGGCAGGCAGGTTAAAAAAACAGTTTCAATACCTGTTGCAATACTCCTGTTCATATCAGCTATTGCTTTTTCGTATTCAAAATCGCTTACATAGCGGATGCCCCTCAAAATAAAATTAGCGCCTACTTTTTTGCAGCAGTTTACGGTTAACCCATCGTACACCACTGCATCAATTTTTGGTTCGTGGGCATAAATCTCTTTCAGCCACTGCAGGCGCTGCTCTTCTTTAAACATAGGCACTTTAGCGGCATTGCGGCCAATACCAATTATAATTTTATCAAACAATGGCAGTGCCCTGTTGATGATATCCGTATGGCCATACGTGATAGGGTCGAATGTGCCGGGAAAAAGACAGATACGCATGAATGATAATTGGTTAATTGAAAATGGATAATTCAACAATTCACTTAATAGCTTTTATGCCCCTTACAACTTTATTGCCAGCATAAAACATTTGCTCTTAATAGTATTTACTTACTTCCTTTATTTCCGGCTAAAAGATACAACACGGCCATCCTTACTGCAACACCATTTTCTACCTGCTGCAAAATAATAGACTGTGTGCTATCGGCTACATCACTATCAATTTCAACCCCCCGGTTAATAGGCCCCGGGTGCATAATTACGATTTCTTTTCCAAGGCTGTTGAGCAGTTTTTTATTTACACCATAAGCAAGGTTGTATTCCCTGAGGGATGAAAACAATACCTGGTTTTGCCGCTCCAGTTGAATACGCAGCACATTGGCTACATCGCACCACTGCAGGGCTTTTTTAAGATTATATTCTACCGGAACATCCAGTGCTTCGGTAATATACTTAGGTATTAAAGTAGGCGGACCGGCCACCATCACTTCGGCACCCATTTTTTTTAATAAATAAATATTGCTGAGCGCCACCCTGGAGTGCATGATATCGCCAATGAGTACTATTTTTTTTCCTTCCAGTCCGCCGGTTTTTTCGGTGATGGAAAACGCATCGAGCAGGGCCTGCGTGGGATGCTCGTTGATACCATCGCCGGCATTTACAATTGCGGCAGGGATATGCTTTGCCAAAAAATGTGGTGCGCCGCTGGCGCTGTGCCGCATCACCACCATATCCACTTTCATACTGAGGATATTGTTAACGGTATCCAGCAGTGTTTCGCCTTTAGATACGGATGAACCGGATGCTGTAAAATTGATGGTATCGGCACCCAGTCTTTTTTCGGCCAGCTCAAAAGAGATACGGGTACGGGTGCTGTTTTCGTAAAAAAGGTTGACGATGGTAACATCCCGTAAAGAGGGCACTTTTTTTACAGGGCGCTGCAATACTTCTTTAAACTGTGCAGCGGTAGATAAAATAAGGGAAATATCCTGCGGGCTAAGGTCTTTAATGCCGAGTAAATGTTTGGTGGATAGTTGCATTAAAAGGCAAAGCTATGGTTAATGATTCAATTTTTTGGTTTTTATGTACGTCTCCCTGCAAAAGCCAGCTACAGTGTCGGCTTGTTTTAGGAATATAAAATAACCTGTTCCTTATCCCACTCCACTTTTACTTTTTGAGAAGTAATGGTATCAATGGCTTTGCCGCAATAGTCGGGCTGTATGGGCAACTCCCGGTTAAAGCGGCGGTTTACCAATACACAAAGCTCTACTTTTTTGGGGCGGCCAAAATCCTGCAGGGCATCCAGTGCCGCCCTGATGGTACGGCCGGTGTACAGTACATCATCTATAAGTACCACCAGCTTACCCTCAATAGAAAATGGAATATCGGTTTTACTGGCTACATGCAATTCGCTGCGTACATCATCCCGGTAAAAAGTAATATCCAGCACACCATACTGCAAGGGCTGGCCGGGGCATAATTTGCCCACATGTGCTGCAATACGGCTGCTCACCTGTACGCCCCTTGGCTGCAGGCCTATAAATACTACATCTTCCAGGCTGCTATGATGCTCTACCAACTGGTGCGCCAGCCGGAGCAGGGTAAGCTGCAATTGTTTTGTATCGAGTATTACCGTCAAACCAGTAAGTTATGGTGCTGCTGTAAATAGATGATGTAAAAAAGAAACCGCACTGGTTGGGTGTGGCCTGTATATATTATAAAGTAAAGCCTAACCTGAAAACAAAGGCCCCGATGCTCCCATTTTTAGAATACACATCATAGCGGCCGGAGAGGTCGATCCCTTTACCGTTTTTTGTAAAAAACTCATAGCCCACTTGTGGTGCATACGAAAAGGCGGTACCCCCACCCTGGTTAAGAAAGCCTACCCCAAGCTGCAAGCCACCATATACACCCCCTACCAAAAACTGCTTAACCCCCGCCCTGAGTGGAATGATATTGCGTCCTTTTTTTTTTTCGCCGGGACGTACCGATTTACCATTGTATAAAATAATGCCCGACATAATGGTGGCTTGGGTTCTTTCTTTCACAGGAATTTCAAGCTGTACCGTACCACCAATACCTATAGAATGTGAGTTACCAAAACTACCGGTAGCAAATCCTAATTCGGGGCCAAAAGTAAATTTTACATCATTGCCGCTTTGTGCAAAACCATTGGCTGTAAAAAGTATCAGGGCTAAAGTGAATAAACGCATTTTCATACTTAATCTTTTTATTACCTGCAAATGTACAGGCTGTATGGGCTGCTGCCAAACGATTGCAAAAGAATAATTATAGCAATTTTTTATAATCAGAGTATAGCACTATTTAAACTTGCCACACACTAAAACTGGTATTTAGGCTGCAGGTTTTCAAGCATATCTTTTGTCATTTTTGCCAAATCATATTCCTCTTTCCACTGCCAGTCCTGACGGGCTACACTATCATCGATGCTTTGCGGCCAGCTATCCGCAATAGATTGCCGGTAATCGGTATTATAACTCATTTCAAATTCGGGGATATGTTTTTTTATTTCAGCAGCAATTTCGCCCGGCGAAAAACTCATGCCTGCGATATTATAAGCATGGCGTACCGAAATTTTGGCCGCAGGCGCCTCCATGACCTCTATCGTTGCCTTAATGGCATCGGGCATGTACATCATCGGCAAAAATGTATCTTCTTTTAAAAAGCAGGTATATTTTTTTTCTTCGAGGGCTTCATGAAAAATTTCTACGGCATAATCGGTAGTGCCGCCGCCCGGCGAACTTTTGTAACTGATAAGGCCGGGATAACGCAAGCTTCTTACATCTATACCCCAGCGCTGAAAATAATAGTTGCACCAAAATTCACCGGCATATTTACTGATACCATACACCGTAGTGGGTTCAATAATGGTTTGCTGGGGGCATTTAATTTTAGGCGATGTAGGCCCGAAAACCGCAATACTGCTGGGCCAAAAAACCTTGTGGAGCTTTTCTTCCCTGGCAATATCCAGTACATTGAGCAGGCTTTGCATATTAAGGTTCCAGGCCAGGTTAGGATTTTTTTCGCCGGTGGCCGAGAGTATGGCTGCCAGCAGGTAAATCTGTGTAATATTCTGCCGGATTACCTGCACATGCAGCATCTCCTTATTCATTACATCAAGGCTTACATAAGGGCCTGTGCCTTCCAGCAGTGGGTTTTGCTCTCTTAAATCGGAGGCTATTACATTGGCATTGCCATATATTTTGCGCAGCCACAGGGTAAGCTCCACCCCTATCTGGCCACTGGCGCCAATTACCAATATTCTTTCCCGTATCATGGTACAACTTATTTATACATTATTGCCCATCAGCTTCAGTACGCTTTCCAAATCGGCAGGACTGTCTATACAATAACTATCATATTGGGTTAGCACACATTTTATGGTAAACCCATTTTGTAACCAGCGGAGCTGCTCCAGCGATTCTGCCTGCTCAAGGGCCGAAACAGGCAGCCGGCTTATTTTTTCCAATATATCGGTACGGTAAGCATACATGCCCACATGCCTGTAATAACGGTGATGCCTGTGCCAGTCTTTTTTTTCTACGCCTTTTATATAGGGTATCACCATACGGCTAAAGTACAATGCCTCGCCAGCTTCATTCAACACAATTTTTACTTCGCCTTCATCAAATAATACAGCTTCACTTTCTACAGCTATCATTTGAGTAGCCAGTTCGGTTTGGCCATCCTGTAAAGCAGCGGCTAATTCATCAATCTGCCCGGGTTGAATAAAGGGCTCATCACCCTGTATATTGATGACGTAGTTAAACTGACCCGGCAATTTTTGCAGGGCTTCCATGCATCGGTCGGTACCACTGGCGTGGTGTGCGGCAGTAATCACCACATTGCCGCCAAAAGCCTGCACATGCCCTGCTATCCGTTCATCATCAGTGGCCACTACTATATGTTGCAGGCTTTTACTTTTTGCTGCCTGTTCATATACCCGTTGTATCATGCTTTTTCCGGCTATATCCGCAAGGGGTTTGCCCGGAAAACGGGAACTGCCATAGCGTGCCGGTATAATTCCTGCAATCATCCTATATCAATTTTACCCTCCGTTTCTGTAAATAAAATGGTGTTACCCGACTTCCTGATGGCGAGGTAGTCTTTATAAGCCGGTGAAAACTTTACCCGGTTATCTACAGCAATATTATAGTTATTCCCCAGCGCCATTACCACTTCGGATACTTCCCGTACTGCATTGCTGTTACCATCAAACTGGGTGATATAATCTACCAGCCTGTTTTGCACTGCATATTCGGTAAGCATGGGGCTGGCGGGCCTGTTTACCATAAAGCGGCAACCGGCCAGCTTTGCCACCGATAAATCCAGTACATCATCAAATACAAACATTACATCTGCCGGCGAAAGCTTATGCTGATTGCACAAATGCAGAAGTGCCTTTTGCTTATCCGGTACTTTATAATACACTGCATCAAAATATTCCCTGCGTGCAAATGACTGTGCCAGTAAATTACTTTCCCCGGTAATAACCGCCGTTACCGGCATTTTTTTGTACAAGAGGTAATGGCTGAAACGCATCATATTAATACCCATTGAGTCGGCTTCGCTAAAACTGCTGTGCCCGTCAATATTTTTATGCCCGTTGTTGAATACGCCATCCCAGTCAAAAATAAAAGCCTTAACCTGTTTTAATTTTTGCTTCAATGTAGCAGCCGGTGTTACAAACACACCGTTGAAATAATTTTCGGGAGATATTGCAGCCTGCATAAAATGATACGATTCTTTTCCTGGTTAAATCTAAAACTTTCTGCCAAAAAAGGCCATCACATGATGGCCTTTAATTTAGTTTGCTTCAAGGTCTTGTATATCCAGCATACCAATGGGCTTACCGGCTTCGGTAACCATAATGGTATCTACATTGGTTTTTTTGAAAATAGCTGCAGCATCATTCAGCAGCATACCGCTTTCGATACTTACCGGTGTTTTATATTCTAAAGCGCCCAGTTTGGTATCCAGTACGGATGAACCATCGGTTTGAAGCCGGCGGCGCAAATCACCATCGGTAAATACACCTTTAACCTGCAGGTTTTTATCAGCCACTATGATAGCTCCAAAGCCAAACTCCGTCATTTTAACAATGGCATCTTTAATATTGGTATCTGCATCCACCACGGGGTTAACACCATTGATGGCTTCACCCACTTTTACTGTCATGAGCTTGGTATCTCTTAAAAACTGTTCGGTGCCTAACTGTGTAAAATGATTATCCGTAAGACCTTTAAGAATTTTTAGCGGTACAGTAATGGTGTGTACGCCTATATTGAGTGCATTGCGAATATGTTCGCTGTTTCGCACAGAGCTGAACATGATTTTGGTATCATAGCCATAATGCTCTACCGCTTCCACACATTGCTCCACCAGGCCCAGTGCATCATGCCCCTGGTCTTGCAGGCGGCCTACTAACGGACACACATAGGTGGCCCCGGCATGCATGGCCATATAAGCCTGCTGCAGGGTATATACCAGGTGTACATTTACCAGCAGCCCATCGTTGCGTAATAGTTTACAGGCTCTAACGCCTTCGAGCGACACGGGTATTTTAAATACAGTTTTTTTAGGATCGAGGCCCAGTTTCAACTGGCGGTGTGCTTCTTTTACCACATCTTCGGCCGTGTTGCCCAGGGCCTCTATTTGCAATACCGGTACAATTTTGCTCAGTTTTACAATCATGGCATCAATATCGGTGATGCCTTCACGCTGCATAAAAGTTGGCGTGGTGGTAAGGCCATCCAGGAAACCGAGTTTAAATCCTTCTTCAATTTCTTTGAGGTTGGCTGAATCGAGGTATAGTTCCATCTTAGTTGTTTATTGAGGGGCGAAAATAAATATTAATCGTTAACGGGCAATTGTGCATTAAAACTAGGTGCATCGGGTCTATTATGGCAAAAAGTATAAAATCCTAAAATAATCTATTGACTAAATCTTCCTTAGTAATTTCAAAATGTTCTGCAATGTTATTGAGTATTTTATTGAGTGTGCCAATTTTAATCGGGTCATGATTAGGTATTGTTTCTGCATGATCGCCATTCATGGTTGTTTTAATTCTTATATGACTGCCCGTTTGCCTTACAACAGTATAGCCGAGCACCGAAAGTGCTTTAACTAATTCATGGCCTCTTATATTACGGGGTATTTTCAACTTGCTTTATAAAGCGGAAAAACTTCATCTTTTACAAAGTGGGTGCGTATAATGCCCGGCCGGTCTGCTTCGTTCTCAAAATGACAAAGCAGTGCATCTTTTATCATCTCCTTAAGTTCAGCCAGTGTATCAGCCTGCGTAAAAATATTGTGCCCTAATGCATTGGCATTATATCCACCATCTGGATCTTCTTCAACAATAAAAACAATTTCTTTTGTATTCATTTTGAAACTTTTTACAGTACTAAAAGTACTATTTTCCCCTATACTTCAACTCAATAGCATGCAGTTCGATAAGCGGCTTTAAAAACTCTTCCAACTGGTACATGCTCAATTGGCTGGCAGCATCGCAAAGGGCTTTTTCCGGCTCGGGATGCGCTTCTATAAAAATACCATCTACACCGGCTGCAACCCCTGCCCTGCTGAGCACGGGCAAAAATTCCCTGGCACCACCTTTGGCATCGGCACTGGGTATGCCGTATTTACGGATGGAATGGGTAATATCAAATACTACAGGATAACCCAGTTTGCCCATGTGGTAAAAACTGCGTGGGTCAACAATTAAATCGTTGTAGCCCATGGTATAGCCTCTTTCAGTGAGTATAACCTGGTCGTTGCCGGCGTCCACACATTTGCCTACCGGGTGCTTCATATTTTCCGGTGCCAGAAACTGGCCGTGTTTAATATTAATTACCCTGCCTGTTTTGGCAGCAGCCACCATCAGGCCGGTTTGCATACAGAGGTAAGCCGGTATTTGCAGCACATCGCATACTTCGGCCACTGGCGCTGCCTGGTCGGGATAATGAATGTCGGTTAAAAGGGTAAACCCAAACTGCTCCTTTACTTTGGCCAAAATACGCATACCCTCGCTTAGGCCCGGGCCATTGTAATAATTGAGGCTGCTGCGGTTATCTTTTGAAAAAGATGATTTGTAAATAACCGGGATGTCCAGTTTTTCGCTGATTTCTTTGAGCTTTTCGGCGGTTTTCATCATGATCGATTCTTCTTCAATCACACAGGGGCCGGAGATAAGGAATAGTTTATCTGCGCCGCATTCGATGTTGCCTACTTTTACTTTTTTTATGCTCATGTTATTTTTTGATTACCACAATAATTGTACTGGGTATAATGAAAAGTTTTTGTCTTTTGAAACAATAGTTAAATTTTCGGAAAGCGATTGTGCTATTAGCAGCCTGTCAAAAGGATCCCTGTGATAAAACGGCAGGGTTTGTATCACTTTTAACTGGTGCAATTCAATATGCAAGAGTGAAAAGCCAAATGGAGATAATTTTTGAAGCATTTCATCAAAAGAATACTCTATTCTTATTTTGTTAAGGCCTGTTTTAATGGCTATTTCCCAACATGAAGCGATGCTAAAAAACTTTTTTACTGCACTGTCATCAATTACCTGCTTTGCTTTTATAGATAGCTGACTATCGCCATTTAAATACCAAAGTACCGTATGTGTATCAAGTAAAAAAGCCATTATATATAATCTTTAAAATCTTCTATCGGCGCATCAAAATCTGGCGACATCCATATTTTTCCTTTCATACATCCAAAGCCACTATGTTCATTTTGTTGCGAATCTGAAATTGCATCTTGTATTGCCTGTTCATGCTCCGCCTTTGTTTGTGCAACTAAAAAGGCAATGAAAGCAGATGCTGCCTGTTTTTTTTCTTCAGGCAAAGCCTCGAACATGTTGATTGTTTCTTTAGTTGACATCATTAAAAATTTGTATAAAAATACAAAAATATCAAGCTAAAAACGCCGGTATAAATTGCTGATTGTATCAACCGTTATTTTCTCCTTCCAATCTATCCCAATGGCATGATGCCACATGTGCGGCAGGTTGTATGCCACATGGGCCATCGCAGTAATGGTATCAGCGCTCCAGCTTTTGCTGAGCCCCTGTGGCATGGTTACTTTATGTTGTTGCAACATCTGCTTAAACTCTTTTACGCCTTCGCCATAATAATCTTCCAGGTGCTGAAAAGCAAGGCAGTTGGCATAGCAGTGTTTTTCATGCAAAATTTTTGAAAGACCGTATGATAGTGCATGACAAATGCCCACTTCAGAATAGGTTAAGCTAAGCCCACCCATCATACTGGCCACCATCAGCTTATCATCGTTTTCGGGGGTTTGGCCGGCTGCATCGCCGAGGTAAATATCCCGGCACAATTTTAAAGCCTGCTCCGCATAGGCATGACTGTAAGCATTGTTTAAAATACCATTTTCACTTTCTATGCAATGAATGTAAGTATCCATGCCGGTATACAGCCATTTATCGGTGGGTACGGTGGCAATCAGCTCGGGGTCGAGTATTACCTGGTTAAATACCGTCCAGTCGCATTTGAGGCCAAGTTTTTTTTCAGGGCCGGTAAGTACAGCCGTCATCGATACTTCGGCGCCGGTGCCCGAAATAGTAGGTACGCCCAAATGATAAATGCCCGGCTTTTTTACCAGGTTCAACCCCTGGTATAAAGTAGAAGAGCCCTCGTTGGTAAACATTAAAGAAACGGCTTTGGCAATATCCATAATACTGCCGCCGCCAATACCTATTACGCCGGCGGGTAAGCCTTTGGATTGTAACACTTCATCCCTAAGGCTGTCAATTTGTTCGGTGGTGGGCTCGTGTGGGTCAACATCAACCAGCTTTACAATATCATTGGCTTCGGCAGGAATTCTTTTAAAAAGTTCTTTTCCTTTAAAATAATTATCAACAACAAATAAAAAGAAGCCATCATTGTCCTGCCTTTTTTCGGCCAGTATACCTGCCATATTACTAAAGCTGCCGCGGCCAAAAACAACCTTATCAATGTTCTTAAAATTCTTATGTGCCATGTGGTGATTAAGTTACGGGTTATTCAGTTACGGGTTGAACCACTTTTTGTACGCAGGCAGATATTTTTGATGCCAGAGTATGCACTTCTTCCTCCGTCCAGGTGCAGCGGATACCAAATGAAATAAGCCTGCCGATTACTTCCTGTGCTTTGGGCAAATGCAGGTTGTTGTAATCCTGCGGTGCCCCTACAATTTGTATAGGCAGTTTTGCCGCTGTTTTTAACCCCTTAATATGCTCCCACTGGTTAATAAAATGATACATATTGGTGTACCAGTAATTAAAGCCGCTAACACCAGCGGCATTAAATTCATCTACCACTGCTTTTGCAGCAGCGGTATCTGGTAAAAACAGATTTAGGAATGTGGCCGAATCGCCATTGGGGTCGGCAATAGTGGCAAACGAAATACCTTCTGTTGTTGAAAGCAGTTTTGTAAGCAGTTTTTTATTGGCGTTATTTTTCTGTACTATTTCGGGTACCCTTTGCGTTTGTACCTTACCGATAGCGGCATGTATTTCGCTGATGCGGTAATTAAAGCCAATGATGGGGTGTTGCTCCATACCCCTGTTACTGCCTATATGGTCGTGGCCATGATCGCAGTAGGAATCTGCAATTTTATAGGCCGCTTCATCATTGGTTACCATTACACCACCTTCACCTGCGGTGGCTATTTTAAAAAAGTCGAACGAATAGCAGCCGGCTTTTCCAAACAAACCCACATGTGTTCCTTTGTACGAGGCACCCATTGCCTGGCCGGCGTCTTCTACCAGCACCAGTTTATGTTCATGCACTATTTGGAGTATTGCATCCATATCGGCCATAGCGCCACACATATGTACAAGGCAGATAGCTTTGGTTTTAGGCGTTAGTGCTTTTTTAATGCCATCAGCACTCAGGCAAAGCGTTTCGTCTATATCTGCAAACACTGGCAGGGCACCGGCAAATAACACAGCTTCTATGGTGGCCACATAAGTAAATGGCGGCACTATCACTTCATCGCCTGCACCTATACCGGCAGCGGCCAATGCGGCTGCCACTGCTGTAGAGCCGCTGGAAACCGCATGGGCATATTTTGCACCTGTAAGTTTTTTTACTTCCGCTTCAAACTCCCTGGCTTTCCAAATATCATTTCGTACAGCATCATGGTTATACCGGAAAAAAATACCGGTTTCCATTACATCGTTTACTTCTTTTTTTTCTGCTGCTCCAAACAATTCTGTACCTGGCATATTCAATTATTTTAGGCGGCAAAAATACAGTTAAAATGCATCTTAAATACAGTGTTTTATAAACGGCACCTGTTGCTTAAAAACCAAAAAATCCGCCAGTACAAAACGGCGGATTTTTTATTAAGGATGCCTTTGCATCAATATTGCACCCGGATATTTTCGATACTGCCATCGGGCTTTATCACTTCAAGCTGGTATGTGCCAAAAGCGTGACTACCCATTTGCATAAGGGCCCTTGCATTACCTGCAGTTAATTGTACCTGTTGCTGCTGTACCAACTGACCGGCAGTATTCATCAACCGAAGCTGGTATTTGCCTGCCTGCATTGCTTTAAAGAATATATTCACCACACCATCCTGTACAGGATTGGGATATACAGCTACTGTTCCGGCTTTTTGCTCCATCACAACCTTTACCACAGTGCTATATTTTTTTGTACCATCCCTGTCAATACTTTTTATCCTGAAATAATTTGCCCCGCTTAATGGCGCTGTATGTATCCATTCATAAGTAGCTTTGCCCGTATTTTTTACCGAGGTTACTGTATGGGCCTTTTCAAAACTGTTTCCATCAGCAGATTGCTCTACCTCATAAAGCAGGATGTCTTTTTCATTTTCCACCTTCCATTGTACTGCTACCTGTGTGCCTTTATTTTGGGCTTTAACGGTGGTAAAAGTTACCGGCAGGGTTTTTATGTCGTTAAAAACAATCCTGAAACGTCCGGGTGCCCAGGCACCTGAGTCGGCTGTAACGGTAAATGGATAAGTAGTAACTGCATCCAATGCCAGCGGTGTTTTGATTTTGGTATAATTATCTTCCAGCCAGGCTGTAACTGCTGCTGCATCTAATGCCGCTATATCTATTTCCATTTTATACTTTCTTACCCTCATGGAACGAATGTTATACAAAATGGTATCCGCTTCGCCCAGGGATTTTTTTCTTTCTATCTGCAGCAGGTGAGCACCCTTGCTGATACCAATGTTTTCTGATTGCAGGTTGCGCAGCTTCACCGCATCTTCAGTATCTACTTCATCGGCAAAATCATTTTTATATAAATGCATGGCGCCATCTAATAACGTATAAGTGCCGTTAGTTTCTGCGCCATACAACAATGTGCTGATGCGACCGGTGTTGCTGCCGGCAAAAGGCCTGAATACAGCGCTGGTGCTGGAGCTTAGCTTGGCACTTTCGTTAAATACCAGTGTTCCGGCAGAAGTATTTTTCTGCACCAGGAATGCCTGGCCAGCCTGGATGCTGTTGTGTACACTATTGGCCGGGCCATAGCTGCCACCGCCGGGAAACACAGTGTAATTGCTGCCTGCACCGCCACTCCTGGTAAAATACTGGTAAGCTCCTACTCCATTATTACCGGTAAGTGCAGGGTCCCATATTGCAAAATTGGTAACTGAAACACCACCAGTAGACGTTAATTGTCTTAGATCAATAGTAGAACAGTAAGGATTTCCGGCTACAGCGTAGCTACCGCTGCCGGCAGGTACAGTAATGGTTTTTCTGCCCATATTTAACCTGCCCAGCACACGCAGCACAGTACTGGAAGACGGTGCATATTGGTTTTGTACCAGGTTGGTAGCCCTGCTGCCTCTTACAAAAAGCATATATCCGGGATAGTCAGTTATCAATGTACTGAGTGTATTATCAACACCCGACCATGCAGATGTGCTGTTAGAAAACACCAGCAGCGATGGATTATTTTGAGGCGTGGGGTCAAAACCTAAATCGGGGCTTGAGCCGCTGATATGCACCCCAAAACCAGGGTTGGGGTTAAGATTGTTGCTATACACAAAATCGGTATTCACCACCCCTTCCTGCCATGCAGTATTGATGGTAGATGCACCGGTAGCCTGTATAGGCGATGTCATCATGCGCCATCCTCTTTTTGCCGGGATAAACCTTTCAATACGCACATTACCGTTAATGCTGCCCAATGCAGTGCCAGCTCCATTAACAGGTATTTGCCCTACCCTTGCTGTGCCGTTTGCATCCGATTTTAGCGTAAGCAGGCCGTAGGTATTCAATATACTCCCATTACCAACTGCCACACTGCCTGCAGTATTACCAGCAGTAATATCAAGGGTGGTTTGCAAATCGGCCGAAGCACCATTTGCCACAAACAGGTCTTTCAATATTCTGCTGCCACTGGTAAAAAACAGGGGAACACCGGAGCCGGTAATGCCAACACTGGAGCTGGCCGAGCCGGTAAGTGTACCGCTGGTGCGTTGCAAATTATTTATAGTTAGTGTATCGCCATTAATACTCAAAGCGCCGGTAGTTAAGGTAAGTGTGCCGGCCACTGTATAGTTTGCCGAGGCCGCATGCATGGTAACCCCTGCTGCATTTTCGATAGTAAGGTCGTTCATGGTTTTGGGCAAACCATCACCGGTAACCTGTGCGCTGCTGCCATAATACACATAATTGCCAGCCGTGCTAAAGCCACGTACAGCCGTTTGTACGTTGCCGCAGGCACAGGTAGCCCTTATACCGCTGGCAGAGCCAATACCAAGTGTACCGCCATCGCTTACATTAAAGGAGCCTGTACCGGAAATAGTATGATTGCCACAATTTACCCTGCCGCCAGAGGCCACAGTAGAAACTCCATTTGACACCAACCCTGCGCCAAGGGTAAGCGTAGCTTTATCATTTACAGTAGTACTACCGGCAACGGTTACAGTTGAAGTGGTTATTTTAGCTGCAGTAACGGTACCACTGCCATTGGTTAAAATGAGGTTGCCATAAGTAAGGGAACCAATTGAAGGCGTACCATACACGGTTTGAGAAATATTATTGCCACCGTTGTACTCAATAGTACTATTTGGCGAAATATTAAGTGTGCTATACCCACCCGGAAAATTGCTGCCGGGAACTACCACGCCAGTACCAGGCGAACTTAATATGGAGCGATAATTTCCCAATATCAATTTGGCTGTACCATTCATGGTAAATGTACCGCCCTGTTGCTCCCTGATCCATTGACTGGTACCAAGGTCAACAGTAGCACCGTTATTAATGGTAAGGTTGTTATAAATATTATCGGGGGTATAGGTACCTGTTACATGCTTTACATAAGGTTGATTTTCGTTACCTACCACAATATTGTAAAAATTATCGTACCAAACATTATTGTTCCAAAGCACCTGCTGCAGCCCAAGCCCATCAAATTCGATGGTGCCGGGTGCGGTGCCTGTACCGGGTACCGGTATAGGATTAGGAGGCGGATAGCCGTTGCCGCCGGGCTGGGGCACCCTTGATGTACGGCCAAACAGCACATCGCCCCTGAAAATAATTTTACTATTTACATTACCCACGAGGTAGGATTTAGGAATACTGCCGGCAAAATAAGTTTCTCCCAAACGGAAGTTTGCTTTAAAATCAACAATACCAGCACCATTACTATTTTCACCGATATAGATATTGGTATTTGTATTGCCACTAAGCACATCCACCACTGCATTACCATACACGTTGAGCCGGTTACCCTGCACACTTAGTATACCGGTAATACCACTGCCACTAACCGTATAATTAAGGTTGTATACATCAGCGTTAGCGTTAAGGGTAATGGTTACCGAACTGGTTAAGGCCAGGGATACATTATTACACTGACCGGGGGCAGTTGGGGACGCCACATAGTTAGTAGGGTTTGTACTCCAGTTAGCAGCAGTATTAAATACGGTGCCGCTTGTTCTGCCAGAAACTGCCGAACCACTTCCTGCCCAGTAAAGTGTAGCGATAGTGCCACAAGCTACAGTAGTAGCAGTGGTAGCATTACCGGCAAGCGGACTTGCGGTAAAATATCGTGGTGAAGTACCGCAAGCGCCAATATTGTAGGCAAACACCCAATAGTAATAGGTGGTATTGGGCGAAAGACCATTGGATGAAAAAGAAGTACCGGTGCCCACATAATCTACAACACCGGTTAAAGCTGAAGCTCCCTGGGTGTAAGTGGTACCGTTAGAAGGATTAGTTGGCGCCACATTAGTGGTTTTACGAATAACGAGATAATGTGTTGCCGTAGCAGCAGGAGTAAATGAACCCGTAATACTGGTAACATTTACTGAAGGAAAAATTAATACGGTGGGCTGATCGGTAGGTGCCTGCGTTGCTTCGTTAACTGTTAGCGTTGCAAAATTTGATATTACACCGCTGCAGGATGCTCCTGTTACTACACAGTTATAATCTGCGGCCGCATCACCCGGAGCAGACGGGTTAATAGTGAGTGTTGCACTGGTTGCACCGGAAATATTACCGCCGTTAGATAAATTGGCAGTACCCCTCCGCCACTGGTAGGTAAGCGAACTGCCTGTAGCCGCAATACTAAAGCTTGCACTGGCACCCGAACATACAGTTTGGTTAGCCGGGTGAGAAGTGATTGCCGGTGCGGCTGTTACGGTAAATGTAAAAGGATGATCGGCACTATTACAACTACCGGCATTGCTTACCCGAAGTATGCCGGTATGTGTACCTGCCGAAACGGCTGCAGCCACAGGAATAATGATTGGGCTCGACGCTAAAGCTGCATTATTCACATTCACCAGGCCTGCTGCCTGTGCGGCAGCATTCCAAATAACAGAATACTGGCTGGCAGCACCTGTAGCAGCGCTGTAGGTTAAAGTAGTAGTTTGTGTACTGCTGCTGTAGCACCTCGATGCCGCAGTGGCAGCCGCCGTAATGGTTGGTACCGGGTACACGGTTACTGTTACTGTTTGCGGATCGCTCTGGCAACCTCCGGCTGTAGATACTGCCCTCACAGTGTACAGCACATTTTGTGCTACAGTGGGTGTAAGTGTTAAGGTATTATTTATAGTACCTCCATACTGCATGGTTGTACTTTCACCAGTTACGTTGGCATTGCTTGCAGCCACCCACGAAAAGGAAGACGGCAAATCTGCGGTGAGCGGTAAATTCATTGAACTCCCAGAGCATGTATTGGCAAGCGCTGTACTTGTAATAACAGGTGTTGTGCCATTGTTTACAGTAAAGGTAAAAGGATGATTAATGCTTATGCAGCCACTTGCAGCCAGTACATTCAACACGCCATTATAAGTACCTGCAGGTATGGCTGCCGGAACCTGTATAATTAAAGGACTGGAGGTAATAGTAAACAATCCTATGTTGCTAAAACCTGCTGCCACTGCGGCGCTATTCCAGGTAATGCGATACCCCGTTGGCGAATTGGTAACTGCTGTATAACTAATGGTGGTAGTTTGCGATGTGGATTTTACACACCTTGTTTCCGCTGTGGCCGATGCGGTTATTGTTGGCAGCGGGTTGATGGTAAAACTAAAATTACTTCCGGTACTGGCACAACCATTAACATCACTAACAATTAAAGTACCTGTATAAGTACCGGGTGTGCTGCCTGCGGCTACCGGGATACTGAACTGTTCTGGCGGTATGACAGTACTAACTACATTTTTCAATCCTGCTGCAAGCCCCGTTGCATCCCACGAAACACTGTAATGTGTAGGATTATTTTCTGTTGAAGAATAGGTTAAAATCGTATTTCGGGTCAATGTGCTAAAACAGCTATTACCCGATGAAGCAGCCGTGGAAATGCCGGGCAAAGGATGCACTGTTACCGTAACAATTTGCGAAGCGCCGGTACAACCACCAATTGATACAGGTGTTACAGTATAGATTACTGTTTCTTCATTACCTGTTAAAGAAAAAAGGGTATTGTTGATCAATTCCCCGGTTTGCAGCGTAGTGCTCTCACCCGATACATTAGGATTATCTGCCGCCACCCAGGTAAATGTAGAGGGCACACTACTGGTAAGTGAAAAACTGAGTGTACTGCCTGAACATATTTCAGTGACAGCAGCGCTTGTTATTACCGGGTTATCATTACCTATGGTAATTGAAAAATTATGATTGGGAATGGATTCGCACCCAAAAACATTACGTACGGCTAAAATGCCATTATGTGTGCCCGAAGCCACAGCACCTGCCACAGAAATGCTCAATGGGCTAGATGTAACAGGCTTATAAGCAGCATTAGACAACCCTGCAGTTAAAGCATCTGCATCCCAAATTATACTGTACTGCGTAGGACTGTTGGTTGTAGCGCTGTATGCTATTGAAGAATTTTGTGCAGCTTCATTGTAACAAACAGATTTTGCCAAAGCGCTTGCAGTAATTGTTGGTAAAGGCCGTACTGTAAAGGTAAAAGCAATGCCTGTACTGCTACAGCCATTAGCATTCAACACGTAAAAAGTGCCGTTATAAGTACCGGGAGCCACTCCTGCTGTTACTGGCAAATAAACCGGGCTGGCCGACAATACTGTACTACCCACATTATTCAGTCCTGCCGCCTGTGCGGCTGCATCCCACACAACAGTATAGTGTGTTGGCGAATTTGTGGTAGCACTGTAACTGATACCCGTATTTTGAAACCCTGGAGAAAAACACCTTGATAACGCATTACCAGAAAGCGTAATGGTTGGCAAAGGTTGTATAGTAAGGGTAAAATTATTTCCGTTGCTGGTGCATCCGGCAGCATTGGTTACCGTTAGTGTTCCGGTATAAGAGCCCGCTGCAACACCAGCAGCTACCGGTACAGTGATGGGGCTTGCAGGCAACGCTGTAGTACCCACATTTACCAACCCGGCTGCAAGTGCCGCAGCATTCCACGTGATAGTATAATGTGTAGGGGAATTTGTAGTAGCGCTATAGCTAAGTGATGCAGCTTGTGCCCCGGCACTATAACAGGTGCTTAAAGTAGCTGCGCTGGTAATTGTTGGCAGTGCAGAAACAGTAAGTGTGGCATCATCTGAAACAGCAGCGTAGCCGCCAGATGAAGTAACCACCACATTATAATCGCCGCTATCGCCGGCACCTGCAGGATTAATCGTAAGGGTGGCCGTAGTGGCACCAGAAATATTTCCACCGTTATTCAGGTTGGTAGTACCCTTACGCCACCGGTAACTTAATGAAGTTCCTGAAGCCGCAGCACTAAAGCTGGCTGATGCACCCACACAACGTGTAATAGAAGCAGGCTGGCTTGTAATAAAGGGGTTGATGGAATAAATATTTATATCGTCAATATCTATTGTGCCGCTAGAAGCCGTAAATGCAAATTTCAAATCTGCCAGGCTGCCTCCCGTTGTTTGAACCGTTACATCATTAAAAATACGGGTATTGCCAACCCATACATCAGCCCTGTCGTTCGCCACTGTTTCTGTACTGCCATCAGGTGCCTGATAGGTAAGGGAAGAACCGCTATTATTCAATGTCCAGGTAACAGTATAAAATGTATTCACATTATAATCGCTGCTGGTAGTACCGCTGGATATATTCCTGAACCTGAAATTAGAAGTACCCCTGATATCAATACCCAGGTGTGCATAGGTATTACCGTTAGATTCCGCATTATTGGTTAATATATTATAACCACTCCCTACCTGGAATCGTAATGCTGAGTTAGTATTACCTGAAGGAAGGCCAGACATACGCATTGTAAACTGGTATGTAATGGCTGTAGGCACCGGGCTAAAATCTGTAGATCTTGTAAAGCTTGTATTAGTATTACCCCGTGTAAAGCGTAAGGCCCCTCCACTTATTGATGCAGACGAAGTGCCACCGGTAGAAATTGCATTAAACTGCCCGTCGTCGGGCAATAACAAACTCACATAATTGGATAAAGTGGATGAACTATTAAAGTCCTGCGAAAAAATAGTGGTTTGTGCGTTGAGCCGACTGCTAGTAAATACAGCAATCAACAACATTGTACAATAGAGTTTTACTGCAACATTTTTTTTAAAAAAAACACCTGAAAATTGATGCAAATAACGATTTACACCGCTGCCTGGTTGAGGGATTAAAGAGGTCATGGTTCTTTTGTTTGGATAATGGTAAAAGCTTTTTAAACTTTTATTTCGCCAGCAATAGGAACAGCATAAGCATGTTAATATCTACTGACTGATTACCCTAAACGTTTGCCTTTCAGTCTTTATTTGATTTTTTGTCGAAAAATTTCTACAAGAAATATCGAAAAAGAATTACAGGAAAAAAATACGGTATTAACATCTGGCCACAGGTATTTCTACGCATAACGGCATGATGTTTTCCGATACAAATCCCCTTTATCCAGAAAAGAACCAATGAAAATGGGTTATTTCATTTGTTGAAGAAAAAGTGTAAAAGATCCTGGCTTTAGAGCATGGTATTTTACAATTTCCGGCCATACTCATATACCACATATCCCCAGGGTTCTATTTTCCAGGGGTTGGCATTAAGTTTTTCTGTATTGCCCATAAACAGGTTGTACGGAGTACCCCAAAGAGTTTTATCCATTACCCTTATAGTTTGCTCATTGGCCGAAAGGTTGAGTATGACCAGCACTTTGCTGTTTCCCTTTTGCCGCACATAAGCGTATACACTATTTTCATCCCCGGCTATTATTTTTTTAAAAGATGCATTGGCCGATAGTGCCGGGTTTCGCTTACGCAATTGCTGTAGTGTGGTGTAAAATTTTTCTCTCTTATAATAATTCCATTCGATAGGGTCTTTTTCAAAAAATTGAAGCGGCCGTAATACCGGCTCTTCCTGGCCGCTGTACACTAAGGGTACACTCTTATGCATGGTTTGTGTAAATACGGCAAAGGGCGCATGCACTACCCCCGGAAAAGTAGCATAGTCGCTTTTATTCCAGCTATTCTCATCATGATTGCTGGTAAAATAAAGGAGTAACCCATTTTTGGGATATACGGTATCGTAATGTGCTTTAATACTATCCAATGCAAATGCCGGCCGTTCCCCTGCCGCTACCTGTACCATTTTATGAAACATTTCCCAGGGATAAGTAGCATCAAAACCGTTAGGATGTAAATAAGCTTTATCTCCTTCTGCCAGCAGGAAAATACCGGGTTTTAATTTTAGCAAAACGTCATTACATTTTTTCCAGAAACTGGCAGGTACATTCCAGGCTACATCCTGCCTGAAACCATCGATACCGGTATTGGTTATCCAAAACTTCATCGCTGCAATCATGCTATCCTGCATGGCAGTATTATTATAATCCAGTTGCCGGGTATCGGTCCAGTCGAAAGGGATGGCCGCATTACCGGCAGAATCTTTTATGAAAAAATCCGGGTGCCGGGTAAGCCAGCGGTGGTCGGCACCGGCATGGTTGGGCACCCAGTCGATAATCACTTTCATACCACGGGCATGTATAGCTTTTACCAGTTTCTTCCATTCATCCATGGTGCCAAATTCGGGGTTCACTGCCGTATAATCTGCTACGGCATAGTAACTGCCCATTGTACCTTTACGCTCAACTTTGCTAATGGGATTAACCGGCATAAACCACAGGGTTTGCACTCCCATTTTTTTAAGTCTGTCCAGGTGTTTGGCAAAGGCTTTAAAAGTACCCTCGGGTGTATACTGCCGCACATTCACCTCGTACACATTACCCTGCATTATCCAGGCCGGGTGCCCATCCTGCCTTATAACTGTATTATTTTTTTGACCATAGGCTATAGAGGCTGCCATCAAAAGCGTAAAAATGATGAGTTTTAAATTTTTCATAAAGCAAACATTTAAGTGTGTATGTGAAATTCATTTTATTCTTGCTGTTTATTAAGCCAGAAACCAATATTCAACTGTAAATAAGGATATGGCATTACCTGGTTGATTGTTTTCTTTTCAGCACTAAAAAATTCGTTATAAGTTGTTTTGGTAAACAATACACCCAGGCCCAAACCAAGATCGAGGCAAAATCTTTTAGGGTAGTTGCGCTGTATACCCCATGCAGCACCGGCAAAATTTACTGCCCTGCGCTTTTCGGGTGTGTACTCCAGGTCTTCAATAGGTATTTTTGAAAAAAAAGTTTGGATAAGCCCACTAACATAATTGAGGTTATTATTACTGGTTCTAAGTTTTTTTTCCTGTCGCTTTGTATAATTATAGTAATACCGGTATTGAGCTGTAAAGGCAGGATCGAGGTAATATTTCCGCTCTGTTTCCCCAAAAAAATCTGTTCGGGTAGCCGAAGCATTGATAAAAGCCTGTAAGTATACGGATTGAAATTGCCCTATCGCTTTTTCGTACGCAAAACCCGGATTAAGCAAAGTAATTTTTGTGATATCCCTTATACTACCCTCTTTATCACTTTGAGCGAACACGGGCAAACGCAATAAAAATAAAAAAGCAAGCAGAGTATATTTCATAAAGTTTGTATGCATAGTTTAAAGTAAAAGCTTTTTTCCATTACAAAAGTTTAAACAATCAAAATCTGCCGGGTAATTCCGGTAATTTTTTCTCGATACAGGCAAAAAAAAATCCTGATATAGCATGCAATAAACTAAATAGTGCCTATATTTCGCCCTATGAGCAGACCAAACAATTTCCAGTATTCCGGCAGTTCGGAACCCCATCGTATACGCACAAAAGATATCCTGAAGGAGCATCCCGGTATACGCAATCTTATCGGTAAAAATCCACTTACCATTTTTGCCATCATAGGGCTGGTGGCTTTACAGGTAGCAGCAGCCTGGATGGTATCCGGCGAGCCCTGGTGGGTGGTGGTACTTACGGCCTATGTAATTGGTGCATTTGCCGATCATGCCCTTTTTGTAATGATACACGAATGTGCCCATAAGCTCTTGTTTAAAAAACCAACGGCCAACCGGCTGGCTGGTATATTGGCCAATATGCCGCAAATTTTTCCCAGTTCGGTATCTTTTGAGCGGTATCATATCAAGCACCACTCCTTCCAGGGTGTGCATGAACTGGATGCCGACCTGCCTAACTTTTGGGAAGCTAAGTTGATTAATAACTATTTTATTGGCAAAGTAATCTGGCTATTATTTTATCCCTTCTTTCAAATATTCAGGCTTGGCCGGCTTAAAGAAATCAAACCTTTTGACAGTTGGATTGCCCTTAACTGGCTGGTGCAAATTGCGTTTAGTGTATTAATAATTATGTGGCTGGGGCCAAAAGGCTTTTTCTATCTTTTGTTCAGCTTTTTCTTTTCAGTTGGGCTGCACCCACTTGGCGCAAGGTGGATACAGGAACATTACCTGGTAAAAGAAGGACAGGAAACTTACAGCTACTATGGCCCGCTAAATAATGTGGCCTTTAATGTAGGGTACCATAATGAGCACCACGATTTTCCATCAGTACCCTGGAACAGGCTGCCTAAAATAAGGGAAGGGGCCCCGGCATTTTACAATACCCTGTATTATCATAAATCGTGGACACTGCTTTTCTTCCGATTTCTGTTTGATAAGGAGATTTCGCTGTTTTCGAGGATACTGCGCAAAAACAGGGGTAAGGTAAAACTTACGGATGAATCGAAACCGGATGTGGAAATGACCGAACTACCGGAAACGGCAGCAGCCTAAAGGAATATCTAGGCTGCTGCCGCCACTTTTATTATAAACAGAACATAGAGGCATACAAACATCAGCCCTTCCCATATAGATATTTTTTTGTCCTGCGTAAGCAGGTAAAAAAGCAGGCCGCATGATGCCATTACCGGCAGTGAAAAATGCAGCAGGTTATCCGGCACCTGTATGGTGCCAATGCCCGATGCAATTGCAGGAATTACGAGTGCATTAAAAATGCAACTGCCCAGCACATTACCCAAGGCCATTTCGGCCTTACCTTTCCGGATGGCAGAAACATTTACGGCCAGTTCGGGCAGCGTTGTGCCTAACGATAATAATGTAAGGGCCACTACTGAGCTGGGCACCTGCAGGTGCAGGGCAATTTTTTCGAGTGAAGCTACAGTATACTCAGCTCCAAAATAAATACCAACTGCCGTTAACACTAAAATACCTGCAGCCTTATAAGGAAAAGCGGCTGTATTTTTTGTAATGCCACCCACTTCTACCGCACCACCTTTTATAAGATAAAAGCTGTAGATAACATAAATGAGCATACCAATGCAGGCCTCGGCAAAATCAATTACACCATCGTAAGCGATGATATAAAAAAACATAAAACTGCCCAGTAAAAAATGCAGGTCGATATAGATGTAATTACTATTAAGGGTAATGTTTTTTTTATTCAGTACAACAGCTATCCCTGTTATCAGTAAAATATTAGAAATACTTGAGCCCATAATATTACCCGGCAATATTTCCGACACCCCTTTGTTTACAGCAATTACACCAGCTATTAATTCCGGCAGCGATGTACCAATGCCCACGATGAACACACCAATTACAAACTGGGGCAGCCTGAGAAAACCACCAATTTGCTCTGCAGCATACGTAAAATAATGTGCAGAAAAAAGCAATAAAGCCAATGCCGGGATAAAAATGAGTAAGGCTGAAATCATAATCCATTTGTTTTACAATTTGAATAATGCCACACAGGAAAATCCACCCTGCTGGTAAGCCGGAAAGATGAGCGGCATACCGGCAATATCCCTCTTTTTATTTTTCCGCTGTGTGAGGTAGGATAGTTCCGTACACAAAATGCCGATACCGGCGCCCGCCATTACATCCGAAAGCCAATGCCTGTTTTTAAGCACCCTGAGTGCCCCTGTGGTGGTTGCCACTGCATACATACCGGCACTGAGCCAGGGATAATTTTTACCAAATTCCTTATGAAAAAAATGTGCAGCCAAAAAAGCCTGTGCAGTATGGCCCGAAGGAAAAGAACGGTTGGAGGCGCCATTGGGTCTTTGCCTGCCGGTAATACGCTTTACAGGATCTACAAGCAATACCATCATCAGCTCTGCCTTAAAGAGCAGCCAGCACTGCTGCTGCCAGTTGTTGGCGGCAGGCAGGCCCAGGGCATCCAGCATAAACACGGCAGGCAGCGGGGCAAACTGCAGGTAATCATCCAACTTACTGTTAAAAGCAGGATAACAATTGTTGCGCATATTCTTTACCGTCTTATCAATACCCCAATTGGTAGCAGCACCTGCCGCACCAACGGTAATGAGTGTACCAGGAACGATAAATTGCTTCCAGTTTTTTTTTATATCCTCTTTTAAAACAATGGTATCCTCCCAGGCGGCCTGTTGCGCCCTGCACTGCAGGACTGCAGGCAGTAAGCATACCAGCACAACGAAAGTTTTGAAAGCCGTTTTAAAATATTGTAACATGCGGAATAAAATTAAAATAGCCCATGATAAAGCCGGTGTAAGATATAGAAATCAACAGTGCAATGCTTATCTTACAGGCCAAATATACAACGTATGCAACGCCGTAATTTCATCCGCTACACTGCTGCATCCGGAGCTGCGCTCATGCTTAACCCATTCGATCTTTTATCAGCACCGGGCCATAAAGAAAAAATTAAACTTGCGCTGGTAGGTACCGGCCACAGGGGCAGCGGTTTCTGGTCGAAAGACCTGCTCAAAAATTTTGGTGCCTATGCCGAATTTACCGGCCTGTGTGATAGTAATCCCGGCAGGCTGGCGTATGCAAAAAAAATCATCGGCGTGGATTGTCCGCATTATACCAGCTTTGATGAGATGCTGCAAAAAGTGAAAGCCGACTATATTATTGTAACCACTACCGATGCCATCCATGATGAGCAGATCATTAAAGCGCTCCATGCCGGCTTTGATGTGATTACCGAAAAACCGATGACCACCGATGAAATAAAGTGTAAAAATATTTTAGCTGCCGAAAAAAAATCGGGTAAAAAACTTATCGTGGCATTTAACTACCGGCATAGTGTACACAATATGCAGGTAAAAGATTTGCTGGCATCCGGCCGGATAGGAAAAATTACTTCAGTGGATTTTAACTGGTACCTGAATGTACACCACGGTGCCGATTACTTCAGGCGCTGGCACGGGCTTAAGCAATACAGCAACTCTTTATTTGTACATAAGTCCACCCATCATTTTGATTTACTCAACTGGTGGTTAAATTCGGAGCCGGTGGAAGTGAGCGCTTATGGTGCCCTTGAGCATTATGGTAAAAATGGTGTACACCGTGGGGTTAGCTGCCGTAGCTGTTCGTTCAAAACTGAGTGCAAATTTTTTTGGGACATTACGCAAAACGAAAGGCTTACCAGCCTGTATGTAAAAAATGAGCAGTACGATGGCTACCTGCGTGACGGTTGTGTATTCCGGAATGAAATAGATATTTACGATAAAATGTCGGCACAAATACTGTATGCTAATGGCGTACAGGCCAATTATTCCCTAACCACCTACTCCCCTTACGAAGGCTGGCGCATTGCCTTTAACGGCACTAATGGCCGGCTGGAAACCTGGGAAGATATTCCGTATATGCAAAAGTTGCCCGAAGACCAATCGAAAAAACATGCGATTGAAATGACCCAAAGCGATGATGCTATACCCGGCGAAGTAAGAGAAACAATTGTGATGGATAATTTTGCCAGCAACTACGATGTATTTACCACACCCAAAATTCGTGGAGGCCACGGCGGCGGCGATATACGTATGCACCGCCGGATATTTGTGGATCCTGACGATAATCCGCATCATGTAATGGCCGGCACAAGAGATGGTGCCATGTCGATTTTAATTGGCATAGCAGCAAGAAAAAGCATTGAGCAAAAACAGCCGGTAAAAATTACGGAACTTACTGATTTAACGCCACTGGCTCAGCGGCATTAAAAAAGTTTTGAAAAAAAAGCAGCTAACTGGTGCAACTGCAACCCATATACCTGGATCAGGAAAAACATAAAAATATACCAGAGTGCAGTTTTTTTTGACCCTGCCAGGGCTATGCCCATGATAGCCAATATGGAACCAAAACCAGCAATTGGCGCAAGCATGTAAGTAAAAAATAAAAACAGCAGCAACAACAGGTGGCGGTAGCGGGCAGCATAGATTTTTTCAGGAAGTGAAAATAATACCGCAATCAGTAATTCAACCGCAACGGTTAACCAGGTAAGTATAGCAGCCAGTTGTTTTACTGCCGGGGTGTACACAATGGCAGCCTCCTGTGGTTGCAAAGGCTGCTGCACAATATGATTTACCGCTGCAATATTTTGTTGCAGCATTTCTTTTGGCAGCAGGTGCAAAAGGTTGAGAAAACCGGCAATGCGCTGGTCTTTGGAAAGGATGTACAACATAAAAGACCCATCCCGGTAATCGGCAGAAAAAAGTTTTTGCAAGCCTGCAATGGCAAACACCAGCACCAATAATACCCTTGCATTAAAAGCAATATCCTGTTCAAAGCTTTTGGAAAAAAGGCAGGCAAAAATGGCAATAGCCCAATACAGGTATAAAAATTTATGGTTAATCAGTTCAAAATAATGCGGCATACTGCCCAGCACATACACAACAATAATAGCGCCCCATATCCATTTTGAATCCCAGAGTAATGGAAATATTAATGCCATAAGGCAAAGCAGGGTAACCGGCACCTGAACATACCTGTACACACTAATATGAAGCATAAAATACAGGAGTGTAACGGTAAGCAGTAATTGCTTTGTATCGTACCCGGAGAGTAGTCGGCCAAAAAACTGTTTCATTCAAATGTTTTTACGGGTACTGTGTACAGTTTTGAAGCAGGAATATTAAACTTATATTCCCATAAGTGCAGCCTGATATTTTTGATGGAAACCGGTGTACAAATATTTTCACAACTGTATGCCATATCTGTTGCACTATGCAATAGGCCACCCTTAAAGTGCCATTGCTGAAGCTGCATAGATTGCTTTAACTGTATAAAACGTTTTTGAGTGGGCAGGTAAATACAACGATGCTTATGAGTACCCAGCTGCTCTGGTATTAAAAGCGGCTGAGCCATTGCAACTTCTGAATCGGCTGTAGCAGTAATCATGTAGTGCTGTACCGAACTGATGGTGGAAAACATACCAAACCCTCCGGCCATCCAGGGCGACATTGCTGTTTTGCAGCGCAGCACAATATGTATGGCAACCACCAATAGCAGGATGATTGCCGCACTGTATCGTATAAAAAAAATCCGCTTCAATCAAAATCTTTCGATGGTTAAAAAATCATTTCGGGTACTGCTGCACCGGCAATAAGCCGCCCGGCAGTTTTGGCTTTTATTTCCTCCACGCTTACCCCCGGCGCTCTTTCAATAAGTTTGAAACCATCGGGGGTAATATCCAGTACCGCCAGTTCGGTAACCACTTTTTTTACGCAGCGTACACCCGTAAGGGGTAGTGTACAGGCAGGCAGCAGTTTACTTTCGCCTTTGGGGTTGGTATGCATCATGGCCACAATGATATTTTTGGCACTGGCCACCAGGTCCATAGCGCCGCCCATCCCTTTCACCATTTTGCCCGGAATTTTCCAGTTGGCAATATCGCCGGTATCGCTTACTTCCATAGCGCCCAATATGGTAAGATCAACCTTGCCGGCACGTATCATTCCAAAGCTAATGGCACTATCAAAAAAGGCAGAGCCCGGCACAGTGGTGATGGTTTGCTTGCCGGCATTAATCAAATCAGGATTTTCTTCGCCTTCGTAAGGAAAAGGGCCCATCCCCAGCAAGCCATTTTCACTTTGCAATACCACATGCATACCGGCAGGGATATAATTAGCCACCAGCGTGGGTATACCAATACCAAGATTTACATAATACCCATCCCTCAGTTCTTTTGCAATACGCTGTGCAACCTGGTTTTTATCCAATGCCATGTGTACAAGTTTAATGATGTGGTTTTTGTTTTACCGTACGCTGCTCAATTCTTTTTTCATAAGCTGTCCCTTCAAATATGCGGTGTACATATATGCCGGGGGTGTGTATCATATCGGGGTCGAGTGCACCGGCAGGCAGCAACTCTTCCACTTCTGCAATGGTTATTTTACCGGCCATTGCCATTAAGGGGTTAAAGTTTCGGGCAGTAGCCCGGTATATCAGGTTACCCTCAGTATCTCCTTTCCACGCTTTTACCAGGGCAAAATCTGCCTCAAACGCATGTTCCAGCAGGTATGACTTATTGCCAAACACTCTCGTTTCCTTTCCTTCGGCTACTTCGGTGCCTACGCCTGCCGGGGTATAAATGGCGGGCATGCCATACCCTGCGGCCATACACCGGGTGGCCAATGTACCCTGCGGTATCAGTTCTACTTCCAATTCACCGCTAAGCAACTGCCTTTCAAACTCGGCATTTTCGCCCACATAAGAGGCAATCATTTTTTTTAACTGCCGCTGCTGCAGCATCAGGCCAATACCAAAATCATCCACACCGGCATTATTGGAAATACAGGTTAAATTTTTTATCCCTTTTTTCACCAGGGCAGCAATACAGTTTTCGGGAATACCGCAAAGGCCAAAGCCACCCAGCATCAACACCGCTCCATCGGGTATATCAGCAATGGCAACATCGGCATTTGCAAACAGTTTTTTCATATCAATTTTTTGGTGGCTACAATATAGCCATAGCAATTTAATACCATTTGCGGATTAAACCTGTTCAAAAACAATAGCACTAATTTTGGCAAAGTGTAGAGTACAGGATGTTGCTGATTAAAAGACAGTACCGGAAGAAGGAAAAATAGCCAGGATAGCTGCAACTAAATACAGATCTGGCTGTTATTTTTGCCAATTACATAACGCCTGCTGCCTGTAAACAGGATATCATGTTTAAACCAATTGTTGCTTTTTTTATATCCCTATCCTTTTGTTGTCCTTTGCAGGCGCAAATTGAACACAGTGCTGCGGCAGACAGTGTGCACCCACCCCGAAGGATAAACCGCATCGTCACAAACGCTTTTAACCGCTACTTTAATGATACCGGCGATGCTGAAAAGCCGAAGTTTTTGCTGTATCCCACCCTGGCCTTTACGCCGGAAACCAATTGGGAAATTGGCCTTTCGGCACTATTGCTCTATTATGCCAAAAGAGATACCCTTAACCGCCTCAGCGAAATTCAGGCTTTTAATTTTATTACCCTCAACCAGCAATATGGCGCCTGGTTCGATCATTTTATTTATACCCACAAAGACGAATGGTTTTTCCTGGGCAAACTTCGTTTCCAGCGTTTTCCGCTGTTGTATTACGGTATTGGGCCGCAGGCAAAAAAAACAGATGAGTTGCTGATTAATTCCGATTATGTGCTCATCAGGGAAAGGATATTGCGGAAAATTGCTCCTGATTTTTTTGGGGGACTTGAGTTAGATTATCAAAAGTTGTACAATGTAAATATTGAAACCGGCAGCAGTAGTTTGCAAGCGCCCCCGGGCAGCAATGGCACTACTAATTTTGGCCTTGGTGCAGGCCTGGTATACGATACACGGCACAATGTACTCAATGTACGCAACGGTTATTTTGCCGAGGCAGCTTATATAAAATATGCACCCGCCCTGGGCAGCGATTATAACTTTGAATCTTTTAGCATCGATAGCCGTTTTTTCCGCACCGTTAAAAAGAACCAGGTACTGGCGGCTCAATTATTTGGACAGTTTATAGGCGGCGATGTGCCCTTTAATCAACTGGCCTTGCTGGGCAACGAAAGTTTGATGCGGGGGTATTATACGGGTAGGTACCGGGATAAAAAATATCTTGCAGCACAGGTTGAATACCGGTTTTTACCGCTGCCTTTCAGTAAGCGGCTGGGTGCAGCATTCTTTATGTCGGCAGGTACCGTGGCGCCCACGCTGCAAGCATTTTCGATGAGTAATATTTTTCCGGCAGGAGGCATTGGTTTGCGGTACCTGGTATTCCCCAAAAAAGATATTTTTGTGCGGTTTGATGTTGGCTTTACCAGGGAAGGCCCTGCGTTGTACATTTATACAGGGGAAGCATTTTAGGATAGGCATGCCTGTGGGATAAAATACGCTGTGGCTTTCAAGACTGGCAGACAGTAAATGCTTTTGTCGCAACGTAGCCACCCCTGCGCTATGCTCGTTGATAGGCGTTGCCGGGAAGAAAGAATAAAGTAAATTTGATTATAAAATCTATCTGTATGACAGTTGTAGCCATCCGTAAAAAATTAGTTTCCTATTTGCAGGAAGCAGAAGAACAGAAAGTAAAGGCCATATATGCACTTGTGAAAGACGACATTGAACAGGTAGGGCGCATTGACATTAAGCAATACAATAAAGAACTTGAAGAAGCTGAGGCTGAGTACAAAAAAGGAGATTATATCAGCAATGCGGCTTTGAAAAAGATGGTGAAAAAATGGTAAAAAATCAGTTAGTCTGGACCAAACGTTCCCTGCAGCATATGAGGGCCTTATACAAATACATCGGCGAAAACTCTCCTCAAAATGCGCTTAAAGTTGTTAATGATATTATTGCCGCAATGGAGAAAATTACAGCCAATCCTGAATATTACAATCCCGATAAATACAAAATCGATAACGATGGAAGCTACCGGGCTTTTGAAAAGCATCGTTACCGGATAGTTTATCGCTATCAAAAAAATATCATTCGGGTACTTAGGATAAGGCATACTAAAATGGAACCAAGAAATTACTGATTACTGAGCTATCCTTTGCCCTGGTTCGTGGCACACCAGCCAGTTATTACATCAATAAAAGTTTATTAAAGACCTACTAACAAGTAAGCAACACTAAAGATGCTGCTATGCGCTGCAAATGCTTAATTCATCATTTTATCATAACCAGGCAGATTCCTCGTTCCTCGGAATGACAGACTATTTATCAAAAACCTCCTGTTCCTGGTTAGTAACTACGGATTTGTTAGATACGCCTTAATGGTTACTCAAAATAGTGTGCCCCAGCTTATCTCTTTTTGTAGTGAGGTATTTTTCGTTGTGCTGGTTGGGCTGTACTTCTATGGGTACGGTATCCACCACTTCCAGTCCATAGCCCAGCAGGCCGGCACGCTTGCGGGGATTGTTGCTCATCAGTTTCATTTTACATACCCCCATGTGCCGCAGTATCTGAGCACCTACACCATAATCTCTTTCGTCCATACCAAAGCCTAATTGCAGGTTGGCTTCCACGGTATCCAGGCCCTGCTCCTGCAGTTTATAGGCTTTTAATTTATTGAGCAGGCCAATGCCCCTGCCCTCCTGGTTCATGTACAGCACCAGCCCCCGGCCCTCGGCCTCAATCATCTGCATGGCTTTGTGCAGTTGCTCCCCGCAATCGCAGCGGAGGGAGCCGAGGATATCCCCGGTTACACAACTGCTGTGTACCCTTACCAGTACCGGCTCATCATGCTGCCAGTTGCCTTTTTTTATGGCAAGGTGTATATCGCCGGTATTGATTTGCTTAAAGGCCACCAGTTCAAAAATGCCGTATTTGGTGGGCATCTGCACCCTTTCTTCCTCCCGGATAAGGGTTTCTTTGTGCAGGCGGTATTCAATAAGGTCTTTAATGCTGATGAGCCTGAGGTTGAATTTTTCAGCCATTTCACGCAGTTCGGGCAGGCGGGCCATACTGCCATCCTCGTTCATTATTTCCACTAATACACCCGCTTCTTTAAAGCCGGCCAGCCGGGCAAGGTCAATTGTTGCTTCGGTATGCCCGGTACGGCGCAATACGCCTCCCTTACGGGCACGCAGGGGAAAAATATGACCCGGGCGGCCAAAATCTTCGGGCCTGGTACTATCATCTACCAGGGCCTGTACGGTTTTAGCCCTGTCGGAAGCCGAAATACCGGTAGTACAGCCATGCCCCAGCAAATCGATACTTACGGTAAAGGGTGTGGTGTGCAGGGAGGTATTATCGGTAACCATGGGCTGCAGCATAAATTTATCGCACAGCTCTTCCGAAAGCGGCGCACAAATAAGGCCCCGCCCGTACTTGCTCATAAAATTGATGACTTCGGGTGTTACATTTTCCGCAGCAGTAATAAAATCGCCTTCGTTTTCACGGTCTTCATCATCCACCACTATTACCAGTTTACCATTTTTGATGTCTTCAATGGCACTTTCTATACTATCCAGCATGTATTTTTTTTGCAAAGGTAACGGGGAATGGGCTACTGTAATTTGCTGAATAGGGAAAGATTGACAGTTTTGGGCATATTATCCACAGCGGTTTATTATCCAATACATTTTTAGAAAAAATAACTTTCTTTTGCTCAAAATTGGACAGTTGCAAAAAAATGGCACATGCAACAAACAGATCATTTTTTTTGTCCGGTTAACAGGCTTTACCAAATACTAATAAACAGACAGAGCACCAAAGCGCCTGTATTTAATAACTGCCATTCCTCAACTATTGCTGCCATAGAATTAGGGTAATAATTTTTTAATACAAACAGTGGTTTGAATTAATACACTCTAACTCAATTTTGCAAAAATTAAACTAAGAATATGAGAAAAAACATCAACACCCTTTTGCTCCTCCTGCTTACAACGCTGGGCTTTACCGCCACAGCGCAGGTAACATCGAGCAGTGTAAATGGTTATGTAAAAAATGAAAAAGGTGAGGTTGTAGCCGCCAGTACGGTAAAGCTTACCCACACCCCCACAGGCACCGTGTATCAAACTACGGCTGGTAAAGATGGGCGGTACAACCTGGTAAACCTTATACCCGGTGGCCCTTATGCCTTTGTGGTTACCAGCGTAGGTTATACCGATTACGCCGAGGGAAATATCATGCTGCCCCTGGGCGAAAATACCCGTATTGATGCGGCGCTTTCTACTGAATCTAAAACACTGTCTGCCGTTGTAATCTCGGGCGCCAGTGCTGCCCGTAAAAAAACAGGCGCCAGCACCAGCATCAGTAAGGCCCAGATAAACTCATTGCCCACCCTTAGCCGTAGCCTGCAGGATTTTACAAGGCTTACACCACAGGCCAATGGCAACTCTTTTGGCGGTACCAACAACCGTTTTAACAACATCACTATCGATGGTGCGGTAAACAATGATGTATTTGGTCTTTCCGGCTCGGGCACACCTGGTGGCCAGGCTGCTACCACCCCCATTTCATTAGATGCTATCCAGGAAATACAGGTAGTACTGGCCCCTTATGATATTACTTATGGCAACTTTACCGGTGGCGGTGTAAATGCCGTAACCCGGTCGGGCACCAACAATATTGAGGGCTCGGTATACTATTTTGGCCGCAACCAAAATACAGTGGGCAAAGACCCTGTAAGCCGTGCTAAAACCAATCCTTTTAGCGATAAACAATATGGGTTCAGGCTGGGTGCTCCTATTATTAAAAACAAACTCTTCTTTTTTCTGAATGGTGAACTGGCCCGCCGCACCGCTCCCACCCTGTTTAATGCCGGTGAAGCCAATGCCCTGCTTACCACACAGGAAGCCAAAGACCTTGCTGATACTTTGATGAGAAGGTACAGCTACGATGTAGGCACTTACGATAAGTACGATGCCGCTACCAACAGTGATAAGGCTTTTGCCCGTATAGACTGGAACATCAATGATAAACACCGCCTTACGGTAAGGCATAATTATATCAAAGCTTTTGATGATAATATCTCCCGTTCGGTTAGCCTTTTCCGTTATGGCAACAATACTTACCGTTTTAACAACAAACAAAATATTACTGTAGCCGAACTCCGCAGCCGCTTTAGTTCCAAATACTCCAACAACCTGATTATCGGCAGGCACGAAATAAGGGACTTCCGTACCACTTATGGCGAACTGTTCCCCTCTATTGAAATTACCAAAGGCGGTGGTACTATACAATTAGGCTCCGAAAGAAGCTCGGTAGCCAACCAGCTTGACCAGGATATTTTTGAAATTACCGACAACTTCAAAATATTTGAAGGCAAGCATACTTTCACCATTGGTACCCACAACGAATTTTTTAAATTCAGGAACCTCTTTATCAATAACTACAATGGCCGCTGGCGCTTTGCAAGCATTGCTGATTTTTACGACAACTTCCCCCGCCAGTTGGATGTAACCTATTCGGCCAATAAGGATGTAGACCCTATGCCTTCTGCTAAATTCAATGCTGCACAGCTTGGATTTTATGTACAGGACGAAATACAGGTTGACCCTAAATTCCGTGTTACTATAGGCTTAAGGGCCGATATGCCTTTATTCAACACCACGCCGGCTTACAACAGAATTGTAGACTCTACCTTTCAGGGTAAATACAGCACTTCTAATGTACCGAACAGGCAAATATTGTGGGCGCCACGTGTGGGCTTCAATTATGATGTAAAGGGCAACAGGGACTTTGTGGTTCGTGGTGGTATAGGCATTTTTTCGGGCAGGGTACCATTTGTATGGATATCTAACCAGTTTTCGAACACCGGCCTGCTGCTAAAAACCATTAGCCAAACCGATAACACCCCTACTGCCGCACCATTTGAAGTAAACAGCGGCAACGGCTTTAACCCTAATGTTGACCAGCAAAGTACTTTAGGCGGCAGCGGCAGCAACTTTGAAGTAAACCTTATAGACAAAAACTTCAAACTGCCACAGGTAATGAGGGCTAACCTTGGTATTGATAAAAAATTACCTGGCGGCATCAACCTTACTTTTGAAGGTATCTATTCCAAAACGCTGAACAACGTACTGTACCAGGATGTAAACCTTACTGACCCTGTAGGTATTGCTGACCAGGCATACAACAACGGTTTTGATAAGAGGATTGCATATGCCGGTTCAAATACAGGCAGGCGCAAAAATCCTTCTATTACTAATGCTATCTTAATTACAAATACCAATAAAGGATATACGCTTAACCTGGGCTTGACGGCCAGCAAAAACTCTAAATACGTAAACGCAATGATTGGGTACAACCACAATATTGCTAAAGATGTAAATAGCGGCGCCAGCTCTACAGCCCTTTCCAACTGGGAATTTGTGCAGGTAGTGGGCGACCCCAACAACCCGGCCCTCTCCACATCAAGCCACCAGATGCGCCACAGGATACTGGCATCGGTAACCGGCAATATTGAGTATGCTAAACATTGCAAAACAAGTATCTCCCTGTTTTTTAACGGCATTTCAGGGCAGCATTTTACCTACCTGATGAATGGCGACATTAACAGCGATGGCCGCTTTGGTAACGACCTGATTTATGTACCGGCCACCCTTAGCGAAATTACATTTGTAGACAGGCTGAACTCTGCCGGTAATACCGTAGTGGCTACTGCTGCTGAACAAGCCTCCGCCTTTATGGCATTTATCGACGGCGACAAATACCTGTCTTCCCGTAAAGGCAAGTATGCTGAAAGAAATGGTGGTAAAACACCCTGGGAAGCCGTGGTGGATATGAGGATTGCACAGGACTTCTTCATTAATGTAGGCGGACAAAAACACGACCTGCAGTTCACTTTCGACATCTTTAACCTTACTAATCTCATCAACAACAACTGGGGCCGCCAGTATTTTGTAACTAACCAGGCCTATAACCTGCTTACCACCATTAACCGCACATCGGGGCAGTTTGCGGGCAAAGGGTACAATTTTACTCCCGGCACACCCTGGACACTTTCTTTTGCTTCAAGGTGGCAGGGCCAGTTTGGCATCAGGTATTCATTTAACTAATACCGTATAACCACAACATACAAACAGGCTGCATTTATCATGCAGCCTGTTTTGTTTTATGCTTTTTTTCTTTTTACACTATACCATTTCTGCAAAAAATTTATGGAAGTAAGGAATGGTTTCTATGCCTTTATAAAAATTTTCTACATTAAATTTTTCATTTGGGCTGTGCAGGTTATCGCTATCCAGTCCAAAACCCATAAACACAATTTTAATACCCAGTTCTTTTTCAAACAAGGCGCAAATAGGGATACTGCCTCCACCCCTAACCGGAATAGGTTTTTTGCCAAATGTGGCTTCCATCGCTTTGGCAGCCGCCTGGTACGCTTTACTGTCGATGGGTGTCATATAGGGTTCGCCGCCGTGGTGTTCAAAAGCATTTACGGTAACATAAGGCGGCGCTATCTTCCTGAAATACTCCAGCAGCATAGCCGTAATTTTTTCCGACGACTGGTTGGGCACCAGCCTGGCCGAAATTTTTGCGGTGGCTTTGGAGGGCAGTACGGTTTTGGCACCCTCACCCTGGTAACCGCCCCAGATGCCGTTTAGTTCAAGCGTTGGGCGTATGCCGGTACGTTCATTGGTGGTAAAGCCTTTTTCGCCCCACAGTTCCTGCACACCCAAATCGGCTTTGTATTCGGCTTCATCGTATGGCGCTGCTGCCATTAATTTTCTTTCTTCTTCCGTAGCTTCCACTACATCGTCATAAAAGCCTGGGATGGTGATATGATTATTGGCATCATGGCAACCGGCAATCATTTTGGCCAATATAGTAACAGGGTTAGCCACGGCACCGCCATACACCCCACTATGCAAATCCCGGTTGGGGCCGGTAACTTCCACCTCGATATAACTGAGGCCCCGTACCCCGATATCAATGCTGGGGGTATCCATACTAATCATGGCACTATCGCTGATGAGTACGCAATCGGCTTTAAGCAAATCTTTGTGAGTGGCCACAAAATTTCCCAGGTTGGGTGAACCTACCTCCTCTTCCCCTTCAAAGCAAAATTTAATATTGGTGGGCAGCGTATTGGTTTGCACCATTGTTTCCAGTGCTTTTATATGCATATAGGCCTGGCCTTTATCGTCACAACTGCCCCGGGCAAATATTTTTCCGTCGATAATTACAGGCTCAAATGGGCCGCTTTTCCACAACTCCAAAGGCTCGGCAGGTTGCACATCGTAATGGCCATATACCAGCACGGTTGGTTTGGCGGGGTCAATAATTTTTTCGGCATATACCACCGGGTGGCCTGCTGTAGCATACAGTTCAGCCTTATCAACACCGGCTTCAATAAGCTTTTGTTTAAAGGCTTCGGCACAGGTAAGCATATCGGCTTTGTGTTCGCTTTTGGCACTCACACTGGGGATGCGTAATAACTGTAGTAATTCATCCAGAAAACGTTGTTTGTTTTTATCCTGGTAATCTTTCCATACCTGCATCATACTGCAAAGTTTTTTTATGAATAATTAAAAGTGAGGAGAGCGAAAATAAGTATTTATACATTGGCTGAAAGATGATAATGTATAAATGGTGGCTGCATTTAAAAGCACGGGACAGCCAGGGGCATCACAAAAAGTTACACACATTTTGAAATGCCAAAAAAATGTAAAAGTGTATAAATAGCTTTCGGTAATAAGTGCAGTGCCTGTAAATTCGTGCCAGATTGAATGCCAACTTATCAGCCTCTGTGCAACAGTACACCCCAAAAGTAATTCGTATCTGTGCACAGGGGCTGAGTCAATTATAAGAAGTAGCAAATACGTATCCCATTGCAATAATAATACCCCGGCCAAGGAATGCCGGTGAAGCCGGGTAACTACTGGTCAGTAACATACATTTCATGCTCTTCCTCCACAGGAGCTTCGGCAGCACTACCCAAAAACTTATTCTTCCAGGCGATATAAGCTGCCAGTATACCCATTACCGATACCAGCAACAGGGCCCTGGAAAGGTTGGTTATTTCAGATAATATACCAATAAGGGATGGCCCGGCTAAAAAACCAATTAACCCTCCGGTGGTAACCATCGAAAAACCTTCTACCGGTGTTACACCGGGTATATTGGCCGAAGCCCTGAACAATACAGGCACAATACAACTGCAGCCCACCCCCACCAGCACATAGCCAGCTACCGAAAGGAAAACTACCGGCGATAAAGACACTATTAAAAAACCGGCTGCTGATAATAAGCTGCCTGCTATAACAATTTTTTTGGCCCCGGCCCTCGCTATAATACTATCGCCATTAAAGCGGCCCACCGTCATGGCAATGGCAAAGCCGGCATAACCCAGGCTGGTTAACGAGCGGGGCGTGTGCAACACTTCTTTAAAATAAAGGGCACTCCAGTCGGCCACACAACCCTCGGCCATAAATGTTACCAGGCATATAAATGAAATGCCCAGAATGGTGGCAGAGGGCAGTTTAATATCCGATTTGTGATGTATGATCTCGGTATTGGTAAGCAGGGTTTGCCTGTTTTTATACAACAGGTAAATTAATATTGCGGCCACTATTACAATCTGCCACCTGGAGTACACGCCAATGGCAAAAAATAAGGCGGCAATACCGGCACTTACTGCACCGCCAAGACTGTACATGGCATGGCAACTGCTCATGTACAAGGCCCCATGTCGTTTTTCCATTAAATTCACTGTGGCATTGGCCGAAACGCCATTTAAAAAACTCACCATACCGTACAGGTACAGGGCCAGCCAGAACAGGGGTCGGTTAATAGCATTAATTTGAAGCACCATCAGCAGGCATAATACAATGTAGCCATCAGCCATCCAACGGCCTACACTTATTTTGCGAAAAATAATACGGGACAACAACATGCCTGTAATAGCCCCAAGTGGCGATAGCAGCAGGGATAAACCCAGTGAAGCATCGGTAAAGCTGAGGCGCTGCTTAATACCTGGTATGGCTGCTACCCAGGTACCAAATACAAGGCTGGTAACTGCAAATAAAAAACCAACCGTAATGGCAGGCTTATTCCTTATAAAAGCATGAATATTTTTAATCATGGCGTACAAAATTACAAACACCGCAATCACAGCACCAGGAGGATGAATACCAGCAACAGGCGTTATACTTAATACCTTATTACCCGTATTGTAACCTATGCACAACGCATAAATAATGCCCGGGATTGTTAAATGTCCATGCAAACTGTTTAAATTAGTTGATGATTAAGCTGTATTGCATCGCCGCCATCATGCTATTGTATACACAATGCAGCAGCAACAGGAGCGGCTTACCACAAATAGTAATTGAAACCGAAATGGGTGATATTGAAGCCGAATTGTATCCTGCCAAAGCGCCACAAACTGTTGCCGCATTTTTAAGTTATATCGATAAAGGCTATTATAACAATGCTGCTTTTTACCGGGTGGTATTGCAGGAGGGGCTTTCGCCTTCGCTCAATAGTGGCGTGGTGCAGGCCGGTGTATGGCAAAGCAATAATGCCCTGCTGCAGGTACCGGGCATTCCGCATGAAAGCACTGCCCTCTCTGGACTGACACATACGCACGGCACATTATCGCTGGCACGTAAGGCACCGGGTACCGGCAGTACGGAGTTTTTTATTTGCGTGGGTAATCAAACCCAGTACGATTATGGCAATGCTGGTGTAGCAGATAAAGAGGGTTATGCAGCATTTGGCCGTGTAACAGTGGGTATGGAAACGGTACAAAAAATTCAACTGGGCCGTACCAATGGCGAAACGCTGCTGCAAAAAGTAAGGATAAAAAAAATAAGCCGGCAGTAGTGCAATAAAAAACCTGTTCCTACAATAGAAACAGGTGTGGTAAAGAACGGTTTAGAGGTAATATAAGCCAAAGTGTTTCGCACCACATAGTGCACAAAAAGTACAACCTGCCAACGGAAACAATGGTCGTTTCAAAGGAAAATATCTTAGTATGGCCGCTTATTGCGATCCTGCCAGCCTTGCAGCAATAGCATTTACAGCCAGGGGTATTTTTTCAAAGTCTTTATATTTATCAAACACAAAATCTGCGCCTACCCATTCATAATGCTCCCGGGTAACATGGTCGGCATGATTCACAAACACAATGAGTGATACCGGGTTGTTACTTTTTTTAACCATTTTAAAAAAGTCGACAGATTTGTGGCCGGGGAGATACATATCCAACAATACCACATCAGGCTTTGTTTCTTCAAAAAGGAGGGCTGCATCATCATAAGAACCTGCACAATGGATATACTTATTTGTACTGCCAGATTCAGATATCAGGAAAACAAGTCTTTCTTTTATAATGTCCGAGCTATCAACTATTAAAAATACCATCCGTCGCTATATTTATTTTGCATTGCAAAGAACATATAAATGCAAATTTTATAGTATAGCCTATCGACCAGAGAGTAATCGAATTTTAGCGCAGATTCGTGTAGTAGCTTTTCTACAGCAGAAAACTATATAGTTAGGTATCAATATCACTAATAATATGCTGGCTGATGGCATAACGGGTAAGTTCGGAATTGGTTGTGAGCTTAAGCTTTTCCATTACCCGGCTGCGGTGTGTACTTACGGTGGATGGAGCAAGGGAGAGCATCTCGGCAATTTGAGAAATCGTTTTTCCCAATGCCATCAGTTTAAATATTTCAAACTCCCGGTTGGATAAGGATTCATGAGGTTGTTTATCCGGATTAGTCTCCATTAATTTTTCAGCAATATCAGATGTGATATATTTTTTTCCCATACGGATACGCTCTATGGCGGCAATAAGTTCTTCGGGTGCAGAGTTTTTGTTGAGATAGCCCGATGCGCCGGCCTTCAACACCCTTATGGCATATAAGTCTTCCGGGTAAATACTAAGTATCAGCACGGGCAGTGCAGGTTTAATTGCTTTTATCTGCTCCAGGGCATCCAGGCCACTGCAGCCGTTCATATCCAGGTCGGATATCACCAAATCCCAATCGGCCCGTATAACTTCCTTTACCAGTGTTTCCCCATCACTTACTTCTTTTATCGTTACACCGGGATATTCGTCTTTCAGGAGCTGTATCAGTCCAAGCCGTATAAAACTGTGGTCGTCTGCCAAAATAATTTTTTCAATTGTCATGGTAGCTGGGTTTATACTACTTAATGGGTATACTTAAAGTAATAATGGTTCCTTTGCCGGGTGCTGTATCAATCCTGAATTGACCGTTGAGCGAAAACACCCTTTCTTTCATACCTAATATTCCAAATGATTTGGAAGAAATTGCAGCCATATCAAAGCCCCTGCCGTCATCTTCCACCACCAGGCTTACTGCACCATCTACCATCGCCAGGGCTATATCCACAGTACTGGCATTGGCATACCGGGCTACATTGGTTAATGCCTCCTGGCATACCCTGTACATGCAGGTATTAACAGCTTCGGGCAGTTTTAGTTTAGCCGAAGGCAGGCTACAGTTTACCGGTATGCCGGTTTTAGCGGTAAACTGGCTGCCCAGCCAGGTTAGAGCCTCCATTAATCCATTATCATCCAATGCAATTGGCCGCAGTTCGCTGAGTATGCGGCGTATACTTTGATTGCTGCTATCCAGCAAAGCGATGATGCCTTTTAATTTTTCTTTAAGCTGTGGCAAATCTTCCGGCAATTTTTTCTCTATCCACGAAGTATCCATTTTTATAGCAGTTAGCTGCTGGCCCAGTTCGTCGTGTATTTCCCGGCCTATACGTTTTCTTTCTTCTTCTCTTACATCCTGCAGGTGTGCAGTAAGATGGTGCAGCTTTTCGGTAGTTTCCTGCAATTCCCGCTGTGTTTTAACCAGGTTCGACAAATCGATACCTACCCCCATCAGGCATTCCTCCCCATTATACTCTACTGCCTTTCCGGTAAAGAAATAAGGGAGCTTCGTTTTTGATTTTGTATAAAAACTGGCCTGTACACTATCCTCCCCTTCAGTAAATACATTGGCAATTTTTGCCTCAAGCAGTTTTTTATCATCTCCTTCAAAAAAATGTAAGGGATGTGCCAGTTTCATATCTTCTGTACTGTAACCGGTTACGGTTTCAAAATTTTTGTTCCACCGCAAAAAACGGCCCTCTTTATTGTACAAATAAAATACCCCGGGCAGGCTGTTGATGATGGAGTCGGAAATATACCTTTCTCTTTCCGTAGCTTCCTCTGCCAGGCGGCGTTGTTTATCTTTCTCAAAGTTTTCAAGTGCAAAGGATACATCACCTGTAGCCTCTTCCAATAATGCAGTTTCGGCTTTATCAAAAAAGTTTTTTTCTCCAGCATAATAGGCAAATACACCGATTGTTTTTCCAAACCGCCTGATGGGCAATACCATGTACGAAAGGTAACCGGCAGCAATAGCCTCGTCTGCCCATTGCTCCAGTTCCCTGTCGAGCTTTATATCATTACAAATAATATAGCTGCTCCAGGGCAGTCCACTATCATTTTTGGGCTTCATCTGGGCAAGGCGGTTAAAAGTGCCCACAATACTGTCTACCAGGTATGCTTTACCTATACCAGCCTGCTGGGCCACCTGCACCGTACCGGTGTGTGTGTCTAACATACCAATCCATGCAAACCTGAACTGCCCAATGGTAACTGCTATATTGCAGGCTTCTTTAAAAAGCGTTACCTCATCCGAAGTACGCACAATCATCTGGTTTACCTGGCTGATAAAAAAGTACAGGCGGTTCAGTTTATTAATTTTCTGTTCGGCCCTTTTTCTTTCGGTAATATTGCGAACATAAATTGAGGTGCCTACCGGCGAGGGATATACGTGTGTTTCGTACCAAAAATCAAAGGGTGCATAATAATCTTCGTACCACATATACTGCTGCTGTTCTACCGCCCTGAGGTAAGTTTGAAACCCCGGCGAATCTATCCGTTCCGGAAAAATCGTTTTGGCATTTTTTCCAATAAGCATATCCGGGCTACGCTGCAGCATTTCTGAAGCCTTAGCATTGAGGTAAGTAAAGCAGTGATTATTGTCTAAAGCCATAAATGCATCAGTAATCCTTGAGAATGTTTCTTCCAGTATCTGTTTGGAATGTTCCAGCTCTGCAGTACGTTCTTTAACCCTTAGCTCCAGTTCATTATTAAGTTGTTGCAATGCTGTAGCGGCATTTTTACGTTGTGTAAAATCTATTCGCACTTTTTGTACAAATAACCCCAGCAGCACCAGGATGATGATTACAACAGCAAGCAGGATGCCGTTGAGCGTTATAGTACGTTGTTCGCCATATTCTTTTTGCCGTGCCAGTTGTGCATTTTCTTCGGCCTGTATCTTATTTACCTGTGCCCTGATGATGTCCGAATAATATTTACCCTCTCCTGTTTCCACAACACTCTGTGCAGCTTGCTGTCCTTTATGATCATATAGCCTGAGCAGGGCATTTACATACTCAATTTTTTTATCTGTATAATATGCCAGTGTATCGGCACGGCGCAATTGCTCTGGATTATTGCTTACAAGCTTTTTTAAATAAGCCAGTTCGGCATAAATATTTTTTTGTGCATTATGATAAGGTTCCAAAAATTTTGACTGACCGGTGAGTACATAGCCCCGCTGACCGGTTTCAATATCTACCAACAGCGTAAGTACTTTTTCGGAATGCATCAGTACATCCTGGGTAGTAGCCACCAAACGGTTGGCCTGGCGCACCTGCCGGGATTGGAAATAAGAAATAGCTATAACGATAACGATGGATATCAACAGCAATCCAATCACTGTTGTCAGCACTTTTTCGGCAGAAAGTTTATATTTAAGCAACGATTTTCGTGGGGTTGGTTGTAGGAATAAGGTTATCAACAATCATTATTCAGACATCTAATGTATAAAGAAAAAAACAAATACAGGCAAAACAAAAGCCGATGTGTACAATTTAAAAATAAGCACACTTATGGCTAAAGTTTATACACTAAATGCCCTTGTAAAATACAAAAATTAAAGCCCGGGTTCAAATACATTCAAAACAATATACACATTACCGGTAGTTAACCAATAAGTGTGATGCCGGGCATTTTATAATAAGCCCGGTTAGTTTTAATACAACGGCCGTGTTACCGGAGCAGGCAGGAATCAAATAGTTTTAAAATACGCTTGTATTCATCTGTCCAACTGGAGGGCTGGGTAAAAGCATGGTCTTCTACCGGGTAGGAAGCCAGCTCCCAATTATCCTTACCCAATTCTATCAATCGCTGTGTTAGCCGCACTGCATCCTGGTAATGCACATTTACATCTACCATACCATGGCAAATGAGCAAGTGCCCTTTAAGGCCATCGGCAAAATTAATTGGAGATGAACGTTTGTAAGCAATGCTGTCTTCTGCTGGCCGGTTCAGTATGGCGCCGGTGTAGCCATCATTATAATGTGCCCAGTCGGTTACCGGCCGCAATGCGGCACCAGCTTTAAATAAATCAGGCTGTGTAAACAAAGCCATCAGCGAAATAAAACCGCCATAGCTGCCACCATAAATGCCAATACGGGCAGTGTCAATCCCATAGTTTTTTGCAAGAAAGCGTACCGCATCCACATGATCGTCTAAATCTTTACCACCCATGTGCCTGTAAATGCCGGTGCGCCAGTTGCTGCCATAACCAGCGCTGGCGGTATAATCAATATCCAATACCGTATAACCCTTATCGGCCAGCAGGTTATTAAACATATACTCCCTGAAATAGTAACTCCAGCTATACATTACATTTTGCCGGTAACCGGCTCCATGCACAAAAAGTATGGCTGCATTATTTTTTTTCCCGGGGGCTGGTTCATATATCCGTGCATATACCGGTTGCCCGTTTCGATTATTAAAAGTAAAAATTTTTGTATCCCGCCAGGGATATGCTTTCCATTCATCACTCATGGCTTTTGCCGTAAGCTGCATGGGCTTTTTGCCCGGTGCATTGTCCTGTACATACAACTCCCAGGGTTTGGTTTGATAGGAATAACGGTAAGCTATATATTTTTCATCAGGCGAAAGGGCAACTTCATATCCTCCTGTCATTGAGGTAAGCTGCACTTTGTTCCTGCCATCTGTATCAATGCGGTAAAAATGCTGTATGCCTGGGTGCGGTTCGTTGGTAAGCAGGTAAAAATATTTTTTGTTAGCGCTTAGCTGCACCTGCTGCACTTCGTAACTGCCGCTGGTAACTGGCTTTTTAATTTTACTGTTTACATCGCAGGTGTACAGGTGGCTGTAGCCGGTTGCCTCACTTTGAAAATAACAGGTAGTGGCATCGAGCCAGCCCAGCACACCGGCAACATAATTACCAATACCAGGGCCTGCAATCCAGGCTTCATGGTGCTGCCAGTCTACCAGTTCTATTTTGCCTGAACCGGTATCCAGTTGCACCAGCCAGCGGTCTTTAAAATCGGTAGAACGAATATCTAATAAAGCTGTAGTGGCTATATTATTCCAGGCTACAGCAAGCACCGAAACATTCTTTTTAAAACTACTGCTGTCCTTTAACAATTGCGGATAGTCATTATAGTAAGCAGGCATATTTTTTAGCCCGGGTAAAATATTCAAATCAACCGCCATGGCACTCCCCTTCTGCCGGTCGAAAAAATAAAACACCGAACTCCCCTGCGGCCTGCCTACTTTTTCCCTGGAGGGAATGGCTGTAGTAAAACCTGTTTCGGTTACATAATCTGGCACTATGGTTCGGGCCGCAGCTTTAGCCGCCGTAAAAAGATTATATGTAATAAAACGACCGTTGGGGCTTATGGTAAGACGCTGTACATCGCTGCCACCGGTATATATTACAGGTATGGTATCGGCACTGCGGAGGGTACCGGTATGGTGTTCTTTTGCCTGGGCCAGTTGTTTTTTTCCCGTTAATACGGCCGATGTGGCCAGTTGCTGTTGCTGCAAAAAAACATCCTGTGCGGTTGATACTGCCGGCCCGGCTTTTTCCTTTTTGAAAATAAGGCATTGCATGGTGCTGCCTGTGGCTATTTCAAATGTATAAAGCGTACCGCCACGCTGATACACTATCCATTTATCCTCATTACAAAATAAAGGGCTGCTCTCTGCTTCTTCGGTTTGCGTAATACGGGTGCTGCTGCCGGTGGCAACATCCAGCAGGTAAATATCGCCCTGGTAGGCAAATACAATTTTATTGCGGCGGCTGTTATACAGCCCTTTGTTAGCTGCCCTGGCCATTGCCACTTCGTGATAGCCAGCCTTAACCGGCATGGTTCCCGGCAATTGTACGGTATAAGGCGAATCGCTTAAAGCCTTTTCCGGGTTCCAGTTAAAATACAGGCGGCTGCTGTTGGGTGCCCAAAAAATATCTGCCGGCTGTGTACCTATCCATTTGGGATCGGCCATAATTTTTTCTACAGTAATTAGCTGTGCATAGCCAGCGCCCGAAAGCAACAAAAAGCAATAAAGAAAGATTGTTTTAACCATAAGCCAGTTTTATCAATTATGCAATTAAATATTTAAACCCTTGGCTTCAAAACCGCCTGTAACAAAAAAACCGGAAGCAAACAAAGCGGAAAATAATTCAGAAAAATTATTTTACCTTAAGCAAAAAAATGGTAGCGTATTTACTAATAGGTATTGGCAGCCTGATAGCGCTGGCTGGAATAATTTTTTTTATCAGGGGAACCGGCAGCGAAACTACAAACAAGGTAAAGTTTTTTGGCTTTGAAGTAGAATCAAAAAGTACAGCGCTGATTATACTATTAACGGGGGCAGCGCTTATCATTTTTGGCGCAAAAAATGATGTTGCAAAAAACACGGGCACCAATACTGCCGAAACAACCACACCAGCCGCTACTGACAGTGCAACAACAGTAAAAGACACTACTGCACAGCGTGAAAAAACAATCCCTTCCGTACATGATAACGCACAACCCCTTAAAGCATTTACCTTAACGGCTGGCCAGCAACAGGTATTCAACGATATGAGGGCCACATTTACCCTGTTACCCAACCAAAACTGGAATGAACAAACAAAAGCCGTAAGGATTCGTATTTGGAGAGAAATTCAACAACCGGTATCCGATACTGCCTATCTTGATCCATCAGGTAACCAGCCCACTGTTGTTAGCCTTTTATTTATAACAGATCATATCACACCAGTAATACTACCGGATATAGGCAGCTTTCAATGCATCGTATCCAACCCGGTAATTATTGAAAATAAAATTAGCACGGTAAGTGTTAAACTGTATTCAAATTAAAGCCCTAATCAATAAAATTATCTCGTACAATTATTGTACAATATAGCCCATTACATGGTGTATAAGTTCTTCCTGAATATCTTTTGCAAGCCCCCCAACATCCGTAAGTTTGCCATTCTGCAAAATAGAATTTGTGATGAAATTTTCCCACGTACACGTACATACCCAGTTTTCATTATTAGATGGCGCCGCCTCTATAAAAAACCTGTATAAAAAAGCCGAAAAAGACGGCATGCCCGCCCTCGCCATCAGCGACCATGGCAATATGTTTGGCGCTTTTGAATTTGTAAAACATGCTTACAGCCTGCAAAAACCCGATGGCACCCTGCCGGTAAAACCCATTGTGGGCTGCGAATTTTACATCACTACCGACCGCACCCGTAAAACCTTCAGCAAAGACGAAAAAGACCCCCGCCACCACCAGATTCTTTTAGCCAAAAATGCCACCGGCTACAAAAACCTGGTAAAACTTACTTCGCTCGGATATATTGAAGGGATGTACTCCAAATATCCACGTATTGATAAGCAACTCATCCATAAATACCACGAAGGCCTTATTGCCACCACCTGCTGCCTCGGTGCACTGGTACCACAAACCATTTTAAAAAAAGGAGAAGAAGAAGGCGAAAACGAATTTAAATGGTGGCTAAATATTTTTCAGCAGGATTATTATGTAGAACTACAACGGCATGGCATACCCGAACAGGATAAGGTAAATGAAATACTTTTAAAATTTGCCAAAAAGTACAATGTAAAAGTAATTGCCAGCAACGACAGCCATTATGTAGACCAGAAAGATTTTAATGCCCACGATATTTTGCTTTGCATCAATACCGGCGAAAAACAAAGCACCCCTGCCCTACGTGAATTTGCGGATGATGATGTGCTGGTAAAAAATAAACGCTTTGCTTTTCCCAACGACCAGTTTTACCTGAAGTCGACCGCCGAAATGCTGCAAACTTTTAACGACCTGCCCGAAGCTATCGACAATACCAACGAAATTGTAGACAAGGTAGAACTGCTCGATTTAAAAAGAGATATACTGCTGCCCAACTTTGTAGTGCCGGCCAACTTTGCCTCGCAGGACGATTACCTTGAACACATAACCTGGAGCGGTGCTAAAGACCGCTACAAAATACTTACACCCGAAACAGAGGAACGCATCAAATTTGAGCTGGGTGTAATCCGCAATATGGGCTTTGCCGGTTACTTTCTTATTGTAAGCGACTTTATCCGTGCTGGCAGAGAAATTGGCGTATTTGTTGGCCCCGGCCGTGGCTCGGCTGCAGGCAGCGTGGTGGCTTACTGCATCGGTATCACCAATATCGACCCGATGAAGTACAACCTGCTGTTCGAAAGATTTTTGAACCCGGAGCGTAAGTCGATGCCTGATATTGATACCGACTTTGATGATGACGGCCGCCAGAAAGTGATTGATTATGTGGTGCAGAAATATGGTAAAAATCAGGTAGCACAAATTATCACCTATGGCACTATGGCTGCCAAAAGCAGTATTGCCGATGTGGCCCGTGTAATGGACTTGCCCCTGCCCGAAAGCCGGGCCCTTACCAAACTGGTGCCCGAAAAACCCGGCATTAGTTTAAAGCGCATACTGCATGCACCCCTTACCAGTAAAGAAGCCAAAGAAGGTGAAAAATCATTAGAGGATAAAGAACAACTGGTGGCTGATGATATTGAAAATGTAAAAAAGCTCAGGGAAATTTATAATGGTGCCGACCTGCACAGCAAAGTATTGCATGAAGCCGAGATACTCGAAGGCTCTGTACGCAATACCGGCATTCATGCTGCAGGCATTATCATTGCGCCAAAAGACTTAACGGAATTACTGCCCGTAGCTACATCCAAAGAGAGTGATTTGTGGCTTACACAAATTGAAGGCAGTGTAATTGAAGAAGCCGGTGTAATTAAAATGGACTTTTTGGGGCTAAAAACCCTCAGCATTTTAAAAACGGCACTGGGCCTCATCAAACAAAATCATGGTATCGACATAGCCATCGACGAAATACCCCTTGATGATGAAAAGGCCTACCAGCTATACCAGCGGGGCGATACTAATGCCACTTTCCAGTTTGAAAGTCCCGGTATGCAAAAATACCTGCGTGAATTAAAGCCCGACAAATTCGACGACCTGATTGCTATGAATGCCCTGTACCGCCCCGGTCCGCTGGCATATATCCCCGATTTTATCGACCGTAAGCATGGCAAAAAACAGGTGGTGTACGACCTGCCCGATATGGAAGAATACCTGAAAGATACTTATGGTATTACCGTGTACCAGGAACAGGTGATGCTGCTATCGCAAAAGCTGGCAGGCTTTAGCAAAGGCGATGCAGATGTATTGCGTAAAGCAATGGGTAAAAAACAAAAAGCGGTACTGGATAAAATGAAAGTGAAATTTGTAGAGGGTGCCACTGCCAAAGGGCATCCTGCAGATAAGCTGGAAAAAATATGGACCGACTGGGAAGCCTTTGCCCAATATGCGTTCAACAAATCTCACTCTACCTGTTATGCTTTTGTAGCCTATCAAACCGCTTATTTAAAAGCCCATTACCCCAGCGAATATATGGCCGCCGTGCTCAACCATGCCGGCAGTATTGATAAAATCACCTTCTTTATGGAAGAGTGTAAGCGCATGGGCATAAAAGTGCTGGGGCCCGATATCAACGAATCGCAAAATGGCTTTGCCGTAAATATGAAAGGCGAAATTCGCTTTGGCTTTAGCGGACTAAAAGGTGTGGGCGAAAAAGCTATTGAAGATATTATCGAAGAACGCAGCAAGCGGGGCCCATATAAATCAATATTTGATTTGGTTAAAAGAGTAAACCAGCGTACGGTAAATAAAAAATCGCTGGAAAGCCTGGTGTATTCCGGTGCCTTTGATTGTTTTACCGACATCAGCCGTGCCCAATATTTTTACCAGGCACCTGGAGATGTAGCAGCATTGGATAAAATTATCAAGTTTGGCAGCGTGTATCAAACACAAAATGCCAGCAGCAGCAATACCCTCTTTGGCGATTTACAAATGCCGGAGATTGTACCGCCCAAAATACATCCCTGCGAACCCTGGCCCCTTATACAGCAACTCGACCATGAAAAGGATGTAACGGGCATGTATATCAGCGGACACCCGCTGGATAATTTTAAATTTGAACTGCGGCATTATAACATAACGCCATTAGGCGATTACAACGAGTTTAAAGCCAGCGTGGGCACCATGCCCAATCCCGGGCGCTCCTTCAGGCTGGCCGGGCTGGTGGTGGATGCACAGCACCGCCTCACCAAAACCGGTAAAAACTTTGGCATACTCACCATTGAAGATTATAGCGGCAAAGCAGAGTTTATGCTGTGGAGCGAAGATTATGTAAAATACACCCACTACCTGGAAAAAGGCATGATTGTAATGGTGGATGGCCAGTTTAAAACCAGGTACAATACCGAGCAATACGAATTTCGCCTGAACAGGCTGCACCTGCTGGAAACCGTTAAAACGGCTTTAACCCGGGAGGTAAGGCTGGATATAGAGCCGCAATTCATTAATGCAGATTTTATCAGTTTCATGGAAGACAATATAAAAAAACATCCAGGTGCTACACTGTTGAAATTTAATATTACCGACACAAGGAACAAATACAAAATAGGCCTGTACAATGCCCAGCAAAAATTTGGCATGAACGACGAAATGGCTTTGTTTCTCAACGATAACCCTTTTATTAATGTGCATGTAACAACTGCATAGGCAGGATAATGACTAACCATAAAAATTAAAATGCAGTTTATACATAAAATAGCAGCCTTAATTTTTGCCACTGTTTTTTTGGGTACAACAGCTATAGGCCAGCTACTGAGTGGCACATGGGAAGGTGCGGTTAACAGTGGCGCCTACCTCAAATTACATATTGTGCATACTGGCGATACCTGCTTTGGTTTCCGGCATGATGACATTATAAAAGGGAAAAACAAGGTAGTACTTTTTGGCCTGTACAACTCTGCAACGGGCATGCTCAACGGCCGTGCTGCAAAGCTGGGCGACCTTTCCGGCGAAGATGATATTTACAACTTCAGCCTTAGTTATACCATTAATAACAGTGAAGAATACCTTATCGGGAATACTGCACCTGAAAGTATGGATGCCGGCCTGCTGTCTATAAGAGGTATGTTTATGCTGTTGAAAAAAAGTATGACTGAAGAAAAAAACGAAAAAGAAAAAAAGACAAAGGATACCCTTGTAGTGCATCAGCCAGTTGCCAGCCTTACCGAAGCAGAAAAAGACACTGCTGTTATAAAAAAACTAAGCAGGCATACCGCCATTCAAAAAACAATAAGCGTAAAAGCAGATGCTGTAAAAATTTTATTGAAGGATGATGGCGAAGTGGATGGAGATATTATCACTGTGTTTGATAATGGCAAAATCATTGTGCATAAATTATTACTTACGGCCACCCCTTACGAAATCAACCTTGACCTGCCTCCTGATGGCAAGCGACACCTGATAGAAATTGTAGCCGAAAATGAAGGCCTCGTTCCGCCCAACACTGCTTATGTACTGGTAATTGCCGGTGAAGAAAGAGTGGAAGTAAAAACGTCGGCAGACAGGCTGAGCAATGCTGCGGTAATTATACAACGGGAAGAGTAACGCCGTGTTACCTTTTTTATCTTATTGTTTCACTTTTTGAAATTTTCAAACCAGTGAAACCTGCTTTTGATTATTTGCTGCTTTTCTTCTTTCACATAATTTAAAAAAGCCGTTGACACTGCAGTGTGCTTTTTATTCCGCTGCCATATCAGGTACCAAGTGGATTTTATAGGAAACCCTTTAACGGATATAATTTGCAGGTCGCCATTGAGCAATTCATTTTTAATACCAATTAGAGGCATTATGGAATAACCCAACCCTGCAATCACCGCCTGCTTAACCGCTTCATTAGAGGTAAGTTCCATTTTCTTTTGAACCGGCAACCTGTTTTTTTTGATAAACCTTTCCATTACATGCCGGGTACCTGAGCCTTCTTCCCGGTAAATCAATTGCAGTGTTTTAAAAATAGATTTATCATGCACTTTAGCAGCAAATTTCTGCTCGCCGTTACCTACCAGGAAAAGCTTGTTCTGCATCAGCTCAATTTTTTCAAGCATCATATTTGGAGGCAAAACACTTACCATTGAAAAATCGACATCGTTGTCTTTGAGTGTTTGTATTACTTTTTCCTTATTCGTTACATCAAGCATAAGTTCCACACCGGTGTGCATTTTCATAAAGCCTGAGATGAAGTATGGTGCTACATATTTACCCGTTGAAACAACAGATATCTTCAGCTTGCCGGTAAGCTGCCCTTTGTAGGCATGCGTATGATTATCAATATTATCAACTTCAAGCAATATTCTCCGTGCCGAATCGGCAATTACATTTCCAAAATCGGTAATGAAAGCCTGCTTGTTAATGATTTCAATAAGTGGAATATCAAACTGCTGCTGAAAATTTTTAAGCTGTATTGAAACGGCAGGCTGGGTAAGATGCAACTCTTCTGCTGCCCTGGTAATGCTTTTAAGTTCTACAACTTTTAAAAAAATACGCAACTGGTTGAGTGTATAATTCATAAATATATTTTATGCTTACTATATCGAAGTTAAATAATCATTTATGATTTGCCGCACTCAATTTTGCCCTGTAAAAATTAAAACATGACAAGAATAACAGTTGCTAAGGGAGATGGCATAGGTCCTGAAATAATGGATGCCGTATTAAACATTTTAGATGCAGCAGGCGCCCGGATTGAAACCGACTTTATTGAAGTTGGTGAAAAAGTGTACCTGTCCGGAAATACATCCGGCATTGCAAAAGAATCGTGGGATACTATCAGGAAGAACAAAATTTTTCTGAAAGCGCCCATCACCACACCCCAGGGCGGTGGTTATAAAAGCCTGAATGTTACCACCCGTAAATCGCTTGGATTATATGCAAATGTTCGGCCCTGCAACAGCCTGCATCCTTATGTAAAAACCAAACACCCTTTGATGAACATCGTTATCATCAGGGAAAATGAAGAAGACTTATACGCAGGCATTGAACACCAGCAAACAGATGAAGTGGTTCAATGCCTAAAAATAATCAGTCGGCCTGGTTGTGAAAAAATAATACGCTATGCCTTTGAATATGCCAGGCAATACAACCGGAAAAAAGTTACCTGTTTCACAAAAGACAATATAATGAAACAGTCCGACGGACTTTTTCACCGGGTATTTGATGAAATAGCATCAGAATATCCTGAAATAGAAAATGAACACTGGATTGTAGATATAGGCGCAGCAAAAATGGCGGATACGCCCGAAGCATTCGATGTAATTGTAATGCCCAATTTATATGGCGACATACTATCGGATGTAGCTGCACAAATAGCTGGCTCTGTTGGCCTGGCTGGTTCTGCAAACATTGGAACGGAATGTGCCATGTTTGAAGCAATACATGGTTCAGCCCCAAGGAGAGCCGGGCAAAATATGGCTAACCCCTCCGGTTTATTACAGGGAGCCATAATGATGCTTACGCATATAGGCCAGGGTGATGTAGCCGAAAAAATACAAAACGCCTGGTTGAAAACGATTGAGGAAGGCATACACACCTACGACATCTATAAAGAAGGCGTCAGCAGGCAGCAGGTGGGTACCAAAGAATTTGCAAAAGCAGTTATCAATAATCTTGGCAAAAAGCCCAATCAACTGCCTGCTGTGGAATATTCAAAAAACATTTCGATACGGTTACATGAATACAAAAGAGCAGTACCCATGCAAAAAACGCTTGATGGTACAGATATTTTTATACACTGGAACGGCACTAACGCCAACAAGTTGGGAAAAATAATGCACAGCCTCGAAAATGAAAATATCGGGTTAACCATGATTACCAACCGGGGCATCAAAGTATATCCTGATGGGTTCAAAGAAACCTTTTGCACCGACCACTGGCGCTGCAGGTACAAATCAAAAAATAATGCAGCCTTTAAAGAGGAAGACATCATTTACCTGCTTTCGCAGGCTTTAAGCAAAAGCATTGATGTAATTAAAACCGAAAACCTTTATTCCTTTAATGGCACCCCTGCTTACTCCTTAGGGCAGGGACAATAAAAACAGTTAAAACAATGAATATTCAAATCGTAAAAGGCAATTTTTCCTCCAAAGACATACTAGAAATTATTACCGGGTTGATTCATGTAAAAATCAGGTATCATGAACAAAAAATTTCTACCAGCCAAAATGAGGAAGATGTAAAAATGCGTGAAAAAAAGATTAAGCAACTGCAGGAATCACTGCAGCAGGCCAGGGAGCAATTGCAACACCTGCAGCAAAATGTATCAGCCGACTGTACATTATCCCTTGCTATATAAACTGATGCATAAATAACAAATGCTTGCCATCCAGGCAGTTTTAAAACAGTGCAAACAACCAGGAATATACATACACAACTGAAGCATAAATAAACACCTTATTATGAAAAAAAGCACCAGTATATCCGCTACAATTATAAATGCATCTACACAAAGCAATAAGTTGTTTATTGTATGCCCATTTTGCCAGATGGAACATTTTATCAGGAAGCATTTTAAAAACGCATTATTTATAAGTGCACCGGCAGGCATACTACAAATTGATACAAAAGAGGAGGCCCCGCTTATAAAAACCCATATACTTCAACAAAAAATTACCGACATATACAGCATTTGCGACACTAACTGCCATTTTATACAACAGGCTGTTACCGGAAAGCAGCAATTCATGCTGAATTGCGAATACCATCTGTCAGTATATGCCGATGCTTCCCGGGATATTAGTACCGCTGGCAATAAAATTACGGCACTGCAAATAGCCGCTATCGCAGTTCAGCATCAGCTATACATTTTAAATCATACAGCGCTTTTCGGGGCAGAAATTGCCAATAAAAAAATAACCCTTCACGGAATAGTAAGCAATAAAAATCAGCAAACATTCTATACAATTCAAAAAGATGGACTACCAGTCAGAATTCCGGATTTTAACCGACAATTTAACTAACCCTACCCTGCTTTTTTTTGTTCTGGGTATTATTGCCACGTTTATTAAAAGCGACCTGGAAATTCCGGCCGCTTCCAGCAAATTTATTTCGCTTTACCTGCTTTTTTCTATAGGTTTTAAAGGTGGCCAGGAACTGCAGCATAGTGGATTACATGCCGAAGTGATATACATGCTCCTCTTTGGCATGCTGATATCATTTTTAATACCGGTGTACTCTTTTTTTATTTTAAAAAGAAAATTAAATGCCCAGGATGCAGGTGCCGTAGCGGCTTGTTATGGATCAGTAAGTGCCGTTACATTTATTGCAGCAGTATCTTTTGTTGAAGCGATGGGATTAACTTTTGGCGGGCACATGGTGGCGGTAATGGCACTGATGGAATCTCCTGCTATCATTGCAGGGGTAATATTAATGCGGAAATTTGACGAAAGAAAACAACAAAAATTAAAATACAGCAGCATACTTCAACATGCTTTTACCAATGGTAGTGTGCTCTTGATTACCGGTAGCCTGCTGATAGGCCTTATTGCAGACAGTAAGCAGGCTGAGGGCATCAAACCCTTTACAACAGATATTTTCAAGGGCTTTCTTGCTATATTCTTGCTCGAAATGGGTATGGTGGCATCCAGGCGTTTTGCTGCTTTCAAAAAGTATGGATGGTTTGTAACATTATTTGCTATATGCATACCTGTTATTAACGGCTGTGTGGTAGCCCTGCTGAGCAAATGGGTAACTCCCGAATATGGAAACAGGTTTATTTTCGCCGTACTGGCAGCAAGCGCTTCCTATATTGCCGTGCCTGCAGCTATGAGACTTGTAGCTCCTAAAGCCGACCCGGGATTATACATACCGATGTCGCTCGGTGTTACCTTTCCATTCAACATCACTATAGGTATGCCCTTGTACTTTTTTATTGTACACCATACCTGATGCACATTTACCGGCCAAGTATTTTATTCCCCACTGCACATTCCAGGCAGCGCCTGGCATCGCAATATTTTTTTTTCAATTGCAGCAATGCCTGCGAATCGTAAGCCGATTTATTATCAACTGCCAACCCACTAAATACCCTGGTTACAGCATTTTTTTCCGGGAGCAGGGCTTCCAGCCACTGTAATGCTTTATTGGTATAGTTGTTATCGTTATGTAAATGCCCGTAAGCAAATACAAGGGGCACTACTGTATTAATCAAAATAGTATTCAGCATCTGTATTCCCAGTTTCTTTGGCTTAAAAGCCGACTGCACTTCAAATACATAGTGATAATGCCAGTAATCGTTGGCCATGATATCAAATAGCTGTTGCACTTCTTTTAGCGTAGCTGCTTCTTTTATTTTGGAAAACAAATGGCTACTGTGGTGCACCAGCGCCGCTAATTGCGCCAGCCTTATAGTGGGAAAACCTTGTGGCCGCATACGCAAAAAATGAACAGGCTCCAGCACCGGGTGCAACTGGTATTTTTTTTGCAGAAAATGGTACTCCCGTTGCAACATAGCCGGGTAATCTTCTGTAAAATTTTGCTGCAGCAAGCCTGCCTGCCCCATCAGTAAAGCTTCGGTTTGGTGCAATTGATTTTTATGCTTTGCCAGTATTTGAACAGGAATTGACCGGGCAATTTTTTCAAATGCAATACTATTAACGGTTGCACCAAAATTTTTGGCCAGCAACCACCAGAACACCTCTTCCCAATGATGATGGGTATCCTGAAGGTATTGGTACACCTGTGCCGATTTTTGTTCGAGCCGCTCAATGAGCAGTCTTTCCTTCCAGGTGATCCAGGTAATGGCTGGTACTTGTGCAATCATACCGGCGCAGGGTAATGGCGCTTTATGTGTAACCAGGTGCCTGTAGCGCTCGAGCAATATACCGGGCACCCTGTTTTTTAATTCAAATACCGGGAAAGGCAAATTCAGGGCGGCATCATTTTCCCATACCACATGCAGTATAATATTGTTATAATTTTTATCAATGCTATGCCCGTGCTGCTGCCAGGCCGAGGCCTGTACATGCAGCTCTATATTGCCGGCCCAAATGGTATTGCCGGTTTTTATTTTGGCATTAATAAAGTCGGGCCCCTGGTTGGTATTGGGCTGGCCGGGGTGTAGTATTTGCAAATTTTCGCCGGCAGTGATGAATAAATCAACCGTATTAAAATGCTGAAACTTCCAGATGTATTGCAGCAGGGCTTCGTTCATAATGGTAGATGATTGGTGCAAAATGCTTACTAAAGCTAAAAAGCATTTTCAACAAATCAAATAGTATGGATAATGATGATGTTATAAATATCGCACCACAATAGACGGGGCAATTATCATAATTGTTCAAGTGCCTGCACCACCCTGCTCACCGGCAGGCCCATCACATTGTAAAAATCACCTTTAACGGATTTGATGCCTACCACACCTATCCACTCCTGTATAGCATAAGCGCCTGCCTTATCGTAAGGCTTGTATTTATCTACATAAAAGCAAAGCTGTTCCTCGGTAAGCAGGTGAAAAGCCACTTCGGTGATATCGGCAAAAGCTATTTCTTTTTCACCCTGCAGCAATACTGCGCCGGTTATTACCTGGTGCTGCCTGCCGGATAATTTGCGTAAAATCTGCAGGGCATGTTCCCTGTCTTTGGGTTTGCCAATTACTTCATTATCGAGTACTACAATAGTGTCTGCAGCCAGGATGGTTCTGTTGGCACAACCCGGTTGAGCCTGAACAGCCAGGGCTTTATTTTTGGCAATATGTATGGCAATATCGGTTACGGGTAACTGAACAGGGTAAGATTCATCCGTTTCCTGTACCAGTATTTCGAAAGGCACTTCGGCCCACTCCAGCAGCATTTTACGGCGTGGTGATTGCGAGGCCAGGATAATGGGAGTAGTAGTCATATAAAATTTAAGTGAAACTAAAGGGTTAGTATATGCGAAAAAAAATCATGGATAAAATACCGGGCAGTATTACCCATTTTATGAGGGAACTGATGCGGTGGTAATCGGCCGTAACCTGTGCCTGGGTAATTCGGCGTAGTATCAGCAGCAAAGGCACCACCAGCAGCACAATGCAATACAGGGCACTCCACCACCAATGGAGTTGCAGCACATACAATTGCAGTACAAGTAAACTGCCTATCAGCACTACCAGCCACACACCGGCAAATACTTTGGCAGCCGGTACACCCCAGGCAATAGGCATGGTATTACAGCCATAGCGGACATCGCCTTCCATATCTTCAATATCTTTTACCACTTCCCGTACCAGCGATAAGATAAAAGCAAAACCGGCATACAATACGGCAAATTTGTAGATACGCTGCATGGCCTGCATAATTTGCTCATCGGCACCAAAGCGTGCCGATGGAGCGGTATTTGCTGCCACGTACAACACCAGCACCGTCCAGGCCATGAGTGCCGAAATGATAATATTGCCCGACAGCAGCTTTTTTTTAAACGTAGTTGAATAAAACCATAACAGTGCCGCACACACGACATTGGCGGCAACAACTACAAAATTGGTTTTTAGCGAAACATACAAACTGAGCAATAACCCGGCAGCAGTTAACACCAGGTGCCAAATGATAGCCCAGCGGCGATAAATTACTTTTTCCACCACCATTTTATCAGGCTTATTTACCCTGTCGATATTGATATCAAAATAATCGTTGATGATATACCCCCCGGCAGCAATCAGTACCGATGCCAGGGCAAGTAGCCACAGTACCGGCTCGGTAAGTTTTTTACCCAATGCAAAATAACTGAGCGGTAAAGACGGGAGTACAATACAATAATAAAAAAGAAGTTGGGTGAGCAGTATAAACAATAAATTGGGCCAGCGCACCAGCCTGAAAAATGCTGTAAGGAATTTCATGACCAGGATTATGCTGCTAAAATAGCCATTTAAAACAGGATAAAGCCGGTAAAAATAACACAGGCTGTTAAAGGAAGTTTATTTCTGGTTATCCCGCCACTCGTACACCCAGTTGCTTTGTATCATTTCCAGGTGTCCTTCGTTACTTTCTTCAGGCTTCCCGGCAAAATGCGGTATTTCAAGCACCCACTTATGCAGGTCGGTAAAGCGGATACGGTAAATTTTCGATTCGGTAAAATCGTCGCCAAAGCGTTCGTACAACTTTATGGCAATATCTTCATAATCGTTCCAATGGATTGGCGGCTCAAAATTCATAAACTGTCAAAAAAAATAGTTTTAAAAAATACAGGTACCTGCTCTCTTCAAACAGGTTATTTTACTCACCCAAAAACTGGGTTTGGTCGGGCAGTGTAACCACTATAACACCCTCACCTTCCTGCAGCACACACTGGCAGCCCAGCCTCGAATTTAACCGGGGGCTTATGGCCCTGTCAATAAAATCTTCTTCCCTGTCCGTTAATTCCTCCAAAAATTCGTCCCCCTGTTCCACGTAAAGATGGCAGGTACTGCAGGCACATACACCGCCACAGTTATGGTGCAGGTCAATATCATTTTTCAGGGCTACTTCCAGCAACGACTGGCCATCCTCCACACCGGAGAGTGTTACCGGCTCAAGGCCTTTTTGTTCAAATTTATAAGTAATTGTATACATGCTTGCAAAGTTCGGGGTGCAAACGTACAGCAGAATTACCAGATTCGGAAAACTTGGCCTGCCCTTTGCTTAATTTGATGCCAGCAAAACATCCTGTATCTTTAAAATCATATTATTTAAACATTGCTATATGTTCAATAAAAAGCCCTTAACTACAGTATTACCAGTAGCTGCACTACTTATACTTGCTGTTGCATGCTCCAATAACAACAGCAAAAAAGAGAATAACCCGGCCGTAAATAAGGATACTGTGGCCAGCACAAAAAATGAAGTGGCACCTCAGCGGCCACCAATTATTAATATTACCGATACTGTTTCGGAAAAGCGAATTATTATTTGTGCAAAAGACAGTGCCGCCAGCTTTGAGCGGATTGCACTCAAACTACAGGAGATATATGGCGTTAAACTGCCAGAAGCTATTAAACAGGGCAAGCTAAAAGCTACCGGGCAACCTATGGCCTGGTACAACACGAACAAAGCGCCTTTCTTTTTTGAAGCAGGGATACCTGTAGATAAACGCTCTGCCAAAACAGGCAAGCACCTTTTTTTTAAAGAAACAGGCACCGATAGTATTACCGTTGCACATTTTTACGGCCCTTACGATAAACTGCCACTGGCTTACGAAGCACTTAAAGACTACCTGGAAGACAGGAATAAAAAAGCCGGCAAACCCTATGAAATATATGTGGACGATCCTTTTGACGAACAGGGTAATCCCAAAGACCCTTATAAAGTACGCACTGATATCATCATGCCCTGGCGCAGATAAATTTAAACAAGTGGTCAGGGTTCAGTAATCGCTGCCGTGAGCAGGCGGTACAACTGCTGCCATTTGGGGTAAGCCTGTAGCATTTGCAAGTGGTGCTGTATGGTGCCCTCATCTTTTCGTATAGCCGGGCCTGTTTGCATAGCGGCGGCAGGATAAGTACGCAGGCGTAAAGCGGTTTCTTCTATCAATGGCAGCAGCATGTTAAAATCTATATTTTCCTGCTTACAGTAATCCTGGGCCAGCCCATACAGGTAGTTGGTAAAATTATTTACAAATACGGCGCCCAGGTGCAATTTCTGTCTTTCCTCATCATCCGCCCTCCCAATGGTACCCGACAATGAGGCAGCCAGCAGCATAAGCTTTGCCATAGCATCATCCCGGTTGGCATCAAGCAGCAGGGGTATTTCAATACTGTTATTCCTGTTTTCTTTTCGCAGGCTTTGCAGTGGATAAAGCACCCCGTATGTATCCGACACATGCTGTAGTATTGATTTAGAAACAGCACCGGCCGTATGCACCACCAGCCTGCCCTGCAGATGAATAGCCCGGGCCACATCCGGCAATACAGTATCGGGCAATGCTATAATATATATATCGGCATTTGTATCAAGGTGGTGAAGCTGGGTGATATAGCCGCAGCAAAGTTCATGGGCTAATGAGCTGGCTGTAGCGGCCTGCCTGCTGTATACCTGCAATACACTATGCCCTGCCTGTATTATCCGCCTGCCCAAAACGGTGGCCACATTCCCGGCACCAATTAAAACAATTTTCATGCATCATGTTTTTTACACTACCTGTAATAACTTTAAGCGGCTACCTTATATTTGTTTGAATGAAATTAAAGGAAAAATTATTGCTTGCCCTGCTACGTACAAAATTTAAGATACTTACACTGGTATCAAAAAGAAAAGCAGCCCAGGATGCGTTCCGCTTATTTTGCACACCGCTTACCCCACCGTCTAAACGCATGCCCACTATTTTTACCTGGGCCGAAACTATACAGTTCAAGATGGGTAACTATGTACTCCGGGGCTACCGGTGGAATCATAAACGGGAACACAAAGTACTCATATTGCATGGCTTTAGTTCGCAGGCCTACAAGTTCAAACACTATGTAGAGCCTTTACTCGAAAAAGGATACGAAGTAATTGCTTTTGATGCACCTGCACACGGACGCAGCACCGGCAAAACGGTAAATGCCCTGGAGTACAGCGATATGATTGTACAAATTATGCGGCGGTATGGCCCGGTTAATGGCTATATTGCACACTCTTTTGGCGGCCTGGCATTAGCACTGGCACTCGAAAAAACAAAGCATGATGCAGCTACCAAAGTGGTATTTATAGCGCCTGCTACCGAAACCACTACGGCCATCGATACTGCCTTTGGTATGATTGGGCTGAAAAATAAAATGGTTCGTAAAGAATTTGACAATATCATAATTGAAAAAAGCGGCCAGCATCCGCAATGGTTTTCTATAAAAAGAGCTATGAAAAACATCAGCGCATCTGTGCTGTGGCTGCACGACGAAGATGACCATACCACTCCTCTTAGTGATGTACTGCCGCTAAAAGAAAAAAACTATCCGAATATCGAATTTGAAATTACCTCCGGCCTTGGCCACCGGCGCATTTATAAAGACGAAACGACACGAAAACGAGTGATTAATTTTTTGTAGAAACAGTCATTTGCTTTTACTATCACCCACAAAAAATTTTGATATTTCAATTTTGAAGTAATATTGCAGCGCTTGCAGCTATTTGTTCAATTGGCTATGCAGGCAGCAGAGCCGCCTTTATTTGCATCTGAATTTTCAGCAGTGTTCAGTACTGGCAGCACAAATAAAATGTAACTATGGCGAAGAACCTGTTAATTGTAGAGTCCCCGGCAAAAGCGAAAACCATTGAAAAAATCCTCGGGAAAGATTTTGAGGTAAAAAGTTGTTTTGGGCACATCCGCGACCTCGAAAAAAACGACATGGGCATTGATGTTAAAAACAACTTTAGGCCCAAATACATTGTACCTGCCGAAAAAGAAAAAGTGGTAAAAGAACTGAGGGCCCTGGCCAAAAAAAGTGATGAAGTATGGCTGGCTTCGGATGAGGACCGTGAAGGTGAAAGCATAAGCTGGCATTTATCCGAAGTACTCAACCTCGACCCCAAAACCACCAAGCGCATCGTTTTTCATGAAATTACCAAGCCGGCTATTGAAAAAGCTGTAAAAAATCCACGTACCATTGATATGAACCTGGTGGATGCCCAGCAGGCACGCCGGGTGGTAGACAGGCTGGTGGGTTTTGAACTTAGCCCAGTACTCTGGCGCAAAATTGGCATGAGCGGCGGCCTCAGCGCTGGCCGTGTACAAAGTGTGGCCGTAAAATTAATTGTAGAAAAAGAAAGGGAAATCAACCAGTTTGTACCCACAAGCAGTTTTAAAATTGAAGCCTTTTTAGCGGCCACCGACCTCAACCAAAAAATGGTAAGCTTTAAAGCCGAAGGCAACCGTTACAATGCAGAAGCCGATGCAGAAAAGTTTTTGAATAGCTGTATTGACGCCTCCTATTCCGTTAAAGACATACAGGTACGCCCCGGCAAACGTACACCGGCAGCACCTTTTACCACTTCTACCCTCCAGCAGGAAGCCAGCCGAAAACTGGGCTATGGTGTAAGTAAAACCATGTTGTTGGCGCAAAGACTGTACGAAAGCGGTAAGATAACCTATATGCGTACCGATAGTGTGAACCTGAGCGATACCGCCATGGAAGACATAAAAAATGTGATTCAGCAAAGTTTTGGCGACAGGTACCTGCAGGTGCGCCGCTATAAAAATAAAAATGAGAGTGCCCAGGAAGCCCACGAAGCCATACGCCCCACTTACATGGAAAACAGCTCGGTAAACGACCCCGAACTGAACCGCCTGTACGAATTGATATGGAAGCGTACCGTAGCCTCACAGATGAGTGATGCAGAGTTGGAAAAAACCACTGTCAAAATAAATATCAGCACCAATAACGAAGAACTAACGGCTACGGGTGAAGTACTAAAATTTGATGGCTTTTTGAAGTTGTATATCGAAAGTAACGATGATGAAGATACTGATGACAGCGGCAACAGCAGGCTTCCTAACCTTACCGCAGGCCAGCAGCTTCAGTTTGACCAAATGCTGGCAACCGAAAAGTTTACCAAACATGCTGCAAGATATACAGAAGCATCACTGGTAAAAAAGCTGGAAGAACTGGGTATTGGCCGGCCAAGTACCTATGCCCCTACCATATCTACCATTATCAAACGTAATTATGTAGAGAAAAAAGATAAAGAAGGCACAAAAAGAGATTACCGCATTTTGAAGCTGAAGAATAACAGCATTCAAAAAACAATGGAACAGGAAAATACCGGCGCCGAAAAAGCTAAATTATTCCCTACCGATCTGGGCCTTGTAGTTACCGACTTTTTAAACCAGCACTTTAATCAAGTGATGGATTATTCTTTTACCGCCAACATCGAAAAGGAATTTGATGAAGTGGCCGAAGGTAAAATGCAATGGCCCGAAATGGTAAAAGATTTTTACGAACCCTTTCATAACGGGGTGGAACATACGCTTGAAAATGCCGAAAGAGCCGTTGGCGAACGCCAGTTGGGTACAGATGAAACTGGCAAACCGGTATTTGCCCGTATGGGCCGCTATGGCCCTATGGTACAAATTGGTGCCCAGGGCGATGAAGAAAAACCAAGATTTGCCAAATTAAAAACAGGCCAGAGCATTGAAACCATCAGCTTTGAAGAAGCGATGGACTTATTTAAACTGCCATTAACACTAGGCGAACATGAAGGGCTGGAAGTGAGTGTGAATATTGGCCGCTTTGGACCCTATGTAAAATGGGGCGATGCCTTCATTTCTATTCCCCGTGGTGAAGACCCTGTAGAATTGGAATTAGACAGGGCTATTGAAATTATTAAAGCCAAGCAGGTTGAAGATGCACCAATAGCCATTTATGAAGATAAACCCGTTACCAAGGGTAAAGGCCGCTTTGGCCCCTTTATTAAGTGGAACAACCTTTTTATAAATGTGCCCCGTGCTTACAATTTTGATGCACTTACGCAAAAAGACTGCGAAGAACTGATTGTAAAAAAACTGGAAAAAGAAGCCAACCGCTATATCAGGCAATGGCCCGAAGAAAAAATATCTATCGAAAACGGTCGCTGGGGGGCATTTATACGCTTTGGTAAAAAAATGCTGAAGCTGGGATTGAATAAAGAAGGGAAAAAATATACGGAGGAAGAACTGGCCACAATTGAACTGGACGAAGTAAAAAAAATGATTACTGCACAAGACCCGAAAGCATTTGACAAGAAAACTACGGCAAAGAAAACTGCAACAAAAAAAGCAGCCGTAAAAAAGAAAGCTACAAAAAAATAATCCCTGTAAAAACATTATACAGTGCATAGCCGTGATACGCTATGCACTTTTTTATTTACAGCATAGTACACAGTAATCAACAAGCTGTGGAAAATAATATACCGGCGCTTAACGTTCAATTAACGAATTTCATTTGAAAATAAATACTTGGTAGAAAACAAAGAAATATCGGCACTGCTTCAATTGATTGATGACCCCGATGAGGAGGTGTACAGCACCGTTAGCAACAAAATTATTTCTTTAGGCAAAGGTATTATCCCCAACCTGGAAAACCTTTGGGAAAACACCCTTAGCGAAGCAGTACAGGAGCGGATTGAAACCATGATTCACAAACTGCATTTCCGCGACCTTACCGCCGACTATGAACACTGGAAGCAGGGCAGTTGCGAATTGCTGCAGGGTGCTATTCTTACGGCCCGGTACCACTACCCTGATATACAGGAAGCCAAAGTGCTGCAGGATATTGAAAAAATACGCCGCAACATCTGGCTTGAACTCAACGCCTATCTTACCCCTTTGGAACAGGCTTCTATTATCAGCAGTATTTTATACAACTATTACAAACTGATTGGGGTCGAAATTGCCTATAACCAACCCGAAGACTTTTTGATTAGTAAAACACTTGAAGCCAAAAAAGGTAATTCTATCAGCAATGGTATATTATACCTGGCCCTGGCCGAACTGCTCGATATTCCCGTAAAGGCCATCAACATCCCCCGGCAGTTTATATTAGCCTACATCGACCCACAGTACAACCTTGCCAAACCGGTGGCGCACAACTCTGAAAAAATAAAATTTTATATCGATCCACTCAACGGTCAGGTGTATTCGCATAAAGACATTGAAAATTATTTCAAACGGATTTCCGTACCGCCTACCACTTCTTACTTTCGCCCGATGGATAATAAAGCTGTTATCCGTTTTTTACTGGAGCAACTGAGCAAATGCTTTGATGACGACCGCAACCGCTACAAAATGGAAGAACTTTTATCATTAGTAAAACTGCTGGAAGATTGATATACCATGTAGTGCACTCCGCCGCCTGGCAACAGGCAAAAGACCAGGGCTGGTATGCAGCCCCATCCCTGCACACCGAAGGATTTATACATGCCAGTAAGCAGGAGCAGGTAGCAGGTGTTTTACAGCGTTATTACAGTGGCGGGCAAAATTTATTATTGCTGCATATTGATGAAACCAAACTAACGGCACCGCTGCTTTACGAACTGGCACCATCGGTTAACGAAATGTTTCCGCATATATACGGCAGGTTAAATATCGATGCCGTAACAACAGTTACTTCAATCGATCCATAAAGATTAACAGGCATTGTAAAGCCCATCAATATCGCTTTAAATTTAACAAAAAAGCTTTCCCGGCCGGTTGGCATCAGCCTTTATATTGGCTATTTTTAACCTTCTTTCATCAAAAGCCCAATCACCTGTTTTGAATCAATCTGTAAAAAGTACAGGATTTATTTTGTTGCTCTTGCTGTTGTTCGCCACATCAGGTGCACAACCCATTACCGGCTATTGGAAAGGGAAAATAAATGGCAAAAGAGCAGAAGTAAAAATTATCAAAAATGGCGACAGCATTACCGGCACCAGTTACTATTACAATTCGCCAAACAGCTACAGGCGTTACAGCATAAGAGGTTATTTTGACGATACAGACAACAGTGTGGTATGGTGGGACGACGAGCTTATTGCAGAAAAAAACATGCAGGGTTTGTTGAAAAGCCCTGCTGCAACACCTTACCTTTCTGTTGCCGACTTTAACTGTCCTGGTGGCACTAAAATGTATTTAGAAGGCAATGCTGCTTTAAAAGAAGATGAGGATAAAATAAAAGGCCCGGTGGAACTGGAAAAAACTACCACATCTATTTTTAAAGATGAATGGAATTTTGTAATTGACAATTACACTTTTGGGGCCAACGACCCCGGCATTATTGATAGTGTGGCTAAAATAGCTTTTAATAAACCCATACTAAAAGCGGATGCAATACAACCTCATCCTGAAAAAAAACCTGCACTTGCAGTCATAAAAAAACCAACCCCCGCCCCCACAAAACAGGAACCAGTTAAGGCTACAGCTCAAAAAACTGCACCCATAATAAAAGATCCGGCTTCAGCAAGGCCTGCCCCTGTAATTAGCTTACCGGCCCCTGCTCCAACTATCGAAGAAAAATTTACAGCACGCAGTAAACTTATCCTAAAAGAAATACCCGTGCAGGGCGATAGCATTGAGTTGCGCTTTTATGATAATGCCGAAGTAGATGGCGACTCTATTTCTATTTTTCTCAACAACCGGCTTTTGTACGAACATATACGCCTAACCGAAAAAGCATACATCATTAAGCTTGCTGTAAGCAGCCTGCAGGAAACGAATGAATTAATAATGGTAGCAGAAAACCTCGGCTCTATACCACCCAATACGGCTTATATGGTATGCCTGGTGGGTGCGGAACGTTATGAAACCAGGCTTGAAAGTACAGAGCAAAGCAGCGCCGGTATAAGATTTTTACGGATTAAGGGAAACAACGAATAACAACGGTTGGCAAGTAAATTTTCTTGCCCCAAAAATTACACGCCTAACAATTGCCATGATCAGGCAGCAATATATTTACATCAGTTTTTGTTTGATATAGTCGTCCAGTTTACCTTCTTCATTCAGTTTTATAAGCTTTCCCATTTCTTTTGTTTTCAACATGTCTATTCCTTTTTTGTACACATTCATCATACTGGTAACTGCCGCTTTTGTTGCAGTAAACTTATCGCTATAATTATTTGTTTCCAGCATCTTTGCAGAATAACTGATTAAATACAGAGCAAGCAGTTGCTGGTTTTTACCATAAATTTTAGAGAGCTGTTCCGTTATCATAACATCAAACATAGGGCATCCCAATACCCACTTCATGGCAAAAGCCGTTACTTCCCTGCGTTTTTCAGGCTGTTTATCCAAATCTGTTTCTTCTAACCATTTTGCCGCAGTAATTATATCGGCAGTATATTTTGGATAATCTTCTTTTACATTTAACTGAACATTTTGTGGCACCTCAAATATAACCTGTGCCGTAACAGAACAGGCGGTTGAAATGCTCAACAGGATAAATAAAACTGTTGCCCTGATAATTGACATACAAGAATGGTTTAAGTATCTAAGAGATTAAATGCCTGTTGCTTTATAAAATGCCCAGTAAAATTTAGGCAGCCGCACTTCATTGCACTTTGCTTTTATTAACCAAATGTATTGAACATAAGTTGCAGCGTACCGGGCAGGCTGTACAGGGTATTATTGTACAGGGTATTCGTAAAAAAAACTGCCCGATTTTATCCAGCCGTTTTTTTCATACACAGATTGTGCCCAGTAATTATCCGATGCGGTTTCCAGTATTATCCAGGCGGCATCGGTTTCTATCCCAAATTCTTTGGTTTGTTCCAGCAATGCTTCGGCAATACCTTTGCGGCGGTGTTTTTCTGCTACAAATAAATCGTTGAGCAGCCAGGCTCTTTTTAAACGCACAGAAGAAAATATGGGATACAGTTGCACAAAGCCTGCAACTTCGCCATCCATAACTGCAATAAATATTACCGATTCATCAGCGGTTATACGCTGGCTGATAAATTCAAAAGCAGCGGGCAAATTAGACGGTTGCTGGTAAAAAACACGATAGGCATCAAATAACAACGCTATTGATGCTGCATCACTTTCTATGGCTTTCCTTATTTCAAGCAGCATTATGGAGTAATTTTAACAGTCAATAATACATCATTTCAGCATTTTTATAAAATACAGTACAATGATTACATGGGCCGATTTTGAAAAAATTGATATCCGCACTGGTACCATTACTGCTGTGCATGATTTTCCGGAAGCAAGGAAACCGGCTTTGAAGCTCATTATCGATTTTGGCGAACTGGGTACCAGGCAATCATCAGCACAAATAACAACTTTTTACAACAAAGAAAATTTAGTGGGGCAACAAATAGTGGCTGTCATAAATTTTCCACCCAAAATAATTGCCGGGTTTAAGAGTGAATGTCTTGTACTAGGTATTTATAACGAAAATGGCAACGTGGTGTTGCTACAGCCATCAATGCAGGTAAAAAACGGGTGCAAAATTGGTTAATGCTATGGTGGCCAGGGCTGCGGTTGTATGCTTACAGCCTCTGCTGCTTTCGTAAAAGGAACAGCAACTATTCCTGGTAAAATTTTCCCAAAAACAAACTCAGCCGCCGAAAATTATCTTTTTTAATACTGAAAAAATGATTGCGGCCTTCTTTGGCACATTCAATCAGTTCGCTTTCGGATAAAAGCTTGATATGATGCGAACAGGTGGGTTGCGAAAGACCGGTAAGGCCCTGCACATCGCCGCAACACATTTTACCACGGCGGGCAATTTCTTCGAGTATCGATAACCGGCAGGGATCAGCAATGGCATTCATCGCTTTTTCAATAAACCGTATATCATTCTTTACACCTGTACTCATATCCTGCATTAAGCCGTCAAAGAAATTGTTTTTTGAGCAATTGAACAAGAATTTTACCGTAAGCACCGCAATAGTTTTACATTGCAGGTATGACGGATATGCTGTACCATATTACACCACTTGGCCTAGTGGAGATACGTACAGATGGCAATGCTATTACCAGCGTTTCGTTTGTACAAACCGGGCAACAGGAACAGGTACCCACTGCAAATACTCAACCTTTACTGCAACAATGCACCCAACAATTAGATGAATATTTTGCCGGTACCCGAAAAACATTTGACCTGCCTGTAGCCCAAAGCGGCACCGCTTTTCAGCAGCAGGTATGGGCACAGTTGCAACAAATCCCTTTTGGCAAAACCATCAGTTATCTTGAATTAGCCAAACGCATCAATAATGTAAAAGCCATCCGTGCTGTGGGCACTACTAATGGCAGCAACAGTATTGCCATCCTTGTACCCTGCCACCGGGTAATTGGCAGCGATGGCAGCCTTACCGGCTATGCAGGCGGCCTGTGGCGCAAGCAATGGCTGCTGGAGCATGAAAATAAATATGCCAATGGGGTACAGGCTTTATTTTAAAAAAAAGCAGCCAAAAATGTAAGATATAAAACAGCCGGGCTTTCACCCGGCTGCATGCTAAAAATAGCTGAGATTCGTTTTGGGTGTAATGGTCAGCAAAGTTTCATACATCAGCCTTATCGTTTCTTCCACATCTTTTTTGTGCAGCATTTCTACGGTAGTATGCATATAGCGCAGCGGAATGGAGATGAGTACGCTGGGACAGCCATCATTGGCATAGGCAAACGAATCGGTATCGGTGCCCGTGCTGCGGCTTACGGCATGCAACTGTACCGGTATTTTATTTTTTTCGGCAACATCCTGCACCAGGCTGAGCAGTTTATTGTGTACGGCCGGGCCATAAGTAAGCGATGGGCCTTTGCCACAGGCTGTTTCGCCCTGCACTATTTTACTTACCATTGGTGTAGTGGTATCGTGTGTTACATCGGTAATGATGGCTACATCTGGCTTAATGCGGCGGGCAATCATTTCGGCGCCCCGAAGGCCAATTTCTTCCTGCACCGCATTTACCACGTATAAGGCAAAGGGCAGTTTTTTATTATTTTCTTTCAGCAGCCGGGCTACTTCGGCAATCATAAAGCCGCCAATACGGTTGTCGAAAGCACGGCCAATTAAATAATCATAAGCCAATTCATCATAACCGTTTTCGTAAGTTACCACTGCACCGATATGTACGCCCAGTTCTTCTAATTCTTTTTTACTGGAGGCACCGCAATCCAGGAAAAGATTCTCCACTTTGGGTTGCGTTTCTTTATCGCCATTATTCAACCGGGTATGAATGGCCGGCCAGCCGAATACCGCCTTAACCGGGCCTTTTTTACCATGAATGATTACCCTCATGGATGGCGCAATCTGGTGGTCAACACCACCGTTTCTTTTAAGATAGATAAGTCCTTCGGCCGTGATATAATTTACAAACCAGCTTATTTCATCCGCATGGGCTTCTATTACCACTTTAAAGGTTGCTGTGGGGTTAATAACGCCAACGGCTGTACCATAGGGGTCGGTAAAAAAACTATCGGTATAAGGTTTGATATAATCGAGCCACATCTTTTGCCCGCTGCTTTCAAAACCAACCGGCGAAGCATTGTTGATATAATTACGAAGGAAGTTATAAGAATTGTTGTTCAGTAAACTTTTAGCAGGTTTGGATTTTGCTTTTGATTTTTCTTTTGCCATTGGTTATAAATTTTTACAAATAAACTAAATACTTGCCATAATTGTAAGTACTGCTGATAGTAACATCAGTCCATCTACCAGAAAGTAATAAAAAACAAAGCCCCTTTGCCGCTGTACAGACATACGGTAAACAATTAGCGTTGCTGCCAGCGCCAGCATTAGCGCTGCACTCTGGCTGGTGCCCAGTGCAAAATAAAACAGGGCAATATGTATTAGCGCTAGCACTGCAAAAAGTATGTACAGCAAGCGCTGTGTTGCCCTTGCCGTTAAATCGGTTGCAAGACTGTGAAAACCTTTTACCGCATCGGTATGCACATCTCTTTGATCAAAAATAATGCACAGCAGCAGCATAAAAACAAAGCGCTGCAATAGCAGCAATACAGCAGGTATATTTATTTCAACAGCAGCGGCAACCATCGGCAGGTATGCGGTTACATAAGTCCAGGTAAAAGCCAGCAGTAAAGTTTTAATAAAACCAGCCCTTCGGATAAATACTATTTTTTGCAGGGGCAGCAGGGGCAATGAATACAACAATGTACATAACGCTGCAACTGCTATATGGGTGATTCCGGTTCCGGCATAGGGATAGCACAGCACCATCCCTAAAAAGGCGATGATGATGCACAGAATATTACTTGCAGGTAAAGTGGCAGCGGTAAGCTGCGCCGGTGGCAAAGTATATATTTTGGCAATGGCAAAATGAAAATTATAACTGCAGCAGGTAGCAAAAAAAACAAATACCGGTAAAGCAGGCTGCAAGGGTAAACCGGCCAGCAGCGTTGTTTCAATTACTAATGCCGCCGCACATACTGCAGCCCAAAAAGCATGGGATAAAATAAAGCGGAGCAAGGTTAGCAGTGCATCACTGTTTAATTATCACAAATGTTGGAGAGTTTACCGTATCACTCCTGTTTTGTGCTTTATCTTTTAACATAAAGCGAAAAAAGCAGGTATCATTAAAATCGCATTGCGGAGCGCCAATAGAATAATAGCCGCCGATATTAATGCCATGTGCATATACCACCTCAATTTCACCCTCTGTATTTTTTCCTGTTGGAAAAACAGGCATCTTATACTTTTCAACAAAGCCACCCCTGTTGCACCGGGTTACCACTTTTTCTACATACAATGAGTCTTCCAAATCACCTTCTGCATCGGTAAAATTTAAACGGAAGCGTATCAACTGATCTGGATAAAGCACATCGGGACTTAGTGATTTAAACGTTAACTGCGGTGTGGTAGAAAATTTACTCTTTTTGCAACCATAAATCAACAGCCCCGCCAGTATTATTAAAAGGATGTTCCGCATCTTTGTGTATTAAAGTTTCAAATTTAGGAATAGAAATTGAATAGCCCGGTTAAAAATACAGACCTCAGTACCAGAATTTTTGCTGTTCGGCAACAAAGTTTTAACAGTATGGCCCTGGAGGTTTTCAGGTTTCAACACCAGCATAACACTGTTTACAGGCAATACTGCGATGTATTGGGCATTAATGCGGCATCAATACATACAATAGATAAGATCCCTTTTTTACCCATCAGCTTTTTTAAAACACACACTATACAAACCACTGCCTTTGAGCCCGAAGTAATTTTTGAAAGCAGCGGCACTACACAAACCATCAACAGCAGGCATTGGGTAAAAGATACCGGCTTATACCAAAGAAGTTTTACAACAGCTTTTAACCTGTTTTACGGCAACCCTGCCCAATGGTGCATTATAGCACTGCTGCCCTCCTATCTCGAAAGGCAACACTCCTCGCTGGTGATGATGGCCGATGAACTGATAGGGCAAAGCGGCCATCCGAAAAGCGGCTTTTATTTATACGATTTTGAAAAACTGGCGGCAACCCTCCAGGCACTGGAGGCTGCCGGGCAACAAACGCTGCTACTTGGCGTAACCTTTGCCCTGCTTGATTTTGCTGAAGCATTTCCCATGCCACTACAGCACAGCATTATTATGGAAACCGGCGGCATGAAAGGCAGAAAAGAAGAACTAACCCGGCAGCAGGTGCATGCAATTTTAAATGCTGCTTTTAGCACCACAGCTATTCATTCAGAATATGGTATGACAGAATTATTAAGCCAGGCTTATGCAAAAGAAAAGGGATTATTTACCACACCACCCTGGATGAAAGTATTGCTTAGGGCAGAGGACGACCCTTTTGAGGTGAAGGATGCTCCAGAAGTAAACCATAGTAGCGGTGCTATAAATATTATTGACCTTGCCAATTTGTACTCCTGCAGTTTTATAGCTACAGATGATGCAGGACGACTTTACCCCGACGGTAGTTTTGAAGTGTTGGGCCGCTTAGATAACAGCGATATAAGAGGCTGCAGTTTGCTGGCAGTATAAATGTACGATGAAACAAAAGCAGGCTTATACTGTGCAGGCACTAAAATTTAGCCCTCTAAAGCCTCAAACCTCTTAAACCTCTCAAACCCCTTCTCCTACCCCAGCGCCTGTACTATATCTTCCAAAATATCATCTATATGCTCCAGCCCTACAGAAATGCGTATAAGCCCGGGTGTTATATTAGTACTCAGCCTTTCTGCTTCAGTAAGTTTGGCATGTGTGGTGCTGGAAGGATGCGAGGCAATGCTCCTTGTATCGCCCAGGTTAGCCGTAAGCGACAACATTTTCAGGTTGTTTAAAAAAGTACGGCCGCTTTCCAGCCCGCCTTTTAATTCAAAGCATACAATACCGCCGCCGTTTTTCATTTGCTTTTTTGCAATGGCATATTGCGGATGACTGGGCAAAAAAGGATAGCGAACGCTGCTGATTTTATCGTGGCCTTCCAATGCTTTGGCAAGCGCCAGGGCATTGGCGGCATGGCGTTCCATCCGCACATCAAGTGTTTCGAGGCTTTTGCTCAGTACCCAGGCATTAAAGGGGGATAATGCTGGGCCGGTACTGCGGCAAAAAAGATAAATATCGTTGATGAGTTTTTTATTACCCACAATTACACCGCCCAGCACCCTGCCCTGCCCATCGATCCATTTGGTGGCGGAATGCACCACCAGGTCGGCGCCATATTCAATCGGCCGCTGGCATACCGGAGTGGCAAAGCAGTTATCTACATTAAATAAAAGATTGTACTTTTTGGCCAATGCCCCGGCAAACTGCAGGTCGATAACAGCCAGCCCGGGATTGGTAGGCGTTTCGATATACAGCATTTTGGTATTGGGCTTTACGGCCGCTTCCCATTTTTCAGGCTCATCAGCACTTACATAAGTGTATTCGATGCCATAATTGGGCAGGTATTTTTTTATCACCGTTTGTGTACTGCCAAAAATAGAATTACACACCAGCAGGTGATCGCCTGTTTTTAAAAAAGTCATAAATGAGGCAAACACGGCACTCATGCCTGATGCGGTAGCATAACCTGCTTCAGCTCCTTCAAGCGCTGCCATTTTATCGGCCAGTTCCTGTACATTGGGGTTGCTGAAACGGCTGTAAATATTGGCATCGGTTTCGTCGGCAAAAGCCGCCCTCATGTCTTCCGCATTATCGTAGCAAAAACTGCTGGTTAAAAACATGGGCACAGCATGCTCCATTTCGCCGGTGCGATCTACCTGTATACGTATGGCTTTTGTAACCGGGTGCTTCATGATAATAAAATTTTTGTACGGTAGCCTGTTGCAACATTGCATTAACCGCCGGGGGATAAATCGTTAGGGGTTTACTTTTACTTCCCAGGTTAAATTGGTGCCGCCTTTGCGTAATGTTTCGGCTACGGAGCAGTATTTATTCATGGAGAGTTCGCAGGCCCGATAAGCTTTTTCTTCATCCACCGTACCGGTAAGTACAAAAGTTACTTTTACGTTTTCCCAAAGTGAAGGCTCTTTGCCTTTTTCTCTTTCACCGGCTATTTGTATTGAAAAATCTTTTACCTCCTGGCGCTGCTTTTTTAAAATCATTACAATATCGATAGCACTGCAACCACCAAGCCCCATTAGCAGCATTTGCATCGGCCTTATGCCCGAATCGAGCCCACCGGTTTCGCTGCTGGAGTCCATCCGGGCAATATGCCCCATGGCATCTACGGCTTCAAAGGCAAAATCGCCTTCAACCCTTTTTAAATTTATTTCTATCATTTCCCAAAAATTTGCACAAATATAATTGCTGTAAGCCTTTACTTTGCAATTCTTTATTTACAAGCGCCGATGGATAATTTTTATTACCCCCACCCTTTCCCATTAGAAAATGGTGCTGTATTACCTGAACTTAATATTGCCTATACTACTTATGGCAAAATGAATGCAGAGGGCTCCAACGTGGTATGGGTATGTCATGCCCTTACGGCCAACTCGGATGCAGCCGACTGGTGGAATGGTGTAGTGGGCGGCGGCCACGTAATTGACCCGGCAAAGCATTTTATTGTATGCGCCAATATACTTGGCTCCTGCTATGGTACTACAGGCCCCCTGAGTATAAACCCTGAAACCCAAAAACCATATTACAACAGCTTCCCAATGGTTACCATCCGGGATATGGTACAGGCACATGCACTACTGCGCCGGCACCTGGGTATAAACAAAATTTACCTGCTGATGGGCGGCAGCATGGGTGGTTACCAGGCAATGGAATGGTGCCTGGCAGAGCCGGAGGCCATTGATAACCTTTTATTACTGGCAACCTCCGCTACCGAAAGCGCCTGGGGCATTGCCACACATACGGCACAGCGACTTTGTATTGAAGCCGATTGCACCTGGCAGCAACCAACCGCAGAAGCCGGTGCCAAAGGCCTGAAAGCAGCAAGGGCTATCGGCATGCTTACCTACCGTAATTACGATATTATGGTGCAAAAACAATCGGACCCCGACAGCGAAAAGCTGGACAATTATAAAGCGGCCACTTATATCAATTACCAGGGCGATAAGCTGGTGGCAAGATTTAATGCTTACAGCTACTGGCTGCTTACCAAAAGTATGGACAGCCACCATATAGCCCGTGGCCGCGGCGGTGAATGCCCTGCAGTTTTAAATAAAATAAAACAGCAAACGCTGATTATCGGCATCAGCAGCGATATCCTTTGCCCCGTATTTGAACAAAAATTCCTGGCCAAAAACATTCCCGTTGCCAAATATGTGGAAATTGGATCCGATTATGGCCATGATGGTTTTATGGTAGAATCGGCAGCTATATCCGGCCATTTACAGGAATGGCTTGATACTTTAGCTTAAGCCTCCTAATTTTAATTATCCCAAAAATCAGCTTTTTATAAACAATTGGTTAACCCGGTTGTTTACCACAACAATCAATGTTTAAACATTGTATATTTGCACTGAAATACACACACATGATACAAACTCCGGCTACTGCCCCCAAAAAAAGCCTGCTTAAAAAACTATTACTGGCTGGTATAATCCTGTTGCTGGCTGGCGGCGCAGCCGTATGGTACATTTTTACCCGGGAGTTTGAAGATACTGCTACCCAGGAAGCGGCCTATACTGTAAGCGCTATGCCCTTTATGGAAGAGTTTCGAAATAATATTGACGAAGCCAATAAAAAATATTCTGAAAAAATTATCACCGTAAACGGCCGGGTTACCGAAATAGAAAAAGCAGATACCGCCGTAAATATTAAAATGGCAGATACCGGAACAGGCGACTATATCATTTTTGCTTTTCAGCAGCAGCACATTAAAGCTGCAAAGCAGGTACAGGTGGGTGATAGTATTGCAATCAAAGGTTCCTGCAGTGCTGGGGTATACAGCGATATACTCGAAACCGGCTTTATTACTTTCAAACGCTGCAGTATCAACAAATAAACACTCAAAACACATAAAACAATGAAAAAAACAACACTCATTATCGCATTGGCCGTACTGGCAGTTTCGGCTTTTGCCCAAAAGAAAACCACCACTTCTGCTACGGTAAAATTTGATGCCGCCACACCACTGGATGCATTACCTGTAGCAGAAAACAAAACAGTAGTTGCTGCCATAGACACCAAAAAAGGCACAGTAGCATTTGAGGCTGTGGTAAAAAGCTTCAACTTTAGCAACCCTATGATGCAGGAACATTTTAACGGCGAACGCTGGTTTAATTCTGAAAAATTCCCCAAAACCACTTTTACCGGAAAAATCACCAACCTGTCTGCTATCAATTTTTCAAAAAATGGCACTTACGAAGCTAAAATAGAAGGTGAACTTACCATGAAGGGTATTACCAAACCTTTGAGCACCACTGCTACCATTACTGTAAATGGCGATGTATTAATTACAGCATCTGAATTTACTATTGCACTTGCCGACTACGACATAAGCGATGCAAAAGGTAAAATTGCCAAAGAGCCTAAAATATTTGTTTCGGCAGAACTGAAATAAACCTGTCTATTTAAAACTCAACAGGCCACCGGTACCGGTGGCCTGTTTGTTATAAGGCTGCTCCATTGGCAACCGCAGTAAAGTTTACCGGCACCCACCGGGTAGCAGTGTTTTGTAAGTTTGCTTACATTTGAATTTATTACGCATGCACACCTACAAGCCTGTATCGTTCGAGAATACTGAATACGCATTTGCTTATAAAAAAAACACCGCCTTAAAAAAGGCAAAGTTCCTGTTTTCTGCAATGGGCAAACCCTGGCTGCTACGGCTGGGTATGCAACTTACCCCCACCGCTATACGCTGGAAAATCCCCTTTGTTAAAAACATTATCAGGCACACACTTTTCCGGCAATTTGTTGGGGGCGAAACGCTGGAGCAAACCAAAGAAGTGGCTGCACAACTGAGCCGGTTTGATGTGCAGGTAATACTGGATTATGGTGTGGAAGGAGGCGGCAACGGCGAAGCGGCATTTGATCATGCCACAGAAGAGTTTATCCGGGTGATTCATTACGCAGCCACACAACCTAATATTCCTTTCATGAGTATTAAGGTAACCGGGTTTGCCCGGTTTGAACTACTCGAAAAAATAGACGGGCTGATGCACCAGGCAGAAGGCACTTTAATGAAACGCTACCTTAAAGCTACCGAACAACTCGATGCTGATGAAAAAGAAGAATGGCACAGGGTAAGAGTACGCTTATTGCGTATATGTGAAGCAGGCTATGCACAAAATACAGGCGTACTGGTGGATGCAGAAGAAACCTGGATACAGGATCCCGTAGATGCACTTACCATACTGATGATGGACAGCTTTAACAAAGAAAAAATTGTTATTTACAATACCATTCAATTGTACCGGCACGACAGGCTCACCTTTCTTAAAGCCTGCCACGAAGCGGCTGCTGAAAGAGATTTTATCTTAGGCGCCAAACTGGTACGAGGTGCTTATATGGAAAAAGAACGGGCCCGTGCTGCAGCTCATGGTTATCCCTCCCCGATTCAGCCGGATAAAGCAGCCTGCGATAAAGATTATAACGAAGCACTACAATACTGTATGGAAAGGCTGAACAGGATTGCCATTATTGTAGCATCGCACAATGAATACAGCAATATGCTGGCTATAAAAATATTACAGCAAAACCAACTGCCGCTTAACCATCCGCATGTACATTTTTCGCAACTGTATGGCATGAGCGACAATATTACTTTCAACCTGGCAAAAGCTGGCTGCGCCGTAAGCAAGTACCTGCCTTTTGGCCCAATCAAAGACGTTATCCCTTACCTCATGCGGCGGGCACACGAAAACAGTGCTGTGGCCGGGCAAACCGGCAGGGAACTGGAATTGATAAAAAAAGAAATTAAACGCAGGGGACTATAAAAATGCAGGCTCACAGGTTGTAAATATCTTTTGCCAGCCGGAAAGTATTGCAATGGGCTGCAGTAATAATCCGTATATCGGCACTATAACCGCCACCCATAGCCACAGCACAGGGTATACCATGTTGTTTCAATTTTGAAAAAACCATTTCATCTCTTGCATAACAGCCGTTCATACTTACCTTAAGTTTGCCATACCGGTCCGTATCCAAAATATCAACCCCAGAAAGGTAAAAAGCAAAACCCGGCTTTACTTTTTCGATAAGTGTATGCAGGGCATCCTCAAGTATATGCAGGTATTCAGCATCGTTAGTACCATCTTTTAAAGGAATATCCCAATCACTTTTTTCTTTACGGAACGGATAATTATGTTCGCCATGTATACTGAATGTAAAAACATTTTCTGCTGCCTCAAATATTTTAGCGGTGCCATTGCCCTGGTGCACATCTAAATCAATAATTAAAATTTTACGGGCAAGATTGTGATGCAAAAGATAATTGGCTGCCACCGCCATATCATTCAGCAGGCAAAAGCCCTCGCCCCTGTCGGCAAAAGCATGGTGCGTACCACCGGCTACATTTAAAGCCACCCCGTATTGCAGGGCATAATGGCAACAATCTATAGTACCTTGTGTAATCATCAACTCCCTTAAAGTAAGTGCCGGTGATTGGGGAAAACCAATATGCCGCTGCTCCCGGGCAGATAGGGTTTGTAAATGCAGCTTTTGCAGGTAGGTTTTATCGTGAGTCCATAATACCACTTCATCCGGGCATGGCTGTGGTGCAAAAATATTATCGCTGCTTATTGCGCCTTCATGCAGCAACTGGCCGGGTATCAGTTCGTACTTCAGCATCGGAAACCGGTGGCCTTCAGGCAGTGGATGGGCATAAATGGAATCGTAAGCTATTTTCAACATGGCTTCAACACTAATGTACTTTAAGCAGGCCGGCCGATTCTCCTTTTTTAACATCGGCAGGTAATACGGCAAACACACTATCCCCCTTTTTGGGCTTCACTGTGTAAGTGCCCGTAAATTTTCCAAACGCCGGCAATACCGCATATTTTGATGTAAGGTAAAAACAGGGAAAACGCAGCGATTGTTTGCTTACGCCGCCAATATTTACCGAGGGATGAATATGCCCTGAAAAATAAAAAAAATCATCCTGCATGGTTACCTCCTTAATATCATGCACAAACGAAAAACTGCCAACCTGCAATTGGCCCTTTATAGTATTGATACCAGCCTGTGTATACCAGTGCTCCTCTAAAATATCATGATTCCCCATTACCAGTTGTATCGGCAACCTGCCAAAATCCTGCCGCCATTTTTTAAACAACTGGTGCTCCCGGTTATCATGGCTGTGAAACATATCGCCTATCACGATAAGATTAACGGGTTTAAAATACTGCAACAACAGTACAAATCGCTGCATCTCTTCTTTAAATAAATTTTGTGGCACTGCAATACCCGACTTACGAAAATGACCGGTTTTGCCAAAGTGAAGGTCGCTCACCATTAAGGTACGTTCCGCTTCCCAAAACACAGCACGCCCTGCCGAAAGCAGGAAACAATGATTGCGTATTTGTAAGGGTATCAACTGTTGCATGGCCTGCGAAGGTAAATACTGCAGCGGCAAAAAAATTGTACACCCGGCTTTGTAAAACGGCTATTAGTATTTACTTTTCAAAAAATAAAAAACATGACCAACACTTCATCTGCCGACATGCTCAACTTTGATGATGGTAATAAACCAGCATTACCCGGGGCTTTAAATGTATTAACCATTCTTACTTTTATAGGCTGTGCACTTGGTTTTGGAGGTAGTATCTGGAATTATGTACGTGCCGAAAAAGCTTATAAAGATATCCAGGAAGCACAGAGCAAAATGGAGGATGCACCGGCATGGGCCAAAAAACTAATGGGGCCCGAAATGCTGGAGATGGCCCGTAAATCGCTGGAAAATAAATTACCAATGCTGGTATTGGGCCTGCTGGGCACCGGCCTTTGCCTTTATGGCGCCATGGAAATGCGTAAACTAAAAAAGCAAGGTTTTCCGCTATGGGTAGCCGGCGAATTTTTACCCATCATTGGTGGTGTTATTTTTTTAGGCACAGGTATGTTCTCCGGCTTTGCCATTTTTTCGCTGGTATTTCCTTTAATATTCCTGGCATTGTATGCCATGCAGCGTAAGCACTTGATTCATTAATTTTCCAGTTGCGCCTGCATACGTTTTATCCTGTCTTCCAGCCTTTCAGAAGAAAGATTATTCCTGTTCAATCCATCTGCCAGTATGGGAAAACAAAATGGTGTAATTTTTTCCGGGAAACGCAGGATGATTGTTCCAGCGGCAATACGTTGCAGGGCATTACGAAGCCTCAGTTCTTCCATCTGCTGGTCCAGCACTTCCCGGTAAGCCTGCCTGAGCAAAATATTACCGGGGTCGTATTCTGCAAATACATTAAACAACAGGCTGGCGCTGCTTTGCAGGTGCCTTGCCTTGGCTTTTTCTCCCGGCATACCCTGGAAGATTAATCCGCCAATTACAGCAATATCCCTGAATTTGCGTTTAGCCATTTCCGTTGAATTCACACTATGCTGGATATCGGCCAGCAGGTTATCCTGTGTAAAAAGGCTGTATACATTGGTATCATCTACCGGTATGGGCCGGTCGCTGAGCAACTCAAACCCATAATCATTCATGGCAATTGAAAAAGTGATGGGGGTTATTGTACTGAGGCGGTAAGCCAGTATTGCTGCCATGGCCTCATGCACCAGCCGCCCTTCAAAGGGGTACACAAAAAGATGATACCCGTCTTTTGTTTCTACCTGTTCAATCAGCAATTCGTTTTCGGCAGGAATTGCCGAAAGCTGTTGCTGCAAATGCAGCAGTGGTGCCAGGGCGGCAAGCTCCTTAAATGCTTCTTTGCCCCGGGATGTGCTAACAGAAGCTACCTGCATCATCCTGCGCAACATAAGGCCCAGGTTGGCTGTAAGCGACATGCGGCCACCCATCCAGCTTGGCACTATTGATTTTTTTGCATTGGAATTACGCACCAGCACCATCATATCTTTCAGCATCACGTATTCCAGCTTTCGCCCTGCCAGTGTAAATACATCACCGGGCTCAAGCCTAGATATAAACCACTCCTCTATCACACCAATATAACCGCCACTCATAAATTTTACTTTGAGCATCGCATCACTAACTATAGTGCCTATATGCAGGCGGTGACGCATGGCCAGTTTTCTACTGGTAATTTTATGTATACCATCCGATACTTCTACTTTTTTATACTCATCATATTCCTGCAGTGCCCTACCGCCTTTGGTAATAAAATACAAGAGTTCCTGCCATTCGGAATCAGTAATATCTGCAAAGCAGTAAGTGCTTTTAATTTCTTCAAATACTTGTTCGGCCTTAAAGCCATCGCCTACTGCCCGTGTGCACAGGTATTGTATCAGCACATCAAAGCAAAGCAGCATGGGTTCCTTACTTTCTACATAGTTTTCGCTGATGGCTTTTTTTAAAGCGGCCACTTCAAGTAGTTCTAATGAATGTGTGGGCAAAAAATAAATGCGGCTGGCAGCATCGGGCTGATGCCCGCTACGGCCTGCTCTTTGCAAAAACCTGGATACCCCTTTTGGCGAACCTACCTGCACCACTGTATCTACCGGCCTGAAATCTACACCCAAATCAAGACTGGCCGTACATACCACGGCTTTAAGCTTACCCTGGTGCAAACTATCTTCTACCCATACCCGTAATTGCGGTTCCATACTGCCATGATGCAAAGCAATAGCACCCGATAATTCCGGGGCTGCCTGCAGCAAAGCCTGGTACCAGGTTTCACTCATGCCACGGGTGTTGATAAATACAAGCGTGGTATTGTGTTGATGAATAATATCCACCACATGCTGCACCAGCTTAATACCCAGGTGCCCGGCCCAGGGATATTTTTCTATTTCATCAGGAATTACGGGTATTACTTCTATATGCTTGTTGATGTCGGCCTTTACAGTTTCGCCAAAATCAGCTTCAGGAAAAAGATTTTTTTCAATATCCTCATGCTGTAACATTTTGAGCGGATGCAGCAGTACTGCTTTAGCCTGTGCAAGGTTACCAATGGTGGCTGATATACCCCATACCGCAGGATAACAGTGGGCTGCTAACCATTTGGCATACACGATTCTTGAAACAGCAAGTTCCACCTGTACCCCACGTTTGCTGCCCAGTAGTTCGTGCCATTCATCTACCGCAATAATTTTTACAGTTTCAAATATGACGCTATGATTTTTTTGTGCCAGCAGCAGGTGTACACTTTCCGGCGTAATAATCAGCACTTCAGGCATCTGGCGTTTTTGTTTTTCCCGTTCACTTACCGGTGTATCACCATTACGGATACCCACTTTCCACTGCAGGTTCAAATCGGCCAGTACCTCTTCCATAGCCCGGCCAATATCTTTGGCCAATGCCCTTAAAGGAGTTATCCACAGCAATTGCAACCCGTTTCGGCTTTTTGTTTGGTAATCGGCGGGATGACTATTGATGAAACTGATAACAGCCCCGATAAATACAGAAAAAGTTTTACCACAGCCGGTAGGTGCATTCACCAAACCACTTTTACCATCAATGATATGCTGCCAGCTTTGCTGTTGAAATAAAAAAGGCTGATGGCCTTTGGAAGCAAGCCATTGTGTAATGATGCTGTAGCCTTTGGTAGATGAAAGTTTCAATAGAAGCTGTAGTGGTTAATGGTAAAAATTGTTGCACGGTTGTACCAGCGTTTTTGGTAACTCAGTGTATGCAGCAAACTATAATGTTTTCAAATACTCAATAACGGCTTTTCTTTCCGTATCGGTTAATTTATCCCCAAAATAATGCCCGTAATTGCCAAAACCCCTGAGTGTGGTATTATATACCTCCGGGCCAGCCGGTGCATCTTTTACCTCGTACTGCCAGCCAGGAATATCATAGTTATACACCGGCTTGTTAAAGCTGCGCTGCCAGTAAGCCGGCCGCTTCCTGCTGTTGAGCACCCCTTCCAAATCGGGTACAGAACCATTATGGAAATAAGGCGCCGTAACCCATATTCCATCCAAAGGCGGCGCTATATAACCTTTGTAGGGCACTAACTGTGCCGGGTGGTTGCCGGTACTAAACCAGCTTTTGTTAAACCATTCTATAAACTGCGGATTAGAATAATTGGCAGTATATAATGCAGAGTCGGTTTTGATAATTTCAGCAGGTATCAGCAGGTTGGGATATTTACCATCGGGTCCGTAAGTGCCATGGCATTTGGAGCAATTATTTATAAAAATTTTTTCTCCACTGGCGGCCAGTGCAGTATTTACCGGCCGTGGAAATTTAGGCGGACTGATACTGTTGATATAAGCCAGCACATCATTAAAATGACTGTCAACTTCTGCTGCTTCGGCAGTATCCGATACCGTTAGCAGGTTACTGGCCATTAAAAAACGGCCAAAATCACCACGACCAAAACCATTGTAAAACATGCCATGCTTTTTTTTGAGCAACCACCAGGCAGGCACATCGGTAGGTATTATTTCGGTGGGCAACTGCAGCAGGCTGGTATCACTCCAGCGCAGGGTTTCGGGATTGCGGTGGGCCACCAGCAGGTAAGCCAGTCCATCTGCCAGGTTAACACCCCTAACCGGTGTAATAAGTTTTGGTGAAATTGTTTTTACGGCTTTTATAAAATCTTTGGCAGCCTCGTATTTTTTGGCATCAGGGCCAGAAAGGGTTTTTAAAAAATTTTCAGCCATAGCCGCTGTACTGCCCCTGTTCACTGTAAAGTCGCCAAAACTGTTGCCCAAGCCCACCACCAGTTTTTCGTTGAAAAACTGTGCATGACATTGCAGGCAGTTGGGTGCCACCACCAATTCGCCATTGGGTGCCGATACGGCCGTATAATCGTGTGGCAGTACAGCATTGGGGCCGCTGCGTTGTAAATGATTGGCAGTGTCTTTTGGGGATGCCAGGAAAAACAAAGCATAGGGTATACCGCTTTTTAAATAATCGCCGGCTATTAAATAATCATAGCCTTTTTCTGCATTGCCTGTGCGCTGTGGCGAAGGTGGAATATACTGTGGATCTTCTTTTACAAGAGAATTGCTGTACCGGATAAAAGCCAGGGAAAACAGTGCGGTCAAAACCAGTAATACCCATTTTTTCATACTGCAATTTACAGTACAACAAGAAAGTGTTGTTTAAAGTTTTGAATGCAGGGGCTGCAAAAAATTACCAGGCTTTGTACATGGATCCATTAAGAATACGTACAAAGTAGAGATGCTTATTTTCAATATAATCCGGCTTGTAACTTTCTTTACGTAGCCGTACTGGCTTAAAATTATACTCAGAATATACCCGGTAATTTTTGTCATTCAGGTGCTCCATAAAATCAGTGGGATGATCAATGAGCAGGCGTATAAACATTTGGGCACACTCAAATCCTTTAAACGACATATCCGATGGCCTGCCTTTTAATTTTTGGCTATAATATTCCATCAGCATCCTGCTGTGAGCATCCTGCTTGGTGTTGAAATAAGGTGTGGTGAAAATTATAGGAAAATCGGTGTATGCCTCTTTTTTTACCAGGCTTTTAAAGCCATCCCAGTTGGGCATACCGATGAGGGTTAGTGGGTATTTTTGATATAGCTGGTAGCAGGCTTTGGTGAGGCTGTTGGCAAAGCCCTCATCCAGCGAGCCGCCAATCATTACGGTATGCCGGTTACTATCCAGCTTCGATTTTAAAAAAGATGAGGTAAGGTTACTGTCGATATTGAGTGTTTGGATATTGAGCAGCGCTCTGCCATCCTGTTCATTAATGGCTTTAAAGTACCCCGCCACCCTGTCTTCCTGCTGGCCGGTGCGCCGGCAAAGAAAAATTTTATCGGTACCGTGGTTTTGCAGCAGGTAACTGTAAATACCCTCGCAGTGCGACTTAAGTGTGGTGTTCATAATCACTACATAAGGATTTGCCGTAACGCCTCCATCATTGGGATATGAGGCGGAAATAAAAGGCACCTGGCGGGAAACAGCCAGGTCGGCCAGGTATTTATAATCAATATCCTTAACAGCACCAATCAAAAGGTTAAGCTCGTTGAGCTTACCGGAACGGATAAGCGCCGGTAATGGATTGCTGTAAGACCGGGTATCAAAAACATGCACTTCCACATTATCTTTTACCGCACCCAATGAATCAATGCCTGCCATTACACCATTGATAAAATCTACAGCAGGCACAATAAACCTTGGCATCGTTTCCCTGTAGCGAAAATTACCTGATGCACTAAAAACAGAATCAAGATAGAGTGGTGCAAATACACCTACTTTGAGTGTTTTTTGGGCACTGTATTCCTGCTGCTGTGCCACAACAGGCTGGGTATACTGCAGTGCCACAGCAAAAAACAATTGTATCAGAATAACTTTTTTCATAAAAATTACCGGGACTGTTTTTATTCCCACTCAATGGTAGCGGGCGGTTTGCTGCTAATATCGTATACCACCCGGTTAATACCTTTTACATTATTGATGATTTCATTGGAGATATTGGCCAGGAAATCGTAGGGCAAATGTGCCCAGTCTGCCGTCATACCATCCACTGAAGTAACAGCCCTGAGTGCTATGGTGTATTCATAGGTTCTTTCGTCACCCATTACGCCAACGCTTTTTACCGGCAATAAGATTGTACCCGCCTGCCACACCGTTGCATACAGTCCTGATTTTTTCAAACCATTAGTATAAATGGCATCTGCATCCTGCAATAACCGTACCTTTTCTTCGGTTACTTCTCCCAAAATTCTTATGCCCAGTCCCGGGCCGGGAAAGGGGTGCCTGAATAAAATATCATGCGGTATCCCTAATTCCACCCCCACTCTTCTTACTTCATCTTTAAATAACATTCGCAGCGGTTCTATCAGCGACAACTTCATGGTATCGGGCAGGCCGCCTACATTATGGTGCGATTTAATGGTGGCCGAAGGGCCGTGTACGGATAGCGACTCAATCACATCCGGGTAAATGGTACCCTGGCCGAGGTAGTCGATATTTTCAATACGGTGTGCTTCTTTATCGAATACCTCAATAAAAGTGCCGCCGATAATTTTACGTTTTTCTTCCGGATCGGTTTTGCCAGCCAGTTTGGTATAAAAATGTTCCCTGGCATCTACGCCTTTTACATTCAATCCCAGTATGGCATACATATCCAATACTTCCTGGAACTCATTTTTACGCAACACCCCGTTATCTACAAAAATGCCAAAAAGGTTTTTACCAATAGCCCGGTGAATAAGTGTGGCGGCCACTGTACTATCCACACCGCCGCTTAGGGCCATGATCACTCTTTTATCCCCAATTTGTTGTTTCAGTGCTGCAATGGTATCGCTGATAAAATGCGCCGGCGTCCAGTTTTGTGTACAACCGCACACTTCCACTAAAAAGTTGCGAAGTATCTTTTTGCCCTCAACGGAATGATATACTTCCGGATGAAACTGCAAGCCGTAAAGGGGTAAACCGCCATCTCTTTTGTAAGCCGCAACGGGGATACTTTCAGTATTGCCTAATATGCTGAAGCCTGCCGGGAGTTCTTTAATGGTATCGCTGTGGCTCATCCACACCTGCGATGCTGTGGTTACATCATTAAACAAAATATCCTGCGCCAATACCTGGAGTGTAGCACGGCCGTATTCTCTTTTGTCGCTTTTATCCACCCGGCCGCCAAAAGTTTTTGCGGTAAGCTGTGCGCCATAACATACGCCCAATACCGGTAGTTTTTCAGCCATTGTTTTTACATCGGCCTGCAGCGCATCGGGCTGGTTTACCGAAAATGGCGAGCCGGATAAAATAATACCTTTAAGACCGGCATTGTACTCAATTGGTTTGTTAAAAGGGGTTATTTCACAATACACATTAGCTTCCCGTACCGCCCGGGCTATCAGTTGGGTATATTGCGATCCAAAATCGAGGATAAGTATTTTTTCTGTCATGGCTGCGAAGGTAATGATTAGGAGGATACTGGATGCTGGATGCTGGTTACTGGATGCTGGATGCTGGTTGCCGGGAATACTATTCCCATTTTTCCTTTTTCATTTTTAATTTTAAATTTTGCCTTCCGCCCTCTGTCATAATTACACAAAAGGTTTGTGGGATAAAATTTTATCTTCAATCTTTATAAAAAAAGTTAAGCTATGAAAAAATTATTCCTCATTGTATGCACTGCAGTATTTTTCGCTTCCTGCGATGGAATCCACGGCAGCGGCAATATTGTTACCGAAAAACGTAATACCGGCAGCTTCAGGGGCATATCTACCGGGGGTGCTTATGATGTGGAGCTCAGCACTGGGCCTTACGCTGTTGAAGTGGAAGCTGATGACAATGTAATAAAATACATTTCAACAAGAGTGGATGACGGCATTTTGGAGATTAAAAAAAGAGGTGGTTTGTCCCTCAACAACAGCCATGTTAAAATATATGTTTCGGCGCCGGATATCAATTATCTAAGAAGTTCTGGTGCAGCCAATATCAGGGTAAAAGACATTTTAAATAGCGATAAAAAAATCACCCTTAAATCGTCAGGCGCAGCAGGTATTGAAGCCGCTGTAGATGCCCCTGAAATTGATGCTGATGCCAGTGGCGCTGCAACGATTAAACTTAAGGGACGCACCAGGGACTTTACTGCTGAAGCCAGCGGCAGTGCTGCCATTAAAAGCAGCGACCTGCTTACTGAAAATACAACAGCTAAAGCTTCGGGTGCTGCTGATATAAAAGTACATGCCAGTGTACAACTTGATGCCAGGGCCAGCGGTGCAGCAAATATTCATTACAATGGCGAAGCCGCTGTAAAACAGCATACCAGTGGAGCAGCCAGTATAAAAAAGACGGATTAAGCAGTTTATTACGCCTTGGTATCTGCACCTGCTTTGTTAATAAAAAAATAATAGTACAACGGACTCTTTCATGCATTTTTTTTAGTTTCCAACCCTTAATTTTACAAATCCCATTTTCCCTGCCCGAAGGAATATTGTGGATAATCATTAAAACAGAAACACCGGAACTACTTAGATAGATAATGCCCCTTTAAAACCAATACGGGCAGCACATTATTTTTCAGTATCGTCTTTGGTGCCGCAGAGGGTTCTTATGAAAAAATTTGCATGGCTTATTTTTCTTTTATTAGTGAAGACGGTTCTGTCGGCACAATCCTTTACGGGCACAGGTGGATCTGTACCTTCTTTTGGCAATACGCCTGCCTGTTTTTCCACCACTGTATCAGGCGTAGGTATCATTGATGCCAATTATGGTTTGGCCCAGGTGTGTATTACCATAACGCATCCTGATGTAGGCGATTTGGAGATTTTACTGCGTGCCCCCGATGGCACTTATGTACCACTCTCCATGCAAAACGGAGGTTCAGGTAATAATTTCACCAACACCTGTTTTACCGGCACCGCCACCAATCCCATAAAATTTGGTACCGCCCCCTTTACCGGTACATACAAACCGGAGGGATATATTGGCGCTGTAAACAATGGTCAAAATGCTAATGGCAACTGGAGTATATGTGTTACAGATTTGCGAAACTCCGGAAGCTCAGGAGTACTTAACAGTTTTACATTAACTTTTAACAATACGCCTGCACCCCAGGCGCCGGCCCTGCCTGCCTGCACTAAAACGATGGCCGCAAACACCAGTTGCACCAATGCTTCGCTGATATGCGACTTTACAGGTTTATGTGGCAGTACATCTGGCACTGACCTTAACTGGTCTCAGCTTGACAATGCCGCCTGCTTTGGCATACAAAATAATTCATTTATACAATTTATTGCTTCTGCCACCACAGCTTCATTTGATGTGTGGGTTACCAGTAGTACAGGCGCCTCCTTTACTACCGGGGGCATACAAATGCTTTTTTTTAGCGGCACCTGCGGTGGCGCTGTTACCTCCCACGGTTGCTATGCCCATATATTAGCTTCACCCACTGCTAAACCATTAATTACCGTTATTACCGCTCAAGGTTTAACTATTGGCAACACCTACTACATGATGATAGACGGGTATAATAATGCTAATACCACATTTACCATAAAGGCGGCATCAGGTATTAGTGCGGTGGAAGTAAACCCTGCAGCCCCAACTATATGTGCCGGGCAAAACGTAGCACTTACAGCCAGCGGCGGCAACGGTGTTTTTTCGTGGAGCCCTCCAACCGGGCTTAGCGCTACCACTGGTGCATCAGTTACCGCTGCTCCGGCCGCAACAACCACTTACACCGTTAGCAGTACATCTCCAACAGGCTGCCCCATATCCAAAGAGGTAACCGTTACCGTTACACCGGGTACCCCACCGGTTACTGATTTTAGTTATGATAAAATTTCAGCCTGCTCCAATAGTGCAAACCCTGTACTACAGCCTGGCACAGGGTTTACCACCGGTGGCATATTTACTGCCACACCTGCCGGGCTTAGTATCAACAGCAGTACCGGCGCCATTAATGTTGCCGCCAGTACAGCAGGTGATTATACCATTACCTACAGCATCCCTGCATCGGGCTGCTATGCTGCCACTTCATCAACATTTGCCTTTAGTGTTTATACCAATACTTTACCTATTACCGGGTTCAGGTATTTACCAGCAACGGTATGCGGCAATGGCAGCAATCCCACATTAGATAAAGACCTTGCTTTTACACCCGGAGGTACATACAGCAGTGTTCCCGGAGGCCTCAATATTAATTCCGTCACAGGCGATATTAATCTAACATCAAGCAGCTCCGGCAGCTACAAAATTTATTATACGGTGCCCGCTTCCGGTTGTACACTTGCCGGTATAGACAGTACCGTATTTACCATTATTGGTGCAACTACACCTGTAACTGACTTTAGCTATACCCCCAACACCATTTGTACGGGGGGTGCCAATCCTGTATTGAATCCTATAGCTGGCTTTACAACAGGTGGAGTATTTAGTGCATCCCCTTCGGGATTAAATATTAATACGGCTACCGGTGCCATAAATGTAGCCGCAAGCAGCCCCGGAACTTATACCATTACTTATGCAGTTGTTGCTAATGGTTGCTCCCCGGCCCAAAGCAGTACAGCTACAATTACCATTACCACGGCCATTACACCTGTAACCGGTTTCAATTATCAAACCAACCCGGTGTGCAATTGCGACCCGGCCTTAAACCTTGTTCTCCCGGTTAACAATTTTACAACTGGAGGCATTTTTACTGCTACGCCTGCCGGGTTATCCATCGACCCGGTTACCGGCACTGTAAACCCCGGCAATTCTGCTGTTGGCAATTATACGGTAACATACACTGTAGCGGCCAGTGGCTGTGTAACGGCACAGTCCAGCGAAGTATCCCTTAAAATTTCTTCTTGTGATGCCTCTGAATTTAATTATAGCCCTAATACGGTATGCCCCAATGATGCCAATCCTCTATTACTAAAAGCTGTTAATTTCGAAGAAGGTGGGGTGTACAGTGCAGCGCCTGCCGGTTTAAGCATTAATCCTGCAACGGGGGCCATTAATGTAGCAGCCAGCAATCCAGGCTCCTATACCATCACCTATGATGTGAGTGCTGTAAGCCCTTGTCTGCTGGGTATTATAGACAAAACTTATGCTTCTTTTACCATTAATACCGGCACTACCCCTGTAACAGGTTTTTCTTACAGTACCACAGGTGTATGTCAAAACGGGAACAACCCGGCAATTAATACAAGCACAGGATTTACTACCGGTGGTATTTTCACGGCAACACCTGCTGGGTTAAATATTAATGCCAATACAGGCGCTATTGATGTAGGCGCCAGCAGCCCGGGTGATTATACCATTTCCTATACGGTAACAGCATCAGGATGCGCCGGAGGTGGCTCAAGCCAAACCACATTTAGTGTGTACAGTATTGGCAACCCAATAACCAGTTTCAGTTATACGCCCAATTCTATTTGTGCTGGCGGAGCCAATCCTGCGCTAACACCATCTTCCGGTTTTACCAGCGGTGGCAG
>CALMYJ010000021.1 GCA_937873715.1 uncultured Chitinophagaceae bacterium
CTGCCACCGCTGGTAAAACCGGAAGATGGTGTTAGCGCAGGATTGGCTCCGCCAGTGCAAATAGAATTGGGCGTATAACTGAAACTGGTTACTGGGTTAATGGCCGGACTAACAGTTACCACTACACTCTTTTGCACATTGCATAATGCAACAGTTGTAAACTCAATATCATCCAGTGCAAAATCATTACCCGATGCTGCAGTATTTCTGTTGTACAGGCAAATTTCAGCAGTTGTATTATTTCCGGAGTTCCATACGGCAGTATAAGGTATCCACGAACAGTCCGTTGAAGGTGCAACTAATGTACTGGTTACCGAATTTCCGGTTATGGGCAATCCATTAACCAGTGTTTCTATTCTTGAAGGACTTGGCAAGGCGACAGTTTGAAGCCAGTAACTAAAAGTATAATCTGTGTTAGGCTTCACCGGTACCACCTGGCACCACACTTTATGTGTGGCATTAAGTGAGCCATCTGCCACCAGCATTTTGCCAGCACTACCCGTATGGTCGGCACATACTGAGAAACCATCTTCAAAAAGATTTGGATTATCCACAACGCCATAGGCCTTTTGTACTTTCTGCGGATTTGAGGTGTAATAGGTATAATCGCTTGTAAAACCAATATTACCAGCGGAAAAATCGCCATTAAAAACCAGGTTAACAGTAGTTGAAATAGCTGAAGAAACAGTGTAAGTAGTGGTAACAGCGGGCTGAACAAGGGGATTAAAAATACCAGGATCGGTGAGTGTATTATCTGGCGGATTGGCCGTCCAAAAATAACCGGAAGCACTACCTGTGGCGTAAAGTTGCACGGAGCTTCCATTACAGATTAAAGTATCCGGTTTAATGGAAAGCGGATTTACAGGTGTTGCAATATCAATTACAGCAGCAGCTTTTATTTCGGGGGTTGGCGCTGCTGCATCTTTTACGGCAACATTATTTGCAAAAGATGAACCAAGGCCGGTGAAAAGATTATTGGACGTAAAAGGTGCGCCATTTAAACTATAAGTATATGGAGGTACTCCACCGGAGCCATATACTGCTATAAAACCATCTGCCGCATCCGGGCAGGAAGGATTAATGACTGCATATTTAATATCAAGCGGCAGGGGCGGTGCCAATACTTCTATGTCATCAATGGCAAAATCATTGCCGGCTGCATTTGTATTATTATTGTACAACTCAATATTTACAAAAGCGGAAGTCGCTACAAAAGTGTAGGTTACTTTTTCCCAGTCGGCATTTGCACCACCTGGAAAACTTACCTGGGTATTCCCGGAAACCAAGGTTATTGAAGCGGCATTGTTCCATGCCACTCCAATATCAGGGCTTGTTGCCACATCTACAGAGGTAAGCGAAATATTTTTTATCCAGTAACTGAAAGTGTAGGTAGTACCAACAATTAAAGGGCCAACTCCACCGCCGTTACCACCGGCTTTCCAAAAACGCTGCTGTCCCCCTGTTGTAGTACCATCTACCACCAGCATATTGCCACTTCCGGAACGATCTGTTGAGGCCGTAAAAAAAGTGGTATTTACTAAGGCAGGGTTGGTGGTAACGGCACAATCTCCCGGGTTGCTCGTTCCTGTAAGTGTGGTTAAAAAATTATAAGGTCCCTGTACCTGGAAACCTGTACCAGTGCCTCCACTTTCAAAGTCGCCGTTGGTAAGTAAATTAGATGGAGATACTTGTGCAGAAGATTGTATAAGCAGGAAACTACAAAAAAAGAAAACTGTACAATAACGCAAAGCGTTTGTATAAAAAAAACAATATTTCATTAGCAGGCAATTTGGCAAATAACGTGTACAATATACACATTTAGAATTACAACCCAACTTTTTGCCCTTAACAATAATATTAAGCCGGTACTGAAATGTTAAACACAGCCTTGTACATCTTACCCAAAAAATCATGCAACTGGCTCATATCCTCTACATCATCTACCACCAGTATGCCATGCTTACCTACCTGCTTCAGTTTGGCTTTATTGGTATCCCGTTGCAAAAATTGTAAAATATTCATGAAGGTTTCGCTCTGGAAATAAGGCGAATCGGGGTTGCTTACAAAATAGCACTTCAATTCTTCGTTCTTTAGATACAGGCGCTCAAAACCCAGCTCTACCGCCAGCTTACGGGTACGCACAGTAGTAAACAAATCTTCAACCTGGGATGGTACCGGGCCAAAACGGTCTGCAAGTTCCTGGTGAAATTCCAGCAACGCCTGTTCAGTTTCACAATTATCTAATCTGGCATACAGGCTAAGCCTTTCGGTAATACTTTCCACATAACTATCAGGTATGAGTATCTCCAAATCAGTATCGATGCTGCAGTCTTTTACAAAATCGTCCTGCTGCTGTATTTCTTCCTTAAACAGTTCTTTAAATTCTTTACGCTTCAATTCCCTGATAGCTTCATCCAATATTTTCTGGTACATCTCGAAACCAATCTCAGCAATAAAGCCGCTTTGTTCGCCACCTAATAAATTACCGGCACCCCGTATATCCAAATCTCTCATCGCTATCTGGAAGCCACTGCCCAAATCGCTATATTGCTCCAGGGTGGTTAAGCGCTTTCTGCTATCTGGCGGCAGGGTGCTCATGGGTGGTGCAAGCAGGTAACAAAAAGCCTTTTTATTGCTGCGGCCCACCCTGCCCCTCAACTGATGTAAATCGCTGAGGCCAAACTGGTGGGCATTGTTGATGATGATGGTGTTGGCATTGGGGATGTCCACGCCACTCTCCACAATATTGGTACACACCAGCACATCGTAGCGCTTATCCATAAAATCGAGGATGGTATCTTCCAACTTATCCCCTTCCATTTGCCCGTGGGCAAAGGCAATACTTAAATCAGGACAAAGGCCCTGTATCAGTGTTTTCATCTCTGCAAGTCCATTCACCCGGTTATGGATAAAAAAAACCTGGCCGCCTCTTTCAGTTTCATAATAAATCATATCCCTTATCGCATCTTCATTAAACACCATCACTTCGGTTTGTATAGGCTGGCGGTTGGGCGGCGGCGTATTAATGATACTTAAATCTCTTGCCCCCATCAGGCTAAATTGCAGGGTACGTGGTATTGGGGTAGCCGTTAAAGTAAGTGAGTCAACCGTAGTACGCAGTTGCTTTAATTTTTCCTTTGCCGCCACACCAAATTTTTGCTCCTCATCAATTATCATCAGCCCCAGCTCTTTAAACTGTACATCTTTACTGAGCAGCGCATGGGTACCCACAATAATATCTATTTTACCTTCGGCCAGTTTTTTTAAAGTTTCCTTTCGCTCTTTTGCTGATTTAAAGCGGTTGATAAAATCCACTTTAACAGGAAAATCCCGGAGCCTGTCGCTAAATGTTTTGTAATGCTGGTAGGCCAGTATGGTAGTAGGTACCAGCACAGCCGCCTGCTTGCCATCGCAACAGGTTTTAAAGGCGGCACGTATGGCAATTTCGGTTTTACCAAAGCCCACATCGCCACACACCAGCCTGTCCATCGGGCCCGGCTTCTCCATATCTTTTTTTACATCAGCAGTGGCCTTGCTTTGGTCGGGTGTATCTTCATAAATAAAGCTGGCTTCCAGCTCGGTTTGCATATAATTATCCGGGCTGTGTGCAAAGCCCTGCTGGCTTTTGCGCTGGGCATACAGCTTTATTAAATCGGTGGCAATATCTTTTACCTGCTTCTTGGTTTTTTCTTTCAGTTTGCTCCACACATCGCTGCCCAGCTTATTCATTTTTGGCACCGAACCTTCCTTACCGCTGTACTTGGCAATTTTATGCAGCGACGAAATATTTACATACAGCAGGTCGCCGTCTTTATATTGTATGCGTACGGCTTCCTGCATACGGCCGTTAACATCCATCTTTTGCAAACCACTGTACACCCCAACGCCATGATCGATATGGGTAACATAATCGCCAGGCTGCAACTCTCTCAGTGTTTTTAAAGTAAGCGCTTTGTTTTTGCTGAAAGCCTGTTTCACCTTGTATTTATGATAGCGCTGAAACACCTGGTGATCGGTGTAGCATACCAGTTTTAAACTATCATCAATATACCCTTCGTGTATGGCTATGGGTATGGGTATTATTTGTATCTCAGCTTTCAGGTCGGTAAATATGCTGTGTAACCGCTCTAGCTGTTTGGGATTTTCAGCAAAGAGGTAGATATTGTATTTTTTAGCTTCGTACCCCTGCAGGTCTTTTATCAGTAAATCAAACTGGCGGTTAAAAGCTGGCTGTTCTTTTGTTTCAAATTGTACTGGTGCATTGCCTTTGGTAAAAAAAGGCTTTGTGCCAATTTCGATGATATGCCGCTCACGGATTTGCTGCTCAATGGTTGCTGCTTTTACAAATTCATCGGCTAACACTTCTTTCTTTTCATTGATTTCGGCATCGTCATCAACGGCAACAACAGTACCTGGTGCCTGCAGGTGTAAAAACACTTCCAGGTCTTCTTCCTGCTGTTCAATTTTCTCTTTTATAAAAGTCCAGTCCTCTGTCCATACAACTGTGTTTGCAGGTAAAAATTCTAATAAAGAAACCTTTTCGCCGGTATCAAACTGAGTTTCTACATTCGGTATAATATTTACCTGCAGCAGTTTGCGTTCGCTCAATTGTGTTTCGGGATCAAAGATGCGTATACTGTCTACCTCGTTGCCAAATAATTCTACCCGGTAGGGCTTTTCATTACCGAAGGAATAAATATCGAGTATGCCTCCCCGTACGGCAAACTGGCCGGGCTCATACACAAAATCAGCCCGTACAAATCCATAATCCACAAATTTGGTCAGCAACGAATTCACATCCAGCACATCGCCCTGCTTAATGGATATGATATTTTCGGCAAGGGTTTTGGAAAGCACCACTTTTTCGAACAGGGCTTCCGGGTAGGTAACTACAATTTTTTTATTACCCCCGGCTGCTATTTTGGTAAGCGCTTCGGTACGCAACATTACATGGCTGCTGTTGAGCAGGCGGTAATTTTTTTTATTTTTAAAAGAGGAGGGAAAATAAAACAGGTCTAAGGCACCGGTAATATTTTCGAGGGTGTTGTGAAAATATGCCGCCTCTTCAGCATCTCTCATTATCATGAGGTGATTCAATGATGCTGCGGCTTTTTGAGCAAATACCCCGGCAAATACAAATGCAGGTGCGCTGCCTTTTAAACCAGCAATATGCTGTGCACCGGGCAACAGGCTGCCTTCCGCTATCTGAAAACAGCGGGAATCATTTTCGTATTCTTTCAGCAGCACTTCCAGGTTCATCGGGGCAGCAAAGATAAGGGAAGGATAATCTCAAAATGAAACCTGCCACCAGGGCCTGTAAATTGCAACAAAACAGGTGCCTCACTATATTTATATATACTTTTGAAAAGCTTTGCCTCACAACCCGGCATTAATTTATGATGATGAAAATGTACCGCCTTATTAGTACCTTTTTTTTGTTGCTGCTTTGTTTTAGGGCAACGGCACAAAACAACAACAATACGGTACGCTTTGCAGCCGGTAATTATATAACGGGCACCAATATCAGCAAACAAACTTTTACCAAACAAAGCATTGCCAACAGCCTGTACAACGATACTTATTTTGTATTGATCCAGTTTGCCGCTACACCTTCCAAAAATATTTTGCAGCAATTAGAGCGGCTTGGTATTACCATCGAGCAATACCTGCCCGGTAATGCTTACAGGGCTGCCGTTCCCGGAAGGTTTGATTTTACAATGGCTAAAAAACTCAATATTATTTCGGTAAACAGTGTGCCCACCCTGTACAAAATTGATACAAGGTGGTGGACCTACAGTATGCCGGTACAAAAAAAAGAGCAACCCTATTTTGCCATCAGTTATTCTAAAGCCATTAGTGCTGCGATAGCTGCTGCAGCAATACAAGAGGCCGGTGCGATACCGGCGGCGGTAAAGTATACCACTCATGGCGTGCTGTATGCTGAGGCCGACAGCAACATTATTCAAGCTATAGCTGCACTTCCTTTTGTACACAGCATCACCTTACAGGGCATAAAGGATAAGCCGCTTAATTACAAAAGCATTGCGGTAAGTGGTATCAGCACACTGCATCACCTCAATGGCAGGAATCTCAAAGGCAAAAACATAAGCATTGGTATTGGCGATAATGCCGATATATCCACCCATATTGATTTTGCCGGCAGGCTTATCAACCGCAGCCCCTGGATACCCGAGCAGCATGGCACACATGTAGCCGGCACCGTTGGTGGAGGGGGCATTTTAAACCCCATGCACCAGGGCATGGCACCTAAAGCCACGCTCATCAACCAGTTTTTTAGCGATATCATTGTAAATACACCTGCCTATATTACTGATCATGGCATGGTGCTTACCAACAATTCGTATTACACCAGTGATGATGGATGCCCAGGCAATGGCAGCTATGATGAATTGAGCCGTTATGCCGATGTACAAACAAAACAATATGAGCAGGTATTACATGTGGTAGCATCGGGCAACGATGGCAGCCAAACCTGTACGCCACAGCCTGCTTCGTATGGCACAGTTAAATCAGGCTGGCAGGCTGCCAAAAATGTACTTACCGTTGGCGCCTACAATGCCCAGGATTACAGCATCGCCAACTTTAGCAGCCGCGGCCCTATGAAGGATGGGAGGCTTAAGCCGGAAATAACGGCACCAGGCTGGGCCATTACTTCCACCAATACCAATAACGGCTATACCAATATGTGGGGCACCAGCATGTCGTGCCCGGTAGTAACCGGTGCTATGGCGCTTCTCTACGAAAGATACCGGGCCTTGCATGCCGGTGCAAATCCAAAAGCGGCACTGATAAAAGCCATTGCCTGTAATACAGCCGAAGACCTTGGTACCACAGGCCCGGATTATACATTTGGTTTTGGAATGCTTAACGCCAGGCGTGCTGTGGAAGCTATTGAAAACAACCGCTACTTCATCAGCACTATTGCCAACAGTGGCAGCAACAACCATATTATTAATGTACCTGCAGGTGCCCAGCAATTAAAAGTAATGCTGTACTGGGCCGAGCCTGCTGCCGCCACTAACGCTGCCAACACATTGGTAAATGACCTTGATATAAGGATAATAACACCATCGGCTGCCCTGAGGCGCCCATTAGTATTAAACCCCGACCCGGCCCATGTAACGGATATGGCTGCAGAAGGTACAGACCGTACGAATAATATTGAACAGGTAGTTATTACAAACCCCGAAACCGGTAACCATACTATAAATATCAACGGTTTTAATATACCGGTTGGCACACAGGAATACATTGTTACCTATGAAATTATTATGCCTTCGGTGCAGCTTGAATATCCTGCCGGCGGCGAAACACTTGTACCTGGCCAACCTGAAGTGATACGCTGGAGTGCTTACGGCAGTGAAGCCAACCCCTTTACCCTGGAATACAGTGCTGATAACGGCAGTACATGGACGCTTATTGACAATTCGGTAGCCGCCAACAGCCGCAGTTATAGCTGGACGGTACCTGCAGGCGCAACCAACAATGCTTTAATACGCATTTCAGCGAACAATACTCCGCTCAACAGCAGCAGCCAGCCCTTTAGCCTGCTGGGTCAGCCGGTTATAACGGCATCAAAAATCTGTGAAGGTACTGTAGCGCTTAGCTGGAATACCGTGGCAGCCGCTACCAGTTATGATATACTGCAACTGAATGCTGATAGTATGCAGGTGATTGCTAACACCACTAATAATACTTTTACAGTAAGCGGCCTGAACAAATACAGTAGCTATTGGTTTAGCGTTGCTGCAAAAAATGCCACGCAAAGCGGCAGGCGCTCCGTAGCAGTAAATGTAATACCCAACAGCGGCGGATGTACAGATGCTTTATTCAACAACGACCTTAAAGTAGATAGTATACTGGAACCCAATACAGCCCGCCAGCAATTTGCCCATGCAGCAAATGCCACTGCGCCGGTAAAAATAAATATCCGCAACCTGGGTACAGTAGCCACATCGGGCAATTACACCGTTTCGTACAGCTATATGGGTACCACCGTTACAGAAAACCTCAATACCAGCATTGCACCCGGCGCCACGGTTACCCATACTTTTAGTACAGCTTATTCAATTATACCCGAAGGATTTAAATACGATTTTAAAGCATGGGTTACACACCCTTTGGATAATAACCATGCCAACGATACGGCATATAAAACCGTAAAATTCATCAATAATGATGTGGTAACCCTGCCCCTCACCGAAACATTTGAAGCCATGCCTGCAGGCACATTTATACAAAACGAAATGGCGATTGGCAATAACAAACACATCGATTTTAGCAGCAACACTCCCCGTGGAAGGGCAAGAACTTTTGTAAACAGCGGCTTTGCTTACGAGGGTAGCAAGGCACTAACACTCGACCAGGCACCCTACAGCGAAAACAGTAATACTGATACTGCGATACTCAATTATAACCTGCAGCCCTACAGCAACAGCCAGTTGCGCTTTGACTTTTTTTATAAAAATCACAGCCAGGCCGATGCCCCGGGCAATAAAGTGTGGATACGTGGCAGCGAAAACAACAACTGGGTAGAAGCGTATAACCTTTACGAAAACCAGGCCATTACCGGCGGATGGAAAAAAGCACTGGTTAATATCAACGAAGTACTACTGTCGGCCACACCTGCACAAACCGTGAGCAATACTTTTCAAATTAAACTGGGGCAGGAAGGGAATAACTCAGCCAACCACCCCAGCCCCGAAATTGACCTGGATGACGGGTATACTTTTGACAACCTCAGCATAAGCCTCGCTGAAAATGATATAGCAGTAACACAAATTTTATCGCCAGATAAAAGTAGCTGTGCCTTATCGGCCAATACGCCTGTAACCATAAGGCTAAAAAATTACAGCAACAATACACTTAGTAATATTTCCGTACACTACCGGTTAGGCACAGGGCCTGTTGTTAGCGAAACAATAGCAACACTGGCAGCCAATACCAGCATAGATTACAGCTTTGCTCAAACGGCCAACTTAGCTGAATTTACCGGTTACACACTCCAGGTATGGGCAAAATACGATGGCGATACCTATGCTGCCAACGACAGTATACTCAACTATACTTTGTATAACAGTCCGCTTATCAGCAATTACCCGTACTATGAAAACTTTGAAACCAGCAACGGAAATTTTTATACCGCAGGCCTCAAAAGTAGTTGGCAGTGGGGAGCACCAATACCCTCGTTAAAAACAAAATTAATCACCAAAGCTGCAAGCGGTCAAAATGCGTGGGTCACTAATTTAACCGGTAATCATGCCAATAGCGAAACATCTTACCTCGTTACCCCCTGCTTTCAACTGGATGATACCAGTAATATGACACTTTCATTCAGCCATATATACGAGCTGGAAAAAGATTACGATTACAGTTGGGTAGAATACAGCACAGATGGTATGCATTGGCATAAATTAGGTAATGGCAGCAACGGCACCAATTGGTACAACGATATCGCCAGCAATGCCTGGAATGATACTGATGATAAATGGCATGTAGCCAGTTTTGATATACCCGTAAAAAGTGTAACTATACGTTTTAGATTTGTATTAAGCAGCGATGCCGGTGTAACCAAAGAAGGTGTGGGCATTGATGATGTACGCTTACACCGTAAGTCGCTTATTGACATATCGCTCCCTGCAGCACCAGCCATTACACTTAATACCAACTGGCCCAACGACTGGGTACCTTTTACTTACTATGATAATACAGGCAACACCTGGGTTACAGAGGGAGCAATAAACACTCACGGCCAGGCCCTGGGTACCATCACAGTTACACCAAAACACTATAGCGGCAACGATGCCCGCCACTCCAACAACCAGTATTACCTTAATAAAAATTTTATAATCAGCTCCACCACCCCGCCTGCCGGCCCTGTAAGTGTACGCCTGTATTTTACAGATATACAAAGCAACCAGTTGATTAATGCTACCGGCTGCAGCAACTGTGCCGTTACCAATGATGCTTACGAACTGGCTATTACCCGTTATAAAGGCAGCGCAACAGAAGAGGATGGCGCACTAGCCAATAATACTGATGGCTATTACCAGCATATCCCGGCTGCCGGTACCACTATTGTACCACATGGCAACGGGTATTATGCCGAGTGTACCACAAATGGTTTCGGAGAATTCTGGATCAGTAAAGGCAATATAACGCCTGCAGCCACTAAAGCATGCGTAGATAGTGCCATTTTTTTTACGGCTACTGTAAAAGGCAATACCTATCAATGGCAGGTAAATACCGGGAGCGGATACACGAATATTTCCAATAATATTTTTTATACTGGTAGTACTACGCAGCAACTGCAAATTACCAACACCCCTGCCTCGTTTATGGGCTACCGGTACAGGTGCATCATTAACGGCACACTGCAGGATAGTGAATTTACACTGCGGTTTAAAAACATCTGGTCGGGCACGGCAGACACCAATTGGTTCAACCCTGCCAACTGGAGTTGTGGCTCAATACCCAATGCAACCACGGATGTGGTTATACCCGGCGGGCTAATCAACTATCCCACGATAAATGCTGCAGCATCTGTAAGAAATATCCGGGTACAGGAGGGAGCCACCTGCACGGTGTTACCAGGTATAAGTTTTGATATAAAAGGCCAATAGGTATATTCTTTTAAATTGATGCAATCAAAAGCCATAATGCTTAAATAACTTGCAATCGTTCCCGTTGAAAATACTGTTCACATTCAACATTATTTGTAATTTACTCCCCTAATTATTTTAACGATATGGCTGCACAACCCTGGCGCACCGGCAAGGTGATACGCATTGAAGATGAAACCAGTGATACCAAACGCTACTGGATAGAAGTACCGGAACTCCCCGCCTTCGATTTTAAACCAGGTCAGTTTGTTACCCTCGACCTTCCCATACACGAAAAACCCAACAAGCGCTGGCGCAGCTATTCCATCGCCTCTAATCCCGATGGCAGCAATGTATTTGAACTGGTGATTGTATTAAATAAAGAAGGCGCAGGCACGCCCTGGCTGTTTAGCAATGTAACAGTGGGCACCGAATTAACCTTCCGTGGTGCCCAGGGCGTATTTACTTTAAATGAACCGGTTGAAAAAGACCTTTTCCTTATTTGCACCGGCACCGGTATTGCTCCGTTCCGCAGCATGGTAAAAGATATACACCTTAATAATAAGCCTCATAAAAATATTTACCTCATATTTGGCTGCCGCACCAAAGACACTTTATTATACTATCCTGAATTAACACAACTGCAGGCCGAAATGCCCGGCTTTCAATATATACCTACACTTTCCCGTGAGCAGTGGGAAGGCCGCAGCGGCTATGTGCATGCTATTTATGAAGAGCTTTGTGCCGACAGGAAAGAAGCCAGCTTTTTTCTTTGCGGATGGCGGGGTATGCTGGATGAAGCGAAAAAAAGAATCCTCGATATGGGCTATGATAAAAAAGCTATTCATTTAGAAATTTACGGATAGGATTTTTTCCCTAAATTGTCCTGTAAATACATTGCTGTATGGGAGCATCATCCATGATAGTACTCATAATTGCTGCGATGGCTTTTTCTTCGATAGCCATACTGGTAGCTAAGCTGCTCACCAAAGCCACTACCAATAAGCAAAAGGCCGAGCCTTATGAGTGTGGTATCCCCACGAAAGGAAAAACCTGGATGCAGCTTAATGTGGGTTACTATTTGTTTGCGCTTATCTTTCTTATTTTTGATGTAGAACTTGTTTTCGTATATCCCTGGGCTGTAGTGGCCAAAAAACTGGGATGGATTGCCTTAGCCGAAATCATTATTTTCTTTTTCATTTTATTTACCGGTTTTTTATATGCCCATAAAAAAGGGGCATTAAAGTGGATGTAAGCGCATTGATGCGTTGATAAACAGTGGTGGTGATGTGATTAATGTTCATTAAACCCTTTGTAATGCAAACAACATCCGGCACAACACAACAAAGTTTTCCCGGCCAGGTACATGAGCTGCCCGGTGGCGGCATCGTACTCAGCAAGCTGGATGATGTAATCAACTGGGCCCGGTCTAACTCCCTGTGGCCACTCACTTTTGCCACCAGTTGCTGCGGAATAGAAATGATGGCCACCGCCTCGGCCAAATACGATTTCTCAAGATTCGGTTTTGAAGTTGCCCGTGCCTCTCCCCGGCAGGCTGATGTAATTATTATTGCAGGCACTATTGTAAATAAAATGGCGCCAGTACTTAAGCGCCTGTACGACCAGATGGCCGATCCAAAATATGTAATTGCCATGGGCGCCTGCGCCATTAGCGGTGGCCCCTTTTTTTACAACACCTATTCGGTGGTAAAAGGTGCCGACCATGTGATACCCGTGGATGTGTATGTAGCCGGCTGTCCGCCACGGCCCGAAGCATTGCTGCATGCACTAATTACCCTACAGCAAAAAATTAAAAGCGGACTTACAAGAGAGCAAATAAAAAATACCAAACCACAAGATGCCGGCGACAGGCTGCATACTTTGTAATGATGAATAACCAACAATGACCAGGGAAGCACTTCAAACAAAAATCTTGGAACTGCTGCCTGCAGCAACTTTCGATGAAGCTGCAGACACTAACACCAACGGGTGGCCCATCATTAATGTGGCTCCTGCCAACTGGCCTGTGCTTGCCCGGCACCTGTATTTTAACGAAACACTGCATTTTGATTTTTTGTTTTGCCTTACCTGTGTTGACTGGAAAACACATCTCGGTATGGTGTATCACCTCACCTCTACCCTGCACCGGCATAACATTGTGGTTAAAGCAAAACTGAACAATGATACACCCGAAATTGAATCGGTAAGCAGTATATGGCAAACGGCAAATTTTCATGAAAGAGAAGTATATGAAATGTTTGGCGTACAGTTTATACATCATCCAGATTTAAGACTTTTAATATTACCTGATGGATGGGAAGGCAGGAATCCTTTACGTAAAGATTTTGAAGACCCGGTAAATATGATACGACTATAATGTTCAGCGAAACACATATTGATACGGCTATTACCAGCAACGAAGCTGGCGATCTGGTGATCAACATCGGGCCGCAGCATCCAGCTACGCATGGCGTGCTGCACCTTGTGGTTACCCTCAATGGCGAAACCATAAAAAAGGTTGAACCACATTTGGGCTATATCCACCGCTCTATCGAAAAAATGTGTGAAAGCCTTACCTACCGCCAGTTTATATATGTTACCAGCCGCATGGATTATTTATCGGCACATATCAATAACCACGCCTGTGCCCTTTGTGTAGAGCAGGGCTTGCAGGTAGAAGTGCCGCAGCGGGCAAAAGTGATACGGGTGCTGATGGATGAATTAACCCGTATTGCCTCACATGAATTATGGTGGGGTGCTATGGGAATGGATATTGGCGCTTTTACACCTTTCTTTCATGCCTTCAGGGAAAGAGAAGCCATCAATGACATAATGGAAGAAACCTGCGGCGCAAGGCTCACCATGAATTATATGGTGCCCGGTGGTGTGATGATGGATATACATCCCAACTTTCAACACAGGGTTAAAGATTTTATCAAACTGTTTTACTCCAAAATTGATGAGTACGACGAGATGGTTACCGGTAATATCATTTTTCAAAACAGGATGAAAGGCGTGGGTGTACTTAAAAAAGAAGACGCCATTTCGTTTGGCTGTACCGGCCCGGTAGCCAGGGGCAGCGGTGTACACTGCGATGTACGCAAACTGTATCCTTATGAAATATACGATGAACTGGACTTTGATGAAATTACCGAAACGGCCGGCGACTCCTTTGCCCGGTATATGGTACGGATAAAGGAACTGCGGCAATCAGTAAAAATTATAGAACAGTTAATTGATAATATTCCGGAGGGAGATTACCAGGCAAAAACAAAAGCGGTATTAAAATTACCCAAGGGCGAATTTTACCAGAGGGTGGAAACAGCAAGGGGCGAATTTGGGGTATACATTGTTAGTGAAGGCGGCACCACACCTTACCGGATTAAATTTCGTTCACCGGGATTTTCCAATTTATCAGCACTTGACCATATGGCAAGAGGTGGAAAAATTGGCGACTTAGTAGCAATGATGGGTACACTGGATTTAGTAATACCGGATATCGACAGGTGATTGCACTGAAAGCAGCAAAGGATAAACATTTATAAAGCATTACATCATTTAAAATACAAAACCGCCTCATTCATCATAACTACAATGTGGAGTTTTTCTGACATAGCAAACAACTTACACCAATGGCTATACGCCAATGTGGGCAGTACCTGGGCCACCGTTATCGAAATGGTGCTGGCAGGCATTGCTGTGATTACCCTGTTTGCCGTGCTGGGGCTTGTGTTGGTATTGATGGAACGAAAAGTATCGGCATGGATGCAAATCAGGCTGGGGCCCAACCGGGTGGGGCCCAAAGGCATGCTGCAAAGTTTTGCCGACACCCTTAAACTAATGGTGAAAGAAGGCTTTACTCCCGGCGGTGCGGATAAATTCCTCTTCAACTTTGCGCCGTATTTATCCATCATTGTTGCCATGCTGCTGATGGCGCCTATTGCCTTTGCCAAAAATTTTCAACTGTGGAATATCAACATCGGTGTGTTGTATATTTCTGCCATCTCCTCCATATCGGTTATTAGTATCCTGATGGCAGGCTGGGCCAGCAACAACAAATATTCTTTAGTTGGTGCTATGCGGAGTGGCGCACAAATTGTGAGTTACGAACTGTCTGCCGGGCTTTCGGTTATCACTATTGTAGTGTTAGCCGGCAGTTTAAATATTCCTGACATCATTCATTCGCAGGCTAATGGCTGGTGGATTTTTAAAGGGCATATCCCGGTGCTTATTGCTTTTGTAATTTTCATAATTGCCGTAACAGCCGAAACCAACCGGGCACCATTTGATATGGCCGAAGCCGAATCAGAATTAACCGCCGGTTTTCATACAGAATATTCGGGGATGAAATTTGCCCTTTTCTTTTTGGCAGAATATGTAAATGTGTTTATTGTTTGCGCTATTGGCGCCACCTTGTTTTTAGGCGGATGGATGCCGCTGCACATCGGCAGTTGGGAAGGCTTTAACCGGGTGATGGATTATATTCCTTCAAGCCTCTGGTTTTTTGGAAAAATATTTTTGCTGATATTTTTAATCATGTGGTTCAGGTGGAGTTTCCCCAGGCTACGCATCGACCAGCTATTAAATTTAGAATGGAAATACCTGTTGCCCATTAGCATGATTAACTTACTGCTGGCAACGGTTATGGCTATAGGGGGATGGCATTTTTAGTGGAGAGTAGAGGGTTAAGAGTTTAAAGTTTAGAATGAAGAATGAAAAATTGAAGATGAAAAATGAAAAATTATGCGTTACGGATTTTAGAGATTGAAGCATGATAGCATTTTACTGTTGATTTATTGTTCTTTCATTTTTACCGCTTATGCAGCGACAGGCTGATTAAAGCACAGCATTAAAAAAGATGTTTTTAAAAACCTACATAAAAGACATTTATACCGGCGTTACATCGCTGCTGAAGGGCATGCGACGTACCGGCTATTATTTTACGCATCATAAAGAAATCATCACCCAGCAATATCCTGATAACAGGGCTACACTGAACCTGCCCGAAAGATTTAAAGGGGAAGTGGTGATGACGCATGATACCAATAACGAACATGCCTGTACGGGATGCACTGCCTGCGAACTGGCCTGCCCTAATGCCACCATAAAAATCATCACCAAATTTGATATAACACCGGAAGGCAAAAAGAAAAAAGCGATTGACAAATTTGTGTATCACCTGGAGCTGTGCACCATGTGCAACCTTTGCGTGGAAGCCTGCCCAACCGGGGCCATAAAAATGGATCAAACATTTGAACACAGTGTGTTCGACAGGAGCCGGTTAACCAAAATTTTAAATCAACCCGGCTCTAAAATCAGGGAGGGAGTAGAATAAATGAACGGAAACACCATCATATTTTATATGCTTGCTGCGCTTGCAATGGTAAGCGGTTTACTAGCTGTTACCAGCCGGCAGATTTTCCGTGCTGCGGTATTCCTGCTGTTTTCACTAATTGGTGTAGCTGGCTTATACTTTTGGATGGAGTATAATTTTATTGCAGCCGTGCAAATAGTAGTATATGTTGGCGGCATCACTGTACTCATTATTTTTTCCATATTCCTTACACAACAGGCTGGCGAACTATTACCCAAACAAAAAGCCGGCAGGCAGTTGATGGCTGCATTAGCCGCTTTCTGCGGATTTGCCTTAGTGCTGCTGCAGGTGCTTCAACATAATTTTAAAATAACAGTACAGCAGCCTGCGCCCGATATGACAGCCATTGGGACGCAAATGATGGGCATTGATGAATGGGGGTATGCTTTGCCGTTTGAAGTAATCAGTATTTTATTGCTGGCAGCACTGGTAGGTTGTATTGTAATTGCATTGCCTGCGCCAAAAGAAGAAGCAGGGGCAGGCATATAATTTTTTGAAAATTGATTTTAAATAATAGTAACGATAATGAACCATAAATAAGTAACCCATGCAACCCGGGCTCTACCACATATTATTTATCAGCACTGCCTTATTTTTCATTGGCGTGTATGGCTTCCTCAGCCGCAGGAACCTTATTACCATGCTCATGGGTATCGAACTGGTATTAAACAGCGTAAACATCAACTTTATAGCTTTTAACAAATACCTGTGGCCGGGCAGGATGGATGGCCTGTTTTTTACCCTTTTTGTAATTGCCATCGCGGCTGCCGAAGCGGCTGTAGCTATAGCCATCATCATCAATTTATACCGAAGCCATCAAAGCATTGATGTGGAAGAAGCAGAAGCACTGAAATATTAATAACCCAACAACAGTAAAGCATATCGTAAAAACTAAAGATGCCCAACAGCCTGTACATATTACTTATACCCTTATTGCCATTAGCCGCATTTGTGATGCATGGCCTTTTCGGAAAAAAACACATCCGGCAATATGCAGGCATCATAAGCACGGCGCTGCTCAGCCTTTCGTTTGCTTTAGCGCTGCACACTGCCTGGGGTTATTTTACACAGTACGGGCAGGTGGATGGCGTGTATGAAAAACTGGTGCCATTTAAATACACCTGGCTGCAGTTTACCCAACACCTGCAGATTGATATGGGCATACTGCTGGACCCCATTGCTGTGATGATGCTGGTGGTGGTAACCTTAGTATCGCTGATGGTGCATATTTACAGCCTGGGTTATATGAAAGGCGAAGCAAGATTTGCGACATACTATGCTTACTTAGGCTTGTTTACTTTTTCAATGCTCGGGCTTGTGTTGTCTTCCAATATTTTCCAGATGTATATTTTCTGGGAACTGGTGGGTGTATCCTCGTTCCTGTTAATTGGTTTTTATTACGACAAACCATCTGCAGTGGCTGCATGTAAAAAAGCGTTTATTGTTACCCGTTTTGCTGACGTTGGTTTTTTAATTGGCATACTGGTGCTTTCGTATTATGGCGGTTCAATGGATTTTAATACCCTTATTCAAAAATTTACAACAACAGGCCCCGAATACAAAAATGTGGTGGCTGCATCTTTCTTAGGCATATCGGCCTTAACCTGGGGGGTGGTGCTGGTATTTGTTGGCGGCGCCGGTAAAAGTGCTATGTTTCCCCTGCACATCTGGCTGCCCGATGCGATGGAAGGCCCCACACCTGTATCAGCATTGATACATGCCGCTACGATGGTGGTAGCCGGGGTATACCTCGTGGCAAGACTGTTCCCTGTTTTTAGCATGACGGCTCCTGCCCTGCAGGTAGTTACTTTCATAGGTGTGTTCTCTGCCCTGTTTGCCGCCATCATCGCCTGTACGCAAACAGATATTAAAAGAGTGCTGGCCTATTCCACCATGTCGCAAATTGGCTTTATGCTCTTTGCTCTCGGTGTATCCGGTAAGGGAGGCGAAACAGGCCTGGGCTATACCGCATCAATGTTTCACCTGTTTACCCATGCCCTTTTTAAAGCCTTGTTGTTTTTAGGCGCTGGTGCCGTAATACATTATGTACATAGTAACGAGATGAAAGACATGGGCGGCTTAAGAAAACAATTACCCATAACACATATAACCTTCTTAATAGCCTGCCTTGCCATTGCAGGACTACCGCCATTTGCCGGCTTCTTTAGTAAAGAAGAGATTTTACTGGCAGCATACCAACAGCATAAAATAGTGTATACTATAGCGTTAGTTACATCTGGCCTTACGGCTTTCTATATGTTCCGGCTGTACTTTAGCATTTTCTGGAACAAACCATTTGCAACAACACACAGGGCCCATCATGGCGAAGGTGGCGCTGCCATGATGCTGCCTTTAATAGTGCTGGCCGCTGGTGCATTGGCCGCCGGCTTTATACCGTTTGGGCATTATGTAAGTGCCGATGGTAAACAATTGCCCACAGCCTTTCACCTGGGATTTTCTATTGCACCGGTATTGCTGGCAGTGGCAGGTATCGGCCTTGCTGCTTATTTCTTTAAAAAGCAATCGTCAAAACCACAGGAGGCAAGCAATACGATGGGCGGCTTGTACAAAACTGCTTACCGCAAATTTTATATCGATGAACTATACCTGTTTATTACCCAAAAAATACTGTTCAACCTTATTGGAAAAACAGCAGCATGGTTTGATAAAAATGTGGTGGATGGCGCAGTGGATGCTACCGGCGAAACAACCCTGAACACCTCAGAAAAAATTAAAGTGATTCAATCGGGTAAAGTGCAGCAGTATGCCATATATTTTTTAGCAGGTGTGCTTGTACTGGCCGTTATTTATATCTATTGGCAGAAATAAAGCGATAAGCAAAGCAGATGAATTTAATTGTACTACTTCTTATTCCGTTTATCACAGCATTGCTGGTGCTGCTGGCCCGTACTACCCAACAGGTAAGGCTTGCAGCACTTGCCGGATCGGCTGTACAATTAGTTGCAGCTATCATCCTGCTATTTGCATTTAACCACGAAAAAGCTGCAGGCAATACTGCTGCCATTTTTTTTGAACAAAATCATAGCTGGTTCCCGGCCTGGAATATCAGTTTTCATATTGGGATAGATGGCATCGCTATGGCCATGATACTGCTTACTGCATTTGTAGTGATTGCCGGTGTGCTGGTATCCTGGAAAATTGAAAAAATGGTGAAAGAGTTTTACGCCATGCTCATCCTGCTAAGCCTTGGCGCTTATGGCTTTTTTATTTCGCTTGATTTATTCTCTATGTTCTTTTTTTTAGAGCTGGCGGTAATACCCAAGTACCTGCTCATTGGCATTTGGGGCAGCGGCAAAAAAGAGTATGCTGCCAACAAGCTTGCCCTTATGCTGATGTGCGGCTCTGCGTTGGTGTTAGTAGGTATGCTGGGTGCTTATTTTGGCAGCGATGCTAAAACTTTCGACATTACCATACTTGCCGCCTCTCCGCTGGCAAAAGATGTACAGTTGCTTTGTTTCCCTTTTTTATTTATCGGCTTTGGCATCTTTACAGCTTTGTTTCCTTTTCATACCTGGGTGCCCGATGGCCACTCTTCGGCACCCACAGCAGGCTCTATGTTCCTGGCAGGTATATCCATGAAGCTGGGTGGCTACGGCTGCCTGCGTGCCGCAGCTTACCTGATGCCCGATGCCGCACAAGCCTATTCACCCTACATTATATTGCTGGCGGCTATCGCCATTATATACGGCGCTTTTGCCACTATGATGCAGCAGGATTTAAAATACATCAATGCTTATTCCTCCATCAGTCATTGTGGCTTTGTACTGCTCGGTATTGGTATGCTTACCCAGGCCGCTATAACGGGTGCGGTAATGCAAATGGTAAGTCATGGGCTGATGACCGCACTGTTTTTTGCGGTTATCGGTATGATATACGAACGCACCCATACCAGGGATGTAGCCGCAATGGGTGGACTGATGAAGTCCATGCCTTTTATTTGTACGGTCTTGTTCCTGGTTGGCTTTTGTTCGCTTGGCCTGCCGGGCCTCAGCGGCTTTGCCGCCGAAATGATGGTGTTTACCGGCTCCTGGCAGCAGCCGGGCATCTTTCACCGCATTGCCACTGTTGCAGCCTGCCTGTCGATTGTAGTAACGGCAGTGTATATACTAAGAGCTGTGGGTAAAGTAGCCATGGGGCCATTAAAGGCAGGGGCCAGTGCACTCAGCGATGCCGGTTGGCACGAAAAACTGGCAGCCCTGGTATTACTTGCCGGCATACTGGCTATGGGGCTTGCCCCGGAATGGCTCAACACACTGGTATCACCCGGCTCACAAATTATTATGCAAAAAATTCAGGCAGTTAAATAAACACAGCATGACGGAAACACTAATACTGATGAAAAGCGAACTGGTGATAACCCTTATCATCTTTATCCTGCTTTTTATAAAGATTGGTGCAGGCATGGCCAACAAAAACCTGCTGCTGCTGATTCAATGGTTGCTGCTGGGCAACCTGCTTGCCAGTTTTTTATACAATGAAGAGGGATGGTTATTTGCAGGCATGTACCATACCGGTAATCTTATTGCGGTTCAAAAAAGCATTTTATCCGGTGCCGTATATCTTATTGCTTTGTTATTTACAAGCTGGTTCAAAACCACAAAACACCTGGCCGAGTTTTTTATACTGCTGTTATCGGCACTGCTCGGCATGTTTTTTCTTTTATCGGCAGGCAACCTGCTGATGTTTTTTCTTGGCCTTGAACTGGCCACCATACCGGTGGCAGCTTTAGCTAATTTTGATATAGATAAAAAGCGCTCATCCGAAGCGGCGATGAAAATGATATTGAGCTCTGTCTTTTCATCGGGCATACTCTTGTTTGGCATATCGCTGGTATACGGTACTACCGGCACGCTGCAATTGAATGAGCTGTACCAAATGATGGATGGTAGTGACCTGCAGAAACTGTCATTTATATTTTTAATCGCCGCTTTTGGTTTTAAATTATCCATTGTGCCTTTCCATTTATGGACGGCAGATGTGTACGAAGGTGCGCCAACTGCTACCACTTCTTTTTTGTCGGTGGTATCCAAAGGCGCTTTTGCATTTGTACTGCTAGCGGTACTGTATAAAGTATTTGCACCCATGCAGCAGGTATGGTACAGCATGATTGTAGCACTATCTGCAATAACTATGCTTACAGGCAATCTCTTTGCAGTAAGGCAGCAAAACATAAAACGCTTCCTGGCATTCTCTTCCATTGCACAGGTGGGCTTTATACTAGTGGGCATCAGCAATGGCAGTGCAGCCGGTATTTCGGCTGTAGTGTTTTTTATACTGGTATATGTATTTTCTAACCTGGCGGCTTTTGCTGTAGCCGATGCTATTGCAGTACAAACCGGCAGGGAAAAAATAGAAGACTATAAAAACCTTTACCAAACCAACCCTTTTTTAAGCTGGGCGATGGCGCTGGCACTTTTTTCATTAGCAGGCATACCACCGGCTGCCGGTTTTTTTGGCAAACTGTTTTTAATTAGTGCCGGTGCTGCTGAAGGCAGTTATCTGTTTATTGCATTTGCTGCATTAAATATGGTAATAGCCCTGTATTATTATTTACGTGTGGTACGCTGCATCTTTATGGATAAGCAAGAAATGCCGGTTGAAAAAATTGCAGTACCGGCAACTACTACTTTTGGTTTATGGATTTGTATTGCAGGCATTGTATTAGCCGGCGTACTAAGCTGGATGTTTGATTTTATTGTATCAATAAGTATACTGTAATGGCGATTAATAAAAATCATGAGTTTGAAGAACTGGATGGCGTTAAATGCGGCATAGTGGAAAGAAATGCACTTCCTGAAAGAGTTGAATTTTTAAAAAAGATTTTAGAGTACAACGGCTATACAGTTGTTGTTGTACCAACACCAGCACCAAAAGCTGCTGCACCAAAGCCCGGCGAAGAAGCTGCTCCTCCGCCACCGGCGCCCGAAACATTTACCGTAGGTGTTACCGATTATACTTTTAATACCATCAATGCTATTTTCGGCAGGCTGCTTAAAACGCCGGGTGGCAAAGTAGTTACACTAGCGTACTGGCAGCAAAAAGAAGCTGAGCCCAACGATGAAGTGCCTTATTTTGAAAATGCATAAGTGCTGATTTTTTGTGAAGCGCTGCATTGCCTTATCTTCCCTGCAGTAGATGAATTATAGCTACTTTTGCAAAAATCATTTACCTACTGATGGCGCCTTCAATTGAACAGATACAGGAAATTTTTTCATCTTTTAGCGGGGCTCAATTAACAGATATTGAAAAACTGCCGCAAACGGGAAGTGAACGCCACTATTACCGGTTGCGTACTAACAGTGCAAATTATATTGCCACCTATGGTGCGAATATTAAGGAGAATGAAACTTTTTTTTATTTCTCCAAACATTTTACCCATAAACAATTTAATACACCGCAGGTACTGCATATCAACACAACAAAGGATGTATACATACAAGAAGATATTGGCAGCACTGCGTTGTTAGATGTGTTGGAAAAAGAAGGATATACAGAACCGGTCAAAAACCTGTACAAACAAAGCCTTGCAGCATTGGCCCGGATGCAGGTACTGGGGCATGAAGGCCTGGATTATAAAAAATGCCTGACCAACAGCGCCTTTGGCAAAGAAGCCATCATGGCCGATTTGCTCTACTTTAAATATTACTTTCTTGATGCCCTGCGCCGCCCTTATGATAAGCAAAAGCTGATTAAAGATTTTGAAGCGCTGAGCAATTACCTGTCGCACACAGAGTATAAATTTTTTATGTTCCGTGATTTTCAAAGCAGGAACATACTTGTAAATAATACCGGTAAAGTTTTTTTTATCGACTACCAGGGTGGCATGAAGGGTGCACCGCAATATGATGTGGCATCGCTGTTGTGGCAGGCAAAGGCCAATCTGCCTGATGACTGGAAAGAAGAATTGCTGGAACATTATATGCAGGCATTTGAAACGATGCTGGGGCAGCCGGTAGATAAAACGGTATTCCGCAGCCAGTACAACGGCTATGTGCTTATCCGCCTGCTGCAGGTGTTGGGTGCTTATGGATTTCGTGGTTTGTTTGAACGCAAAGCACATTTTTTAACCAGCATACCCGTTGCATTACAAAACCTTAAATGGTTTGTGCAACATCAAAGCATGGGCATTGCATTGCCTGAGTTTAAAAAAGTGCTGGAAATATGCACCAGCGATGAAGTGCTACAGGAGTTTACCCCGGTACAGGCCAGCACTGATACGCCACTTGTGGTAACGATTAACAGTTTTTCGTTTTTACAAAATGGCTACCCAAAAGATGAAACAGATAACGGTGGCGGCTACGTGTTTGATATGAGGGGCATTTTGAACCCGGGAAGGTTTGATCCGTACAAACACCTGAGCGGACAGGATAAGCCTGTAAAAGATTTCCTTGAGCAAAAAACAAAAATGCCTGATTTTCTCAACGGTGTGTACAGCCTTGTAGATGTATCGGTGGAAGAATATATCAAAAGAGGATTTAAACATCTTGATATCAATTTTGGCTGTACCGGTGGCCAGCACCGCAGTGTGTATGCTGCCGAAGCTTTAGCCAGGCATTTAAGAAACAAGTTTAAAGTAAAAGTGGAATTAAAACATTTGAATAAAGAGAACTGGAAGACGGTGGATGGTTGATGGTTCGTGGTTAATGGTGGATGGTTTGCTACTAACAGCATAATTATATTATTTGAAACATGGCATTTAGATTCGAAGGCTTAAAAGTTTGGCAAATTGCATTACGCTTAAGTAATGAAATTGACATTTTGGTAAAAAACTTTCCAAGAGAAGCATTATACAGCTTGTATTCTCAAATGAAAAGAGCTGCTGATTCAGTTGTATTAAATATTGCAGAAGGAAGTACCGGGCAATCAAAGCCCGAATACAAAAGATTTCCTGGAATAGCCTTACGCTCCGCAATAGAAGTTGTATCCTGTTGATTTATTTCACATACAAGAAAATACATTAATGATGCAGATTTTAATAAGTATTATGAGCAATATGAAATTTTATGCAAGATGATTACCAAACTGAGAGCTTCAATGTAATAACATATCATGAACTATGAACCATCAACTATAAATGCTGTCAAGGCCATGATTTTTGCCGCAGGCCTGGGCACCCGCTTTAAACCCTGGACGGATAAACACCCCAAAGCGCTGGCACTGGTAAATGGTAAATCGCTGCTGCAACGCAATATTGAATACTTACAGCAATACGGCATTACCGATGTGGTGGTCAATGTACACCATTTTGCCGAACAGATTATTGAAGCCGTTCAGCAAAACAAAGGCTGGGGGAGCAATATTGTTATCAGCGATGAAACAACCGAAGTGCTGGAAACCGGAGGCGGATTACTGAAAGCCAAATCCCTGCTTCAAAACAACCAACCCTTTATTACCCTTAATGCCGATTTTTTAACCGACCTCAACCTCAATAACCTGCTGGCTTTTCATCAGCAAAAGGGCGGACTGATTTCGTTTGGCATTACAAATCGAAAAAGCTCCCGTAACTTTTTATTCGATACTGATAATCGCCTTTGTGGCTGGATGAACAACAGTACCGGCGAAAAAAGAATATCGATTGACAAGCCCGGCTTAATGCCGATGGCCTATAGTTGTGTAGTGGTTTTTGAGCCAACAATTTTTGACCTTATTCCCCAGCGGGGCAAATTTTCGCTGGTGGATACTTACCTGAGTCTTGCAGCAACACATCACATTTATGGTTATGATCATACCGGCGATAAACTGGTGGATGTGGGCAAACCCGAAAGTGTAGCCAAAGCCGAAGCTCTTTTTCCTTAATGCCTGATAACAACTTTTTGTATATACTGCTCCGCTCCGTAGATTAAACGGAGCAGGTAAGTGCCATTGGGAAAATGCATTGTATTAATATCCGTGGTGGAGGCGCTTATGCGCTGGCTATGCAGCTTACGGCCCACAGCATCATACAGCTCTGCCACAGTAATGGCATTAACTGCCGGCATACTTACAGAGAGGTATCCGGCAGCAGGGTTAGGAAATACCACAATATGATTTGGGCTATTACCCACCGTTAGCAGTACTACCCTGCTGTAAATAAACTGCCCGTCTTTATCTGTTTGCTTAATGCGATAATACAATTTTGTAGCGCCGGGAATATTGTTGTGTGTAAAAGTGTAGCTGCCTTTATTGTTGTTGGTGATAAGCAAATGGCCTGCCTTTTTCCAATTGATGCCATCCGTACTGTATTGCACTTCAAAATCAGCCGCATTAATAACAGGAGTGGCTACACGCCAATCGATTACTGCAGTTACTTTGTTGGTTAAGGTTGCCTGCACCTGTAAAAACCTTACCGGAAGGGGGCCTGTAAAAGTGTATGGCGTAGGAATATTTTCCTCCGGCTCATCGGCAACGGCGTTCTGGTTAGGATCTACCACCTGTGTATCGCCACCGCCATTGAGTGATGAATCAGCAATATTTAACTGCGCCAGTGTGCCATCGCCAATATTGGCCGAAGCAATTGCACTATTATAATAGGTAACTCCTTTTACAAGATTGGTAACCCGGCACTGCACCTGGATTTTAAAAAAATAATCCTGGTTGGCAGCGGTATTGTTGGGCAGGTTTTGCGCCGGCAAAAGCAATTGCTTATGCAAAGCACCATCATAATCCGGGTTGAGCAAAAGCCCACCATTGTTGAAGGCGGGAATAAAACTTACAGCAACATTAGTAACATTACCGGCACCAAAAGCTGCCTCCAAATCTTCCGTTACATTAATATTATTTAAAGTAACGTTACCAATATTTTCTACATACACATGATAGGTTAAGTCGGCCGTATTTTCGTTAACCACGGTGGAGCCTACCAAACTTTTACCTGTACCTACTGTTGGGGTAAAACTGGAATTATCTATTGGCGACTGGCCATTTTGAAACACTTTTTCTTCACTTAGTGTACCAGCGGCTATATCATATTCATAATAGTAACAGGAGGCAGAAAGGTTCTGGCCGGTAACCTGTAAAGCCCCGTTGAGGTACGAAATACCAAAACAATCTTTAGGCAAAGTGGCCAGGTATTCTGCAACAGCAGTATTGGTGCCGGTATAGTTTTTAACCTCATACAAACGGGAAGGGCTATCCCCTAAAGTAACAAACATCCTTCCATTGGGTATGATAGTAATATCACCGCTATACACACTGGTAGGAAAATTGCCTTCGGGGAATTGCAGTGTTCTTGTATTAATTACTGCACCTGTATTTACATCAAACTTATCGAGGTTGCAACTGCCGGTTTCGTAATTGTAATCGGAGATAGACCACAAATCGCCGTTATTGTCAAACTCAAAATTATTGGACACATAGCCGTAGGTGTAAGTAGGTGTTACCGGGATTGATGCAGGACAAGTTATATTGCCTGGCAGGCCAATATCCAATACCCATATTTTAGTTTCGGCAAAGCTTTTTACATCGGCAACATACACTTTATTGTTTTTAGGATTGTAGGCTATAAATACAGCAAAGAAATTATTCAACTGGGGCTGCATGTTGCAGTCGGATAATATTTCAGGGTTACCAGTAAGTGGATTTTTGATGATGGTAAAGCCGGGATTATTAAATGAGCCGGGCGTGCAGCTATTGCTCCCAAAGTTTAACAACAAAGAGTTTTGCGCTGATGAAGCGGTGCATAACATTGCAAATGATGCAGCAAACACCAAACGGGTAAAGCATCGTTTCATACCAATAGTATTTAATGATCACAAACAGGAAACGTCAACAGGCACGTTAGTGAGCGTAGTGGTTTTGGCGGAAAATGGCGTGTGAAAAACTTGAATAAAGTTAGTGAAATATTTACTCAAATGATGCCGTTGCTTTAAAGCAACTACAGTTTGTATTATCAATTGTTTTTAGTTGCATGATTAGTTAGCCATTCAACTATGCTATTGAAACTACTGGTACCAGAGGCCACACTCATAATAAAATCATATTTTTCTTCCTGGGTGGCTTTAATGTCAATCTCGTTTTTAAGCAGGAATAGCCTTACAAGCGTATATCCTGTTCGTTTATTGCCATCTATAAACGGGTGGTTAACCAGGATACTCTCCAGCAATGCGGCAGCTTTATTTATAGCGCCGGGATATAACTCCTGGTTATCGAAACTTTGCAATGGTCGGTTAAGTGCAGATTCAAGGCTGCCAAAATCTCTTATACCATGCAACCCACCAAAATTGTCGATTAAAATTTCATGAATAACCGTAGCCTCTTTTAAGGAAATCATTGAGCAAGCTTGGATAATAATACTTTGTCCTCCTGCAATATCTTCTGAAGCAAATTATTAGAAGCAAGTGAGTATTGCTTTTTAGCATCTAATTCTTTTAAAAAATCTAATAGTTCCGATAAAGCCGTATCAGAAAAATTGTCAAGCACTTTACTTATTTCTTCTTTTAGTTCGTTTTTAGACATAAAAGTTACTTTAATAATTAAAGTTACTTCATTTACAGAGATACTATATGCAGAAGTATTGAACTTTAGTTAAGCATAACATACACAAGCCAATCACTACTTTTTATCAAACAAATCCTTCTTTTCCACCACTTTCACTTTATCTTTTTCTTTGAGGGTTTTGCTCACCACATCATAAGGGCCGGTAATCACCATTTCATTTTCTTTAAGGCCTTCGGTGATTTCAATATAGTTGATGTCCTGTATGGCAGTATTCACTTTTACTTTTTTGATGGTACCTTCTTTTTCATCCAGCACAAATACCACTACATCAAGGTCATCATCTGTTCCGGCAGTTTTAAGGCTGTCGGCACGTTCCCTCGTTGTAACCGCATTAATAGGCACACTCAATACATCTTTATGGGTATTGGTTTGTATATCAGCACTGGCGCTCATACCGGGGCGGAAGGGAAATGTTTTACCACCCAGCAAATCACTGTAGGTTTCGGGTAATATCCGCACATACACTTTGTAGTTAGTTACATCCGTAGAGGTATTAGCGAGTGTGCTTTGCGTGGCAGCACCGTTATTACTGCTGGCTATCTGCGTTACAATACCCTTAAATTTCCTGTCGGTATAAGCATCCACGGTTACAATAGCACTATCGCCGAGGTGTACTTTAGGTATATCACTTTCGCCAACATCTACCCTTATTTCTATTTTCGACATATCGGCAATACGCAACATTTCGGTACCCAGTGTAAAGCTGTTGCCCGCTACTTTTTCGCCTTTTTTTACACTAAGCAAACTTACCACACCATCCATGGGTGCAACAATTACAGTACGGCTTAAATCTTTTTGTGCTCTTGAAAAATTAGCCCTTGCACCATCCACAGCAGCCTTACCGCCTTCGATGGATTGCTTTGCAGCTTTAAAATTGGCCAATGCCGATTTGTAGCCGGCTTCGGCAGTAATAAATTCATTGCGGCTGATTACTTTTTCATCAAACAACTGCTTTTGCATGTTGTATATTTTTTCGGCCTGCTCCAATTGTGCTTCCAAAGCGTTGATGCCTGCCTGTGAGTTGGCTACCTGCGCCTGGCTTTGTGCTACGCCACTGGCAGCCTGGTTGGCCTGCAGGCTGTACAAATCGGCATAAATACGGGCCAGCACCTGGCCTTTTTTTACCGTATCCCCTTCCTGCACATTCAGCTCAGTAATTTCACCGCTGATATCGGGGCTTACCTTTACTTCTATTTCCGGGTAAATTTTACCACTGGCATTTACGGTTTCGGTAATGGTGCGGCGCTCTGCTTTTTCGGCAGTAACTTTTAACCCCTCGTCTTTCCCAAATGCGCCTGCCGCTTTTAATACCACCAGTAGCACTACCAGTGCCACGCTGCTGATTAATATCCATTTAACTGTTTTGCTCATAGCAATATGTTGTAAGTATTTTTTAAACCGGTATTATAATTTTAGCCCCTGGCCTTTATAAAATTCCAGCACTTTCATTTTAAACACATAATCAAACTGGTTGAGCACATACTCCAGCTTTGCCCTGAAGAGGTTATTCTGGTTGGTGATCAGTTCCAGCGTGGTGAGCATGCCCACACTATAACGCTTTTGTGCAAAATCGTACGTACGCTGCGATGTTTCTACGATTTTTTTACTGGCATTAAATCTTTCCAGTGCCACCATTGCAGCATTATATGCCTGGTAAATATCCTGCTTCAGTTGCAGGTTATCGGCGGTTTTTTGCAACTCAATATTTTTCATGGAAAGTTTACTACGCTCCCAGGCCCTACGGGGATGGCCGGCCCGAAAGATTGGGCCACTGATACTTCGCCCCATGGGCGGGCTGAAGTATTGGTTCATCTGGTCGAAAAAACCGGGCTTGCTGTAATTATATACGGTAAAAGGCTGCAGCGGAAATACATCATACTCCGTACCGGAAACATTTACCTTACCCAAAGGTGCATTTACCTGGCTGCTGCCGTTAATTTCCATTGCCCTGCTGTTGAAGGCCGAACTCAAACTGCCAAAACCGCTCAGCGTTGGTAACATAGCTGCCCTTGCCGCACTGGCATTGTATTGAGCTGCTTTCAGGTTATAATCGTTTACCCGTTGCTGTGGCAGGTTGGCCAGCGCCAGCGCATACACGGCTTCCGGCTGCAGGGCGCCAATTTTTTCTATAGGTATTAATTCTACCGGCGGTGCCGCAATCTCAAAAGGTTCGGCCGCATCAACTGTCATAAACGCTTTCAGCGAAAGTATTGCCTGTATGGTATTTCCTTTGGCGGTTACATAACTGGCACTGTCCCTGGCCACCTGCGCTTCCAGTTCGGCGGCATTCAGCTCGGGCAGCGATCCGGCATTAACCAGTTTACGGGTATTATCTAACTGTACTTTGCTTTGCTCTAACTGCACGGCGGCAATTTTTTCCTGCTCACCCGCCAGCAGCGCCTGCAGGTATGCATTGGCCACGGCAAGGGCTATATCGTTGCGCAACTTTTCGGTACCGGCTTTATTGGCCATTAGTTGCCATTCGCTGGCCAGTATAGTATTGCGCCTGCTAAAAAAATTAAAAATTTGTGCGCTGGACTGCAACTGCATGTTGGCCGACACAAATCCTTCGGTGATAAGGCTAAACGTGGTGGGATCCTGGTTGCGGCCACTGCTGTACGAGGTACCACCCGAAAAATTCAGCGTAGGATACTGGCTCAGCTTATTTTGCCTTACCTGCAGGCCGGCTAACTGCTCCTGTACTTCCGATTGCTTAATGGAAATATTATTCGCAAGAGCATATTCCACACACTGCTTTAAATCCCATTTTTGCTGGGCAGCCGCAGTATATGTAATCAGTAAAATTGCTGGAAGCAGGATGTTCCGGTAATGCATGGCACAAAAATATAGGTTCTTACATTAAGGAATAGTGGTGAATTATATGAGTGGCAGGATTTTTTAATATAAATGCCCAATACCACCCCTCTTCTTCTCCATCTGCGCCAAACACATTTTTGAACCTTTCTTTAAAGCTAATGATTAATTTTAAACAAGGGCAGGGATGGCCTGGTTCGTTCATCTACATCCATTGGCAGATGGAGCAATTTTTGAGGCAGCCGCCTCAACCGCAATGCCTGTAAACCTATAGGGTCTTACAGCGCTGTACCGGGCCGGTGGCAGAGCTTATAGGATTAGTTGAATTACGATTGAATTATTTTTATTTCATCTTCCATCAAGTCGTAAAGCTGGTAAAACAATTCGTCTATTTGGTTTAAGCAATTTTTATTTGTTTTCAAGGCCATATAATTTTATAAACTCATCATACTCCTGTTGAAATACTTTCTTCTGGTGGTGTGATTTCTGATTTTTAATGTATTCAAAAACTTTTTCAACACCTGATTCGGAAACTGAATAGGCGGCATATCCCGTTTGCCAGGAGAATTTTTCTGAAATGAGATTAGCCTGATTTACAAAATGTGAACTACTTCCTTTAATCTGTTTAATTACTTCTGCTATTGATTTTTGCGGGCTAAGCAAAAACAAGCAATGAATGTGATCGGGCATACCATTAACGATTCTTACAGGGCAACCTTGTTCTCTTAATTGCCCGGCAATAAATTGATATAGCTTTTGTTCAATGCGTTGATGAATCAATGGTATTCTTTCTTTGGTTGCCCAAATGGCGTGTATCCAAATTTTATTGAATGAATGTGGCATAATTGACAAAAATGAATTTTCATTTATGGTGGTTAACCCGTTACAACGGTTTTATTTTCATATTCACATAGCCCCCGAATTAATTTGTGGGCTATGAAATTGTAATAAAATTATATAAATGATCTCAACCATTTCCTTCAACAATTTTAATTTCATTAACCATCAATTCGTAACATATAAAAACCGTTAAAACGGTTTTGTGTTATTTCCCACATACTCATAGCCCACGGTTTAAACCGTGGGCTATGAGTCGTAAACGATAATATTTTAATGGATTTATCCATTTCCCTCCACAAATTTTATCTCTTCCGTTAATTCATAAGATATAAAAACCGTTGAAACGTTTTGGCTTTATGATTCCCTACCATAGCTCAAGGTTTAAACTTGGGCTATGGCATTATAAACGATAATGTTGAATGGTTTTAACCATTTCCTTCAATAATTTTTATTTCATCTTCCGTCAAGCCGTAAAGTTGGTAAACCAATTGGTCTATTTGATTTTCTTCTTTGCTTGTGTTCTTGCCTTGCAGTTTAAGCATTGAAATTTCTTTTGACAACTTGCTTATTGATTTATCAATACTGCAATTTGGAATTGGTAATTTTTTGAATTCTTCAAGTCTAATTTTCGGGAATAAATCATCAAATTCATTTTTTTCATACTTAAACAACCACACAAGCAATTTTGAGCATAATACTCCTAAAACATAATAGACATCAATATTTTCATCTTTAGGAAGTGCGATATATAAACTACGGTCTATAATAAAATCTTCCTCAATTACAGCACAAACAAAACGTTCCCCGATAATTTCACGAAACACTAATCTTGAGCCTTTAAAGAATTTCGGCTCTCTAGGAGCAGCTAACCAACTTCCGTAACTTATATAATGTTTGTTGTCCCATTTGTATTGAAATGTTGAAACGTGTTTGCCTTTGAGTTCAGGAACAAATGTGTCGTCTTTTTGGATTGATGAATGATAAGCTCTTGTCTTAATAACTTCTTCTGTTTGCCCTCTGTATTTATCGTATGGATTTACTCCTCTAGTAATTTCAAATTTATCTTCAAGAATATTGCTGTTACTTCTGATTTTTTTCAAGATTGGCAAAACTGATTCATCAACTTCGACATCAAACACTAAATTGTCGTTTTCTAAAAATCTGTTTTGATAAATTGAATTTTTTATAAAAGAGTTTTTTGATGAATTGAAATCAAAAATATCAAGAGAATTATCTTCGCTTTTGTGCTTAATTGCAATAAAAATGAGAGTATCAACTGAAGCTTCGTCAAACGCTTTTGCGATATTTGGATTTAGTGCTTTAACATCAAATTTATCAAGAACAAATTTTCTTGTTTTTGCCATTCTTAAATTTTTTAACCAAGAATTTGGTGTAATTAGAGAAATAACCCCTTTTGGTTTTAGTATTCCATTTGACAACTCGATGAAAAAAGTGTATAAGTCTAATTGATATTCCGCAGTTGTATAGGTGGTGTTGAAAAAACTCTGATATTCTTTAAACGAAGAACCTGTTAAGTAAGGCGGATTACCAATAACCACATCAAAGCCCACAAAATCGCCATCATCATTCAGCACTTCAGGAAATTCAAAACGCCATTCAAAAGCGTTTTCAAAAATCTTATTGGCTTTTATTGCTTCAATTTCGGCTTCAAGCTTTTTAGTTTCTTCTGAAAGTTGCGTTACTTTCTTGCTCCAATCGGCTTCTTCCTTTTTGCTCATTTCAAACAATTGCCCTTGGTTGGTCATTTGATACAAGTCGCCCGATAGTTTGCGCAGCTTCTTTACTTTCGGGTCGTTCAACGAAATTTCACTTCTGAAATCCGATTTAATATCGGCAATCAGCCGTTCCATTTCTCTTTTTTGTTCCTTGCTTTCAGCGTTTCGGTAAGTATCAACGGCTATTCGGTAGCTGTCAATGGTCCACTTGCTTTTTTTCAAGGCTTGTTTCAGGTCGGCATCAATGGCAAAACGGCTCACCAAAGAGTTTCCGCATTTTATATTGATGTCAATATTCGGAAGCGTTTCCAGTTCGTTTAAACCTATAAGGTTTTCTGAAACCTTATAGGTTTTGTAATAAGCACTTTTTAATAGCTCAATCCACAAACGCAAACGGCAAATTTTTACCGAGTTGGAATTGATGTCCACTCCGAAAAGGCAGTTTTCAATAATGGTTTGCTTTTCGTGGAAAAGCGTTTCCTGTATACGCTGGCTTTCCTTGTTGCCTGGGTTGTATTCAAAAAGTTCTCCTTCTTCGTCTGTTACAATCAGTTCATCATTT
>CALMYJ010000022.1 GCA_937873715.1 uncultured Chitinophagaceae bacterium
CCCAGGTGGAAACGGTCAAAAAACGAAAGGCGGTTATTTTTACTCGCACCCGCTACACGGCAATGGGGGGGCCCAAAAAAAAGCAAAAAATAGGTTGGCGCCACCGCCATAAACAAATAATCGATACCAAAACAAAAAAGGGAAAACAACAACACCGGCCGGCGGCCATATTTATCGCTAAGGCTGCCGATAAATGAGGCACATAAAAACTGCATGAAGGCAAAAGCAAAAGTGAGGAAGCTGCCGTATTTAGAGGCTTCGGAAACATCCACCCCTTTAAGTTGGGTAATTAACCCGGGCATTACAGGGATAATTATCCCCAGGCCGATAACATCAATAAGCAGTGTAAAAAAAATAAAACCTATAGCAGCGTTTTTACCGGAAGGCATTTATTTGAGATTATGCCGCAATGCTATTGCAGCAGTTAAAAAAATGAGTCAGTCACTTCAAACATCAGCCTTTCAGACTATTGACCAAATCCACATATTCCTGCATGGCAGCATCGGCAGTTTTACCCTTTTGTTCCTGCCAGGCATTGTATTTGGCTGCAGCCACAAAATCGAATGGATTAGATGGTGCATCGCCGCCGGCATCCCCTTCGGTAGCCTGCTTATACAGCGAATACAGCTTTAACAAAGTGGCATTATCCGGTTTTTGCGCCAGCGTTTTGCTGGCAGCAACTGCCTGTTCAAATAAAGTTTTTATTTCCATACTGTAAATATTGCCGGTAAAGATACAGGGGAGTATTGAGTGGTAAAGGCCGATCAAAAAAAATAATGGTTTTAACCAGTAAGTGTACAGCCAAAACCGCACCTGTTTATTTATTTTAAACGATTCCATTACATTTGCACCCATGACAACAGAGCAATTAAAAGATATAAGGGACCGTGTTCTCGTCCTGAGGAGGTTTCTTTGACGTCGCTAACCGTCAAAACAAAATAGCAGAAGATAAACAGCTTTCTTTAAGCCCCGGCTTTTGGGATGATAATGCCCGGGCCACCGCCATTTTAAAAGAAATCAAAAACAACGAATACTGGGTAAGCCTTTACAACGCCACTGAAACGGCGGTAGAAGACTTTGCCGTACTATTTGATTTCTGGAAAGGCGGCGATGCTACCGAGGAAGAAACAAAAGCAGCCTGGGAGCATGCCATCCAGCAAATAGAGGATGCCGAATTTAAAAGCACCCTGAACCAGCCTGAAGACGAACTGCCTGCCGTACTGCAAATCAATAGTGGCGCCGGGGGTACCGAGAGCCAGGACTGGGCACAGATGCTTTCCCGTATGTACCGCATGTATGGCGAAAAGCAGGGCTGGAAAGTAACCGAAGTGGACTGGCAGGATGGTGATGGTGCCGGTATAAAAACCTGCACTTTTCAATTTGACGGCCCCTTTGCCTACGGTTTTTTAAAAGCCGAAAACGGTGTACACCGGCTGGTACGCATCTCCCCTTTTGACAGCAATGCAAGAAGGCATACTTCGTTTGCCAGCGTATATGTGTACCCGTTGGTTGACGACAGTATTGATATCGACATCAAAGATGCCGATGTAAAAATGGAAACGGCACGCAGCGGTGGCGCCGGTGGCCAGAATGTAAATAAAGTAGAAACAAAAGTTTTTCTTACCCATATACCTACCGGCATTACCGTAGTATGCCAAACCGAACGCAGCCAACTCGGCAACCGTGAAAAAGCCATGACGATGCTGAAAAGCCGCCTGTACGAAATGGAACTGCAAAAACGCAACGAAATAAAGGATGCCAATAATGCCAAAAAGAAAAAAATTGAATGGGGCAGCCAGATACGCAGCTATGTGTTTCACCCCTACAAAATGATTAAAGACCACCGCACCGATTTTGAAGTGGGCAATATACAGCCGGTAATGGATGGCGAATTGGACGGCTTTATAAAAGCCTACCTGATGAGTGAAAAGGAGGCTGAAGCATAGTTAGCCATAATTGCTACCTTTAAGTAATGACAATAGCAAAACCGATACTTCAAACCCGGATTTTTTGAGATGTACATTTTGATAGCATTGATTAACAAAAAAAGGCCGGCTTTGTAATTGAACGGGTATTTGAAAGAGGCGATGTAGACGATAACAGGCAGGCAAGGCGGTTTTACGGCGATGCCCGGATTATTGAAATACTTACCAATGCCCGGTGGCTTCGGTATGATACCTATGTTTTTGTAAAAAACCTTTTTGGCCTGTGGCCGGAGCAATTCAGATGTTACACACTGCAACAGTTGAACCCAACACCCTGGTCTTACTAAACAGGTTGATGCACACACAATACTAAACATCAAAAACAGTTACCATGAACTTCGGCGATTTTTATTATCCCCTGCCTGCCAATGAGCCGGTACTGGGATATGCACCCGGCAGTGCAGAAAAGAAAAGATTAAAAGAAGTACTGGCTGAATTAAAAAGCCAGGTAACGGATGTGCCTATGTATATTGGCGCAGACGAAGTACGAACCGGGAAAAAGTTTGCCTTACATCCACCACATGAGCATCAACATATCTTAGGACATTATCACGAAGGCGATGGTACGCATGTTAAAAAAGCCATCACTGCTGCGTTAAAAGCCAAAGACAAATGGGCAGCGCTGAGCTGGGAAAACAGGGCCAATATTTTTTTAAAAGCAGCCGATTTAATTGCCACCAAATACAGGCCGTACATGAATGGCGCCACCATGCTGGGCCAAAGTAAAAACTGCTACCAGGCCGAAATTGACAGCGCCTGCGAACTGATAGACTTCCTTAGGTTTAATGTGCATTTTTTAAGCGAAATATACCGGCAGCAGCCCATCAGCAGCCCCGGCGTACAAAACCGTATGGAATACCGGCCGCTGGAAGGTTTTGTGCTGGCCATCACCCCTTTTAACTTTACTGCCATCGGTGGAAACCTGCCCACCAGTGCAGCCCTGTGCGGCAATGTAGTGGTATGGAAACCGGCACACACACAGATATACAGTGCACAGCTTTTTATGCGTATCCTCAAAGAAGCCGGCCTGCCGGATGGAGTTATCAACCTCATTTATGTAGATGGTGCTCTGCTTGGTGATATTTGTTTTACCCATCCTGATTTTGCAGGCATACACTTTACCGGTAGTACAGGCGTGTTCAACCATATCTGGAAAACCATCGGCAACAATATCGGGCAGTATAAATCTTACCCACGCATTGTAGGGGAAACAGGCGGTAAAGATTTTGTGCTGGCGCATAAAAGCGCCGATCCCGATGTGGTGGTAGCGGCCCTTGCCCGTGGTGCGTTTGAATACCAGGGACAAAAATGCAGTGCAGCATCAAGAGCCTATATCCCTTCTAACCTTGCGGCCGAAGTAAAAAAGAAACTGGTTGCCGAAGTGAAAACCATGAAAATGGGTACAGTGGAAGATTTCAGCAATTTTATCAATGCCGTTATTGATGAAAAAAGTTTTGACAAAATAGAAAACTACATCAAAGCCGCCCGTAAAAAAAACAGTGGTGCCAAAATTTGGGTGGGCGGCAAATGCGATAAAACCAGCGGTTATTTTATTGAGCCTACTGTAATTGAAGCCACCGACCCACACTATACCACTATGTGTGAAGAAATTTTTGGGCCCGTACTTACCGTATATATCTACGATGAAAACAAATTTGACGACACCTTAAAACTTGTAGATAACACTTCGGCCTATGCGCTTACCGGCGCCATCATTGCCAAAGACCGAAACGCAGTAGAAACAGCCGTAAATAAACTACGCCATAGTGCCGGTAATTTTTATATCAACGATAAGCCAACAGGTGCCGTGGTAGGCCAGCAGCCTTTTGGCGGGGCCAGGGCAAGCGGCACCAACGATAAAGCCGGAGCCATGCTCAACCTTTACCGCTGGCTTAGCGCCAGAACCATTAAAGAAACTTTTGTGCCGGTTACAGATTATCGCTACCCATTCCTGCATGAAGCTTAAACCCGGCCGGAAACGGCTGTTTACTTTCTACTACCCGGTACACTTAACCAATTGTGTGCAGCGTTTATAACTTAAAACGGATGAAACGACTATTTACATACCTGCTGCTGCTTACCTGCTGTACAAACACCGGCAATGCACAAAACACAAAGAAGGTACTACTGAGTGCCGGCGCCAATATTGGCTATGTGGGCACTTACGACCTGGCCGTATTTTGGGGCACAGGCATTGGCGTGAGTATGCAGGCCGAATACCCTGTTACCGAAAAAATGCATGTATTAGTTTTTGCAGGGCATGATCACTACCTCGGCTATTCGCTGCTGAATGGCGATAAGCCGCCAGCTATTAAAATGACGGCAGTACGAACCGGGGCAAAATATTATGTATACAGGCAGTTTTACCTTGCTGCCCAGGCCGGGCTGGGCATTGCAGGGGGCGGCGGCGAAATAGCAGCACTATCTACATTTGGCATAAAAGGCAGTTCCTTTTCGTATACTCCACAGGCCGGTTATACTTTTATCATCCATCAAAAAAAGCGTATCGACGTTTCTGCCAGGTATGAGATGTTCCACTACCGCAAAAACTTTCAAACGGCAGGTTGCCGCATAGCCTGGGTGTTTTAATAGCGGCTAAGTATATGTTAAAATTTTCTTGAAAAAAAATCTATTCCTTTGATATTTTCTAAACATATCCCTACATTTGCGCCCATTATTTAACCAAATCAGTAAACAATGAAAAAATTAGTCATGAGTTTAGCCGTGCTGGCTATTGCATTTTCAGCCAGTGCACAAACCGAAAAAGGAAGATGGTTAGTTGGCGGTAATGCCGGTTTTTCTTCTTCAAAAGCAGGTGGTGCTTCAGCATCTGTAAGTTCTTTTAACATTAACCCTAATGCTGGTTATTTTGTAGCCGACAACATCGCTGTTGGTGCAGGTGTTGGCTTTACTTCTGCAACAGGCGGTTTTTCTGCTTTTGCTGCTGCTCCTTTTGTACGTTACTACTTTTTGCCACTGGGTACCAATGCAAAACTTTTTGCAAACGGTTCGTTTGGCTTTGGTAGTGTAAAGCCAGGCTCTGGTGCAGCATCGCTTAGCTCAACTCAATGGGAAATTGCTGCAGGTCCTTCATTTTTCCTGAACAAAAATGTAGCCCTGGAAACAGTACTGGCTTATGGTCAGCAAAAGCCTAAAGGTGTACCAGCTTCTAAAGAGTTTGGTGTAAAAGTGGGCTTCCAGATTTTACTGGACGGCGGTAAATAATTATTACCTCTATATGTATAAAAGCGGAATACAAGGGTATTCCGCTTTTTATTTGCACCCATGTATAACATAAAGGCACCTTTTAAGGCAGGCTAACATTAATTACATTGTACAATATCTTTGCGCCCAAGCCTATTACAATTTTATATAATGACCCCTGAACGCCACCTTCGCCTTACAACTGTATTAAATAAGCGTCAGCCCGACCTTACCGTTGTGCTGGAAAATGTATTTGACCCACATAATATATCCGCCGTAATGCGTACATGCGATGCCGTAGGCATACAGGATATTTATATCCTCAACAACCGGATACCACCCCACAAAAAATGGGGTGCCAAAAGCTCTTCCAGCGCTGCAAAGTGGCTTACCATACATCAATATACTGATGCTGAACAATGCTTTGCCGACCTGAGAAAAACTTATTCAAAAATTTATACCACCCACCTTAGCAGTGATGCGGTGAGCCTGCACCGGCTCAATCTTACCGAGCCGGTTGCCCTTGTATTTGGCAACGAACATAGTGGCGTAAGCAGCGATATCATCCAGCTTGCCGATGGCAATTTTATTATTCCGCAGGTTGGCATAATACAATCGCTTAATATTTCTGTAGCCTGTGCCGTAAGCTTATACGAAGCCTTCCGCCAAAAAACTATTGCCGGGCATTATGATACACCCAGGCTACAACCGGCACAGCTTAACCACCTGCAGCAAGAATGGGGATTTGTGGATGAAGCACTTTAACAGCAAAACTTTTATAACTGAAAACAGGCGTTCATCAAATTTTTGAGATGGCTGTAAAAGGGATGCATTAATATTACAGATGCATTTTTGAATAAGCAGCATTTTGCTCCTTGTACACACTCTAACAAAATTATTGCGATGAAGAAAATTGTATTACCACTGCTGGTATTCGCCAGTTTGAATACTGTTGCACAAAAAAAGCCGCTCGACCATTCCGTGTACGACAACTGGAAAAGTATTTCGGAAAGGCATATCAGCAACAATGGCCAGTACGTAGTATACACCGTTAGTCCGCAGGAAGGCGATGGCGAACTGGTAATACAAAACCCTCAAACGAGGTACAAGAAAACAATACCCCGTGGGTACGCCGCCGTAATTACACAAGACAGCCGCTATGTTGTTTTTAAAATTAAAGCCCCTTTTGCAGATACCCGGCAGGCAAAAATCAAAAAGAAAAAGGCTGATGAAATGCCCAAAGATTCTTTAGGCATTATGGAGCTGGGTAAAGACAGTATCTATACAATAGCAAGGGTAAAAAACTTTAAAACACCGGAAAAAGGAAAAGGCATTGTGGCCATCCATTTAGAAAAGCCCCTGCCGGATACCAGTAAAAAGAAAGCGATTGTTGACTCGGCAAAAATAAAAAATGATCAGTTGGTAAAACTGGCCGACTCCATCATTAAAAAATCTATCGACTCTATAAAAGGAAATATCAGCAAAGAAGAACTTGCCGAAATCATCAACAGGGCAGCCACAAAAATTATCAAAGAAGGCAGAGATGCCGAAACAGACGCAGATGGCGACGACAGCCCCCCGGGTGGAAAAACCGAAGGCACACAACTCGTATTCAAAAACCTGTATACCGGTGCAGAAACTAAATTTGACCTTGTTAATGAATATCATTTTGATAAATCGGGCACCAAACTATTGCTTGAAACCAGTAAAAAAAATAAAGACAGTTTAAGCCAGGCGCTTGTATTACTGTATACAATCGATGCCGCAAAAACCGATACAGTACTGAAAGGCTTCAACGATGCAGGTAATTACAGTTTTGATGAAACAGGCAACCAGGTGGCCTTTATAGCCGAAAGAGACAGCAGCGAAAAAGCCCTGCAAAAATTTTATAAACTCTGGTATTTTAAACCCGGTACAGACAGTGCTATACTAATTGCCGATAAAAATACAACGGGCATGAAATTAGGCTTTACCGTTAGTGAACATGGCAAAACACAATTCAGTAAAGACTGTACAAAATTATTTTTTGGCAATGCCCCTATCAAGGCGCCAAAAGATACCAGCATAGTAGAATTTGAAACCGCCAGGCTGGATATCTGGCACTATAAAGACGATTACCTGCAAACACAGCAACTCAAAAACCTGGATGCAACACTTAAAAAAAGCTACACTGCGGTGTATCATTTATCTTCAAAAAAACTGTTACAACTGGGTGATACAGACAACGAAGAAATTACACTTGCAGATGAAGGCAATGCAGGATGGGTACTTGCAGAAAGCAATAAAGCTTACCGGGTTGATTTGCAATGGGAGGGCCGTATTAAAACCGATGCCAGTATTATTGATGTGCATACCGGAGCGATAAAAAAAGTATTTACCGGCTTGTATGCTAATGCAGCAGCTTCGCCGGCAGGCAGGTATGTGTACTGGTATGATAGCAAGCAGAAACATTATTTTACTTACGAAACAGCTACAGGAATAACCAGGAATGTGAGTAAAAAAATACCGGTACCCCTATATGATGAAGAGAATGATGTACCGGATATGCCAAGGCCCTACGGCACTATGGGCTGGCACGAAGGCGACAGCGCCTTGTATGTGTATGACCAGTTTGACTTTTGGAAAATCAACCCACAGTCTGGCGAAGATATTTCCAGGCCGTTTGAAGTTTTTGGCAGAAAAAATGATATCACGGTTAGGTATATACGTACCAACAGGGAAGAACGTTTTTTAAAAACAGACCAAACCCTGCTATTTCGTTTTTTTAGTAAAACAACCAAACAGGCAGGCCTGATGCCCCTATGCCTCACCTGTAATAAGCTGCCGGAATCATGGCTGCAAAACACTGAAAACTTCAGTCTTTTGCATCCCAAAAACTTTACGGGTGTTGTGCAGGCAAAGGATACCGGCTTATACATCTATTCGATGGAAGACTATAACAATGCACCGGATTTATATTATGGCAGCAGTTTCTTTTATAATAACACCCGGCTTTCGGATATAAATCCCCAACAAAAAGATTACAACTGGGGCACGGCAGAATTGTTTAAATGGAAAACCTACAATGGTAAAGAAACCCAGGGTATTGTGTATAAGCCCGAAGACTTTGACCCCAGGAAAAAATATCCCCTCATCTGTTATTTTTACGAAAAGCTAAGTGATGGCCTGTACAATTATATTGCACCTGCCCCCACCCCAAGCCGGCTGAACATTTCATTTTTTGTTAGCCGTGGTTACGTGGTGCTGGCACCAGATATTGCTTACAGCAATGGATACCCCGGAAAAAGTGCTTACGATTATATAGTGAGCGGTGCCAGGGCTTTAATAAAGCAGGGCTTTATCGACAGTACCAAAACCGGCCTGCAGGGCCAAAGCTGGGGCGGTTATCAAACGGCATATATCATTACCCGAACCAACCTGTTTAAAGCCGCATGGGCTGGCGCACCTGTTGCCAATATGACCAGCGCTTATGGCGGTATACGCTGGGAAAGCGGCCTCAACCGGCAATTTCAATACGAAAAATCTCAAAGCCGCATCGGTGCCACACTTTGGGAAAAACAACAGTTATACATAGAGAACTCCCCCCTCTTTTATTTACCCAAAGTGCAAACACCACTTGTGATTATGCACAACGATGCTGATGGCGCTGTACCGTGGTACCAGGGTATTGAATTATTTACAGGCCTGCGCCGACTGGGAAAGCCCGTGTGGATGCTCAATTATAACGGTGAAGCACATAACCTGGTGGAACGACGCAACAGGAAAGATATACAGGTAAGAGAGCAACAATTTTTCGACTGGTTACTGAAAGGCGAAAAAGCACCCAAGTGGATTACCACTGGTGTACCGGCTACCGAAAAAGGTAAAGACTGGGGGCTCGAAGTAAACTAAGCCAAAATATTTTTAACCCTATCTGCCTCATTTACAGGCAAATGGAATTTTAACAGTTTACTACGGCTTACCCTGAAAGCATAGCGGCGTATCTTTGCCCTCCCAAAGAGAAAAGCAGCTATCCATGACAGTGAAGAACCATGTATTAAAAAAAGTATATCTTTTTTTTACCTCAGTATTTATTTTTTTATTGCACCTGCCTTTTGTGTTTGCCAAAAGCGAATGGGAGCATCAGCATAGCAGTATTGCTACCAGCATTAGCCCTACATTCCATTTTGCAGATACTACGTGCATTATAAACAATGACGACAATACGCCTGTATCGATATACGACAGCCTCAGGCTGGGTAGTTATGGATTAAGCAGGCAGGTATTCGACTATGCCCTTGCAGGATTTAATACTTTAAAAGAAACAGGCAACATCAACAATGACAATATTATCTCTATCATCGACTTTAGCAAGCCCTCATATTTAAAACGACTGTACATCATCGATATTACTAAGTACAAACTCTTATTCAACACTTTTGTAGCACACGGCATGAACTCGGGCAAACAAATGGCTATGAGTTTTTCCAATATACCCCAGAGTTATAAAAGCAGCCTGGGTTTTTACACCACGCTAAATACTTACCAGGGCAAACACGGCTATTCCCTTCAATTGCAGGGTGTAGAGCCGGGTATTAATGATAAAGCATTTGACCGTGATATTGTCATTCACGGGGCGCCTTACGTCAATGAGCAAATCATCCGGGCCCAGGGTTATCTCGGCCGCAGCCAGGGCTGCCCGGCCATACCCGAAAAACTGCATAAGCCCATTATTAATACAATCAAAAACGGCACCTGCCTGTTTATTTATGGTGCAGATAAAAAATATTTTAGCCGGTCGAAAATTTTGAATGGCAAATTAACCGCACCACTCCTTGCATTAAAATAGCAGTTCTACTAAATCGGATAATGCCTGCATCGATAGTTATACAGCGCCTTATGCTGCATGTGCCAATGCCTGACGACAAACAACCAGCACACTGATAAACATCAGCCACATTGCAATTACCTGGATATAGCTTTGCCCCTGCAACGCATAGTGTATGGCTGATACCGATTTACTGAACAAATACAATGTACCCGTACCGAGGTACACCAGCTACCCCACAGTACCTTACTGGAGGGATGATTTGGAACCAATGGAATGGCTACAGGCATTTGAAAAAAGTTTTACAGCAAACAACAGTACTAAAGGTATCAGCCTTTATATCCACCTGCCTTTTTGCGAATCACTATGTACTTACTGCGGCTGTAATAAAAAAATTACCAGCAACCATGAAGTGGAGCAGGTATATATAAAAGCCCTCCTTAAAGAATGGGCTATTTACCGCAGCCGGATGAATACCCGGCCGGTTATTAAAGAGTTGCATTTGGGTGGTGGTACGCCTACATTTTTTTCCCCATCCAACTTGACTGTACTGCTCGAAAACATTTTAAAAGATGCAGCACTGCCCGGTGATGTAAGTTTTAGTGTAGAAGGCCACCCTAATAATACTACAAGGGAACACCTTCAGGCATTATACCGTGCCGGGTTCCGACGGGTAAGCTATGGTGTGCAGGATCATGATGAAAGGGTGCAGCAGGTAATTAACCGCATACAGCCTTTTGAAAATGTACGCCGTGCTACCGAAACAGCCAGGGAACTGGGCTTTACATCTGTAAACTTCGACCTGATTTATGGTTTACCGCTGCAAACACCCGACAGTATGCGCCGCACCATTGCCCAAAGCATTTCGCTGCACCCCGACCGTATTGCCTTTTACAGCTATGCCCATGTACCCTGGAAAAGCCGTATGCAACGATTGTTTGATGAAAATGATTTGCCTTCGGCTGCGGTTAAAATGCAATTGTATCAATGCGGCCACCAGCAATTTATGGCTGCAGGCTATACAGATATTGGCATGGATCATTTTGCACTGCCGCATGATGAACTGCACAAAGCCTGGCAGCAAGGATGGCTGCACCGAAACTTTATGGGCTACACTACTCAACATACAGGTTTGCTGTTGGGGCTTGGTGTATCAGCCATTAGTGATACCGGTAATGCCTATGCCCAAAATAATAAATCCCTGCAGGAATATTACCGGGCTGCACATTCGGGCATACCTGCAACACAAAGGGGCTGCATCCTTACTGCAACCGACAGGAATTTCAAACAATATATACTCGATATTGCCTGTAAGGGTTATGCCTGCTTTAAACCTGAAGATGCTGCATTGCTGGAGCAATACAGTTTTCCGGAACTGAAAAAACTGGCAGCCGACGGACTGGTAGATTGGGATGCAAGAGGCGCAAGCCTTACGGCGATGGGCAGGGATTTTACCAGGAATATTTGCCGGGCATTTGACCTGTATTTACTGCAAAGCCGCATTGATACGGCACAACCTGTATTTAGCAGGGCTGTGTAAACAGTGCTGATTAATAAAAAGGTAGGCATGCTATTTTTCCACAAATGAATCTTCACATACTGAAAGCCTGACACATGATGCTAAAGATGCTGTTCCGTTAGCATGGTTGTAATATTCTATATATTGTATTTGAGCGTCAGCTGCAATAATTTTCTCCCATTTCACCACTAAATCGGCGCCATCTCTGAAGGAAGTAATTGTATAATTAATTGCATCCTGTGCAGCAGTTGTAAACTCCCACTGCAATTCATACTGCTCTCCATCGCTCTGATGGTAAATATCTTTACCATCATTATCAAAAATTATATAATCCCCATCAAAATTAATATTGCTCTTTGTCCTTTCTCCCCGCTTATAATAAAACGCAACATTATTTTGCAGGAACCTTATTTCTTCGAGCAGCAATTTTTTACCGGTATAATTCTTCAAAAAACCTGCTGATGATGCTGAAGTAATTTCGGTAGCACTATTCCCAGAAAAAAATGCAAGGAGAATTATCAAAAAGAAATTAAACATAGCAATAATTTTGATATTTAAAATACAATCGAAAAAGTTAAAACGTCTATAAAAATCTGTGCGCTTTGTTCAAAGTAACTACTGCTTAAACCTTTTCGAATCACCTGTCCCCCTTCAGCGACGTATTATCCCAGGCATTATCATTGGCTGTTTCCAAAAATTTAGTATCCTCGTTGAGCAGTATTTCCTGTTCGGCTATTTCTCGCCTGATGCTGGTGATATAACTGGTGAGGTTATCTTTTTCTTTTGCCAGCCGTTTCATGGCCAGGTTATCGTGTTTGATAAAATCGTTGGCCTTACGGGTAAGGGTATACTTTCTTTGCCCCAGCGCCGCCAGCACATCCACCGCCATATATACGGAGCTGTGCAGGCTTTCCCGGTGTACATTATCAAATTCTTTTTCCAGTAAGTCGTATGCATCAAAGCGGTTGCGTGCCCTCAAAAAAAGTTTCAGGTGGGGAAAATGTTTCCGGGCCATCTCAGCCAGTTCAATTGTTTTGGCAGGCGAATCGATAGCAGATATTAAAATTTTGGCTTTAGCAGCGCCTGCAGCCTGCAACAGTTCCAGCCTTGTGGCATCGCCATAATGTACCTCAAAACCCATTTGACGCAAAAACTGCACCCGGTTGGTATCACTGTCTAAAAAAGTGGCATTTACATTATTGGCCCGCAAAAACCGACCGATAGTGCTGCCGTAATGCCCAAACCCGGCGATGATAACCTCATGCTCGTCATCAACAGATACGGTATATTTTTTCTCTTCTGCTTTGCTGTAGGCCAGCCTTGCCGCAAAAAACTTTTCGTAAATAAACAGTAGTACCGGCGATAGTATCATTGTAATGGTAACTACTGCCATATAAAAATCAATCCATTCTTTTTCGAGTAACCGCAACTGTTGTATAGACGCCAGCAATACAAATACAAATTCGCCAGCCTGCGACAGCAGCAGCGCAAACAGCAGGTTTTGTGCCAGGTTCATTTTATATCTTCTTCCTAATACAAACAACACCAGGCTTTTTAAAAGTATAATGACACACACTGCTTCTACTATTTGTATCGGTCTTTCGGCCAGCACATTAAAATTGATGGTGGAGCCAATAGCCGTGAAGAACACGCCAAGTAACAGGCCTTTGAATGGCTCAATATCGCTTTCCAGTTCGTGCCGGAATTCGCTGTTGGCCAGCAATACACCGGCCATAAAAGCTCCAAGCGCTGCACTGATGCCCACCTGTGTCATGAGCCAGGATACACCAATTACAATAAAAAGTGCGGCAGCGGTAAACAACTCCCTTAAATTGGTACGACCGATATAATGCAGGAATGGATTAATTAAAAAACGGCTCACCATAAACACCAGCACCACTGCCACAATAATGGTAATGGTTTCGTGTGTTTGTAAAAAAGCAACAAAAGGATTAGCAGAAATATTTTTCTCTTCGTTGCTAACACCGGCCAGTAAAGGCATTACAGCCAGCATCGGTATTACCGCAATATCCTGGAATAGCAGTACTGAAAAAGAAGACTGGCCTGCATCGGTTTTTTCTATACTTCTTTCTTTGAGCGTTTGCAGCGCAATGGCTGTAGACGACATGGCAAAGGAAAGCGCCAGTGCGATAGACCCGTTGACTGTAGAAGGAAATAAAAAATAAAATACCGGGAAAAGCAAGGCAGCCGACATCAGCATTTGTAACCCTCCAAGCCCCAGTATCCTGTTTTTCATTTTCCAAAAGGATTGTGGGCTAAGTTCCAGCCCGATGATAAACAACATCATCACCACGCCAAACTCTGCGGCATGCATTACACCTTCCCCTTCGTGCCCAACAAAGCCAAATACAAAGGGGCCAATTAAAATACCAGCCAGTATATACCCCAGCACACTGCCTATACCCATCTTTTTGGCCAGCGGCACACATACAATGGCGCTGCCGAGATAGATTAATGCGTTTTGTAAAAAGTCTCCTGCCATGTTCCAAATTTTATATCATTAAAATATTCTATCGTTGCCAGCTTTTGCTCATCCATTTTTGGCGATTGTAAAAAATTAAGTATTTCAATGTAGCGGATACAGTATTCTTCCAATACCTCTTGAGTAATCCGGTTGGCACCGGGTACAATATATGGCGGCAGGTAATGAAGGCCACAGAGGTGTGCTGTTTGATCAAAAGGGCTTAGTAATTCCCGGTAGGTAAAGCGGTTACGGCCGTTTTTTTGATATACTTCAAAAGTACCGCCGGAAGAAAATACATTCATTACGGCTTTGCCTTTAAGTTTATCGCCGGTTTTGCCATAAGCCCAGCCATGCTCCAGCACCAGGTCTATCCACTGCTTCATCAGTGGTGGGCAACTGTACCAGTAAAAAGGATGTTGCCAGATGATAATATCATGTTCCAGCAGCAGTTGTTGTTCTGCCTTAATATCAATATTATAATCAGGGTATATATCATACATATCCCGGATGGTAATTACATTCAACGTAGAGGCAGCAGCAATCAGTTTTTTATTGGTAAATGAATTTTCGTAACGGGGATGAAAAAAAAGTATAAGTATTTTTTTTTCGGTCATAGTTGCTTTTTTGTGTGTGATAACTGTTCAATATGGAGTAAATATAATTAATTCGGCAGGCACCCTGTTATTTCAATTAATAGCAAGCTATTATTTTTTACATTGCAGCAGTGAAGCAAATCATACATTTTATTGCTATACTTTTTTTATTGGGGCTAACAGCTTCGGCACAAGTAGCACCTGCCCTCTATAGCAGGGATGCGTTAAAAAGCAACCGGTTAAAACTGCACCAGCATTTTATTAAAAACACCATCACTAAAAACCTGTCGCTGCCCTTAACAGACAGCACTGAAGAAAACTGGATGGATGCATTATATGCCATACAACTTACCCGGTACAAATCGCCCTGGGTTGACAATTGCATCGGCACTGCATTTAACAGCATAGAAAACCGCAGTGCTGATTTCCAGTTTGCCTTACTGGAACTGGCGTACGATTTTTACCCCGGCATATTTATAACCCAGGCTGAACTTTTGCTCAGCAACAGCAGTATCGAAAAAGTTAAAGCGATTTGCGGATCTTATATCATCAGGTCAAAGCCAACTGCAAAAAAAACAATCAGTGATAAAATTAAAGCTACCGGGCAGCAGGCTACCCCTTCTATGTATTTTTTAGAACAAATTTTGCATAGTATTGAAAAACCTTGCAGTACTATTACCCCTGCCATAAAAGACATCCTGCTACATCATTTTTTCCCGGGGGCCAAAGTGATATATAGCTTTCAGCGAAGCAACAGGAATTATCCCGGCCTCGCCATTATAAAAGATTCCTCCGGCAACTTTTTAAAAGACAGCAGCAGCGGAGATTTTTTTTGGGTACCACAACTGGCCCGCAGCATCAGCAACCTTCCTTTTTATTTTACAGGTGGCAATACCCCACAGGGTATTTTCAGGATGGATGGATTTGCTGTAAGTAAAAGTAACTTTATAGGTCCCACCGAAAACATACAATTGACCATGCCCTTTGAAACCAGTGTCAGGCATTTTTTAAATGACAGCAGCATTACCGATACAGTATGGACAATACAGTACTACGAAAAACTGCTGCCCCAAAGCTGGAAAAGCTACAGCCCTGTTTATGAAACCTTTTATGCAGGACGCATAGGTCGTAATGAAATTATTGCACACGGCACACTGGTAGATCCTGCTTATTACCGGGGGCAACCCTATCATCCACTAACGCCAACGTATGGCTGCCTTGCCACCACGGAAATTTGGAACGAAGAAACAGGCTACCGCAGCATTAGCGACCAGCAAAAATTAATTGATCATTTAAAAAAGGCTGGTGGTGCAAACGGCTACCTGGTAGTAATTGACATCGACGACCAGCAAAAGCCGGTAAGTATTGAGGAACTGCGAACTTTATTGCAATAAATTTGAAGATGGACATAACATCAAGGCATGATATCGAACAGCTACTCATCACCTTTTACAGTAAAGTAAAAACCGATGAAAAAATTGGATTCATTTTTAATGATATAGCCAAAGTAAACTGGGAGGAGCATATCCCCGTTATTACTGATTTTTGGGAAACCATTTTACTCGACAATCCGCTGTATACAAAAAATGCTATGGAAGTACATTACCAGCTTAACCAGCAGGTACCCCTGCACAAAGAACATTTTGACCGGTGGCTGCATTTATTTACCAGCACAGTACATGAAATGTATAGCGGCCCGGTAGCCACCCTTGCTATAACAAGAGCAAATGGTATAGCCGGTGTAATGCAGCATAAAATGGAACAGGAACGCAACCATCATAAACCAAAATAATCACCAATGGCCATAAACTGGGTATACAGTTATTTTAACGAACTATCGCCGCAGGCCTTGTACAGCATTATGCGGTTACGCAGTGAAGTATTTGTGGTAGAGCAAAACTGTGTGTACCTTGATGCTGATGGCAAAGATGAACAAAGCTGGCACCTGTGCGGATGGGATAACAACACCCTGGTGGCTTACTGCCGTATTATACCTCCCGGGCTGGCCTTTGCCGAAGCCAGTATTGGCCGTGTGGTAAGTGCCCCGGCCTACAGGCGCACCGGTGCCGGTAGAGCGCTGATGCATATTGCTATTGAAAAAACATTGCAACAATTTAAAGTTAGTACTATCACGATAGGAGCTCAACTATACTTAGCGCAATTTTACGGTTCTTTAGGATTTGTACAAACCAGTGATGTGTATATGGAAGATGGTATTCCGCATATAGAAATGCAGTATAAGCTGGAAAATTAACAAGCTGTACAATAATAGCCCCCCGCTGCCGTTATCCTTCGGCAGGTATTGTAATGCGGCAGTTCAGCCGTTTAGCACTGCACCCCAGTTTCCTAAATCAGTATTCGGATGAAAAATCGTTTACAACACTCACTAAGGCGGGCATTGGTACAAGTTGTTTTTTTTACCGTCATCAGTACTACGGTAAAAGCACAGCACTTTATGTTCGGTATCGGCAATGCCAAAGTAGAAGCTGGTTTAAATTTTGGACCAACATTTTTCCTCGGCGACCTTGGCGGTAAAGTAGGCAAGGGCACTTCCTTTATAAAAGATTTGAACTACGAGTTTACCAAACTCATGAAAGGGGCTTTCGTTGCCATCTATCCCAGCGAATGGGCTGGCATACGGCTTGCCGGACAGTACACTTACCTGGAGGGCCGCGACGCAATTATTAGCACACATGGTGTAGATGAATTGTGGCGTAAGCAGCGCAACCTCGATTTCAGGAGCAATGTTTGGGAACTATATGGCGCTTTGGAATTTTTTCCGCTCAATTTTATAAACCGGGATGACGAAGATTACGACCCCCGCTTTCGCCCATACATATTTGGTGGCGTAGGTGTTTTTAATTTTAATCCCAAAGGTTCTATCACCGACCAAAACGGCAATACCACCTGGCATGCACTGCAGCCACTGCGTACCGAAGGCCAGGGCTTTGCAGAATATCCTGACAAAAAGCCTTACGCACTTACTAAAATGAACCTGCCTTATGGCGCTGGTTTTAAATACATCTTAACAGACAATGTTAATATCGGGCTTGAATTGCTTTACCGCAAAACATTTACCGATTATATCGATGATGTAAGTACAACCTATATCGATCCTGTTTATTTTGATCAATACCTGTCTGCATCCGATGCACTTATTGCAAGACAGATACATGATAAAACTGTAGGACTTGTAACCCCGGGTGTAACCCGTTACGAGCCAGGTACACAGCGTGGTAATCCTAACCAAAACGATGCTTACTTTTCGCTACTGTTCAAACTGGGCATACGCTTTGGCGATGGGGGTTACGGCAATGATGGGGGCAACCATGGTGGTTATGGCAGATCGAGGGGAGCAATGCGCTGCCCGATAAGGTTTTAAAAAAACGGAGCCAATAAAAATCTATAACATATGAAAAACGGTTTACAAATTAATCCTATCCTGTTCAAGATAGTGGTGCTTGTAACCTGCTTTATGCTTGCCATGTTGCACAATAAATCTAAAGCTGCAACGGCAAACTTTGAGCAAACACAAAACAACATCTGCAAACATTAAGGATAAAATTACTTACCATTGAGGCAACCGGTAAAGCACCGGGATGGGATGGGCATGCAGGATGTAGTGCTTTTTGATTTAAAATAATATTCAGCTACTATTGAGCAATACATATCAAATGGCAAAGTAAGATAGCAACAGTACAACCGGCAAAAAATTAACCGCTGGTACCCCTGAAACCACAAAATCAAAACCCAGCTATTAAGCTTTGTCATTTTTTATTCAATGAAAAACCCGGACGACCTCCGGGTTCTTTTTTGCAAATAGCTTACCTGTTTTTTAATTCTTCTTTCAAATAGATACCGGTAAAACTCTCCTTCACTTTTACCAACCCTTCCGGCACCCCTTCGTACAGTACCTCTCCTCCCCCATCTCCCCCTTCGGGACCAATATCAATAATATGATCAGCCACTTTTATTACATCCATATTATGCTCTATTACTAAAACTGTATTACCACGGTCTACCAGCTTATGCATTACATCCAGTAAATGCTGTATATCCTGGAAATGCAGGCCGGTGGTAGGCTCATCCAAAATATAAAAGGTTTTGCCGGTATCTTTTTTACCCAGTTCAGTAGAAAGTTTTACCCTTTGCGCTTCGCCGCCACTAAGGGTTACGGCACTTTGGCCAAGTGTAATATATCCAAGCCCTACCTCTTGCAGCACTTTTATTTTACGGTAAATAAAAGGCACCGCCTGGAAAAATTCTACCGCCTCATCCACCGTCATATCCAGCACATCGCTGATGGATTTTCCTTTATACCGAATTTCTAATGTTTCCCTGTTATATCTTTTACCATTACATTTTTCGCAATGCACATATACATCGGGTAAAAAATTCATTTCTATTACCCTCATGCCGCCGCCTTCGCATACTTCGCAGCGGCCGCTTTTTACATTGAATGAAAAGCGGCCGGCTGTATAGCCACGAATTTTTGCTTCGGGCACAGCGGCAAACAAAGTGCGTATATCTGTAAAAAAACCGCAGTAAGTGGCCGGGTTGCTGCGGGGCGTTCGGCCAATAGGGCTCTGGTCTATCTCTATCACTTTATCAATATGCTCTAAGCCTTTTATGGCTTTATACTCCAGCGGATTGGCCTTGCTGTTGTAGCAATACTTACTCAGCAAAGGATACAGGGTTTCGTTTATCAGGGTTGATTTTCCACTACCGCTCACACCCGTAACCACAATCATTTTACCCAAAGGAAATTGTACAGAAACATTTTTAAGGTTATTCCCTTTTACACCGGTTAATTCAATATACTTCCCGTTACCCTTTCTTCTTTCTGCCGGCACTGCAATGGCTTTTTCGCCATTTAAATATTTAGCCGTTTCCGACCGGGATTGCAATACTTGTTTGGGAGTACCCTTAGCCACTATTTCACCACCATGAAAACCGGCTTTAGGGCCTATATCCACTAAGTAATCGCTGGCCAGCATAATATCTTTATCATGCTCCACCACCAGCACACTGTTACCAATATCCCTGAGGTGTTGCAGTGCAGTAATCAGCCGCTGGTTATCCCGCTGGTGCAAGCCAATACTCGGCTCATCCAAAATATAAGTGATACCCTGCAACTGGCTGCCTATTTGTGTGGCCAGCCTTATGCGCTGGCTTTCGCCGCCACTTAGTGTTTTGCCGGGGCGGTTAAGGGTTAAATAGGTAAGGCCCACATCCAATAAAAACTGCAGGCGCTCCCTTATCTCTTTAAGTACATCTTTGGCAATAGCATTTTGTTTATTGCTCATTCGCAGTTCAAGCCCATCAAACCATGCAGCAAGATTATCTAAATTCATCTCACCCAGTTCGGCAATATTGCGGTTATCAATTTTAAACCACAGGCTTTCTTTTTTTAGCCTGCCTCCGCCGCAGGTACCGCATGTTTTGAGCTGTGTAAATTTTTCAACCCATTCCCTCAATACATCTGTGCTGCTGCCGGATGAAAACCAGCGTTTGAGCATAGGGATAATACCCTCGTAACTGCCGGTGTATTCACTGGGTACCGTATCATCGCTCAAATCCATTTCGAGCGAAGGGTTAATGCCTTTATCACCAAACAACAGCAAATCCAGTTGTTCTTTTGGTAAATCTTTTACTGACTTATCAAGGCTGATTTTATATTTTTTGGCAAATGCTGTTACCTGCTGAAATACACTGGCACTACGCTCCTCACCCAGGGGCACAATACCACCTTCTTTTACACTCTTTGTGGTATCCGGCAGCACCGTTTCCATATCAATGGTATATACACTGCCCAGGCCTTTGCAGGTGGGGCATGCGCCATAAGGACTGTTGAACGAAAATGCATTGGGCGAAGGCTCTTCGTAGCTGATGCCGGTATCGGTGCACATCAGTTGTTTGCTGAAAAGCGTAACCCCTTCTGCCCCGCTATCACCGGTAAATTGCGGAGCATCTGCCGTTTCAAACAATTCGTTGCTTTTTGAAACGCTAGCTGCTTTGCTTTGCGAAAGCCCTTTTGCTTTTACAGTAGATTTTGACGGTACCACTTTCGGAAGCGTGGAAGGTGCCGGGTCATGCAGCGCCACCATCATCAACCCCTTTCCCATCTGCATCGTTTTTTGCACACTCTGGCTCAGGCGCAGGCGCATATCATCGGTAACGGCAAGCCTGTCTACCACCACTTCTATATCATGTATTTTGTAGCGATCTACCTGCATCTTGGGTACCAGGTCTTTTATTTCACCATCTACCCGTACTTTTAAAAATCCTTTTTTGCGGATATCTTCAAACAGTTCCCGGTAGTGTCCCTTTCTGCCCCGTACCAGGGGTGCCAGCAGGCTGATACGCCGGTTGCTGAATTTTAAAAAAATCTGTTGTACAATTTCTTCTTCGCTGAATTTCACCATTTTTTTACCGGTATGGTAACTGTATGCTTCACCCACACGGGCATACAGCAGGCGCAAAAAATCGTATATCTCGGTAATGGTACCCACCGTACTGCGTGGGTTTTTGCTGGTGGTTTTTTGTTCGATGCTGATTACAGGGCTGAGGCCGGTAATCTTGTCCACATCCGGGCGCTCCATATCGCCTACAAACTGGCGGGCATAAGCACTAAAACTTTCCATATAACGGCGTTGCCCTTCATTATAAATGGTATCGAATGCCAGCGAGGATTTACCACTGCCACTTACGCCTGTAAATACCACTAACTGGTTTTTGGGAATACTCAGGTCAATATTTTTGAGGTTGTGTTCCCTTGCCCCAAATACTTCAATAAAATCGTTGTGATGCTGCTGTGCCGTGAGGGTCTTTTTTTCCTTCGCCATGTGTAACTGCTTGCCGTAAAGATAAGGAACAAAGATGTTGAGGATTGGTTGTAGCAAAACCTGTAAGGTTTTTTAAACCTCATAGGTTTGTTTATTTCAAGTGGTAAATAAAAAAAAGGAGGAAACTAAATTCCTCCTTTTAAAATTCACAAATTAACGTTTTAAGCTACTGCTGCTTTTTCAGCTTTAATAGTCACTTCAACAGCAGGTGCCGACTTTACGGTTTTGATAATACGTGCAGCCACTTTGTATGGATCGGCGGCACTATTAGGCCTGCGGTCTTCCAGCCAGCCTTTCCAGCCCCTCTCTACAGTACCGATGGGAATACGGATAGAAGCACCCCTGTCTGATACGCCGTATTTAAACTCGTCGATAGCGGCAGTTTCGTGTTTGCCGGTTAGGCGCAGGTGGTTATCCGGGCCATATACCGCAATGTGTTCTTTAATTACCGGCCTGAAGGATTCGCAAATTTGCTCATACACTTCTTTGCTGCCACAGGTTCTTAAAATAGTGTTGCTGAAGTTGGCGTGCATACCACTGCCATTCCAGTCCAGGTTGCCCAGGGGCTTACATTCCCAGTTGATAGATACACCATATTTTTCACCAATTCTTTCTAATAAATAGCGGGCAATCCAAATTTGGTCGCCGGCTTCTTTAGCGCCTTTGGCAAAAATCTGGAATTCCCATTGGCCGGTGGCTACTTCTGCATTTATACCTTCTACATTAAGGCCAGCTTCAAGACAGGCATCCAAATGTTCTTCAACCATATCCCTGCCATAGGCATTTTTAGCACCCACTGAGCAGTAGTAAGGGCCCTGCGGACGGGGATAGCCGCCTTCCGGGAAACCAAGGGGTTTATTTAAATCAGGATTCCATAAAAAGTATTCCTGCTCAAAACCAAACCAAAAATCGTTATCATCATCTTCAATTAATGCCCTGCCATTGCTGGGATGTGCGCTACCATCAGGGTTCAGCACTTCACACATTACTAAAAAGCCATTTTTGCGCTGCGGATCTTTAACGATGTATACAGGCTTCAGCAAACAGTCGGATGAATTACCATTTGCCTGCTCGGTAGATGAACCATCAAAACTCCACATGGGGCAGTCTTCCAATTTACCGGAAAAATCACGTTCGATTTTGGTTTTGCTGCGCAGGCTCTGTATGGGTTGGTAACCATCAAGCCAGATGTACTCTAATTTTGAGAATGACATACTGATTTTAATTTATGTTAGAAAATGGTTTGTTGCTTCTTTAAGTCGTTTAAAACATATAGTGCTCAAAAAATCAGGCATTGCCACCAAACCGATAAAAAGCGGTCAGCAAGCAATACCTGTTCGTTTTAAAGTTGACATAGCGAAACTATTAAATCTTCATTAAAAAATTATATTTTTTTTAAACTATTATGTTTTTTAATGATTAAAAACCTAATAATCTCAATAAATAACTATGAGCACTGCAATAAAATTGATTTATTCAATTGGTTTTTCTATAAATTTTACATGATTAATAATATATAATTTTATAAAATATATAATTTACCAAAAGTTTATAATGCCGTCTGCCCAAGGGCCGCCCGTACAACCTCAAATACCTCCATTAAAAAATTTATTTGCCCACGGCTGAAAGAATTTATTATTTTTACCTACGAAAATAATCGTACTATGAATTATTCAAAAAACATACGTCCTACCGAAGGTGAACTGGAGATACTACAGGTATTGTGGCAAAAAAAGCAGGCCACGGTAAGAGAAGTACATGAAGCAATTAATCAATACAAAGAGGCAGGCTATACCACTACGTTGAAATTGATGCAGATTATGTTTGAAAAAAAACTGGTAACCAGGGACAGTAGCAGCAAAACACATATTTACCAGCCAGCCGTAAGCCGTGAACAAACACAGGCTGTATTCCTGGATAAAATGATTGATTCGCTTTTTGCCGGCTCGCCTGCTCAACTGGTAATGCAGGCCCTGGGCAACCATAAAGCCTCGCCAAAAGAACTGGAGGAAATCAGTGTTTTTTTACAAAGCATTAAAAAGTAACCGCCGATTATGCTACTAACTGTTTTTGAACATGTCAATTTTTTACTTGCAACGGGCTGGGCTGTGCTCAACAGCTTTTGGCAGGCAGGTGCTGTTTGGTTATTGTACAAGTTGCTAAATGTTTCTTCAAAACAATCCACACTTTTAAAATATAATACCGGGCTGCTTTTTCACTTTACCACCTTTTTATGGTTTTTGTGTACGCTTGTGCAAAATTACCTGCTGCTCAGCAACAGTTCGTTTCATCACGGTAGCTTTTTACTGCCTGCAGGCAGTTCACTGTTAAAACAACTACAGGTAACGCTGCCCTACATAGCCGTACTATACCTGTTGCTACTAACAGTACACCTTATACGATTTATAAAAAAATATTACAACACCCGTTTGCTTAATACAGTAAACTGGCAAAAAGCGCCAGCCGAACTAAGGCTGTTTACATCACTAACGGCTGCACAGTTGGGGATAAAAAAGAAAGTGCAAATCTGGCTTTCAACAGCCGTAGAAGTGCCTTCGCTCACCGGAATAGTTAAACCCGTAATATTATTGCCCGTTGCGGCCATCAGCAACCTTACGCCACGGCAGGTAGAATCAATAATACTGCACGAACTGGCGCACATTAAAAGAAACGACTTTTTAATCAACCTTATCCTGTCCCTGGCGGAAACAGTTTTGTTCTTCAACCCTTTTATACAAATGCTTGGCAAAGCCCTGAGAACTGAAAGAGAAAACTGCTGCGACGACTGGGTGGTTAATTACCAGTATAACCGTTACGATTATGCCGCTGCTTTATTAACCCTTGAGCAGCAAAGGCAACAACAGCATGTTTTTGCAATGGCTGCCACCGGGCCAAAAAACAGCCTCTTAAAAAGAGTACAACGGCTTTTTGATAACAGGGAACCACAAACACAAACTGATAGCCTGCACAAAACAGCGTTAGCAGGTTTATCCATACTTTGCGGCATACTCATGTTTAGTACAGTGCCGCAGATGAGCAATAATAACACTTCAATGCCCGTATCCGTTACTGATATGATAAGACCGGGCTTATTGTACCCCCCTGTCGCTGTAGCCCAGCCGGGCATCGAACTGTATCCCACCGCAACAGCCCTGCAAAATAATGCCTTAACAATTGACGCACTACCCAATAATACGGCATCAAAAAAACCAAAGAACCCTCCAAAAAATACCAATGCCGAAATACCCCGTACTTATACTGTAGCTTTAATTAGCTCAGAACTTCTGACGGAAAAAAATGCGGTTACTGCTACTCCAACTACCGTTGCCGAAAAGGATAATAACAGCAACGACCTGTTGGTAAAAGTAGTAGAAGAAACATCGGGCCAGAGCCAGAAAAACAGCTACTATTTTGAAGTAAATAACGAAACAGGCACACCGGAAGTAAAGCCATTGGTATTACTTAACACATTTAATAAAAATGACAGCATTAAAGGGCATGCAACAGAAAAAAACAAAAAAGCCCCCGTTAAAAAGAAGCTAAAGCATAAAGAGGCGATATAAACAGCCAAACCAGAGGCTGCCTGTATACGCTAACCTTAATTTCCAGCACAGCTAAACAACCTTTTGTATAATACATACGCTCCGGTAACTTTGCAGCAAAACGAAATAAATGACTGCAACTACCTGGCCGCTCACCCAGCTTACTGCCAATAAAGATTTACAGCGTATAGCCGAAAAAGTACAATCGGGCAACCGTATATCAGATGAGGAGGGCATTTTGTTGTTTGAAAAAGGCAGCCTTGGTTTTGTGGGAGCGCTTGCCAATTTTGTAAGGGAGCAAAAGCATGGGGATATCACCTACTTCAACCGTAATTTTCATATCGAGCCTACCAATGTATGTGTATTTAGCTGCAAATTTTGCTCTTACTCCCGCCTGTATGCCCACCGGGAAGAAGGATGGGAATTGAGTATCGACCAGATGGTGGACATTGTAAAAAGCTACGACGGCAAGCCCGTAACAGAAGTACATATTGTAGGCGGTGTACATCCTAAAATGGATATGGCTTATTTTAAAGAATTGATACAAAAAATTAAAGCCCACCGCCCCTCGCTGCATGTAAAAGCATTTACAGCAGTAGAGCTGGACTATATGTTTAGAAAAGCAAAACTTAGTATTGAAGAGGGCATGAAAGATTTGCATGAGGCCGGGCTGGATAGTTTGCCCGGTGGTGGTGCCGAAATTTTTGCAGAAAATATTCGCAGCGAAATTGCCGGCGATAAAGTAGATGCTGCCGGCTGGCTTAAAATTCATGAAACGGCGCACCAACTGGGTATGCACAGCAATGCCACCATGCTGTATGGTCATATTGAAAGCTATGCCCATCGCATAGATCATATGCAACGGTTAAGAACCCTGCAGGATAAAACCGGTGGCTTCAACACTTTTATACCACTCAAATTCCGAAATAAGGGTAATGATATGAGCCATGTACCCGAATCAACCACCATTGAAGACATGCGCCTGTATGCCATTGCAAGAATTTACCTCGATAATTTTCCACACCTGAAAGCGTACTGGCCCATGCTTGGCCGTGAGAATGCTCAGCTTAGCCTGTCTTTTGGAGTAAATGATATTGATGGCACTATAGACGACTCTACAAAAATTTACAGTATGGCAGGCAGCGAAGAGCAAAGTCCTACCATGACAACAGAACAGTTGGTTACACTTATTAAACAGGCGAAACGCCGGCCGGTAGAACGAGATACACTTTATAACAGCATAAAAGATTACAGCAATTATAGCTTTGAAACCACTTCGCTGAATTAAACCCAACAGTAAATTTTCGCCTCATGCCATATACTGTAAGCAATTTTTGCCAGCAGGTTTTTAACAGTGCCAACACAGGCGAATTGGTAAAACTCAGCCTTGGCGGGAAACGCAAAAAAGCAGATGACTTGCAAAACGTATTTGTACGCCCTGTACTCATAAAAAATAAACCGCAGCTTTCGTTTATTTACCGCTATAGCCATAATGACATCACCAAAAATCATGATTACAGCACGGCAATAGCCAGGATACAGGAACTGCTGCAAAACAGTTTTTATAATGCCGACCTGTACAGCCTTACCGGCAACTGGCACCTGCAACAACAGGAAAATGGTAATATAAAAACCAGGCAAACCGCCGCAACCCTCAACCAAAAACCAGCCAGCCTGCAACACGATAAACTCAAAAAAAGACTCATTGAATCCGAGGCCCCATACCTGCACCTGCTGGGTATTACCACTGCCGATGGGCATGTAAAAAAAGACATGCAGGATAAATACAGGCAGATTAACCATTTTACAGAAATCTTTGCAGGCATACTCAAAAATCTTACACTTAGCAATGATTGTAGCATTGTCGATATGGGCAGCGGCAAAGGCTACCTCACTTTTGCCCTGTACGATTATTTAACCAATACCCTTCAAAAAACACCAACCATTACCGGTATAGAACTACGGGACAACCTGGTAGCGCTGTGCAACGATATTGCACAACAATGCCAGTACAGCCACCTCAGGTTTGTAAGCGGCAGCATCATCAACAGCACACTAACACATACGGATATACTAATAGCGCTCCATGCCTGCGATACCGCCACCGACGATGCTATTTATAAAGGCATAGCTGCCAATGCAAGTGTAATTGTATGTGCCCCTTGCTGCCACAAGCAGATACGAAAAGAAATGAACCCGGCCAATGCGCTGCAACTGGTTACACAACACGGCATCCTGCTGGAACGGCAGGCCGAAATGGTTACAGATACAATCAGGGCGCTGATACTGGAAGCTTTTGGTTATAAAACCAGCATTTTTGAATTTATAGCCACAGAACACACCCCAAAAAATGTGTTGATTGCAGCCACTAAACGAAAAACAATAGCACCGGGAACCAAAGAAAAAAAACTAAACGAAATAGAGCAGCTCAAAAAATTATTTGGTATTAACACACATTATCTTGAACAAATTATGGGCAGTTATATTAACCCTGCTTCACCCGCAAATACTCCCGGAACAATTTAGCCAGTAACCTGCAAGTGATAAGTGTTAATACCATCACATTTTAATATCTGTTACATTTGCCGGGCAATTCATTTATGTTTTAAATATTTATAACGCCGATGAAACTCGACCTTCTTGCTTTTGCCGTTCATCCTGATGATGCCGAACTTTCTTGCAGCGGCACCCTGCTTATGGAAAAATTAAACGGAAAAAAAACCGGCATTATAGATTTAACCCGGGGCGAACTGGGTACAAGAGGCACTGCAGCAATACGGCAACAAGAAGCTGTCGCTTCAGCTAAAATTTTGCAGTTGGACGTAAGGGAAAACCTTGAACTGGCTGATGGCTTTTTTAAAAATGATGAACTGCACCAGCGAAAAATAATTGAAACCATACGCCGATTTCAACCTGAAATTATACTATGCAATGCGCCGGAAGACCGACACCCCGATCATGGCCGCAGTGCACAACTTGTAGCAGATGCCTGCTTTTTATCCGGGCTCAGAAAAATTGAAACAATGTATAAAGGTGAAATCCAACAGGCCTGGCGACCAAAATATGTTTTCAACTATATACAAGACAGGTACCTGGAGCCGGATTTTGTAATAGATATTTCAGCCGTAATGGAACAAAAAATTGCCAGCATTAAAGCTTTTGCTACGCAGTTTTATAACCCGGAACTGAATGAGCCGCAAACTTATATCTCTTCACCAGACTTTCTCGAAAGTGTTATTTACAGGAGTAAAATGATGGGAAAAATGATTGGGGTTAAATATGGCGAAGGATTTATTAGTAAAAAGATGATAGGCTTTACCGGTTTTACTGCATTTATTCAACAAAACACCTGATTTTTTTCATCGTCCCCTGTGAATTTTGGGAGTAATGCAGTACCTTGCAGCAAATTTTATTTAGGCTATATTTTTATCGATGTCCACTCCAAAGTTTCTCCACAGTTCCAGTAATTTTCATACAGAACTTAAGCGCCGTGTTAACCAGTATTTTGAAGAGTTACAGAAACCTTCAACTGGTAATTTCAAGCTTTTTTTTAAAGCTATATTTTTAACAGGGTCTTATGCGGCATTGTATGTTCACCTGGTATATTTTACGCCCCCGGTATGGCTTGCTTTATTAGAATGCGTACTGCTGGGTTGCTTTACTGCCGCAGTAGGCTTTAATGTAATGCATGATGGTGCCCACGGCAGCTTTAGCAAAAGCAAAGCTGTAAATAAACTGGCTGCTGTATCTGTAAATTTTTTAGGTGCCAGCTATATCATGTGGTGTATGAAACACAATATTATTCATCACACGTATACCAATATAGATGGTGTGGATGATGATATTGAAATAAAACCATACCTGCGCATGTGCCCCACACAAAAGCACCACAAAATTCACCGCTTCCAGCATTACTATGTATGGTTCCTCTATTCCTTACTGCATTTGTTCTGGGTTTTTGCCTCGGACTATAAAAAATACTTTAGTGGTAAAATAGGCACTGTGCCTATCCGGAAAATGACCCTGAGGGAACATATTGCTTTTTGGGCTGCAAAAATTATTTATGCCGTACTGTTTATGGTAATCCCTATTATTAAATTAGGGTTCCTGCCCTGGCTTATAGGTTTTTTAACCGCCAGCCTTGTAACAGGCTTTATCATCAGCGTAGTATTTCAGCTTGCACATACTGTAGAAGAAACTGCTTTCCCTCTCCCTACAGGCGATACCAATAAAATTGAAAACGAATGGGCCATTCACCAGGTACTTACTACAGCAAATTTTGCCACTAAAAACAAACTCATCTGCTGGCTGGTAGGTGGCCTCAATTTCCAGATAGAGCACCACCTTTTTCCACGCATATCGCATGTGCACTACCCGGCTATCAGCAAAATCATTAAGCAAACCTGCGAAGAGTTCAACATCAAATACAACGAATTTGACCGTATGCGGCACGCCATTATTTCGCATGTATTGTACCTGCGAAAAATGGGGAGGCTGGCATAAAACAATAATTACTTAAAAAAACTTGCCCGTAAATTACGGGCAAGTTTTTTTATACAGGACACTTAAAATACAATACGATATCCAACAAAAACCCGTACAAAGGGATACTCATCATTAACATCGTCAAAATCTCTATACTTGCCAATGAGTTGAAATAGGCCTCCCTCCACACCGGCTGAAAAATATTTACTTAAGGCATAACGGGCTTCAAAGGAGGAAGTATGCAGGTAGTAATTAGATTGTTCTCCATCAATTGTTTTAAACCAGGCACCCCGGTAATTGGCAGTACAAAAAAGCTTATCCGATACCGTTAGCCCGGCACTGCCGGCATAAGTAAACCCGGGACCATAATCGTAATTCCGCCCCTCTCCAAAATACACATATTTATTGGGTACAGCAGCCAGGGCTACAATGCCTGCACCGGCTGATAACTGTAGTTCGGATTTTAAGCCCAGTTTCCGGTTTGAAAACAGGTTAGCAGCAAAACTCTGAGCACCAAAATTCAATCTCTCGTTTTTATAATAATCATAGTGCATTGTTATTGAAAAATAATTTTTTACGGCAGGCGATGCGGATCGCAATCGCTTACCATAAAGATTTCCGCTTACCAATAATGAATTAAGCCGGGAAGAATCATCATTACCCAACTCGGCTGATACGGAAAAATTACTGAAGGGCTTATTCATATCTTTAAATGGATCACCATACAAGAGGCGCAACCTGGTGTACCATTCATTTTCTCCCCGGTCAATAAAATCTTTTACACGTAACCCTACCCTCCTGGAACCTGCATCAACCATGAAAGCAAGGGGTGCATTTTCGTAAGGATCAGCATCATATACTTTACCCCACTTACCAGTAGTGATACGGGTAAAACCATTCATAGGGTTAATTAAAAAACCCGTTATTTCCTGCAAGCGTCTGCCTGCACCTTTTTTTCGGTTGTTGATGATGCGGTTGGCAAGCCGGTAGGTCATTTCGCCCAATGCAATGCCGCCGAGGCTGGTGTTGATAAGATCGTTGGGTGCAGCAGGATGTGTTTCACCACAGGTTTCCCAAATATAACTGCCACCAATAGCTGCAGCCGAAGAGGCCCAAAAATTATAGCCATTGGTTCTAAATGCATTAAAATACAGGTTGCCGTGATAAGGATGCGCAAACTGGTTGGTATTAAAATTATTATCATCCCAGCGCCAGTTTTTAAACTGCATATTATGCCAGATGCTATTGAAAGAAATATTGGCAAACTCTGCCTTACGTACAAATTTGTTGAACGACCAGGGTATTACCTGCGCCAGCATTAACTGCCCGCCTGCCTGCCAAAACCGTTTTTGCTGCGGCACAGTATCTACAGGATAGGATTTGTTGCTATCCAGTAAAATACGCATGGTATTTACATTGTAAGCCTGCAACACCTGTGCAGTACTTTGAGTGTAACATATAGCGCCAACAAGGAAAAAAAAACTAACTAACCGGAAGTGTTTACTTATAGCGAGGTATTTATTCAGCATAGTTTTGGGTTAAAATATAGCTTGCAGTTATTTACCTGTTAACTAAATTAGTCAATAACCGGTGTAAGCGTACAGTTGTTTAAGGTTACAACAACTTTTATTAACCCGGCTGAATAAACTTTAAAACAGGAAAATATCAACGTAAAAGCAACCACAAAAAATTGCTCCAAAAAACAATTAACCCAACTTTGTTTCCAACTCCATCACTTTTTCAAATACGGCTTCATATTCTTTATTCATTGCAGCTAATTCCTGCGTTATTTTTTTATAGTCCGCTTCAGCCTGTTGAAATTTATTTTTATCCGAGTAGGTTTCAGGCATTGCCATAGCGGCTTCCAGTGTTGCTTTCTGCTTGCTGAGTTGTGCAATTTTTTCTTCAAGCTGTTGAAAGCGGTTTTTATTTTTCTGGTATTCCTTTTTTAGTTCTTTGTCGGCTTCAGCATGGCTGAGATTGCCGGAAGCCGGTTTGGGTTTTGGAGATTCTGCTTTAACCTGGGTAAGTTTTTGTGCCTGTACTTTGGCAGCTTCTTTTCTTTCTTTCCACCCTTCCCACTCGGCATAGCTGCCTTTAAATTCCACTATTTCATGGTTATCAATTTCCCATATTTTATTTGCAATACGGCTTACAAAATACCTGTCGTGGCTTACCATAATGATACTGCCTTCGTACTTATTGAGTGCTTCAATAAGCAGTTCCACCGAGTGCAGGTCCAGGTGGTTGGTCGGTTCATCCAGCATCAAAAAGTTTGCTTTACTTACAATAGTTTTTGCAAGTGCCACCCTTGCTTTTTCACCACCACTGAGTACTTTAATTTTTTTCTCCACATCATCACCACTAAATAAAAAACAACCCAAGAGGCTGCGGAGTTCCAAATCGGTTTTGCCGCTGCCGCAGTTTTTCATTTCTTCTAAAATATCATTATTGATATTAAGTGCTTCCAACTGGTGCTGGGCATAAAAAGATTCATCTACATTATGCCCCCAGATACGTTCGCCTGAAAATGACTCTGCACCGGCAATAATCCGCAACAAGGTAGATTTACCCTTACCATTGGCCCCTATTAATGCAATTTTATCACCACGATCAATTTCAGCGCCGGTATTTTCTACAATTTTTATATCACCAAAACTTTTTGTTACATGCTTTAATGTACACAGCACCCTGCCCGGCATTTTATCTACGGAAAAGTTGATACGAATATTAGGACGCTCAATTTCTACATTTTCAATACGGTCTATTTTGTCTAATCTTTTAATAATACTCTGCGCCATGGCTGCTTTACTGGCTTTTGCCCTGAAACGCTCTACTACCCTTTCCTGCTGGCGTATATAATCCTGCTGATTTTCATAAGCCTTTTGCTGTATCTCTACCCTTAATGCTTTTTCTGTTTCGTAAAAAGAATAATTACCGATATAAAAATGCAGGCGTTGCTGGTACAGTTCCACAATTTTGGTAACCATCCTGTCCAGGAAATATCGGTCGTGGCTCACTATTACCACGGCTCCCTGGTAATTTCTCAGGTATTTCTCCAGCCATTCAATACTGGGTAAGTCAAGATGGTTTGTAGGTTCATCCAGCAGCAATACATCCGGCTGCATTAATATCATTTTGGCCAGCAATACCCTCATGCGCCAGCCACCACTAAATTGTTTATACGGCTTGCTCAGGCTTTCATTGCTAAAACCAAGCCCCTGTAATATTTCTTCGGTGCGATGATGAATATTGTAGCCCCCCAATACCTCCAGTTCATGCAATTTATCAGCATACTCTATAGCCAGGTTTTCATCACCGGTTTTCTCCAATTCTACCCCAAGCAGCTCTATTTCCTTTTCCAGTTGTTTTACTCTTTCAAATGCCCCCATCGCCACTTCAAGAATCGAATCTTCAGTATCAAAACTCAGCAAATCCTGGTGCAAAAAGCCAATTGTGGTTTCCCTGCCCTGTTCCACCGTTCCTTTTGATGGTAAATACTGGCGGGTAAGCACTTTAAGCAATGTAGATTTACCGGTGCCATTATAGCCAATTAGACCAATCCTTTCATTGGGTTGTATATGCCAGGTGGCATCTTCCACAATTGTTCTTGCACCAAATTCAAACGTAACATTCTGTAATCCTAATAACATACCAATTTTATAAGGCAGCAAAAATAGCGCAATCGCAGCACTCAAAATAATAGGGGCCGTTTGTAAACGGCCCCTATCAGTTGTATTTTAAAAGAGATGACAGCTTTTGCAAACTGTCATCTCCCCTATTCACCACTTTTTAATTTTTAATTTATCATTCTTCACTCTACACGCTTATTTCACCAGCACCTGCTGCACCTGCCTGCTTTGGTCGGGCCCGGTGATGCTC
>CALMYJ010000023.1 GCA_937873715.1 uncultured Chitinophagaceae bacterium
ACGGGGCCTTCCCGTCCCGCAAGGGGGGCTTGGGCCTTGATATGGGGGGGATCCGCCCCACCCGCCACACAAGGCCCCATAACGGCAGCAATTTGGGTAATGCCCATGGCGCTCATCACGGCGTTGTTGCGAAAGATGCGGCCAAAATGTTCCTTATCCGGAAAAATTTCATCCTGCATCGGCAGGTACACCCCGGCACTGTCTACCAGGTAAATTACCGGCAGGTGGTTCTCCATCGCAATTTCCTGCAGGCGCAGGTTTTTTTTACCGGTAATGGGGAACCAGGCACCGGCTTTTACGGTTTGGTCGTTGGCCACTATCACCACCTGCCTGCCGCTTACATAGCCAACACCGGCTACCGTGCCGCCTGCCGGGCAGCCACCTTCTGCCTCGTACATGCCATAGCCTGCAAGGGCACCTATTTCAATAAAAGGTTTGTTGCTGTCGCACAGGAGTTCAATGCGTTCACGGGCCGTGAGCTTTTGGCGTTCGTGCTGTTTCTGGATGGCTTTTTTGCCACCGCCTTCGTAAATTTTTTCAAGCCGCTGTTTCAGTTCACTGCAGGCCAGCTTTAGTGCATCTTCATTTTTGTTGAATGTGGTATCCATACTGTATCAGGTGTTGCGGAAAGTTAAGTATATATATTGTAACGTGTTATGCTATTAAAAGCGTTTCAGCCAAAGGCCTATTATTTTTTACTGTCATTCCGGGGAACGAGGAATCTGCCAGGCTTTGAACATTTGTTCTTTGGGTCGGCAGTTTCCTCACTTCATTCGGAATGACAGCAAATTTTCAACATCTTGCATAATGATGAGAAACGTAACGGAGAGGCGCTTTTATAATTATTCAACAAATCATGGTAAGCTGTTCTCTTTATTTAGAAATTGGTTGGATACTACTTTATAGTTTAATAGCACAACACGTAAATTGTAGCGCTGCTTATGAAGATAATGGAAGGGGTTTTTCGTACAGCCAAATAAAAAAACAGCCACTATCCGGCTGGAGATTCAGGTATGAGTCGTTGCTTTTCATCCTCCCGGTGCCCAATATGATTTTTGTATTATCATAATATTAAATTTATCGTATTCACTATGTAATTCTGTATTTTTTTTGATTTGTGGAATAAAAAAGTATTGTTTTTTCAGTTTAAGAAAATATCTTCACAGTGCATTTGGCATTTGTATAACCTGTACGGTTACATGTAATGCCGCTCCAATACTACTGAAACCATCAGATGATTGCCCACCTGGTTTACCGGTAATTTTTTCAGAAATGTGAATAACATCATATTGATTTAATGCACCGGTAACAATAAGACCTGATTTTTACACCGCACCTTTCCGCAAATGGTGCAATAATTTAAAACAGATAACCAGTTTTCAACCTGCCTGCAGCAGGTGAATAGCTATCCTTATAATTATTTTTTACAAATGGCTTTTTTCACATCACACAATAAAAACCGCTAATTATGCTGAATTATTCTACGCAAACTGGGGTTCCCTATTTATCTGGGAAAAATGAACTCCCACGGGCTCGTATGGGTGCGGCAAAGAAGGAAGAATATCTTCCGTATTCTTTGTCTCAGTCGAATTACTTAAGCTTAAACGCAAAACAAACATTTAAAAGTTTTTCGCTTGTTTCCTTTGCGATGATAGCTATTTTCTCCCTTTTTTTTGTACAGAATAGTACAGGGCAATTAACATTGGGATCATCACCCTATACGCAAAATTTTAACTCAATAGGAACGAGTTTGCCTACTGGATGGACTGTTAGAACCAGTGCAACCGCATCTGCGTTAGGTACCACAGCTACGCTTGTTACAGCGGCTACATCCTGGGCGACAACCACTGGCCAATTTGCAAATGTAGCTTCAGCTAATTCTCCCTCTGCTTCAGGTGACAATGCAACTACACAATCTGGCCGTACTGACAGGGCGCTTGCTGTGCGGCAATCAGGTTCTTTTGGTGACCCAGGTGCAGCATTTGTATTGCAGATTGCGAATACAACTGGACGAACCAATTTTTCACTTAGTTTTAAATTAATGCAGGTTGACCCTACTGCCACTGCTGGCAGAACAACAACCTGGAATGTTGATTATGGCTTTGGTGCAAGCCCCACAAGTTTTACCAATGCTACCACTTCTCCAGCCACAATAACTACAGTTCTTGGCAGTAGCTGGGGTACTACAAATGTTACAATAGATTTTGGCGCAGCTTTAAATAATAATGCCGGACCTGTGTGGATAAGAATTGCAACTAAAAATGCAACAACAGGTAGTGGTAGCCGTGCTTTTAGCGCTATTGATGATTTTTCACTAAGCTGGACTTTACCAACCTACACCCTCACCTACAACGGCAATACCAATACTTCGGGCACTGCCCCTACAGATGGCAGCAGCCCTTATGCTGCCGGTGCTACCGTTACCGTACTGGGTAACACAGGCGGCCTGGCTAAAACCGGGTATACTTTTGATGGCTGGAACACCGCAGCCGATGGCAGCGGTACCAACAGGGCACCGGCTTCTACTTTCTCTATGCCGGCTGCTAATACCACTTTATTTGCAAAATGGCTGATTAATACTTATACGGTTACTTACAATGGTAATACCAATACCGGTGGTACTGCGCCTGTAGATGGCAGCAGTCCTTATAATTTTGGCAGCAATGTTACCATTTTAGGCCCGGGCACATTAACCAAAACCGGGTTTAATTTTGCCGGCTGGAATACGGCAGCAGATGGCAGCGGAACAGCATTTGCCGCTGATGATCCTATTACCGGTATTGATGCTAACTACACTTTATACGCACAATGGTCGGAGGCTGGTACTTCTACCGTAAGTTATAATGGTAATGGCAATACCGGCGGTACAGCGCCAAACGATCCTTCCAGCCCGTATGCGAATGGCTCGGATGTAACGGTGCTTGGCCCCGGCGATTTGGAAAGAACCGGTTATACCTTCACCGGTTGGAATACGGCTGCCGATGGCAGTGGTACACCTTATGCAGTATCTGGTACTATTGCTGATATTTCAGCAAATACTATATTATATGCCCAATGGCAGATAAATACTTATACTGTTACTTATGATGGTAATACCAATACGGGTGGTACAGCCCCGGTAGATGGCAGCAGTCCTTACGAATTTGGTACAGATGTAACTGTGCTTGGTGCAGGCTCGCTGGAAAAAACATTCTTTAATTTCACCGGCTGGAATACGGCAGCCGATGGCAGTGGTACCGCATATCCTGCCGGGGGCACCATTACCGCAATAGGCAGTGATATTACATTGTATGCTCAATGGGCTATCATCACTTATACGGTTACTTACAATGGTAATACCAATACCGGTGGTACTGCTCCTGTTGATGGTGGCAGTCCTTACGAAGTTGGTTCGGATGTAGAAGTGCTGGGTGCTGGCGATTTGGTTAAAACCGGCCACAGTTTCACCGGCTGGAACACGGCTGCTGATGGCAGTGGTACTGCTTATGCTCCTGCTGCTACTATTGAAAGTCTTTCAGCAAATACTATTTTATATGCCCAATGGCAGGTTAATACCTATACCGTAACCTACAATGGTAATGGTAATACCGGTGGTACTGCCCCGGTAGACGGCAGCAGCCCCTATAATTTTGGTGCTACGGTTACTGTATCAGCCAATACTGGCGGCCTGGTTAAAACCGGCTCCGTATTTAATGGCTGGAACACAGCCGCCGATGGCAGCGGCACAAGCTATGCCGCCACAGGCAGTGTTACATTTACCCTTGGTGCTGCCAACGTGGTATTATATGCTCAATGGTTAGATCCATTGTACGAAAGCTTTAGCTATACTGCCGGTACCAACCTTTCTCTTGGTGCCAGCAACTGGACTGTGCATTCTGGTACAGGAGCTGTAAGTATTACTTCCGGCAGCCTTAGCTACACTGGCCTCAATCCTTCAGCAGGTAATAAAGTAAATATTCCTGGTGCCAATGCTACTGTATCAACTGATCTGAACAGAGCTACAGGTATTACCGGTTCGCCAACCGTAGCATATTTCTCCTTCCTGTTGAATTTGGAGGACAATACACAATTGGGTGCTTCACACGGTGATAATGGTTATTTCATGCACTTTGGTCAAACCACAGGAGCAAGTGTTTCAACTTTCTTTGGAAGGATTTCTGCCCGTTCTATAACAGGTGGCTACAGGCTGGGTATACAAAATACATCCGGTACTGGTGCCAATTATACCGATGTGGCAACAGATCTTAGCTTTGGTACAACATACCTTGTTGTAGTAAAATACGATTTCAATGGTGCATCCAACGATATTGCAACCATTTGGATTAACCCCTCTTCGCTGGGTGGCACAGAGCCTGCCGGAGGTACGGTTAACAGCAGCAGCAGTTCTTCAACGCCTGCTACATTTGCCTCTGTTTGTATCAGGAATGCAGCCGGCACACCTAAGGCCGATATCGATGAAATTCGTGCTGGTACTACATGGGCTTCGGTAACACCTGCTCCATGCAGCGGCTTTACATTCACCGGTTCTGGTAACTTCTCTAACCCTGCCAACTGGGCATGTGGTGAGGTTCCTGCTTCTGAGTCGGACAATGAAATAGTGATTGAAGGTGATGCTGTACTTGATGCCAGCTACCAGGTAGGTGCAGGTGGTTCATTCAGCATTGCAACCGGCGGTAGCCTCAGCATTGGTGCCAATGCGGTATTCAGTGTTGACTTTGGTGGCGCTGCCGATTTCAATGGTCAGCCTGTAACCGTAAAATCTACTGCAGCCGGTACCGGTTCTGTAGGTAAAATCAATGGCAGCCTTACCGGCGCCACTAATGTAACGGTAGAGCGTTATATCCCTGCAAGGGCTGATGCAAAACCATCCTGGAAACAACTGTGTGTGCCGG
>CALMYJ010000024.1 GCA_937873715.1 uncultured Chitinophagaceae bacterium
ACAATTGCATAGGGAGATGGCAGCAATAAAAGCTGTCATCTCTTTTAAAAAACTAAAGTGGTATAAAAGTTGCGATAAGCAGCGTCGGTTAATCACCACAAACCACATTAACGAACCAAACACCAAAGTAAAAACAACGCATTATGACAGCATTAAAACAAGCTATTATCCAGAAGCTGCAGGGCATGCTGCTGCTGGTATGCAGTATAGTACTGCCCGCCATAGGTTACAGCCAGCCCCCCGGCCCCGAAGATGGGGAAGTAGGGCCAGATGTGCCTTTTGACAGCAATATGAACCTGGTATTCCTGGTAATTGGTGTACTGTTTGCCGCAATAATTGTGTGGCAGGAACTGAAGCGCAGGCGCACCCTTAAGGGAGTAGATGCTAAAGAAGCATAAGCGTCGGTAAATTATACCTGCAAAAGATAAAAATGCACCTGGTTATCCGGGTGCATTTTTTATATAAACAATTAGCAAAATCAGCAACAAAGCACTGCCACAGAATGTTTAAATTGCAGTAACACTACATTATACAGGTACAATGAAAGGATTTCATTTTTCAAAGTTCAACCCAAACGAAAACGGCAAATCAACATTTGAACAACTGCTCGATTTGCTGATGCAGTTGCTTACTTATACCAATGGCGATATCAGCGAAGCCCTGCAATGGATGAACGAATTAGATAAGCAGTACAACCTTACCAACAACGAGTACGGTATGGGCGACTTTATTGATGAGTTGAAAGAAAAAGGCTATATCGATGAAAACCGCCAGACAGGCGAAATACATATTACCCCAAAAACAGAACAGGGTATACGACAAAAAAGCCTTGAAGAAATTTTTGGCAAACTCAAAAAAACAAAGCAGGGCAACCATCGCAGTTTTAAGCCCGGCATGGGGGATGAAATTAATCCCGAAACAAGGCCCTTCCAGTTTGGCGATACACTGGAGCAAATCGATTTTACCAGTTCTATCCGCAATGCACAAATTAACCACGGTGTGGAAAGTTTCAGGCTGCAGGAAGATGACCTCGAGATACGGGAAACTGATTTTAAAACACAAACCTCCACCGTGCTGATGATCGACATCAGCCACTCGATGATATTGTACGGCGAAGACCGCATTACACCGGCCAAAAAAGTAGCGATGGCTTTAAGCGAACTGATACAAACCAAATATCCCAAAGACACCCTCGATATAGTGGTATTTGGCGACGATGCCTGGACGATTGAAGTAAAAGACCTGCCTTACCTGCAGGTAGGCCCCTACCACACCAACACCGTAGCAGGGCTGGAGCTGGCGATGGATATTTTGCGCCGCAGGCGCAACCCCAACAAACAAATTTTTATGATTACAGATGGCAAGCCCACATGCCTCAAGCAGGGCAGGCGTTATTATAAAAACAGTTTCGGCTTCGACCGTAAAATACTCAACCGCTGTATGAGCCTGGCCACACAGTGCAAAAAACTAAAAATACCCATCACCACTTTTATGATAGCCAGCGATCCTTATTTGCAGCGCTTTGTAACCGAGTTTACCGAAACCAACAACGGCAAAGCATTTTTTGCTTCACTCGATAAACTGGGCGCTTTCATCTTCCGGGATTTTGAACGGGGACGCACTAAAACAGTGTATTGATTGCATTTTTTTGGGGAATCCACGCTATCCGCCAGCCTTTAGGCCAATAGCTATAATTCAGCCAGTATCTAAATGCCAGCAATATATCAGCAGGGCTGCCTTTTTTGCTTTTTCTGAAAGTGGGCTGTATTAAGATTAAGTTCAGCGTTTGGGAGGCTAAGCAACTTTTGCCTTGCCTGCACGGGTTAGTCAAATAACTCACAGGTCAAGAACGATTTTGAGGCTTTCTTTTAATTGTAAAATTTGCTCAGCAGTTAATTTGCCCAGTTTTTTTATAAACCGCTTATTGTCTATGGCTCTTGGCTGATCAACTAAAATGTCGCTTAGTTTTGGCAATTGCGATTTCTTAAGGTGTATTCTTAATATCTCTGCATCAGCTTTTACATTAGTAGTTACAGGGCATATAATGGTTGATAAATGCGTTTCATTGAGTAAGTCGGTTTGTATAATCACAACAGGCCTTGTTTTGCCTGGTTCAGTACCCAGGGTGGGATTTAAATCCGCCAGCCAGATGTCATATTGATTATATTTCATCTGCTATTTTTTCAAATTCTGCTAAAACTTCCAATGAGCTTGCAGCAACCAGTTTGCTTTCCTTTACCAGTTTCTTTTTTAGTATTCGTCTTTTGTTATATTCATTATACAGGTTAAGTGCTTCGTTGATGTACCTGTTCCTGGCAAGTTTTAAATCTGAAACTATTTTTTCAGTCTCTTCAAATATCTCATCATCAAGTTTAAGTGAGAGTGTTTTCATGTTCAAATCATTTTGTCAAAAGTATATATAAAAAGTATATACTCAAAACTTATATCGCCAGCAGCGGTACTCTTAAGGAATTAAGGGGTATGTGTAAATGCTTCAACTACCGGTGCAAAGAATATTTTGCCATTATGAACTATCCTTTACCGGCAACTGCATGATGGACATCATCTCATAGTTTGATACAACTCATACACTAAAATGACAGTTCTATGACAGTTAAATTAGTTTACACGGGGCTGCAAAACTAATTTTGCAGCAGTACCAATAACCAGCCGATAGGATGACTGAAACAAGAAGAGATATCACAAACTTTTTCATTGCCGGAATAAACTATAAAAAAACAGACGCTGCCCTCAGGGGACAGTTTGCCATCACCCCGGAGCAATACGATAAACTGCTGGCAATGGCCCCTGCTTTTGGTATAAAAGAATTGTTTGTAGTATCCACCTGCAACCGCACCGAAATTTATGGTTTTGCCGATACGGCGCAAGTATTGATTCAGCTACTTTGTACACAAACCAAAAGTGATGCAGCACTTTTTCATTCTATAGCCTATATTAAAAATGGCAAAGACGCTATTCAGCATTTATTTGATGTAGCTGCCGGCCTCGATTCACAAATACTGGGCGACTACGAAATACTCGGACAGATAAAACAGGCAGCAAAGTTTTCAAAAGAAAAAGATTGTATCGGTGCATATACCGAGCGGATGATTAATGCGGTACTGCAATGCTCTAAGGAAATAAAAACCAAAACCGAATTAAGCGGTGGTACAGTATCAGTGGCCTTTGCAGCCATACAATACATCAGGGAAAACGTAGCAGCAATTGCCGACAAAAATATCTTATTGCTGGGTACCGGAAAGATAGGCCGCAATACCTGCAAAAACCTGGTAGATTACCTGCAAACCAAACGCATCACCCTTGTAAACCGCACCGAAGATAAAGCTGCAGGGCTTGCGGCTGAACTTGGTCTGAGCCATGCTGCTGCCGGGGAATTGGCCGGTGAAGTAAAAAAAGCCGATATTATACTGGTGGCCACCAATGCACCCAACCCCGTGCTGTTACAGCATCATGTAGCGGATAGCGGCAGCAAATTAATTATTGACTTATCTATTCCTTATAATGTAGATATTGCTGTGCAGGAGTTGCCGGGCATTACCCTGGTTAACGTAGATGATTTATCTAAAATTAAAGATGCCACTTTGGATAAGCGCCGTGCTGAAGTACCCAAAGCCAAAAAAATTATTGCACACCATATCAGCGAATTTTTAGACTGGCACGAAATGCGTAAGCATGCACCCGTATTAAAAGCTGTAAAAAACAAATTACAGGCCCTGCACAACTGCGATTTATATACCGCTTATTCCTCAAGATTAATACTGCAGCAGGCAGTTGTTGACAACGAAACTAAAATTCAAAAAGTAATTAACGGCATGGCTGTTAAAATGCGTACGCAAAACCAACGTGGCTGTCATTATATTGAAGCGATTAACGAATTTATGACAACAGCCAGTCCGAATTAAGTGATGAATAAAATAATACGGATAGGTACAAGGGAAAGTGAGTTGGCAGTATGGCAGGCAAAGCAGGTACAGCAATTGCTGCAGCAGTACCATTTTTCCAGCGAATTAGTCTATATCAAAAGTGAAGGCGATATCGACCTGCAAACACCCTTATATGAAATGGGCGTGCAGGGCATTTTTACCAAAAGCCTCGATATAGCATTATTGCAAAACAGGATTGATATTGCCGTGCACTCCATGAAAGATGTGCCCACGCTATTGGCAAAAGGCATTGTGCAGGCAGCGGTATTGCAGCGGGCCAATTATAAAGATTTGCTGGTGTTTAAAGCGGCATCAACAGGCAATAGCCAAAGTGCGATGCTCACTGAGTTGTTAAAATCCGGACAGCCATTACCCATGCCGCACACTTCATTTACAGTAGCTACAAGCAGTACAAGAAGAAAAGCACAGTGGCTGAACCGTTATCCCAATCATACTATTGAAAACCTCCGTGGTAATGTAAATACAAGGTTGCGCAAAGTGCAGGAGAATAACTGGAACGGGGCCATATTTGCTGCGGCAGGATTAGAAAGAATTAACCAGCGCCCTGAAGGTTCAATTGAACTGGACTGGATGCTGCCAGCACCGGCGCAGGGGGCCATTATGGTGGTGTGCAGGGAGCAGGACGATTTTTGTTATGCGGCCTGTCAAAATTTTAATGATACAGAAACGGCTTTGTGTACAAAAATAGAACGGGATTTTTTAAGAAAACTGCTGGGGGGATGTTCAACACCTATAAGTGCCTTGGCAATAATTGAAAATGGGCAAGTGATTTTTAAAGGAAATATATTGTCTGTTGATGGCAAAGAAAAAATAGAAGTGAATGAAAGGGCTGTTATTGAAAATGCATTCGAATTAGGTGTTACAGCAGCAGTAAATATTTTACAAAAAGGCGGGCAAAGCATTATTGAAGGTATTCATGCAGCAAAAAACCTGTAAGGTATGCAGCGCCGCATTGCAGGCCGGCAAAACCTTATAGGTTTAACAAACGATAGTATGCAGCAAACCAATATTCATATCTTATGCACCAGGCCGCTGCCCGGCTGGCTGATACAGGAAGCTGCTGAAGCCGGTATTGATATTGCCGTTATACCTTTTATTCAAACCGAAGCCATACAAACGGTAGAAGTGCAGCAGGAAATAGAAAATGCCCTGCTGCAATCTGCAACAGTGGTGTTTACCAGTATGAATGCGGTGGAGGCCGTGGCAGCTGAATTAGAGGGCCATAAGCCCGACTGGCAGATTTACTGCATAGGTACCGCAACGACAAAATTAGCAGTGCAATATTTTGGCGAAGCCGCATTGGCCAATACAGCAGCCGATGCTGCAGCATTAGCCAACTTGATGATAGAGGAAGGTGTGGATGATGAAGTGATATTTTTTTGCGGCGATAAACGCAGGGATGAATTGCCGGATATATTGCAGGATGGGGGTATTGCCGTAAATGAAATTGTGGTGTATCAAACTATCGAACTGCCAAATGTTATTGAAGAAGCGTATCACGGTATTTTATTTTTTAGTCCCAGTGCAGTAAGAAGTTTTTTCAGAAAGAACAAACCCGCTGCTGCAACGGTATTATTTGCCATAGGCAGCACAACAGCAGCAGAAATTAAAAAAATATCCAACAATAAAATTGTCATTAGCGATGAGCCCGGCAAAGAAAACCTGGTGCAGCGTATGATAGAATACTTTACAACATGAGTGAGACATCAGCAGTAATAAACAGTACAACAGCAGCTATGCTAAAAAATGATTTGCTTTTAAGGGCTTTAAGAAAAGAAAAAGTGGAACGTCCGCCGGTATGGATGATGCGCCAGGCCGGAAGGTACCTGCCGGATTATATCAAACTGAGGGAGAAGTACGATTTTTTTACCCGGTGTCAAACACCCGAACTGGCTACTGCCATTACACTGCAACCAGTGGACCAGGTGGGGGTGGATGCGGCCATTATCTTTAGCGATATACTGGTGATACCACAGGCCATGGGCCTGGAAGTGTTGATGGAAGAGGGTAAAGGCCCGTCATTACCAAAAACCATTAAAACACAATACGATATTGATACTTTAATTACTACCGGTGCGGAAGAAAGTTTAAAATATGTGTATGATGCTTTAGCGCTTACTAAAAAAGAATTAAATGGCCGTGTGCCGCTGATTGGCTTTGCCGGTGCACCGTGGACGATATTGTGCTATATGGTGGAGGGTAAGGGCAGCAAAACATGGGATAAAGCCAAGCAGTTTGCATACACCCAACCGCTACTGGCGCATGCATTGCTGCAAAAAATTACTGACATTACCATACAGTATTTAAAATTGCAGGTACAGGCCGGCGCCGATACAGTGCAGGTATTCGATAGCTGGGCGGGGGCACTAAGTCCGGCCGATTTCGAAATATTTGCACAGCCTTACTTATTTCAGATTGCAGATGCATTGCAGCATGAGGCACCCGTAATTTTATTTCCCAAAGGAAGCTGGTATGCCTTAAAAGATATCAGTGAAAGTGCAGCAAGTGGCGTTGGGATCGATTGGTGTGTTACACCTCAGTTTGCAAGAGAAGCAACACATAATAAAATCACTATCCAGGGTAATTTTGATCCGGCAAAATTACTGGCGCCCATTCCTGAGATAAAAAAGAGCGTAAAAGAAATGATTGATGCCTTTGGGGTGCAAAATTATATTGCCAATCTTGGGCATGGCATTACGCCGAATGTGCCGGTTGATCATGCAAGGGCTTTTGTTGATGCAGTGAAAGAATATGAAAGGGGAAAGTGAAAAATTAAAAATTAAAAATGAAGAGTGAAAAATGAAAATCACCTTTTTGACTTATAACTTTTGACTTAAAAAAAATGAGTGTAAAAGAAAACTGGATAGCATATATACACCAGTTGCAGGATAATATTTGTGCTGCATTGGAAGCTGCGGATGGCCAGGCAAAGTTTTTTGAAGATGCATGGGAGAGGGAAGAGGGCGGTGGTGGAAAAACAAGGGTGATGGCCAATGGTGATGTGTTTGAAAAAGGGGGTGTCAACACTTCCGTGGTGTTTGGTGATGTAACCGATGCGATGAAAACGCAATTAAAGATTAATGGTGCCAAATGGTTTGCCTGTGGATTGAGTTTGGTAATACATCCTGTAAATCCATTTGTGCCTACAGTGCATTGTAATTACCGCATGTTTGAATTGTATAATGAGCAGGAGGAAGTAATAGACCGTTGGTTTGGCGGCGGAACAGATTTAACGCCTTATTATCTGGTTGAGGAAGATGCCATACATTTTCATCAAACCTATAAAAATGCCTGTGATAGATTTGATGTTTCATTTTATCCAAAATTTAAGGCAGACTGCGACAACTATTTTGTAAACTGGCACCGCAATAAAGAAAGAAGGGGCATTGGCGGCATATTTTATGATTATCAAAGGGCAGATGAGAACAGGAATGTAGATTTTTGGATGAACTTCGGAAAAGCCTGTGGCAATGCCTTTATTGAAGCATATATTCCCATTGTTCAAAAAAGAAAAGGCACAGCTTACACCGATGCCAATAAACACTGGCAGGAAATAAGAAGGGGGCGTTATGTAGAGTTTAATTTAGTGCACGACAGGGGGACTTTATTTGGTTTAAAAACAAACGGCAGGATAGAAAGTATTTTGATGAGCCTTCCGCCAACAGTGCGGTTTGAATATAATTACACACCTGGTGTTGGTTCTGAGGAATACAAAATGCAGGAAGTATGTTTGCATCCCAGGAACTGGTTGGGTGAAATTACAGACGACGAAAGAAATGCATGGGCAAAGCGGTCTAACACTTGCTAGATGGCTGATGTAGGATATCGGATTTATTACGGATCCTTTGTACCTTTCTTAAAAAGATTAGATATGGATCGTAAAACACCGCAAAACCAAACCCGGAAATTTCATGTTGATGTGATTCATTTATGTGAGGCTTTTCCGAAAAATGCCGCAGGATTTGAAACGGCTAAACAGTTGATTCGTTCTGCCGGCTCTGTTGGTGCAAATTATAGGGCATCCGTTAGAGCTAAATCACCGGCAGATTTTCTGTATAAAATAAAGGTTGTTTTAGAGGAGGCTGACGAAAGTCATTATTGGTTAGAAGTTGTGAGAGATGCGAAGTTGCAAACAGGCGTTGAGTTAGATAGGTTAATAAATGAAGCAAATGAGTTGACAGCAATTTTTGCAGCAACAGACAAAACAAATAAGACAAAACTAAATAACAGGTAATAGTTGATAGAGGAGAGAAACCATCAATCATCATATATCAGACATTCATAATTAATCGGGAAGCTTGATCTGAGCCATCAGCCATCAACCATCCTACATCATATAGTAAATATGTATCTGCAAAGGCGAAACCGCATTTTACGTCAAACACCTGCAATAAGAAGTTTGGTTGCCGAAACTACACTTACTCCAAATGATTTTATTGTTCCCCTTTTTATAGTTGAAGGTGAAAATATAAAAACAGAAATTCCTTCTATGCCAAATTATTACCGCAATAGTTTGGATATTACCGTAAAAGAAGTGAAAGAATTATGGAGTATGGGATTAAAATCGGTATTACTTTTTGTAAAATCAAAAGACGAATTAAAAGACAATACCGGCAAAGAAGCCTGGAATAATAATGGTTTGATGCAACGCAGCATTAAAGCCATTAAAGATGCTGTACCCGAAATGTATGTAATGACGGATGTGGCGCTCGACCCTTATTCTTCTTATGGGCATGATGGTATTGTAAAAGAGGGAGAGATTGTAAACGACGAAACGGTGGAAGCATTGGTGAAAATGAGTATCAGTCATGCTGCTGCCGGCGCCGATATGGTGGCACCTAGTGATATGATGGACGGCCGTGTTGGCGCAATAAGAAAAGGACTGGAAGAAAATGGCTTTACAAAAACCGGTATCATGGCTTACAGTGCAAAGTATGCATCCTGTTTTTATGGCCCTTTTCGGGATGCACTGGATAGCGCCCCGGGCTTTGGCGATAAAAAAACTTACCAGATGGATTATGCCAACCGGATTGAAGCGGTAAAAGAAGCCCTGATGGATGTGGAAGAAGGTGCAGATATTGTAATGGTAAAACCAGGTCTGCCTTATCTGGATATTGTACGTGAAGTTAAAAATGCAGTATCAGTTCCTGTTAGTGTATATAATATTAGCGGTGAGTATGCCATGATAAAAGCTGCGGCCGAAAAAGGCTGGATTAACGAAGAGAAAGCAATTCTTGAAACATTAACATCAATTAAGAGGGCAGGAGCAGATTTGATTGCTACTTATTTTGCGAAAGATGCAGTACGGTTATTGTGATGAGAAATGAAAAGTGAGAAATTTGTTTGATGGCTGAAAATGTTTTAAGAATAAGAGTTATCAGTTTGCGATTGAAATAGTAAGAATCGCAGAACAGGTAGTTAGTAGCAGAAAGGAGTTTATTTTGTCTAAGCAGCTTCTAAGAAGTGGAACTGCAGTGGGTGCTTTAATCAGGGAGGCAGAATTTGCACAAAGCCGACCCGATTTTATTAATAAGATGTCTGTTGCTTTAAAAGAAGCGAATGAAACTTTATATTGGTTAAGTCTTTTAAAAGACACGGATTATATTTCCCCAGAAGCATATGATATGCTTTCTGCAGGATGCAAAGAATTAATTTCTATGCTTGTTGCTTCAATTAAAACATCGAAATCAAGAAAATGATTTTTCATTTTTAACAATTCATTTATCACTTCATGAATTTTGTCAATAGCAAACAACTTTTCGAAAGAGCACAGCAATCTATCCCCGGTGGTGTAAACTCTCCTGTAAGGGCATTTAAAAGTGTGGGTGGCACGCCCGTGTTTATTAAATCGGCCAAAGGTGCTTATCTCTATGATGCCGACGATAACAGGTATATTGATTATATCGCTTCCTGGGGACCCATGATTTTGGGGCATGCTTATGAGCCCGTGGTGAAAGCTATACAGGAAAAAGCGCTAAGCTCCACCTCTTTTGGTGCACCTACCGAGTTGGAAATTGAAATGGCCGAGCTCATTATCAGTATGGTGCCTAATGTGGATTTGATACGTATGGTGAGCAGCGGCACCGAAGCCTGTATGAGCGCCATTCGCCTTGCAAGGGGCTTTACCGGTAAAAACAAGATTATAAAATTTGAAGGCCATTATCACGGTCATGCCGATTCGTTTTTGGTGAAAGCAGGCAGCGGTGTGGCTACTTTTAATATTCAAACCGTACCCGGTGTTACTGCAGGTGTGGCCAATGATACACTAACGGCAGCGTACAACGATTTTGAAGGGGTGCAGGAATTGGTAAATGCACATAAAGGTGAAATTGCCGCCATCATTGTGGAGCCTGTTGCCGGGAATATGGGTTGTATTATTCCCGAGCCGGGTTTTTTAGAAGCATTAAGAGAATTGTGTGATATAGAGGGTATCGTTTTTATTTTTGATGAAGTGATGACGGGCTTTCGGCTTGCAGCAGGTGGTGCTCAGCAAAGGCTGGGCATAAGGGCCGATTTGGTTACCTATGGCAAAGTAATCGGCGGCGGCATGCCTGTTGGTGCTTTTGGGGGCAAGAAAGAAATTATGCAGCATATTGCTCCGCTGGGCAATGTGTACCAGGCAGGTACTTTAAGCGGTAATCCCATCGCTATGATTGCCGGTTATACCATGTTGAAAACTTTGAAAGAAAATCCTTCCATCTATAAAGAGCTGGATGATAAAACCGAATACCTCCACAAAGGTTTAAATGAAGTGTTTACGCAATGGGGAGAAGAGCCTTTCCGGATTAATCGCCTGGGCTCCATGATTAGCGTACATTTCAGCGATTTTCCTGTAATTGATTTTGCTTCGGCTGCAGCGGCTAACAACCAACTGTTCAATAAGTATTTTCATGCTATGCTTAAAAGAGGCATTTACCTGCCACCTTCTGCATTCGAAAGCTGGTTTTTGAATAATGCCCTTACTTATGCCGATTTGGATGAAACAATTGAAAAAACAAAAGAAAGCCTTGCAGAAATAATCTAAAGCCTGTGGTTACCTTACCAGCAGCACTGTACCTTTTTGTTTTTTGGTAATACGGTTTCGGAACAGGTATTCGCTGTACCATACAAAAGCCTGTGTGCCTTGTTTTTTACCTTTAAAACTGCCGTCCCATT
>CALMYJ010000025.1 GCA_937873715.1 uncultured Chitinophagaceae bacterium
TGGCACCAATGCTGAGGCTACCGCCGGTTGCAATGCTGAATGAACCACCTGCACCAATTTGGTAGCTGGCATCAAGCGTAGCATCTCCTTCAATCACTACTTCGTTATCCGACTCGGAGGAAGGAACTACACCACATGCCCAGTTAGACGGGTTAGAGAAGCTGCCCGAACCGTTAAACACAAAGCTGGTGCATGAGGCGCTTGTCATAATATATTTCAGCGCATTATCAATCATTTTCAGGCCATCAGCAGTTATTTTACCAATGTTGCCATCGGCAATACCTATCTGCATATACTTGGCCTGCAGTACAGGGTTTTTAACCCCTGTTGGTGAGCCGCCACTTGGATTTTGGCCAACCTCAATTTCATTTACTGCTACGTTAACCGTACTTCCTGAAATATAGCCAAGTTTAATGCCACCAGCATAAGTAGTAGCCTGGATGGCATTACCCGTGGGTGAATTTTCGAGCAGGGTAACTTTACCATCTACAATATTCACATCATTAAACACAGGATGGCTTTCGTCCACTACATCTATTTGAGTAGATGCCGTAACGTTTACACCAGATGCTCCTGAAAAAGCCCATGTGTTAGCCTGGGTGGCAAATGCCTTCAGGTTTAACAATGGTTTATCGATACCCCATAGCGCCCTCATACCGGCAGAACCGGAACCTGGCAACTCAGTCAGCACAACCGCATCGTAAGCTGAAAAATCAGTGGATGTAGTTACACTTCCTATAAGAATATTGGTAAGGTCGTACCTGGCATCGAGGTAAGGCCGTATTTTGGTATCGTTAGCAGATACGGCAGTATTGATGATATAAGCTATATTTTTTGCTGCAGGGTCTTTAATGGTTAAAGTACCATTGGCTGTGGCATTCGGTGTTTCTGCCGGACCAACTACGGTAACAGTATAATCATATACTGCAGGATAGCTGGATTCAGTTGCTGCCGTACCGCTGATGGTGTAGGTACCATCGTTAAATGTAATGCCCGAAGCTGGTAAACCTGAAGCAGAAATATTGCTTACCCCACCAGTTACTGTGTATACTATATTGGTGATAGCGTTACCTGCTTTTACCAATTGAGTGGCAGAGCCGGAGCTAAGTGTAATAACAGGGGCTGCTTTACCAGCTACATCTATTGATTTACCTGAAGCGCCGGGGCTGGTGATAGATACCGTACTGTTATCGGAGCCTGTGCCACTTGAAGGATTGTAGCGTATGTATAAAGTACCGCTTACGCTGCCGGATGAAGGCACATAAGTGGTGCTGGTATTCCAGGTGCTGTTATTATTACTCACCTGGAAGGGTGCGTCTACAGACACTTCAATATCATCCACAAGATCGGCACCTGTGATGGCCGTGCTTTGTGGTGTGGAAGTTGCCCAACCCGTAACGTTGAAGTTAAGGGCTGTTTCATCGATGGTTATACTAGGTATCACACCGGTGCCGCTTAGTCCAATTTCCACTGTATTGGCACCAGTGCTTGTAGCGGTTAAATCGCCGGAGTAGCCGGTAGCTGCTGTGGGTGAAAAGCGCACATAAATAGTGGTTGCAGCCACAGAACCACCCGAAGGCGTTAGCTGTACAGAGGCGGCATAGCCGCTGTTTTCATCTTCTGAAACCTCGAAACCCTCTGGTGCACTTACCACTAAATTGGCTGTAAGGTTAACCCCAGATACAGATATAGTACGGGGTGCTGAACTGGTATTTACCTGTACATTGCCAAAGGCAGGATCAAAACCGGCCTGCTCTACAATTACAGTAGGATCGGTTGGCTCCTCTACAACGATTGCACCTGAAGGATTACTGGCTACATCCGAGCAATTGGCTACAGACACCACACAATAGTAATAGGTGGTACCTGCTGTGGCAGTAGATGGTGTATAAGTGTTGGACTCGGCACCATCAATTGATGTACCGCCTGTATTAGATGCTGTAGCATTGCTGTACCATTGGTAAGTTGGGCTGGTGCCACTAGCGGTAATGCTTAGGGCTGCCGCTGCATCGCCCTGGATATAGTTTGCACCAGAAAGCGATTCGCTGCTGATAGATGGTGCCTGGTTAACAGTGATAACGGCGGAGCCGGTCATACTGACATCACAATATGTTTCATTAGCAACAGATTTAACGGTGTATGTACCTGCTGCTGAAACAGGCCACGCTAATGCACTACCGGTACCCTCAATTGGAGCACCGTCTGCGACATTATCTTTAAATAACTGATAGCTAACACCAGATTGTGAACTACTTAATGTGATATCTGTTGTGCCGGCATCACTACAGATTGTAGTGGTACCGCCTACACTATAAGTATTGGGGTTGCTGCATAATTTTGATATATAGAATATAATCTGACCTAAGTAGGCAGTACTTCCTGCACCATAAACCTGGGTATAGGCACCTGAAGAACCACCTTGCCTGATGGCATAATTCGTATAGGCAGTGAGTTCTGTATTTGTTGAGGGTGTATTAGACATTTGACGTCCGAATAGCACCGACTTTACATTTATTTCACTTGGAAATACCTTGGTTTCACCAGTACAATTGGTTGCACCGCTGCCTGCAAGAAAAAAAGTGGTAAAGCCACCCGACTCACCACCCGAAAGGCTGTAAACGGAACTTGCCAGTGCAAATTCAGTTGTACCAAATATGGCAACAATTCTCTGGTTAGTTGTATTCGACCTCCACACCACTCTCATTGAATCAATTTTCTCATCTTCCGTATTCAGGGTAAACCTGTAATATCCTGCTGTTGAGTTAAGTGATGGATAAGCCTGGTTAGACCCGTTTAAACAAGGTACGCTTACTGAGCTGCTACTGGTGCTCACAGCCGTTACTACAATGTTTGAATCTGTTGTCCAGTTTGCCACAGCCCCCTGGAAAGAAACTACCCGTTGCTGGGCTTTCGATTCCAGGTTCATTGAAAACATAGTTAATAATAGTAGCGAAAAGCTCAATACAGTGCTTTTAACAGACCGAAAAGCCTGTAAAAAACTACTAGTACTGCATGTGTGTGCTGTAAACTTTTTTTTCATGTCAGCAAGTTTTATAATTAATCAAAAAAAAACGAATAAATGGCGGCAGGCATAGCCATTACTATTGCCCAGTGTACAGTAAAACTGTTCAGTAATGTGTGTGGTGTGAATATAATATAATGGTATTCAGCGGAATTGGATAAAGCGGAACCAGGTGAGAATTAGCAAGCGGAAATTGTAAGCAAACGTTATTTCATCTGGCAAACCGGGCTGTAAACTTAGGGATATTCGTTTGGAACGTTTGGCATTTTCCTTTTTTTTTTACGCAATCGTTCCCGAAGCCATGGTAAATAGTTTTACAAAAAAAACATCCACTTTTCAGTGGATGTTTATATAACTCTTAGCTAGTTTTTGTTTAAGCGGAAGTACCACTTAATTTCTTACGGCGCCTCAGTTCCTGCCACACAATTACTGTGGCAAACAGTACACCAATTACCAGGAATA
>CALMYJ010000026.1 GCA_937873715.1 uncultured Chitinophagaceae bacterium
CCAGCAGCGCTTTCGCGTGCGGAGCGCCAAAAAAAAAAAAAAACAATTGCAAAGCAGTAAACAAAAACCCGCCCCCGCCGCTCCAATCCCTTCAGCGACTTTTTCAGCGATGATTTTTTCGACCAGTTTTTTGGCAACAGGGGTAACAGTTATATCCCCGAGCAGCGGGCTTCCGGCTCAGGCGTTATCATCAGCGATGATGGCTATATCGTAACCAACAACCATGTGGTGGAAAATGCTGATGAAATAAATGTTACCCTTAACAATAAGAAAACCTACACCGCCAAAGTGGTAGGTGCCGATCCTGCCTACGACCTGGCCGTAATTAAAGTAGACAGCAAAGGCTTACCCTTTTTACTTTACGGTAATTCAGACGATGTGAAAATAGGGCAGTGGGTGCTGGCTATTGGCTATCCGCTTAACCTGGAAACAACTGTAACCGCAGGTATTGTAAGCGCCAAAGCAAGGAGCCTGGGCCTTAATAAAGGCACAAAAAACAATTCGCCGGTAGAATCATTTATACAAACCGATGCTGCCGTAAACCAGGGCAATAGCGGTGGTGCATTAATCAACACCAACGGGCAACTGATTGGTATTAACTCGGCCATTGCCTCACCTACCGGTTTTTACTCCGGCTACTCTTACGCCATACCGGTAAACATTGTAAAAAAAGTAGTGGACGATTTAATTAAATACGGCAATGTGCAGCGGGGCTTCCTCGGTGTATCTACCGTAAATACCAACGATATTACAGAAGCACAAAAAGATAAGCTTGGCCTCAGCTACACCGGCGAAGGCCTGGTGATTACCGATGTAAGTGATAATGGCGCTGCCAAAGAAGCAGGCCTTAAAAAAGGCGATATCATCAAAAGTGTAAATGGTACTGCCGTTACCCTGCCCTCCGAACTGCAGGAACTGGTAACCCGGTACAAACCCGGCGATAAAGTAACGGTGCTGTATAGCCGCAACGGTAAAGACAATACCCTTACCGCCACCCTCAAAAACAAACTGGGCAATTTTGATATTGTAAAAACAGAGAACAGCGCATCCTCAAAGCTGGGTGCTGAGCTGCTGAACCTTGATGTAAAAAAGGCTAAAGAATATGGCATACCCGGTGGCGTTATTGTAAAAAAGATTACCGATGGCGCCCTCAAAGATCAAACCCGTATGCGTGACGGCTTTGTGATTGTAAAAGTTAATGACACAGATGTAAAATCAATCGACGACCTGAACAAAGCGGCAGGCGGCGCCAAAACCGTAACCATCACCGGCTTTTATCCCGGCTACGATGCCCTGTACGATTACCCCGTATCGCTGGACGGTAAATAAAATAAATATATAAAGTTGACCTTGAAGGGCTGGCAGTATTGCCGGCCTTTTTTTATTTATCCCGGCAGTTGAAGCAGGAGGGAATTATTTTAAAAAATATTTATATTAGTGGTTGGCTGAAAAGCAAATTATAGGGTAATGGAGGAATGAGGGCATGAAAAAACCGACTTGCGCCGGTTTAAATGTGTTCACAACGGAATAATCCTTATTGTGATTTGCTTTCAGCCCTAAAACTATAAAACTATTACTTATGAGCAAAAAAATTTTAGGACTGGATTTGGGAACGAATTCGATAGGGTGGTGCTTAATTGATCAAGATTTTGAAAATAACTCTGGAAAGATAGAAGGTATGGGAAGTAGGATTATCCCAATGAGTCAAGATATTTTGAGTGAGTTTGGAAAAGGAAATTCTGTTTCACAAACAGCAGAAAGGACCAGATATAGAAGTGCCCGTCGACTACACGAAAGACAATTACTTCGTAGAGAAAGATTACACCGGGTACTGAATATTCTAGGATTTCTTCCCAAACATTACGCAAACGACATTGATTTTGAAAGCCGTCTTGGGAAATTTAAAAATGAGGCAGAACCTAAATTAGCATGGTTTAAAAATGCTGAAAATAAATTTGAATTTCTTTTTCAAACTGCATTTAGTGAGATGCTTTCCGACTTTAGAAAAAATCAACCTGAATTATTAAACCGAAAGAATAGGAAAGGTGAAGATGTAAAAGTACCATATGATTGGACTATTTATTACTTGCGCAAGAAGGCTTTGACTGAAAAAATATCTAAAGAAGAGTTAGGATGGTTGATTTTGAATTTTAATCAAAAGCGAGGGTATTATCAATTGCGTGGTGAGGTAGAAGAGAATAATACTGATGTTAATGAATATGTAATGCTCTTGAAGGCAGTCAAAGTAGAGAAGGGAGAAGTTGACAAAAAAAATGACAAAAGAACTTGGTACAGTATTACATTCGATAATAGTTGGGTTTACAATGCAACATTTACTTCAGAGCCAAAGTGGCTTGATACTGAGAAGGAATTCCTGATAACAGAAGAACTTGACGAGTCTGGAAATATTAAAATCGTAAAGGATAAAAAATCGGATACTCATGGAAAGGAAAAGCGAAAAATAACTCCATTGCCATCATTTGATGAAATTGATTTGATGAGCAAAAAAGATCAGGATAAAATTTATAAAAAAATTAAGGCCCGAACAGAACTATCCATTCAAAATAGTGATAAAACTGTAGGTGCATTTATTTATGACACATTATTGAAATCCCCATCCCAGAAAATCAGAGGTAAACTTATTCGTACTATTGAACGTAACTTCTATAAAGATGAATTAAAGGCAATCTTAAAGGCGCAAATCACACTGCAGCCTGAACTATTTACGAGTGATTTATATAATGATTGTGTTCGTGAGTTATACAAAAACAATGAATCACATCAAATGCAGCTTTTTATCCGAGATTTCCTGCATTTATTTTTAGATGATATTATCTTTTATCAACGGCCGCTGCGAAGTCAAAAATCTACAATCGGTAATTGCCCATTAGAGTCCAGACCATTGAGAAATGAAAAAGGCCAACCAAAACTAGATTCGAATGGAAATCAGATTTGGAAGTTATTCAAGGTTATACCAAAATCAAATCCGTATTACCAGGAGTTCAGGGTTTGGAAATGGTTAAGTGATTTAAGGATTTGGAGTATTGAAGATGGTAATGATGTAACAGCTAAATTTTTAGGCGAGGCTGGAGCCTATGATAAATTGTTTGATTTTTTGATGAGTAAAAAGGAAGTAAACCATTTGGACATTTTGGATTTCTTCATCAGGCCAGTTATAAAGGATAATTATCCAAATGCAAAGCCCAAGATATTAAACGAAGAAATAAAAAGGGAGATTGCCAAGTATCGTTGGAACTATGTATTTGACGAGGATAAAAATGAGTCAAAAGAATATCCCTGCAATGAAACCGGATTTGAAATTTCAAGAAGATTTGAAAAAGTTAATAATGTGCCAACTGGTTTTTTAACAAAAGAAATTGAGTATAAGTTATGGCACATAATCTACTCAGTAACTGATAAAAATGAGTTTAAGCAGTCTTTAAAATCATTTGCTAAGAAATACAAGTTAGATGAATTATCGTTTGTTGAGAACTTTATAAAATTCCCTCCCTTTACGAGTGACTTTGGCCCGTATTCAGAAAAAGCTATAAAGAAATTATTGCCCTTGTTGCGTTCTGGAAAATATTGGGAATGGGGACTAATCGACACGAAAAGTAGGGAAAGAATTGGAAAACTAATTACTGGTGAGTTTGATGAAGACATAAAAATCAGGGTAAGAGAAAAAGTAATAAATAAGAAGTTGGAAACTGAAAAAGATTTCCAGGCTTTACCTGAATGGCTGGCAAAATATATAGTTTACAACCGTCACTCCGAGGCAGATATAGCCGGGAAATGGAACTCCGTTAGTGATCTAAAGGCATACCTAAATGATTTTAAACAACATTCTTTGCGAAATCCTATTGTAGAACAGGTAATAACCGAAACGCTTCGGGTTGTTGGTGATATTTGGACGCATTACGGCAGTGGACGAAAAGATTTTTTCGATGAAATTCATATTGAATTGGGTAGAGAAATGAAAAATACAGCTGAGGAAAGAAAAAGAATAACCAGTACAGTTGTAGATAATGAAAATACCAACCAGCGCATCAAACTTTTACTGATGGAACTGAATAATGATAAAGCCATTGAAGAAGTCCGCCCTTATTCGCCATCTCAACTGGAACTTTTAAAGATTTATGAAGATGGTATTTTGTCCAATTATAGTGAGCAGGATTTAAAAAATGAAAAAACAGGTTTGAAGAAGGAAAACAAAGAAATAACAATATATGATATTTCTAAAACTGCTAAACCAACACAAACGGAACTGATACGATATAAACTTTGGCTGGAGCAAAAATACCGTTCACCTTACACTGGTGAAGTTATACCATTGAGCAAATTATTTACAACAGCATACGAAATAGAGCATATCATTCCACAAAGTCGCTATTTTGATGACAGCTTTAGCAACAAAGTAATTTGCGAAGCTGCTGTAAACAGATTGAAAAATAACCAACTCGGGTTGGAATTCATCAAGAATCATTACGGCGAAAGAATACAAATTGGCAGTAAATATGTAACAATTTTCACTGAAGAAGCATACAAAAAATTTGCTGATGATCATTACGCTAAAAATAAAGCAAAGCGTGGCAAACTGCTATTGGAAGAAATACCTGATAAAATGATTGCCAGGCAAATGAACGATACCCGCTATATCAGCAAGTTTATCTCACAGGTTTTATCAAATATTGTTCGTAAGGATAATAACGATGAAGGAATAAATTCAAAAAATGTGATTCCTTGTAATGGAAAAATCACTGATCGCTTGAAGCAGGACTGGGGTTTAAATGATGTTTGGAATGAATTGATTTTGCCACGCTTTCAACGAATGAATGAATTAACAAAAACAACAGTGTTTACTGCGACAAACAAAGAAGGGCATACTATTCCAGTAATTCCCTTCGAATTGTCAAAAGGGTTTCAAAAAAAGCGTATTGACCATCGACATCATGCATTAGATGCTTTGGTCATTGCGTCTGCCACAAGAAATCATATTAACTTATTGAATAATCAATCTGCGAAGTCTGATAATACAAGATTTGACTTACAGTATAAGCTTCGTAATACTGAAAAATGGAAAGATGAAGCCGGAAATGAAAGAATTAGGTTCACTGAGTTTAAAAAGCCTTGGCCAAATTTCACCATTGATGCCCAAGAAAAATTAGAAAATGTTGTTGTTAGCTTCAAGCAAAACTTACGAGTTATCAATAAAGCTACAAACACTTATATCAAATTTGAAAATGGAAAGAAAGTGGAGAAAAAGCAAGAGGGAGTGAATTGGGCAGTAAGGAAGCCTTTACATAAAGCTTTTGTATTTGGAAAGACAAGTTTGCAATGGATAAAAGTACCAAAAGGAAAAATATGTGTTGCTATTAGACGAAGTTTAACTCCTAGTATTGACATTTATAAAATAACTGATACGGGTATTCAGAAAATTTTAAAGGCTCATCTTTTAGCAAAAGACAACAATTCCGAATTAGCTTTTTCACCTGAGGGAATTGACGAATTAAATAAAAATATTTTAAGTTACACAGGAGGAAAATATCACCAACCAATTTACAAAGTTAGAACCTTTGAAATTGGCAGTAGGTTTCCATTGGGACAAATCGCTAACAAAAAAAACAAATATGTTGAAACCGCAGACGGAACTAATCTGTTTTTCGCAATTTACTGGAACACTCAAAAGCAAATCCGAAATTTTGAGACCATCCCATTGAATATTGTTATCGAAAGACTAAAACAAGGTTTAAGTCCAGTTCCAGAAATTAACGGCAAAGGAGATAGTTTGTTATTTTATTTATCTCCAAATGATTTAGTGTATGTGCCAACCGAAGACGAATTAGCAGATAGCTTAAGTATTGATTTTGAAAAATTTACAAATGAAAATAGAGGACGATTTTATAATGTAAATGATTTTTCCTCTACTTGTTATTTTACTCCTAATTCCATTGCAAAGGCAATTGCACCCAAAGAAGTAGATCTTGAGTTTGATGAAAATAAAAATAAACTTACTGGTTCTTTTGATACCAAAACAGCTAGTTTAAACCAAAGACAAATCAAAGATGTTTGCATCAAACTCAATATCGACCGCCTCGGCAATATTTCACCTGTAAAAAAAAAGCCTGGTAGTTCAAGTACCACACAACAGCATATGCTTGCAGAGCCGGGACAACGATATAAAAAGGGAAGTTTAAAAATATTCTCCTCTTTTGAAGCGGCAGAAGAAGCGAATGCTGAAGCAATGGCCTTGCTTTCGCCGGAGCAACATTTGCAAAATGTTACCAGCCGCATAATGACCATATATGAAGCGGAAATGAAAATGCCGATGAACAAAAAAATTAAATTCAGGAACTGATATGAATGTATTTGTACCGGAACACCGCCAGATGCTGCTGGCCCTGCTCAGGCATAAAGTAAATTTTATGCTGATTGGTGGCTATGCTGTTATCCATTATGGTTATGAACGTACTACCGGCGATATGGATATCTGGCTGCAATTGGGCAACGATAACAAAAACAGGCTGCTGGCTGCACTTGCCGAATTTGGTATTGATGCGGCGGATATTGTACAATTGCAGCAAATGAACTTCGATAATGCCCTGCCGGTTTTTTTTATTGGCGAACCGCCACGCCGGATAGATTTTGTTACCGCAGTGAACCGTGTAGTATTTGATGATGCTATAAATAATGCTACGTATTTTAAACTGGATAACGAGCAGATACCTGTAATACATTACAACGACCTGGTACAGTCCAAAATTTTTACAGGCAGGGCCAAGGATATGGCAGATGTTGAGGAACTGAAGAAAATAAATAAATATAAAAAGGAATAGGCTGTTCTGCTTTAGCGGAGGAAATACCTGTATCGAATTTTAATCAATCATAATTGCCCATGAACCGCACCGAATTTCTCCAGCGCCTGATTGGCATAGCCGGTTATGGCAGCTTTAAAGTGCAGGCACTGGTGCCTAAGAGAAAAATTTACCTGCTGCAGTTTTTTGTAGCAGGCTTTCGGTTTCATAAAGGCATGGAATTGTTGAACCACATGCAGGTAAACGATTTGCTGGAGTTGAGAAGGGAGCCGGATAATGAACACGACGATTGTGCCATTGCCCTATACTGGCAGCAGGAAAAAATAGGCTACATACCAGCAGAAGAAAACGAGATGCTGGCAAAATTATTAGATGCACAGGCCCTGCCGCTGCTCGGTATGATAACGCATTTAAACCGGGAAGTAAAACCCTGGGAAAATGTGGTAGCCGCTGTATATTTTTTGCAGGATGAAAGTGTGGAGATTCCACCCTATGCCGCCTATCTCAAACAAGTGGCACAGCCCATTTACAGCAGCAGCCAAAAAAGCGAAAAGGATAAACTGTATGAGGAACTGTTTGACTACAGCAACCGTATTGTGGACCTTAGCGCCATTCCCATTCCAGCCATCAAAAAGCATTTTGACCACTTTTTTGCTCACAACCCAAAATATGCAGTAATGTACCAGGGCAGGCGCTACACACATATACCTACAGATGATATTTACACTTACATGTACAATGTGAATCCCGTACAATGGATAACAGCCGATAACGGCGAGGAATACCTGCTTTTTGAGTTTGTAGAAAGCCAGTAAACCGCTGTCATTCCGAGGAACGAGGAATCTGCCAGGCAGCAAAACCAAAGCTGAACATTTACAGCACTATCTGTCAGACCTTCGCTTCGCTCAGGATGACAGCATCAGTATTACTGTCATTCCGTCCCGAAAGCATTCGGGAGACGAATTTACCAGGCAGCATACTAAAGCTGAATATTTATAAAGCCAGGGAGATTATTCTTATAATAGCTGCCGTAACAGAAGCATAGTAAAACTATCGTTATGATCAAACGCACCATCTGCATCGAAAATGCCTGTTACCTGAAGTACCGCAACGGGCAGATGGTGGTGAGCTACAGCCATATCAAGGGCATGGAGTTAATGCCGGATAAATCAGTACCTGTTGAAGACCTCGGTATGCTGGTGCTGGAGCACCAGCAAATTACCCTGAGCCATTACCTGCTCGATAAACTGGTAAGCAATAATGTGGCTGTTATCACCTGCAACGAAAGCCATCATCCCAGCGGTATGCTGCTGCCGCTGGAGTCGCATACCCTGCAAAGCGAACGCTTTAAAGCACAGATAGCCGCCAGTGAACCGCTCAAAAAACAATTGTGGCAGCAAACCGTAAAAGCAAAAATATACAACCAGTGTGCCGTGCTAAAAAAATGGGACAGCAAATGGCTGCTGCTTAAAAACCTGGGCGATGGCGTTAAGAGTGGTGATGCCGATAACCACGAGGCACAGGCGGCTGTGCATTACTGGCAAAATTTATTTCCGCCGGCATGGATGTTTTACCGCAAGCGGGACGGTACCCCACCAAATAATTTGCTCAACTACGGCTATGCCATCATCCGTGCCGGTATGGCCCGTGCTATTGCCGGTGCCGGCCTGTTGCCCACGCTGGGTATTTTTCACCGCAACAGGTACAATGCCTATTGCCTGGCCGATGATATGATGGAGCCTTACCGGCCATTTGTGGATACACTTGTTCGCTCCATTGTAGATAAAACCTCGGCGGTGGAAGCGCTTACGCAGGAGCTAAAAGTGGAGTTGCTGAAAATACCGGCAATGGATGTATGGCTTAATGGCGAAAAAAGTCCGCTGATGGTGGCGATGCAACGTACGGCCGCATCACTGGCCAAATGCTATACCGGTGAGAGCAGGAAACTATTGCTGCCGGAAATGCCTTTGTAAAAAGTATATTCTGAAATTGTCATACTGAGGAACGAGGAATCAGCCAACAATGTTCTGTCAATCCGAGGAACGAGGAATCTGTTGATTAGAATATTTTAATCTGAGCATTAGTACTACTTCCCGGCAGATCCTTCGCTATGCTCAGGATGACAGCAGTAGGATGGAACTGTCATTCCGAGGAACGAGGAATCTTTTGAGTAGTATTATTAAAGCTGAGCATTTGTATTGCTTTCAGGCAGATCCTTCGCTATGCTCAGGATGACAGCAGTAATAATAAAATACAATTAGTACAACCAGGTATCAACAACAACCATGCATAGCTACTTTGTTTACATCACCACCAATAAAAATAAAACGGTATTATACACCGGCATAACCAACGATTTGCATAGGCGGTTATTGGAACACAAGGAAAGTGCCGGGGAATTTAACAGCAAAACTTTTGCAGGAAAGTACAATGCCTATTACCTGGTGTTTTATGAAAGATTTGATGATGTACACTACGCCATAGCAAGAGAGAAAGAAATTAAAGGCTGGCGTAGGGAAAAGAAAGAAGCCTTAATCAAAACCATGAATCCTGCATGGCGCTTTTTGAACGATGAAGTATAATGTAGGCATAGTTCTAAATCCTGTGGAGGGCTTTGAACCTGTAGTACAGAATCTGTCGATGGTACCTGTCATTCCGAGGAACGAGGAATCTGTTGAATAGAATATTTTAATCTGAGCATTTGGAATACTTCCCGGCAGATCCTTCGTTCCTCAGGATGACAGCATTAGAGTGGTATTGTCATTCCGAGGAACGATGAATCTGTTGAATAATATTACTTAAGCTGAGCATGTGTACTACTTCCGGGCAGATCCTTCGCTTTGCTCAGGATGACAGCATTAGAGTGGTATTGTCATTCCGAGGAACGAGGAATCTTTTGAATAGTAAATCTTAAGCTGAGCATGTGTAGAACATTCAGGCAGATTCTTCGCTTCGCTCAGGATGACAAACGGAACAAACGTGTACAACCGTCTTAATGCATATCGTATTATGTGGGTACTAGTATTTTACGACCTGCCAACCGAAACCAAAAAGGAGCGGAAGGTAGCCAGCGACTTCCGTAAAAAAATTATGGCCGATGGCTTTGCCATGTTCCAGTTCAGCCTCTACCTGCGGCATTGCGCCAGTATGGAAAATGCACAGGTACATGTGCAACGGGTAAAAAAGATACTTCCCGAAAAAGGTAAAATTGGTATAATGACGATAACCGATAAGCAGTTTGGCAATATGGAAATCTATCATGGTAAAAAATTGGCCGAGCCGGACAATGTGCCACAGCAGTTAGAGTTGTTTTAGCCATACAAAAACAGCCCTTCAAAACTGGTTTTGAAGGGCTGTGTAAGCATTTTTTTGATCCTGTTTTCTTCGTAAACGCTTCAGCAACAACGGTTTTAGCTTAAGCTGTTGTTTCCGAAGTTAATAAGATCTAAAGTTGAAAGCAAATCACAACGCCACAGTTGATTAGGATTTCTCCGATCTTGTTGTTTCCGAAGTTAATAAGATCTAAAGTTGAAAGCAAATCACAACCTTCAGGCTGATTGATGAAGGTAACGGGCCGTTGTTTCCGAAGTTAATAAGATCTAAAGTTGAAAGCAAATCACAACTTTGTGTCTATGTTCCCATTTATATATGTGTTGTTTCCGAAGTTAATAAGATCTAAAGTTGAAAGCAAATCACAACTTTCAAAAGGCCGGAATGGCAGGAGCTCGAGTTGTTTCCGAAGTTAATAAGATCTAAAGTTGAAAGCAAATCACAACTGATTAAGGATGCGTTTGTTTAACCAGGCTGTTGTTTCCGAAGTTAATAAGATCTAAAGTTGAAAGCAAATCACAACTAATCCTGTCTACATATAAGTGTAGCGGTAGTTGTTTCCGAAGTTAATAAGATCTAAAGTTGAAAGCAAATCACAACAATGCCAAGTATGACGTTTCTTCTTCTTTGTTGTTTCCGAAGTTAATAAGATCTAAAGTTGAAAGCAAATCACAACATTCTATTGAGCTTTTATTTGTTATTGAAGTTGTTTCCGAAGTTAATAAGATCTAAAGTTGAAAGCAAATCACAACTGCCGAAACAAAGGATGAATTTATTGAACAGTTGTTTCCGAAGTTAATAAGATCTAAAGTTGAAAGCAAATCACAACTATCTTGGTATCTCAATAAGGCTTTTTGAAGTTGTTTCCGAAGTTAATAAGATCTAAAGTTGAAAGCAAATCACAACAGCCTACCCAGTGATTTGAGAAAAGGCATCGTTGTTTCCGAAGTTAATAAGATCTAAAGTTGAAAGCAAATCACAACAAAATACGAACAAGACCATTACAGCAATGGTTGTTTCCGAAGTTAATAAGATCTAAAGTTGAAAGCAAATCACAACTAACTGTCTTAAAAAAAGAAACCACACCTGGTTGTTTCCGAAGTTAATAAGATCTAAAGTTGAAAGCAAATCACAACTTTCAATACTTTTAAGTCCGTTAATTGGATGTTGTTTCCGAAGTTAATAAGATCTAAAGTTGAAAGCAAATCACAACCATCACGAAAGCATTTTTTTAATCAAATTTGTTGTTTCCGAAGTTAATAAGATCTAAAGTTGAAAGCAAATCACAACACCGCCCCCGATGGTGTCGTTTAGCAGGAGGTTGTTTCCGAAGTTAATAAGATCTAAAGTTGAAAGCAAATCACAACCCCCGACCCAGTTAATGAATTTATGGCCGAGTTGTTTCCGAAGTTAATAAGATCTAAAGTTGAAAGCAAATCACAACCTCTGATGTCTGTGAATGGTACAGCTCTTAGTTGTTTCCGAAGTTAATAAGATCTAAAGTTGAAAGCAAATCACAACTGCTGTCGCCTAACGGCCGCCGAACGGTGTGTTGTTTCCGAAGTTAATAAGATCTAAAGTTGAAAGCAAATCACAACCAACGATATACTACGTGAACAATCAGAGCCGTTGTTTCCGAAGTTAATAAGATCTAAAGTTGAAAGCAAATCACAACTCTTTCGTATTGTTCTTGCTCCCAACTCTTGTTGTTTCCGAAGTTAATAAGATCTAAAGTTGAAAGCAAATCACAACGCCGTGCTGCAAGTGGATAAATTTGGCAAAGTTGTTTCCGAAGTTAATAAGATCTAAAGTTGAAAGCAAATCACAACAATAGCACTCATTACCACATATAACTTCGTGTTGTTTCCGAAGTTAATAAGATCTAAAGTTGAAAGCAAATCACAACCTTTGAATCTGTTGTATTTCATTCCGTAAGTTGTTTCCGAAGTTAATAAGATCTAAAGTTGAAAGCAAATCACTGCTCCATTATAGCACATAGCGGTATTGTATAAACGCAGTAGCGTAATGTGCCGCTTTCCGTACTTGTATCACAGCGTTGATTTAGTTATGCTTTTTGTTCAGCAACAGATGTATTAATATCTCTTGTAAGCCAGCCCCGCTTACCTGCAGTGATAATTGCAAAGGGAGTTATCCAAAAAAGTGCAAAAGTGTAAAATAAATTGTACGTAAAAATCCATACAGAATTGCGTTTGCCGTGTTTGATGCCGTAATACACCGCCGGTATAATTGAAAATACGGCAATGCTGATAATGGTTGAACTCAAAAATAACCGGGGGTATGCAACAATCATCAGCAGCATAGCAATCAGGCAGGGATAGGCTGAAAAAATTGTAAGCGACTGGTTGAACAGTAAAACCCTTGCTCCAAACTTGTTTTCCTGCCTGAATTTTGTAAACACAAATCTTGCCATCATAATATTTTCCCTAACATTGCTTCGCTCCCAACGGGTAAACATTTTTCTTAATGTCCTGTACGTTTCAGGTATATTGGTATATACAAGGGCATTGCGCTGAAACAAACTGTTGTAGCCCTGTTTTAAAATCATATTGGTCATCGCCCTGTCTTCGCCAATATCAGTTTTTACACCTAAAAAAGTTTGGTTAGCCCATTCTTCAAGGCAATTCAATACAGCTTCCCGGCGATAGGCCGAAAGTGCACCCGGAGTGCAGAGCACTGTTTTCATTGAGCTTTGTGCCGAACGGATAAAGCCGAAACTAAATGCAAAACTTACATTGAGCATTTTAGGAATTATTGCTTTTTTTTGATTGTGTATTTTAACGTTTCCGGCTACCGCACCACAGTTTTGGTCCATTACAAATGGAGACACCAGATTTCTTAATGTATCTGTTTCAATAACCGAATCGCTGTCGATGGTAACAAATACCTCACCGGTAGCCAGCTTAAATCCTTTATAAAGGGCCTCCCTTTTTCCTGCATTTTGTGGCTGCCTGTAAATGATTAAAAAAGCACCCAGCTTTTCCTTTGCCTGTTCTATCCAGTGCCAGGTATCATCTTTACTGCCATCGTCTATTGCAATAAGCTGAATTTTGTGCGAAGGGTAATCGCTCTTTGCAATACTCATTAAAGTATCGTACACAAACCGGCCCTCATTATATGCCGGAACAATTACCGTACAATAGGGCAACGCAGCATCGCTTACCGGCTCTATTGCTTTGTACCGTAAATAATGGTATAATACGTACAGTAAAAAAGCAATTTTGAATACAAGCAAAAACATGCTGAAATAAAAAAATATACTGCCCAATACGGTGTTGAGCAGCATTTCCCTTATTTCGAGAAACTGATATTGAAACTGGTAAAACACAAAGCCTGCACCAATAATCAGTAAAAATGTGTTGATCTGAATGATATAATCAACAAAGGATAAAAACTTTTTCGTTTTTTCGTATGCTGTCTTTTTGCCTTTCATAATTTCTTTTATTAAAATTTTATGATGCATTACAATGCCACCTGCACTTTATTATAAGAGTGCAGCAGTTTAGCTTTTCAGTTTATGATGCTATTAATTAAGGCAGGGTTGAGTGGGTATTCACTGCCTTGCAATTACTGTTCCAATTTTTTAATTGTGGGTAATTGAATATAATTTTTTGGGGTTGAGGCAAAGCTGCAATACATTTTATGCTTTAGTAGTATGGGCTGTAATCCTTGCTGGAACTTATTTTCAGGATGTGCTGTTTGTTGTATTGAATTTTGTTTTTACATTCTTTATTTTTTGGCTGCTGGCTGTACTCAAAAAAATCCCCGGTACACACCGGGGATTTTTTAATATCAATTTTTCTGTCGTTTATTTATTCTTTGTACCGTCGCCGGGAGTAGTACTGTTTATGATAGGCTGGGGCACTTCTACAGCCGGCTTTGCAAGGTACTCCTGCTCCATATTTTCCATATAGCGTAAAAACTGGTAGGCCCTTTCGGCATCATCGTATACAGGGCGTAGCTTACGGCTTAGGGTAGACGTAAAATTATCTCTCTCCTGCTGGTACCGTATTTGCATACTGCGGCTAATGCCCTGCTCCAATTCCTGCACCGGCATATCGCCTAATTTGGCATAGTAGCTTAGTTGCTGCTGCAAATCTTTTTTTACACTCCTGCTTACTTTGGCAGCAAGGGTGGTATCACCGGCTTTATAGCAGGCATCTAAAAACTGGATGGAAATATAATTGTGCTGCTGGTACCGGGATACCATGCCGTATGCAAAGTTTTCGTCCAGCATATTTTTATCACATTTTTCCAGTAGTTTTTTAGCTTCTTCTTTTTTGCCATAGCCCGCCAGGTTAGCTGCTGCCGTAGCGTAGGCCAGGCGGATGGTATTCAGGTGGCGGCGGTTTTCTTCATCGAAGTACACGCCGGGTTTATCGCAGTTGCCAAAGGCAAATTTGTTCATCATCACATCTGCTACCCTTGGTCGGTTTACATCATCATTTTCTACCGGCACCAGGCGATAGGTGAGCCCGTCCTGCCTTACAAAACGGTCAAAGCCCAGCCCTGCTCTTTCCGAAGTAAAGTATATGGGCCTTTTCCATTTATTGGCAGCAATAATATTCAGTATGGCCGATTCATTTTTTTGCAGCATGTTTTTAGGAATGTCGATGAGTAACTGGCTTACCACTACATCATCGGGATTTACCGTACCGTTGCTGCGTACCAGTAACGTATCTACCGGTATACTTACTTTTTTGGTAGGATAAGTGTGTATCGTATAGCCATCCCTTGTTTGTTCTACCTTATCGGGGTCGCTGCTGCCGGCATAATCTTTCATCATGCTGTAAAGGTCCATCGGCTGGTTGGGGTCTATGCCGGGTTTTTGTACAAAATAAATACCATCTCTTTTGGCACCTTCAATTTGTTCGGCACTCCATATCGGGTCTATCGGGTCGCTTTGATTTAATTTGTAACGCAGTTGATTGATGTACCAGTCTATACCCAGCAGGCTGGAATTGATTACCCTTATATCCCTGCGCACCCCTTCTACTTCCTGCGCATACCACAGGGGGTAAGTGTCGTTATCGCCAAATGAAATCACAATGGCGTTGGGGGCACAGCTTTCCAGGTAATTCACGGCAAGGTCACGGGCCAGGGTTTTGTTACTGCGGTCGTGGTCGTCCCATTCCTGGGCCGCCATTAATACCGGCACGGCCAGGGTGCATACAGCGGCGGATGCGTAACCTGCAAGGCTGCTGCTTAAAAAACGGGATAGTAAACTCTGCACAGCCAGCACACCAAGCCCAATCCAGATGGCAAAGGCATAGAAAGAACCCACAAAAGCATAATCTCTTTCCCTGGGCATGGGGCCGGGCATATTCAGGTAAATAACAATGGCCAGGCCGGTAAAGAAAAACAGTAAGCCGGCAATTAGCGTATCCTGCCGGTTGCGCTTGTACTGGAACAAAAAGCCCAGCAGGCCAAGGATAAAGGGCAGGCCGTAAAGTGCATTATTGGCTTTATTGTGTTTCATGCTATCGGGCATATACTGCTGGTCGCCCAGCATCCACTTGTCTATAAAGCCAATGCCGGTTTTCCAGTTGCCATCCCGTACATTATTCATTTGTACACCTTGTATATCATTTTGCTTGCCTACAAAGTTCCACATAAAATAACGCAGGTACATCCAGCCTACCTGGTATTGGGTAAAAAAGCGGATGTTGTCGCCCATAGTGGGTTTATCCGACCAGGCGCCGGTTTTAGGGTCTTTACTGATGCCTGCAAAGCCGGCATAATAATCTGCATGGCCCTGCTCATTGCCTGCATCCCACATGCGTGGAAACACATGCACATCTTCAGGATTATAATGAACATCCTGCTTGCGTCCTTTCTTTTCGTAGCCATTAGCCGTTTTGATATACACTTCTTCGGTGGTATAATCCGGCTGGTATTCTTCGCCGGCCACATTGCTGGCGGTAAAGTCTGGCCCCGTAACTAAGGGTACCACGCCATATTGCTCACGGCTCAGGTAGCCCACAAGGCTCACCGGGTTATCTACATTGTACATATCCACAGCAGGGTCGGCATTGCTACGCATCAGCGTTGTAAAGTAAGATGTGTACCCCAGCAGCATAAATGCTACACTCCATAAGGCAAGGCGAAGAAAGTTCCAGTTCTTTTTTGCCGCCGTTTTTAAACCATACCAGATAAGTGCAGCCACCAGTACAAAGAAAAAGGCAAACCCTACAAAGAAGGGCATACCAAAGCTATTTACAAACATGATGTCGAATGCACCGGCTAACTTAATGGTGTATTGAATCACCACTACCTGCACCATGCCTGTAATGGCACAGCCGATGAGGAATGCAAAAAATGTACGCCAGGGGGTAACCCTATACCTTTTGAAAAAATATATCATTACAAAGGCGGGTATGGTAAGCAGGTTGAGTAAGTGTACCCCTATGGATAAGCCCATGAGATAGAAGATGAGGATAATCCACCTGTCGGCACCGGTAAAGTGCCCCTTAATACCCTGCTTTTGTTCTTCGGTAACGGCATCCTCCCACTTAAGCATAGCCCAAAATACAAGGGCGGTAAAAAAAGAAGATAATGCATATACCTCGGCTTCTACAGCACTATACCAGGCCGTATCCGAAAAACAATAAGCCAATGCACCTATTGCACCGGCTGCCATCGCTACAAAAGTTTGTGTACCGGTTAAGCTGTCGGCACCTTTTTGCAACAATAGTTTTTTGGCAAAATGCGTAATACTCCAAAAAAGAAAGAGCACAGCAAAGCCACTGGCAAGGGCACTCAAAAGGTTAACACCGGTAGCGGCATCCTGCGGACTAAAGGGCACCATAAACAGGCGGCCAATCAGCACGAATAACGGAGCACCAGGGGGGTGGGGTATTTGAAGTTTGTAGGCACTGGAAGCAAATTCGCCGCAATCCCAAAGGCTGCCGGTAGCTTCCATAGTCATTACATACACAGTACAGGCAATAATTCCTATTATCCAGCCTGTAATGTTGTTAATACGCTTGAAATTCATATCAGTCGGTTATGTTATATGGCTGGCAAATATAAACAGTTTGGGCGTTGCCCTCTTTACTTTAGCATTATTTGTGATTTTTTTGAAAATGGAATAAATGCCGTGGTGCAGCTACCTGCCCAAGCATCTAATTTAATGCCTGCAGCAGGATATCTTTTTACAGGGCATTATGGAATTTATATAAGTTTACATCTATTGCAAACAGCCAACTACATTGAACAGCGAAAAATTTAAACATACCGACGATAACCAGTTGCTGCAACTGTTTTATGCCGAGAAGAATAACGAATTGCTGGGCATACTGCTGCAACGGTATACCATGCTGCTGCTGGGCGTATGCATGAAATACCTGAAAAATGAGGAAGAAGCAAGGGATGCAGTACAGCAGGTGTTTTTAAAAGCTATTACAGAATTGCATAAATACGAGGTGCAGTATTTTAAAAGCTGGTTATATATGGTGGCTAAAAACCATTGCCTGATGAAGCTGAGAGACAAAGGCAGGATATTGGTAAACATTGGCGATAACCCGGTTGTAGCGCCCGATGATTTAAAAGATATTCAGCAGTCGAAGGCAAAAGACAAGGCGCTTAGCCAGCTTGAAGCGGCGCTGCAACAATTGAATACGGATCAACGGCAATGTGTAACTTTGTTTTACCTTCAAAAAAAAAGCTACCAGGATGTAGCCCGGCTAACCGGTTATACCCTTATGCAGGTAAAAAGCCATATTCAAAATGGTAAACGTAATTTAAAAATCATGCTGGAACGCAGCCCGGATTATGAGCAGTGAGTTGAAAAATATATTAAGCAACAGCAATAAAGACATCAGTAATCAGCAACTGGTGCAATACCTGTGCAATCAACTGCCGCCCGATGATACACATGAAGTGGAAAAAACGATGGCTGATGATGCTTTTGTAGATGATGCCGTAGAGGGGCTGCAGCAAATGGGCAGTGTTGAAAATATTGAAGCCTATACCGATCAGCTCAATCATTTTTTGCAAAAGCAAACCGCAAAAAATAAACAGCGGAAAACAAAACGCCGCTACAAAGATTCGCCTTACACCTACGCTGCCATCATTCTTATACTGCTGTTGGCCATTGTGGGCTATTTTGTATTGAAAAATGTGGGAAGATAGCCAGGAGCTTATTGCGCCATACGCTGCCGCACGGCTTCATACAATATTACGCCATTGGCAACCGATACATTCAGCGATTCAAAACCACCGGGCATGGGTATATTAAACTGCTCGTCGCAAATTTTCATCAGTGCAGGATAAATGCCATGCTCCTCGCCGCCAAGTACAATGGCACATGGCTCTTTAAAATTAAGTTCAGTTATTTTTTTTGCGGCTGTCATTTCGCTGGCAAATACTTTAATGCCATTGAGGTGCAGTTCGTCTACGGCTTTCATCAGGCTGTTTACCCGGCATACGGCTATTTGTTCCAGCGCCCCGGCAGATGTTAAAATAGCATCTTCATTTAAAGCGCCTACACCTTTATCGGGGATAATAATGGCATGTACTCCAAAGCAACGGGCACTACGGGCAATAGCGCCAATATTGCGTATATCGGTTATGCCATCCAGCAGTATAAATAATGGGGTTTCACCGTTTTCAACCGTAAATGAAATAACATCCTGCAGTTGCTGGTATTGTATTTTGCTGATTATGGCAATACAACCCCCATGATTGGGTACGTTAAAACCATTGAGTTTTTCAACCGGTACTTTATTTACCGGCACCTGCTTTTTTTCGGCCAGGGCTTTAAGGGCATGCATCGCATCTCCCTGCAGGGTAGCCTGTATATAAATACGCTCCAGTTGTTTGCCTGCATGTAAAGCAGTGGTAATCGCTTCGATGCCAACCACCATACTGCTTTTTTTGGGGCGTTGCTGCTGCCGGTTCCTAAAATTTTTCATCATACAAATATCTTACTGTAGGGGATATGTTTAAAGTAAAAAACCATAAGCTGTACTACAACTTATGGTTTTTACAATGGCGAATTAGCTTAGCCTTTATTTAATACCAAAAGCGGCTTTCACCTTGTTTACGTAATCTAATTTTTCCCAGGTGAACAGCTCTACTTTTACTTTTTTTACCTTACCATCCGGGGTGGTAAATGTTTTTTCCACCACTTCATTTTTACGGCCCATGTGGCCGTAGGCTGCGGTTTCGCTGTACATTGGAGTACGCAGTTTCAGCCTTTTTTCAATAAAGTATGGGCGCATGTCAAACAAGCCTTCCACCACTTTACCAATCTGGCCGTCTGTAAGATTTACTTTGGCCGTGCCAAAAGTTTTTACATTGATAGAAGTGGGCTGGGCCACACCGATAGCATAAGATACCTGTACCAGTACTTCGTCGGCTACGCCTGCTGCTACCAGGTTTTTAGCAATATGCCTTGTGGCATAAGCGGCGCTGCGGTCTACCTTGCTGGGGTCTTTACCACTAAAGGCACCACCACCATGTGCACCTTTACCGCCATACGTGTCAACAATAATTTTACGGCCGGTTAAGCCGGTATCGCCATGAGGGCCGCCAATTACAAACTTACCGGTGGGATTGATGTGGTATTTAATATCGTTGTTAAAAAGCTTTGCATATTTTTTATACTTTGCTTTTACACGGGGGATAAGAATTTCAATAATATCTTTTTTGATTTTTGCCAGCATTTTTGCTTCGCTGTCAAAGTCATCGTGTTGGGTAGATACTACGATAGCGTCTATACGTACAGGTTGGTTGTTATCATCGTATTCAAGTGTTACCTGGCTTTTGGCATCAGGGCGCAGGTATTTTATTTGTTTATTCTCTCTTCTTAAAGCTGCCAGTTCTATCAGCAGTTTGTGGGCAAGGTCGAGTGCCAGTGGCATATAGTCTTCAGTTTCGTTGGTGGCATAGCCAAACATCATACCCTGGTCGCCGGCGCCTTGTTCTTCTTTTTTCTTCCTGTCTACACCCTGGTTAATATCAGCACTTTGTTCGTGGATGGCCGATAGTACACCGCAGGAACTTGCTTCAAACATATAATCACTTTTGGTGTACCCAATTTTGCGGATTACACCACGGGCAATTTCCTGTACATCCAGGTATGCTTTACTTTTTACTTCGCCGGCCAGTACCACCTGCCCGGTGGTAACCAGTGTTTCGCAGGCTACCTTACTGTTGGGGTCAAAGGCAAGAAAATTGTCGATAAGGGCATCGCTGATTTGGTCAGCTACTTTATCCGGGTGTCCTTCACTTACGGACTCTGAAGTAAATAAATAAGGCATTTAATCTGGTTTTTTTGAGCGGCAAAGATATGTGTACGTATTTAAAAAACAAAGCCTGCAATTTGTACTGCAGGCTTCTAAATGAAATCAGGTAAAACTAAATTTTAGAATATACAATCCGCATTCTTAATTTATAATTGGCATTGTTACCATTTCCAATTACTACCCTCCCGTTACCAAGCAGGAAGTCGCCGCCGGGAAAAACAATAGACCGGTCAAAATAATGCAGTATAAAGGGGGCATACAGCCGCATATCGAAGTTGGTGCCCGCCTTGGTTACAAGGCTTTGTACATACCGGGATACGTTGAAGTTATAGTATGCTATAGTATTACCAAACGCATCTTTTTTCCATTGCCTGAAACCGCCAAAGTACAATAGGCTTATACCTTGCGACGGAAATGGAAAACTTGGATTATCCGGGTCGTAAAATGCAGCCGGGTTTAAATCGAGGTAAATAGATTTGTAGCGCTCGGCGGCGCCGGTATCTTTTAAATCAATGTATAAAAAAGGTGGGGGGGGCAGCACATTATCGGAGGCACTGCCATGTATTTGTTCGGCAATGATTTCGGCACGGTGTATTATCCTGTTGTCCAGCATGCTGAGTGCAGGAATTTTGAGGCTGGCATAAGTGCCCGGTACCGATTGCAGGTAAATGGCATCTGCTTTCGGTGCATTCGGAAATTCGGGATTGCCGGTAGCCCTGTCTCTGTTGATATTATTGGCATGAGCCGATCTGCTCACGTTAACCGGTAAGGTGGGATGTATAAAACTGAAAGCCGAAATAACAGTATCTAAGCGGTTGTTGTTTTTACGGCGATAGTGTATTTCAAGCCGGGTTTGCATATCGGTAAGGTCGATATAAAACAAGCCGTTGCTGCCCGGTAATTGGTCGGATGTTACGGCAAATCCTTTCATCAGCGATTTAAAAATACTGTCGCTCCTGTAAATATTATTGCCCGAGCCCGCTGCAGAAGTATCAAGGTTGCCGAGTAATACATTTCTGAAATAATCGTCGTTCAGTTTTATCCTTACCTGGAAGTTAACAGAATCTTTTTTGGTACTTAAATATTGCCAGTTTTTTAAATCCTGGGGAGCAAAAGTGGCTGTACCAATGGATGGGCCCGGGGGTACATCGGGCTGAAAATTGATGAAATAGGATGTGTCGTTGGTAAAATTGGTAGTACTGCTGCTTAAGGCGTGTACGCTTACCCGTTGTGGCTGCGTGGTATCGCCATAAAATCCTTTGTAAGAGAGGCATAATACGGCAGAGTCGAACCCGGTACCTGCAGCCAGTGTATTATTAATGGTATCATTGGGGTTGCCAAAATAATATGGGAAAAAGGTAGGCTTTAGTTGCAGGTAAACGGTGGCATGGGTTTGTCCAAATACAGGATCATTGGTAATGCTGCCTAAAAGATGATATTCCGTACTCAGCAGCCTCGTAGTATCATCAAATATGCCTTGTGTGGCATCTATGGTTAATACGGTATCAAAAGTATTAACATTATCTACAGCAGGTATCAGGTTGCCACCAAGGGTGGTGCTATCTATTTTGGTACAGCTATACTGAAGGATAAATAAGCAGAGTACAATAAGGGACTTAAACCCCGGTAAATTTTTTTGCACAGAAAAATTTTAAAAATGCTTTTATTAATTTCTATTTGGCAAGGTCGCCATATAATTGCAAATAGCCTGTTAAATCACCATCGTCATTAAAAGGTAAAGTTTTTTTACCCTTTACTTTACCAAACTCTTCAAGTAGTTTTTTCTCCACTTTTTCGGCGCCAAAAGTAATGGCATCGGCATAGGCGGCACCACCGCGGAACATGGCCGTGTTATTCACGTCTTTAAAAAAGTCCAGTTCCTTTTTTGTTACGTTATCGTTGATGCTGATAAGTTTTAAAAAGTCGGCACCAAGTTTTTCTTTAAAGGTATTTTGGCCTATGGTGTATACTACCTTACAGTTGCTGAACACCGGTTCCTTTTTATAGGCAGTTTTTATAAACATAGGTACCGGCCCTGTCATCCAGCCACTGCAATGGATAATGTCAGGAGGCCAGCCAAATTTTTTTACTGTTTCCAATGCGCCTTTGCAAAATACGGCTGTACGCAGGCCATTATCGTCGTACCAGTTGTCGGCTTCGTCTGTAAAAACCGTTTTGCGCTTAAAAAAATCTTCATTATCCAGGAAATATACCTGCAGCCGGGCATTGGGTAAAGAGGCTACTTTAATCATTAAGGGATAATCATCGCCGCCAACCGATACGTTAATACCCGATAAACGTACTACTTCGTGCAGCCTGTGCCTGCGTTCGTTGATAACACCAAACCGGGGCATGATGCATCTCACTTCCATGCCGCTATCGTTCGATTTTACAGCAAGACGGTTTAATGTTTCTGAAAATTCGGTGAGTTCCACATAAGGCGACATCTCGTTGGCAATAAATAAAATTCTTTTCTTTGCAGACATTATTCTAACGATTAAAAAGTAACCAGATTTTTTCCGAAGGTGTGCAAAGGTAGGGTAATTTTCCTGAAGTTGTTTCCAGAACTGCATTCCACACACAATACCACCGCAATGATTATCTGCAAAACGCATCAAGATATGACGAAGCTGCTGCAACCACTGCGGCAACACAAAGGGGCTGTGGGCTTTGTTCCCACTATGGGCGCCCTGCACCCCGGGCATATTAGCTTGGTGGATAAGGCAAGGGAGCAATGCCCGGTGCTGGTGAGTAGTATTTTTGTAAACCCCACCCAGTTTAACGACCCCGGGGATTTTGAAAAATACCCGGTAACCATTGAAAAAGATATTGATATGCTGGAAGCAGCGGGTTGCGATATTTTGTTCTTACCATCAGTAAAAGAAATATATCCCGGCGGCCTTACCACCACCGAAAGCTATGCACTTGGATACCTGGAAACAGTGCTGGAAGGTAAATATCGCCCCGGACACTTCCAGGGTGTGTGCCGGGTAGTACACCGGCTGCTGGATATGATACAGCCTGATATTATTTTTTTAGGACAAAAAGATTACCAGCAGTGCATGGTGATACAAAAAATGATAGCGTTAAAAGGGTTGAATGCGGCAGTTGCAATCTGCCCCACATGCCGCGAAAGCAACGGCCTTGCCATGAGCAGCCGTAATATGCGACTGGATGATGCCGGCAAAATTGCAGCAGCACAATTATACCAAACGTTGATGTATATACGTGCTGCCCTGCAAAGCGGCCATGCTGATATTGGTTTGATAAAAGAAAAAGCTGCACAGCAATTGATGCAGGGCGGCTTAAAGCCGGATTATGTTGAAATAGCCGATGCACAAACATTGGTCTTGTTGCAGGAAGCAGTAAACGGTGCCACCGTAGTAGCGCTTGTAGCTGCTTTTTTAGGCGATGTACGCTTGATAGATAATCTGGTGATTGAAATACTCCCGGCCTGATACTTCAAGTTTATTTAAACAGTGCAGGCCGTTTTATTGTGTCATTGTTTGTAATTTACCCCGCTATGAAGAAAAGATTATTAGCCGTACTGAAGTTTGTGTTTTTTATGGGGCTGGGTATCTTCCTGGTATGGTGGAGTATTGCCCGGATGGATGAAAAAAGTCTTGAAAATTGTAAAGCCGCTATGCGTACCGCACGCTACCTGCTTTTTGTACCAGTGTTTTTTATTTTGGCAGCCAGCCACGTAAGCCGGGCTATGCGCTGGAAAATATTAATGCAGCCGCTGGGCTACCGGCCCCGCCTGCTGAATACTTTTTTTGCTGTAATGGTAGGCTACCTGGCCAATCTTGCTGTACCCCGCCTTGGCGAAGTATTAAAATGTACCATACTTTCCCGCTACGAAAAAGTACCTGCCGATAAGCTGGTGGGCACCATGATTGTAGAACGGGCTGTAGATGTAGTATCGCTGTTACTGGTATTTATCATTGCTTTATTAACACAGGCGCATATTATTGGCAGCTATGCCAAAGCCACAATGAGTAAGTATTTTTTGAGTGGTAGTACTACTGTTTTATTGATAAAGTTTACTGTGCTCATCACAGTACTGGTTGTACTGTTTTTTATATCCCGTTTGCTGCTCAAAAAGTATAGCCATATTGGCCCGGTACAAAAAATTGCCGGGGTAATCAGCGGTATTAAAGATGGGCTGGCCAGTATCAAAAACCTTCAGCAAAAAGGTGCTTTTATTTTTCATAGTGTATTTATCTGGTTGTGTTATGCAGGGGGTACCTGGCTTGGTTTTTATGCCACCCTGGGTACCGAGGGACTGCCTTTTGCCGCCGCCTTCCCGGTATTGGCTTTTGCCAGTATTGGAATGATTATTACGCCGGGCGGTATCGGTACTTACCCTCTTTTGATTATGGAAGTAATGGCGCTTTACAACATTGATGAAGGCATAGGCTTTGCCAATGGCAACCTGCAATGGCTGGCACAGTTTGGTATCATACTTATTGTAGGTTTTATATCGCTGCTGTTGTTACCTTATGTGAATAAACGGAACAGCCAGGCTGTTGCTGCTGCCTGAGCCATCAGGTAAAATGCAGTTGCTGTTTTCTAAAGGCATTATCCAGCGAAAGCCTGCCACTGCCCTCTATCAAAAAGAAGATGAGCAGTAATAATAGTATAATTGAAAAGGGCAGGTCGGTGCCACCGGAAAAAAATCCCTGCTTGATATTTACCATAAATATGGCACCCAGTAAAACAGGTATATGCAAGGCACACCAAAAACGGGTAAATAATCCTGCAATAATTAACGCACCACCCAGTAGATGTATATAGGGCAGTACTTCAGCCATCCACGCTAATTGTGGCAGCGAACCGGCAAACACATTATCTAAGTAAATGCTGTTGCGAATAAACTGTATGCCTTTTATGAATAAACAAAGGCCAAGGCCTGCACGAACTACCACCAGCCAGCGTGGATTGTGCCTGCTGCTCCATTGCTCAAGTTGTGAAAGTACACCCATAGCTGTAAATTTTTTGGGTGAAAAATATTGTTGAAGGACTGGGCGAAAGCTAATAAAAAGGATGACAAAATCAAATGATTTTAGCACGGGGGCAGTAGTATTTTTTATGAAGGCGTAAGCACTTACCCGGGCTGTATTAAATCCCAAAGGTTGCCGTACAAATCTTCAAATACGGCAACGGTTCCGTAAGCCTCTTTGGATGCAGGCCTTACAAAACGAATACCGGCATCAAGGTATCGCTTGTAATCGCTCCAAAAATCGTTGGTATGTAAAAATAGAAACACCCTGCCGCCGGTTTGATTACCCACCCTTGATTGTTGTATTTCGGTAGCGGCTTTAGCAAGTAATAACCTGCATCCGTTGCTGCCCGGCGGTGCTACCAGCACCCAGCGTTTGGTTTCGCTTAAGGGGGTGTCTTCAATTAAAGTAAATCCAAGGGTGTTACAGTAAAAGTCTATCGCTTCGTTATAATCATTTACTACTACTGCTATTTGTGCTATCTGCTGCTTCATACCCGGATATATCAATAAGTAAAATAAATTTGCGTAGCGCCGTAACCGTAAGCAGGCTCGTATTGGTTTACAAATGATTTTACCTCCTTCCTGGTGCGGAGTATATCATGTATTTCATCCCTCAGCTTACCGGTACCTACCCCATGTATAATAGTGAGCGAAGGCTGATAGTGTGCAATAGCCAGTTCGTAAAATTTTTCAAACTCTTTTAGTTGCATACTCAATATTTCAAAGTTGCCCATGTGCTTCCAGCTATCGGTAAGTTTATCAATATGCAGGTCAACAACCGAGCGGTAGGGTGGTAGGTTTTCCCGTATTTTCCTGGCATCATACACCCGGTAGCCGGCATTGCCGAGCCGGCCAAGGTCAATTTTTTCTTCTTCCACTTTATCCGGGTACGCATCAAATAACAGGTAAGAAAATGAGGGCTCGTTTTTTAGTTGTGTTTCCTCAATCTTTTTAAAAAGTTGTTTGCCCTTTAGTTTAAGTGCTGTTTCAAAAAAAGGCGCTTTATTTTTTTCGGGTACTGCCAGTTCAAATTCAAGATGAAAGCGGGGATTATCGCTCAGGTATTCAAAGGGTACATCATGCAGGTAAAAATCATGCAGGGGAGCAATACTGTTTTTCAATTCAAAAATACTTTCCCCACCGGTGTACAGGTTGTACGTAAATTTATATGCCAGCTTCGTTTCATTAATAAGGTGGATTTTAAATTTTTCCACTACGTCATCATCAAAAATGTCTTTATCAAATACCGGGATAAATGTTAAAAAAACGCCGTTGACAGTTTGTGTTTTAGGAAATTGTTTTTCAGGTTTTATATTGTCGATAAATATCTTTTTTTTATCCGCCTTCCTCTTTTCGGTAAACATTTTGAAATAAGGAAAATCCAACTGGTCGGTATATGCCGGGAAACGTACACCCTTTACCTCTATCATCACCATTTTTTCGTTGATGATTTCAAGTACTTTTCCTTCCTCATTGGTAAGCTGCACTACAATGGTATCGCCGGGTTCAAATTTCATCTTATACATTTAAAGCAGTGGCAAAGTTAATGTGGTATTTGCCAAAATCATTTTCCGGCGGCGGTATTACAGCCTTATCTTTGAAATGAACAAAATAAAAGCTGTATGAAATTTCTTGCTGCATTGCAGGTTCAGGCAAAAAATAAAGGCGTAAGCACCGGTACAAAATGGTTGACTTCAAAAGGCAGTTGGGTCAACAGTTTTTCGCCTGTTGATGGCCGGTTGATTGGGGCGGTGCGTACTGCAGACAAAAATACTTACGATACGGTAGTGGACACTGCTGCAAAAGCATTTGCCGAATGGCGCATGTGGCCTGCACCCAGGCGTGGCGAAGTAGTGCGACAGGTAGGAGAAGCATTACGCCTCAACAAACAGGCACTGGGTACACTTGTAAGTTACGAAATGGGCAAAAGCCTGCAGGAAGGGCTGGGCGAAGTGCAGGAGATGATTGATATCTGCGATTTTGCAGTAGGCCTCAGCCGCCAGTTGCACGGGCTTACCATGCACAGCGAAAGACCCGGGCATCGTATGTACGAGCAATACCATCCGCTGGGTGTGGTGGCTGTCATCAGCGCTTTTAACTTCCCGGTGGCTGTTTGGAGCTGGAATGCTATGCTGGCATGGGTTTGCGGCAATGTATGCGTTTGGAAACCCAGCGAAAAAACACCCTTATGCGCTGTAGCCTGCCAGCAAATCGTAGCAAAGGTATTTAAGCAAAATAATGTTCCCGAAGGGGTAAGCGGTTTAATTATTGGTGGCAGTGAGCCGGGTGTGTGGATGAGCCAGGATGCCAGGATTCCTTTAGTGAGCGCCACCGGCAGCACCCGTATGGGTAAGGCTGTGGCAGCAGCCGTGGCAGCAAGGCTGGGTAAAACATTACTGGAACTTGGTGGCAATAATGCCATCATTATTACACCCGATGCCGACTTGAATATTGCCATTACCGCAGCCGTGTTTGGTGCTGCAGGTACGGCCGGGCAACGCTGCACCACTACCAGGCGGTTGATTATTCATGAAAAAATTTACAACAGGTTCAAAGAAAAATTAGTACATGCCTATAGCCAGTTGAAAATCGGTAATCCACTAGATGAAAAAAATCATGTAGGACCTTTGATTGATGCAGTAGCGGTACAGCAATACCTTGATGCCATTGCCCAGTGCAAGCAGGAAGGGGGAAAATTTATTGTGGAAGGTGCTGTACTTAAAGGCAAAGGCTACGAAAGTGGTTGCTATGTACGGCCCTGTATTGCTGAAGCAAAAAACAGTTTTGCGATAGTACAGCACGAAACCTTTGCACCCATTTTGTACATCATGAAGTATAAAACACTGGATGAGGCAATTGCCCTGCAAAATGGCGTACCACAAGGGCTGAGTTCATCAATAATAACCAACAATCTCCGGGAGGCAGAGCAGTTTTTGTCGCACGGCGGCAGCGATTGCGGTATTGCCAACGTGAACATAGGTACCAGCGGTGCCGAAATTGGTGGGGCATTTGGCGGCGAAAAAGAAACCGGCGGCGGCAGGGAAAGTGGCAGCGATGCCTGGAAAGTGTACATGCGTCGTCAGACCAATACCATTAATTACAGTACTAAACTGCCCCTGGCACAGGGCATACGTTTTGATTTGTAGTATTTAAAAAAAATTACAGGGCTACCTGAAGAAGGATTATAAAATAGATGGGTTAAAAGTATCCGGAGAACAACAGGTTTATTGTAGAAGTTACCTGCCTAAAGGTATTTACAATGCCACCGTAACCAACCCTTCGGGTAAACGAAAAACATTCAGGCTGCTGGCAGCGTAAGTATAGTGTCAGCCAGCCATTAAATCATCCCAGTTTATGGCTTCGCTAACCATTTGCAGCTTACCCTGCTCATCAACGGGCCATTGCTCTTTTGGTTTATCCCAATATAATTCCACACCATTGCCATCGGGGTCGTTTAAATAAATGGCCAGCGATACGCCATGATCGGCAGCGCCGGTAAGTGGATATTTATGTTCTGCCAGTCGGCGTACAATAGTCACCAGGTCTTTTTTTTCGGGGTACACAATTGCGGTATGGTACAAGCCAACGCCGTTAACCGGCGCCGGGCCTGCGCCCTTACTATGCCAGGTATTTAACCCAATATGATGGTGGTAGCCGCCAGCGCTGATAAATACAGCACTGTTGCCATAATACTGCATTACCGCAAAGCCCAGTATATCCCGGTAAAACTGCAATGCCCTTTCGATATCTGATACTTTAAGATGTACATGACCAATACGGGCACCGGCCGGAATAGTGTATGTCATTATTTTTATTTTACTTTGTACTCAAATTTACAGCTATCCGCACAGCATTGAACATACAGCATTTCCTCAGCAGCAATCTCGATTTGCTGAACCACTAACTTTTTGTAGTGCTAACCCTGCCTAACCAGTGCAGGGCAATTCGCAGTTTTCTTTACCGAAATAGTTTTTTCATTTTCTCTTTTAAAAGATATTTTATGCACTCAACTATAGCTTTAAGCAACAATACACAGCAGTACATTAACCTTGAAGAAAAATACGGTGCTCACAATTATCATCCCATACCTGTTGTGCTCAGCAGGGGAGAAGGAGTATATGTGTGGGATGTGGATGGTAAACGATATTACGATTTCCTCAGTGGCTACTCTGCCGTAAACCAGGGGCATTGTCATCCCAAAATTGTGGCAGCATTAACAGCGCAGGCGCAGCAGCTTACCCTTACCAGCCGGGCTTTTTACAGCAACCTGCTGGGTGAGTATGAAAAATTTATGCACCAGTATTTTGGCTACGATAAAGTATTGCCCATGAATACAGGTGTGGAAGCTGTGGAAACAGCGCTTAAGCTTGCCCGTAAGTGGGGCTACGAAGTAAAGGGCGTGTCCGAAGATAATGCTGTGATTGTAGTTTGCGAAAGCAATTTCCACGGCCGTACCACCGGTGTGGTGGCATTTAGCAGCGACCCCTCTGCCAAAAATAATTTCGGGCCATTTACACCGGGCTATGTGGCTATACCCTACAACGATTTGGTATCGCTGGAAAAAGTATTGCAGGATAAAAACGTAGTGGGCTTTATGTTTGAACCCATACAGGGCGAAGCAGGTGTGGTGGTGCCCGATGAAGGCTATTACACCGGCATACGCCAACTGTGTACGGAGTATAATGTGCTCATGATTGCCGACGAAATACAAACCGGTCTGGCCCGTACCGGTACCCTGCTGGCCTGCGATTACGAAAAAGTGCGGCCCGATATACTGATATTGGGTAAGGCATTAAGCGGCGGTATTTTACCGGTAAGTGCGGTGCTGGCAGACGACAGCATTATGCTTACCATCAAGCCTGGTGAGCATGGCAGTACCTATGGTGGCAATCCGCTGGCCTGTGCGGTGGCTATGGCAGCCTTAACCGTATTGAAAGAAGAAAAGTTAGCAGAAAATGCGGCACAAATGGGTGAACTATTACGCAGCGAATTAAAAAATTTGAATTCAGCTTTTATTGAAACGGTGAGGGGCAGGGGTTTGCTCAATGCTATTGTAATTAAACACAGTAACCCCGAAGCAGCATGGGAACTTTGCCTGGCGTTGAAAGAAAACGGGCTGCTGGCTAAGCCAACACATGGTGATAAAATTCGCTTTGCACCACCATTGCTTATCAATAAAGAACAGGTACTGGAATGTGTGGCTATTATTGAAAAAAGCCTGCAGGTGCTTGCATAGAGGTATTAGATTGTTGTTTTACAAAAAATCACAAATAATTCGCTGCCCTGCCTCGGTGGTATAGAATTGTAGCAGGGCGATAAGGTGCGGATGTTAAACAGTGGGCTAAATAAATGCCTGTACTCAGTTTCGCTGCCGCCAAATGGTGGTCCGCCTTCAAACTGCCGGTTGAACAACAGACCTGCTATTACGCCGCCTGGCTTTAGCAGCCGGTACATTTGCCGGGCATAGGCCTGGCGCAGTGCAGGGTGTAGTGCACAAAAAAAAGTTTGCTCCACAATTAAATCATACTGCCCGCTGTGTTCAAAAAAATCGGCACAGATAATTTTTATGGCAGCATTGCCGGCAAAGTTTTGCTGCAGTTTTTCGCAAAGCACAGCCGAAATATCGATTAAAGTGATATTGGTAAAGCCCAGTTGTAAAAGATAGGCTGCCTCATAACTGTTGCCACAGCCGGGTATAAGGATAGCAGCGTTTTTATTGGTAAGTCCGTCGAAATATTTTTGCAGCGGCGGGGTAATTTGCCCGGTATCCCAACCGGTGTTACCGGTGCTGTACCTGTTGCTCCAGTATTGGTTGTTCAATTTCATCATAATTGATGCTTGAGGTTGCTGGCAATATTTTCCATAGTCCATTCCACTTTTTTGGCAAAGGGATGTTTACGTTCCGCACAATGTTGTTTGCTGCAGATGGCACAGCTAAAATCGAGGCAGCCATCGGAGTGTACAAAAAGCTCCAGCGTTTCGCCAAACTCATTTTTTACCAATGCCGATAAAGCATCAATTTCCCGGTGTGCCTCATGCACATTCAGGTACCAGGGTACAGTGAGGTGGCAATCGAGATGCAGGGTGCCGCCGTATTTGATGATACGCAGGTTATGCAGGTCAACCCAGTTTTCGCGGCGGTTACTGTTGAGCACCTGTACCATTTTATCAATTAAGGCAGCATCTGCCTCATCCATAATGCCCGATACCGAACTGCGAACAATTTTAAAACCGGTAAATAAAATAAAGCCGGCAAAAATTATGGCAATGGTACCATCAATCCACCACCAGCCGGTAAAGCGAAGCAACAGCAGCCCTGCAATAATACCGGCTGTAGACCATGTGTCGGTTTGCAAATGTTTGCCACTTGAGATAAGTGCAGGCGATTGATTTTTATTGCCGGTGCGGATGCATACTGCACCGAGTATATAATTTACAACGGCCGTTGCGCCAACCAGTATGATACCAAAATCAAGTTGTTCAACAGGCTGTGGGGATATAAAATTTTTTACCGCTTTATAAATGATGATAACACCTGCCACGCTAATGAGTGTACCTTCTACCAGTGCTGAAATAAATTCAGCTTTACCATGCCCGTAGGGATGGTCTTTATCCTTTGGCTTGGCACTTACGTAAAGGCTGTAGGTGCCGATTAAAGCAGCGGCCACATTAACAGTGCTTTCCAGTGCATCGGTAAGTATCGCTACCGACCGGGTAAGGTACCAGGCGATAGCTTTTACAATAAACAGCACAATACCAATGATGGTAACTGTTTGCTGTAAACGAAGATTTTGAGTTGCTTTTGTCAAAAAAAATAAGCTGGTGATTGATAGTACAAATATACCGGGCAATATTACAGTTTAAAGTAAACAACAGCAATACCACTGATCAGCTTTGTTGCCTTATTTTTTGTATTGAATTTAGCGGCCGAATATTGCTGTTTTATTGCGATGAATAAATATCTTTCAGGCCTGTTTTATGCTAAAGACAATACTTAAAAACGAGTTCACCATTACCATACTGGCGGCCCTGCTGTTTATTCCTTTTTTGGGGCATGTGCATTTGTTCGATTGGGACGAAATAAACTTTGCTGAAAGTGCCCGGGAAATGATTACTACCGGCAATTATTTTGATGTGCAGATTAATTATGCCCGCTTCAGCGAAAAGCCCCCACTTTTTTTTTGGATGCAGGCGCTTAGTATGAAACTGTTTGGCATTAATGAGTTTGCTGCCCGTTTTCCCAATGCCCTTTGCGGTATTGTTACCCTGGTACTGCTTTTCAGGATTGGAAGAAAAATATTTGATGAACAGTTTGCCCGTATTTGGGTAATGGTGTACCTCGGTACGCTGCTCACTTTTTTTTATTTTAAATCGGGTATCATCGACCCCTGGTTCAATCTTTTTATTTTCCTGGCTATATACCAGTTTTACAGGCTTACCAGTTGGCCTGCCAGCCGAAACAGGCATAGCCTGTGTACGGGTGTTTTTCTTGGGCTTGCCGTGCTTACCAAGGGGCCTGTGGCCGTGCTGATTGCCGCATTGTGCTATGCCGTTTTTGTAATCAGCAAAAGGTTTAAGTTTTTGATTACCGCAAAGGAATTTGCGTTGATATTTTTAGCGGCATTGGGTGTTTGTTTTACCTGGTTTGGGGTAGACCTGCTACAGAATGGCCCCGCCTTTATTATCGCATTTACACAAAGGCAGGTAGCTATTTTTAGCACCAGTGACGCCGGTCATGGTCAGCCGTTTTTTTATCATTGGTGGGTATTGCTGCTGGGTTGTTTTCCGGCCTCGGTGTTTTTTATCGGCGGGCAATTTAGTCCTGTTGGCAATAGGCATCAAAAGGCTTTTAAGCAGTGGATGATTATTCTTTTTTGGGTTACGCTGTTGCTGTTCTCTATTGTTAAAACCAAAATTGTTCATTACTCCTCCCTTTGCTGGTTTCCCCTTACATTTTTAGCTGCAGTATACCTGCGGCAATTGTGGACTACTGCTGCCGGCAGGCTGTATCCTGTTTTAAAAGTTTTAACTGCTGTTATTGGCGGGGTATTGGGCCTTGCTATTGCCGCACTGCCATTGGTGATGTTGCAAAAAGATAAATGGGTACACTGGGTAGATGATGTATTTGCCCGGGGCAATCTTGAAGCCAAAGTGCAATGGTACTTCACGGATGGTATTGGTGGCTTACTGGTGCTGGCAGCAGTAATTTATTTTTTAGTAAGTAAAAACATGGTTGTAAAAACAACATTGCTGTTTGCCTGTGTTACGGTTTGTTGCAGTGTAACTATGCTTATCATTACGCCAAAAATTGAAGCCATCAGCCAAAGGGCTAATATAAAATTTTTTAAAAGCAGGCAGGGCGAAGACTGCTATGTGGAAACATGGGATTACAAAAGCTATGCACATTATTTTTATACCATGAAGCCCCCTTTTGTAAATGACAGTACAAAAACGGTGCAGTGGATGCTGCAGGGTGATATTGATAAGCCAGCCTATATCTCCGCCAAAATACAAAGCCGGCCGGTATTGGATACCATGCCAGAACTGAAATTTTTATACCAGGAAAATGGTTTTGTTTTTTACAAACGCCTGCCTGTGCATTTCACCCAATGATTTTGCCCATCATGTACTTATGCTACTATTTACCGAAACTGTGCTTTGGGTGATTGCTGTAAACTATAAGGCACACGGCTAACCGCATGCCTTATAGCAATTGCATATGATGCAGCCAGAAATTGTGTGTGTGTTTATTTTTTGATTATGATTTTGTGAACGTTTACTGTTTTTTCGCCATCTGTAATACTTAGGGTATAATGCCCCTTGGGCAATGCTGTTGTGTTGATGATATTTATGCCGGGGAATAAGTTTTTTAATAGTACCAGTTGCTGGTTGGTATTGTACAGCATCCCCTTTAGTTTATGTGATGATGCCGGAATTTTTATATGAACCACCTGTGCAGCCGGATTAGGGTATACACTTGTACTTATCGTATTTTGGGCCGCATCTAAACCAATAATATTGCTGTAGGTTACCTGCCCTGTAAAGTCTGTAATTTTTAGCCGGTAAAATGTTTTGCTGCCAGTATTTGGGGTTACCCCAAAAGTATAATCGTTTATCACCTGGTTTAAGCCGCTTATACTGCCTACGCTTTGCCAGTGTAAACCGGTAGTGCTTTTTTGAATTTCTATCAGCATGATTTTGTTTCCAGATATTTTCCACCGTAGTATAGCTTCATCACTGTTACGTATAGCTGCAGTAAAGGATTCAACCTTTACCGAAAGTATAAAACAACTCAGTACATCCACGCTGCTTGTTTTGGGTAATGTACACCCCGGTGCCAGTATGCTTACAGTGTACCTGCCCCAGTTGCTATTATTTAAGTTAGAAAGAGCAAGTGTTCCCGAAAATCCAATTGTACTTGCCGGCTCGTTGGTTTCGGGCGAAAAGGTCCAGGTATATGCTGCTGCTTCAATACTGTTTGCATGTAATATAATGCTGCTGCCTGGAGTATAGCAAATACTGTCTGGCGTAATGCCGGGCTTTTTCAGGGTATCAATAAAGTATGCAAATAATGTTGCATTACCGCAATTGTCTTTGATTCTAAAATTGTGGAGGCCACGGGTAAGCCCGGTAAAAAGACTGTCTGATTGATAGGGCGATAAAGGGTTTCCTGAGCCATCTACCCGTTGAAATTCGTAAGGTTTTGCGCCATCCTTACCATGCAAAGTTATCCTGCCGTCGTTGCCGCCGGGTGTGCATACATAACCATCGGCAGTATCAATTAGGGGTAGCTTGTAGGCGAGGGTCATGTCTTCTGTAAAAAGTATATCGCAATCACTTGAAGCTATGGGGGTATTTAATGTAATTGTACCACTTGGCAAAACAGAAACTCTGTAATCTCCGTCTGCTAAAGCTGAGAAGGTGTATTTAGAAGGCATTGTAGCGGATGTATATACAGGGCTTGTTGCTATTTGTAAATAAATACCCCGATGGTCTTTTTTATAGAGTCGTATAGAGCCTAAAAGATTTTGATTAGATAAGTTGTTGTAAGTGATGCTGCTTGCCCCGTTACATTGTTGGTTAATACTGGTAGAGCCGGAAATTTTTAATACATCTGCATTCGTAACAGTGATTGTCATGGTTGGAGACATGTTGCCACATTGGTCAAAAAAATCTATACTATAAGTACCCTCCGGAAAATTTCGTAAATCATATCTGCTGGTAAATGGAAAGCTGTCAATTATTGGGTATGAAATAGCATAAGTAATGCCCTCAATATCTGTAAAACTGGCGGGGCCGCTGTTAATGCGATATACCATATTACCGGGTGTTGTAGGAAAACGAACACTGGTGATTATTAAGGAAGCTGTATTTATTTTACAAGCCCTGTTTTGAGGTGCTATACTTGCCGAAAATGAACCTGGCGAATTTATGGTTACCGTTCTAACATAAGTAGTACAGCTATTGGTTATTCTTATAGTATATGTATTGCCCGGGGTAATGCCTTGTATGATTAAGGGTTGGCTTGCCGCCTTATCGGCAAAGTTTTCAATTGTACTTTTACCAACAGTAGTGTCGCCTGCAAGCGTAGAATTTATTATTGTAATAGTATCATAAGGATTATTATATCGATTTTTTGTGTTCCAGTTTGAGGGGCGTGAAATGACTAAATTAAAGCCACCACAAATTTTTTGTGCCGTAGTACTTATCGAATAATTGTTTGTATTGGCATAATTATAATTCCTGTCAACGGAATCAATATCATTACATAAATCATCAAAATAAAAACGGTAATCTGTATTTATCTTTAATCTTACTGAAGGGCTTGTATAACCTCCGGGCCAATCAGATGGGCGAAATGTATTATCCCATACAATGCTGCCCGAAGAAAGTTCTTTTATATACACTCTTCTATAAACAGATCTTGCCGGGGCATCATTGCCATTGTACTCAAGTGTATTAAATATTCTGAAGGCAATGGAATCGCAGGTAAAAAGCAGGGGCCCGTCGTAGATATTGCTCATTTTGGTTGTATCAAAAGCATTGGCGGGTACACCCGATGAGTAACCGCTATTTACAAGGTCGTTATCAGAATTTTTTGAATCTCTCCATTTAAAATCATTTAAAGCCACCGTTATTGCCCGGGTGCGTATTTCGCCACAGGCATCTGTAACTTCAACGGTATAGTTACCTTCTTTTACCTCAGTAAATTTATTGCCTGCCTGGGCCGGTTTTACTTCTATACTTCCCTGCAGTAACCGGTAGCTGTAAGGTGTTCTTCCTGCTGTTACAGTTGCTGTAATGCTGCCATTGGGGTTTAAAGGGCAGTGATTGGCTGTGGAAGTGGCATTGCTTAAATTAAGACTTACATAGCTGGTTGTAACGGTAATATTTCTTGCAGCAACAGCGCCTGCATTATCAAGTGCTTCAACCGTGTATGTGCCGGGTTTTAAGCCCGAAAAATTTGTGCCGCTTTGCCAGGCGGTGGGGTAGGCTATACCGGTAGCACCGGCTGTAAGCCTGAACTGGTATGGGCCGCTGCCACCTGTTGCTGCAGCATTTATTTGTGCATTGGTTGCACAGGTGCCAGCTACCTGGCTTACAGTTAAGTTAAGTGCCTGTGCAAAAATACTGGTGTGAATACCACCCAGCAGGAACAGTGTAAATAGTTGTTTTCTCATTAGTATATCTGTTTTTTTTGTCGCTTATTTTGGGCAATACAATGCCCGTATCCACCTGGTATTTTTTTTGGACAAAATCCAAAATGTACATGCCGGGTTGGAATGCATCAAATATTTGCCAAAGCATAACACTGCCATGCAGGTGCCCTGTCAAAATTTTGTATGTAAATGGGGATAAGGTTTGAGAAAGAAAAACTTCGTCGCTATTTAAACATGATTTGTGTTTTTTTATTGTATGCTGCCGGTTTAAATTTTTTTTGAACCTGGCAATGCTGTACTCCTGTTGGCGCTTGTTGCCCGGGTGTTTTGTCGGTGTATTTACTATCCCAGTCAATTTTAAATGGCCATAGTGTGGCCTAACAAGTTGCCCCTCCAATTCGTACATTTGCAGCCGTAAAAATTGTAAAAAGCACTGCTGTGGATGTATTGTAACTTCATTGCCCCGGGCATGCCTTAACAGTGTTGCACAAAGTACAGCCGCTAAAAAAACATCAATGGAACTAAGCAAAAATTATCTGCCAAACGAAACCGAAGCCAACTGGTACCAGCACTGGCTGGATAAGGGTTATTTCAACAGTACACCTGATGGCCGTGAGCCTTATACCATAGTAATACCGCCGCCTAATGTAACCGGTGTGCTGCACATGGGCCATTGCCTCAACAATACCATACAGGATATCCTTATCCGCCGTGCCAGGATGCAGGGTAAAAATGCCTGCTGGGTACCCGGTACCGACCATGCCTCTATTGCTACCGAAGCCAAAGTGGTGGCCATGCTCAGGGAAAGGGGTATTGCCAAATCAGCTTTATCCCGGGAAGAATTTTTGCAATATGCCTGGGAGTGGAAAGAGAAATACGGCGGCATTATTTTACAGCAATTAAAAAAATTAGGCTGCAGCCTCGATTGGAACAGGGTAAGCTTTACCATGGATGAGGAATATTACCACAGTGTAATAAAAGTGTTTATCGACCTGTACAATAAAGGACTTATTTACAGGGGCAAAAGAATGGTAAACTGGGATCCGGTAAGCCTTACCGCCCTGAGTGATGAGGAAGTGATTTTTAAAGAAGTGGATAGCAAACTCTATTATGTAAGCTATCCTTTTGCCGATGGCAGCGGTACAATAACGGTAGCCACTACCCGGCCCGAAACCATACTGGGCGATGTGGCTATTTGCGTAAACCCTGATGATGAAAGGTATAAAGCGATTATTGGCAAAATGGTCATTGTACCCATTATCAACCGCCATATACCGGTAATTGCTGATGAATATGTAGCGGCAGATTTTGGCACCGGCGCTTTAAAAATTACCCCGGCACATGATAAGAACGATAATATGCTTGGGGCAAAACATGGCCTTAAAGCTATTGATACCTTAGACCTCACCGGCAAATTTACCCTTGATGAACTGCAGGAGGATAATCCATCCGCCCAGGTAATGGGGTATGCAGGCATGGACAGGTTTGTACTCCGCAAAAAAATAGCGGAAGATATTGCAGCTATTGGCCTGCTCGAAAAAACTGAAGACTATAAAGGGCAGGTGGGTACCAGCGAACGTACCGGTGCAGTGATAGAAAATAAACTATCCATGCAGTGGTTTGTAAACATGAAGCAATTCATGGAAAATAATCCGCAGGTGCTGGATGATGTGCTGAATGATACCATTACTTTTCATCCGGCCAAACTAAAAAATACCTACAAGTACTGGCTCGAAAATATCAAAGACTGGTGCATTAGCCGCCAGTTGTGGTGGGGCCAGCGCATACCTGCCTGGTACGATGATAACGGTAATGTGTATGTGGCCGAAAGCCTGGAACAACTGCACCAGCAGCAGCCGGCCACCAAAGGGCTGGTATTAAAGCAGGATGAGGATGTACTGGACACCTGGTTTTCATCCTGGCTGTGGCCGATGGAGGTATTTAAAGGCATCAGCAACCCGGGTAATGCCGAAGCAGCTTATTATTATCCATCCACCACTTTGGTTACAGGGCAGGATATTATTTTCTTTTGGGTTGCCCGTATGATTATGGCCGGGTACGAATATGAAAATAAGCAGCCATTTAAGGATGTATATTTTACCGGCATGGTAAGGGATAAGCAGGGTAGAAAAATGAGTAAGCAACTGGGCAACTCACCCGACCTGCTGGGTTTGATAGACACCTACGGTGCAGATGCCGTTCGCTTCGGTATTATGATTGCCTCACCTGCCGGTAATGATTTACTGTTTGATGAAAGCAGCCTGGAGCAGGGCCGCAACTTTAATAACAAATTATGGAATGCGCTGAAGCTGGTAAAAATGTGGGAAGGCAGAAAGGCAGAACAAGCCCTGGGCACAACTGAAACTTTTGCATTATCATGGTTTCAAAGCAGGTTGCACCAGGTGCAGGCCGAAGTGGATAGCTTGCTGGCACAGTTCAGGCTCAGCGAAGCTTTAAAAACTATTTACTCCCTGGTATGGGATGATTTTTGCAGTTGGTATTTAGAGTGGGTAAAGCCCGGCTTTGAGCAACCTATTGATGCCGGTGTGTACAATAAAACTGTTGAGTTTTTTGAGGCACTGCTGCAATTGCTGCACCCGTTTATGCCTTTTATTACCGAAGAGTTGTTTCACCAACTCAGGCCGCAGCAAACCGACCTTTGTGTAACGCAGCAACAGGCAACCGGTATAGCTGATAAAACGGTGCTGCTGCAGGGTGAATTACTGAAAAATGTAATTACCAGCCTCAGGGATGCCCGAAATAAAAACCAGCTTAAACCCAAAGACAGCATCAAGCTGCATATTGAAACGGCAGATAACAGCAGTTACCAGCAAATCACCAATATTTTGATGAAGCAGGTGAATGCTACCCTGGTTACCTATGTGGTGGCACCGGTTGCCAACAGTATAGTGGTGGCAGTAGAAAAGGATAAGTTTTACATAGAAGCAGAAAAACAGTTGGATAATGCCACACTTAAAACTGATTTACTGAAAGACCTGGCCTATCAGCAAAATTTTTTACAATCGGTTATAAAAAAACTGGGCAACGAAAAATTTGTACAAAATGCCAAACCTGAAGTAGTGGCGCTGGAGCAAAAAAAGAAAGCCGATGCAGAGGCAAGGATAAAAACTATTGAAGAAAGCCTGGCAGCTTTATCCTAAGGGATGCCCGGTAAAATTTTTGCATAAGCTGGTGAGCCTGTTAAAGGTTTACCAGCTTTTTTTATTTAAAATAGCTGTAGAGTGGCAACCTGCTGCAGTGTATAATAACTAACTACTAATACTACAGAATGCTTTAAATTCGTTGTACCCATAAAGAAAATACTATGCGTTTTAACTGTACTAAGCTTGTCATCCTGTTTATATCTGCATGTTTTTTCAGTTCAACAGTATTGGCGCAGCAACCTGCTGCAAAGCCGGTTGCCAAATTTAAACCCCCGGTGGTTAAAACTACCTGGGGCAGGCTGAGTGGTATAGATGCAGTATGCTTTGCCGAAGAGGCAAAACAACTGGTGGTATTTCCTTTAAAAGTTACTGATGCACAGAATTACAGTTATACGGTTGTGTCTTATCATTTGGCATACACCAGGGTTGGTGTTACCGAAGATGAGGAAACTGGTAAAACCATGCCCACAAAAGACCAGGTAGGCAGTTCGTTTACTGCAACACCTTTGCCCGAAATTTGGCAGAAAAATCTTGTGGAGCAACTGCAAAAAGGGGAAGAACTCTTTTTTTACGATATCGTGGTGTACGATAAACAGGGGCGCCGCTTTTTTGCCCCGGAGTTGAAAATTACCATCAAATAAGTTTGGATGCTGACGATTAAAAAAGCAGGTACCGAAGCCATACCGGTTATCCGGGAAATGGCCCATGCCATATGGCCGGTTGCTTATGCCGATATTTTAGCGCCACAGCAAATTGAGTACATGCTGGATAAAATGTATAATGCTGCAACCCTGCAGCAACAAATGCAGGAGGGGCAGCAGTTTGTGCTTGCTTACGATGCAGATGTGCCCGTAGCTTTTGCAGCCTATGCACCACTTGGCGATAATGCACTCACCTTTAAGTTGCACAAAATTTATATTCTGCCAAATCAGCAGGGCAGGGGTACAGGCCGTGCCCTCATTAATTTTATTACCGATGCTATAGCACCTGCCACTGCATTACGGTTAAATGTAAACCGTCATAATAAAGCCCGTTTTTTTTATGAAAAAGCAGGGTTTAAAATTATTGCTGAAGAAATACTTGATATTGGTAATGGCTATTGTATGGATGATTATGTGATGGAATTGCTGGTGAAGCATGGGTAAAGATTTACTATCTTAATTCACAGACAAACTACATACTGATGTTTTATGATCATAATTAAAACATTGATGTTTTAATTTATTTGTTTAAAACTTAACCAACTGATATCTAACATATACTTTCTGAATAATCATTAATTTTAATATATTGAGGCAAAAATTGAGATGTATTCAACCATAAAAAAACAGGTTTTCCTATTGCTCGACCCATCAAAGAGTGAAGGGTTTTGGGATAAACTGGTTGACACTTTTATTATTTCATTAATTCTCTTAAACATTTTAGCAGTTATTCTTGAGACCGTTGACAGTTTGTTCATTGCATACGGTTCACTATTCCGAGCATTTGAGATTTTTTCTGTTGCGGTTTTCTCGACTGAATATTTATTGAGAGTTTGGACTTGCACAAACATTGACAAATTCAAGCATCCTGTAACTGGACGACTTAAATACATTTTCTCTCTTGGCTCAATTATAGACTTACTTGCAATTGCCCCCTTCTACTTACCACTTTCAACAATTTACGATTTACGCTTCGTAAGAATTTTTAGACTAATACGGTTTTTAAGAGTTTTCAAATTGGGTAGGTATTTGAATGCAACCCGAATAATATCAAATGTTTTCAAATCCAAAAAAGAAGAACTGGTTCTGTGTTTACTGATAACCTTTGCATTAATAATAGTTGCTTCAAGTTTTATGTATTTTATAGAACACGATATTCAGCCCGATAAATTTTCAAGTATTCCTGAAACAATGTGGTGGAGCATCACAACGCTTACAACTGTTGGTTATGGGGATGTTTTTCCAGTAACGGAAGCAGGAAGAATATTGACGGCTTGTATTTCAATTCTTGGAGTTGGGTTATTTGCATTACCCGCTGGAATATTGGCATCAGGATTTTCAGCAGAATTTCAAAAATTCAAGAAATCGAAAAATGTTTGCCCACATTGTGGTGAAGAGTTAACTGACAAAAACTAACTTAAATATATGAACGAAATAATTTGCCCAAACTGTAAGAAAGCATTTAAAGTTGATGAAGCAGGATTTGCTGATATTCTTAAACAAGTTCGAGACCATCAATTTGAAGAAGAACTACTAAGCCGTCTTGCTCTTGCAGAAAAAGAAAAGGAAAGTGCCGTAAAACTTGCGGAAGCAAATCTTAGAAATTCTTTACAAGAACAACTTGCAAAGAAAGACAAAGAATTAACTGAACTAAAAGCACAAAAAGACGCAGAACTTTCCCAAAAACTAACTCAAAAGGAAACAGAATTACTTCAACTTAAAGCCAAACTTGAAAACATAGAAGTTGAGAAGAAACTTGCTGTTACCGAAGCCACTCAAAAGGTTGAAAAGGAAAGAGACGAGTTAGCAAACGCTATAAAACTTAAAGACACCGAAAAAGAACTTCTTGAAAAATCTCTAAGCGAAAAATATTTGGCTGAATTAAAGGAGAAAGATGCAATCATAAAACACAAGGACGAAGAAATTGCATTAAGAAAAGATATGAAGTTGAAACTATCAACCAAAATGATTGGAGAAACGCTTGAACAACATTGCGAAACTGAATTTAACAAACTTCGGGCAACAGCTTTTCAAAGAGCATACTTTGAAAAGGACAACGATTCCAAATCTGGAAGTAAAGGCGATTTTATTTATCGAGAAACTGATGAAGCAGGAAATGAAATCATTTCAATAATGTTTGAAATGAAAAACGAAGGTGATGAAACTGCAACAAAAAAGAGAAACGAAGATTTTCTCAAAGAACTTGACAAAGATAGAACAGAGAAAAAATGCGAATACGCTGTTCTTGTTTCGCTTTTAGAAGCGGATAGCGAATATTATAATTCAGGCATTGTTGATGTATCCCATAAATTCAGCAAAATGTATGTTGTCCGTCCGCAGTTTTTCATCCCTATAATTACATTGCTCCGAAACGCAGCTATGAACTCCTTGCAATACAAAGCAGAACTTGCATTAGTAAAAAATCAAAACATTGATATAACAAATTTTGAAGAGAAGATAAACACCTTCAAAGAAGGTTTTGCAAGAAATTACGAATTGGCAAGTCGAAAGTTCAAGACAGCAATTGAAGAAATTGACAAAACCATAGACCACCTTCAAAAGACAAAAGATTCTTTGCTCTCATCTGACAACAATCTACGCCTTGCCAATCAAAAAGCCGAAGACTTAACCATTAAAAAGTTAACTCACGGTAATCCAACAATGAAAGCCAAATTTGACGACCTAAAATAATTCAATTAAATCATGCAAGAACAAAATTCACTCTTAATACACAAGCAAACACTACCTTTTTTAAACATCTCATTGTATCTGAACGACATCAAGCCGATTCAGTCTTTGGTAATTGAAAATACTTCTGATGTTGATTCTGCTCCGCTTGAAGTAAAGATAACGGCAGACCTTGCATGCATAGAGACGTTTAGTTACAATGTTTCGCTTGTTCCTGCCAAGAAAGAAGTAAAAATTCCACTTGAGAATTTGAAAGTAAATCGTGATTTTTTGAATAAACTTTCAGAAACCGAAAAAGCAAATATTACTATTGAGATTATAGAGAATGAAAAGGTAATTAGCAAAGATGAAATTGCGATTAATGTTCATCCGTTGGAGCATTTTGGTGGATTTCAGATTCTACCTGAATTGATTGCTGCTTACATTACACCGAATCACCCATACATATACCACATAAAGCGTAAAGCAATTGAAATACTTGAAAAACAAGGTTTGAAAACGGCTTTTGAGGGCTATCAAAGCAACGACCAAGAACGGGTTTTACAAATCATGTCTGCAATTTATTCAGCTATACAAAGCGAAGAAATTGTTTACAGTTCATTGCCCCCAGGGTATGAAGAAACGGGGCAAAGATTACGTTTACTAAATACCATTCAACAAGAAAAATTCGGAAACTGCATTGACCTTAGTTTATTGTTTGCTGCTTGCTTAGAAGCCGTTGACCTTAATCCAATTTTAATTATTGTCCGTGGTCATGCTTTTGTGGGATGTTGGCTGCAAGACGACAAATTTCCCGAAGTAATTAATGATGATAAAACAGCCATTACAAAACGTCTTTCTAAGGGCATACGAGAATTGGCGGCTGTTGAAGCAACAAGTGTTTGCAAAGGCAATAACATCAAGTTCAGTGATGCACTTAATGCAGGTGAGGCACAATTGGTTCAGAAAGAAGAATTTTTGCTTTCAGTAGATATAAAACGGGCAAGAACACTTCGTATTCGTCCATTACCCTTACTGACAAACTCTACTGGAACACAGTTGGATGTTGAAGCATTAAATCAGGCTGAAACGGCTGTAATGGAAAAGCAGTTTGAGATTGGAACTATTTATCAAGATGAATTACTGCAAGGAAAACAGCCTAAAACAAAGCAAAAAATATGGGAGCGTAAATTGTTAGACTTGTCGCTTCGCAATAACTTATTGAATCTTCACATCACCCGAAATATGCTCCAATTGGTTGATATTGACATCAGTCATTTGGAAGACACCCTATCGGACGGCAAAAGTTTTTCAATTATGCCCAATCCGAATGCCGAGGTTTTAAGGAAGTATAATTTATTCACTCAACCGCTTCATCATTCATCACCCTTATATCAATTAGCTAATGACGAACTAAAACATAACCGTTTACTAACACATTACCATCAACAGGACTTAGATAATATTCTCGTATATATTCACAAGAATGCAAAACAAGCCATTGAAGAAAACGGCTCCAGCACTTTGTATTTAGCAGTGGGTCTTCTGAAATGGTTCGACAGAAAAACTCCTGAACAACCAAGATACGCTCCTATTCTGTTAGTGCCAGTTGAGATTAATCGCAGGTCGGTTAATAGCAAGTTTACACTGAAGAGCCGTGAAGAAGAAACCATGATAAACATTACATTGGTTGAATTTCTTCGTCAAGAATATGAACTCAATTTAAGTGCTTTAGAGCAACTTCCAACCGATGATAAAGGTGTTGATGTTGCAAAAGTAATGGGTATTCTTCGCAGGGCTGTAATGCAATTGAAGGGATGGGATGTTGAAGAACAACTTGTATTAGGCAATTTCTCTTTTAGTAAACTAATCCTTTGGAAAGACATTGTTGTTCACCAAGAAGATTTACTAAAAAGCGACATGGTGAAAAGTTTGGTTGATGGCAAATTAGTGCTTAGTGAAAATCACGAATCACATTCAGCAAACGAATTTGACAGCATCGCTTCTCAGTCGGTAGTATTGCCTATTCCTACTGACGTTTCACAAATGGAAGCTGTGCTTGCTGCACAAAAAGGACAAAGTTTTATTTTACACGGTCCTCCCGGAACAGGAAAATCACAAACAATAACGAACATCATTGCAGATGCTTTGTATCGTGGCAAAAGAGTTTTGTTTGTTGCTGCTAAAAAAGCTGCATTAGATGTTGTGCACAGACGATTGGAGCAAATCGGACTTGCTCCATTTACATTAGAATTACACTCCAACAAATCAAAAAAATCAGATGTGTTGGAACAATTAGCAAAATCAATTGAAACAGCAAAACTTGCAAGAACAGCCGACTTTCAACAAGAAGCCCAACGTTTAGATGCTGCAAAGAAAGCCATCAGCGATTATGTGAATGTTTTACATAAAAAGCAACCGACAGGTTGGAGTTTATATGACAGCATAACAACCTTAGAAAACTATCAGGAATACAACTTTCCTAAGAACTTTATCCCCGAATCAGTTCTTCAAAATTTAAACGCAACGCTTTGGCAACAATGGACGGATTGGCTACCACAATTTCATTCTATCGCTGCCTTAATAGTGCATCCGTCAGAAAATCCTTTAGTCGCTCTTAGTTTATCACAATATTCACCTTCGGTAAACGATGAAATATCAATACAAACTCAAAATCTATTAAGTCAGTTGCCTGATTTGCAAAGCAAATCTGAAAGTTTAGCGAAAGCATTACAATTTCCTTTTTCAATTAAAGCTAAATCTGAATGGGAACTATTTGTGCAAATTGTTACTGCACTTCAAAAACTCCCTGACATACCATTAGAACTTATTCGCTATTTGGCAGACAAAGAGAATTACAGCATTTATGAAGAGTGGAGTAAGACATACAATCAATATCAGAAAGTTTTACATAGCATTTTACAGAGTTATAACCGCAAAATCTTAAATACAGATGTTTCCGCAACTGAAATTCAATGGAAACAAGCACAGCAAAGTTGGTTCTTACCAAAATGGCTACAAACCAGAAAAATAAAAAAACAGTTATCTGTTTTTAGAAATGCTCCATTTAATAATGACAGTGAAGTTGAGCAACTTTTCACCTTCAACAATGAGTTGCAGGAAGTAAAAAGACTTTTACAGCAAAGTCGTTTTATTTCTGTGCAACAGGCTTTGAAAAATTTGTTTAAAGATGAACAAACCGATTTGTCTGACATAGGAAACAAAGCAGCATTAGTTCAACAGATTAGTACACTGACAAATTTATGGGAACGGAATGCTCTCGTTAAATGGGTTCAGATTTTGCAAGAGAAAAACATACAGTATTCAGATGAGATAAAACTAAATAACTCATCGGCAATTGCTGAATTTATTGAACTTTCAACCACGCTCAGCCAACAACAAATAAAATATGAAACACTAACAGGTATTCATTTTCAACAGACAGAAAATTGGAATGCTGAAACCATTACGCAGTTACAAAATATACAAACGCATTTACCACATTTAAAGAACTGGATAAACTATGTGCAACTTCGTAAACAAGGCGAATCTATTCAGTTGCAATGGCTCATAAGTGCTTTTGAAAACAAAACCTGTAGCATTGAGAAGTTAGCAGATTATTTTCATTACACCGTTCATGCTTCCGTTTCTCAAAGAATTATATCTCAACATGAAACACTAAGTTTGTTTAATGTTGGTTTGTTTGAAAGCAAAATTGAGCAGTATAAAAAGATTGCAAAAGACTTTCAATATCTCACTATTCAGGAGTTGCGTGTAAAGTTGGCTGCACAGTTGCCAAACACAACAACCGAAGCAATGCAAAGTTCTGAAATTGGCATTTTGCAACGTGCTATTAAAAACAGAGGAAGAGGTTTAAGCATTAGAAAATTATTTGACCAAATTCCAACCTTGCTTCCACGCATAGCTCCTTGTATGCTTATGAGTCCCATTTCGGTTGCACAGTATTTTGATGTAAGCAAGAAGCATTTTGATATATTGATTTTTGATGAGGCATCACAGTTGCCAACTTGCGAAGCAGTAAGTGCTCTGGCAAGAGCGAAACAAGCTGTAATTGTTGGCGACCCGAAACAAATGCCACCTACATCTTTTTTTAGCACTATTAAGTTAGATGAAGAAAATATGGATGTTGAGGATTTAGAAAGTATTTTGGATGATTGCTTGTCCTTGTCCGTTCCTTCAAAATATTTATTACGACACTATCGCAGCAAGCACGAAAGTTTAATTGCATTTAGCAATGTAAACTATTACGAAAACAAACTGCTTACATTCCCTTCATCAGATGATTTAAACCGAAAAGTAAAATACCATCAAGTAAAAGGCTTTTACGACAAGGGAAAAACACGGACAAATAAATTTGAAGCTGATGAAATTGTAGAATTTGTAAAGTCGCACTTCAACAATACACAAAAAAGAAAACTGAGTTTAGGCGTTGTTACTTTCAGTCAAACACAACAAAATTTGATTGAAGACAAATTGCAGAAACTTTTTATGTCCGACCCTAAGTTAGAAGAATATGCAAACCAAAGTGATGAGCCTTTATTCATTAAAAACTTAGAGAATGTCCAAGGCGATGAACGTGATGTTATTCTTTTTTCAGTTTGTTATGCTCCTGATGAGGAAGGTAAAATGAGTATGAATTTCGGGCCATTAAATCGTGATGGTGGTTGGCGAAGATTAAATGTAGCTGTAACACGTGCCCGTTACGAAATGCACATTTTCGCCACACTTCATGCCGACCAGATAGATTTAAGTCGCACATCGGCAGAGGGTGTGGCTGGCTTAAAAGCATTTTTACATTTTGCTGAAAAAGGTCATTTGAGTGTTCGCCCCGAAGATGTTCAAGAAGCCTTGAGCAAGCAACATTTGTCAGCAACTATAAGCAAAAAATTACAGGAGAAAGGGTTTGATGTTAAATGCAATATTGGAACTTCAGGTTTCAAAGTGGACATTGGAATTGTTCACCCCGACAAACCACAACAATATATTTTGGGTATTGTAATTGACGGTCATTACTATTACAATGCACAAACAACTAATGACAGGGAAATGGTAATGCCTTCTGTTTTAAAAGCACTGGGTTGGAACGTTCACCGCATTTGGACAATGGATTGGTTTGAAAATTCAGATAAGATTATTGACACAATAGTTGAAAAGGTAAAACATCTGCAAACACAGCTAGAAATTAAAGAAGAAGTAATAGAAGAACCTGCTGTTGAACCTGTGTTTGAACCCATAAAAGCTATTCCTGATGAAGTGCTAAGCAACAATAATGCAAGTAGACAAAAACCTTATATAGCTGCTTCTTTAACTTCTGTTTCTTCTGCAAGCAGTGAAACTATTTTTGAGTTTCAAAACCGTAACATTATTAAGCAACAACTACAAACTTTAATAGACACAGAAGCACCTATCAGTAAAAGTTTACTGTATAAAAAGATATTGCAGGCATGGAACACAAGTCGTGCAGGAGCAAGATTAGACAAACATTTAGAAGGAGTTATCAAAGAAATGAATGTGGTTGAATCTACTCATCATCAACCCTTTTATTGGAGCAACAACACAATATTAGACTACTACCGTAGCAACGACATTGAAAAACGGAATATGGAAGACATTGCTCCCGAAGAAGTTATTATAGCGTTAGAGGAAGTTGTAACAAACAATTTAAGTATTGAAGAAGATGAACTGCTTCGCTACTTAGCGAGAACTTTTGGTTTTGCTAAAGTCGGAAAACAGATTGACACTTTACTTCGTTACTCCATTGACATAGCAGTAAAACATGAGAAAGTGAAAAGAGAAAACAACAGAATTAAATTAGCTGACAAATGAACAATCACACTGGACGACAGGAAAGAAAAACGACCGATAACAGCAGTTTGGCAAAATGGCGGGTGAATGCTGCCAGGGTATTATTATGCAATGGGGTTTCATCGAATTTCAAAAAAACTTCATCACCTGTACTACTCCACTGCATAATCAATCCTTATGGTAATAGAAGCGGTTTTGTTTTTGGAAGAGGTGTTAAAAGCGCCGCCATAGCTGTAATCTTCATTACTGTTTTGCCCGGTTATCTGGAATACACCCATGGTGGCTTTTTTAATTTTACCGAGGCTGCTGCCCGAATTTTTGGCGATAGTTTCGGCCCTCAGTTTAGCATCGGCACTCGCTTTGGCCAGCAGGTCAATTTTTAATTCGGAGAGTTTGCTGTAGTAATAAGATGGCGCCGATGAATTTAATTCAATACCACTTTGTATCAGCTCGGTAACTTCTCTCGAAATTTTTTCTACTTTTTCAATGTCTTTAGAGTCTACTGTTACGGTTTGGCGCAGGTTGTAGCCGGTAAATTCGCTGCCGCTTACCCGGCCATTGTTATCGTACCGGGTGTCGAATTCTTTATCGATTGATACGGCCGAAAACACCATTTCGGCATCGCTGATGTTTTTTGTTTTGAGGTAAGTCCTTATTTTAACTTCATCTTCTTTCAGCAGGCTGTATGCGCTTTTCAGGTCCATCATCTTACGGCTGTAATAGCCTGTCCATACTATCTGGTCGCTGGTAAAATCTTTTTCGGCCAGCCCGGTTACACTAATATTTTCGGTTGATTTAAACTTGTATTTGTACGCATTGCCGGCAATTACAAAGGCACTGATAATGGCTATGGCAATAGCAACAGGGGCAATAATATTTTTCATTCGGCTAATTTTTTATTGAATGTAAGTTTAAAAATGTTTACAGTACGTTAAGGCTGTACTGTATTTTTAATGCACCACCTGGTGGGTTTGCTTAATAATACCCATTACAAAAGTACTTTGTACATGCCCCACATTTTCTAACTGGCTCAGCTTATTTACATGAAAATCATAATAGGCATTCATATCGCTGCTGAGTACTTTCATTAAAAAATCAAATTCGCCCGAAATACTGTAGCACTCGGTTACTTCGTGTAACTGCTGTATGGCTTTTATAAATTTTGAACCGGCATTTTTACTGTGTTCCTTGAGGGATACATAACAAAGCACCATCAGGTGCTTGTTTACTTTGGCAGGGTCTACCAGCGTGGCATACTGTTTTATTACACCATCGGCTTCCATACGTTTAATCCGTTCATGCACCGGTGTGGTACTCAGGTGTATTTTATCCGCAATTTCTTTTACCGTTATCCGGGCATTTTGCTGCAGCAGGGCCAGTATGGCCATATCCTTGCTATCCAGTTGCGTAGCAAAATTTTCTGTTTGTATTGCCTTTGCCATGTGCTGGTAGTATTTTGTTCTGTAAAAGTTGTTTATAAATACGATTCTCCCAAATATAAATAATGTTGCAGGATATTATTCTGCCATTGTACATTTGCAGCATAAATAATTACAACCATGTCTACAATCACCAATTCCGCCATTGATTTCAGCCTGAAATACAAAGTGGCTGATATGAGCCTCGCCGAATGGGGCCGCAAAGAAATTAAATTAGCCGAAGCCGAAATGCCCGGCCTGATGGCCATCCGTGAAGAGTTTGGTCCGCAGCAACCACTTAAAGGTGCCCGTATTGCCGGCTGCCTGCACATGACGATTCAAACGGCTGTGTTAATTGAAACACTCGTGGCTTTGGGTGCCGAAGTAAAATGGAGCTCATGCAATATTTTTTCTACGCAAGACCAGGCCGCTGCGGCTATTGCTGCTGCCGGTATAGGTGTATTTGCCTGGAAAGGTCAAACCATTGAAGAAGCCGACTGGTGTATTGAACAAACTTTATTTTTCGGCGGTGCCGATCGTCCCTTAAATATGATACTTGATGATGGTGGCGATTTAACCAACATCGTTTTTGATAAATATCCTGAACTGGTTAGCGGCATCAGGGGCTTATCTGAAGAAACCACCACAGGTGTACACCGCCTGTACGAAAGGATGGCTAACGGTACTTTGCCTATCCCTGCTATTAATGTAAACGATTCTGTTACCAAATCTAAATTCGACAACAAATACGGTTGTAAAGAATCGCTGGTAGACGCTATCCGCCGTGCTACCGATGTAATGATGGCTGGTAAAGTAGCTGTTGTTGGCTCTTATGGCGATGTGGGTAAAGGTTCTGCTGCTTCTTTAAAAGGTGCCGGCTGCCGGGTGATTGTTACCGAAATCGATCCTATCTGTGCCTTACAGGCTGCGATGGACGGCTTTGAAGTAAAGCCCATGATTAAAGCTGTACCCGAAGCAGATATCATCGTTACTGCTTCTGGCTGCCGTGATTTGATTACCGAAAAGCATTTCCGCCTGATGAAGGATAAAGCCATCGTTTGTAACATTGGTCACTTTGATATTGAAATTGATATGGCCTGGTTGAACCAGAATTATGGTCATACAAAAGATACCATCAAGCCACAGGTAGACCTGTACAATATTGATGGTAAAGACATCATTGTATTGGCTGAAGGCCGTTTGGTAAACTTAGGTTGTGCTACAGGCCACCCTTCATTTGTAATGAGCAACTCTTTCAGCAACCAAACACTGGCGCAAATTGAGTTGTGGACGAACCATGATAAATACGAAAACAAAGTATATATCCTGCCTAAGCATTTAGATGAAAAAGTGGCTCGCCTGCACCTTGCAAAAATTGGTGTGGAACTGGATGAGCTTACTGCCGAGCAGGCTGCTTACCTCGGTATTCCGCAAAATGGTCCGTTTAAACCAGAGCATTACAGGTATTAATATATCCTGCATCATACATGCATTAATGCCCCGCAATTTATTGCGGGGCATTTTGTTTGAAAAACACCATGCTCCTATAATGCTGTTGTCACTTAATCTGTCGGCTCGCCGCTTAGCTGCAGGATGAAGTTGTTCATTACCGTTAGTGTGGCGCCGGGCTCAAGCCGCACACTGCGGCAGGCGGCATTGCTGTTGAGCACCGGTTTGTTGGCAGTGTTTATAATGAGCACATCGGTATAAGCATCCGGCACTGTGCCGCAACTCCAGTTGCTACCGTTTTCCCATGCTGTGCCTGCAGCACCCGTCCATGTGCTGCTGAACCTAAGGGTATGCAATTGCCCGGTGTCGCTCAGGTTGTTTTTGCTGGCAATGCAGCGCAGGTGGTATCCATACCAGGCACCGGGGGCATTAATCAGCCGCAGGGTATCTTGTTTTACCCCATTAAAAATGCTGTTGTTGCTGATGTTTACAAAGCCCGTACCATCATTTAGCTGCCACTGGTAGGTATAGCCGGTTCCGCTGATGCCCGAAGGAAAATTAAAACTGCGGCAGGGCTGTTGTATTACATCCGGAAAAAGCCATTTGTACGCTGCGCCAAACTCCCTGGCCCAGTACCATTCGGCATGTTGCCCGTCAGTATGGGGAAGCAGCCTCAGTTCGCTGCTGTTGTTATATCCCTGGTTTTGCAAGGCCTGGTGCACCTGCTGCATATAGGGCACCATGGTGCTGCTTTCGTTGGTGCCTGCCACAAAATAGTATTGCTGGGTGTTGCGCCTGCCGCTGTAGGCAATATGGCTTAGGCAGGAGTCGCGGGCAAACCAAAAGGCTGGCGAAAATATCCCGGCTTTACCAAACACAAAGGGAAACTCCATGGCTGCATAAGTGGAGATAAGGCCGCCCATCGAACTGCCAATGATGGCTGTATTGGGAGCATCGGTACGGGTGCGGTACAGCGAATCGATATAAGGTTTTAAAGTGTTTACAATAAACAGGGTGTAATCTCTTCCCTTGCCACCGCCATACTGCGTATTTACCCAGGGCGACATTTCGTTGAGCCGCTCTGCGCCGCCATTATCTATACCTACTACTATTGCCCCGTAATCGCCCTGGTCGAATAATTGATTGAGTGTTTCATCTACCCGCCATTCGCCCGAAAAACTGCTGGCATTGTCAAAAAGGTTTTGCCCGTCGTGCATATACAGCACCGGGTAATATTTATTGCTGGTATAATAGTCCTTAGGCAGGTACAGCCATATACGCCGGTTTCGATTGAGCTGCGGCATATAAAAACTGTTGCTGAGTACCGATACGTTGGCGCTTGCCGTGGAGTTGTTGGCAAGTCCTTCCCAGCCGGCAATTGAAAGTTGTAAAGTACCCGGGCTGCCATTATACGTATAACTGCGGTTGGGTAAATAATTGCCGCCAGCCGTACCCTCCACAGTGGCCCAGCTACCACGGGTAAATTTAAATTCGAGCAGGCCGGCCGCAGGGGTGAAGCTGAGTACATATTTGCTGCCAGTTTTTTCAAAACGATAATTGATATCACCGGGGTTCCAGGTATTAAAATTGCCTGCAAGGTAAATATCGCCGGCAGGTGTGTTTGCGGGTACCGAAATAATTTCAATAGTAAGTTGTGCAAATACAGTTGTATGCAACGCAAGTAGTACAACAAGCAATCGTAGTGGTTTCATCTATGGCAATAGTTTTCAATTTTAAAGGTAGTGATTCCGGCAGCATCAAAGAAAGGCTGTTTTTGGGCATGGATACATTTCAGTTAGTTTTGCAGCATATATGAAAAAAATAGACCGGTATATTCTCGGTAAATTTCTTACTACTTTTTTCTTTTGCCTGCTGTTGATGACGGCCATTGTGGTAGTGATTGATATCAGCGAAAAAACAGACGACTTTGTAAAAAGCGGTTTGAGCGCCTGGGAAATATTTATGCAGTATTATATTGCTTTCATCCCCAGGATAGACGCCATGCTTTTTCCTCTCTTTGTTTTTATTGCCGTTATTTTTTTTACGGCAAAGATGGCAGAGCGTACCGAGGTGGTTGCCATCATTAGCAGCGGGGTAAGCCTGCGGCGTTTTTTATTGCCCTACTGGATAGGTGGGTTATTGCTCACCGGCTTGTTGTGGGTTACTTACAATTATATATTGCCGGCAGCCAACAAGCAATGGGCTTATTTTGAGGGCAAGTACATACAGTCTGTATACGATCAGCAAAAAGCCGTTTTTCAACGCAACTATTATTTTCGAATCGATTCCAGCACCTATGCCGGTATGCACACCTACGATACGGTGGCCAAATCGGGCAATAATTTTTTTATACAGCGGATAAAAAATAACCAACTGGCCTATAACCTCAGGGCTGATAATATTTACTGGGATACGGCTCAAAAAAAATGGCGGCTTACCAATGTAATGGAACGCAGTTTTGCCGGCGATAAGGAAAGTATTAAGTATAACCGGATGATGCACACCACTTATAATTTCAGGCCCGATGATTTGCGCCGCGGTGAATTCATTAAAGATGGAATGACTACTAAAGAACTCAACGAAAAAATACGACTGGAAAAGTTGCGGGGTAATGAAGGGATTAACCTGCTGCTGGTAGAGCGGTACAGCCGGGATGCCATACCGGCCTCGGTAATTATATTAACCCTGATAGGGGGTATTATGGCCAGTAAAAAAGTAAGGGGCGGCAGTGGGTACCATCTTGCAGCAGGCATTGTATTGAGTGTGCTGTACATCCTGCTGGGACGCTTCTCTTCTATATTCTCCATTAAAGGAAATTTTTCTCCCTTCCTTGCCGCCTGGATACCCAACTTTATTTTTGCTGCACTCACCTGGTACTTATACCGCCGGGCAGCAAAATAATATTTACCTAAGCCGAATTTCGGCCGGCATTGATGATGCCAAAAGATGACCGCATTACCAGTTTTTGGTAGGTTTCTTTTAAAGGCGAATCCAGCAGGTTGTCTTCTATTTCCCTGATATTGCTAATGGCAAATTGTTGTATGGTGAGCAAAGGCATCACAATACGCTCCCTCATGCTAATCGACAACTGGTCAACCGGGTAGTCGCTCATCAGCTCTGTTTTATCCGACAGTTTCAACACATACTGCCTGGTAAGCTGGAACTCGGTATAAATAACATTCCAGATTTCGCCATACTTCTTGTCTTTAGACAGGTATTCGGTTAATGGGAAAAAACATTTTTTCATCGCCATTTCCGAATTATCGAGCAGGGTTTTAAAATAAAGCGAACTGCGGTACAATTGTTTTAGTTCTTCAAACTTTCCTCTTTTTTCCAGTTCCTGCAAAGCAGTACCCACGCCAAAATAACCCGTAACATTTTGCTTCAATTGTGCCCATGAGCCTACATAAGGTATTGCCCTCAGGTCTTTGAGTGTAAGCCTTGTGCCGGCATTGCGTTTGGCCGGGCGGCTGCCGATATTGGTTTCGCTGTAAAACTTCAGCGGGCTTACCTGGCTGAGGTAATCGGCAAAATACGGGTGCTCTTTGAGTGATTTATATTTTTCAAAACTGGCATCGGCCACTTGCTGCAACAGGCTCTCTTCGTCCGGTTCAAGTGTTTTTTGCCTGCTCTTGAACAAGTCGTTCGAAATACCGGCATGCAACAACTGTTCAATATTAAATTGTGCGGCATCAATGGTGCCAAAGTTGGAGCTTACGGTTTGCCCCTGTACGGTAAGTTGTATTTCCTGGTTGGCAATATTTTGCCCCATAGAGGCGTAAAACTTATGCGTTTTACCACCACCCCTCGATGGAGGACCGCCCCTGCCATCAAAGAAGAGCACTTCCACGCCAAATTCTTTAGAGATGGCTGTAAGTTCTTCTTTGGCTTTATAAATACTCCAATTGGCCATAAAGTAACCGCCATCCTTGGTGCCATCGCTAAAGCCAAGCATGATGGTTTGGCGGCCATTACGGCGTTTGATATGAGCGGCATACACTTCATTGCTGTACAACTGGCGCATGATGCCGGCAGCATTTTTCAAATCGTCGATGGTTTCAAAAAGAGGTATAATGTCTACCGTTAGTTCCTCTTTGGTCCAGCCGCCCAATAAAAACAGGCCATACACTTCCAGCACATTCAGGGCACTGTTGCACTGGCTGATGATATAGCGGTTACAGCCAGATTCGCCGTTAAACAACTGGATATCTTTTATTGCTTTTACACTGGCGATACTGTCGGCTAATACAGCATCGGTGGTTTGCAGTGCTTCTATGTTTTCGGTAACCGAAGTGAGGGCCTCTATTTTTGCGTCATCATCAAGCGATGTATAGTTAGAGGGCAGTGCCGTTGTGGTGGCCGCTACAATCTCCATTACTTTGCCGTGTACCGTACTTTCCTGGCGCACATCCAATGAGGCAAAGTGCAATCCAAATACATGTACTTTATTAATCAGCCCGTTGATGAGGTGTAAAAACAGGTTGTTGTGTTTGTAAATAATAATTTCCCTGATTTTGTACAACTCAGCCAGTATGCCTTCTTTACTAATGGCGGTGCGCTGACCGGGAATAAAAATGTTATTGTACAAATCTTTTTCCAGAGCATTCAGTATTACATCCACTCCTTCAAAAGTGAGGCGGCGTTTTATCTTTCTTATTTCTAAATAGTAGGATTTTATAATACCGCCACGCAATGCCTCTGCCACTTTAAGGGTGGTATCTGCTTTTACAAAAGGATTGCCATCCCTGTCGCCACCGGGCCAAAAGCCCATGCAGATAACAGGATTTTCATCGCAAACCGAATCGGGAAACTGTGTTTTCAAAAAAGTAAGAATTCTGCCGGCTGCCGGGTAAAATACATTTTCGAGGTACCATATCAGGTTCATGGCCTCATCATACGGTGTGGGCTTTTGTTTTTTAAAGAAGGGTGTTTTGCCCAATTGCTGCAGGTACATATTGATTTGTACCGTATTGTCTTCTGCCAGCGCTTTAGCCAGATCGTTGATAATACCCAGTACAGTACCGGGGTAAAACTGTGTAGGATGTGCCGTGAGCACCAGGCGTATGGCAAAATTCTTCAGCTTTGCTTTAAGTTCATCCTGCTGGTTATTTTGCAGCACTTCACTTTCTAAATGTTTGAGGGTACCTACACCACCCAGGTCGTTTATTTCTTTAAAGGAAGAATCTTCCAGGGCATCAAAAAGCACTACCTGTCTTTCGATATACTGGATAAGCCGAAACAGCAAATCCAGCTTTTCCTGCGGTTGGGTAAGCGTGGTGTGTTTGGCAAAAAACTCCTCTATGATTTCAGCAGGACTTTGCTTTTTCTTATAACCTTCTTCGCAAATATTGAGTAGCAGGGATAATAGTATCCCTGTTTTTTCAATACGGTGAAAGGGCAGGGAGGTAAACAGGCTATTATATAACTGGAACTTAATGCCCACTAAATTTTTAAACTGCTGCAGCCCCCTGGTAGACTTGTGGTCCATGTTGAACAAATTTTAATAAACATGTAATAATGCTGGCAGCAATGCATTGAGCCGTGAAAATACTTTAAAAAAAGTAAATACTTACCCGGCTTTACAATTATTTTGCTATTTTAGCGCACCAAAAAAAGTGGTCATAGTGAAAATCTCTATCAATTTCCGCAAAGCTCCATTAGCTGTTTCCAAAACAGCCGGCACCACTTTTTCAACCACTACAACCCGTTAAGGGTTGCACAGTTACACATATCATATTTGGGCTTTTGCTGTTTATACGCTTCGTTTATCTTTTATTTATTTCAACAAATCATACAACTTTAATTCTATATGCAGGTTTTAAAATTTGGCGGCAGTTCGGTACGCAATGCAGAAAACATTGGCAAAGTAGTGGCCATCGTGAAAGAGAAAGCAAAGCAGGGCAAAACGGTAGTGGTGGTATCTGCATTGGGCGGTATTACCGACCTGCTGCTGCAATGCTGCCGTATGGCAGCAGATAACGATGAAGCCTATAAGGAAAAACTGAAAGAAGCCGAGCAGCGCCATTTACAAACAGCCCGTGAACTGATTGCTGTAGCGCATCAAAGCAGTGTGCTGAGCACTGTAAAAACCCTTTGCAACGAAATTGAAGATATCTGTAACGGCATTTTTTTGCTCAAGGAGCTTTCAGAAAAAACAAAAGACAGGGTAGTGAGCTATGGCGAAATACTTTCCTCCACCATCATTGCCGAAAAGCTGAAAGCCGAAACCGGTGCATGTGAGTGGAAAGACAGCCGCCAACTGATTGTTACCAATGCTGGCTTTGGCAATGCCGCCGTTGATTTTGAAGCCACCAACCAAAAAATAATAAAGTATTTCAGCAGCTCTGCTGCAGGCCTGTTTATGCTGCCAGGCTTTATTGCCAGCGATGCCACTGGTGCCACCACCACCCTGGGCCGTGGCGGCAGCGATTATACCGGCGCTATACTGGCGGCAGCACTTGATGCTGATGTGCTTGAAATATGGACGGATGTATCCGGCATGATGACCGCCGATCCAAGGCTGGTACAAAATGTAAAAATCATTCCGCAGATATCTTACCAGGAAGCCATGGAATTGTCACATTTTGGCGCCAAAGTAATTTATCCGCCTACCATACAGCCGGTAAGCAGCAAGGGTATACCCACCTGGATAAAAAACACTTTTGCCCCGGAAGATAATGGTACCATAATTACCAAAGAAGCCGCACAAAATGGCAGCGCCATCAGGGGCATCTCCAGCATCAACAATATTGCGCTGCTCAGCCTCGAAGGCAGCGGCATGGTAGGCATACCCGGTTTTTCAAAAAGGTTATTTGAAGCACTGGCCAATAAAAAAATCAATGTCATCCTCATCACACAGGGCTCTTCGGAACACTCAATCTGTGTAGGGGTAGATGCCGCCAGTGCAATTGCCGCCAAAAAAGCCATTGATGATATGTTTGATTACGAAATTCAAACCGGCAAGGTTGACCCTATCATCATTGAGAACGAACTGGCCGTGGTGGCGCTAGTTGGGGATAATATGAAAAGCCATCCCGGTATCAGCGGTAAAATGTTTGGCAACCTGGGTCGCAATGGTGTAAACGTAAGGGCCATTGCACAGGGCTCATCCGAAAGAAATATCTCTGCTGTTATATCCTTACATGATGTAAAAAAAGCCATCAACGTATTGCACGAAGAATTTTTTGAAACCACTTACAAAGAGATTAACCTGTACCTGGTGGGTGTAGGTAATGTAGGCGCAAGGCTGGTAGGGCAAATCAGGCAGCAGGGCCAATACCTGCTGGAACACCTGCGGCTCAAAATAAATGTAGTGGGCATTGCCAACAGTAAAAAAATGCTGGTGAATGAGCAGGGTATTGATTTAAACAAATGGAAAGAGTTGCTTGAAGCTGGCGAAACCACCAATCTTGAAGCATTTATACAAACTATACAAAACAAAAACCTGCGCAACTCGGTATTTGCAGATGTTACTGCCAACGATTCGGTTGCCCTGCTGTATGATAAACTGCTGGAAAAAAGTATATCGGTGGTAGCCTGCAATAAAGTAGCGGCTTCATCCAAATATGATTACTACAAAAAGCTAAAAAAACTGTCCGGTGAATTTAATGCACAGTTTTTATTTGAAACCAATGTTGGTGCCAGCCTGCCCATCATCTCTACCCTTAATGATTTGATGCGCAGCGGCGATACGGTGCATCAAATGGAAGCAGTATTGAGCGGTACACTCAATTTTGTATTCAATAATTATGATGGCAAAAAATCTTTTGCCTCGGTGGTAAAGCAGGCACAGGATGAGGGGTATACCGAGCCTGATCCACGCCTCGATTTGAGCGGCAAAGATGTGATGCGAAAAATTATGATCCTCATCCGGGAAGCCGGTGTGCCGGTAGAGATGGAGGAGATTGCCAACAATTCGTTTATGCCCGAAGAATGTATGCAGGGCTCAGTTGCCGATTTTTACAAGGCAATGGAAAAGTATGAAGCCCATTTTAAAAAACTATATGATGATGCCGCAGCAGCAGGATGTAAACTGAAATTTGTGGCTAAATACGAAAATGGTAAAGCCGGTGTAGGTTTGCAGCATATTAATCAACAGCACGATTTTTACCACCTGTATGGCAAAGACAATATAGTATTGTTTTATACCGACAGGTACAAGGATCAGCCAATGGTTATCAAAGGTGCCGGAGCCGGTGCGGATGTAACGGCATCGGGTGTATTTGGGGATATAATCAGGTCGGCAAGGGTATAATACCTATTGGTATATCCAAAACCGTTATTACAGTAATTTTTAAACTGAATCATGAAACGACAAATACTGGAAGGCAATGGCAAATATGTGAAGGTGCTTGCACCCGGCACAGTGGCCAACCTCGTTTGCGGCTTTGATATTCTTGGCCTGTGCCTTAATGCACCCAACGATATGATGGAAGTGCAACTGCTCGATAAAAAAGAAATCATCATCCGCAGTGCTGATGGATACCCCCTGCCTACCGATCCAGCACAAAACACTGCCGGTGCACCATTGATTGAGATGATTGAAGAAGTGGAGGGTAATATTGGCTTTGAAGTAATTATTCATAAAAAAATAAAACCGGGCAGTGGTATAGGTTCCAGCGCTGCCAGTGCGGCAGGGGCAGTGGTGGCGGCCAATCATTTACTCGGCAATATTTTCAGCAAAGAGGATTTGGTACGCTTTGCCATGTTTGGCGAAAAAGTGGCAACAGGGGTAAAGCATGCCGATAATATTGCACCGGGTATTTATGGTGGTGTTACACTCATCCGCAGTATTTTTCCGCTGGATATTGTAGTTATTCCTGCGCCACCCTTACACGTTACCGTTGTACATCCGCAAATAGAAGTTAAAACAAAAGATGCCCGGCAGATTTTACGCAAAGAAGTACTGCTGAAAGACGCCATAAAGCAGTGGGGTAATATTGCCGGGCTCGTGGCAGGCTTTATCAAAAACGATTTGGATTTAATCGGCCGTTCGCTCGAAGATGTGATTATTGAGCCGGTACGCAGTATTTTAATTCCCGGCTTCGATGAAATCAAAAGCAGGTGTAAGCAGGCTGGTGCATTAGGTGGCGGTATTTCAGGCTCCGGCCCTTCTTTATTTATGCTCAGCAAAGATGAAGCCACAGCTAAAGCCGTAGAGCAGGAAATGAAAGACGTGTATAACAAAATAGGATTGGATTATCATACTCATGTAACTACAATTAATATGGAAGGGGTGAAAGTTTTGAAAAGTGAAAAATTTAGAGTTTAGAATTTTAAATTAAACTCCTTAACCCGTAACCCACTAGCCCTTAACCAAAATCCAGCAACCAGTATCAAAATATAATCATGCAGTTTTACAGTACTAATCACATATCCCCAAAAGTTAGTTTTAAAGAAGCAACCATACAGGGCCAGGCGCCTGATAAGGGCTTGTATTTTCCGGAACAGATTCCTGTATTACCCAAAGCGCTTATTGACAATATTGAGCAGTTTTCTAAAGAGGAAATTGCTTATAAAACTATTGCGCCTTATGTGGCCGATGCCATTCCTGAAGCTGAACTGCGCCGCATCGTATACGAAACAGTGAACTTTGATATCCCCCTGGTGCAGGTAACAGATAATATTTTTTCGTTGGAGCTGTATCACGGGCCCACACTGGCTTTTAAAGATATTGGTGCCAGGTTTATGAGCCGTTGTCTCGGCTATTTTGTAAAGGGCAGTGATAAAAAAGTTACGGTATTGGTGGCTACTTCAGGCGATACCGGCGGTGCTGTTGCCAATGGATTTTATAATGTGGATGGTGTGGATGTAGTGATATTGTATCCCTCCGGAAAAGTAAGTTCGGTGCAGGAAAAACAATTAACCACGTTAGGTAAAAATATCCATGCGCTGGAAGTAAACGGCACTTTCGACGATTGCCAGCAAATGGTTAAGCAGGCTTTTACCGATGAGGAATTGAATAAAAAATTATTTCTCACTTCGGCCAACTCCATTAATGTGGCCCGCTGGCTACCACAGCAGTTTTATTATTTGTTTGCTTACCAGCAATGGCCCGATAAAAATAATCCACCGGTAATAGTGGTGCCCAGCGGCAACTTTGGTAATATCTGTGCCGGTATTTTAGCGCATGTATCCGGCATGCCCGTAAAGCATTTTATTGCAGCTTGTAATGCCAACGATGTGGTGCCGGTGTATATGGATACACAACTGTATCATCCTAAAAAAGCAGTAGCTACCATTTCCAATGCTATGGATGTGGGTAACCCCAGCAATTTTGTCCGCATACTCGAAATTTTCAACAACCAGTTTGTTGACTTAAAAAAAGTATTGAGCAGTTGCAGTATCAGCGATGCAGAAACAAAAGAAACCATTAAGACTTTTTATAACGATTATCATTACCTGCCCGATCCTCATGGTGCTGTCGGCTTCTTAGCACTGCAGCGCTATTTACAAACGCATACGAATGATAAAGGCATTGTACTGGAAACGGCCCACCCGGTTAAGTTTTACGATGTGGTAGAGCCGGTAACGGGTACAGCAGTGCCCATACCGGAAACCGTACAGGCACAATTGGCCCTGCAAAAGAAAAGTACGGTAATTGATGCCGATGGTGCCCTCCTGAAAGATTTTTTATTAGCCTTGTAAATAAGCTTTAACCTCATTGAATATTGAAGAAGATCCGGCAAAGAGTATTGCAGTGTTCAGCAGCTTTACTGTTGTTATACATTGTATTGCTTATACCGGATAAAGAAGAGCAGCGTATTAAAAAGGTTGTAAATAGTTCCTTCCGTTGGAATAAAGATGCTTTGTGGCAGCAACTTGAAAATGATTTTAAACTTGCAAAACAACAGCCGCCATCAATGCTTGATACTGCTATTCAGGCGGCCTTTAACAAAGCTGAAATTGTATTTAAAGCTATTGATTTGCCAGAACTAACAGCTACGGACAACCGACTGGATACGGTGCTGCAACATTTCTTTTCGATGGCCTCATTAGTAGCTGCACAGCCGGCTTATACCGATAGCTTTTTACAATACTATGTACGGTTACGTAATACGGTTAAAACAAAAAGCCGGGAATGGGATATGCAGGATATTGCCGTTCGCAACCGCATGTACAGTATGCTGTATGGTGCAAGGGCAGCAGTGGAAGAAGTATTGCTGCAGCAAGATACCGCTTCATTTAAGCCTGCACTTTTTTGCAAAAAAGAACAATCAGTTACACCGGCTGCCAGCATATTGGGTATAACTGTACACAGCGGCGATTTACTGGTATCAAGGGGAGGGGCAGCAGTGTCGGCATTTATTGCCAGGGCCAATGATTACCCGGCCAATTTTTCGCATGTGGCACTGGTATATGTTGATGATAAAACAGGCCAGGCACAGGTAATTGAATCACATATTGAAAAAGGTGTGGCGGTTTCAACAATACAGGAATACGAAGCCGATAAAAAACTCCGCTTTATGGTGCTGCGGCCACGTGCCCATTTACCTGCCCTGCAGCAAAATCCTCTACTGCCGCATATTGCTGCAAAATTCGCATACGATGAAGCATTGAAGCGGCATATACCTTACGATTTCAAAATGAATTTTTACGATTCATCTGCTATGTTTTGTTCCGAAGTAGGCTCTTATGCGTATCGTAAAAACGGCTTACAGTTGTGGCAGGCCGTATCCACCATTTCATCGCAGGGCATGGTAAACTGGCTGCATGCTTTTGGTGTTGAAAATTTTGTAACACAAATGCCCGGCGACCTGGAGTACGACCCACAGTTAAGTGTGGTAGCCGAATGGCGGGATCCACAAGCTTTGTATAAAGATCATATTGATAATGCGGTTACAGATGCGTTGCTGGAGCAGGCAGATAAAGGCAAGGCTATCGAATACAACAGGTGGATGCTGCCGGTAGTACGTATGATAAAAGGCTGGTGCATACTTAAAAATTTGTTTGGCGGCGTGGGCATTATACCGGAGGGTATGAGTGCTACGCAGGCTTTAAAGAACCAGTCGTTTACCGCAATGTTTAATGCATTACAAACCTGTACAACAATAGCGGCAAACCGCTTTATTACAACTAACGGTTACAAACCACCGTACTGGCAACTGGCAGCCCTGGCAGGTAAATGTGCTGTGGGTCAATAAAAGTATTGTATCAGTGATATAAGAAAATACTTCATACTACCTGCCTTCATTCAACTTTTCTTTGTTCAAAATACCTGCATCACCAATGCAAACAGGTAATAGTTTTATACCTTAAACTGGCTTTACATCACTAAACCCCAAAAAATGAAACACAAAAAGGTACTTTCAGTAGAAGAATTAAAACAAAATTTTTCCCCGGCATATACCAGCAGCAATAAACCAGAATCCAGGCTTTCTTCGCCTAACCGGCTGGCCCTGTGGATTACGAACCTGGTAGGCAGCATCAATTTCTTTTTTATCATATTGCTGTGGACGCTAGTGTGGCTTGGCTGGAATACCCTGGCCCCTAAAACTTTCCGTTTCGACCCCTATCCCGCCTTTGTATTATGGCTGTTTATCTCTAATATGATCCAGATATTCCTGATGCCATTGATTATGATTGGGCAAAATCTCCAGTCACGCCATGCCGAAAACAGGGCCGAAGAAGATTTTATGATCAACAAAAAAGCTGAAGCTGAAGTAGAAACCATTTTAAAACACCTCGAAAACCAAAATGAACTCATACTCGATATCCTCAAACGGATTGAAAGATTGGAAAATAAATAACTAAACCCAGACCTGTTGGCAGGTTCCTCTCCCGGTTATTTTCAGGAATAGAATGACAGCTTTATAACAGGCGGATTTTTCTTTGCAAAAAAAATTACTGCTGGCTGCTCAGGTACATTTGCAGTTCGGCTTCGGTTTTTATAAGTACATCTCTTACTTTACTGCCCTGGTTGGGGCCTACAATACCGGCGGCTTCTAACTGATCCATCAGCCTGCCTGCACGGTTGTAACCCAATTTCATTTTGCGCTGTAATAGCGAAGTGCTGCCGCTCTGGCTCATTACAATTAATCTTGCTGCATCTTCAAACAGGGCATCCTTATCGTTAAGGTCAAAATCTTTTCCTTCCATTTCTTTTTCATCCACATATTCCGGCAACATAAATGCCTGTGCATAGCCACGCTGGTCGCCAATAAAATCTGTAATCCTGTTTACTTCCGGGGTGTCTACAAAAGCGCATTGCAGCCTTACTATTTCGCCATTGTAGCTAATGAGCATATCTCCCTTACCAATCAGTTGTTCGGCACCACCGGTATCTAATATCGTTCGGCTATCTATTTTGCTACTCACCTTAAAGGCTATACGTGCCGGAAAGTTGGCTTTAATTGTGCCGGTAATAATATTCACACTCGGCCTTTGCGTTGCAATAATCAGGTGTATACCTACGGCACGGGCAAGCTGTGCCAAACGGGCAATAGGCATTTCCACTTCTTTACCGGCCGTCATAATCAGGTCGGCAAATTCATCTACCACCAGTACAATAAAAGGCAGGTATTGGTGCCCTTTTTCGGGATTAAGTTTGCGTGCCGCAAATTTTTCGTTGTATTCCCTGATGTTGCGGCACCCGGCTTCTTTCAGCAGGTCGTAGCGGTTATCCATTTCAATGCAAAGGGCATTAAGGGTATGCACTACTTTTTTGGTGTCGGTAATGATAGCATCTTCTTCGCCGGGCAGTTTTGCTAAAAAATGTTTTTCAATAGCGGTATAAATACTCAGTTCTACTTTTTTGGGGTCTACTAATACAAACTTTAGCTGCGAAGGATGTTTTTTATACAGTAGTGAAACGAGTATGGCATTTAAGCCCACCGATTTACCCTGCCCGGTGGCACCAGCCATCAGCAGGTGCGGCATACTGGCCAGGTCAACAATAAAGTTTTCGTTGTCTATTTTCTTCCCAATCGCTATAGGCAAAGAGTGGTTGTTGTTTTGAAATTTTTCCGATGCCAGCAGGGTTTTCATACTCACAATCGTTTTTTTAGCATTGGGTACTTCAATGCCAATAGTGCCTTTGCCGGGTATTGGGGCAATAATGCGTATGCCCAGTGCGGCAAGGCTGAGGGCAATATCATCTTCAAGGTTTTTGATACGGGAAATGCGTACACCTGCTGCAGGTATAATTTCGTACAGGGTAACGGTAGGGCCTACCGTAGCAAATATTTTTTGTATGCTGATGTCGTAATTCTTCAGCGTATTGATGATTTGGTTTTTGTTAGCTTCAAGTTCTTCAGCGTCCTGCACAATTTTTTCGCTGCCATGCGCTTCCAATAAATCAAGGCCGGGCTTGGTATAATCTTTAAGGTCCAGTATAGGGTCGTATGCTGTATCTATGGTTTGCCGCTTTATTACAGCCGGGTTTTCTTCGGGTGCAACTTCGGGTACTGTTTTTATTTCGAGTGCCAGCAGTGCGGCATCATCTTTTTTGGCGGGCTTGTGTACGGCAGGTTGTGGTTCATCAGGTATTGCCGGGGCAACAGGCCCGAGTGTGGGGTTAGGTATTGCTGTAACCACTTCTTCCTCCTCCCGTTCTGTGAGTTCAAATAAGGGAGTTGCTGACTCATCTGCGTCAAGTACCACCGGTTGCATGGCTGCATTTCCTTTTAAAAAATTTCCGGATAATGCTTCCTGTTGTGCAGTGACTGTTGTTGATACTGCAGTTGCTGTAGCATCAGTTGTAATTTCAGCAGGTGTTAGTTCCATGCTGTTGTCTGCAGGTACCAGTGTTTGTTTGGCAGGTAGTTTAAAAGCAGGATTAAAACGCCAGATGATATAACTTAATACTGCCACCACCAGTACAGCCCAGGTACCGGTAAGGCCTATGCCCTGTATCATCCAGTCTTTTACCATATTACCCACATTGCCGCCCCAGCGAAACTGGCTGCCATTAAAGGCTACGGCAAAAAACACACTCAATATGGCCAGGCCAAGCAGCACATATTTAATATTGCGGCTGATAGAAAAAACTTTTTTGCCAAAAAATAAATTAACACCGGTAACAAAAAAGAAGCTGCAGATAAAATAAGATGCGATACCAAAGCCCCGGTAAATGAATAAGTGTGATAAATAAGCCCCAAGGGTACCCAGCAGGTTGCTCACTTTATCTTCGCTTCCCCAAAAAAGAGCACTGCCGGTATTGAGTACTTTATCCTGGTCTTCTTCCCAGGTAAAAAGATAAGAACTGAAAGCGGTGAATAATAAAAATGCGATAAGCAGCAAAATGCTGCCGCTGATTTTATGGGTGCGTTCATCCTTCAGTAATTGCTTTACCTCTACTTTTTGTTCGGTTTCATTTTTCAGCGTATCCTTTTCGGATAGCTTAGGTTTGGTGGTTTTCGCTTTCTTGCTCATCCGGGCAAAGATAAATAAAAGCAATACTGTACACACGGCGCAAAACAGCCATGATGTGTATATGTTAAAAAGAAAAAAGCTGCTGCAGGATTACGTTTTTGCAACCACTGCGGCAGTCAGCAACAGCCAGCCGGCAATAAAGCATAAGCCGCCAACAGGTGTAATGGCCCCCATCCAGTACAGGTGCTTTAGTGCAGCATGTTTAAACCAGCACAGCAGGTAAAGGGAGCCGCTGAATAATACGATTCCTGCAATGAATAAAATGCCGGCCCATACCGTGAGTTTGCCGGGAAAATACTGGTACAGTATACCGGCGGCCAGCAGTGCAAATACATGGTAAAACTGGTAGCGTACTGCCGTTTCGAATATTTGTAAAGTTTCGGCCTGTACTATTTTTTTTAAGCCGTGTGCCGCAAAAGCGCCGAGTGCTACGGCTATTGCACCGGTAATACCGGCAGCAGCGATAAATTGTTTATGCATCGGGGAGTATTGACTGTAGCGACATTACATGGTTGGCAAAACTGTCTTCATGAATACGGGAGTTGGCCAGCACCACCCTTGCCTGGGTATAAAAGGGCTGGCGCTCTTTCAATTTTTTTTCGATAAAAAAAAGGAGTTCTGCCTGGTTGAGTTTGCTCAGCAGGGGGCGTTTTTCCCGTCCGGCACTGTTTAGCCGCCTTAAAATTTCATCGGGTGTGGATGTAATGTACACCGTAATGCCGTGTTTGTTCATCCATTCCATATTGTTGTGAAAACAGGGTGTGCCGCCACCACAGGCTACGATGGTGTCGTTTAAAAATATCCGGTTACGTAATATTTTGGCTTCTACTTCACGGAAATAAGTTTCGCCTTTGCTTTCAAAAATTTCGGTTACTGATTTTCTTTCGGCTATTTCAATTTGTTCATCAAGGTCAACAAAGGCAATTTTATGCTTCGCCGCCCAAATGCGGCCCCAGTGGGTTTTGCCACTGCCCATAAATCCAAGCAGGAAGTATATCATGGTCTAATACGGGGTTACCAGGTAAAATGTATTCTAAAGTACAAAATAAACAGTTTACCTGTATAGTATTTACCGGTGGTTTAAAAAATAAACCGTGGCCAAAGGCAACCTGCTTATTTTTTACTTTTGAAATCACCACGCTTCCAGGCCTGTACAAATTGTGCCCAGGCAAAGGGGTTGAAGATATTTTGTGGCGGCAACTGGCCATTGTAATATGTTTTGGCTGCCTGCGTGCCTAAGTATTTATTCGCCGCTTCACGGCCATCCCTGGGCAGGGAAGCCATTAATAGCCTGCGCTGGTGTTCGCTATTATTTTTTCGGGCAATCTCCAGGTCGTCATCGGGGATTTTGGTGTTAATAAAATCCCGTTCAAACTGCTCCCTCGTTGGCCGGGGTTTAATGATGGTGGCCGCCAGGTATACGGTATCGGTAACCATAAGTTGTATTACGCTAAACTGGTTGCCCTCCAGGTGATGCGGTACTTCTACCATCTTGGGCTTAAATCCCACGCTGGTAAATTCAATCACATCTCCTTTTAAAACGGCTATGCTAAATACGCCCTGGTTGTTGGTGATGGTGCCCCTGTTTTGCCCTTTAACCACTACACTCACCGAGGGTAATGCCTGCAGGCTGTCTGCCGTCATTACCACACCGTAAAGCTGTACCACCGAGTCTTTAAACGAACCGGTTTGCGCCTGGGCTATAACAAATGTGGGCAATGCTATCCCAAAAATCAATAATAAAAATTGTATATTTTTTTTCATCCCTGTGGTCTTTCGGTCTTTTCCTGTATCGGCCGGTAAGCAAATTTTACTGAAAAATCAAAAGTAATACATTCCCGGATTTGTAAACAAAGTAAGGTTATCAATGGTTAATTTTGCGGTTGATATACAGCTTTTTAACAATTAATTCGGCAGCTTGTTTGAAAAATTAAACAGCATAACCGGTAAATATTTATAACTATTTTATGATGACACAGGCAGATATACTTAAAGCTTTAAGTAATGTGCAGGAACCCGACCTGGGCAAAGACCTTGTAACACTCAATATGGTAAAAGATATAGATATCAATGGCAACAAGGTATCTTTTACCATAGTGCTTACCACACCGGCCTGCCCCATGAAGGATATGATGATGAATGCCTGCATCAATGCGATAAAACTACTGGTAAATAAAGAAGCACAGGTTACGGTAAACTTTACCAGTAATACCAGCAGCAACCGCAGTGATGCTAAAACCTTACTATCCGGAGTAAGAAATATTATTACCGTGGTAAGCGGTAAAGGCGGTGTGGGCAAAAGCACCGTATCGGCCAACCTGGCCCTTGCCCTGGCACAGGGCGGTGCCAAAGTGGGGCTGATGGATGCGGATATTTACGGGCCAAGCCAGCACATTATGTTTGGTATAAGAGGCGAAAGGCCATTGATGAAAGACGATGGTAGCGGCAAAGGAAAAATTTTACCGATAGAGCGATACGGCATCAAAGTAATGAGCATCGGGCTTTTGGTAGATGAAAAGCAGGCAGTGGTATGGCGTGGGCCAATGGTGAGCAGTGCCATCCGCCAGTTTGTAACCGAAGTAGACTGGGGCGAGCTGGATTATTTAATTATTGATATGCCACCCGGTACCGGCGATATACACCTTACTATTATGCAAGGGGTGCCTGTAACCGGGGTGATTGTAGTAACCACGCCGCAACTTGTAGCCTTAGCCGATGCCAAAAAAGGTATTGCCATGTTTGCACAGGCGCAACTTAACGTGCCGGTAATTGGCCTGGTAGAAAATATGAGCTATTTTACCCCTGCCGAACTGCCCGGTAACAAGTACTATATTTTTGGCAAAAATGGGGGTAAAAACCTTTGTGATGAATTTGATATACCCTTCCTGGGGCAAATACCCATTGTGCAAACTATTTGCGAAGGCGGCGATAACGGCATACCGGTAATGATGAGCGACGATGCGATTACAAAAAAAGCTTTTATGGAATTTGCCGGTAATGCCGCAAGGGGTATTGCTATGAAAAATGCAGGGATAAAAAATGCCGAGGCGGTGATGGCATAATGTTTTTTAAACTGTATTGCATCTTCAATTTTTTTTGTTGTACACTTCAACTCAATATCAACAACCTGCAAAGCGTTTTCTTCCCGGAAAGCGTTTTGTAGTTTTGGGCCTCATCATTATTTCAATGGCCTGCAGCATTATACCTACAGCACCTGCTAAATTTGATAAACAGGGTCACCGCGGCTGCCGGGGACTAATGCCCGAAAATACCATACCAGCCCTGCTGCATGCACTTGACCTTGGAGTTACTACACTGGAAATGGATGTAGTATTTACAGCAGACAGTGTGGCTATCTTATCTCATGAGCCATTTTTTAATCATGAAATAACCACACTGCCCAACGGTACTTACCTGGGCGAAGACAGGGAAAAGGTGTACAATATTTTTAAAATGAGTTTTGCTCAAACGCAACAGTACGATGTTGGCCTGAAGCCACATCCCCGTTTTCCTCAACAGGAAAAAATACCTGCACACAAGCCCTCGCTTGAAGCTGTTTTTGATACTGTGCTTGCTTACCAGCAAAAGCATCAGCGGCCCTTTCCCTTTTTTAATATTGAAACCAAAACCCTGCCGCATACCGACAATGTTTTTCATCCTGCACCAGAAGTATTTGTTGACCGGCTCATGAAAGTGATCCGGGAAAAGAAAATGGAGCCCTGGGTAATGATACAGTCTTTTGATGTGCGTACCCTTCAGTATTTACACCGTCAATACCCGGCCATACCGGCTGTATTGCTGGTGGAAGATTTTGATAAACGGGGTTTTGAGGCACACCTGCAATGGCTGGGTTTTACACCAGCCGTGTACAGTCCGCACTATTCACTGGTAGATGCAGCGCTGATTGAAAAATGCCATAAGCTTAAAGTGAAGCTCATCCCCTGGACGGTGAATGACAAAGCCACTCTTGACAAATTAACCGTTATGGGTGTGGATGGTATTATTACCGATTATCCCAATTTATTTACTGCCCGATAATTTGCTGCAAACGCATGCTATTCCAGCAATTGTAATAAGTACATTTGTGGGGAATTCAGCAGGTTATGTACAAGTTATCGCAGTTTACCGAAACAGACCAGGCAACAGTTATCCGTTTTATTAAAGAATATCCCTTTGCCATTATCATTGCACAGGGCGAAACCTGCCCGGTAGCCACGCATGTACCCCTTTTTGTTGATGTGGATGATACCGGAAAAATTATACTTTCCGGCCACATGATGCGTAAAACGGATCATCACCTGGCTTTTGAAAAAAATAGCCGTGTGCTGGTGATTTTTAACGGGCCGCATACTTATATAAGTGCCAGTTGGTACGGCAATCCCAAAACGGCCAGTACCTGGAATTATATGGCAGTGCATGCAAAAGGAACCATTCATTTTCTTGATGAAGCAGCCTCGTATAAAGCAGTGAAGGATATTACCGAAAAATATGAAGGCCACCATACAGCGGCAGCATTTCACCAGCTTGGTGATGATTATGTGTATAGCATGATAAAAGCCATAGTAGCATTTACCATTGAGGTGGAAGTGCTGGAAAATGTATTTAAACTAAGCCAGAACCGGGATGAACAATCGAAGCAGAATATCATTGCCGAACTGGAAAAAAAGGGGGATGAAAATTCGAAACTTATAGCACAGGAAATGAAAAAACGTTTATAGTATACCGTAAGTAATAGTATTTATAATTTAAGCACCTGTTTTTAAATGACAAGAGCAGCACTCCTTCGGCAGATACAGCAAAAGCAATCTTACCTCTGTATTGGGCTTGATACCGATATTGGTAAAATACCACAGCATTTGCAGCAGCATCCTAATGCTGTATTTGAATTTAATAAAGCCATTATAGATGCCACAAAAGATATTTGTGTGTCCTACAAAATTAATACAGCATTTTACGAAGCAATGGGTGCAAAAGGCTGGGAGGTAATGGAGCAGACGTTGAACTATATACCCGAAGAACATTTTACCATTGCCGATGCCAAGCGTGGTGATATAGGCAATACTTCCGCACAATATGCCAAAGCTTTTTTTGAAACTTTGAATTTTGATGCCATTACAATTGCGCCATATATGGGGGAGGATAGTGTGCGGCCCTTTTTGGAGATAGAGGGTAAATGGGCCATTGTACTTGGGTTAACGAGCAACAGCGGCAGCAAAGATTTTGAGCAACAGCAGGTGTTACAGCAGCAGGGTAGTTCGATGCTGTACGAAGTAGTGCTGGAAAAAGTAGCCCAATGGGGTACTACAGATAACCTGATGTTTGTAACAGGCGCTACCAAAGCAACGGATTTTGCCACTATCCGAAAAATAATTCCCCATCATTTTTTACTGGTACCCGGAGTGGGTACGCAGGGGGGAAGCCTGAAAGAAGTAACTCAGTACGGGATGAATAAAGATTGTGGGCTGCTGGTAAACGTTAGTCGTGCGGTTATCTATGCCGGCAGCGGCGAGGATTTTGCCCTTAAGGCAAGAGGAGCAGCCATCGCTTATGCAGATGAAATGGGCTTATACCTTAAACCTTAACCTAAAAAGGGCATTGCCAACTGGCTTTGCCCTTTTTGAATTTTTCTGCTTATTGTTTTTTTCGTTTAATCGTACAGCCTACACTTTTACTTTGTTTTACAGCAATATCGGTGCCTGCCAGCAATTCGTCGATAGCGGTTTGCAGGTGCTTACGGGTTACATTATCTGCATCCGATGGATTATTATCAATGGCGCCGTGGTATACCAGTTTTGAGGCTTTGTCGAATAAAAAACATTCCGGGGTACGGGTGGCGCCAAAGGCATCAGCTAGTGTATGGTTGGCATCTACAGCATAATGCCATTTGTATTGTTGTTCTTTAGCATAAGCCTGCATAGCCTCATAGCTGTCTTCACTGCCACGATAGGCTTCATTGCTGTTGAGGATAATTACCCCGATATTGTTTTTTTGTGCATAGGCGCATATTGCATTATTGCGTTCCTGGTTTTTGATAACGTAGGGGCAGGTGTTGCAGCTAAATATAACCAGCAGCCCGTTTTTGGCTTGTGCCTTTTGTAGTGTGATGGTTTTACCCGATACATCCTTAAGCTCTACCGCTGCACCCGGCAAAGGGCTGCCGATAGGCAGGGGGTCAATTACAGTAAACGATAACAACACCAATGCTGTTATTGCAGGAATAATTAACTTTTTCATAAAAATAAATTTAGCGTTAAGGTAATGCATGTGCCGGTTCAGTATCAACCGCCGGTGTAATTTAAGATACTGTTGGCTTAGATTTTGCTTCTTCCTGCTCCCGGTTTGTAGCAATTATTTTGAGCGAATTAATACTCACATTTAACTCGAACCCGATAATTAATATGAGTGAGTTGATGTAAATAAGTGCCATAAAAACAATGATGGTGCCTATTGACCCGTACAAGGCGTTGTAACGCCCAAAGTTGTTGACAAAATAAGAAAAACCCAGTGTAGACAGTATGCTTAAAAAAGTGGCAACAATAGTGCCGGGAGATACCATGCGCCATTTTTTTTCTACAGCCGGTGCATACTTGTATATGAATGCAACGGAGTAATAAATAAGTGCGATGATAAGCAGCCAGCGGGCATAGCGGATAAGCTCCAGTATAAAGCCGCTCTTGATGCCTGCCCATTTGAGCACTGCTGTTTGCGTAATGAGGATGATGAGCAGGCCGAGTAAAAGAGAAAACAGCAGGGCGGTGAGTTTTATAGCCATCCAGCGGGCATGAAAATCGTTGCGCCGGGCAAAGCCGATATAGTTTTTGTTGAACGAACGCATTAATCCCATCATAGCATTGGAGGCAAAAAACAAAGCCAGCAGCAAACCAAAAGAGAGGAGGCCAATCCTCGATTCGTCGATGAAAGAGTCAACAAAACCAATAATATGGGTATTGTGTACTTTGGCCGGGATGATATCTGTAATGAGTGTGTGCAGTTCTTTTTTTAGCGCTGCTTTTTTTATCAGTGGCAGGTTTGGTATTAAAGTGAATATGAACAGGAATGAGGGAGGTACCGCCATAATAAAGTTGTATGCAATGGCCGAGGCTCTTTCAGTAAGGCCAACTGTTTGCACCTGTTTATAAAAAAACTTCAATACATCATACAGCGGTACACCCTGAAAACCGGGCAGGTGCAACTGCTTGGATTTTTTTATCAAAAATGCCAGCGGTGTTTTGGTTAGTATGAGCCGTTCAATTTTTCTCAAAGGCAATAGTTGTATTTGCCAAAATTAGCGGATAGTTATTTACCGGCTTTTGCCTTCATCAGGCTGTCGAGGGCAAGCTGGTAGGCCCTGGCATTTTTAAGGTGTTCGGCGTAAGTTACGGCAAAGCTGGAGTAGCCTTTAAAATCGGGCCTTGCTGCAAAAAACAGGTATGGGGTAGCCGGTGCATCCAATACGGCATCTATTGTACCGGCAGAAGGGGTGCATATCGGCCCGGGAGGCAGGCCTGTAATTTGATAAGTGTTGTAAGGCGAAGGAACAGTAAGGTGCTTGTGATAAATGCGTTTTAAACCAAAATCTTTCAGGGCAAATTTTATAGTTGGATCGGCGCCAAGCCGCATCCCTTTTTGCAGGCGGTTAAGGTACACGCTGGCTATTTTACCCTTGTCTTCTGCTTTATTCGTTTCTTCTTCCACAATACTGGCAAGGGTGTATACCTGCAGGGAAGTAAGGTTAAGTTTTTTGGCTTTGGCTTGTCGTTCGGCCGTCCAGAATTTATCCTGCTCCTGTTTTAATCTGCTAAAAATTTTTCTACAGGAAGTAGCCCAGTAAAAATTGTAGGTATTGGGAATGATGGCAGCCATCACGGTATTGGTATCAAGGCCATAGCGCTGCAGCGAATCGTTGTTGTTAAATATTTGCATAAAACGAGCCGAATCACATTCAAAGTTTTTGCCCAGTTTACGGGCCAGGTCTTCTTTGGTACGCAGTTTTGTAATTACCAGTTGTACCTGTGTTTCCCTGAAAGCTTTGAGGGTGCGTATGATGGTAAACATGTTTACGCCTTTTTCAAACTCATATTTACCAGCCCTGTATTTATCAAAATTCATTGCTTTGGCCAACAGGGTAAAAATGCCTTTATCTCTTATAAAGCCACCGGTTTTTAAATCATTTGCAATGCTGTGCAAGTTGCTGCCCGTGCGGAGATAAAAGTTTTTGCGGGGCTCCTCAAATGTGGTGCTGCTGCCGAAAAACAGCCAGGAGCCGTAAGCTGCAATAGTGAGGAAGATAATAACGATGATACGGGTAATTTTTTTTGCAGGCAACATGCGATGAGATTCAATTTTTCAGATGCGGTAAATATAAATAAAAACCCTGCCGTATGAGGGCAGGGCAGTAAAGTTTGCAAAATATTATTCTACGGTGTTACAGTGTCGGGCGAACCGGGTAATGGCACACTATTTTGTGTGTTGGGTACGGCAGCAGGTGCTTTATTGATGAGCTCATCATTCTTTAAAGATCCCCCTGCATTTTTTGGGATAAAAACGGGAGATAAAATGCAGAGTACGGCTACAACCCCTGCAAATATCCAGGTGCCTTTTTCCAGTACATCGGTTGTTTGTTTTACACCCATCAACTGGTTACCTACTCCGCCAAATGTGCCGGAAAGACCGCCACCTTTTGGGTTTTGAATCAGTACAATAAGGCCCAGTATGATGGAGGCAAGTATTACTAAAATGGTAAATAAAATCAACATATCGCTATTCCTTTATTTTTTGTATACGGGTGGCAAAGTAAGCGCTTTTGGCGGGATTGAGCAAACTTAATTTTTCGAGCATTTCAATGGCTTTATCCCTGCGGCCCTGCTGCAGCAGCACATCGGCCATAGCTTCGGTAATTACATCGCCATTGCTGTTCGATTTTTCGGCTAATTGCTGCACCTGCATTTCGGCTTCGGCCGTGGTATTGAGGCGTGTAGTGCTGTGCTGCAGCTTTTTCATGGTTTTCAGCCAGTCTGTAAAGCTGAGTAATTGCTGGCCCAGTTTGTCTGCCGGTTTAATTTCTTCACTAAGTTTTATGCCCACACTGGCAAAATAATCGGTGGTGTGCAGCGGTTCAAAAAGCAGGGGGTCGCTGCCTGCCTCGTTTTGTACTGCAGGTGCTGCCTGTTGTTCAGCATTTAGTATAGCAGCAGCAGGCTCCGGTGCAGGGTCGTTTACGGGTAGTAAAGGCTCTTCCGCAATAAATGCATCTTCAGTTGTTTCGGGTTCGTCTGCAAGTTGTTCAAGCAGGCTGCTGTCTTCTGTGCCTGTGCTGGTTTCGTCATCAGCCGGCAGTTCTATATTAATATCATTAACCACAGCAATGTCATCGGCACTGATAGCAGGAAAAGTAGCGGCAGTTAATTCAATACTTTGCTGCCCGGCATCGGGTTGGGCTTCCGGTTCCGGCTCGTTGCCGGCTGTGGAAATTGGGTCGGCAACTCCAGCTTCAATGTTTATAACTGGTTCGGGGTGATTGTCAACAATGGTTTCTGTTGCAACAGGCTCCAATGAATTTTCAGCGGAGTGTACGTCTTCTACAACTGCGTTATGGGTATTGGTAAATGCATTGATATTGTCGCCTGGTGTGCCGGGTACAGCCTGTTCGGTGATGCCAAAATGCTGGAGCTGGTAGTTGAGCCAGTAATTGTTGTTGAAGAGCAGTGCTGTTTTGGCTTGTTGCTGAGGGTCGGTAGCTGCACCAGATTCGCTGCCGGCCAGCAGGTAAAATTGTGCAGGGGTAAAATAAGGATGTTCCTCCACAAGCGCTTTCAAAAAATCAGCATTACCTGCTGCAGTTGATTCCCGGCCAAACAGTGCTTCAAAAAATACATGGCTTTTTTGCATATCCAAAGTAGTTTTTAGGATGGTGTAGTGCCGGGTAGGGCGCTGTTACCAATTAGAAAATATTTTATTAAAAACAGCATCCACGATATTCCTTATAATATCATCATTCAATTCTGTTTCGGCCTCCTGCAAACTTTTATTACCGCTGAAATCAAAATTACTCGTTACATCCGTTTCAAAATTTTTCTTTTCGTCAACTGTATTTTTAAACACCAGGTGAAAGGTAACATTCAACCTGTTGAGTTCGGTGGTATTACCGGAAATACCGCTGGTAGTAATGGAATAGTCGGATACAAAGCCGCTGATATCATAGTGTGCATCATCATCATTAGTTTGCCGCAGCCTTGTGTTGCCAATTATTTTTTGTTTCAGCCTTTCGGTAAGTTGCGGGCTCAGTTGTGGGTTGATATACCTTGCTTTGTTTTCGAGGTAGTTCACCCTAAAAGTTTTAATGTCCTGCGGTATGGCGCCTACATCTTTAAATGAGTATTTGCAGGAAGCGTAGCTGAACAGCCACGTACAGATGCATGCAGCTACTATTTTCCAGATAGTGTTTAAAGGGTTACGGGTTATGGGTTGACGGGTTAATGGGTTAGGGGTTAAGGTATTCCATAGACGGCCTCCTTTATTTACCAGCATACGGTAACCAGCACCCAGTAACCGGTACCCAGTATCCAGCGTCCAGCATCTAACACCCAGTATCCAGTATCCAGCACCCGCCTTTTGCCTTCTCTTAAAGATCCTCAATATCATATTCTTTCAGTTTTCGGTACAAGGTTCTTTCGCTGATGCCGAGGTCGGCAGATGCATCTTTTCGTTTGCCGCGGTGTTTTTTCAGGGCTTTTATAATTAGTTCTTTTTCTTTATCCATAATACTTAGCGATTCTTCCACAGCTTCGGTATGCTGAATATCGCCGCCATTATGATTTAAAATAACGGGTTGCTGATTGGCGTTGCTGTACACCGGGGGCATGGCCGGTTTCAGGTCGGCAGGCATCCTGTTGTCGGGGTCGTTATATACTGGTATATGCTGTGCCATGCCGGGATTTTGAAGTATGTCGAAAAACATTTTTTTCAATTCATTCACATCCTTTTTCATATCAAAAAAGAGTTTGTACAAAATTTCTCTTTCGTTGGCAAACTCCTGCTGGCTTAGCGGGCTGGCACCACCGGCTAATACAGGCAAACGGTTAAAATTATTTTCGGGTAAAAAACGCTGCAGTTCCCCAGCAGTAATTGTTTTCTCTTTAGAGAGTACTGAAATTTGCTCGGCAATATTTTTTAGTTCTCTTACATTACCGGGCCAGGGATAATTCATTAATGTGGTACGGGCTTCCTCGTCTAATTGTACCGGTTGTGATTTGTACCGGTCGGCAAAGTCGGTGGCAAATTTTAAAAATAGTAAGGGTATATCATCTTTGCGGTCTCTTAATGCCGGCACACGAATGGGTACTGTATTGAGGCGGTAATAAAGGTCTTCCCTGAAGCGGCCGGAATGGGTGTATTCCAGCAACTCTTTGTTGGTGGCGGCAATTACCCTTACATCTGTTTTTTGCACTTTGCTGCTGCCCACCCTTATGTATTCACCTGTTTCAAGCACCCGTAGCAGACGGGCCTGGGTGCCCAGCGGCATTTCGCCAATTTCATCTAAAAAGATAGTACCACCGTTTACGGTTTCAAAGTAGCCTTTACGACTATCTACCGCACCGGTAAAAGAGCCTTTTTCGTGACCGAATAATTCGGAGTCGATAGTGCCTTCGGGTATGGCGCCACAGTTTACGGCAATAAAATGATTGTGCTTTCTTGAACTAAGTGCATGAATGATTTGTGAAAACACTTCTTTACCCACACCGCTTTCGCCATTAATTAAAACGCTTAGGTCGGTGTTGGCCACCTGTGCCGCTACGTTGAGGGCATGGTTAAGCGCAGGGGAGTTGCCAATAATGCCAAAACGGTTTTTAATACTTTGTAAATCCATTATCTTTTTTCCTTTTGGGAACTGTTAAGATTAAATACTCTGGTGATTATGCTATCGCCTTGCCTATTAAAGTACCCGTGGTACAGCTATTCACTTTCACATTTACATAATCCCCTTTTTTAAAATGCAATTTGGGAAAAACAATCACTTTATTCTGATCGTTTCTGCCATATAAATCGGCATCGCTTTTTTTGGAAGTGCCTTCAACGAGTACGGTAAAAGTTTTACCCACGTCTTTTTGCATGCTTTCCAGCGAATGCCGGCGATGCAGGTCGATGATTTCCTGCAGCCTTCTTTTTTTCACCGGCTCGGGTATATCGTCTTCAAAGCGGCGGGCAGCAAGGGTACCGGGCCTTTCGCTGTAAAAGTACATATAGGCCAAATCGAATTTGCAATAGTCCATCAGGCTCAGGGTTTGCTGGTGGTCTTCTTCTGTTTCGGTACAAAAGCCGGCAATAACGTCGGTGGATATGCCACAATCGGGAATAATTTCCCTGATGCGGTTTACTTTGGCCAGGTACCATTCCCGGGTGTAAGTACGGTTCATCAATTGCAGCATACGGGTGCTGCCGCTTTGTACGGGCAGGTGGATGTAATTGCAGATGTTTTTGTACCGGGCTATGGTATGCAGCACCTCATCGGTAATATCTTTTGGATGTGAGGTGGAAAAGCGTACCCGGAGCAGTGGATTGATTTGTGCCACTTTTTCGAGCAATGCAGCAAAGGTTACCTCCTTATTGTTTTTTTCATCCTGCCAGTGATAGCTGTCTACATTTTGTCCTAACAGGGTTACTTCCCGGTAGCCGTTTGCAAATAAATCGGCACATTCTTTTACAATACTTTCGGCATCCCGGCTTCTTTCCCGGCCACGGGTAAAGGGCACTACACAAAAGCTGCACATATTATTGCAGCCCCGCATAATGCTTACAAAGGCATTTACACCATTGCTGTTGAGGCGGATGGGCGAAATATCGGCATAGGTTTCTTCCCGGCTAAGTAATACGTTTACGGCTTTTTGTCCGGTTTCGGCTTCTTCTATAAGGCCGGGCAGGGAGCGGTAGGCATCGGGCCCCACCACTATATCCACCAGTTTTTCTTCTTCCAGCAGTTTTTCTTTCAGGCGCTCGGCCATGCAGCCCAGTACGCCTATAAGCATGCCTGGTTTTTTCTTTTTTACAGCATGAAATTCGTTGAGCCTGCGGCGTACGGTAGTTTCGGCTTTTTCACGAATGGAGCAGGTGTTTACAAATACCAGGTCGGCCGCAGTAATATCCTGTGTGGCGCCATAGCCATTTTCCTGCAGGATGGAGGCTATTACTTCGCTGTCGGCAAAGTTCATGGCGCAGCCATAGCTTTCTATATAAAAGTGTTTTTTAAATAATCTTATGTCGCCGGGCAGGGGGGCTATGGTTTCTCCCTGCTTTGTTTCGTCATGCATTTTGGTGCTATGTTCCAGTAGTGTTTCCATCTTAAAAATTCGGGCAACAAAAATAGGCATTAATGCTGGAAAAAATGACAGGATGGCAGCGTTAAAGTACATCGCAGGTGTGATGCTTAGAATTTGAGGTTTTTGCAATATTGCCACAGATACGCAGGTTGAATTGTATGGATGAAGTTGGAGTGAGCAGGATTGCCGCAGATACGCAGATTAATCTGCGTATCTGCGGCTGTACATGTGCAGGGTTTTTTAGAAAAGGTGTAATTAGTATAATCCGCTACTTAAACAATACATAATTCACCAGGCCAAAGGCGGCGCTTATGGCAATCCAGGGTATCATGCCTATTTTAAACCGGTACATGGCCACAAATGAAATGATCGTCCAGGCAAGGGTGGGGTAATCCATTGCACTAAAAGATAATTCTTTCGGAAAAATAACTGCTTTGCCCAGGTAGATGGTAAGGTTGAGTATTACCCCAACCACTGCTGCGGTTACAATGGCCAGTATTTCTTTTATTGTTTTATTTTCCTGTGTACGTTCAATAATGGGTGCGCCTGCAAAAATGAATAAAAAGCAGGGCAGGAAGGTGTAAAAGGTGGTGGTTAACATACCCAGTGCACCCATTGCCACCGAACTGCCGAAATGATTAAAACCTGCCATAAAACCCACAAAGGCTAATACCATAATTAATGGCCCCGGGGTGGTTTCGCCCAGTGCCAGCCCGTCTATCATTTGTAAACTGCTCAGCCATTTAAATTTTTCTACGCTTACCTGGGCTACGTAGGGCAGTACGGCATAAGCGCCGCCAAATGTTACAAAGGCTGCCTGTGTAAAAAAGAGGGTTATTTTTTTCCAAAACAGCACATCGGTGCTCAATAAAAAAAATGCCCCAAAAGGGATTACCCAAATTATTGCGGCAACAATTACCTTTTTCCAAAAACGCAGGGGGTTAAAACCGGTACTGGGAATGATGGTTTTGTTGTTGATGTAGTAATCATCTTCGTTTTCAGCGGCTGAGCTGGCTTTACCGGCAGGTACGGCAAAAAATTTAGGGAAAAATTTTCTAACGATGGCAGCGATAATAATAGTGCCGGCAATGAGGTATGGAAAGGGGATATTAAAAAAGAAAATACCTGTAAATGCTGCCACAGCCACACAATAATGAAAGGGGCTTAGCAGCGATTTCTTAGCAATTTTAATGAGTGCAAGTATCACAATAGCAATAACTGCCGGCTTAAGCCCGGCAAAGAGGGCATATATCCAGGGCAGGTTACCGAAGGCAACATATATGATGCTTAGTACGAGCAAAATAAAAAGGGAAGGGAGTATAAATAACAGCCCTGCTGCCAGTCCGCCCCAGGTGCCATGCAGCATCCAGCCAATATAGGTTGCCAATTGCTGTGCTTCGGGGCCGGGCAGAATCATACAGTAATTAAGCGCATGCATAAACTTACTGTTGCTAATCCACTTTTTTTTATCTACCAGTACCTCATGCATGATGGCAACCTGCCCGGCAGGACCGCCAAAGCTGATGAAGCCAAGTTTTGTCCAGAATTTAAGTGCTTCTGTAAAGGTGGGTTTGTTGGGCATACTGCTAATTAATTGAGTGTTTTAGCAAAACGATTTTTTGGATAGCAGGCGAAGCTACAGGAGCGGCTATTATTGAAATAGAACTGTTTTTACTATTTAGAATGGTTTTTACTTTTCAGTAATTTTTTTCTGTAGGCTGATGGGTTTTGCCCGGTATATTGTTTGAAAACCCTTGTAAAATGACTTTGGTCGGAAAAGCCGGTGAGGTAGGCTATTTCTGTCAGTGAGTATTCGGGTTTACTAATAAAGCTAATTGCTTGTTCAATTCTTTTACGTCGAATATACTCGCCAAAATTTTGGTTGTTAAAATACTTTGGAAACTCCCGGGAGAGGTAAGCAGCGTTTAAATTCAGTTCTTCCGATATTTGGCGCAAATCCATACTGAATTGTGTGTCTACATGGTCTTGCAAAAGATGCTTAAGTTCTTTTACCCAATCTGGTGTTTTACCTTTTTTGTTTTTTAAAAAACGGGTATATACTTCATGCAGCATTTTTTCAAAGGGGCTGCCTTCAAGGTGTGTGGCGGTGGTAAGGTGCTTTGCCCAACTGTATAAAGCATCGTACAGTATAAAGCCAAATTCTAAAAGTTTGTAATCATCTTTAATGTTATAGCTTAATCCTGCCGAGATAGCCCAAAGGCCTGCAACTTCAGGTGCCATGTTGTGCCGGTCGGTATCTGCCCCCCGGATTATTGTGGCCATTTTATGCAGTGCAGGTTCGGTAAGGTTGTGTTTTTTTAAAAAGTAATCGAATGTTACGGCTTCATTGTAATGGGTATATTCAACACCGGGAATATCAAAGGGAATCGCTTTTTCTACTTTACTTTTTTTGAGTACGGTGCCAGCAGGAACAAATAAAAATTCGGCTTTAGCATCAATAAAATTTTTGATGAGCCATGGGCAGGCCAGCCGGTCAATTTTTGGTCGCTCTCTGGTTATCCATTTCATTTTATTTGCACATGCATTGCGGCTTCACCTAAGTATATTACTCAACGGGTTGCTGCTGATGCCACCTTTTTTTTCTCCTGTTTTTTATCCAAAAACAACATCTTTAAGGCCATCAGTAACATGAGTATCGCAAATATTTTTTTTACCGTTTCCTGCGGCAGGCTAAGCGCTACTTTACTGCCAAGGTAACTGCCGGTAAGGAAGCCGATGGCCAGCAGCCCCACCACTTTAAAATCTACATGCCCCTGTTTGTAGTATTGTATTACCCCAAGTATGCCTACCGGAAAAAGTATCATACCCAGCGAAGTGCCCTGTGCGCTGTGTTGCGAAAAACCCAGGAAGTACACCAGCGCTGGTACTATTACAATACCACCACCCACACCTACCATACCGCCGAGCATACCTGCCAGTACTCCTATTAAAATGAGTATGATGATAAACTGTGCATCCATATCTTTCTTTTTATGTTTCATGTATCAGGATGCAGGAAAGGTTGCTTTATACAGTTCGATGGCTTCGGTAATTACTTTGTATGCGGTAAACTTATCCTGTATTTCATCAATTTCCACTACCTTATTTTCAAGCACTTTATAATTTTGAAAATAGTTTTTTAGTACCGCTATAAAATGTTTGGGCAGTTCGTCAATATTGGTAAAATGGTTAACGGTAGGGTCTTTGGTGGCTACGGCAATTATTTTATCATCTTTTTCGCCGTTGTCAATCATCTGCATATTGCCAATTACTGTAGCTTCTACCAGGCATAAGGGCTGTATGCTTTCGCCGCTGATAACGAGTATATCCAGCGGATCTTTATCATCGCCGAGTGTTTGGGGTATAAAGCCGTAATTAACCGGGTAGTGAAATGAGGAGTATACAACACGATCCAGTTTAAGCAGCCCTGTGGTTTTATCAATTTCGTACTTAGCCCTGGAGCCTTGCGGTATTTCAATCAGGCCATTTACAATTTCGGGGTATTTAGAACCGTGGTGGGCGCCATGCCAGGGATGAAGAACGTACATAAATTAAATAGTGTGTTTGAATTTTTAGTTACTGCAAAGATGCAGATACTGGCTGTATAAAAAAATGTTTTGTGCTTTTGGCTACAGGTTGCCCGAAAAAGTATACTTGAGGTCAATCAGCCAGCGGCCATTTACTTTTACCACTTTTACTTTATTTTTTTTATCTGGGTTAAAGGAGCCGGAGTAGCTGATGATACTCACTGTGTCGCTAACGTTACTCCATTCACCAATAATCACATCGGCATTTTTATAGGCTTTTTCCGCTTCTTCCGATAATGATGTTGGGGCTGCTGCTTCCATTTTTTTTAAGGCTTCCAAATTTTCACTATCCTGCAGCAGCAGGCTGCCGGCAGTTTTAAAATCGCTTTTGAAAACAGCTTTTACAAAAGTAGTGGCTACATCAATATCGGTGTTGGCTGCCGGTGCTGTATTGTTGCAGCCTGTCAGTAAAAAAAGGGCTGCCGGGGCGATTAGAAAAAACTTTTTTATCATGCGTTAAAGGTAAACAGGTTTCCATAAAAAAGCGAAGCAGCACTACTGCCGCTTCGCTTAGATGCATCCTTGCTCAATTACTTACTGTTATTGGCTTCTTTGTCTTTTGTATCTTTTTCAAAGCGTTCCATTTCTTTGGCTTTATCCTTATCGTATGCTTTGATGATGGCTTTTACCAGCCTGTGCCTTACCACATCTTCTTCATCCAGTTCCACATGGGCAATACCATCTACATTTTTTAAAATACGCAGGGCTTTGGCAATGCCGCTTTGCATATTCTTAGGTAAGTCTACCTGTGTGGGGTCGCCGGTGATGATGGCTTTGGCATTGGCACCAATCCTGGTAAGGAACATTTTAAGCTGGCCATCGTTGGTGTTTTGTGCTTCATCCAAAATGATAAAGGCATTATCGAGTGTACGGCCACGCATGTACGCTAATGGGGCAATTTCTATGGTACGGGTGGTCATGTAATAGCCCAGTTTATCGGCTGGAATCATATCATCCAGGGCATCGTATAATGGGCGGAGATAGGGGTCAATTTTTTCTTTAAGGTCGCCGGGTAAAAAGCCGAGATTTTCACCGGCTTCTACAGCAGGCCTGGTTAAAATAATTTTTTTAACTGATTTGTTTTTGAGTGCTCTTACGGCAAGTGCTACTGCAGTGTAAGTTTTACCGGTACCTGCAGGGCCTATGGCAAAAACAATATCGTTTTTGTCAACAGCCGTTACCATTTTTTTCTGGTTGGCTGTACGGGCACGAACGGTTTTGCCATTGGGGCCAAATACCAGTACCTCGTTGGGGTTGCGGTCGATAAAATGATCAATTACCTGCTGGTCGTCGCCACCAAGTATTTGCTCAAAATAATTTTCACTCATGTGCCCGTTGCGTTCAATGTATTGCACAATGAGGTCAATCTTTTCCTTTGCATCTACGATTTGTTCCGGCGAGCCGCTGAGCTTTACCTGGGTACCACGGCTCAAAATTTTCAACAGGGGAAACTTTCTTTTGAGTAAATCGAGTTTGCCATTGTTAACGCCAAAAAATTCAATAGGGTTAACAGTTTCGAGGTTGATGATAATTTCTGTCAAGGTGCATGGGGTTTAAGTGAAGAATAGTGTGATGGAACTGTTTGGCCCTTTCATATTCTTTCAAATATAACGTATCAGCTTTGAAAAAACGTGGGCCTATTTATACACACAATGTTAAAAAAACGACCAATACCGTTGCTTTATTTTACAGCGTAAAGCCATATTGCGGCTGTCTTTTTTGAGGGCTTGATTATTAATGCTATAGGGTTAATCTTTTTACACTATTTATAAAAAATACCACTGTTGCAGCAACAGGTCTTATAACAGGTAGACAGTGTTTACGGAATAAAATGAATTGCTCAATTGCCCGGGCTGTCTTTACTGCTCACAGCAAAGCATTGTAATGCCATTCGTTTTTTGCCAGTGCAGAGCACAAAAACGGTTAGTATTAAATGTTTTTTACAGTTGAATCAGTTCCTGTTTTTCGGGCTTGTTTAAGTAAATTGCAGCTTATATGCATAAGGCCTGCATCGTGAAAACCATACCATTCCTGCTTTTTGTGATTTGCCTCCTGGTATCCAAATTTACGCAGGCACAGCAATACCGGTTTTCGTTGCAGGTGCTTGATGCTGATAGCAGTGCAGTACCGGATGCTACTATTGCGGTTAACCAGCAAAAATTTAAAACAGACAGCACAGGCTTTTTACAGGCTTCCCTTGCCGGTGGCAATTATATTTTTACCATCACATCAGTTAACCATTATGCCTATAGTTTTAAAGTGGTATTAAAAAGAGATACCGTTTTAACTGCAAGGTTGCGCCAGCGGCAGAGCCTTTTGGGTAATGTAACCGTTTTTAGCAGCCGCAATATCAGCCGAACACAAATGAGTGTGCAGGGTATTACCAGTACACAGTTGCGCAAACTGCCGGTTATTTTGGGTGAGGTAGACCCATTAAAAACCATCACTTTATTACCCGGTGTTAAAAATGGTGGTGAAGCCAGTGCCGGTATTTATGTACGTGGCGGAGGCCCCGATCAAAATTTAATACTGCTCGATGGTATCCCGGTGTATAACCCCAATCACCTGCTTGGTTTCTTCAGCATTTTTAATGGGGAGGCTGTAAAAAATGTGGAGGTGATAAAAGGTGGTATGCCGGCAGAATATGGCGGCAGGTTAAGCAGCGTAATTACTATCGATACAAAGGAGGGTAATAGGGATTCGATGAGGGGAAGTGGCGGCATAGGTTTAATATCATCCCGGTTTTCGCTGGAGGGGCCATTGATAAAAAATAAATCATCGTTTATTATTAGTGCAAGGCGTACTTATATCGACCAGATTGCCAAAGCGGTGGCAAAAGATCAGATTGGAGGTAATGGTTATTTTTTTTACGACATTAATGCAAAGGCAGATTATAGTATCAATGCTGCCAATACACTGCAACTTACTTTTTATACCGGCAGCGATGATTTTAGTTTTAGCCGGGATAATAACGGCCGCATCACCACTTTTAATACCGTGTGGGGCAATACCCTGGCGGCACTTACGTGGAAGCAACGCCTTAGTGCAAAAATGCAGCAGCAAACAGCAGTAGTATTTAATAAATTTTACCTGGATAGCAGGTTAGGCTTTAGTTCGCTGGGTTTTGTTTTTGCATCGGGGCTTACCGACAGGCAGGTAAAAACCGACTGGCAATACCAGCCCAGCAACTGGCTGAGGTTAAAATGGGGGGCACAGTATACCCATCATAGTTTTACCCCGGGTGCCGGCGCTGTAACCACGGGTGTGCAGGAATTTAAGTCACGCATCAGCAGCCAGTATGCCAGGGAGGCTGCTTTATACATCAGTACAGATATAAATTTACTGCACCGCCTCAACGTGGTTGCAGGTATGCGTTACAGTTACTTTAACCAGGTGGGGCCCAATACCAGGCTGGGTTATGATGCCGAAGGTGTACCAACAGGTATAGATGAAGTGTATGGCAAAGGCGAAAGTGTAGCGCTGTATCACTACCCGGAGCCGAGGCTGGCATTTTTGTACAAACTCAGGGGTGCTGCAAGTATTAAAGCATCTTACACCCGTACGGTGCAATACCTGCACCTGGCCACTACCAGCAGCGCTACTTTCCCCAGCGATTTGTGGGTACCCAGCGGCAAAATAGTAAAGCCGGCCCTGGCCGAACAACTGGCACTTGGGTTTTTTAAAAATTTTAGCGGAAATGGTTACGAGTTCAGTGCCGAAGCCTATTATAAAACGATGAGCAACCAACTGGAATTTAAGCCCGGTGCCCAATTGCTGCTCAATCAAAATTTAGAAGGAGAAATGATTTTTGGCAGCGGCCGGGCCTATGGGGTAGAACTTTTTTTTCAAAAACGTAAAGGCAGGCTTACCGGCTGGGTGGGCTACACCCTTAGCCGGGCAGAGCGTACCTACCCGGAGTTAAATGGGGGCAAACCATTTGTGTACCGTTACGACAGGCTGCACGACCTGAGTGTGGTGGCTAATTACCCCATTAATAAAAAATGGGAGGCCTCGGCAGTATTTGTATTTGGTACAGGCAATGCTATAACCTTACCCAACGGACGGTTTACTTACAGCCTCGGTTATAACGGGGATAACCAGTCTGTAATGTTTACCAATATTAACCTGTATGATAAAATAAACGATTACCGTATGCCTGCCTATCACCGGCTCGACATATCGTTTACCTATACCCCAAAACCAGATAGCTATAAAAAATTTAAACAAAGCTGGAACTTTGGATTGTATAATGTGTACAACCGCTACAACCCTTACTTTATTTACCTGCTTGCCGATGAAGAGGAAGGAACGATACAGGGTAAAAAAGTTTTTTTGTTTCCCATTGTGCCAAGTGTAACCTGGAACTTTAGTTTTTAAAATGTATATGAATACAATACAGCATATCGTTAAAGCATTAGGCAGGCGATTGGCCCGATGCCTGTGGCTGTTGGTATTGCTGTGTTTTTATGCCTGCGAAAAAGACATTGATATTGCCATTAAGCCTGCTGTAACACAGTTAGTGGTAGAGGCCTACATTAATAATGAAATACCACAGTACAATTACGTTATCCTCAGCAGGAGCCAGAATTATTTTGCACCCGATTTTAGAAGTATACCTGTAAGTGATGCCCGGGTAACCATTACAGAGGGACAGCAAAATAGTGATGGCAGTTATACATGGAACCCTGCCACAACCACTATACTTGAAGAAGCCGATGAGGGTAGTGCCCCATCTGCGTTTACCCGGGGTATTTATTTCGACAAAAAATTAATCAGCGATACCGCCCATGCACTTAAAGGGGTTATCGGTAAATCGTACCTGTTGCAAATTGAAGCTGAAGGCAACCAATACTCCGCCGTTGCTACACTGGTGGTGCCGGTTATAGTAGACAGTTTAACGCAGGGTTATCCCTTTGTAAATGATATCGGCGATTCGCTTTTTAGAATTACCAATCATTATAAAGACCCTGATACTTTAGGCAATGTGCAATTTTATATGTGGCGCTGGAGTACGGTTAAAAACAATTTTGGCTGGGGGGGGCTTACCCGTAGCCGTACACTGGGTATCGACGATTATACTAACGGGGAGTATATACAGCTTACGCATCCACAAGGCTTTAGCAAAACCGATACGGTTAATTATTTTATGGCCAGTGTTACCCGGGATGTTTTTAAGTTTTGGGATAGTTTTAATAAAGCCAGGGAAAATGTTGGACCATTTAGTACCCCGGTTAACCTGGTAACAAATATCAGCGGAACCAATGTAACCGGCTGTTTTAGCGGCTTTGCTATAAGCAGCAAAACAATTGTGATTCGTTGACCATAGTAAAAGCAGTTATTGTTTGTTACAACTGTGCTGTCCATAAAAACCGCTCTTTCCACTGGTTACCTTCTTCATCGCCGCCCCAGTCTTTTGTACGCTCAAGCATTTGTTTTCTAAACTCAACCCTTGGTGTGGTTTTTTTGGCATCAGCAGGTTTAATTACCGTTTCGTTTACACCATTTACCATTACTTTGGTGGCTATCCAGGAGGTGTACATTCGGGGAATCGTCATGCCCAGTACCATGCCCGGTAAGCCTGTAATGCTGCATGGGCCTCCACTAATGGGTATCTCCTCAGTATAAAAAGCAAATACATATACACTGTCGAAAATTTTACCCACTGCTTTGCGGCAGTTAAAGCCTGCGATGGTCATATTTTCATTTACCAGTTTCCATTCAATAGGCAGCAGGCTGTCTTTGATGTAAAATGAGGCCCCCACAACATTTTTTTTGGCCAGCATCAGCCCGGTATTGTGATCGGCATACCATTCATTACCCTCATCGTCGTTTTTCATCCAGTCGGGTATTTTTATTTTTTCATCAAAGCGGTCGAGTTTGTATATGCTTTTGTTGTTGGCAAAAGTAAAATTGAAGTAAGCTACTTTAAAAGTAGGCAGCTTGTCGGCCATCATTTCGCCCCACATACCGCTGCCCATTGATTTTTTTATATTGCTTTTTACTTCAAATTCGATGGTGGCTTTTTCAATAAACAAGGGTTGTGCAGTGGCTGCCACTATGCAGTGCAGGGCTGTAATGCATGCGATGATTTTTTTCATACTATAAGTTTTCATTCCTGTAGATTTATTTTTTTTCCGGCGCTGCGCCTTTATTTTTAAAATCCCACCTGAAGCCGATAAGCCAAAACTGTTGCAGGCGGTTGTTGCGAACTTCTTTTAACGTATTGCCATAAAAGCTCCTGTCGATACCGATATTCTGGTTCAGGATATCATTAATGCTGGCAAACACGGTGAATTCATCATGATGAAAAGTACGCTCTACTGTTGCATTCCACAGGCTGTTGTTTACATCCTCTCCAAATACATCCGTTTTTTGCCTGTAGTTGTACACAAAGCTGCTGTTGATCTTCCACACTTTTTTTATAAACAGGCTGCCGTTAAAATCGAGGGTGTACGTATTGTATTTGATTTTTTGGTTGTAGATGCTGGACTTGTTGCTGTTAAAACCAAAAGTATTATCAATACCTATCTCGTATTTTTTTTCTTTCCATTTGCCGATGTTGAAACCAATGGTGTGCCCAAGGGTGCTGTTATTATTGTCTTCGCCGTTAATGATATCCGTAAAACGGGAATAGTTTAACTGGTAGTTTACAAAAAGATTGATGTCTATCTTTTTAATTTTTTTACCGGCACCCATCCAGGTATTTACCGAAATATTGCTGCCTGTATTTACTGGCTGGGTCACCACTTCGCCGGTAACAGGGTTGATGGTGGTGCTGTTATTAATAGCATCTTCAGTAATATTAAAACTTACCGACTGGTAGCTCCACATTTCCTGCAGGAAGTTGTAGGTATTGTGGTTGAGCCGCAGGTTGTGCCGGAAGGATTGTGTGAGGTTAGGGTTGCCAATGTATTGCTGCAAGGGGTTATTGTTGTTGCGTAATTGTTGCAACTGGTTAAGTGTAGGCTGTATGGTGTTGCCGTTGTAGTTAAAGTTGAGGCTGTGGTTTTGTTTGTAACTATAATTAATGTTGGCCGCCGGAAACAGGTTGGTGAAGCTGCGCTTGTAGTTGGTATCCAGGGTAATGTCTTTAAGGTTAAACTGTGTAAAGCCTGCGGCCGAGCCAAAACCAAATTTTAGTTTTTTGTGTTTGTAGCTGATTTTAAAACCAGCTTTATTGGTCGTAATATCCTGCCTGAAATCGTTGCTGAGGGTGTCAATTATTTCATCATACTTACCATTGGAAGTGGTTTTGCCAAGGGTGGAAAGGTTGTTGTTGCCACCCAGCCAGGATATTTCGTAGTTTAACTCCAGGGCGTATTTGGCATTCAGCGGCTCGGTATAAGCTGCTTTTGCCAGCCATTTTGTTTTACTGTTTTCGGTTGTTTTTTTCTGGTCTATGGTATCCTGCCGGTTTACCTTATCCAGTGTATTAAGTGAATACAGGAAAGTGGTACCGGTATTGTTTTGCAGGTTAAAATCGGAGTTTAACGAAAATGTACGCCGGTCTTTTTTAAACTTGTGTTTGTAAATGATAGAGTTGCTGAATGCTGTTTTATCTGTGGTATTGGTGGTATTACTGGTACGGGTATTGTTCAGTTCATTATTAATATCCCTGTTTTCCGATTGCAGGTCTACCGAATTATCGGAGTGGTAAATGTTGAGTTTTGTTACCAGCTTAAGGGTGTTGAACGAATCTATTTTTGCTTCATAAGTAAGGTTGTTTTTTATATTGCGTTTATCCGCTACCGTGTATTCGGTGCTGTTTTCGTTAAAGATAGTTTCCGGCGAAAGCTGGGTTTGTGTGAATGTTGATTTGGTGTTGGTATAGTTCTGCTCGTTATACTTGGGCGAAAAGTTTAGTGTGTGCTTGTCGTTCCACTTGTTGTTGTATTGAATGCCTGCGTTAAGGTTTTTAAAAAAGCCGTTCCTGGTATCAATAAAAGGCTCATCATCGCTGCTGCCACCGCTGGTTACAAAAAAGAAGCCGGCGTCCTCATCCATGTTTATATTGTCATCGCTGCCGCCAAATTTTTGCTGCTCCTGCCAGTTGAGGCCGTTTTGGCCGGTATTGCCCTGTAGCAGGTAGCCCGAAATTTTACGCTTCCCCTTAAAAGCATTGAGCATAAAGTTATTGTTGAAGCGGTTGTTGATTTTATCCATCAGCCCGCCGGCCACTTCAATTTTGCCGAAATAACCCTTCTTGCGGTCCTCTTTTAATTTCAGGTTAATGGTTTTCTGGGTTTTGCCATCGTCTATCCCTGTAAATTCCGATTGTTCGCTTTTTTTATCAAACACCTGCACTTCTTTTACCGCATCGGCACGCAGGTTTTTTACGGCCATGCCCGGGTCGTCGCCAAAAAATTCTTCGCCATCCACCAGTACTTTTTCAACTTTTTCGCCCATCGCCTTTATCTGGCCGTTTTTATCTACCTGTATACCGGGCAGTTTTTTCAGCAGTTCCTCTACATTGGCATTGGGGCCTACTTTAAAGCTGTCGGCAGTGTAAATCATGGTATCGCCTTTCATTCTAAAAGGAGCGCCGGTTTTTACAATCACTTCCTGCAGCAGCTTGCTTTTGGGAATCAGGGCTAATTGTTTGATGTGGTACCCCTGTTCGGTTATTTGTATCTCATCTAAATAATCAGCATAATAAGGGTGAGTAACCATCAGGATATAGGCACCGGGCTGTACATTACTGATGGAGAACTGCCCGTTTTTTGCGGTTCGTGTAAACTTATACAGGATAGAGTCTACCGGTTTTAGCAGTGCCACTACGGCGTTGGAAATATCTTTTTTGTCTGATGTGTCGGCTAAGGTGCCGGTTACCTGTTGGGCTGTTGCGGGCAGGTTGCTGATTAATACCATTGCCAGTAGGGCAATACGGTAGTACTTCATCATAGTGTTAGTTTTGTTTTTTCATGGTTAGGGTAAAACTATCAGGATAATTTTATACATCTTCAACTTAAACCCTAAATTTACGTTAAACAAAGCTGCAGGAATTTTGCCTGCATTAAGCCAGTATTTACACCAAAGGCAATAGCAGCCTGTGTTCGGCAACTTTACTTCTAAAACAACGATGATGAACAGCGGCGCCACCAAAAAATATGAAGAGATACATTTTGTAGACAGTACAAAGCCTGTATGGAATTATTCGCTGCTTACGGATGAGGTTATACGCAACTACCAGCAGGGTACTTTGTATGATGCTTACAATTACTTTGGCAGCCACGAGGTGGAAGTGCTGGGCACCCGTGGTTTTTATTTTGCCGTGTGGGCACCTAATGCCACCGAAGTATCGGTAGTGGGCAATTTTAACGACTGGAAAAAGGGAGAACATCCACTATTTGTACGGCTTGACAGCTCGGGTATTTGGGAGGGCTTTATACCTCATTTTAAAAAAGGGGAAGTATACAAATATCATATCAGGGGATATAAAGGGGTGTTGCTGGATAAGGGGGATCCCTATGCCCACTTTTGGGAAAAACGACCGCTTACTGCCTCTATCACCTGGGATTTGCAGTACGGCTGGCAGGATGAACATTGGATGCAGCACCGAAAAAAAAACAATGCCTTAACCTCTGCCTGGAGTGTATACGAAGTACACCTAACCAGTTGGATGCGGCCCGATAGTAATGATGAAGAAAGCTACAGCACTTACCGGGAAATTACCGAAAAGCTGGTGCCCTATGTACAGGATATGGGATTTACCCATGTGGAATTAATGCCGGTAATGGAGCATCCCTTTGATGGTAGCTGGGGTTACCAGGGTGCAGGATATTTTGCACCAACATCACGGTTTGGATCGCCACAGGATTTTATGGATATGGTGAACGCTTTTCACCAGGCCGGTATAGGGGTGGTGTTAGACTGGGTGCCTTCGCATTTTCCATACGATGCACACGGGCTGTTTATGTTTGATGGTACCCACACGTACGAATATGCCGATATGCGTAAAGGTTATCACCCGGATTGGAACAGTTATATTTTTAATTACAGCAGGGGTGAAGTAAAGTCTTTCCTTATCAGCAGTGCCCGTTTTTGGTTCGATAAATTTCACATCGATGGCATACGGGTGGATGCCGTAAGCTCTATGCTTCGCCTCGATTATTCACGCAACGAAGGACAGTGGGAACCTAACAGCTATGGCGGTAATGGCAACCTTGAGGCTATAGCATTTATAAAAGAACTAAACGAAACATTGTACCGGGATTTTCCGGATATACAAACTATTGCCGAAGAATCTACCGACTGGCCCAAAGTGAGCCGCCCTACTTTTACAGGTGGCCTTGGTTTTGGTATGAAGTGGATGATGGGATGGATGCATGACACACTGGATTATTTTAAACTGGATCCTATTTACAGGCAGTACCATCAAAATAAGTTCACCTTTAGCATGATGTATTTTTATGATGAAAACTTTATGCTGCCCCTCAGTCACGATGAAGTGGTGCATGGCAAAAGCCCGATGATATACAAAATGCCCGGCGATGACTGGCAGAAATTTGCCAACCTGCGCTTGTTGTATACTTATATGTTTACACATCCCGGCGGTAAGCTGTTGTTTATGGGCAACGAGTTTGGGCAAACGGCCGAGTGGAATTATAAAACCACCCTGCAATGGGATTTACTGCAGTACGACAGCCATAGCAAATTGAAAGATTGTGTTAAAGAACTGGCCCGTTTATACAAAACAGAACCGGCACTGCATGAAAAACAATTTGAGCCCGGGGGGTTCGAATGGACAGACCTGAGCCAGCGTGCCGAAGGGGTAATGGTATACCGCCGCAAAGGCAATCATCCTGAAGATGATTTGCTGGTAGTGCTAAATGTAACACCTGTAGTTAGAATGGATTGGAAGATAGAAACTTATGGCAAGGCATCCTGGAAAGAAGTGTTCAACAGCGATCGCAAAGAATTTTTTGGCACCGGCGATGTATACAATCCCCAGCCGCAGGTAAGATTATTGGATAAAAAAGCAGGCCTTTATGAAATAAACTGCCACCTCCCGGCGTTAGGAGGGGTGATATTCCGTTAGTTTACGCAACAATTACCGGAATAGTTTTTGTCTTTAAATCCGTACCATGAATAAATTAACCATTGCCGCCATTGGCATGCTAATGGCCATTTCTAAATCTCATGCCCAGGCAGGCGATAGTGCCGCCTTCTATTTCCAAAAAGGTATTGAAGAAAAAACCGCAGGCCGTTTTTTACAGGCCTCCAAATACTTCGATAAAGCTATCAGCTTCAACAGTAATTTTAAGGAAGCCTACATCGAAAATGGGTATGCCAATATTGAGATGCGCCGTACCGATGCGGCCAAAGCACATTTTTCAAAAGTGTATGAGTTGGATCCTAACAACAGTATTGCCATTAAGGAACTGATGGAAATATTGTACAACCACCGCCAGTTTGCAAAAGCAAAAGAGATGGCTGCCAAATGCAAGGGTTGTCCCGGTTCGGAAAAAATCATCGGCATGTGTGCCTACCAGCAGGAAGATTATGGCCTTGCGGTAAAAATGCTGGGTGGGTATCTTTCTAAAAACCCTACCGATGCCGAAGCCACCTATACTATGGCACGCAGCTATTTGGATATGGAAGATTACAGGGGCGCTGTACCGTATTACAAAAAAGCGATTGCCCTCAATGAAGAAAAAAGTGCCTGGGCGTACGAGTTGGCATTACTGTATTACAATAATGATGATTTTAAAAATGCCGTGGTAATGTTTGGCAAAGCAGCCGAAAGGGGATACACCCAAAGCAACGACTTTAAAGAAAATTTTGGCTATGCCCATATTTATGCAGGCAATTTTGATGATGGCGAAAAGCTGCTGCTGGAAGTATTGCAGCGCAAGCCCAACAATAAGGAAATGCTACGTGATATGGCCGAGGCCTATTACAAAAACAATAAGTTTGATAAATCGCTCAACTATTGCCAGAAGCTGATGGAGATGGATATGAATGATGGCAAAGCATTGTACCAGGCCGGGTTGTGTTTTCAAAAAATGGGGCAAAAGGATAAAGGCCAGGCGATGTGTGATAAAGCGATTGAGATGGACCCCTCCTTAAATAGTTTGCGGCAGAAGTCGATGACGATGGGGCTTTAACAATGCGTTCTTTTTGCAATGGTTATACATGAGTAGAAAATTCCCGGGTATATTGCCCGGGATTTTCTTTTTTTATTACTTTTAGTTTATTGCTGCAGGTTCATTTCATTCTGTATGGGTAACTATTTTTTTAATAGCCCGGAGGTATACCGGCGAATAGGGATACAATCCTTTGCCGCCAATATTATATGCCGGGCAGATAAAACAAATCAATACTACTGCCGGAAGCAGTAACCTGAAGTTTAAGCCTGCTCCAAAATTTTTTGCAACGATATACAGGGCGATGATGATGGATGGAAACATGTAGGCTATACTCCTGGACATATCATCTACCAGCAGGGCCGTGGTAAATAAAACCAGGTTGATGCCAACAAAAATTGCGATAAGTGCAAACTGCCTGTTGCGGTACAAGTAATATAAAGCCGGTACTATTAGCAACCAGAAACCTTCAAACACCTGCCAGCCTGCAAGCCCGGCATATTGCAGGGTGTACACCAACTCACCAAGGCCGGTGCCAGCCAACTGGTTTTTAAATCCAAATTTTACCACCAGCATCCACCGCAGTAAGGCATACACTGTAATGGCCGCAGCCCATGCCCATGCCCCGGGGGAGGGGGTAAAAAAGTTTTTGCCCGTTTTCTGCATTTGCAGGTATTGCCACCAAAAAATAATTAACCCACTGGATATTACAGCCCTTTCGTCGGTAAAAAAAGCAAGTAGTAAGGCAAGCGCAGTAAGTATGATGGGGATATCCAGCATGGCAACCAATAAAAAAAAGAAAGCAAAGGCATCAAAAAAGCCAAACATTTCATTCACAAAAGTTGAACCCGGGTATAAAAAACCAAAGGACAGGGCAAATAAAAATGCCAGCAGTTTGCTCCCGGTAATTTTTAATGCCAGGCCGGTAAGTAAATAAAAAAACATTAAACCAAATGCCACCTGCAGGGCATACATGCCAGGCTTACTTTTAATAAAAAGTATTTTGGCCAGCAGGGGCGGGGTAAGCCTGAACTCTGTTTTAGCCATGTGGGTATGGCCGGGATATTTATCGCTTACCGTTTGGAGTAAATGATCCCTTCGGTTTATTTTTTCCTGCATGTTGCAGCATTCAGCACACCTGTTGTATCCAGGGGTAAGCGCAAAGTAGGCCGGTGAGGCAAACAGGTGAATGAGCAGTACAATTACAACAGGGCAGAGTATGCGAAAGTATGTGCCAAAAAAAATTTTTTTCACCGTATTAATTTGTGTGGGTTGTGTATGCTTTGCCAAACACTGCAAAGTAAGGTCAGCAATATTAATTTTTCATCCAGGCGCAAAGTTGTTTTATCCGTATAAAGTTTATTTCTTTTTTGCCTGCAGCATATCCATATAATCGGTGGCAAGGTTGGCCAGGGCTTTTACACCCACAATAAAGCCGCTTTCGTCCAGGTAAAAATCGGGGGTGTGGTGCGAAGCAGCCTCTTTTGGGCTGGTGCCTGCCGGTAATGCACCAAGGTTAAAAAATAAGCCGGGAACTTTTTGCTGGAAGAAAGCAAAGTCTTCGCCGCCGGTATGTGCCTTACCTTCAACTACATTAGCGGCTCCAGCCGATAGCTGCAGTGAGGGGAGCATTTTTGCGGTAAGTGCTGCATCATTGAAAGTAACGGGGTAGTGTATGCTATAGGGTACAATCACTTCGGCAGTAGCGCCTGCACTTTCGGCTGTTTTAGTGGCAATTTGTTTTACCCTTTCAATAATGGTTTGTTCATCCACTGGCGTAAGGGCCCTGAGGGTACCCCACATATCCACCTCTTCGGGAATAATGTTGCTGCGGTTGCCCCCGTTAATAGAGCCAATAGTAACTACACCGGCATTTTGTGTAACGGCAAGGTTGCGGCTGATGATGGTTTGCAGGTTGTTGATAATTTGTGCGGCAGTTACAATAGGGTCTACCGAAGCCCAGGGGTAAGCCCCATGAGCGCCTCGGCCTTTTACAATAATTTTTACATCGTTTACGCTGGCATAGTAACCGCCGCTGCGATATTCAATTTTGCCCACTGGTAAACCAGCGTTAATGTGTAGCCCAAAAATTACATCAACTCCAGGGTTGTTTAGTACGCCCTCTTTTACCATTAACTCAGCGCCGCCCTCTTCACCACGGGGTACACCTTCTTCGGCAGGTTGAAATATAAATTTCACGGTGCCTTTTAATTCACTTTTAACAGCAGCCAGTATTTCGGCTACGCCCATTAGCATGGCTACATGGCTGTCGTGCCCGCAGGCATGCATTACGCCGGTTGATTTGCCATTATACGTAGCTGTTAGTTTTGAGGCAAAGGGTACAGGGGTGCGTTCGGTTATGGGCAGTGCATCCATATCGGCACGCAGTGCCACCACCGGGCCCGGCCTGCCCCCCTTCAATACTGCCACTACTCCGGTATGGGCTACACCAGTTTGTACTTCCATACCCAGCGATTGCAGGTGTTCGGCAATAATTTGGGCAGTTCTTACTTCGTGGTTGCCTAATTCCGGGTGCTGGTGAAAATCCCGCCGCCAGTCTATTACTTTTTGTTCAATTTTTGCGGCAGCAATATTTATTTTTTGCCTCAGGGTAACTGCCTGCCCAAAAGAAATACTGGTATAAAAAAACAAAAGGAGGATGCTGTATCTCATAAGCATTGTGTTTAATGTTTTCGGTTTGCGAAAAGCAGTTGGTTAATAATTGCGGTAAGCGATGGCTTGTGTTGGGGAAAATTAATGTGTTTTAGGCAGTTAAAAGCCATATAAGTTGCCTATTTTTACGCCGTAACAATTTGTATTTTATTTGCTGTTGCAGCAATGCACTTGCATCTTGTGAACAGTAGTTCACTGTTTTTTTGATTTAAACTAAGTTTTATGAAAATTTTTGTTGCCGGTTTGCCCTACGATTTGGATGATGCGGAGTTGGAAGAAATATTTGAAAAATTTGGCACTGTAGCTTCAGCTAAAGTAGCGATCGACAAAGAAACCGGTAAAAGTAAAGGCTTTGCATTTGTAGATATGCCTGTACGTTCGGAAGGTTTAGAAGCTATTGAAGGGCTCAATGATATTTCGTTAGGCAAAAAACCACTGGTGGTAAAAGAGGCCGAGGAAAGAAGCGGCCCCTCATCTTCGGCACCCCGTAGCAGTAGCAGTGCCAAGCCAGGCTGGAGTAATAGCAATAGCAGCCGCCCACGCCGTTTTTAATTGTAGGGCAAAAGCCGGTTGTTGTTAAAGCGCTGTAATTATTTAAGTCGCCAGTTTTGGCAATATAAAAGATAACCCTTCGCATCCTCACAGGTAATGAGGTTGCGAAGGGTTTATGACTTAATAAACCTCTGTGGAGGTTCAGATATTGATTAAGCTGTTGCTGCCGCCAAATTCGTTGGGCACTTCGCTGTCGGCATCGGGGTCGCTAAGCCATAGCGATTCATTAACACGATATTTAAACTGGTGTGCTGTATTTTTTGGGAGGTTTACATCGCAGCTAAATGTGCCGTCTTTCTTTTTACTCATAATAATCGAGTTTTCCCAATCGCTGTTGAGGCCAAGTATTTCCACAGTTTCTGCATTTTCAGGGGCGAATGTGAATTTTACTTTACAGTAGTCTTTTGTTTTGTAGTAAGTTTTTTGTACCATCTTTATATTTTTTGGTCGGTAGTATGCCTTTAATACAAATTACAAACAAAGGTAACCCGTAGTGTGGTGGTTGCTTTTCCACAGCAGCCTGCATTTGAACGACATAATATTTTACAAAACTAAAAGTAAAGATTGGGGAAGGGTAAGGGCTTATATTAACTTTTAATAAACCTTTACACGGCTCTTTATGAGCTGATTGTACTCCGCTAAAATTATTTTGCAGCCTGCCACGGCCGTGTGTTGCTGATAGTGGGGCAGCGTATTGACCGGGAGTACCGCTACTTTTTATCCCCATTTCAGGATAGTTCATCTATATGTTGCTGTAAATTTTTTAAATGCCTGCCGTAGGCTATTTTAAACATCCACCTGGCCAGCAGGAAGCAAAGCGGTACCAGTACTGCCACTGTTATCAATAATGCCACAAGGAAAAAAGGACGTGCCAGCAAGGCTTCAAAAGATTTGCCCGAGCTGGTGGTGCCGCCTAAAATAAAACCACCCGTAGCGGCGATGGGGTATACTAAAATGGCCAGCCGTTCCTGCAGCTTTTGCCAGCGAATAAAGCTTTTGTGGTGTTTTTCCAATTCCTGCTTTAATCCTTCGCCGGGCTGTATCGATTGGGGTATTTGCTGCCGTAGTTTATAGCTGAGGTATAAGATGTAGGTATTGAATGCCAGTAAAACAATAAGGCTTAGCACCACGGGCCATTGATTGGTAAAAAAGAACACTGCAATATAACTGGCTGAAATAACAACCGCCCAAAACATACCGATAAGCAGGTTGCGGCGTAGCTTCAATAATGGATGTTGCGATTTGAGGCGCTGCAGGCTTGCTTTATTGAGCAGGCGCTTTAACGCATCATCTTCAGGCTGCCAGTTGCTCCAGTTATTATTTGCTTCCATTACTAAGGTTAAACTGTTGTAATAATTGGGTTAATCGTTGCTTGATACGATGCAGTTTTACACCGAGGCTATTGGCGCTAATGCCCAGCAGGCCGGCAATTTCGTTGTTCTCATATCCTTCCAGGTGTAGTAGTATAATGGCCCTGTCTGTTTCGGCAAGCAGCTTAATGCATTTGTAAAGTAATGCTGAATTTTCGTTTTGAAGCGTGGCATTATTTACTGTATCAGTATCAGGCAAAGTATCGGTATATACTATTGCCGATTTTTTGCGCTTCATGGTAAAAATGGTGTTCAGCCCAATGCGATATAACCAGGTGCTGAATTTGGCATCGCCACGCCAGGTAGCAAAACTTTTCCAGCATTGCAAGGCAATTTCCTGGTACAGGTCTTTTTTTTCTTCATCATCCTGCGCATACAAGTTTACCAGCTTGTATATGATACCCTGGTTTTGCTGCAGCAGTTCAATAAAATGTTTTTCGTTCAAGCGGCTGTTTTATGGGTGAAACAGTCAGGCATTTATTTTGTTGACAGCAGGTAAATAAATCCCCCAATAATTATGGACACATGCAGCAGCAGCCAGGCCCTTTGAAACCAGGGCCTGCACTGCCAGCTTTGTTTTGGGTTAAATGGATCAAAAATCATGGCTATACCTAAGTTGGAAATCCCCTGGGTGAAATTTTTTCCCGGCCCGAAAAAGTACAGGGCTAAAGCTACAAACAGGATGTAGCCCAGCCTGTTGATATACTTATTATTGCTGCTGCAACTGTGTGTATTACTGTCTTTCATTGTTGATGCCTTTACAGTATTAGTAACATGAAGATGAAAATAATTACAGCCTTATAAAAAAATGCTCATTGTTCCTGTTCAACAGGAGGGGTTGATGTATGCTGGCGAGTATAGGCATCCTTTTGCCAGCTTTGCTGCCTATATCATTTAGGTACTCCAGGGATATTTTTTATAAACTTTTTTAAATGAAGGCAGCAATAGCTGTGCATAACAAGTTGCAGCTAATAGTGTAGCTGATGAAAAATACTATGCCTGCTGGAAGTGCTGATATATGTATTATTTAACTTTTACAGCAATTTTTATTTGTGTAAATGAATGAGGGGGAAAGGCAAACGTAAGCTGATTATTTTTGGTGTTTACCTCCTGCTTCACGGGTATGTACTGCTCTTTTTTGTTGAAACTAAAGGGCTCTTCGAGGTTGTTGGATGAAATAATACTTGCTTCTCCCTTGCCGGTAAAGAGCGCAGATGTATTCATGATGCCGGCAGTTATTGTTTTGTCTTTGTGCCTGTTTACTACGTTTATAAAAACGGTATTATCCTTTTTTGAATAAGTGGCCGTAACATCAAGATAAGGTATGCCTTTGTATTTTCCTGTATTAAATGTATCGCAGGCCACGTAAGTGTCGATGGCATTGCCCAGGCAGTTATTCGAAAAAAGCCCGAAGGTGTAAAACAAAGGTGATTTATAATTCCCTTTTTCGGGATCATTGGAAAGCAGGGAAGTCATCAGGGTGAAATTCGCCATTTTTACCACATCCGCATGCCTGATAAAACTATTTAGTGATTGGGCAACTGGCAATATACTCATGAAGTTTCTGCCGAAAGCACCCCACTCATCCACTGATAAATAGATGGGGTTTTTAAATCCCTGTGTGGCAGATACTGCCTGTATTTCGCCTGCTGTAATGGTTATTCTTTCCTCAAAAATTTTAGCGCTTGCCCCCATGAAGCTGTAATAATCCGGTGCGTTTTCCCAATAACTGTGGATGGATAAATATTTTATTTTATCGCCAATGCCGGTTAGTACTTTCCTGTTCCACTCATCCCAGCCGCTGCTGTTGTACCAGGATGAGCCACAACCTACCAGTTCAATAGTGTTATCTACTGCCTTCATGGCTTTGGCTGCTTCTCTTGCTATTTCAATATAGTCTTCTGCATTTTTATGTCCCAGTTCCCAGGGCTTGCCATCCACTTCATTGCCGAGGTCCCAAATTTTTATATTATAGGGTTCCCTGTGCCCGTTTTTTGCTCTTAAATCCGAATAGTAAGTGCCACCTTTATAGTTGCAGTATTCCACCCAGTGGGCGGCTTCCATAATAGAGCCGAGGCCAAGATTAACGCAAACAATATTTTCGCTGTTCATGGATTTATTCAGTTGTATCCATTCATCTGTGCCCACCTGGTTGCTTTCTAATCCGCCCCAGGCCATGTTGATGCGTACCGGCCGTTTATCTTTTGGGCCAATGCCGTCTTCCCAATTATACCCCATTAAAAAGTTACCGCCGGGCCAGCGCATATTGGTAACCTTTAGTTCTTTCATGGCGTTTATATAATCTTTTTTAAAGCCATTTTCATCTGCTAATGGCGAGGCAGGATCATACAGTGTGCCGTACAGGGTGTTCAATGAAACTGTATCGGGCAGGCCCAGCATTTTGCCGGTTAAATGAATAGGCTCCATAAATACGCCATATATCCGTGGATCAATCTCCCCAATCGTTCTTTCAATATCAATTTTAATTGTTGCCTGTTGCGCTTGTAACAGTAAGGGTATTGCAGGCAGCAATGCTGCGATGATTTTTTTCATATCCGTGTTGTTTTAATTATTCAAATTGTATCCAGTCAATATCAACCATATTATTGCTTGTTGATTGAATAAACAACTGTTGTATGCCTTTTACCGGCTGCAGTAATTTGTACGAAATGATTTTCCATTGGCCTGTTGCAGGAATTTTAATCTTAGCAATAACCGGCCCGTTTAACCCACCTGTATGTACCTGCAATGCAGCCCCTGCAGGGGCATTAGCTTTTACCAGTATTTTATTTGCCGGTTTTTTTCCAAAGTCAACACTGTTGTATTGCACCCATGCACCAGCTTTTACAAAACTTGTTTTCCAGCCTTTGAAGTTGTTTGTTGTATCTATAAATGAAATGGCTGCACCTTCATTGGCAATAGCGCTGTACCGGTCAATATGAATTGTCTTACGGGCATTACTGTGGCCTATACCTCTTAATGTGGGTATTACTTTTTGGATGCTGCCATCTGCTAAAAAGAAAAGACTGTCTGCCCGTATAGAACGGGCTTTATCAAAAGCAGGGGAGTAATCGTTGTGGTGATAAAATAAATACCATTGATTGTTGTATTGGATGATGGATTGATGATTGGTCCAGCAGCCTGTTGGTGATTCATCCATAATTACACCGGCAACCTTAAATGGCCCAAGTGGATGATTGCCGGTAGCATATTCCAGCCTTTCAATTTTATTGTCAACATGCGGATAGGTTAAATAATAAATACCATTGCGTTCAAACAGGTAAGGCCCTTCCTTTAAACCCTGCGAAGGCAGTTCGGTTAATATTATAGGTTCGGCGGCCAGTTCAAGCATGTTCTCTTTTAATGGAGCTGCATAAATATTACCTGCACTCCAATATAAATAAGTCTGCCCATCTTTGTCGATAAATACATTTGGGTCTATCCCATGTACATTTTTAATTGGTGTGGCCTCCGGGATAAACGGCCCCTCCGGTGTATCGGCAACGGCTACACCAATGGCAAAGCCCCGGCCGTTGGCAACAGTGTCTTTGGGCATTGCCGGAAAATAGAAATAATATTTTCCATGGTGTTCTATGCAATCCGGTGCCCACATGGCATAACTGTCGGGCCTAACCCAGGGTACTTTGTTTTGTGTTATGATCACACCATGGTCTATCCATTCTGTTAAATTGTGTGAAGAAAAAACATGGTAGTCTTCCATGCAAAACCAGCCCACCTGCCCTTTACCCTCAGTGGCAAGAATATCGTGGGAGGGATATACATATACTTTGCCATTAAATACCCTTGCAGAGGGATCTGCTGAAAATTGGTTGCGGATGAGTGGGTTTTGTGCATAGCCTGTGCTGCAGGTACATAGGCAGAGTGCAGTTAGGATTAATACCAGTTTATTTTTTTGCATGCCGGTGTTTATTGTTTTTCTGTAAAGGCAGGTATTATTGAACACGGATGTTTAAAGACTTTAAATCGGTATCGGCTGAGCTATTGCCGTACAGCAACTCGTAGTCTCCTTTTACCACCTTCATGGCACCGCTGGCTGCATCGTAAAATTCAAAAGCAGTGTAGGGCAATTGAATAGTTTCGTTGTTGCTGCTGCCTGCTGCCATATTTATTTTTTTAAATGCTCTTAGTGTTTTTAAAGGGCCGTCTTTGTCATGCTGTTTTTTTATATACACCTGCACTGTTTCGCTGCCGCTGCGTTTGCCCTTGTTGCTAACAGGTATGGTTAATAGCAATGTGTCGTTTTCCTGTATAGTTGTGGTATTGAGTTTAGCTTCACCGATGTTAAAATGGGTATAGCTTAAGCCAAACCCAAATTGAAATAGGGGGTTGGACATATAGCGGTAGGTTCTGCCTTTCATGGAATAATCTTCAAAATCGGCCAACTGTGTGGTGTCGGTATAAAATGTAATGGGCAGTTTTCCCGAAGGATTATAGTCGCCAAACAGTACATCGGCAACAGCCAGCCCGCCCGATTCGCCTGCATACCAGGCCTGCAGTATGGCATCGCAGCTTTCGGTTTCAGGCAGCAGGCCAATGGCAGAACCGGAGCAGTTAACAAAAACAATTTTTTTGCCTGCTGCTTTTAATGCTTGTAAACAATCCCGCTGCACTTGTGGTAACTGTATATCTGTGCGGTCGCCACCTTTAAAGCCGGGATAGAGCACCGGCATTTCTTCCCCTTCCAGTAAAGTGGAAAGACCGCCCACAAAAATTACCTCATCAATATTTTTGAGTTTGTTGATTAATCCTGAAAAATCAACATCTACTTCTTTGCCAAAATCAAATTCAAGATTTGCCTGCCAGTTGTTTAACTGGGCAAACTTTATTTCGATGGTATATTTTTTTCCTTTCTCTACTTTGTATGTGGCCCTTGAGGGCAATGTGCGCCAGTTAAAAGAACGGGCTATCAAACTGTCATTCACCAGTAATTCAAAGCGGCCGGTAGCGCCGTATTTAAATACTATTTCTTCCGTTTCGGGTGCTTCAAATGTTGTTGCATATATGGCTGAAAAATCTTCCAGCTTTACGCCGGGTGCAAATTCATGATCACCTGCTGTGGTCATCTTCATGGGGTTGGTAATGACATTTGTGGTTACGCTTTCCCCCTGTAAATCCCTGTTGTTCCAGTAAGTGGCTTTAAAGCCTTTTTGTGTTCCGCTGCTGGTTTTAGAAAAATAGCTTTGTGTTACTTTGTTTTCAACCAGGTCGCATGCCTTGTCATATACTATGGCATTTGCACCCAGCTTCATCCTTATGCCTTTTAGAATACTAATGGTACTTACCGGTGTCCCATTGTAATTACCCCAAAGCATTGGCTCATCATCCGCATTAGGTCCTATTACAGCAATCTTTTTTTTCGATTTTGATAAAGGGAGTCTATTGTTTTTGTTTTGCAATAATACCATGGATTCAAGGGCCATATCGAGCGACAGCCTACGGTGTGCTTCATTGTTGATGATGCTGGCCGGAATTTTTGTCCATGGTACAATAGCGTCATCATCCATTTCGCCTAATTCAAAACGCCCTTCCAGGGCTCTTTGCAAACGGATATTGATATCTGCTTCTGTGAGTAATCCTTTAGCAACGGCTTCGGGTAAATTTTTATAGGCATAACCATCCCAAACACATTCCACATCGGTGCCTGCAAGTACAGCTTTTGCGGAAGCATGTACGGCATCAGAAGAAACTTTGTGGCTGCTGTAAAAATCTGTAACCGCACCACAATCGGATACCACCACATATTTAAATCCCCATTGATGGCGAAGGATATTTTGCAGCAACCTGGCATTGCCGCAACAGGGTTCATCATCCAGGCGCTGGTAAGCACACATTACCTGCCTCACCGCTGCCTCCTGCACCAATGCTTTAAATGCAGGCAAATAGGTTTCCCATAAATCACGGGGATGCACTGCATTTAAATTAAGCTCATGCCGGCTCCACTCCGGGCCGGAGTGTACGGCAAAATGCTTGGCGCAGGCCAGCAGCTTCCTGTATTTGGCATCGGCAGGGCCCTGTAAGCCTTTAACAACGGCAACGCCCATACGGGAAGTAAGGTAGGGGTCTTCGCCATAAGTTTCCTGGCCACGGCCCCAGCGGGGATCACGGAAGATATTGATATTGGGTGTCCACACGGAGAGGCTCAAAAAGCGCCTGTTATCTTCTCCCTTTGCTTGTGCCTGGTTGTATTTGGCCCTTGTTTCATCTGATACGGCAGTAAAGATTTTATATACCAGTGCATCATTGAATGATGCTGCCATGCCAATAGGTTCGGGAAAAACCGTAACATCATTATTGTTGGCCAGCCCATGTAAAGCCTCACTCCACCAGTTGAATTTTTTAATGCCCAGCCTGGGTATGGCTGGGGATTGATCCTGCATCAGCAGGGCTTTTTCTTCCAGTGTTAATCTTCCAATTAAATCTTTGGCTCTTTCCTGTGTGCTGAGGTTTGGATTTTGAAAAGGAAAGTTTTGGGCACTACAAAAATTACAAATAAATAAACTTGTAATAAATGCCATTTTTTTTACCATCATATTTCGTTTTACATTTTAAGTAACCAGTTTATGGTTGATACACTGTAATTGGTTTGCTATACCCGGCTGCATTGAAATGTAAATGGTGTGCCGCAACCATACATTCTGCTGATGAGATGACATGAACGTTTTTTCATGGCAGTGTTGGTACTCATGATTTACCTGAATAATAGCTGGGCAAAATTGTAGAGGTTGTTTCTCCACACCGGCCAGGTATGCCCGCCCGGGTATTCGCTGTAGGTATATTTTACCCCCATTTCATCAAACCTGCTGAGCATAATTTTACAATTCTTATAGGCGATGTCTTCTTCGCCACCCATAGCAATCCAAAAGTTTTTGAGGTTGCTGTTGATTTCGGATGCATGGGCTTTCATATAATCGTATTGAGGTGTAGCAAGTGCAGGTTGATTAGCCCACCAGCCGGAACTAAATACGCCGAGTTGAGAAAATAAGGAAGTGTTTCTTAGGCCTGCATATAAAGTTTGCAAACCACCCATAGAAAGGCCAGCTAAAGCCCTGCTGCCTGCATCCGTTTTTGTCCGGTAATTTTTTTCAACAAAGGGTATTACATTTTGCAACAGTTCGTTTTCAAATGATTGTAATGCGGCTTCGCCAAAACCGGCAATGCCGCCACCACTGCCGTAAAAGTTGCCATCCAGCATCACAATCAACATCGGCACTGCTTTCTTTTCAGCAATTAAATTGTCCAGGATCAAATCTGTTTTTCCCTGGGTGGCCCAGCCCCTTTGATCTTCGCCGCCGCCATGCAGCAGGTACAGCACAGGGTATTTATTGGCAGTGGCCGAATCGTAACCCGGTGGTGTGTAGATATATAATTGCCGCCAGGAGAAAGTGTTTCTTGAAAAATATCTTTTAATCCTGATGTCGCCATGCGGTACCTGTTGAATGCTGTAATAGCCATCGCCTGCAAAAGGAATTTCTATGCCGCTTGCCATCCTGCCCATACCATAAAATGTTTCACTTGCAGGGTCGGCAACGGCTACGCCATCTATCAGTAAAGAGTAATAGTGAAAACCTTCTGATACCGAATCTGTAGTAACTGTCCATACGCCGGTTGTATCTTTTATAAGGTCGTATTTTTTAGCTAAGTCTATTTGCACTTTTTGGGCACCTGGTGCTTTGATGTTAAAGATTACCCTGCTGTCTACAGTTACCTGTGGGTATTTGGCGTTGCGTACATTGGTTTCCGGTGGTGCACCGGCCACAGGATATTTTGCAAAAGCAGATGTATCTACCGGTTTGAAGATGAGTTGAGCAAACATGTATAAGCCATTCTTCCAAACTTTAAAATCATGCACTCCGGGTTCAATAAAATAAATATGCGGTACGCCATGTTGCTTGAGGTAATCATGTGTTCTTTTACTGAAAGGAATCAAACCGTCACTGGCACCGCAGGAAATAAATAACAGTTTTATTTTTTGTTTTAGCACTTCTGCATCAGGCACTAATTCCTCCGGTTTTTTTGTATTAGGTGCAGATGAAAATCCGCCTACCCAGGCAAATTGATCCAGGTTGCCCAGGCCAAAATTGAGCGCCTGCCCGCCGCCCATGGATAAACCGGCGATGGCCCTGTGCTCCCGGTTTTTAACAACGGGATATTTTTTTTCAATAAAAGGAATTAAATCATGGAGTAAGTCTTTTTCAAAAGTAGCGAAGGCTTCCACCTTTTCGGGGTCAAAAATATTGCCAATGGCCCGGTCGTCTTTCATGGCCCTGCCATTGGGCATTACCACTATCATGGGAACGGTTTTGCCATCGGCATATAAATTGTCTAAAATGTTTTGTGGTGCTGCGCCATTCAGCCATTCTTTTTCATCACCACCAATGCCGTGCAGTAAATAGAGCACGGGGTATTTTTTGTTTTTTGTAAAACCCGGCGGCGTATAAATAAGTGCTTTTCTTTGGGTGCCAACCGTTTTGGAGGGATAAGTAACTGTGTCAATATTTCCATGAGCAATATTGGCACGTACCGTGTCAAATCCATACGGAGCAGGGTGCTGTGCTGTGGTATTTTGATGGATGATGCTGAACAGTATAGCTGCGGTTAAAAGCTTTTTCATATCTCGTGATTACTTTTCAGTTAGTGTATTGTAAGGTTTTATGATTTGATATTTTCCACCCAGGTGCATGAGGCTGAACAGGTACAGCAGTCCATCATAATAAGGATCAAAGTAGCCATCTTCGTACGGCTCCAGTTTTGCATTCCATAATTCATGGATAAAATCAAAACTTTTTTTGTCTTTTGTAATCATTGCCGTGGTGGCTACTGTAGCAACCAGGCCAAGCGAATGTCTTAATTTTTTATATCCTCCTGCCTGTAATATTTCGGCAGGCGTACTGCCGTCGGTATTAAACTGGTCTTCAAATGTGCTGATACCTTTTGAGCGAAAAAAACGCTGTATTCTTTTGGCATAATCTTCCTGCCATGCTTTGTCTTTACCAAACCAGGCATAATCCATTGCAATATTCATAGGCACCCGCCATGAATC
>CALMYJ010000027.1 GCA_937873715.1 uncultured Chitinophagaceae bacterium
ATACGAGATAAGCTAGTGACTGGAGTTCAGACGTGTGCTCTTCCGATCTACTGGAACTACTGGCCGATACGATGGATTTTGCCGGTAAAAAAATTAATATACGCAGCCTTAAACTGGAGCAGCCGGTATTTTCGCAGGCCGATTATACCGGTGAGAGAGACCGGCTTCAATTACCACAGCCTGTATCGGCACCCGACACTACCGTGTACGCCTATCGCTGGAATAACGATGGCTGGGTGGTACAGGTAAAACAGCTCAAACTCAGCAATGGTAAATTTATACTCAATGGCGAAACACCGGGCAGGCAGCCTTACAACGATCATTTTGATGACAGCCACCTTGCCTTTGAAAGTATAAATGCGGATATGCAAAATGTTCGGTTTGCAAAAGATACCCTCACCATGAACCTCCTTTTGGCTACAAAGGAAAAAAGCGGTTTTGAAGTGAAAAAACTCGAAGCGCTTTTCAAGTTCACCCCCGAGCTGATGGAGTTTAAAAACCTGGATATCATTACCAACAAAAGCAGGCTGCGGAATTATTTTGCCATGCAGTACCATGATTTTGGCGAGGATATGAGCCACTTTTTGCACAACGTAAGGCTTGAGGGTAATTTTAAAGATAGTGAGGTAAACACAGATGATATTGCTTTTTTTGCCACAGAGCTGGCTTCGTGGAAAAGGGTTTTTAAGTTATCGGGACAGGCAAGGGGTACTATTGATAACCTTACCGCCAAAAATATTGAATTACGCAGCGGCAGTACATTTATACAAGGCGCACTGGCGATGCGTGGCCTGCCGGATATTGATAAAACCTATATTGATGTTACGGCAAAAAATTTAAACACCACTTACACCGACCTGGCTTCATTTATCACCGACCTCAAAGCGATAGATATGCCGGCATTGAGTAAGCTGGGTAATATTCATTACCAGGGGCATTATACCGGCTTTATCAATGATTTTGTAGCCTACGGTACGGTACAAACAGATTTGGGTACAATTACTGGTGACATCAATTTGAAATTGCCCGATAACAAAGCACCGGTATATAGTGGTAAGATCGCTACACAAAAATTCCATTTGGGTACTTTTCTTAAAATGCCGGATTTTGGGTATGTTAGTTTCAATGGTAAAATTGATGGTGTGGGCTTTACACCGGCCACAATCAATACCCACTTTGATGGCCAGGTACATTCCATAGATATAGCCGGGTACAATTACAAGGATATACAGGTAAAAGGCGGTTTTATGAAAAGGCTGTTTAATGGTTCAGCATCGGTAAACGACAGCAACCTGCATATCAGCAGTCTTGAAGGGCTGATAGATTTTAGTGAAAAAAAGCCCGGCTTTAAATTGAATACGGTATTGGAATATGCTAACCTGCAACAGCTTGGCTTAACGAAGGATAACTTCAGGCTGGGGGGCAATTTTAACCTGGCATTTAATGGAAGCAATATCGATAATTTTATTGGCACGGCCCGTATCAGCAATGCCCTGCTGGAGCATGAAGGGCAGCCACTGTCTTTTGATTCGCTGGTGCTGGAATCCGGTATTACAGATGGGGTAAAAATACTTTCTGTACACTCCAACGAAATTGATGCGGAAGTAGCAGGCCGTTTTACCATCCAGGAGTTGCCGGATGCCTTTAACGTGTTTTTAAGCCGCTATGTACCGGCCTATATTAAGCGGCCATCCTACACCGTTAGTAACCAGGATTTTTCATTCAGGGTGCAAACCAGGGATATTGACCAGTTTATTAACCTGGCCGATAAAAAGCTTAGTGGTTTTAATTACAGTACCATTAGCGGTAACCTGGGGCTTGATGCCAGCGATTTGGATATACATGCTACTGTGCCGGAATTTAGTTACGATGGCAAAGTGTTTAGCGGTGTAATGCTCGAAGGCAGCGGCAACTTTGATTCGCTGGTTGCTAAAGTGGATGTGGATAATATTAAGGTGAACGACAGCCTGCAATTGCCTTACACTACTTTAAAAGTAACATCGTACAACGATAGCTCGTATGTAGCGCTTTCAACAAGTGCTTCAAAAACACTTAGTGAAGCAGCTATCAATGCCCTTGTGGTAACACAAACCGATGGTGTAAAAATACATTTCTATCCTTCCTCCCTTATCATTAACGATCGTAAATGGCAGCTTGAAAAAGATGGAGAACTGGCATTTAGCAAATCGCAAATGAGTGCCAGTGATATAAAATTTGTGCAGGGCCAACAGCATATCAGCATTTCTACCGAACCATCTTCTGATGGGGCTGGCAACGATGTAATCATCGGGTTGAACCAGGTAAATGCAGATGATTTTTTGCCTTATGTATTAAAGCAGCCCCGGTTAGAGGGAATTGTTACCGGCAACATTATTATTGAAGAGTTATTTGGAAAGCCATTTGTAAAAGCTGATGCAGCGGTTGAGGGGTTTAAAATGGATGGCGATTCGATAGGGCTTGTAAAGCTGGATGCAACTATGAATTCGGCCTCAGGGGTTATTAACGTTAAGGCGATATCGGAGAATGCAGAAAATGATTTTAGTATAAAAGGCCGTGTCAGCCTCAACGATACCACCGATAGCCAGGTTGATTTTGGCTTAATTGCCTCCAAATTCAACCTCTCTATTCTTAACCCATACCTGGCCGGCATACTCAGCGATGTGGAAGGTGTTGCCAACACTACCGGCCTTAAAGTATCTGGCAGCAGCAACAATTTAAGCCTCACCGGTGTGGCCAATATTGAAACTGCTTCTATGAAAGTGGATTATACCCAATGTGTATACACTTTTAAAAATAAGAGCATCATTTTTAACCCAGGCGAAATTGATTTGGGTAGAATAACTTTAAGGGATATCTACAACAACACCGGTACATTAAGCGGAAAAATCAATCATAGTTTTTTCCAAAATTTTGAGTTTGAAAATTTGGCTTTCGAAACTCCAAAAATGTTGTTACTCAGTACCACCAAAAAAGATAACAGCCAGTTTTATGGCAGGGTAATTGGCAATGCTACATTAAAGCTCAACGGCCCGGTTGAAAATATGCGTATGGATATTGAGGGGGCACCTTCTAATACCGATACCAGCCAGATATACATCCTTAGCGGCAGTAGTGTTGAAAGTGGCGAAATTGATTATATTGATTTTGTACAGTTTGGTACCGAAATGAAAAAACCCAAAACGGGTGCTGGTACCAATATTATCCTCAATATGGTATTGCATCCCAACAGTGCCTGTAAAATAGATGTGGTGCTGGATGAAGCAACCGGCGATGTAATTAAAGGCGTAGGCAGCGGATTATTAAAAATACGGGTAGGCAACAGGGAGCCTTTAAGCATTAATGGGCTGTACAATATTGAGAAAGGCGAATACACTTTCAATTTTCAAACAGTATTAAAAAAATACTTTACGGTAAATGAGGGGAGCATTGTATGGAGCGGCGATCCCTTTATGGCAAAAATTGATATTAAGGCCGAGTATCTTGCCGAGAAGGTAGACTTTAGTAACCTCAATTATTCCTCTGGCTCAAATATTACCACGGCACAGCAGCAGGCCGATTTAAAAGTAGTGGCGCACATGACCGAAACGCTGCTCAAGCCCAATATTGATTTCGATTTGCAACTACCCCCCGGCAGTCCGGTTACTGATTTTTTTGTGATTAAGCGCCTCGAACAATTTAAGCAGGATAAAAACGAACTCAATAAGCAGGTAACCTCATTGTTATTGTTCAATTCCTTCATCAGCACCAGCCAGGGCATTTTACAATCGGGCGCTGGTATGAGTGTGCTGTCTAATACCATCGGGGGTATTGTATCGGGTGTGGTGTCTGGTTTTTTCAACAACTTTTTGCAACGCTATGTAAAAAATCTCAAGTTTAATTTTGGCGCCAGTACAGTGGTAAGCAACAGCAGCAACGATTTACAGGCAGATGTAGCCCGTATACAGGCAGCAGCAAAAAGTAATTTTGTATACACTTTGCTCAATGGCCGGCTGATTATAACAGCAGGCGTTAACCTGGATTATAATAACCCCTATGTAGCCTCGGGCCGCAATAACAATGTGTTGTTAACGCCGGATATTACTGCAGAATGGATACTGACTAAAGACGGTAAATTCAGGATTGTAGGCTTTAACCGAACCAATTTCGATTTGGCAGGCCAGCGAAACAGAACGGGTGCAAGCCTGTCGTACCGCCGGGATTTTGAGCAGATTTCAAAAACGATTGCCTTCTTTTTGTTTGGCGAAGCTGCAGGCGGTAATTAGGGGATTCAGGTAATGGAGTGTCTGTACTGTATTGCCAACAATGCAGCCAACACATGTACTTATTTGTATGGGAAAAGAAAAAATAAGGCTGGATAAATACCTGTGGTCGATACGCCTGTTTAAAACCAGGAGTATAGCCGCCGAAGCCTGCGATAAGGGCAGGGTAAAAATTAATGGCGATGCCGCCAAAGCATCCCGTGCAGTTAAGGCAGGGGATGAGTACGAGGTAAAAACTGAAACGAAAAAATGGCGTATACGGGTTACCGGTATACTCAATCGCCGGGTACAGTATAGCGAAGCAATCCGGTATTATGAAGATATTACACCTGCCGAAGAAATAACCAGGATACAATACCAGGCAGCCGCTTTTAATACGGGTAAGCGGCTAAGTAAAGTGGGCAGGCCAACAAAGAAAGAAAAAAGAGACCTTGATGATTTTTTGGGTGGTAGCTGAGGCAACAGCGTTTACCCATCAGCATTACAATTAAAACTATGATGAAGATTGATATCATTTCGGTAGTGCCGGCTTTACTGGATGGCCCTTTTTCGCATTCCATTATGAAGCGTGCTGCCGATAAAGGATTGCTTGAAGTAAAAGTGTACAACCTGAGAGAGTATACCAGCTATGCCCGTGCCCAGGTAGATGATTACCAGTTTGGCGGCGGTGCCGGTATGGTATTGATGGTTGAACCTTTAGTAAATGCGATTGAAACTTTGCAGCAACACACTAAGTACGACGAAATAATTTTTCTTACACCCGATGGAGAATTATTTAATCAGCAAACTGCCAACCAACTTTCACTGCAAAAAAACCTGCTGCTCATTTGCGGTCATTATAAAGGCATCGATCAAAGAGTAAGGGATCATTTTGTTACAAGAGAAATTTCTATCGGCGATTATGTACTGAGTGGCGGAGAGCTGGCGGCTGCCGTACTTGTAGATGCTGTGGGCAGGCTGATACCCGGTGTACTGAATGATGAAACCTCGGCACTTACCGATTCTTTCCAGGATAATTTATTAGCTGCACCGGTATATACCCGGCCCGAAAACTTCAGGGGCTGGAAAGTGCCCGAAATACTCCTGAGCGGCAACCATGCAAAAATTGAAGCCTGGCGGGAGGAGCAAAGCCTTCAGCGTACTAAGCAATTGCGTCCTGGTTTGTTAGAGGATAAAGGCTGATGCCCCTGTATATCTTCTACATTTTTTGTTGGCTCTGCTATTTTTAAAAATATGTTTTTCATTGGCTTAAAAAATTTTGGATTACAAATTACCGGGTATTATCTTTGCCGTCCTTTAACGGGAACGCCGCGTTGGTCAAGGGGTTAAGACGCCTCCCTTTCACGGAGGAATCACGGGTTCGAATCCCGTACGTGGTACAAAGCCTTTCATTTTTTGAAAGGCTTTTTTATTGATTGAAAGGCTACGGTTCAAATAAGTGGTGCAACAAAAAAAGCCACCCGTTTTTACGAATGGCTTTTTTAAGTTGTTTTGAATACGTACTACGAAATTTTTTCTACCTGCATGTAGTTTAATTCCACAGGTGTAGCACGGCCAAATATTTTCACCTGTACTTTCAGTTTCTTTTTATCGTCGTTAACTTCTTCTACAGTACCGTTAAAGTCGTTAAATGGACCGTCGATGATTTTAATGGTTTCGCCAACTATAAATGGTTCACTCATCGTCATACCACCGGCTTCGCCCATTTCATCTACCTTGCCCAGCATTTTATTTACTTCAGCTTTACGCAGCGAAATAATGTTACCCTTACTGCCTTTACCATCGGTAAGAAAGTGCATTACATTGGTGATATTGCTGATATGCTGCACAATATCATCACTCAGTTTATTATCAGCCACCTCAATCATTACATAGCCGGGATAAAAGTTTCTTTCCCTCATCACTTTTTTTCCGGCCTGAACTTTATACACTTTTTCTACGGGCAGAAAAATCTGTTTAATAATATCCGACCATCCATTGCGTACAATATCCTTATCAAGGTACTCCTTAATTTTACGTTCTTTGCCGCTCACTACACGGAGTACGTACCACTTGTTTTCTTTTTCCTGTGCAATAGTTTCTTCCATTATCCTTTAAATAAAGAGTAAATAAATTTCAGGGAGCCGTTGGCCACAAAGTCCATTAGAGCTACCATCGCTGTGATAAATAAAGTAGCCCCTATAACAATCATGGTAGATTGCTGTAACTGTGCCCAGGTAGGCCAGGTTACTTTTTCTATCAGCTCTTTGTAAGAATCTCTTATATAAGCAGAGAATTTGTTCATTTTAATCGTTTAAATCGTTTAAGCCGTTGACAACGTTTAAACGGTTTTTAACCTTTTAACGTTTCGTCGCACGGGCACTAGGATTCGAACCCAGATCAAAGGTTTTGGAGACCCGTATGCTACCGTTGCACCATGCCCGTAAATAAAACTCCAAAGCCTTAAAGAGGCTTAGCGGAGTAGAAAAAATAAAGAACTTTTAAAGAACAAAGTACCTAAGGCTTAAAACCAAAGGTACTTTGCTTTTATTTTAAGCTTCCATAACTTCTTCGCCAACAGGCGGAGGCTGGGGGGCTTTTATTTGATGATTTCAGTAACCTGGCCGGCACCTACTGTACGGCCACCTTCACGAATCGCAAATTTCAAACCTTTTTCCATTGCGATAGGCTGAATCAGTTTTACAGTAAGGTTGGTATTATCACCAGGCATTACCATTTCAGTACCGGCATTCAGGGTAACTTCACCAGTTACGTCTGTAGTACGGAAATAAAACTGAGGACGGTATTTGTTGAAGAATGGGGTATGACGACCACCTTCTTCTTTGCTCAGTACATACACTTCACCTTTAAACTCGGTGTGTGGAGTGATAGAACCAGGTTTGCAAAGTACCATACCACGGCGGATTTGAGTTTTTTCAATACCACGCAGCAGTAAACCTGCATTATCACCAGCTTCACCTTCGTCAAGGAGTTTTTTAAACATTTCCACACCAGTACAGGTGGTAGAAAGTGGTTTTTCCATCAAACCAACGATTTCCATTGGTTCACCTACTTTTATTTTACCCCTTTCGATACGGCCGGTAGCCACAGTACCACGACCAGTGATAGAGAACACATCTTCCACACTCATCAGGAATGGCTGATCGATAGGACGGGGAGGTAATGGAATGTAAGTATCTACAGCTTCCATTAATTCGTCGATTGCTTTTACCCATTGGTCTTCACCAGCCAGTGCGCCGGTTGCAGAACCTTTGATGATTGGAGTATTATCGCCATCGAAACCGTAAGAGCTAAGCAATTCACGGATTTCCATTTCAACCAGTTCCAGTAATTCAGGGTCATCAACAAGATCTACCTTGTTCATAAATACCACAATTTTAGGTACACCTACCTGGCGGGCCAGCAGGATGTGCTCTTTAGTTTGTGGCATAGGGCCATCGGTAGCCGCTACCACCAGGATAGCACCGTCCATCTGGGCAGCACCTGTAATCATATTTTTCACATAGTCAGCGTGACCAGGACAGTCAACGTGAGCATAGTGACGGTTAGCCGTTTGATATTCTACGTGAGCGGTATTGATAGTGATACCCCTTTCTTTTTCTTCAGGAGCACCATCAATTTCATCATATTTTTTTGCTTCCGCCAAACCTTTTTTTGACAAAATATCGGTTATAGCGGCAGTCAAAGTTGTTTTACCGTGGTCAACGTGACCAATAGTACCAACGTTTACGTGAGGTTTGTCCCTCTTAAAATTCTCTTTTGCCATTGTTTATTATTTAAATATGTGTTTAATCTGGTTGAAGTTTAAAGTCGTTAACCAAAGGACTTGTTTCTTGAACACCGGATGCAGGCAACTTTTACATGATGCCACCGGGGTTTTTTATGTGAGCCGAAGACGGGAGTCGAACCTGCGACCTACTGATTACAAATCAGTTGCTCTACCAACTGAGCTACTTCGGCTTGTAGCGGCTTGATTGATGCATGGATAATATCATTCTATAAAAATGGTACACCCGGAGCGTCAAACAAAATGGATACTTACGGGTAAATATCCTGCGCTTTAATGCAATTAACCTTTCAAATAGCTTTTTTAGAGCTGTTGATGAGAATTGAACTCACGACCTCTTCCTTACCAAGGAAGTGCTCTACCCCTGAGCTACAACAGCGTACATACCGTCTGCTGCTGCAGACAAGACAAATTCATCTGAGCGGAAGACGAGGCTCGAACTCGCCACCTATAGCTTGGAAGGCTATCGCTCTACCAAATGAGCTACTTCCGCATACGATTTGTTTAAAAACATTTAACACGATGCAACGTTCAACGTCTTAAACGTTTTTATAAGAACTGTGGGCAGTGGTGGATTCGAACCACCGAAGTCGTAGACAGCGGATTTACAGTCCGCCCCATTTGGCCGCTCTGGAAACTGCCCTGAATTGTATAACCTGTATAGGCCGGAGTATAAAGTGAAACCTGCGCTTTGCTGAGTATCCTTTAAAATAGTTGGGAAAAAATCCCTCCTGAAATTATCCGGCTGATGTAAAGAACTTTTAATAAACCTTATACAATCAATATTGTATAGCTTTTTTTTTCGGAAGGCAAAGGTAAGAGAAAAAGGTAAATATCAAAATTTTGAAATTTTTTTTTTCAACGCTGAATTATCAAGGCTTTCGGGGCCTCTGTAAACCAAAAAAAATCCCCCGTAATTTAACGGGGGACTTTATGTTTTTTAAGCGGCTAACCGCTCTTTTTTTCGTTTGATTTGCATGATTACAGAGTCGAGCGCTACATCAAAACTTTCTTCAAATGATTTGGAAGAATGTTTTACAAAAAAATCGTAGCGGGGAATGTGCACTTTAATTTCGGCAATCTTGTCTTTAATGTTATGCACTACATTGTCGAGCTTCAGGTACACATCCACTTTCGTTATCCTGTCGTGAAACTGTAAGAGTTTGGAAAGTTTTTTTTCTACATAGGATACCAACTTCGTGTCTGCGTTAAAATGCACTGTCTGAATGTTAATGTTCATAGCAATCTGTTTTTTAAAAATGAACAATGGGGAATAATTAAGGTAATTTTCAAATCATGGGCAAAGTATTTGAGCGGTATAAAAAAATGGATTTGGACATTCAAGTTACTTCGTACAGGATTAAATTCCAAATAAATCATCCAGCATTTAACAGTTAAAAAAACTAATTATTGTACTGTGCCGGTAATTTATCCTTTAGGGTGTGCCTGCTGGTATACCTGCTTAAGTTTTTCAATAGAATTGTGGGTGTATACCTGTGTGGCGGCGAGGCTGCTGTGGCCCAGCAGTTCTTTAACCGCATTTAAATCGGCCCCATTATTCATCAGGTGTGTGGCAAAGCTGTGCCTTAGAACATGAGGGCTTTTTTTATCAATAGTGGTAACAGCAGAAAGGTATTGTTTTACAATACCATATACATATCTCGGGTTAAGTTTTTTGCCTTTATCATTTACTAATAGTACAGTTTCATCAAACTGGCCGAACTGTTTGCGTTTGTTGGCGATATATTCCTGTATTTGCTGCATAAATGAAGCCCTCACAGGCAGCAGCCTTTCTTTATTGCCTTTTCCCAGCACTTTAAGGGTATTGCCTGCAGCATTTACCTGGGTTTCTTTAAGCGTTATCAGCTCGGCCCGGCGCATACCGGTGTAGTATAACAGTTCCAGTATTAACCGGTGGGTTTTGCCTTCCCAGTTTTCAGGAAAGCTAATTTGATTTAAAAGCACAGCCATTTCCTGCTCCTGTACAAACTGGGGCAGCCTTTTTTTTACTTTAGGCGATATTACCGCCGCCAGTGGGCTTTTTTGTATATGGCCCTGCTGTAACTGGTACTTGTAAAATGATTTTAAAGCCGAAATTTTCCGGTTGATCGATTTGGCTTCCATGCCTTTGTCTTTCAGGTGTGCCAGCCAGCTTCTTACATAAGTGCTTGTAATATCCGGCAAAGCAGCCGCTTCGTATTGGGTAAAGATAAAGTTAAAGAAAGCCTCAAGGTCGGTTTGATAGGATACCAGGGTATGCTGCGAATATCTTTTTTGAAACTGCAGGTATTGTAAAAACTGCCGGGTATATGGCTCAAAGGATGGGGGCATAAAAAAACTGATAACCAAAGTTACAGGAACCGGTTATCAGTTTCACAAATATTGTAAGCGATGCTAAAATCAGGCTTCTATCTTGCCGCTGGCAATAGCTTGTTTGTAAACAGCCTTAAGCACTTGTGTGCGGCGGCGTACAGATGGCTTGGTGAACGACTGCCTTTCTCTCAACTGCAGTAAAACCTTGCTTTTTTCAAACTTCTTCTTGTACTTTTTCAGCGCCTTGTCGATGTTTTCGCAGTCTTTTGAATCAATGATTAACATATTATATACCTCCTTTGGTAGTTTTTTAAGAGCGGCAAAGATAAAAGAAATATCCATACAGCAAAATTCAAATTTAAGTAAAGCCGCCGGGTGTTTTTGGCCTAAAGCTGTTCATCAAAAAATTCAGGAACACGGGAAATGCAATAATTTTACCCCATGTTTACCGGTATAGTAGAAACCACAGGCCTCATTACAGGCATCAGCACTGCAGGCAGTAACCGCAGCTTTTGGATACAATCCCCCATTTCGGATGCCTTAAAGGTTGACCAGAGTGTGGCTCATGAAGGGGTATGCCTTACCGTGGAAGAGGTAAAAAATGGCACACACCGGGTAACCGCCATTGCCGAAACACTTGCCAAAACCAACCTGGCCGAATGGCATCAGGGTGGGCTGGTAAACCTGGAGCGTTGTATGCCAATAAATGGCCGGCTGGATGGCCATATAGTGCAGGGGCATGTAGATACCACAGCCATTTGCACCGGGGTTGACCATAAAAACGGCAGTTGGCAGTACAGTTTTGAGTTTGACCCTGCCTTTACCCACCTGGTGATTGAAAAAGGCTCCATAGCGGTTAACGGCACCAGCCTTACCCTTTTTAACGTGGGCAAAAACAATTTTACCGTAGCCATCATACCTTATACTTACGAGCATACCAGTATCCGGCACCTGAAACAGGGCGATACAGTCAATATAGAATTTGATATTATTGGGAAATATGTGAGCAGGATGACAACTCGATAAAGACGATCTTAAATGTTTGAAACCAACAATCCCTTCGACGAAAAACAATTCCACAGCATTAAAGCCAGGCTGGTGGCTGCCGGAGGTTTAGCGTACCATGATTTTAAAAAAACACTCCGGCCAAACTATCCTACAATAGCTTTTGATATAGCCTGTGGCTGGCTCATGATTGCCGCCTGTACAATTGCAGGTATATACATCGGTAATATGGATAGCACGGTACTTAAAATTGTACTGGCCCTTGCCGATGCCATATTGCTGGGCTTTGTAGTTAACTACCTCGGCAATTTTTTTCATGAAGCGTCGCATTACAATATTGCCCCTTCAAAAAAATGGAACGACAGGCTGGCCAATACTTTCCTGGGCATATTGCAGGCACAGCATATTCAGCATTACCGGCAGGTGCACTGGCAGCACCATATTCACCTCGGTACGCCTGAAGATACCGAGCACAGCTATTTCAGTGCCCTCAACTTCAGTTTCTTTTTTGAAAGTCTTACCGGGATAAGGGCCATCCGTATTTTTTTATACCGCAGCAACAATCCCGGCAAAAAATTAACCGAAAAAAATGGCGCCACTAAAGCACAGCAGGCCGGTATGCTGCTGGCCGGGGTTGCATTTCACCTTACAGTGCTGGCGCTGGCCGTATATTTTCAGCAGTACTGGCTGGCCGGTATATGGCTGCTGGGCTTTGGTACATTTTTCCCGTTTTTTGGCTCCCTGCGGCAGTTGCTGGAGCACCGGGGCGAATGGGCAAGCCAGGCCACCAATTACCATAAAACACCGCATGGCAAGCTCAGCCGCATTTTTAGCAGTGGGGTATTTGCCGCCACTTTTGGCAGTGCCGGGTTCAACAGGCACTTGCTGCACCACCTGGAGCCGCAGATAAGCTATACCAACCTTAAAGCACTCGAACATTTTTTAAGCAATACCAGTATTGCCCCGCAATTGCAGCAGCAAAAAACCACCTATTGGCAGGCCTTCATTAAATTGCTGGGAAAATAATAATGCCCCATTGCCCTCTTTGCAATATTGAAACCAACAGGCATTTTGCCTCAGCTACCGATGTGGAATATTTTACCACAACGGCACATTTTGATTTTTACAACTGCCCACACTGCGATATTGTTTTTATCCATCCCATGCCGGTGCAGGAACTGGCGGTTATTTACCCGGCTAATTATTATTCGTTTACCGAAAAAAACAGCAGTCTTGCCTTTAAAATAAAAGACTGGTTAGACAGCCGCTTTTACCGCAAAATATTGCAACAGCTACCCGGCACCGAATTAAAAGCGCTGGATATTGGCGGTGGCACCGGCACCCTGCTGGACAGCCTGCAAAAGGCCGACAAAAGATTAACGCATACACAGGTGGTGGATATAGACAGTAAAGCCAAAACGGTAGCTGAAGCCAAAGGCCACCAGTATTACTGCGGTACCATCGAGTCGTTTAATACCGATGGGCAATACGATGTGGTGTTGATGTTGAATTTAATTGAGCATGTGGCCAACCCGAAAGCAGTACTGGCAAAAGCTGCAGCGCTGCTGAGCCCCCGCGGCAGCATTATTATTAAAACACCGAATTACAACAGCCTCGATGCCCGGCTGTTTCGCCGTTCGTACTGGGGCGGATTGCATTGCCCCCGGCATTGGGTATTATTTACCAAACACAGTTTTGAAAAAATGGCCGATGCCTGTGGCTTGCAGGTACAGCATTTTGCCTACACACAGGGTGCGCCTTTCTGGGCTTTTAGTCTGCTGCACTGGCTGCACCGGCGCAAATGGATAAAGGCTGGAAAAGATCGCCCCATCATTTATCATCCACTGTTTGGCTTCATCAGTTTAATAGCGGCTGCCTTTGATTTTATCCGAAAGCCTTTTGCACCTTTATCTCAAATGTTTTTTGTGCTGGGTAAAAAGCAATAGCTGAAACCTGCCCAAACATATTTATTATTGTGCCACAATACAATGCCTGTACTTACACCCAATACAAGGAAGTGGATTTTTGCTGTACTGCTGGCCATGCCGGTTTACTTCCTGTATGCATTGCATTTTTTTAATCATGATGCGGCGCTAAAACCCACCGGCTATATACAGTGGGAGCACCTGATGTATATGCTGAGTGCTAAGGAATATGCCAGCGGTAATGCACAACTGCTGTACCAGTGGCCCATGCTCAATAATTTTGATGCCGGGCCCGTTTTTTTTCAGCCGCAGTTTTTAGTGCTGGGGTATGTATGGAAATTTACAGGTGCCAGCCCGGCTACACTGCTGCTGGTGTTTAATATCATTTTTGCCGTACTTACCCTTCGTGTAGTCATTGCCGTGATAGATGTTATTATTCCGCAGTACCGTTACAAAAATTTAATCACTATCCTCTTTTGCTGGGGGGGCGGATTACTTGCCGCTGCAGGCTTTGTACTGCACTGGGTTGTTTTTAAAAACAGCACCCTTACTTTTTCCGAACAAATTTTTTACCTCGACCCCGCCGATGGTTTCTGGTGCCTCAACTTTGGCCGCACCCTTATATATCCATTTGAAGCGTATTATCATTTTTTGTTTGTATCTGCAGTATTAATGGTGCTCCGCAAAAGGTTTATGGCTGCTTTTGTAATCATACTGCTGCTGATACTATCGCATCCTTATACCGCTATCGAATTAATTACCCCCCTGCTGGTATGGATAGCAGCCGAAGTATTTTATTTTAAAAACAGTGCTTATAGCAAAAGGCAGTTTTGGCTTTTTGCAGCAGCTTTTTTGCTGTTTTTTATTTTTTATGCCGGCATACTGGGCAGGATAGAAATTTACCGGTACATCAATCAGCTCAATTCGCTCGACTGGAATTATAAAGCCTGGCATTTTGTGCCGGGGTATGCATTGGTGTGGTTGTTATCCTTTTATTGTATAAAAAACGTTCCGGCATTAAAGCGTCATTTTTCTAACCCCCATAGCCGCCTGTTTTTCTGGTGGGGGCTGGTGGCTTTTTTGCTTTCCGTACATGGCTTTGCCATAAAGCCCGAGCAGCCGGTGCATTTTACAAGGGGCTATGTATATGCCGGTTTCTTTTTATTTAGCATACCGGCATTGCAGCAGCTCATTAGCTGGTTGATGCAGGAGAACAAAAAAAAATACCTTCTCACTACCGTAATCGTATTTGTTTTTTTATTCGATAACATCAGTTGGTTTGGGCTTAAAGCGGATAGCAAAAACCAGGCTGGTGTATATTTTAATAAACCAGAGTATGAATTGATTGATTTTTTCAGCAAACAACCTGCTGCAGGTATTGTGGCCGGTAACGAAAATAACTATCCGCTAAATATTGCCATTCAACTGCACAGCAATACAAAGGCGTGGATACCGCATCCGTTTCTTGGTTTTGATATAGAGGAGCGGCGGCAGGCAGTAGCGCAATTTGTATCCGGCAAAGAAATGCATCCCATGTGGCGGGGCAAAACGGTGTATATGTATTTTGATAAAAATGACGGTAATTTGCAACAGCCACCTGTATTCGAAAACGCACAGTTTGTGGTGTACAAAATAAATGAGTGAACCCATTACCATACTGCTGCCGGTGTACAACGATACGGCATCGCTGCAAATGCTGTTGAAGGATGTACAGCAGTTGGATGCGGCCATACTAAGCAGGATTTCGATGGTGGTGGTAAATGATGGCTCTGCCAGTTTTAAACTGGATGCTGTGGGCAATACACCGCTTACCATTGTACACCTCAGCCGCAACCTGGGCCATCAAAAAGCTATTGCCATCGGCCTTTCATACATTAAAGAAAATATGCCCGGCGCAACCGTTATTGTAATGGACGGCGATGGTGAAGACAGGGTGGCCGATATACCCCAGTTGTTGCAGGCCAATGCCAGGGAACCGAATACCGTTTTTTTTGCAGCAAGGCAAAGAAGAACAAATGGCCTGTTTTTTAAATTGTTTTACTGGTTGTACAAGTTTAGCTTTTGGTTGAGTACAGGTAAAAAAATTTCATTCGGTAATTACTCTGTACTTTCTTACAACACCCTTTGCCGGGCAGTGTATTACAGCGAAATATGGAACAATTATCCCGGCGGTATTATGAAATCGGGCCTGCCCTACAAAGCCCTGCCTACACAGCGGGGCAGCCGCTATGCCGGTAAATCTAAAATGAATTTTACAGCACTACTGCTGCATGGCTTTGGCGCTATTTCTGTTTTTTTAGAAGTAATCATCACCCGTATTGCCATCATTTCATTTTTAATGATACTGGTATCGGCACTGTCTATTGCGGCAATTTTAATTATACGCACCACCACTTCGCTGGCTATACCCGGCTGGGCATCCATAGTGGGCACTTCGATGGTGATTATCCTGCTGATTAGTTTTATCATTTCGCTGATTGCTATTTTTATTTATCTCTCCACACAATCGCAGCGAAAGTTTATACCGGCACTGCATTACCGGGATTATATTTTGCAAACAGAAACAAGATAACATGAATGCAGCGCCATTTGAATATATCGGTAATGAGCTGGAATTGTTTGCAGCCGCCAAAAACTGGAAGCGTTATTTTACCCAACTCATTAAGCCGCACATCAGTGGGTATGTGCTGGAAGTAGGGGCAGGTATTGGTGCCAATACAGCCTTATTGCACCAAAAAGCCGCTACAGGCTGGGTGTTGCTGGAGCCGGATATAAATTTTTGCAACCGCCTCCGCCACCTGGTGGAAGTGGGTAAGCTGCCGGCTTACTGTACTATTTTTAACGGGTACACCAGCCAAATCAGGCAAACATTTGATACCATAATTTATATCGATGTGCTGGAACATATCGAAAACGATGTAAAGGAATTAAAAACAGCCGCAGCACTCCTGAATCCCGGCGGAAAATTAATTGTTTTATCCCCGGCCTATAATTATTTGATGAATCCTTTTGATAAGGCCATCGGGCATTACCGGCGTTATACCAAAAAAGAACTGCTGGCAAAAACAGAAGGAATAGTGGAAGTGCAAAAAATATTCTATGCCGACAGCCTTGGTCTTTTATCCTCGCTGGCCAACAAATGGATATTAAAGCAGCCATACCCCACGCAAAGACAAATTTCATTTTGGGATACTTTTATTATACCTGCATCAACCATAACGGATAAAATTATTTTTCATAGTGCCGGCAGGTCGGTAATCGGCATTTGGAAAAAACGGTAAGCAGTTGCAGTGTGAAGAAAAAATTTTTACATACTACAGTTTCCGGTGTTCCCGTTGGGGCGCTGCTGTTGCTGGCAGTTATTTGTGGTGCAGGCTACTGGCCCGTGAGCAGTAATTTGTTTAGCCTCAAAAATGATGCATACATCTATTTTTTGCCCTGCCGTTATTTTATCAGCGAAGTAATACAAAGCGGTCATCTCCCTTTGTGGAATCCCTATTTCTACATGGGCTTTCCACTGCATGGCGATATGCAGGCCGGCGTGTGGAACCCGGTAGTGTGGCTGTTCTCACTGTTTGGCCGCTACAATATGACCATGCTGCAGTACGAAACCCTGCTGTATATTTTTTTTGGTGCTGTGGGTATCTACAAGTTGTTAACGGCTTTCAGTATATCGCATCGCACCAAAATGATTATGGCAGTGTGTTATATGTTTTGTGGCTTTATCATCGATACGGCACAAATTACAGTGTGGACGGGCAGCGCTGCTTTTATCCCTTTTGTGTTTCTGTACCATTACCGTATACTACAGGGGCAAAGCAGGTATGCTAATGCGGTTAAAACAGCTCTGGCTTTGTACATGTTGTTTACAGCAGGTTACCCATCATTGTTTATTATGTGCGGTTATATCCTGCTTTTTGCAACACTGCTTGCACTGTATAGCAGGTACAGGGCAAAAGCCGGCCGTACCATATTAGTACAAATGTTATCGGCAAATGCCATTGCTGTTGCCGGTTTTGTGCTACTTGCTTTACCGGTATTACTTTCTTATTGGGATTACCTGCCCTATTACCAGCGCTCCGGCGGCGTATCGCTGGCAGAGGCAGAAGCTAACCCTTTCAATCCTTTTGCCATTGTATCCTATTTTTTTCCGCTGAGTGTTACCAAGCAGCATAGCTGGCTTACTACCGACCCCACAGCCCGTAGCGGTTTTATGGGTTTGTTTACCATAATGCTGCTGTTATTTATTGCAAAAAGAAAATTAACCGGCACACAAAAGTTTATACTCACTGCTACGGTTATACTTTTTTTGTTTTCATTGGGCAGTACCACACCGGTACGAAAAATGTTTTATCACCTGCTGCCCATGATGAATTATTTCCGTCACCCTGGAACCATACGGCTGTTTACAACTATCGGCCTGCTGCTGTTAAGTGCTGTGGTAGTAGATGATTTTTTTACAGCCTTGCAACAGGGCAAACAAAAATTTTACCGCTATGTTGCCATTATTACCAGTATGGCTGTGCTGGTAGCTATACTGGTACATTCCGGTACAAACAACCTGGTGCATAAAGCACTGCTATTTAAAAACAATATAGCTGAGGCTGCAGACAAAAGAAATTTTGTAAAACAATTTTACGATAGTATCAGCTTTGCAGATGCAGTGTTGCTCGAGGGAGTAATACAGTTAATTTTCTTACTGCTGTTTATACTTTGGTTGAGCAGAAAAAAAACGATAGCACCAAAGCGTTTTGCGATACTGTTTGCCTTTAATGCCGTATTGCTGGCACAGTTTTCTATACCGGCCACTTTTGTTACACAACAATCACCGGCAGCTATTAATGCACTCATCCGGGATAGTCCGCAGGGCTGGCCCCTGCCTGCCAGCGACATGCCCATTGCACAAAACAATATATTGGAAGCCGCTACCAACAGGCAGTTTGGCTGTGCCTCCTTTTACACAAAAAAAATTGTACAGGTATCGGAAGAACTGAATCCTTCTTTTACACAGTCGCTTTCGCAATTTGATAGCGATACAGCGCTGGCTGCAATAGTGATGCAGAACCCGGTATTTTATCTTGCAGATACAGTTGTGCAGTACAGTGGTAAAAACGATTCGGCGCTTCATGCCCGTAAAGTACTTTTTACGGATACGGTGCAGCAACAGGTGCAGCCTGCGGCCGGTTATATAATAGCAACAAAGTTTGCACCCTGGCAATTGGGCTTTGAAGTACATACAAATAACCCTGCTCCATTTGTTTTGTTTCAAAATTTTAACCACAACTGGAAGCTGTATGTTGATGGCGAACCTACAGTAATAAAAAAAGGCAATATTTCTTTTATGTACGCATGGGTACAGGCAGGTTCGCACCTGCTTCGCTTTGAGTACAGCCCCGCTTACCTTACACCCGGGCTGATTGTAAGCCTGCTTACACTAATTATTATGCTGGTATTCTTGTGGGGGAATAAGCGTAAAAGCCTGCCCTGATTTTTTCTTTCCTTTTTGCGAAAATGATTTTCCCTATGCGGCATTGTGCTAAAGTACTGCACACGGATGTTTGCAGGGTAAAACTAATGTGTATGATTTGCGAATACCAGTCGTTGTACTATGGGGATGATGGCTATATAGTACGATGCAGGCAGTGCGGCCATTACCAGGTAGCATTTATCAGCACTATGCTCATGTTGAATGCCGATGATTTTGACATTTTACGTCATATTGTTGGGGCTAAAATGCAGGAGAAAAACAGCACAGTGCCCGGTACAAAAACCGTTGTGATTCGAACGCCATCTAAAGAAGTGTCGATACTGCTTACCCGTGCCGAACTGGAACAGTTACACCGCATACTGGAAGAGGCCGATAATGAATTGAAAACACAAGAATTGATACGCCTTTTTGGTGCATAGCCTATTAAGTCCGGACTTTCTTCATCAGCAAAATGTTACTGGCATGCGATCGGCTGTAAACAGGTGTACTGTAAAGATTGTTCCGGCACCAGTTCCTTTTTATTTGCATAGTTGAGCTTAAATGAAAAAATGCCCTTCAGTTTTTTGAAGGGCATTTTAGTGCTATATTTTCAAAATAATTCAATAGCACCATCAACTCAAAGGTTGTGTATATACGTTAGCATTAATCCTGTATTCATACGCCTGGCACTGGTAATGCCAAGGTCGCCGATGAGTAAATTATCTTCATTAGGATTGTCAAAATTCATCCGTTGTTTATAATTGCTGGTGGTGCCATAGCTAAGCAGCAGGGCGGCACGGAGGTTAAAGTTTCTTTTGCGAAAATTGGCACCAAGGTTCAGGTGGTACTGGTTCCAGGCAGCAGTGACGCCAATGAAACCATCATCGTTTTGAAACTGCTGGCTCCCACCATAGTTGAAGTCAGTTCGGATGGAGCAATAGCCGGTAACTGTTTGGGTAAAATTGTAACTCATGGCTGCCGAAAAATTGATGATGGCTTTACGGGCATCTTTCAGGCGTAATAAGTCGGGTGTGTACCGGTTGTTATCCCCGGTATCCGGGCGGATGAAGTATTCTTTATCAGGCGTAATCAAATTATACTCTTTCACTTTTGTAAAATATTCTGCGGCGAGGTACACATGCCCCTTGCCGAAATTATAAGTATAGCCCGCTGCTGCACTCAGCGGCATTTTCCAGTTTGATTTTAAATTTTTTTGTTCGGTATTGGCCAATAAAAAAACGTCGAGTGGGCCTAATTTGAGGTTGTTAATGATGGCATCGCTTTGTATGGACGAAGCGATTGGTGGTGGCTACGGCGAAAGTTTGTACAATATTGGCACGGCTATACGAAAATTTTTGCTGCACAACAGGCAGGATATTATACTACTCAGCTTCAGCCATTTTTGTGAAAAAGAAACACCGGTTGCTGCTTTAAAAGATAGCCTGCTTAAAATTATTGGTACTGCACTGGTATACAGCGGCAGGGCAACCGCTATTGGAAATGTACCCCTGTCGCAGCTTGCAGGTAAAGTAATTATTAGTTTTGAACAGCCGCAAACGAATGACCCTTATTTTCCTTCCTGCTCTATTGCAGGCACTTCGGGGGCATTTGTAAATTTTCGCAGGATGTATGCCGCTGCAAATGACATCAATATTTTATTAGAGAAGCAGCATGATTTTTTTACAGCAATAGCCACCAGCAGTATTCAAAAAAACGATTTGGTACGGTTAGACTGGCAGTTGACTCAAAGTAGCAGCGAAGCACCCTTTATCTGCAACGATTTCCAGGACGAAAAATTAAATCCGCTTGTAAATGGTGCTATTTTGCTGGCCAATGTGATCAATAAAAATAAAAGTATTATTGATCATTCCCTGCAGGGCAACCGGTATCTGCCTGGTACCATCGATGCCTGGATAGAAGACGGCACCATCCATAAAAAAAACAAACCCAATATCCTTTATGTGGATGTTGCCGGCGGCTGGATTACAGATTACTGTATTGATTTAAATCAAACAGCATTGTACCGGTAAATAAAAACTTAGTGGGATAAAATAAAAATGTATACCCTGCCGATAGTGTTTATATCTGTCGCTTTTATTACCTTCAGCAACCAGCTAATACAGCATACAGGTAGCTGTTATTTGAAAACACTTCACAATTTTTACTATGAGGATTAATGCCACAAGGCTGCAGCAGCATTTTGAAGCCATGAGCGAAATTGGCAAAATTGGCGAAACCGGCACAAACCGCCCGGCCCATTCACCCGATGAAAAAAGAGCATTTGAACTGGCGGCCTCCTGGATGCAGGAGGCCGGCATGACCACCAGGATAGATAATTTCGGCAATTTAATAGGAAGGCTTGAAGGAAGCAATCCTGCACTGCCGGTGCTGATGACGGGCTCTCACCTCGACTCACAGCCTTATGGCGGCAGGTATGATGGTGTGGCAGGTGTGCTTTGTGCTATTGAAGCCGTAAAAACATTAACCGAAAATGGTATTGTGCCCGAACGCAGTATTGAAGTGATATCCTTTGCTGATGAAGAGGGCTGGCGCTTTAATAAAGGCCTGTTTGGTTCAAGAGGGATATTGGGTAAATTAGAAGAGGGTGAGCTGCAGCGTGCCGATAAAGACGGTATTACCCGTGAACAGGCATTGAAAGATTTTGGCTGCGATATTTCGAAATTTAAAGACTCCGAATATGCACCCGGCAGTATTTATTGTTTTTTAGAATTGCATATTGAGCAGGGCCCCGTGCTGGATGTGGGGCAACAACCTGTTGGTGTGGTATCAGGCATTTCGGGGCCGCTGTGGCTCACAGTAAAACTGAAAGGGATGGCGGGCCATGCCGGCTCGGTACCTATGCCTATGCGTAAAGATGCCCTGCTTGGTGCAGCCGAAATAGCCGTTGCTCTTAATGAGATAGTAACACAGGTGCCCGGTGCGCCAACAGTGGGTACTGTGGCTACCATGAATGTATTTCCGGCCAGCCGCAATATTATTGCCGAAGAAGTAAGTTTTACCATCGATTTAAGGGATATAGATTTAGACAGGCGTAACCGTTACGAAAAACAACTGATGGATAAAATTGAAGCCATCACAAAAAAACACCAGCTTACCTACAGCATCGCTACAGACACCAATAGCGAGCCTCGCTACTGTGCCCAGTGGATTAAAGATATTATACATGCTGAGTGTAAGGTGGCCGGCCTTAATGCGCCGGAACTGATGAGCGGCCCTTTTCATGATGCACTGGCCTTATCTTACGCCTGCGATTACGGGATGATATTTGTACGCTGTAAAGACGGCATCAGCCATAATCCGCTGGAGTATGCCTCGTACGAAGACCTTGCCCTGGGTACCGAAGTGCTGTATGGCACCATACTGCAGGTGCCCGGTATAAAAGCTGCTTTAAAATAAAACTGGATTTTTTTTGATACAGTTGTAAGGTATCCCCCAAAGCAGCGTCTGTACCGGTATATGAAATACACAGGCATAGTGCTGCTCTGCACCATCTTTTGTGCATGCACCAAAAATAAGATTGAAACCATTGCGCCACCTGCACCCCTTCCGGATGGCGGCACTGCGGCATACCGGGGTGTTTTTTACCCCACTCCAGGCATTACCGTTGCAGGAACGGTTAAGGTATTGAAGGATACAATACCTGCCCAATTATTGTTAGATAGTTTTTCAATAAGTTCCGGCCCCGATTTAAAAGTATATCTTTCAAAAAACGACTACCCTTCACAGTTTGTTAATTTAGGTGCCCTGCTGCGTTTTACCGGTAACTCCAGCTACAGTATTCCTGTCGGCACCAATCTTTCTGATTACAATTATGTATTGATTCATTGCCAGCAATACAATCATTTATTTGCTGTGGCACCACTGGTAAAATAATTTTTATGCAAAAATTTCCAGCTATCCTTTTTGTTTTTTTGGTACTCTATGGCTTTGCCAATGGCCAGGGCTGCAGTGATGCCGGCTTTTGTTCTATCCGCTATCACCAGCAGGAAAGTAAAAACGAAAAGCAAAGCATTAGCATTGGTAATGTAGTGGGGAAGGGGGATGGTAATACGTTTATTAATAACAGTTATGTACTGTACACCCGGCATTTTAATAAAGGCATAAGCTGGGATACAAAATTAACTGCCAACTATGCCAGTGGGAGCCTGGCCAATCATTTTAATGCAGGTGATGTATTTACTACTGCCAGTTTTCCACTGTTTACTGAGGGAGCAACAAAAATTTTAAAACTAAGCAGTGGGTTAAAAATACCTTTAACCAGCGCTAATGATAAAGCAGGTGTTCATCCTTTACCAATGGCTTACCAAAGCAGCCTCGGTACTTATGATTTATTGCTTGGGCTAAATCTTTCTTTACATCAAAAATGGGAGTTTACCCAAGCCTGGCAAATACCATTGACCCGTCAAAATAAAAACAGTTACTTCAGTGAGTTAGGCGTAACGGATGCTTTTCCATCCACCAACTTATTTAACCGTAAGCCAGATGCCTTATTCCGTGTGGCATATACGCACCGTATCGCCAGTGATAAAGTTTTTTTAAAACCCAACCTGCTTGCCGTGTACCATACTGGCACCGATAATTTTATTAACAACATAGGTAATAAAACAGCTCTCACAGGTTCAAAAGGGCTTACGTTGAATGCGAACCTTATTGCCGGTTTTGCTTTATCCTCAAAGCAAAGCATAGAAATTTCGCTGGCAGCACCATTAGTAGTAAGAACCATTAGGCCAGATGGATTAACCCGGAGTTTTACTGCAGGTATTGAATATCATTTTGGGTGGTAGTTGTAAGTAAATTGTATGCAGCACGTCTTTATCATAAAATGAAAAAATTATTTTCGACTTTATGCATACTGCTTCTAACCGGGGTGACTATTGCACAAAAAGCTGAAGTGTTTTCAACAAAAAATGGTGCATTAAACGGCTATGATGTAGTGTCTTTTTATACTGATTCAGCAGCGCAGTTGGGTAGTAAAGCGTACAGCTATCACTGGAAGAATACCACATGGTACTTCAGCAGCGCAACTCACCGGGATACATTTAGTACTGCACCTGAAAAATTTTACCCGGCTTATGGCGGCTGGTGTGCTTACGGCGCCAGTAATGGGTATAAGGCCCCCACTGAAGCCACCACATTTACATTTGTTGATGGCAGGCTATACTTTAATTACAATGAAGCAGTAAAAAATAACTGGCTGAAAAATACAAACGACTATATAGCAAAAGCTGATGCCCATTGGCCGGTAATAAAAAATAAAGATTAATCTCTCCAATAAAATTTATGGTAAAATGAAAAAAAGCATACAGTTGCTGCTGGTAATTTTAATTACAGGATTTATGCAAGTACAGGCGCAGAGCGTCCTGTATAATACAAACAAAGGCCTGGCCTTAGCCGGTTACGATGCAGTGGAATACCACATTTCCAACAAAGCGGTAAAAGGAAAAAAAGAGTTTGCCGTAATGGTAGAAAATGTAACTTACTATTTTGTAAACGCAGCTAATAAAGACCGCTTTAAGGCGGATTATAAAAAATATTTGCCGGAGTATGGTGGCTGGTGTGCTTATGCTATGGGTGCCAGCGGCGAAAAAGTAGCGGTGGATCCTGAAACATTTAAAGTGCTAAATGGTAAATTGTATTTGTTTTATCATTCCTGGGTAAATAATACTTTAACCAAGTGGAATAAGGATGAAGCCAGCCTGAAAGCAAAGGCTGATGCCAACTGGAAAAAAATTGTTCAAGCACCATAAGTTGATTTTTAAATACAAGGTTCGTAAAATTTTACATTGGGAATATTGGCCACAGTGGCTGCTGTACCTGCCTGTGTTGCCGGTATATGTGTACTATGCCTGCAGGGCACGCCATCTTTATTTTAATGTACCTGCCAACCCCGGTCTGGAAAATGGCGGTTACCTGATGGAATCAAAAAGCCGCCTGCATAGCCAGTTGCCCCGGCATATTCAGCCGGCATCAATACTGGCCGATACAGCGGATAGCGTAGAGGATATACAGGCGCAGATGCAAATACAAGCGATTGAATTTCCTTGCATTTGCAAACCCGATATTGGTGCAAGGGGCCTGGGCGTTGCCGTTGTGAGCAACCTGGATGAGTTGAAAGACTATCATCAACATTCGCCTGGCAATTACCTGCTGCAGCAAAAACTAAACTGTAAATACGAGGTAGGTATTTTTTATTACCGCTATCCCGGTCAGCAGCAGGGATGTATCAGTGGTATTGTGGAAAAGCAGCCTATGGTGGTAACGGGCAATGGCACAGCAACTTTAAGGGAGTTAATAATGGATAACCCGAGGTATTATTACCAGCGCCATTTTTTGTACAGAAAGTTTAAAACCAAACTTGATGATGTGTTGCCTAAAGGAAAAACTTTGGAATTATCCGGTATTGGCAATCATGCCCGGGGCAGTTTATTTAAAGATGTAAGTTTTAAAAAAACGAAAAATTTAGAAAATACCATTCATGCCATTGCAACCTCACTCAATGGTTTTTATTTTGGCCGCCTGGATATTATGTACAACGACTGGGAGGCGTTATGTGAGGGGAGAGAATTTTATCTTATTGAATTGAACGGGAGCGGCAGTGAGCCAACGCATATATATGATCCGCAATATTCTTTGCTGCAAGCCTGGAAAATAATTATTCAACACTGGGCAATTATGTACCGCATCAGCAGGTACAATATGCAGTATGGTGCTACTGTAATGAGTTATAAAAAAGTAAGGCAGTTGCAGCAACAATGGAGTTCTTTAGAAAAAAAACTGGTTGCCTTGTAAGGGATAAACGTATTGCCCGTCTTTAATACAAAAATGAAAGCAACTACGTTAACCAGTTTTTTTATGTGGGGAGTAAAAATAGTAGCAGCAGCCATTATGCTGCAAACCCTTTATTTTAAGTTTTCGGCAGCAGAGGAATCGGTATATATTTTTACGCAGGTAGGTATTGAACCCTGGGGACGTATTGCCACCGGTATTTTTGAACTGGTTGCTTCAATATTATTGCTGGTGCCTGCCGCTTCTGGCTTCGGCGCTTTGCTGGGTATTGGCTTAATGAGCGGCGCCTTGTTTTTTCATGCCACCCGGCTGGGTATTGAGGTTAAAGGCGATGGCGGGCAGTTATTCATCTATGCCGTAATCGTGTGGCTCTGTTGTGCTGTAGTAGTGTGGCGTAAACAAAAACAATTATTGCAACTTATCCATTTAAAAAAATGACAACACCACTTACAGCACCGGTTACAGAAGTTTTGACGCAACTAAAAAATTTATTAACGAGGATAGATGATGCCATCTACATACAGCAGGTGCCTGCCATTTTTAATGCCAGCATTGGCCAGCATACCCGGCATATTGCAGAGCTGTTTACAGAGTTATATAAGGGATACAACAATGCTGTGGTTGATTACGACAGGCGGGAAAGAAATAAACTGATTGAAAATAATGTGTATGCGGCCATACAGATGATACAGTTTATCATGGATGAAGTGCCAAAACCAGATAAAGAAATACACCTGCATACCAGTTACAGGGCCAATGGCGAAAATGCAGTGGTTACAAAAAGCAGTTATTACAGGGAACTGGTGTATAATATTGAACATACCGTACATCATCTTGCCATAATACGTGTGGCATTAACCGAACAGGGCATTACCATTAACGAAGATTTTGGTTTTGCAGACGGCACCATAAAAAACAATGCAGCATGTGTACAGTAAGTTTTGTGCCCTTGCAGCATGGGGTATGCATTACATCGAACCGGGATGAAAATATACACCGTCTCCCGGCTTTGCCGCCTGCGATGTACAGGCATAACAATAAACCGTTGTGGTATCCAAAAGATACGGCTGCCGCAGGCTCATGGTTTGTGTGCAGGCCCGGTGGCGATTGTGTTGTTTTACTAAACGGGGCTTTTGAAAAATATATACCGGCAGCATCTTATAACAAAAGCAGGGGGCTGGTATTGCTTGATATAGCGTTGTGTATTAATCCGGTTGCGGCATTTGAAAATATGCCACTTCAGCATATTGCGCCGTTTACAATTATTGTGTTTTGTAAAAATACCTTGTATGAATGTCGTTGGGATGGGGAAAATAAATATTGTAAAAAGCTGGATGCAGCAGTGGGGCATATTTGGTCGTCGGCTACTTTATATACTGAAGCGGCGCAGGAAAAAAGGAAAAACTGGTTTTCGCATGCGCTTAGCCAAAATATGCTGAACACACAGGAAGCGATTATGCATTTTCATACATTTACCGGGGATGGTGATTTTGCCAACAGCCTGGTCATGAAGAGGGATAATATCTTGCAAACCTTAAGCATTACTTCGGCTCATATCACTGCTAACGGTATCTTGCTTCAACATCATGATGTGGTACAGCAGCAAGGTCATGTAGCTGTAATACCATCAGAACTAAACGCTATCGAAACGCATGCATAAAGCCCGGCCCGAACAATGGGTGAAGAACTATGCCGATATGTTATTTGCTGTTGCCCTGCAAAAAACCAACAGCAGGGAAGTAGCAGAAGATTTGGTGCAGGATACTTTTTTGTCGGCTATAAAAGCGCTGGAAAATTACCGTGGCGAAGCCAGTGAAAAAAACTGGCTTTTTACAATACTCAATAATAAGGTTATAGATTATTACCGTAAAAAAGGCAGACGGCAAACCACTGAAACATACCTTGCCGATACCGAAGCGGCTTTTGATGACAGCTTATACAACAACGGGCATATTACAGGCAGTACCTGGAGGGCAGGGTGGAGCAGTGAGGCTGATGCCAATATTAATGATAAAGATTTTCAGCAGGTATTGAGCAATTGCTTAGATAAAGTGCCGGTAAAAATGAAGCCTGTTTTTATCAGTAAATATTTTCATGATTTGCCACCGGATGAAATTTGTGCCATGTTTGAAATAAGCAATGCCAACCTTTGGGTAATTATGCACAGGGTAAAAGTTATTTTAAAAAACTGCCTTACGCATAACTGGTTTTCTAATACATAAAATTGCTGCCATGAACACTTTAAAAAATATGTTGCACAATTGTAAGCAGGCACAGCAAATAGGTGTTGAGTTTGAACATAAACCAGTTGGTTTTAAAAGATGGCTTCAGTTAAAGGTTCATATATTTTACTGCAGTTATTGCAGGCGGTTTTTAAAGCAGTCGGCACTTATCAATACATTACTAAAGCGGATGAGCATAAAGGATGAGCAACTCGGTGAAGGCACCAAAGCAAAAATGCAACATGAAATTGAAGTACTGATGAAGCAGGGGGAAGACTAAATGCCTTTTAACAAGCCACTACCCGTATTTACCTTTTTCCAGTATTTCTACTTTTACCCGGGTAACACCTGCTTTTACAAATCCTAATTTTTTGGCGGCAGTAAGTGTAAGATCGGTTATGCGGCGCATACCCTTATGCAGCCTGTCGTTTACTTTTACAATTACCGATTTGCCATTGCGCAAGTTGGTAACCCTAACCCAGGTGCCTAAGGGTACGGCATTGCAGGCGGCTGTCATTTTCTGGTGGCTGAATATTTCGCCATTGGCAGTTTTGCGTCCCTGGAATTTTTGTGCATAATAACTGGCCTGCCCGTAAAATACTTTTTTTACTTTTTTGTTTTGCCCCGGTTGTGCATGCAGGCCCGTGCAGCATAGTATCAGCAGCACTGTTGCCATTGCTGCAATCCTTTTTGTAACAGGCAGTGTACTATTTTTCATTATTACCCGTATCATCTTTTTGAAAAATACTTTTCTCTCAGGGCTTTATCATCAGCATAAATATCGTCGTAAAATTTAATTTTTCCATCAATGCCTTCGCAACTCATATAATTGATAAAAAGCGGCAGCCTGTTTTTTATTCCAATTCTTTTTGTTTGTTTGGTTGCAAGCCAGTTGCGGATGGAGTCGGTTGTATACCTGAGGGTATCGCCGGGTTTAAGGTTAGTGCTGTCGTTGCGGGCAATATAGTAGGCTAATTGTTCCCACTCCTGTACCCTTACGCAGCCGTGGCTGAGTGCCCGGGCCGATTTTTTAAACAACCATCTTTCGTTGGTGTCGTGCAGGTACACATCATAGGGGTTAAAAAAATTAAATTTTATTACCCCCAGTGCATTTCTGTCGCCACTGCCCTGCATTACTCTGTAGGGTATACCCCGGCTGTATTTTTCCCAGTTTACAGTGGTAGGGTCAACCGTTTCGCCTTTTTCATTTAATAATTTCAGGCCTATACGAGACAGGTAGTAAGGGTTGCCTTTTAGCTTAGGCAGGTATTGCTTGGCAATAATACTGGTAGGCACCGTCCACGTAGGATAAGTTATCATATTGGTAATAGTGCTGGTGAGTACAGGTGTACGGGTTTCGGGCTTGCCGCATATAATTTTAGAGTATAGCACCACGGTATCATGGTCGCGGAGTTCAAGGTAATAGGCAGGCAGGTTTACCCAAATGTATTTTTCGGGCATACTATCGGGCAGCAGTTTGTACCGGTCTAAAGTAATGGCAATGCGTTTAAATTTTTCCACATCAGTGTTGTTCATCATTTTTACCAATTGGGTACCGTACCTGCCGTCTGCAGCAAGGCCTTTCAGTTGCTGGTATTTTTTTATGGCATTTTCCAGTTGCAGTGAGTCGGGTAGTTTATTGGTGAAAGCGATGCAGTTGCTTTCGTACAGGCGTTGCTGCAGGTTTTTTATAAACCCGATAGAATCTTTGCTGTCATGTTTTTTAAAAGGGTAACGTACATAAGTGTACGCTTTTCTATCCATACTGTCCAGGAAGCTGCCAATAAGATTTTTAAGTTGTGTATAACCAGTTTTTTTGGGCTCGGCAGCAAGCATTGTTGCCCATATTTGTTTACCCGTTGTTAACTGTTGAAGCAGGGCCAGCATGTATTTTGCCCTGTACCCGGTGTCGGAAGTCAGTTCTGTACTATCGGGTAAAAGCCTGCCAAACTTTAAGTCATGCAGTAGCCGGAGGCAGGCATCGGTGAGCAACAAATCCTTTTTTGCCCAAAGCACAGCATTCTTTCTTTCTGCCGAATCCGTATCGGCTGTTAGGAATAATTGCTGTAACTGTTCTGCATGGTAGTCGCCTGGAAAAAAACCAAACCGTTCTGATTGTTGTATAAAATGCTGCACAGAGTCTGCTATGGAAAGCCTTTCTTCTTCGTGGCTCCATACGGGTTTGTAGCCTGTGCTGCTGTAAAAGCTGTTGGTAAGCAGCACATACTTAAGCTGTGTACTTTCTGAAATAGTGCCTTTGTTTTGAGCGGCATAATTAAGCGTGGCTTTTATGCTTTCGCCTGCTTTTTCGTTCATGGTTGCAATATCTTCAACCATAACACTGTCAATTTTTTCTGCAGTATTGTTACAGGCATCCAGCAAGAGGCAGCTCATTATTACTGCAGCCAATAAAACTGTATTGTTACGCCTTACCATATTTGAAGGGAATAATTGTATTTTTCATATTACGGATATTGGTAAACTTGTATACCTAAATGTATGAATAGATTTTACATGCTGTTGTTTTTCGGGCTGCTTTTTATTAAGGTGGCTGCACAGCCTATTGAAAGGCACAGTCCTGCCTTAAAAGTTATTCGTGATACCGCAGTGTTTAAAAAAACGGTAAGCCGGGATACCGGCAAGCAGATGACAGATGTAAAAAAAGCAGTACCGGGTATAGTTGTTGACCTGCGGTATGCTGGTGTAAATAACTTTTTGGCCAGGCCGATATACCCGGCATTAAGCACTACCTGGCTCCGCAAAAAGGCGGCAGCAGCCTTAGCCAAAGTGCAGGCCCGCCTGCAGGCACAGGGATTGGGATTAAAGATATTTGATGCATACCGGCCTTATACCGCCACCGTACAAATGTGGCAGCAGGTGCAGGATGAGCGCTATGCTGCTGATCCGAAAAAAGGAAGTGGGCATAACCGTGGTATTGCGGTAGATCTTACCCTTGTTGATTTACACACCGGCGCAGAACTGGATATGGGTACAGGCTTTGATAATTTTACTGATACGGCGCATCATGATTTTACAGCTTTACCATTGCCAGTGCTTCAAAACCGGTTGCTTTTAAAAAGAGTGATGGAAGATAACGGCTTTGTAGCACTGCCTACCGAGTGGTGGCATTATGCACTACCCGATGCACAGCGGTATGAACTGCTTGATATTCCATTTAGCTATTTGCTGCAATACTAAGGCTTAGTCTTTAAAAGCATCCATAGCCACTGTGGGCCTGCCGCTGTTATCAAAAGCGCCAAGCGTATATCCTTTCCAGTTATTATGGCATTGAGGTTCCCAGTAAAATACACCCAGGCCCTTGTTGCCGGGCAGTAATTTGTTTTTGGCAATAATATCTTTCAAAAATAACTGGCAGGTATCAGCAGCATCCCAGGGCATGCCCACTTCGCTAATCATTACCGGCTTATTGTAGCGTACAGTCATGTTGTTCATATTAAGCAGGCATTGCTGGTTCAATTGCCGCCAGTTGTTTACGGTTGGGTACAGCGACATGGCAATGATATCATACCTAGTACTGTTGGCCTGCAGGCCGTCGAATATCCAGCGAAACAGGTCGTTGTTCCAGCCATTAGAGATGTGTACAATTACTTTGATATTGCTGCTGACAGCTTTTACGGCATCATACCCGGCTTGTATCAGTGCGGCAAACTGGTTCATATTAGTAGATGCCCTGCCGTCTTCCCAAAGCATGCCGTCATCATTTTCGTTGCCTACCTGTACCCACTCGGGGGTTACGCCGGCTGTTTTGAGCTGCAGTAGTACATCGGTGGTATGCGCTGCCAGTGCAGCTTTAAGTTCGGTAAATGACAGTGTTTTCCAGGCCGCAGGTTTGTTTTGTTTGCCGGGGTCGGCCCACCAGTCGCTATAATGAAAATCAATCATAATACGCATGCCGGCATTTTTCGCCCTTACTGCCTGTTTTACCACATCGGCGGCATTGCACCAGCCGTCGGCAGGGTTTACCCACACCCTGAGCCTGATGGCATTAATGCCTTTGCTTTTGAGCAGTTCAATACAATCCTGTTCGGTGCCGCTATTGTTGTAAAATTTTTTTCCGGCAGCTTCCATTTCGCTGAGCCAGCCAATATCAGCCCCTTTTGCAAAAACTACAGTACTGGTGTCGGGTGCAGGCGGCGGTGGCGGCACTACCGGTGGCGGTGGGGGTACAGTGCTTACGGCAGGGGTTTTACTGCAGCAGATAAAAAATAAAGTGATACCGGCTATGGCAAATCGTAGCAGCAGTGTTTTCATGATGGCTTTATTTTTCAATTTTAACATGCAATGTTTTTTTAAAATTATAGCTATTCTGTTTTTATCAGTATCGCTGCGCTTAGGGGTGGTAGTGGCAGGTGATTGCTGTACCTGTTGCCATATACATCTGTATAGTTACCGTTGAGTTTTTCATTTTTGGATTGACGGGATGCATTATATACAAATTTTACCAGTGCCTGGTTTACTGAAAATGCTTTTGAATTTTTATCGTATCCCACTTCATTCGTCCAGTAGCTTAAGGGCTGTGTAAAGGTTCTGTATTCTTTGCCTCCTGTTTTCATAGTGGCAAAAGAAAAGGGGAGTTTGACAGCATTGGATGTAAAATAATAATTGTTGTCAACTTTTGCTGCTGCTTTCATATCGGCGGTAAGGGATAGTGCCGGCCGGTCTATCTGTGAATTGGAGTAAGCCGCTTTGTAGGGGAAAAAAATATTTTCCTGTATGGTGATATTTCTTGTAGGCGGAGCATTTTCGTAACGCTGTATAGAGAAAGCACTTTCATTATTAAAAACGGTATTGTGCCGCATGGTAATATTGCTAACGCTGTTGCAATATAAAGCTGCACCGCCGCAGTAGGCTATGCTGTTGCTGTCGATAAGTATATTGTTGCTGCCATCATCGCAGTAGATACCCCTTGCCTTGTACCGGTCTTCGTTGGTACCGGCAAGTGTACCCCGGCAGTACAGTACAATGTTTTTGCGGATGATCCTGTTGCTGTACTGTTTGGGTGATGGTCCCTTGCCCACATAGGTGTAAATACCTCCGCCATCATCCCGTACCAGCAGGCAGTTGCTTACGAGGTTGCCATAAATAAGTACATCATTACCCTGCCATTCTATACCGGCATAGCCTGCGCTGTCAATAGTGTTGTAAGCAATTGTTACATTGCTGCCACCTGTAACGGTTATGGCTGCCCTGCCCGGAGCATCGTCCGGAATTTCCATACCGGGTATAAGGCAGGTATTTTTTACGGTGCAGTATTGAACAGTACTGTTGTTGTAGCCACCACTGCCTGAATTGCGGATAAAAATGCCGCAGCCCAGTGTATTGTTAATGCTGCAGTGTTCAACAGTGGCTTCGGAGGTTTGCCAGTTCAGGATGGCATACCTGCCCATAAAGTTGAAACTGCATTGTGTGATAGTGCAGCCACTGGTAGTATTGCTGCTAATGGCTGCCTCGTTTGCGCCTTCAAAATGCAAGTTGCTGATATGTATGTTGGCGCTTCGGCCAATATTGAGCAATACGTCTACCGTGCTAATTTTTGCAATTGCCTGTTGCGGCCCATACTGGCCAAAGTATACTTGTATTTTTTTTTCTTTTGCATTGGCATACCATTCTCCAGGCTGGTTGAGTGTAGCCGGGTGGCGTTGTATAAAAAAACCAAAGCCCGGTATACCGGGGTAAATATTGCCATCGCCGGGCTGCCTGTATTGTATGTTTTTTGCATTTTGCGCCACCAGGGGGTTGCGTTCCAGCAGCCATCTTCTTTTTTTAATAACTACTTCTGCCCCATTCCAGTTTTGAGTAAGCGGCTTTTCTGCTGTAATGCTTGCAATTGCCGAAGGCGTTGCACTGCCACCTGTACCGGTATACCGCAGGTAGCCGCCATTGCTTTCATTGCTGTTGGGGTATCGTCCTACAGGCTGAACCTTTTCGTTGAGCACCACCAGGTTTACATTGGGCATTATGCCAGGTACATCAGCCATCCATATACCACTGCCTGCCGGCACCCAGTTGCTTACGCTGGTGAAGCCGGAAATTACCGGTGTTTTACCATTGCCATAAGCGCCAAAATGTAATGGTGCTTTTTTACTGCCCGAAGCACCCAGTTTGATGCTGCCATAAAAGCTATCGCCCCGGTGGAATAAAAAACTATCTCCCGGCTCAGCATATTGCAAGGCCCGGTTTAACCGTTCAATGGTTTTCCAGGCGGTTTGCGGCGAATTGCCTTTGGCATTATCATCTCCACGGGCAGATAGGTAATAGGTGGTGGCGGCGCCATTCATGTGCACCAGGAGTAACAGTAATATATACCTGCTTTTCATTTGAAATAAAAGGAGGGATGTAAATAAAAAAGTTTACAACTGCTGTTGTAAACTTACAATTATGTTTTTCAGCCCTGCACAAGGCTGGTTATTTTAACATTATTCCTGTGCTTTTAGCGGGGCATCTGCCGGTTGTGCTTTGGCTTTCTTTTTTGCAACCAGGTTAGGCGAAACAGGTTTTTTACGTTCGCCATTGCTGATATCCGTATCGGTATTACGGGGTATAGGTTTGTGTTGTACCCGTTGCAGGGGCATATTGGAGGTTGCAAGTTTTTTTTGTGGTGCCGGGGCTGGTTGTTTTGCAGCAGCCTGTTGGGCATTTGCCAGTATTGTACAACCACAAATCATAACCAAAAGCGAAAGACTTTTTTTCATACACACATTTTTTTAGTGCATTAAAGGTAAAGTTTTTGGATATAAATATGCACTTCAGGTTTTTGGTTGGTACTTTATTTTCCAAACTTTTGTTTTAAGGCAGCCAATGCATCCTGTATGGGCATATCGGAAATGGGCTTCAGTTGCTTAGGCTGTTGCCGGTTTTGCCTTTCCTGTCGGTTGCCTGTCGGTGCCGGCTGTGTTTGTTTGATGGATAAAGCAATTCTTTTGCGTACAGCATCCACTTCCAGCACTTTAACCTGCACTTTTTGGTTGAGCTTAAGTACTTCGGCCGGGTCGGTAATGTACTTGTGAGCAATTTCAGATACATGCACCAGCCCGTCCTGCTTTACGCCAATATCCACAAAAGCGCCAAAACGGGTGATATTGGTAACCACCCCAGGTACCTCCATGCCCGGGTGTACATCGGCAATACTGTAAATATTGGCAAATTCAAAAGCCTGTGCTTCGGCACGGGGATCAAGGCCGGGTTTTTGCAGCTCGTTCAGTATATCCTTTATCGTGAGTTCACCAATTTGTTCGGTGGCATATTTTTTAGCATCCGCTTTTTTTAATTCCTCCTGTTTGCCGATGATATCTTTTACGGCTATACCTAAATCTTTGGCAATGGTTTCTACAATGCTGTAAGCTTCGGGATGCACGGCACTATTGTCGAGTATATTATCGCCATCTTTTACCCGTAAAAACCCGGCACACTGTTCAAATGCTTTACCACCAAGGCGGGGCACTTGCAGTAATTGCTGCCGGCTGGTAAAGCGTCCTTTTTCGTTGCGGTATTTTACGATATTATCGGCCAGTGTGCTGCCTATGCCGCTTACATAACTCAGCAGGTGTTTGCTGGCGGTATTGAGATTTACCCCTACACTGTTTACACAACTAATAACCGTGGCATCCAGTTTTTCTTTAAGTCTGGCCTGGTTTACATCATGCTGGTATTGGCCTACGCCAATGCTTTTGGGGTCAATTTTTACAAGTTCTGCTAATGGGTCCATCAGCCGGCGGCCGATACTAACGGCGCCCCGTACCGTAATATCTTCATTGGGAAATTCTTCTCTTGCAGTTTCGGAGGCCGAGTAAATAGAAGCACCATCTTCATTCACTAAAAATACGGGCAGGCCCAGGTTCAATTTTTTAATGAACTGCTCTGTTTCACGCCCTGCCGTACCATCGCCGATGGCAAATACCTCTATACCGTATTGTTCAACGAGGTTTTTAATTTTTATTTCTTCTGTATGTGTACGGTTGCTTTCATGCGGAAAGATGAGGTCGGTTTTTTGCAAATCACCTTTTTCATCGAGGCATACCACTTTGCAGCCGGTACGGTAGCCCGGGTCGATCGCCAAAATTCTTTTGCTGCCTAATGGTGAACTTAATAACAGTTGCCGAAGGTTTTCGGCAAACACGTTGATGGCTTCTTCATCCGCCCTTGTTTTTAAAGCAGTTCTGAACTCTGTTTCCAGCGAAGGCTGCAACAGCCTTTTGTAGGCATCCTTTATCGCTTTGCTGATGTGTGGGCTGCAGGTGCTCTTGCTTTTAATATACATTGCTTCAATACTTTCCAGCGCATGTTCTTCTGCCGGGGCAATTTCAATACGGAGGAAGCCTTCTAAAAAGCCACGCAGTACCGCCAGTATCCGGTGAGAGGGAATGGTGGCTACCGGCTCGGAAAAATCAAAATAATCTTTGTATTTGGCAGCTTCTGTTTCTTTATCTGTTACCAGTTTGCTATGCAGCCGGGCTTCTTTTTCAAACAGGTGGCGCAGCTTTGCCCTTACCTGTGCATCTTCATTAATCATTTCGGCAATAATATCCCTTGCGCCTTGTAAGGCCGCATCTGCATCTGCTACTTTATCGCTGATGTATGTTGCTGCTTCGCCGGCCACATCAATGTCTTTTTGCTCAAGCAGCAGTTTGGCCAATGGCTCCAGCCCGTTTTCTTTTGCGGTTTGTGCTTTGGTTTTGCGTTTGGGTTTGTAAGGCAGGTAAATGTCTTCCAGTACGGCCAAAGTAGTGGCAGCATCAATTTTTTGTTGCAGGGCCTCTGTCATTTTTCCCTGCTCTGTAATGGCTTTTTCAATAAACGTTTTACGCTCTGTAAACTCTTTTAGAAATTTTGCTTCCTCCTGTACCTGCTGTACCTGCACTTCATCCAGTGCACCGGTTTTGTCCTTACGGTATCGGGCAATAAAAGGAATGGTAGCGCCTTCTTCAAGCAGGGCCAGCACAGCTTCTACCTGCTGCAATTTTAATTTGAGTGTTGCCGCTATCGGTTGTATAAATGGATTCATCTTTTAATTTTTAGGGCAGCGAAAATAAAGGGGCAGGGGCAAATAAAAAATTCTTTCGAATGGCCTATCCGCTTTATACCACGCTGCCCGTTTCGTATGTGCCCCCTGGTTAGAAAAAATAAATACATGCTTTTACTTGCAAAGGAAAAATAATGTATCTACATTGATACAGCTTTCCAACAGCCCTTCCAAACTTCAAACCCTGTTTCTTCTTTTTTAAACATCTAAACTTTATTGCAACATGAGAAAGATTTTTCTTCTCTGCCTCCTTATGCCTCTGCTGGCCATAGGACAGAAAAAAAATGTAGTGAATGCCACAAGGGTATTCCCCAAAATTGACAAAGTGCTTGAATTTGAAAAAGCACTGGCAGCCCATGCCCAAAAGTACCATAATGGCGACTGGAAATGGCGTGTATTTGAAATACAAAGCGGCCCTGATGCCGGGGGCTATCATATTACTGAAGGCCCGGTAAGCTGGGAGCAAATTGATAACCGGGGCAACCTGGGTACGGAGCATAACCTTGACTGGCATAAGAATATTGCGCCGTTTTTAACTGAAAAATATGTGTCAACTTATTCAATATACCAGGATACACTCAGCACTGTTGCGGTAACAGATTATGCCAGTAAAATCAATATCACCCACTGGTATCCCAAACCGGGCTGGGGATATAAAATCAGGGAAGTGCTGGTAAAAATGAAAAAAGCCTGGGAGGCCGGCAACGAATCGATAGCCGTGTACACTTCCAGCAGTTCAGGGGAGGCACAGTTTGCCGTGGTTACCCGGTACAAACAAGGATTGAAGGAAAGAGAAGAGGGTTTTAGAAAAGCTTTAAAAGAACGCTTTGAAACCATTTACGGCGAAGACTCCTGGGATTTGATAGATGAAATGGTAAAGAATTATGTGGATCATTTTTGGAGTGAATTACTTTTTTTGAGAGCCGATTTAAGTTCAAAGTAAAATCGGTTTTGAAGCTATTGTTAGCGGGAAAAAATAGTGGTATTGCTGTAGTGGCAGTGCCACTGTTTTATATCAGCCGTATCATCTTCTCCGGATTTTGCTCTACAAAACTGTAAATACTGTTGCGGATGGTATCATTATCTGCATAGGGCTGCAATAAATTTTTGAGCTGGTGGCTGGATTGCAGCGGCTGCTGCGCCGGGATATACCCCATGCCCCAAAAGCAGCCCCTGTCAATAAGGAGGCAGAGTTTTTCATTGTCATTTTTGCCATCATCCACCACCGCAAATGTGGGTAATTGCTGATCCAGGGCTTCTAATGCCTTTTTAATTTTACCATTATATTTTGCCGGCGGATCAAGAAAGGCAAGATCATTTTCGGTAAAAGCTGTCTTATCGAGAAAGCACAGTTTTTCATTGAGTTCAAATTCTTCCACCATTTTTTTTAGCATCACCATGCCTTCGTGCAGCAGGTTAAAACTGTACAGGTGTGGCAGGTGTTTCTTTTTACGGTCGATGGCCAGGCGGATAAAGCCGCGGCTGTCTTCAAAGCTGTATAAGGCAAAGCGCTGCCCGGGCTGCTTTTGGCTTACATTGTATTTGGGCCAGTGTTTTTTTATTTCGGCACTTTCCAGCACAATAGCTTCCAGTTCGGTGGCACATTCCCGGTAGGTGATTTTATGAATGTTGCGTAAAAAATTCTGCCGCTTGCGGTCGGGGTCGTTGTGGGTAAAATGGCTGGTTACTCTTTTCTTTAAGTTTACAGCTTTACCGGTATAAATGATTTTATGCTTGGCATTGTGAAAATAATATACGCCGGGGCAGGTGGGCAGTTGTTCAATATCTTTTTTATCTAAGTGCAGCGGCAGCCATTGTTCGCCAGATGATTTTTTGAGCATCTGCTGTATGGCAGTTTCGCCGCCATTAGCCAGGTAATGTTCAAAAAGTTTTACGGTAGCCAGTGCATCGCCACCGGCACGGTGCCTGCCGTTGATGGCAATATCAAAATGCCTGCACAGGTTGCCCAGGCTGTAAGAGGGCAGGCCGGGAAAGATTTTGCGGCCAAGCCTTACGGTACAAAGTTTTTTACTGTACAGTTCAAAACCACAGGCTTTAAGCTGGTGGTTAATAAAAGAATAATCAAAGTTTACATTGTGTGCTACAAAAATATTGTTGCAAAGCAGTTCGTACAGTACAGGGGCAATGGCTTCAAATGCAGGCGCATCCTTAACTGTATCATTGCTGATACCGGTAAGGGCAGTGATATAAGGGGGGATTTTTTGCAGTGGATTTACCAGTGTTTCAAAATGCCGGGTAACCCTGTTGCCATCATGTATATACACGGCTATTTCGGTAATGCCATTGGCAGCAGCATGACCGCCGGTGGTTTCTATATCTACAATTGCATACATCACTTCAAATGTAGCAACTGCAGGCGTAAGTGTGTAAATGTGTAAAAGAGTTTTATGGTAAAATTTTATTTTCACCGATGTTTGGTTGGGAACCTTAAATTTCGCCCTTAAAAATTGTACACTATCCCATGGCTTTAAGTAAAATATGGAGCGCTTTTATCGTAATAGCAATTGTACTCGCCGGTTACAAATGCTTGTTCGTTGACGGGCAGAGCGATATTTTTTCAAGAATGGTGGCCGGTAAGGCCGACGACAGTTACAGTTGCTATGCCCTTGGTGCACCGGCAGGTATGAGTGTTGACAGTTTTTTTAAAAAAGCAGCACCATTTGCGTATAGCCGTAAGCTTAATGCAGAAGATTGTAATACGATAGTTACCGATGATGTAAAAGGGGATTCAGTAGTAATGCTCAAAGCAAAGCTGCCAGCATTAAAAGTGTTTACCTACGCACAGGTGCTTAACCGCCTGCAAAAACCGGTGGATGGGGTGATAGAAACCTGTAAGGCAGCCGTAAATATTTGTATCGGGCTTATTGGTATCATGGCATTATTTATGGGTTTTATGGGCATTGCCGAAAGGGCAGGAGGGGTGCGGTTTTTATCAAGAATCATTGGCCCGTTTTTTTCAAAAATTTTTCCTGAATTACCCAAGGGGCACCCGGCGCTGGGCCACATGGTGATGAATTTTTCGGCCAACCTGCTGGGGTTAGATAATGCTGCCACACCTTTCGGGCTAAAAGCTATGGAAAGCCTGCAGGAAATTAACCCCAATAAGGCGGTGGCTTCCAATTCGCAAATCATGTTTTTGTGTATGCATGCTTCCGGGCCGGTACTCATTCCCGTTAGTATCATTGCTATACGGGCATCGGCCAGGGCGGCTAATCCTACGGATATTTTTATTCCCTGTATGATTGCCACATTTGTAGCCACCGTAACGGCCATGTGTGTGGTGGCATTTAAGCAGCGTATTCAATTATTTAATGCAGTGGTGTTGGGCTGGCTGCTGGGGCTTTCGGCTATTATTGCTGCACTGGTGCTGTATATTACCCGGCTGGATGCGGATGGGGTACAGTCTTTTTCGGGTATACTCAGCAATGGGCTGATACTGCTGATATTTATTTTGATTGTTGCCGGCGGCCTGTATAAAAAAATTGATTTGTTCGATGCTTTTATCAGTGGTGCCAAAGGGGGCTTTGAAACTGCGGTAAAAATTATTCCTTACCTGGTAGGTATGCTGGTGGCCATTAGTATGCTGCGCAACAGCGGTGCATTTGATGTGGTGATAAATGGATTAAAAAACTTGTTTACCGCTTTGGGTACAGATACCGGTTTTGTAGATGGCTTGCCCACCGCTATCATCAAACCTTTTAGCGGTGGTGGCGCCAGGGGTATGATGGTGGATACCATGAAAACCTTTGGCCCCGATTCGTTTGCAGGAAGATTGAGTTGTGTATTACAGGGCTCATCCGATACTACGTTTTATGTAATAGCGGTGTACTTTGGCGCTGTTGCGGTTAAAAACACCCGTTATACCATTGGGGTAATGTTGTTAGCCGATTTGGTGGCGGTGGTTACGGCTATTGGGCTGAGTTATTTGTTTTTTGGGAGCTGACCTTACACTTCATTTGTAGTGAAGCGCTATGCCGCCCCGTCGCCAGTTGCAATGCTGTGTAAACAACCATCTATAAGGAGAGGGCAGTAAAACGTAGCTTTTTGTATGAAGGATGAAATCTTTTTTTACCTAAGTATATGGATTAAACGCTAAAAAAAATGAGGTTGCAATGAACAAAAAGCATTACCAATAAATAGTCTTAAAAAACAGTTGTGTAAAAAACAAACCTGTGTAATGTCAATGTTCTTTACGGCAAAAATTACTTCCCGTCGCTTTCAATAAGAATTAATGCTTCATCAGGGTTCATCACTGGCAATACACTTTTCTTAAAATCTTTAGTGTTACGGGTTACGATAAAGTCAATCTTTTTTAAGCTAAGTGCACAATTATACTGAATAGCATCTTCAAAATCTTTTAAATCCGATTTTAATGAAGTCTTTATAATGGCCTTTGTAACATCTGCTATTTCTGTCATCTGTGATAATTCATCCAGGAGTTTAATTGTTTCTGCATTTGAAAATGACTGCCGCAATATGTAGTAGATATTATTATAGGATACAGCAGATATATACAGTCTAATTTTGCCCAAAACTGCGTAGTTGAAAATGCCTGTGGCCGCAACTGAAAATGGTTTCCTGTCTGCAAGAAAATCTATAATTACATTGGTATCTAAGAAGATTTGTTTCATTTTTTATATTTCTTAGATAAGGCATTTGTCATTTCATTTTTATAATCAAAATCATCGGGCAGCTTTATTATTCCTTTAAGCTTTAAAACTTTTGGAGAAACAGGAAGCGTATTAGTATCCTTTTCACTGATTGATTTCAGGTAATTTTCAACCAGGTGCGAAAGGCTTTTCCCTTTTTTTTGCGCATATTTTTTAGCCGAAATGATTACTTTATCTTCAATTGTCAATGTTAATTTTGTAGTCATTACACGTGCTTTTATATAATAAAGATACGTATTCAATACAAGAGAACAGATTTATTTTTTGAATTTTCCGGATATAAAAAAGCCCTCAACAAATGCCGAGGGCTTTTTTATGATAGGGAGTTCATTTTTTTATAAATCTGTAATCGGCTTGTACTTTGGCACCAGTGTTTTCATTACAATCCAGCCAATTAAATAAGCAACCGCACAAATGGAAAAGATGATGAAGTAGCCGGCTTCTTTACCCGTAAAGCTGGCAAACTGCATTTGGGTGCTGCCGGCATGTTCGAATAAAACGCCCGAGCCTTTATTGATTAAAAACGAGCCGATACCACCAGCCATACCGCCGATGCCCGTAATGGTGGCAATCGCTTTTTTAGGAAACATATCACCCACAGTAGAAAATATGTTGGCCGACCACGACTGGTGTGCCGCACCGGCAATGCCAATAATAATTACGGGCAGCCAGGGGCTGTACCGGCCCAGTGGCTGGGCCAGTAAGGCCAGCAGGGGAAAGAAGGCAAAAATGAGCATTGCTTTCATCCTGCCGTCGTAAGGGTTCATCCCTTTTTTCTCTACAAAGTAAGTGGGCAGCCAGCCGCCAATGATTGAAAAAAGTGTAATCATATACAAAACAAACAGCGGCAGGGCACTTTGTGTGCCGTCCATTTTGTAAATATCTTTCAGGTAGGCCGGGGTCCAAAACAGGTAAAACCACCATACGCCATCCGTCATAAACTTACCAAATACAAAGGCCCAGGTTTGCTTGTAGCGAAAGCAGTCAGAAAAGGATACTTTCTTTTGTGCATTTTCCGGCGATTGCTGTATGGCCGCATCTGCAGCCATATCCTGCTGAATATAGGTTAACTCCTCGGCATTTACCTTGGGGTGTACTTCTGGTTTTTTATACATCACCGTCCAGAAACCCATCCACACAAAGCCTACGGCGCCAATAATGATGAAGGCCATTTCCCAACCCCATGCTTTAGCAATAAAAGGGATGGTTACCGGTGCAGCCAGTGCACCTACAGTGGCCCCTGCATTAAAAATGCTGGTAGAAAGTGCCCTGTCTTTTTTAGGAAAATATTCGGCGGTGGTTTTTATGGCAGCCGGAAAGTTGCCGGCTTCACCCAGTGCCAGTACAAAACGGGCAAAGATGAAAAGCGATACTGAAGTGGAAGTAATTAGTGCAGCTTTATCAAAAGCACCAAGGGCATCTTTTGCACCTTCAAACCCCACCAGCCACTTACCGGTAAGGATACCCGAAGTGGCGATGCCACAAAAGGCATGTATACAGGCCCCTGCCGACCAGATGCCGATAGCCCAGAGGAATCCTTTTTTGGTATCCAGCCAGTCCACAAACTTGCCGGCAAACAACATAGATACTGCATAAAATATGGAAAACAGTGCCGTAATAGTACCATAGTCGCTGTCCGTCCAGTGAAATTCTGGCACCAGGTAATCTTTCCAAGTGAGGGAAAGCACCTGCCTGTCGAGGTAATTAATGGTTGTGGCAAAAAATAACAAACCACAAATCTTCCAGCGGTACTTGGTCATTGTGCCGCCTGTAGTTGGTGTTGAAGGCATCCGTTAAAATTTATAGAAGCAATCGGGATTCATTGATATCTGTATATACTGGTAAAATTAGAGGGTTAATGTGGTTGATGCTGTATTATTTTCCTAAACCCTAAACCCTAAACCTTATACCCTACACCAACCATCAACCTTAATTCTTACCCCTTTCTTAGTTCCGCAATTGTGGCCAGCACCTCTTTAGTAAGCGTTTCAATTTTTGCATAGTCTTTCGCTTCAAGTAATGGCTTGCTGATTAATTTGCTGCCCATACCCACGGCAACCACGCCGGCTTTAAACCAGCCACCGATATTTTCTTTGGTGGTATCCACACCGCCGGTAGGCATAAAAATCAGGTTGGGGAAAAGCTCTTTAATGGCGCTCATAAAATCAGGCCCCAGGATATTGCCGGGGAAAAGTTTTACAAATTTTGCCCCTAAAGTTTCGGCGGCAATAATTTCAGATGGCGTCATACAGCCGGGTACCCACAGCATATTGTGCTTGTCGGCCACTTCGGCTGCCGAAGGCACCAGGCCGGGAGAAATGATGTAATCAGCACCGGCATCAATAAAAGCCTGGGCCTGTTCGCCGTTTTTAATGGTGCCTACACCGAGGTACATGCCTTTTAATTCGGTGTCGCAAAGGTTGCGCATGGCTTTAAAATTGTTCAATGCGGCTTCGCCACGGTTGGTGTATTCCACCGTGCGGATACCGGCACGGTAAATGGCACGCAGTACTTCAAGCGTAACCTCGGTGTCTTTGTAAAAATAAAGCGGAAGAATTCCCTGTTCCGGGATGAGTTTCAGTATTGTTTCTTTCGTGTTCATACAGCTTTTTTATTGGGCAACAATGTTAGTTCAAATTGTGTGCAGGATATGAATTTTTTACGCAATCGTTGACAACTGCCTGAGGCACAGTTCCGCAAACGATGGCGTAATTTTTTATCCCCAATCATTATAGTTTTCTCAAATAAAGCCAGAGATTTGCTCCACTTTTAAAAACCAAAGTAAAAAATCTTTAACGATTATGCCCAAAAAAGTAGTTACGTTAGGTGAAATAATGCTCCGCTTGTCAACCCCCGATTTTAAAAGATTTGTTCAGGCCGATACTTTTGATGTTACTTATGGTGGTGGCGAAGCCAATGTGGCGGCAGCTATCTGCAATTATGGTGAACAAGGTGTTTTTGTAACCAAAGTGCCCAACAATGCTATTGGTCAGTCGGCCATCAACCACCTGCGTCGTTATGGTGTAGATACACAGCATATTGCCCGTGGCGGCGACAGGCTGGGTATTTATTTCCTCGAAACCGGTGCTTCCATGAGGGCTTCACAGGTTATTTACGACCGTGCCGGTGCTTCAATAGCCGAAGTGGATGCCGCAGAATTTGATTTCGACAAAATATTTGATGGTGCCGACTGGTTCCACACTACAGGTATTACCCCTGCATTAAGTGATAAAGCGGCTGCATTAACCGAAGCTGCCCTTAAAGCTGCCAAAGCAAAAGGTATTACAACAAGCATAGACCTTAACTACCGTAAAAAATTGTGGAGCAAGGAAAAAGCCCGTGAAGTAATGAGCAGGCTTTGCCAGTATGTAGATGTTTGTATCGGTAATGAAGAAGATGCGGATACCACTTTGGGTTTTAAAGCTGCCCATACTGATGTTACCAAAGGCGAATTAAACCTAGATGGCTTTAAAGATGTATTTAAGCAGATGAAAGACAAATTTGGTTTCAAATTTATCGCTTCATCCCTGCGTGAAAGTTACAGTGCAAGCGATAACGGCTGGAGTGCACTGGTATACGATGGCAACGAGTTTTACCACACCAAAAAATATAATGTGCGTATTGTAGACCGTGTGGGCAGTGGCGACAGTTTTGCCAGCGGCCTTATTTACGGGCTGGTAACCGGCATGCCGATGAAGGATGCTGCTGAATTTGGTGTGGCTGCATCTGCACTTAAGCATACCATTCCGGGAGATTTAAACCACGCTACACTTAGTGATGTAAAAGAGTTGGTGAAAGGCGATGGCAGCGGAAGGGTGCAAAGATAATTTCTGTAATCCCCACAGAAATTCAACTACGGGTTTTGTCTTGGTTATAGAGTTTTATTTTCAATCAGGCCCTTCTCTTTCCGGGAAGGGCATTTTTTAAAAAATACAGTATGATTGTTGATTCCTTACAAAATGCACAGCGTTATATCAGCCTCCATCCTTCATTTGCCAAAGCATTTGAGTTTGTAAATAGTCTTAATCTTGAAACACTTGAGGCAGGTAAGTTTGAAATAGATGGCAAAGCGTTACATGCATCCGTTTCAGCAAAAGACGGGGTGCCTGCAGGTGATGCTAAATACGAAGCACACGATAATTATATTGATATACAGGTGTGTCCTTCAGGAACCGAACAAATAGGCTGGAGCCCAAGGGAAAAATGTACTGATATAAAAATTCCTTACAATGCCGAAAAGGATGTAACCATTTACAATGTTACACAGCCGGATACTTACATCCAGCTAAATCCAGGACAGTTTGCCATTTTTTATCCCGAAGATGTGCATGGCCCCATGATTGGGACCGGCCCGGTAAAAAAGTTGGTGGTTAAAGTAAAATTGTAGATAAGAAGAACCATTAAATAGTACAGCACCCGGTGCTGTACACTGTATGCCGGCAAAACGGCAATAATTTTGTTCCTGATGAATAAATTAACGGAATGCAGTTTAACACTGCATTTTTTTTGTTTGCTACTGGCATCGTTTGCATAAAAATATGCTGCCCCGGGACTACATTTCGTTAATTTACAGCGTCTTGGTACAACACTTGCCTGATAGCCTGTAACCATTTAAATTTTCCATTTGGAAAAAATTAATACCATTCCAAAAACAGGCATTGCCATTTATGAAGCGTTTTGTACAGTTTTTTCTCCAGTGTAGTTTTCTTCTGTTACTAGTTACCCGTTCTTTTGGGCAGGATAAGTGTGCGCCAATAGGCTGGGCCTCACAAAATGGCGGAGTAACCGGGGGCGGCAACGTGGCACCAACAGTGTGCAGCACCTATACTGCTTTACGCACCGCTTTGCTGTCGTCTACAGTAAGGGTGATACATATTTCGGGTGAAATTACAGTGCCATCGGGTGGCCGTATCAATATGTCGGATATAACCAATAAAACAGTATTTGGCCTGCCCGGGGCCAAATTGATATCAGCCAATCTTACGGCTAATAATTCCGGCATATTATCCCTTCGCCGCTGCCGCAACATTATTTTCCGCAACATAATTTTTGAAGGCCCTGCTGCATACGATGCCGATGGCTGGGACAATATGACCCTGGATAACTGCACTAATATTTGGGTAGACCATTGCGAATTCCAGGATGGCATGGATGGTAATCTTGACATTAAATCCGGCTCCGATTTTATTTCTGTTACCTGGTGTAAATTTACTTATAAAAAGCCGGCCATTCCCGGTGGCCCCGGCGGCTCTAACGACCATCGTTTTTCCAATCTTTTCGGCTCCGGCGATGATGATTTTGGCGACAGAGGCAAGCTGCGTATCACCATGCAGTATTGCTGGTGGGCCGAAGGCTGCAGGGCCCGTATGCCCAGGGTACGCTTTGGTAAAGTACACATGGTGAACAACCTGTTTAACAGTACCGCTGCTGCTCAATGTATCCAGGCAGGCTTTGAAGCTGATTTGCTGATAGAAAGCAATGTGTTTGAAAACGTAAGAAGCCCGATAGACCTGATGGCCAATAATTTTACGGCCATCACCGCAAGGAATAATATATTTACCAACACCATCGGTAACACCTCGGGGAGTGGCACTGCCTTTACACCGCCTTATACTTTAAATATAACCCCCGCTAACCTCGTTAAATCAATTGTAAGCAATACCGGCTGTGGGGCAGGCGCCAACCTGCAATCGCCGGAAACCTGCGGCTGTGGTGTATATGCTTTAAACACTACCGTATTGCCTGCGCCGGTGGCAGGCACTATAATTAAATCGCCAGATAATGAGTTGTATGCGCCAGACAGTGTTGTAACGATTACCGCTATCCCAAATAATGGTTTTGAGTTTCTAAACTGGAGCGGCGATGCTACGGGCAGCAATGCCGTTACAACTGTAACCATGAATGCAGATAAAAATGTTAGCGCTAATTTTCAGCAGGTAGCGATACCGGTACTCAGTGCAGATGCGGTGCAGCCGGCCTACACCGGTACATCGAAGCCGTATGTAACGATTGAAGCCGGTAGTGGTAAAACCTCCTATGTTAGTGGTGTGCTCAACGATCCCACCGACCCTGCCGCTATAAATGGAATCGTATTTACGGTATCCAGCACCAGTGCCAACCTGCAGGTTACCAGCAGTAACACTACCGTGGTGCCGCTGGCCAATGTGGTGGTAACAAAAAGCAATGGTAAAACAATTGTACAAATAATACCTGCTGCTGTTGGGTATAGCAGCATTGGGCTTACGGCAGTAAACAGTGCAGGTAGTTCAGCCAAATATACCATCAACTATGCGGCATCAGCGGCATCTTTTAAACCCGAAATCACCACCTGGCACACATCGGCAGCCGATGCTTCCGCAGCCTCTGCCATCGACAGCAATTATATGTTTGTAGCCGATGATGAAACCAATAGCCTCCGGCTGTACCACCGTAGTGAATCTGGTAAAGAACTTTATGCTCTTGATATTACCGCAGCCGTTGGTGCTTCGGAAGAGTGCGACCTTGAGGGGTCATCCATTAGCATACAACACAATGCCGGTAAGCGTATCTATTGGATTGGCTCTCTCGGTAATAGTAAAAGCGGCAACCTTAAGCCCGACAGGAACAGGGTGATAGCCACCGATATTACCGGTGATGGTGCCAATGCCACCTTAACGGTAAAAAGCTATTCCACGCAGTTTCGCAGTGCATTAATCAACTGGGGTAACGGCAACGGGTGGAACTTTTCTGCATCGGCAGCCAGCGGTATAATACCCAAGCGAATTGATGGCTTTAATGTGGAAGGACTTACCGTTGCTACCGGCGGCGAAATGGCCTATATCGGCTTCAGGGCACCTTGTGTGCCGGTAAAAGGTACTGCCCCTAACAGTACTAATAGGAAATATGCTATCCTTGCCCCGGTTACCAATTTTGAAACAATCATGAATGTTACGGGGCCTTCAGTAGCACTGCCCAATATTGCCGAGCCGATTTTGTTTGACCTCGGTGGCCTGGGTATCCGCAGTATTGAAAGGCTCAATAACGGCCACTATATTATCGTTGCCGGTTCCTTTACCGGTGGCGGCACACCCGAAGTATATGTATGGGATGGAGCCGTACCAGATAATCCGGGAGCAAACCCCATCAGTACAACTTCAACCTATGCCCGTTTACAAAAATTGTACCTCGGCGGTTTAGCGCAACTGGCACAGGTATCGGGAGATGGTGATGCAGACGGGCATCCGGAAGCCGTGATTGCCGATGTGCAGGGCGACAGCCTGCTGCATGTTGAACTAATCAGCGATAATGGTACGGTGGATTATTATAATGATGGGAATGAAGCAAAAGCCTTAAGTCGCAACGAGTTTAAAAAATTCAGGAAGGATAATTTTAACTGGTCGCTGAATGAAACAGTAAGCCTGAATATAAATATTGCAGGTAGTGGTTCAGGAACGGTTAGCATTGATCCTCCCGGTGGCGTATATACGCCGGGTACCACCGTTACGCTTACCGCTAATGCCACTACCGGCAGCTTTGCCGGGTGGAGCGGCGGTTTAACCGGGTTCACCAATCCTGTTACACTGGTGCTTACTGCCGACAAAAATATTACCGCCACTTTCAGTCTTAATTTTTCCCGTAAAAAAATTGCTTATGTAACTGACCCCACCGGCGCCACCTACAGCAACGATACCAGGATACTGCCGGCTTTATACGCTGATACCAATTTGATGGTAACAGAAATTAATGCCAACCAAACCGGTATAGATTACAACCCTTATGATGCTGTTGTTTTTAGTGAAGTGCCTAACTCGGTGGCACCCGGTGTACTGGCTTTACGGGGTATTAATAAGCCTTTGCTGATGATGAAAGTACATTCGTACCGCATAGCCACCGGTGCCTGGGGCTGGACAAGTTCTACCACGGCCTATGGTCAAAATACCAGCGAAACAAATATTGTGGTAAGCGATACCACACACCCGATATTTAAAGCTGTAAATTTTGTGAATGGTAATGAAGTGCAGGTACTTGCCTCGGTACTTGAAGCCAAAGGACTAACGTATATGAATCCGGCATTTTTTACCACACCGGTAAATGGTACGGTTACATCACTGGCTGCCGTAAAAAATAATCCCACACAGGTGAGTGTGCTGCAGATGCCGGCAGGTATATCTATTGCCGGTATTACCGTGCCCCAGGATTTTATACAAATTGGTATCAACTCCTCTTCCTATTCCACAGTTACTGCAGATGGTGTGCAAATGGTATTGAATGCCATTTACTGGCTTACCAAACTCAACGAAAATTACCTGCCGGTGATATGTGCCTCATCCCCGGCAGCCACCCTGTATTCCAGCATTTCGGGTGCCAGTTACCAGTGGCAGTGGGATACCTGCGGTACCGGTAATTGTTTTACCAATATCAGCAACAACAGTAATTTTTCGGGCACCAACAGCAAAGTGCTGCAGTTGAGTAATATACCCACAAGCTGGAACGGCTATCGTTTTCGTTGTGTGGCTGATGGCAGCAACAGCAATGCCTATACGCTTAAATTTACCAGTACATGGACGGGGGCTTTAAGCAACGACTGGCATACAGCCGGCAACTGGAGTTGTAATACCGTTCCGGATGAAAATACGGATGTAATTATAAATACAGGCACACCGGTTATTAGTGCCGATGCGGCAGTACGCAGCCTGCTGCTAAGCAACGGCGCACAGTTATTATTATTGGCGGATAAAAAATTGCTGTTAAAGCAATAGTAAGCAGAAGATCGTATATTTTTATAGCCTTAACTAAAACCTGCAAACAACCCTTAAAACATAATGAAGCAACTACTGCTTAGTATTGCCACGGCAATATTATTTACCCAGGCCAGCTTTTCACAAGATTGTATATGGACCGGCGCAGCTGACTCACTTTGGCAAAACCCTGCCAACTGGAGCTGCGGCAAAGTGCCCGATGCCAACACTGATGTATATGTGCTTGGCGGCACCATTCATGCCCCGTTAATTGAAGGCGATGTGGTATGCCGCAACCTCTGCCTGCTGGATAGTATGGTGCAATATTTAAAAGATGCGTATGTTTTACTGTCGGGTGATGCTGCCTATGGCAACAGGCTCAGCAGTTACTATACCGTGGATAATGACGAAACTATGCTTATTTCCGGTGGCGCCCACGATAATAGCAGGCGTTCGCTGGCACGGTATGATTTGTCTCCTTCTAATATGGATTTGCTTGCTCCTTTTAACCGGTTGTATTTTTCTATTTTCAAAACAAATTTTTGTATAAAATTTTTTGGGTTGAAGATAGCTTCGGCTTCCGGCTCGGCCACAGCGGTGCAAAATGCAAAGCGATGGTATGGCGAAGCACTAACATTAAAGGCATTGCTTTATTTTGAGTTGATTAAACATTGGGGTGATGTGCCTTATACCGACAGTGCCACTATAGCGCCTGCTTTTACTTTTCAGGCTTTTGCGGCGCCTAATTTGGGAGGCAATACAGACCGGGACAGCACTTACGATAAAATTTTGAACGAGCTTTTACTTGCCGAGGATTACCTGCCCTGGAAGAGTGAATTAGCTACCCTTGGCGATACCCTTGACGAGCGCATCACTAAAGGCTCTGCAAAAGCACTGAGGGCAAGGATTGCATTGTTTGCCGGTGGCTATGCCCTCAGGCAGGATGGAACCATGAGGCGCCGCAGCGATTATTTGAATTACTACCAGGTGGCCAAAGATGAATGTTTAAGCCTGATGCATAAAAGGGAGGAGCATACGCTTGCAACTGCTTATAAAACGCTTTGGCAGGAAGTAATTTGTGCACATAAAATAGATGATGGCTCCGGCGAAATAATGTTGCAGGTAAAAATGGAAAATCTCACAGGGCAATCTAATAGTAAACTGGGTTATTATAATGGCCCAAGAGCAGGGGGCCAGGGTGCCGCAGCTATAGGACTACTGCCAACTTATTTTTATCTTTTTGACAGTGCCGATACCCGGAGGGATGTAACGGCAGCACCTTACGATGTGGGAACGGATAATATCACCAAAACCGGCGTGGCCCTGCATCAAATTAGAGATGGAAAATTCAGGCGTAACTGGATTACGAACCCGGAAGTGTCGCCAACAAGCACCGCCCAGTATTTTGGACTTAACTGGCCGCTGATACGTTTTGCTGATGTGCTGCTGATGTTTGCCGAAGCCGACAACGAATTAAATAACGGACCTACAACTGTCGCCATCGAAGCTTTTGAAGAAGTAAGGAAAAGGGGCTATGGAAATAATGCAGCACTGATTGGAATGACGCCAACCGGTAAGTCGGATTTTTTTAATGCCATCGTTAAGGAGAGGGCGCTTGAGTTTGGGGGTGAGGGTATCCGTAAGTTTGATTTAATCCGCTGGAATTTGCTTGAAACAAAAATTTTGGAAACAAGGAGCAATATCAACAAGATGGCCAATAAAGAAGCGCCTTATGAAAGTCTGCCGTTGTACATGTATTATTTTACCGGCACAACTGCCGATAACAGTGCTATGTGGGTGAATTCACTTTATCATCCTGCGGCGCTTATGGTTATGCCCGGGGCCACCCGTGTAAACTGGACGAATACCGCAAACGCCGGTAGCAATATACTTACTGCCACCCTGTTATTTTTTGCCAGCAATTTTACGGCGGGTAAATGTGAGTTGTATCCTTATCCGCAGTGGGTGAAAGATGCTAATCCGCAGTTGCTGCAAAATTTTGGGTATTAGAAATAGATAAGCTTATCCTGCTTTGCTACAATGCCTTTTCCCCGTTTGTACCAAGAACAACGGAAAATGAGGAGTGGCCTTATCGTTTACTGATAACAATTTTCTTTCTCCTTCCAAAAACATTATCCATCACTTCCGGGAGGATAACAAACTTTCTTCTGTTTGAAAACTTGAACTAAATGTAGAAAATGATACACTAATTCGGATTATTTTCGAATTAGTGCTTTTTATTTTACATGCAATTGCTAAGATTGAATACTTAGTAGGAGATACCTGGGAAATCGGGTAGATTATTTTAATACCCCGCCGCCGAATCATCGCCACGCTTATCGCCAACGGCAATAATTTTTTTGCCCTGCACCTGTATCAGTTCGGTACGGCCGATAGGCTCCCTGGGTTTAAGGGTATAACCCATTGCTGTTAACTGGCTGGCGGTATTGCTGTCAAAATCCTCTTCAACATAAATTATATCCGGTAACCACTGGTGATGAAACTTCGGTTTGTTCACGGCATCTTCAGCATTCATCCCAAATTCAATAATATTTACCAATGTTTGAAACACACTGGTGGGTATGGTGGTGCCACCGGGTGTACCCACCACTAGATAGGGTTTATTGTTTTTTAATACAATGGTAGGCGTCATACTGCTGAGCATGCGTTTGCCCGGCGCTATGGCATTTTTTTCATTACCAACAGCGCCATACATATTGGGCACACCGGGCTTAATACTAAAATCATCCATCTCATTATTTAACAAAAATCCGGCGCCGCTTACCACAGTGCGGCTGCCAAAGTGCCCGTTGAGGGTGGTGGTTACGCTTACCGCATTGCCGGCAGCATCGATTACACTCAGGTGTGTGGTTTCTTCGCTTTCTTTAATGTTGCCTGCTTTTACAATAGCGCTGCTGCCTGCTTTACCGGGTTCAAAATCCTGCATTCTTGCTGCAATATATTTTTTACTTACCAGCGTATGCACAGGCACTTGTACAAAATCCGGATCGCCAAGGTATTCGGCACGGTCGGCATAAGCCCGGCGTTCCACTTCCGTCAGCAATTGTACGCTGGCAGCGGTTTGAAAGCCAAGAGCTGCTATATTTTTATCTTCAATCATCCCCATCATCTGCTGCAGTATAATACCGCCGCTGCTGGGCAGGGGCATGGTAATAATATGGTGGTTTTTATAGTCAAACTCCGTTGCCACCCTTTCTTTCACGGTATAGTTTTTTAAATCAGCCAGTGTAATAATGCCCCTGCCTTTTTGCATTTCGGCCACAATCAGTTTAGCTGTTTCACCTTCATAAAATCCTTTTTGCCCGTAATCACGGATGCGTTTTAAAGTGTTGGCCAAATCTTTTTGTATAAGGGTATCTCCAGCCTTCCAGGGAGCAGTTTTTACAAAAGCAACGGGCAGGCTGCTGAGTTGCTCAAATTCTTTTTGGTATTCGTTAAAATCGGCAGCCTGTTCTTCAGTTAATGCAAATCCTTTTTCGGCAAGGCTGATAGCAGGTTGTATCAATGTTTTAAATGAAAGTTTTGCATACTTCATACTGGCAAAAAGGCCGGCAACGGTACCGGGTATGCCTGCGGATAAATGCCCATCCTGCGATAACTGCAGTTGAGGATTTCCTGCTGCATCGAGGTACATATCTCTTGAAGCGGCTGCAGGTGCGGTTTCCCTAAAATCAAGGGCAATATTTTTACCGTTACGCAGGTGTGCCACCATAAAGCCGCCGCCGCCAATATTACCGGCGCCGGGATATACTACTGCCAGTGCCAATTGTACCGCTATGGCTGCATCTACGGCATTGCCGCCTTTTTTTAAGATAGCCACACCAACTTCGCTGGCCAGGGGGTGTGCACTCACCACAGCGCCACGGCTTACGCTAATATTTTTTTGTAAGCGGTAATGGTATGGATTGATTTGTGCTGTACTTTGTGCATACACAAAAACAAACAGGGCTATCCCAAAAGCTCGTATGATCATCGTAAAAAAATTATTGCACTAAAATTAACTGCTCTTTTATGAAAAGATTTGTATGTCTGTTAACCGTTTTTATTGGCAGTACCGCTCTCTTTGCCCAAAACTTAAAAAGCCCGGATGCATTTTTAGGCTATCCGCTTGGCAGTAAATATACACCGCACTATAAAATTGTGGAGTATTTTAATTATGTGGCTGCTACCTTACCCACCCAGGTAAAGCTGGTGCAATATGGCAGCACCAATGAAGGCAGGCCGCTGTTACTGGCTCATGTAGCTTCTGCTGAAAATATGAACAGGCTTGGCGAAATAAGGGAAAATAACCTGCGCCTTACCGGTATGCTCAGTGATAAACCTGCTGATGTAAAAAATGCACCCGCCATTGTGTGGCTAAGCTACAATGTGCATGGCAACGAAACCAGCAGCAGCGAAGTGGCCATGAAAGTATTGTATGAATTGCTGAATCCTGCCAATATGCAAACAAAGGATTTTTTAAAAAACACCGTAGTGCTGATTGATCCCTGTATTAACCCGGATGGACGTGACCGTTATGTACACTGGCAGGCGCAAATGATGGGTAAAAAAGTAAACCCTGATCCCATCGCAAGGGAGCACATGGAGCCCTGGCCCGGCGGCAGAACCAACCATTATAATTTTGACCTTAACCGGGATTGGGCCTGGCAAACACAAATAGAAACCCAGCAACGCATTAAAATGTACAACCAGTGGATGCCGCATGTACACAGCGATTACCACGAGCAGGGGTACAACAGTCCCTACTATTTTGCACCTGCAGCACAGCCTTATCATGAAGTGATTACACCTTTCCAGCGCAGCTTCCAGGTGGAGCTGGGTAAAAACAATGCCAAATATTTTGATGCCAACGGCTGGCTGTTTTTTACCAAAGAAGTATTTGATTTGTTTTACCCCTCTTACGGCGATACCTATCCCATTTATAATGGTGCCATTGGTATGACGTTTGAACAGGGTGGTCATTCCCGTGCCAGCACGGCTGTAATTACCCATACCGGTGATACGCTTACGCTGAAAGACAGGATTGACCACCACTACAGCACCAGCTTCAGTACGCTGGAAGTAGTGAGCCAGCATAAAGACAAGCTGGTAAATGCCTTTAAACAGTTTTTTGATAACAGCAACAATAATGGTGTTGGCGAATACAAAACATTTGTAGTAACTGAAACCGGGAACAGCAAAATCAGCAGCCTGAAAAAACTGCTGGATGTGAATGGAATACAATACAGCTACAGCAGCGGCCAGGTGCTGAAAGGCTTTAACTATTTTACCCAGAAGGAAGAAAGCTTCACTACTAATAACAGCCTGCTGATAAGTACCTACCAGCCTAAAGGGGTATTGGCCAAAGTATTGTTTGAACCTAAATCAAAACTGGTGGATTCTGCTACTTATGATATCACTGCCTGGGCCATGCCTTATGCTTACGGTTTACAGGCTTATGCAGTAAAAGAAAAAATAACACCTGCATCCAAAACAGTTACCGGGGTAACGCCTGCCGTTATTCCTGTAGATGCTTACGGGTATTTAATTAATTATAACTCTTTTGAAGAAGCCAAAATGCTGGCAGCATTGCTAAATGCCGGTATCAAAGTGCGCTTTGCCGAATACGATTTTACAGTAGCAGAAAAAAAATTCGGCAGGGGCACCTTAATTGTGCTCCGCAAAGGAAATGAAGATAAAATTGATAAACTACAGCAGGCTGCCCTGCAGTTTAAGGCATCTGTAACCCCTATCAGTACAGGCTTTATGGATAGTGGTTTTGACTTTGGCAGCCACAAAGTACGGTTTATCAAAAAGCCCAGCGTGGCGATGGTTACCGGCAAAGGGGCCTGGGCCGAAAGTGCAGGTGAAGTGTGGCATTTGTTTGATCAGCAGTTAGATTATCCCATTACCCTTATCAATGCTGAAGATTTGGCTAACGTAAGTTTGAAAAACATTGATGTACTGATTGTGCCAGGAGGCCGTTATAAATTTTTAAGTGACAAAGATGCCTCAGGTTTTTTAAAGGATTGGCTGAAACAGGGTGGCAGGCTGGTGGCCATTGAAAATGCCGTAAACCAAATGGCAGGTGCAGAGTTTGGTATAAAAATGAAAAAAGAAGATGACAAAGACAAGAAAGAAGAAGAGGCAAAACCAAGCTATGAAGATTTAAAATTGTTTGCCGAAAACGAACATGATGGTATCAAAAGTTATATAGCCGGGGCTATCTATCGCATCGATTTAGATACCACACATCCGCTGGCATTTGGCCTGGGCAAATATTTTTACACTTTAAAGCAGGATGATAATGTATATGAATTTTTAAAGGATGGCTGGAATGTGGGAGTGATTAAAAAAGATAATTATACGGCCGGCTTTGTAGGCAGTAAAATAAAAGATAAAATTAAAGATGCCCTGATGATTGGAGAGCAGGGCTATGGTAAAGGCAGCATTGTGTATTTACCGGATAATCCCATCTTCCGCAATTTTTGGGAAAGCGGTAAGCTGCTGCTCAGTAATGCAGTTTTCTTTTCGGGCCACTGAAGTACAGAGGCCGATTTAGATGCGGAATAATATAGATGCGGCTTTAACATTTTACTTACAACAGATGTATAAACGGCGGTTGCCACTTATGGCAATCGCCTATTTTTGTTATATAAACAACAGGTATGAAGCACACCGGCCTATTTATTTTTTTTGCTGTATTATGGTTAAACGGCCATTCACAATCTCCAAAAACCTATACATCCTCCGAAATACTGCAGCAGTTAAAAAAACTGAATGTACTGGGATCTGTACTATATGTAGCGGCCCACCCGGATGATGAAAATACCCGGCTGCTGGCTTACCTGGCCAACGAAAAACTGTATCGTACCGGGTATCTTAGTCTCACCCGTGGCGATGGCGGCCAAAATTTAATTGGCGATGAGCAGGGCATTGATTTAGGGTTGATAAGAACGCAGGAGTTATTAGCCGCAAGAAGGATAGACGGTGCCGAGCAATTTTTTACCCGTGCTTACGATTTTGGTTATTGCAAATCGGCAGATGAAGCCATAGCCACCTGGGGCCACAACAAAATATTAAGTGATGTGGTGTGGGTGATTCGTAAATTCAGGCCCGATGTAATCATTACACGTTTTCCCGGCGACAGCAGGGCAGGGCACGGGCACCATGCGGCTTCGGCTATATTGGCCAGTGAGGCTTTTGATGCTGCAGCCGATCCTAAAAAATTTCCTGAACAACTACAGTTAGGCGTAACCGTTTGGCAGGCTAAACGCCTGCTGTGGAATACCTTCAACTTTGGCAGTGGTAACACCCAGCGTGACGACCAGTTTAAAACAGATGTAGGAATGTACAACCCCCTGCTTGGAAAAAGTTATGGTGAAATAGCCGCACTCAGCCGCAGCCAGCACAAAAGCCAGGGCTTTGGCGTACCGGCACAGCGGGGCTTTTCGCTGGAATATTTTGAAACCATAAAAGGTTCAAAGCCGGTAAACGATTTAATGGATGGCGTGGATGCTGGCTGGACAAGGGAACAGCAGCCACAGCTTACAGAAAAAATTACTGCCATCATCAACGCTTACAACACACAGCAGCCATCTGCCTCGTTGCCTGCCCTGGTTGACTTGTATCGTACTGTACAGCAATTACCCAATAGCTACTGGAAACAGCAAAAGCTGCCTGGAATACAACAGGCCATTGAAAACAGCAGCGGTATTTTTGCCGAAGCTATTGCCAACAGCCAGTATGCAGTGCAGGGCGATAGTTTAAAAATCAGTTTCAGTTTCAATAACCGCATGCATGCTGATGTAAGCAGGGTGGAGATGCAATGGATAACATACAGCAACAACTTGCAGGAGATAAAGCCAAATACCAACCACAGCGTAACCGAAACATTTTATATTTCACCACAAACAGCTCTTACACAACCCTACTGGCTGCAGCAGCCGATGGATAAGGGCAGCTTTAATGTAGCCAGGCAGGACTGGATAGGTATGGCAGAAAATGAGCCGCTCAGCGCAACATTTAAAGTAGTTATTCATAATACTGAATTCAGTTTTTCAAAACCGGTACGGTATAAATTTACTGACCCTGTTAAAGGTGAAATTTATCAGCCGGTATATGTAGTGCCTCCTGTAACACTTGAGGTTAGTCCGCATTTGGCTGTGTTTAAAATTGGCAACGGTAACCACAGCCTTACCAAAAAGTATCGCCTGTTTACGGATGGCAGCAGGCTGGATACCACTATTGAAGACAATAAGCCATTGTTTCATTTAACAAGAGGTGCAAAATACAGCGGTACCAGCGCTGTAGATATTAGTACAGCCGGTAATGGCCTGCAGCAGGAGCTTACGGAAATTTCTTTTAAAGACAGTAAGGGAAAGGCTTATAACGATATTACAGAGATAGATTATGATCATATTCCTTCTATCAGATATTTTAAGCCAACCACACAAAAAATACTGCTGGCTGATATCAAAATTACGGGTAAGCATATCGGTTATATTGCCGGTGCAGGCGATAAAGTGCCGCAGGCGCTGGAGCAAATTGGTTATAAAGTAACCCTGCTGAAAGAAGCAGATATTACCGTTGAAAACCTGAAACAGTTTGATGCGGTTGTAACGGGGGTAAGGGCTTATAATACTAACGACTGGATGAATAATGTATATGCCGCTTTGATGCATTATGTAAGGGAAGGCGGTGTGCTGGTAACGCAATACAATACCAGTAATTTTATCAGCAATATCAAAAGTAAAATAGGCCCATACGATTTTGCCATCAGCCGCAACCGGGTAACCGACGAAAATGCCCCGGTTAAATTTTTAATACCCAATCACCCGGTATTGCATTATCCCAACACAATCACTGCAAAAGATTTTGAAGGCTGGGTGCAGGAGCGGAGTATTTATCATGCGGATAAAATAGACAGCAGCTACCGCCGGGTACTGAGCATGAAAGATGTGGGTGAAACGATCGAACAGGATGGCAGCCTCATTACGGCAGATTATGGCAGGGGACGCTTTGTTTATACCGGGCTGGTATTTTTCAGGCAGTTACCTGCTGGTGTGCCGGGGGCTTACAGGCTTTTTGCCAACTTAGTGGCTAAATACCCGGATCCTAAAGCTAAGTTAGAGGAGCTGCGTCGGCCTGTATTTAAATCAAAAGCGAAGAAAGATTAGGCAGCGGTTCTTTAGCAACAGGGACAACGGTTATTGAAAGTGTATAATTTTTTTTCGGATAACAAACCACCAACATGGCCTTTAATGCATAATGAAAAATCATACTGGCGTAAATGGTATGTAGCAGTACTGTTGTTTTTACTGTTGCAGGTAATGTTGTATTATTTCATCACCATACATTTTAAGTAAGCAGCGGCTGCACTACATGAGTACCATCGACTGGATAATATTGATTGCTGCCTTATGCACCATCATCATTTATGGGGTGTATAAAAGTACACATACCAAAAACCTGCATGGATATTTTTTAAGCAATAACTCAATGCCCTGGTTTTTGATACTGCTGAGTATTATGGGTACCCAGGCCAGTGCCATTACTTTTTTAAGTGCTCCCGGGCAGGCCTATACCGATGGGATGCGTTTTGTGCAGTATTATTTTGGATTGCCTATAGCCATGGTCGTTATATGCATCTTTTTTGTACCGGCATTCAGCAGGCTTAAGGTATATACGGCTTACGAGTTTTTAGAAAAACGCTTTGATGTAAAAACAAGAACACTCACTTCGGCACTTTTTTTAATCTCAAGAGGCTTATCTACCGGTATCAGCATTTACGCACCCTCCATCATTTTAAGTTCACTGCTCGGCTGGAATATTTATTATACCAACCTGGTGATGGGTGGCCTGTTAATCATTTATACCATGAGTGGCGGTGCCAAAGCTGTTGCTTACACCCAGCAGTTACAGCTCATCATCATTATTGCCGGTATGTTTTTGGCCGGGTATATAGTGGTAAAACTGTTGCCGGGTGATATGGGCTTTGCCGATGCCCTGCGTTCAGCCGGCCAGCAGGGGCGTATGAATATCATTACCACAGGTATGAACAATGGCCATTTCGACTGGAAGGATAAGTATAATATCTGGAGTGGTGTAATTGGCGGGTTCTTCCTGGCACTCAGTTATTTTGGTACTGATCAAAGCCAGGTGGGCCGTTACCTAACGGCAAAGAATGACCGGGAAAGTAAAATTGGCCTGCTGATGAATGGACTGGTAAAAGTACCCATGCAATTTTTGATTTTATTGGTAGGCATACTGGTGTTTTCTTTTTATATGTATCACAAAGCGCCGGTTTTTTTTGATGCTACAAGGGTGGCAGCGGCACAAAAAACAGTGTATAAAGACTCGTTGTTAAGGATAGAGCAACAGTACAATGCAGCTGCCGGCAGCGCCAATATAGCGGTACGCAGCCAACTCCGCAGCCAGTATAAAGCAACCCTTACAAAAGCCCTGCCCGGCGATGATGCCAATGATACCAACTATATTTTCCTGCGTTTTGTGGTAGATCATTTGCCTAAAGGATTAGTAGGTTTACTGATAGCTGTTATTTTTTTAGCTTCCTGGGGCAGCATAGCCGCTGCACTCAATTCGCTGGCATCCTGTACTGTAATTGATTTTCACAAAAAATTTATTAATACAAGCTGTACCGAAAAAGAGGATTACGCCATTTCCCGTTTATATACTTTGGGCTGGGGCGTATTTAGTATTATAGTCGCCATGTTTGCTTATAATATTGGCAACAGCCTTATTGAAGCGGTAAATATTTTGGGCTCTCTTTTTTATGGGGTCATACTCGGTATATTTTTAGTGGCTTTTTGGATAAAAAGAGTGGGTGCCGGGGCAGTATTTTGGGCAGCGGTACTGGCAGAGTTGCTGGTGTTTGTTATTTATAAATCAGATATCGTTTCTTTTTTATGGTTGAATGTAATTGGCGCCTTGCTGGTAATAGTTTTTGCGCTGTTGTTTCAACTGTTTCGCTCAAAACACCGTTAAAGCCTCTGCAGTGGGCTGCTTTTCGTGGCAGCATTTTTGCTGCTGTATAGTTGCCTTAAATTTTTTCCATGCCTACAGTTCGTTTTTTTTATTGTGTCCTTTTTGCTATTGCTGCTGCATTACCTGTGGCTGCACAGGATGAGCAGGATGAGTTGGCAGATACAGACGGGCCAGCTAATATCATTAAGCTTAATCTCTCGGCATTGGTATTTAAAAATATCTCTGTACAGTATGAAAGAAAAATAACCAATCATTTTTCTGCTGCTATCAACCTGCGCTATATGCCTTACAGTAAAAATGCAGTTTTAGGAAAAATAGTGGAGCAGTTTGCCGGACAGGAATCTGTAGACAGGCGAAGTTTTAGCCTTGGCGCATCAGGTATTACACCGGAACTGCGTTGGTATCCCGGCAGCAGGGGTGTATTTAACGGCTTTTACCTGGGTGCATTTTACAGCCATACAAATTATAAAACCGGTTTGCCTGTTAAATATGCCAATGAAACTAAAACCGGTTTTTTTTCAGGCAATATTACCGCTGGTACATTTGGCCTGCAGCTTGGCGGCCAGTGGAAGATGGGGAGCTGGGGCTACCTGGACTGGTGGGCTATCGGGCCTAATTATGGTGCACAAAAGGGTAACCTTGTTTTTACGGGAGATTTATCCGAGGTGGATATGGAGGCGCTGGACAAGGCACTTGGCGAATTAAAAAATGATTTATCCTTTAAAGTGATTGATAATTATCAAATCAGCAAGCAGGGCGCTGCCATACAAACGAAGGGCCCCTGGGGCGGCATCAGGGCTATGGGGTTTACCATTGGTGTTTGGTTTTAACGCAACATTATCCGGTTACACGAAAAAAGCTGCCCACAGGCAGCTTTTTTCGTGTATGCTTTACTGGTATGGTATGTATTTATTTTTCCATCTGCTCAATTACGGCTTGTGTTACACCGGTAAAGGAGAAGCCGCCATCATGAAACAGATTTTGCATGGTAACCATTTTGGTTAAATCGCTGAAGAGTGTTACGCAATAATCGGCACACTGGTCGGCACTGGCATTACCCAGGGGGCTCATTTTTTCGGCGTAATTAATAAAGCCATCAAAACCCTTTACACCGCTGCCTGCCGTAGTACGGGTTGGAGATTGCGAAATGGTATTTACCCGTACATGTTTTTTTACGCCGTAATGATACCCAAAGCTACGGGTAATGCTTTCGAGCAGCGATTTGGCATCGGCCATTTCGTTGTAGTCCGGAAATACCCTTTGTGCAGCGATATACGTAAGGGCCACCACGCTGCCCCATTCGTTAAGGGCATCCTGCTTCATGCAGGTAGCCAGCACCCGGTGCAGGCTGGTGGCAGATATATCTAATGTTTTGGCATTAAAGCCATAATCTAATTCGGTGTAATGTTTGCCTTTGCGTACGTTGAGGCTCATGCCAATAGAATGCAGTATAAAATCTATACCGCCGCCAAAATGCTCTACAGCTTTGCTGATAAGGTTGGTAACATCTTCGTTACTGCTTACATCGCAGGGTATTACGGGTGCATCCCCTACAGCCGCTGCCAGTTTGTTGATTTCGCCCATCCGCATGGCTACCGGTGCATTGGTGAGCAGTAGTTGTGCCCCTTCTTCATAACAGCGCAGCGCTGTTTTCCATGCAATGGATTTTTCATCCAGTGCGCCAAATATGATTCCTTTTTTGCCCCTGAGTAAATTGTATGACATAGCCTTTTATATTTAGGGCGTAAATGTAATACAGTTGGGGGAATGAAAAAAAGCGGTCTTTTTTAAAGAGTCATGAAAACAAAGACAATTATTTGTTTCAATTTTTAAATAGCCTTGTGGTTAGTCTTTCACCTTTATTAATGATTTCAACAAGATAAATGCCATTAGGTAGTGCTGCAGCATTTATATTAATCTTGTCGCCATTAATATTATGTTGCAGTAACATGTTTTTACCGGAAGCAATATGTACCAGTTTTATTGAGGCCGACTGAAGGGGTGTTTTGGTTAAAACGATCGCTATACCTGATACTGGGTTTGGCGCAATTACAATGCTATTTTTCAAAGCAATTGCTACTGGTTTTTCTTTGGCTGTAACGGTAATAGTGTTGGAATAAGCAGATTTGCCGACATTGAAAAGGTATTTGAGGCGGTAAAATAATTTTTGGCCGGGTTTACACTCAGTATCATAAAATTCATAGTAGCCGTTTGCATTGGCAGTCGATTGGGCTTCTGTTTTTGCAATACTCGTAAAATGTATCGAGTCTGTACTCCTTTCTATATAATACACAATGTGTTTGAATGCTTCGTTTTTCTTCCAGCGTAGTTTGTTTTGTTCCTCAATGCCTTCGCCATTAAATGTCATTAATTCTTCGGGTATATTTCCCTCCTGGTTAAGCCTGAGCATGTAAATATCTGAACCATTGTTTGGGGTAGGAAGATTAAGTTCATTATTACCGATTGTTGAAAAATTGGGTGCACCTGTAAAATAACCGGCGGCAAATATATTTTTTTGTACATCTGTAAAAATCGATGTTGGCATACAGGCAGAACATTCAAATTTTGAAGTCCATAATTTGGTGTTTTCGCTATTTAATTTGTTGAGGTAATGCCAGCCACTCTTTTCGCCAAACTGGTAAAAATTGCCTTCAATATCTATATCTGTAGCACGAGTAGTCATTGAATCAGTACGGGCCCATATAAAGTTTCCATCGTTTGTAAGTTTGATGGTGCAACTCAAATTACTTTCATTTGTATTTATAAAATTGTGTACACCCGGCCCCGGGTTGGCATCAATAGTTCCATAAAATTGTGGGCAGGTAAAATAAATATTGCCGTTTAAGTCAATATCAACAAGTGGATAATTGATGGCATTATATCCAATTCCCCTGACCCAAACAAAGTTTCCACTTGTATTTAATTTCATAACAAAAACACCTTGCTTCTCCTGGGGGTCAATATTTTGAAGTTGGAAACTGGTGTTTTCATCCGGGTCAAAATCATTGTCTGCTCCAAAATATCTGCCTGCTATATATACAGCGCCGGTATAGTCTGTTTTGATTTTACTTTGAGTGTGTATTAATCCTCCTGGCGAAGCAGGGAAATCCTTTGCCCAATTAAATTCGCCGTTGCTATTTAATTTTACTATAAAAAGAGTAGCATGGCCGGTAGTATTAACAAACTGATGTACACCTGTACCGGGATCGCAGTCAATATTTTCCCAATACACACCCTGCAGGTAGATGTTTTGTTGTAAATCGGTAGTGATGGAGGTTACAAAGTTTACACCAGCGCCTGCAAATTGTTTTGCCCATACGAAATTGCCATTAGGGTCCAGCTTTAAAATAAAACCATCTGCGTCTGATTCGGATGTTGTGGTAAGCTTATGTGTGCCGATGCCGGGGTCAAGATCTATTTCGCCATAAAAGTAGCCGGATATTAAAATGTTGCCATCAATATCTGTAAAAATGCCAGTGGGAACATCATCACCATAGCTTGCAAATGTTTTAAGCCAGATGCATTGACCAGATTTATCAGTTTTAAGAATATAAATGGAAGAAGTTGCTTCAGTATACCCGGTAGTGCTACAGGCGCTTTGGTTGTTGTCAAAAAATAAACTGCCAAGGAAAGTACCTGTACTAATGATATTCCCTTCGGCATCTGCAGTAATTGCTGAAGGCATTTCAAAAAAATTGCCGCCCGGCCCTGAGATTTTTTTTGCCCATTCAAGCGAAGGGGATTGTGCATAACAATAGGTAAAGATAAATATGCCAGCGATGAAGCAAATAACGCTACGGCAATATACAGCAGTTTTATTGGTAAGGATGAGCATGTTTTCAATTTTTATTACAGCAGTAAATATAGTAATTTTATTTACTGTGTCAAATGAATTTTTTATTAAGGGTTGTCATACAAAAACTTTAGTGCTTGTAAATCGGGTACATGTTTCTTTTCTCTTTTCATTTCGTAATCGTACAATACCTGGCCAAGGTTTTTCAAAAAAGGGAAACCGATGCTGTCGTAATCGTATTTGTCATCATTTAGTACCCCATCGCTGTTGCAGTATATTACTGCCGATACAAAAAATTCTACTTTTTTTTCAAAGTCCACGATATAAGCCACATCCAACAGGTGCCCGTATGCATCACCTACTTTGTTGAATATGCGGATATTTTTTGGCAGTTCGCCTTTGTCAGCGCCATGCAGCAAAAATTTACAGTAAGCAGGATAATATTTTTCCGGTTCATCGCTGTAAGGTGGCCAGGTACTTTCGGTGGGCAACTGGCTCATGTATTTTAATACAAAATTCCGGTCATCCTCTGTAAGGTTAAAGCGTTGCGATGCATATACTTTGTTGGGAAATACGAGGCTGATAAGGATGTGGTGCAGGCTCTCTAAATATATTTTGTTGCGTTGCGAAAAATTCATCGGCTGCTGTACCAGGCTGTCGCCCCTGTAGTATGCCTGCCCGATAGAGTCTGTTCTTGCAGCATAAGTATTGGTATCGTATTGCATGGGCTGGTAATACAATAGTTTATTTCGGCTATCTACAAATTGCACCGGGTTGGTATGCCGGTTTTCTTCCTGCGATAAAAACACCTGCAGGCGGTGCAGCAGTTGTACTTCGGTGTATCCTTTTTTTTGCAACTCCTTGTTAATATAGCCCCTGCCTAAAAATTCGTACAGGCGGTTGTAGGCATCATTATCACTTACCATCAAAATCTTTTTAATGTAGTGTGCAATGGAGGGGCGGCCATCCGGAGTGGTGGGATCGTTCAATACCGCTGTTTGCCGGCTTAATGCTTTTTCTGTAAGCAGGGTGCTGTATTTGTTGATGTTTTTATCTTTTAACTCATTCAGGCGCTGCAGGGCCAGCAGGGCAACCGGCAGTTTTACAGTAGAGGCGGGGTAAAAGTACCGGTTGCTGTCTACATTAAAATAATGGTGCTTCAATGCAGGAATGCCATTAGCACCACGATCTACCTGTGTATAGATAACCTGCACATTCAGTTCGTTTCTTTTTTCGAGGACATCCTTAAAATGTTCTGGATATTGGGCCAGCAGGTTTTCAAGAAAGTTATCGGCTGTATGAATGCTGTCTTTAACCGGTTCCACAACAGGCGCAGGCTCCGGGGTGGGGGTGGGCTCTTTTTTGGGCAACTGTGCCCATTGCCTGAGGCTGGTGCAGCTTGTAAACAGGAGGAAGGAAATGCCGGCCAAAGCCGCCGGAATATTGGGTATAAACATGCGGCAATTTAGCCTGAAATGCCCTTAAAATGCACAAAATGAGCGGGGGCGCTTGGTAAGGTTTTTCCCCTATCTTTGCACACTTCTTAAAAAAACTATAAAAAAACAGCTACTTAAAAAAGTAACAGATTATGAAACTGAAAGGTATAGTTTGGTTTTTTTCGATTGCTTTAATCATCATATCACTTTGGGAACTTTCTTATACCTGGGTGGTACGCAGTTATGAGGGCAAGGTAAAAACCCAGGCAGAGCGTATCGTAAAAGCACAATATCCTGCAGTGCCGGTAAAAAGCGAAGAATTTGAACTGCTGGTAAAAAGCAGGTCGCAGCACATTTTAGACAGTACAAGGGATAAAGAAATTTTTCCTGTGCTGGGTACTACTTATCAAAAATGTAAAGAGCAGGAACTGAACCTTGGGCTCGACTTGCAGGGTGGTATTAGTGTAACCATGGATGTAAGCCTGGAAGGCTTGCTAAAAGGGATAAGCAATAATCCCAAAAACGCAGCTTTACTAAAAGCATTGCAAACGGCCAATGCACAAAAAATTGGTACCGACGCCAATTACATCACACTTTTTGCCAATGCCTACAAGCAGCAAAACCCCGGCGCTAAGCTTTCTGATTTGTTTGCAAAAGCCGGCAGCAGCATTAAAACGGCCGATAGCGATGATGATGTGGTAACCAAAATCAACAGCATTGCCAATGGCGCTATTAAAGAAACTTACAAAATACTTTTAAAACGTATTGATAAGTTTGGTGTGGCCCAGCCCAATATTAACCTGGATGAAGCCAGGGGTATCATCAACGTGGAGCTTGCGGGTGTTACCGATAAAGAAAGGGTAAGAAAATATTTACAGGCCAGTGCCAACCTGCAGTTTTGGGAGGTATATAATATAGGAGAGTTGTCGCAGGCGCTTGAAGCTGCCGATAAATCCTTCACAGATTATATCGCAGGTGGCGATACCGCTAAAGCCAGCGCTAATAAAAATGCACTGCTTCGTATCATTAATCCAATGGGGCCCCAGCAGGGTAAAAATGGCCAGCCGGTATATCCTGCTGCTATTGGCAATGTGATGTTGAAAGATACCGGGCTTTTTGCCAGTTATTTTAACCTTGATGTGGTAAAAGCCAATTTCCCCGGCGATGTAAAATTTTTACTGGGTGCCGAAGAAAAATCTGAAAAAGGCGGCCAGCGTTTTTATCCTTTATATGCCATTAAAACAGTACCCGGCAGCGATAAAGCCAAGTTAGAAGGTGAGGGTGTGGAAGAAGCCGGCCAGGGTTACGACGATAAAGGGCGCCCTTCTATAAAAATGCAGATGACACCGCTGGGCTCAAAAATATGGGCAAAACTTACAGCAGATAATGTAGGTAAACCCATTGCCATTGTACTGGATGATGTAGTGTACTCTGCTCCTAATGTGATTAATCCTATTGAAGGCGGCAACTCCGAAATATCAGGCAACTTTACGGTTGAAGAAGCACAGGATTTAGCCAACATATTAAAATCAGGTAAAACCAATGCGCCTGCTAAAATTGTGGCCGAACAGGTAGTAGGCCCCACACTGGGTAAAGAAGCGGTGAATGGTGGCGCCAAAGCGTTTGTCATTTCGTTCCTCGTAATTTTTGCGCTGATGCTGGTGTATTATAACACTGGTGGCTGGGTGGCCAATATTGCACTTATACTTAACCTGCTGTTTACTATCGGGGTACTAAGTGCACTGGGGCTTACATTAACATCGGCCAGTATTGCGGCTCTTGTACTCACGGTAGGCATGGCCGTAGATACCAACGTAATTATTTTTGAAAGGATTAAGGAAGAGTTAACCAAAGGTAAATCTTACCAGGCGGCGGTTAATGATGGGTACAAGCGTTCTATGGCGCCGGTACTCGATGCTCATGTAACCTCTTTTCTTACTGCAGCAATATTGTTTGCTTTTGGCCTTGGCCCGGTGCTGGGCTTTGCCACTACGCAAATGATTGGTATAGCGCTTAGCCTTTTCTGCGGTATTTTAGTTTCAAGGCTTATCACCGATTTCTGGACAAACAAAAACCGCCACTTCAATTACTTTACTGCGGTTTCTAAAAAAATATTTAAGCATGCCAGCTATAAGTTTGTTGAGTACCGAAAAGTAGCTTATGGCATTTCGGTAGTGGTATTACTGCTGGGGGTTGGTTCTTTCTTTAATGGTTTTCACCAGGGGGTTGAGTTTAAAGGCGGACGCAGTTATACGGTTGAATTACCAAAGTCAGTAAAAGTAGATGAGGTAAGGGAAGACTTAAAAAATGCATTTGATGGCGAATATCCTGTAATCAAAACGGTAATTGATAATAAACACCTCAACATTACCACTTCGTACATGAAGGGTGTTGAAAATGCCGATGATGCCGTAGAGAAAAAATTGTACGAAGGATTAAAAAAAGTAACACCGGGTGTAACTTTTGAAGATTTTGCGTATAAAAATATTAAAGGTCGCCAAACGGTACAACCCACCATTTCGGAAGATTTGAAAAAGGGCGCAGTAAAAGCCACTTTATTCTCTATTCTTATCATATTTATCTATATCCTGTTGCGCTTCCGCGACTGGCGCTATTCAATGGGTACCATTGTGGCCCTGCTGCACGACGTATTCATCACACTGGCGGTATTTTCATTCCTGAAAGATATAGTACCATTCCCGCTGGAAATCGACCAGCACTTTATTGCCGCCGTACTTACCGTAATTGGCTTTAGTATGAACGATACCGTTATTGTGTTCGACAGGGTACGTGAATACAGCAGAGGTAGTAAAATTGGCGATAAGGGTACTATTATTAACAAGGCTATAAACGATACACTCAGCCGTACCATTATGACTTCAATGACTGTGTTCTTAACCCTGCTCATCCTGTTTGTTTTTGGTGGTGAAGTTACAAGAGGCTTTTCGTTTGCTATGCTGATTGGTGTTGTTACCGGTACTTACTCCTCCATATTTGTGGCAGCGCCAATATTGATGGACTTTGCCAAAGATAAACCCCTTGGTGAAGCCGAAGTAATCAATACAGATGGTAAAGCTGTAGCCGCTAAAACAGCAGCAGCCAAATAATTTTTTTAAACGTATAGAAAGATAGTGGTCAACAATCAGGCCGCCTGGAAACGGGCGGCTTTTTTTTATGTGCCGGGAAGATGTAGTGTGGCGTATAGAACTTTGTAAAAATAAAAAAGGAGAAAGTAATTAACTTTCTCCTTTTGTGATCCCGCTGGGACTCGAACCCAGGACCCATACATTAAAAGTGTATTGCTCTACCAACTGAGCTACGGAATCTCCTTTTCAAAAGTAAAGCCCGTATTGCATGGCTTTAAAATTGGAGTGCAAAAATAGGGTAAAATGGTTTCTATCCAAAAGTTTTTAAAAAAGTTTTTAAAAGCTGCAAACAAAATCTTTTCATGAATTTTTATACAGTAACAGCCGCTTAACTCACTTATTTTTGCCAGCGTAATGATGAACAGTTTTTTTAACAATAAAGTGGTGGCCATTACTGGTGGCAGCGATGGTATCGGTAAGGCGCTTATTGACGCCCTGATACCATTAGGTGCTAAAATTGCAACCTGCGGCCGTAACCAGGATAAATTGTATAACCTGCAGGTGCAATACTCCGGCCATTTGTTGCACACGCTGGTGGCTGATGTAAGTAACTACAACGACTGCAACAATTTTATACAATCTACCATCAATACATTTGGCGGTATAGATATTCTTATCAATAATGCCGGTGTGTCTATGCGGTCGCTGGTGCAGGATGCCGATGTACAGGTACTTCGCCAGGTAATGGACATTAATTTTTTTGGAACTGTATATTGCACTAAGCTGGCTTTACCTTCTATCATGGAACGTAAAGGCATTATTGTTGGCTTATCCTCCATAGCAGGCTACAGGGGCTTGCCAGGCCGCAGTGCTTATTCTGCATCCAAATTTGCCGTTAATGGCTGGCTGGAGGCTTTGCGAACCGAGTTGCTTCATACAGGGGTGCATGTAATGTGGGTGGCACCGGGCTTTACCAGCAGCAACATACGCAATGCCGCACTCAACAACAAGGGAGAGAGCCAGGGAGAAAGCCCAATGGATGAAGCCGGTATGATGAGTGCTGAAACCTGCGCCACCAATATTATACAGGCAATAGCAAAAAAGAAGCGAACATTAGTGCTTACCTCTAATGGCAAACAAACAGTGTTCCTCAACAGGTTTTTCCCGGCATTAACAGATAAGCTTGTACGAAATTTCTTTTTTAAAAAAGGTAAGCTGGTTCGATAACAGTTCCGGTTTTTTTGCTCAGATTTAGCTTCGGTAAATTTTTTATAAATACCATACATGTCCCTCTTAACCCTCACATCCGATATAGGTCAGCAGGATTACCTTATTGGTGCCGTAAAGGGGCAATTGCTGCAACCGGGTAATAATTTTACCATAGTAGATATATCGCATACACTTTCACCATTTAATTATCCGCAGGCCGCCTACATTTGCCGGAGTGCATTTAAAAGTTTTTTACCCGGCACATTTCACCTGGTGCTGGTTAACCTGTTCCACGAAAAACCAGCGCACCTGCTTATTGCCGAACACAATGGCCAGTATATTGGTTGTGCAGATAATGGCCTGCTCACCATGATACTGGAAGAACTGCCTCAAAAAGTAGCAGGCTTACCCCTTGACCCTGCCGCCCAAAAAAATACCCTGTATTGCGCCGGTGTTTTTGCAAAAGCCTTTGCGGCCCTGCAAGCCGGAAAAAAACTGGAAGAAGTAGGCGATTGCTCCGTATCGATACAGGTAAAAAATACCCTGCGCCCTTTACTTGGTAATACCTGGATAGAAGGACAGATTATCTTCATTGATAATTTTGAAAACGTAGTGGTGAATATTACCCGTGAAGAATTTGAGGAGCAGCGCAGGGGCAGGAGTTTTAAAATCATGTTTACAAGGGATGAAATAATTGACCGCATCAGCGACACTTATGCCGATGTGCCCCAGGGCGAAAAATTAGCTTTGTTTAATGCCGCAGGCTATCTCGAAATTGCAGTGAACCAGGGCAACGCTGCCGGGCTGTTTGGCTTACAGGGCTTTTCGGAAAAACAGCAGGAGGCTGCAGCACCATACTATAGCAAAAACATGTTTTACCAAACGGTAAAAGTGTTTTTTGAATAAACTGTAATCTTTGAATTTTCTTAAAAATATATCTACAGGGCAGTTATCTGATGCAGAGCTGGTAAACGCCTATAAAAAAACCGGCGAGTCCGTTTATATCAGTACGCTATACCAGCGCTATATGGACCTTGTATTTGGGGTAAGCTTAAAATATTTAAAAGATACCGAAAAAAGCAAGGATGCTGTAATGGAAATATACCAGCAGTTGCTGCACAAACTACAATTGCATGAAGTAAATAATTTCAGGGGCTGGCTGCATGTGCTGGCACGTAATTATTGCCTGATGCAATTGCGTAATCCACGAAACAGGGATACTGTGGCCTTAGATGGAAATTTTATGCAATCGGCCGAGCCGGCGCATCTTGAAAACGGTGCCTTTGAAAAAGAGGAAAACCTGGTTCAGTTAGAAGGCTGCATCGAGGCTTTACCGGCAGTGCAAAAAGAAACGATAAAAATGTTTTTCCTGCAACAAAAATGTTACAAGGAAATAGCTGAAGCAACCGGGCACGACTGGAATAAAGTACGCAGCTACATACAAAATGGCAAACGAAACCTTAAACTATGTATGGAGCAAAAAATGTATACAATGCCCGATTAACCAACCGGGTATAGCGCAGCATCATGAGTGGCGAAAAAAAACATAGTACTTATACCGCAACGGACATACAGCAGTATTTATCCGGCCAGATGACTGCTGCGGCGATGCATGCCTTTGAAAAAGCAGCGCTGGATGACCCCCTTCTTGCCGAAGCGATAGAAGGCTACGCCTCCCTGCAGGAAAAAGATTGGCAACCGGCTATGGAGGAATTAAAACAGGCTATGGCCCAACAATCGGCCACATCGATAATTGCCATGCCCCGTAACCGTTATACAAAATGGTGGCGTGCTGCCGCAGCGATGCTCCTCATTGGCAGTACCGTGGCAATGGCTTATATGTTTACAGCTCGTAAAAATGCAGGTAGTACTGTACAACACAACATTGCTGTTGTTGATACAATAAACATTAAAGCCCCCGACAGCAGTGTAGAAGCTACAGAATTAGTTATAGTAGACAGGCCGGTTGCTATAGAGCAAAAGGCAGCAACAACACCGGTAACGGTTAATAAGCCTGTTGCAGCAGCACAGCCACCAACAGTTGTTGCAGCACTAAAGCCAGCACAACTGGAGGATGAGGATTTTGTATATAAACCTGCGCCATCCACTCCTAAGCAACCAGCAGGTGCTGCTTCGCAGGAGCCCGAAACACTTAGTAAAATTACACAGCAACCAGCCAGCATCACGAATGTGGTAACCAATGCAGAGAGCAATAACTTACAGGGCAATGCTGTTACCAACGAAGCTGCTGAAGTAGCAGTATTGGATAAAAATGTATTACCCCAACAGGTAGCCGGCAGGCAAAATAACATACCCGTAACAGATACTGCCGGGGTGGTAACAGTTGTGGGCTATGGTACTCAAAAAGCAAAGGCTACAACTGAATTAAACCAGCGTATAGAAAACGCTGCTGACATCCCGGTGCCTTTGGGCGGCTGGGCGGCCTATAATAGTTACCTTAAGGATAATATGATATGGCCTGCTGAGGTGAAAGCAAAAAACATCCAGGGCGAAGTAGGGCTGGTTGTAAAACTTACCGGTACTGGTGATATAAAGAAAATTAAAGTGAGCAAAGCTTTATGCGGTAGTTGTGATGCAGAAGCAGTGCGGCTTGTTCGGGAAGGCCCTAAATGGGAAGTGAAAAATAAAAAAGTTACAACCGTTACCGTTAAAGTTGTTTTTTAAATACAGGTAGTTGGAAGGTACAAGTTTCACTCATTAAATGAATTCTGATGTTAAAAAAAATTGTGGCAGCAGCCTATATAGTACTGGCGCTGTATACTTCCGGTACAGCACAGGTTAAATTGCCTGCACCCTCACCCAGGCAGGTGCTCAGGCAGGAGTTTGCACTCGGCAGCATTCAGGTAAATTATTGCCGTCCTGCTGCCAAAGGCAGAAAAGTATTTGGCGACCTTGTACCTTATGGAAAACTATGGCGTACCGGTGCCAACGAAGCCACCCTTATCAGTTTTACCGAAACGGTAGAACTGGCCGGAAAAAAAATAGATACGGGCACTTATGCGCTATATACCATACCCGGCATTGAAGTATGGGAAGTAATCCTGAATAAAGGCATTAATAATTGGGGTACCGATGGGTATAAAGAGTCGCAGGATGTGCTTCGGTTTAAACTAATGCCGGTTAAATCAAAAGAAAATGCAGAAACCTTCACTGTCCAGTTTGCCAGCATAAAACCCGAAAGCTGTACCCTGCAGCTACACTGGGAAAAATTGTTGCTGAACATACCCGTTACGGTAAATTTCAGGGATAAGCTGCGGCAACAACTGGAGGCTGCGCTGCTCAGCGATCAAAAGCCTTACTGGCAGGCTGCCCAGTTTTATACCGAGTATGATAAAAACCTGCCCCGGGCACTGGATTATGTTACCAAAGCCTCCGAAGCTTATCCCAAAGCATTTTGGGTATTGCTGTATAAAGCCAATATTCAAAAATCGATGGGGGATGTAGCTGGTGCTTTGGCCAGTTCAAAATTATCGATGCAGTTGGCAAAAGAAGCCGGCAACGAAGATTATGTGCGGATGAACCAGCAATTGCAAAAGGAATTGAAGCGGCAATAGCCCTAATGCAAAAGCCACCTTTAATGGCGGCTTTGTGCTGTATTAAATTATTGTAACAGGCTGTCGTATTAATATTCGTCTTCGTTAAAAAAGAAATCTTCCTGGCTGGGATAATCAGGCCAGATGTCTTCCAGGCTTTCATATACTTCTCCGCCCTCATCTTCCAGTTCCTGCAGGTTTTCAATAACCTCAATGGGGGCTCCGCTGCGTATAGAATAGTCTATCAGTTCATCTTTTGTGGCAGGCCAGGGGGCATCTTCAAGGTGTGAGGCCAGTTCAAGTGTCCAGAACATAGGTTTCTACGAGTTTTAATTTTGTGCAAATGTAAAAGTTTGCATGAAATGACCAAATGTGTTTTTTAACAGGCATTTTTTATTACGACGTTATGCAAAAAATATTGTGCTGCCGGGATGCATTTTAACTGAATGAACTACTTTAGCCACATGCTTACAGCAAAGGGAATCACTAAAAATTATGGCACATTGCCTGTACTGCGTGGCGTAGATGTGGCCATACAGCAGGGTGAAATTGTAAGTATTGCCGGTTCGTCGGGGGCAGGTAAAAGCACCCTGCTGCATATCCTGGGCACACTCGATAAACCCGATGCCGGCGAAGTAACCCTCAATGGCAGCAGGGTAGATACCCTCAGCGGTAAAAAACTGGCTGCTTTCAGGAACAGGCATATTGGTTTTGTGTTCCAGTTCCATCACCTGTTGCCAGAGTTTACGGCTATCGAAAATGTATCTATCCCCGGGTGGATTGCCGGCATGCCTAAAAAAGCTACCGAGCAGCGTGCGGCAGAATTATTGCAGGCACTTGGTCTTGGCAGCAGGCTGCAGCATAAGCCACAACAACTATCCGGCGGCGAGCAGCAACGGGTGGCCGTGGCAAGGGCGCTGATTAATAACCCGGCTATTGTAATGGCCGATGAGCCTACCGGCAACCTCGATAGCGCCAATGCCAAAGAGCTGCACCAGCTTTTTATCAACCTCAGTAAAAAAATGAACCAGGCTTTTTTGATTGTTACACATAATGAAGAACTGGCGCAAATGAGCGACAGGATTTTGCACATGAAAGATGGACAGATTGTATAGCAGTTGCTTCATGTTTTTGATGGCGCAACAGCAGCCTGAAAATGTTAAAAAAATGCTTATTAAATTATAGAGTCAACCCTATTCATACGGTAACAGTCTGGTGAGTAGTTGCACCTATTTTTGCCCGGAATAAAAAACCGGCACGGTTTATGAAAATAGCTGCTCGTTTTTATATTTACAAACAAACAAATACCTTTAAGGCCTCTAAAAAATTACACACATGAAGAATTTTTTCCTTTTGGCGTTGCTTGCTTTTTCGCTTACTGCTGCTGCACAAAGTATAGATGATATTCGAACATTCTCCCTGCTGGGGCAGCAGGCCAAAGCAAAGGAAGCCATTGATAAATACCTCCTGGTAGAAAAGAATGCCAAAAAAGCTGAAGGATGGTTTTATAAAGGCTATATCTATAACCAGGAATCAAAGGAACCAGCCAAATCACTCACTGAAAGTGTAGCTTTAAAAGCTGAAGCTTTTGAAGCATTAAAAAAATACCGTAGCATGGATGCAAAAGCACCCCTGCTTGCAGAACAAAACAACTCCCCGTTTTTTGATATTTATATGGGCTTCTCTACCGATGTGGGTGTAAAAGCGTATGAACAAAAAAATGCTGCACTGGCATTTGAAGGGTTTAAAAAAGCACTTGAAGTTCACGACTACCTGTATAGTAATGATCTTGCAGGGGCAGGCGGTTTTAAGTTTTCTGCATTGGATACCACACTTACATTATACACGGCCATCACAGCTAATGAAGCCAAGCTGGCTGATGAAGCAGCCGTTTACTACAAAAAACTGGCCGATGCCAATATCAACGATCCTCAATATGTAGATGTGTACCAGTCGCTGGCCGATTATTATAAAAAGAAAAAAGACAAAACTGCTTTTATTGAAATACTCGATAAAGCCAAAAAACTGTATCCCAAAAACGAAGAATACTGGACCGCCCTGGAAATTGAAGATGCCGTGGAAGGTGTGGAAAAACCTGCCGTATTTGAGCAATACGAGGCACTGTTAAATAAATATCCCACAAACTATATCGTTGCCTATAACTACAGTGTGGAATTGTACCAGTATATCTATTCCGACGAAATGAAAAATAAAGATGTAAGCAGTTATAAAAGCAAGCTGGTAGAAACCATAAAAAAAGCAGTAGCCAATAAATCTACTGTAGAAGCCAATTTCCTTGCAGCAAACTTTTTGTACAACAACTCTATTGATGTGTCCGAAGAAGCCCGGAAAACCAAAGCGGTAAAGCCTGAAGAATTAAAAAAGAAAAAAGCACTTGAAGCGGAATCCCTGCAAAATTTAAACGATGCTATTCCATTTGCCGAAAAAGTGCTTACGGTTTTTCCAACAATTGAAAAACCAAAATCTGCCGAAAAAGCGAATTACCGGCAGGCTTTATCTATCCTGAAAAATGCTTACGAAATCAAAAAAGATGCTGCCAAAGCAGCACAATACGAAAAACTGCTGAAAGACGCTGATTAAAACAAAAGCAGTATAAATTTTAGTAAAAGCAGTATACCCCGGTATGCTGCTTTTTTGTATAATTTGCAGTATACAAAACTTTATACTTTTTAATTTGCCTGTACATACGCCATCTTTAAAGCTTATCGAATGTCCCCGTGATGCCATGCAGGGCTGGAAGCATTTTATTCCAACTGAAAAAAAAGCGGCGTATATCAATACCCTGTTACAGGTAGGTTTTGATACAATTGATTTTGGCAGTTTTGTGTCGCCCAAAGCTATTCCCCAAATGGCCGATACAGCCGAAGTAGTAAAGCTGCTGGATAAGAGCAGTACGGCCACCAAATTACTGGCCATTGTAGCTAACCTCCGGGGTGCGGAAGATGCCGTACAATTTGATGCCATCAACTGCCTCGGTTTTCCATTTTCCATATCACCAACCTTTCAGCAGCTCAACACCAACAGCAGCATCGAAGCATCCTTGCAGCGGGTGGAGGAGATACAAAACCTTTGCATCAAAAATCAAAAAGAGCTGGTGCTTTACATTTCAATGGGCTTTGGTAATCCTTACGGCGATGTGTATAGTGAAGAAATAGTGTTGCATTGGGTAGATAAGATAGCAGCAATGGATATACGCATTATTTCTATTGCCGATACGGTGGGTGTGGCCCAACCGGTGCAGGTACAACGTATCATGAGCAACATCATACCGGCCTATACGCAGGTAGAGTTTGGTGTACACCTCCACAGCACTCCTCAACACTGGGAAGAAAAATTAACGGCTGCATGGAAGGCCGGTTGCCGCAGGTTTGATGGCGCTATGAAAGGTATTGGAGGCTGCCCAATGGCCAACAACGAATTGGTGGGTAATATGAATACCGAATTGATGGTGCCTTACTTTCAGCAATTACAAACACTTACTCATTTTAATACTGCTGCATTTGAAAAAAGCAGCAGGCTGGCTGCCGAAATATTTATATAAACACTATTGTTGTTGAAAATGGAATTCAGGTTAGAATTTACACCAAAGCCTTTTGTACAAAAAATAACACACCGGCATAAGCTGTTTTTAATAGGCTCCTGCTTTACCGAAAATATTGGCAGCAAATTAAGACAACTAAAATTTGATGTACTTGAAAATCCAAACGGCATCCTGTTTAACCCCGCCAGTATTGCCACTGCATTAGATAGTTATATCCACAATACACTGTACAGCGAGGCCGATTTATTTTATCAAAATGAATGTTGGAACAGTTGGCAGCATCACAGCCGTTTTTCACATCCCGATAAATTACAGTGCCTGCAGGGTATCAACCAGTCGCAAGCCTGCGCACATGTTTTTTTAAAGCAGGCCCACTGGCTGTTTATTACCGTTGGCTCTGCATTTGTGTACCAGTTACAGCAGGGCACTATGGTAGCCAACTGCCACAAAGTGCCTTTAGATAAGTTTGAAAAAAAACTACTGCATCCGGGTGAAGTGTACAATATGCTGCATCGTACCGTACAGGATATTTTTGAGTTTAACCCTGCACTAAAAATTATTTTTACCATCAGCCCGGTACGGCATTTACGGGATGGATTTGTAGAAAATAACCGGAGCAAAGCAACATTAATCCAGGCCATTCACCAGTTGGTAGACGAAAATGAAAAACTGTTTTACTTTCCTGCTTACGAATTGGTGATTGATGACTTAAGAGACTACCGTTTTTATGCAGAAGATATGGTGCATCCCAATTATGCAGCTACTAATTATGTGTGGGAAAAATTTACAACAACCTGCATGGATGAGCCTACACAGCAGTTGATGAAAGAATTGCAGGTGATTCATGCCGCAAAAAATCATAAGCCGTTTAATGCAGCATCAGATGCACACAAAAAATTTCTGCAGGTCAATTGGAACAAAGTGCAGTTGCTGCACCAGCAGTATCCCCATATTAATTTTGAGGAAGAACTGGCGTATTTTGGAGGTTAAAATATTAATGCACCCGGTCGCCCCGTATTTGCAGCGTGTTAATCATCTCTTTTTCAAAATCCAGCCATTGTTTCCACCGCTTACGTACAGTTGCTTTGGGTAAATAATATTCGGCAAGGGTAATAAATAAAGTATAATGCCCGGCTTCGCTTTCCATAAACTGCCTGTAAAATTTACGCATATACGCATCTTCTAAATTTTCACTTAGCCTTTTAAACCGTTCGCAACTCCTCGCTTCTATTAATGCCATGGTAAGCAGACGGTCTAAAAAACGTTCTTCCACACTACCATCTTTTTTTTGAAACTCCAGCAGTTTATTCACATACTCATCTTTACGTTGCCTGCCCAATTGCAGTCCACGCTTTTTTAGTTCAGCTAACACCATCCTGAAATGCCCCCACTCTTCTGTAACAATCGGTGCAAGTTCATCCACCATTTCTTTACGGTCGGGGTAGCGCTGTATTAAGGATATGCAGGTGGTGGCAGCTTTCTGCTCACAGTAAGCATGGTCAGTAAGTATTTCTTCCAATTGCATTTCGGCAAGGTTTACCCAGCGTGGGTCGGTAGGCAATTGCAGGCCAAGGATATTTTTTACGTCTGTACTTTCAGTATGCATAGTGCAAAAATAGGAATCAATTTATTTTGATACCCGGCTTTTGCTTAATTTACACTTACATTTCCAGCGTATGAGAATATTGCTTTCCATCATCACAGCAGCCGTTACAGTAACACTTATTGTTATCCTTAATTCAACACTATTGTTGCCGGCACCCCTGGGTAAATTATTAAGTCCGCAGCATGGTATTTGGCAAAATGCGGAAGCGGTTGATGCCAATTTTAGTGCTGATTTAAATTTTCCGCAACTGGCAGGTAAGGTAGATGTATATTTTGACGACCGCCTGGTGCCGCACATTTTTGCAGAGCAGGAAAACGATGCCTATTTTGTACAGGGTTACCTGCATGCAAAATTCAGGTTGTGGCAAATGGAATTACAAACCCATGCTGCTGCAGGAAGGGCCAGCGAAATAATAGGTATAAAAGCGCTGAAGCATGACCGTGAGTTTCGCCGTATGGGCATGGGCTATGCCGCCGAAGTAGCGCTGAAAGAAATGGAAAAAGATCCGGCTATTAAAGCCGCCTGCGATGCGTATACTGCCGGTGTAAATGCCTGGGTGAATACCTTAACCGAAAGCAGCCTGCCGGTAGAGTATAAATTGATTGGCTACAAACCGGAATTATGGAGCAATTTAAAAACAATGCTTTTTCTTAAATACATGTCGTACGACCTTGCCGGCGGTGATGATGATTTTGAAATGACAAAAGCAAAAAATTATTTTAGCACGGCAGACTTTAACCTGCTTTACCCATTGCAGCAGGATTCGCTTGACCCCATCATTCCCAAAGGCACAAAATATGAAGCGCCAAAGCTACAGCCCACAGCACCGGCAACTGCCGATTCGCTTTACTTTAATGATAAGCAGTTGCTGGCTATGATGAATCCATCCAGGCCCGACAGGGACAACGGCAGCAACAACTGGGCAGTAGCGCCATCCAAAACAAAAAACGGGGCGCCCATACTTTGCAACGATCCGCATCTCGGGCTCAACCTGCCTTCGCTCTGGTACGAAATGCAAATAACCACACCGGCGTACAATGCTTATGGTGTTTCGTTTCCCGGTGCGCCGGCAATTATCATCGGCTTTAATGATTCCTGTGCTTTTGGATTTACCAATGGCGGAAGAGATGTAAAGGAATATTACAGTATACAGTTTAAAGATGACAGCCGCAAAGAATACTGGTTCAACAATGAATGGAAAAAAACGGATTTTCGCATTGAGCATATCAAAGTAAAAGACAGCCTTAATTATACAGATACGGTAGCCTATACTGTATTTGGCCCCGTGATGTACGATAAAAGTTTTAACGGAGGCATAGCTAACGGCAATTACTATGCGCTGCGGTGGACGGCACACGACCCCAGCAACGAACTGCGAATTTTTTATGAACTGGACCGGGCAAAAAATTACACCGATTACAGCAATGCTGTGCTCAACCTGCACACGCCGGGGCAAAACTGTGTGTTTGCCACCAAAAGCGGCGATATAGCCATCCGTACCCAGGGCAAGTGGCCCGCCAAATGGAAAGGCCAGGGCGATTTTATTATGCCCGGTACAGACGGCAGCTACCTGTGGCAGGGCTTCATCCCTATGGATGAAACACCGCAGCAGTATAATCCTGAAAGAGGCTTTGTTAGCAGCGGCAATCAAAAACCGGCAGACAGCACTTATCCCTATTACCTGGGCCGCAACTACCCGCCATACCGTGGCCTCATTATCAACAAAAAACTGCAGGCAGCTAATAACATTACCGCACAGGATATGATGGATATGCAGGTAAATAACGATAATGCATTTGCCGCACAGGCGGTACCGTTATTTTTACGGCATATTAATGACAGCTTACTGGATAATGAGCAAAATAAATACCTTGATATGCTGCGGGACTGGCATTATACCAACGATGCTACATCCAATGCTGCAACCGTATTTGCCGTGCTGTGGAATAAATTTTCCGATACCGTATTGGCGGATGAATTCCGTAATGCACCGGCAGGCATCATGCGTCCGTTTGAAAGTACATTGCTTGAAGCACTACACAGGGATACAGCCTGTAAGTTTGTAGATAACATAGAAACTGTACAAACTGAAACCCTAACAGAAATGGCAACGGCTGCATTTACAGCTGCAGTTACAAGCTTGCGTTCTCTGGAGGCAGCCGGCAAATTAGAGTGGAGTATGTACCAGGCGACAGGCGTACGGCACCTGGCTAAGCTGGATCCATTTAGCAGGCTGAACCTGCCTATTGGCGGCAGCCGTTACAGCATCAATGCCACCAAGCCCGACCATGGCCCAAGCTGGCGCATGGTAATTAGCCTTACTGCCGATACAGAAGCCTATGGGGTATATCCCGGCGGGCAAAGTGGTAACCCCGGCAGCAGGTTTTACGATACTTTCGTTAATCACTGGGTGCAGGGCAGGTATTACCGCCTCTGGGTAATGAAGCCCGGGGCTGTTAAAGATGCACGGGTGAAATGGAAGATGCGTTTCAGTAAAGCATAGTTTTCGGTTATTAAAATCGGTACCTGCTGAAAATCCTTAACAACGTTCATAATTAACAAGCATAACCACTACACATGAAATTTATTGCATCAGTTTTACTCACTGCGCTGCTGAGTATTGCAGCATGTCTTTACCTGCCCTGGTGGAGCATCGCACCTGCGGCCTTCATGAGCAGTATAATTATTCCGCAGCAACCTGGTAAGGCATTACTTTCAGGCTTTATAGCTTTATTACTGGTATGGGGTGGCCTGGCATGGTATATCAGTAACCGCAACGAACACATCATGGCGCATAAAATTTCACTACTCATTTTTCAAACAGATAATCCCTTGCTGCTGGTGGCTGCTACTGCATTAATTGGTGGCCTGGTAGCCGGGCTGGCATCCTTATCGGCAAGCTATTTACGCCGGTAAATACTTACACAACTGCGTGAACAACTTTAATTTTTCAGTAACACAATCACGGTTAATTTGTGTCTTTGATTCAATTACAATATGGGGAAAACCATTTGCTTCATCTTTTTTTGCGCCATCCAGTGCCTGCAGGCTTCAGCACAAAAAATTCATGGTATTGTGCTTAATGACAAAGGCGAGCCGCTGCCTTACGCTTCAATTACCATAAAAGGCACCACTATCGGTGCCGGTGCCAATAACAGGGCTAAGTATGCTTTTACAGTTAGCCCGGGTACTTACACATTGGTGTGCCAGCATATCGGTTATGTTACACAGGAAAAAAATATCACCATAAAAAAAGATAAAGACGAAGAGCTGCTATTTGTACTGACAGAGCAAAGGCTGGAGTTAAAAGAAGTGGTCATTAAAAAAGGTGGCGAAGATCCTGCTTACGAAATCATCCGTGCTGCCATTCGTATGCGGCCGCTGTACAATAACGAAGTGCATGAGTTTACCTGCGATTTGTATACCAAAGACATGATTAAACTAAGGCGCCTGCCCAGTAAAATACTGGGTAAAAAAGTACCTGAAGAAGACAGGAATATGATGGGCCTCGATACCACCGGCGCCGGTATTATTTACCTCTCTGAATCTTTTTCAAAAGTAGCCGGGCAAAGGCCCGACAGGTTAAAGCTTGAAGTGCAAAGCAGCAGGGTAAGTGGCAGTGATGGCTTTGGTTTTACCTTCCCTACTTTCATCAGTATGTACCAGAATAATGTAATCCTGTTTACACAAAAACTAAATCCCCGTGGTTTCATTTCGCCAATAGCCGATGGAGCTATTAATTTTTATAAGTATAAATATCTCGGCAGCTTTTGGGAAAATGGTAAGGAAATTAACAGTATACGTGTTACGCCACGCCGCCTGTACGAGCCATTGTTTTCAGGGGTGATTAATATAACCGAAAATGACTGGCGAATACACAGCCTCGATTTATACCTTACCAAAACAGCCCAGTTAGAAGTGGTGGATACTTTGCATATTACACAGTTTCATGTGCATGTAAGCAACAACCGCTGGCGGGTAAAAAACCAGTTTATCCGCTTTAGCTTTAGCCAGCTTGGTATAGGGGCAATGGGCAATTTTGTAAATGTGTATTCAAATTATAATGTAAATCCACAGTTGCCCCGCAGTTTTTTCGACAATGTTATCATTAAATACGATTCCGGGGCCAATACCCGTAGCAAAAGTTATTGGGATCGTACAAGGCCTGTACCACTTGAAAAAGAAGAGGCTATGGATTATGCCGTGAAAGACAGCATTTTTGCCGTTAATAAAGATTCTAGCAAAAGCCAGCTTGCGGCAGATGTGCTCAATGCCCGCCAGGGACAAATACAACCCCTGGATATTTTCTGGAATGGGATTACCCGTACCCGTTATTCAACACAAGGTTCTTATAGCTGGCAAATAAAACCACTGATAAAGGAACTTGAGTACAATACCGTAGAGGGACTTGTGGTAAATGCCCGTGCCGAATACAGCGAATACCTTCGCAAATACAGGAAACATTTAACCGTTATGCCGTCGCTTCGATACGGCTTTAGCAATAAGCATTTTAATGGTGCTGTAGAAGCAGTGCTGCGTACCCGTGATGTAGAACCGCAGGGTAAGCTCCGCAGGGAAATATGGACGGCAGGTGTTGGCCGCCGGGTTACCCAGTTCAATAAGGAAAGTCCCATTATGCCACTCGTTAACAGCATCAGTACCCTGCTGTATGGCAGCAACCTGATGAAGATTTACGAGAATGTTTTTGCAAGTGCCGGTTTTTCAAAACGATTTGAAAGCGGCTTACGTTTAGGTATAAACGCTTTGTACGAAAACAGGCAGCCGCTGGATAACACCACTACCTTTACGCTCCGCAAAAAAGACAGCATCAACCTTACCCCTAATTACCCCGAAATACTTACAGGGCCTTTTACACCGCACAAAGCGTTTTTATTAAGTGTGGATGTTAGTTACAGGCCCGGCCAGCGCTACATCCAGTACCCGGACAGGAAAATACCGCTGCGGTCAAAGTATCCTCTGTTTGGGATTAACTATACCAAGGGACTTAATGGTATATTAGGGAGCAATACCAATTTTGATAAGTGGAAACTTACTGTAAGTGATAATATGAATTTCAGGATTGCCGGAGAACTTAAATACAAAATAGGTATGGGTGGGTTTATCAATAGTCATACAGTGCATATTCAGGATTACCAGCATTTTAATGGCAACCAAACTGTGGCCGCCAGCGAATATGTAAACAGCTACCAGTTGGTAAGTTACTATGGCTTTAGCAATACCGCCAGTTTTTTCACTTTTGCACATATTGAGCATCATTTTAATGGCCTGCTTACCAACAAAATTCCCTGGTTCCGAAAGCTAAACTGGCACCTGGTGGCCGGGGCCAATACCTTTTATGTAAATGGTGATACCAAGCATACCGAAGTATTTGCCGGTATCGAAAATATTCTTAAGATTTTTCGTGTTGACCTGGTTACCGGGTTCGACAAGTTTCGGCTGGACAGGGCTGCCGTGCGTATTGGCCTGGGAGGCCTCATAGGCAGTAATGTGCAAACCGACAGGCGCACCGGTTCGGTATCCGTTCGATTATAAATTTCATTTTACCAGCAGCTATGCGGCCTTTATCTTTGTACCCATATTTGGTTTGCCCTGCAAGCATCCAATCTTTTAAGGCCGGTGAATGAACAGGCACCTGCCGGTTAACAGGTTTTTCGGCCTCCGCCGAAATCAAATTTATATTTATGGCAGTATTACACAACCGGGTTTCCCAGGAGGAACTCAAAAAGCGTTTGTACGAAGAAACCGTCAAGCGCAGCACCATCTCATTTTACCAGTATTTTCCCATCAGTAATCCGCAGCAGTTCAGGGATGAACTATACAAAGCTTTAGATCAGCTTAAAGTGTTTGGCCGTATTTATGTAGCGCAAGAAGGTATCAACGCACAGGTAAGTGTACCCGAAAATAATCTTGAAGCCTTACGCAGCTATCTCTATTCTATTGAACCGCTTAATGGTATTCGGCTGAATATTGCGGTAGATGATGATGGTAAATCATTTTGGGTATTAAAAATAAAAGTGAGGGAAAAAATTGTGGCTGATGGTATCAGTGATCCTTCCTTTAGCATGGAAAATAAAGGCCGCTATGTAGATGCAAAGCAAATGAACCAGTTGCTGCAGGATGATAATACCGTGGTAATAGATATGCGTAATCATTACGAATACGAAGTCGGTCATTTTGATAAAGCTATCGAAATACCCAGCGATACTTTTAGGGAGCAGTTGCCTATGGCCGTGCAAATGATGCAGGATAAAAAAGACCGGAACATCATCATGTACTGCACCGGCGGTATCCGTTGCGAAAAAGCCAGCGCCTATATGCTGCATAGTGGGTTTAAAAATGTGTTTCACCTTGAAGGAGGGATTATCAATTATGCAAAGCAGGTAAAAGAAGAAGGACTTCCCTCAAAGTTTATCGGTAAAAATTTTGTGTTTGATAACAGGCTGGGGGAGCGTATTACTCCCGATGTTATTGCAAAATGCCATCAATGCGGCCAGCCGGCTGATACACATACCAATTGCAAAAACGATGGCTGCCACCTGCTGTTTATTCAATGTGAAGCCTGTGCCGCAACATTTGATGGCTGCTGCAGCGAAGCCTGCCAAACCACCTATAACCTTCCGGAGGCGGAACAAAGAGCAATGCGTAAAGGTGTGGATAAAGGCCGTATGGTATTCAATAAAAGCCGGCAGCGCCTGCGGCCCAGGCTCAATGAAACGCCTAAGCGCAACAGTTAATCAATCCATTGAATACAAGCCGGGTTGGGTATTTCGATGCGGTTGCCCGTATCCGTTAGCAGCCCCGTGCTGTGGTCAATTTTAAATACAACAATACTGTTGCTATCCTGGTTAGCCACCAATAAAAAATTTCCGGAGGGGTCAAAATTAAAGTTGCGTGGCTTAATACCCAGGGCAGGCTGGTGTCCGGCTATTGCAAGCACTCCTGTATAAGGGTTAATGGTGTAAATGGCGATACTATTGGCTTCGCCACGGCAACTGGCATACAGGTATTTGCCATCAGGTGATACATGTATATCTGCGGCGCTCAGGCTGCCCGTATAATTTTCGGGAACAGCACTAATGGTTTGTAAAAATTTGTAGTCATTTTTTTCTGTAAGGGCAAAAACGGCTACAGCCGCCGTTAATTCCGCTGCTACATACACATATTTGCCTGAAGGATGTATGCTAAGGTGGCGTGGGCCCGAGCCGCCCGGTAATGGTATATGTGGCGGCTGTGCTGTGGTGAGTGCACCGCTTACTGCATCAAAATGATAAAGCATTACCTTGTCAATGCCCAGGTCGGGTACGTATAGCCTGGTATTTGCCGCATTTAAAAATAGTCCGTGTACATGCGGTGCTTCCTGCCTTTCGGTATTCGGCCCACTGCCCCGGTGCTGTATGGTTTGCTGCACAGTGCCAATGCTGCCATCCTGCAATAACGGGAACACCGAAAAATTGCCGCTGCTGTAATTGCCGGCAAACAACCATTTTCCGGTGGCATCGCAGGCAACATAACAGGGATGGTTACCCCGGGATAAGGTTTGGTTCAGTGGTTGCAATTTGCCATTTTTTTTATCAAAACGAAAAGCTGCAACGCCGCCGCCATTATTGTTGCTGTTGGCATCTTCCGTAACGGCATACACATAGTTTTTATCCGGCGATACTGCTATAAAGGAAGGGTTGGAAATTGTAGTACTGCCCAATAATTTGCTTTTGCCATTTTTAGGGTTAAACTGGTACACATATATGCCTTCGCTTTTTCCACCGGTATATGTGCCTGCTATTAAGTGTACCGGTTTTTGGGCAGTAATGCTGAGGGTTTGCAGCAGCAATGTCAGTGGCAGCAGTTGTTTCATGTTGGAAGTTTTTATGATGGCTTATAATCAATAAATTTTTTTCGGAGTACTTCCTGTACCGGGATATTCTGCAGTTTGCTTTCAATCCACGAAATAATATCAAGGTAGGCAAAGGCTCGTGTTTCAAAGCGGTTACCACGCAGGGCTTTCAGTTTAATCAACAGTTTTTCTAATTCCGGGTTAATATTTTTTACCGACACATGAAAAGAGCGGCGCAAAAAGCGGAATATTTCTTCTTCCACCACACTCAGGTTTTGCATCCTGGCCATAAACCGGTATACTGATTTTATCAGGTGATCCAATATTTGATCGTTACCCAATTCGAAATGAGCAATCAGGTGCAGCAATCGGGCATAGCATTGAAGGTCGGTACGCAGGTCTACTTTCCAGTTAATAATCCGGTTCAGGTAATCGATGGTTTTTTCGTAATCACCGCTGCCAAAATACAGGCAGGCAATTTTGTAATAAAACACCAGTATGCGGTGCCTGTCTACATATAATTCAAACTCCTTCAGGCTTATTTCAATTTCAGGAACCATTTTCAGGCCTTCGTCAAAGCTGCCTTCCAGAAAGTGTTTGTTGAAACGGGATATGGTTTTATAGGTAAAGCATAGTATCCGGGCATTGATGTTGCGCTGCACCACCGGTGATTCCGCAAAGCGCTCAAATTCCTGCAGCGTTTCATCCAGTTTATCGTGTTTGCCCAGGTCGAAGTAGGCACCCATCAGGTTATGCATGCCTTTAATGTAGTGCCCGGTTTCCACCTCAATCATGTGAGGGGCTTCGTCAAATAGCGTTACCCATTTTTGGGCGTATCGGTAATATTGCGGAAAATCCTGTTTAATAAAATGATTCCAGCAATAGCTTTGATACAGGTATAGCTTTTCGTAAAAAGTGTTGCATTGAACGGCTTTATCACCCAGCCGCTGGTTAAAATAGGCCTGTGCTTCGGCAGCTTCTTTTTCATTGCGGCTGTGGCCATGCCTGATGTACCAGCTATATAACTGCAAAGCCAGGTTAGATAATGCCGACACCAGGGTGATGGTTCCGATAACGGTGTCTGCTTCGGCACTCAGTTGGTCGGCCCTGTCCTGCATACTACGGGTGATGTACAGGGCTTCAATCTTTTTTTCAAAAAAAAGGGCTTGTTGCAAAAAAGTGTATTGGTTGTGTTGCCGGGCCAGTTCTTTGGTTTTATCCAAAATTTTAAGGCTTTGGTAGTACATCCCTTTGTTGTATAAAATCCGGGCATGGTCCATTTGCTCGTGCAGCACCATATCAATATTGCTTTCGTAGGCAATCAGGCGCAGGCTGCCTAATATCTGCCTGAATAACTGGCCCTTCAGGTTGCTAAGTTGCTGTTTTTTAATGCCTTTGTTTTTTTTGAGCAGCAGGGCTTCGTCGTAGCTGTCCATTTTATCGAGGGCATCAAAGAGTTGCACTACCTTTAATTCGTCGGCTGAGGCATAGTTTCGGCTGGCATATAGCTTAAAATTGCGTTTTTCTCCCTTTTCAAGCGATTTTACAAGTACAAAAAGAGCGTCGGTACTTCGGTTAGGCATCGTAATTTAATTGCTTTAAAATCCTTGCTGGCATTGAATTTAGCTGTAAAAACGCCTGCTTATAAAGCGTAAATACTGCATTAAAATGTATAGGCAGTCACAGGGTATCAACTTATATTCGTATGCTGTGTTTTTCAGGGCATTAGCAGCCCTCCTTCCGGAACCTTGCAAAATTAGTTGCTTAATACGATATAACACTTAATATAACCGACATGGCTAATAAGATTCAAATATTTGATACCACCCTCAGGGATGGTGAGCAGGTGCCCGGCTGTAAGCTCAATACCAAAGAGAAAATTGAGCTGGCTCTTAAACTGGAAGAGCTGGGAGTGGATATCATAGAGGCGGGCTTTCCCATTTCCTCTCCCGGCGATTTTGCGTCGGTATCCGAAATAGCCAAAATCATTAAAAATGCTACCGTTTGCGGCCTTAGCCGGGCAGTACAAAAAGATATCGAATCGGCTGCTGCAGCATTAAAAGATGCTGTACGGCCACGCATACATACTGGTATTGGCACTTCCGACCTGCATATCAAAGCAAAATTTAATGCCACCCGGGAAGAAATACTCGAAAGAGCGGCACAGGCCGTAAAATGGGCCAAAAATTTTGTAGACGACGTGGAGTTTTATGCTGAAGATGCCGGCCGTACGGATAATGATTACCTGGCCAGGGTGGTGGAAAAAGTAATTGCCGCAGGCGCTACCGTCGTCAATATTCCCGATACTACCGGCTATTGCCTGCCACATGAGTATGGCGAAAAAATTGCTTACTTAATGAATAATGTGCCCAATATTGATAAAGCCATTTTGTCCTGCCATTGCCATAACGATTTGGGGCTGGCTACGGCTAACTCTATTGCCGGCGCCATTGCTGGTGCAAGGCAAATTGAATGTACCATCAACGGCCTGGGCGAAAGGGCCGGCAACACTTCCCTTGAAGAAGTGGTGATGGTGATTAAGCAGCATAAGGAATTAGGCTTTTATACCGATGTAAACTCAAAATTGCTCAATCCTATGAGCCAGTTGGTGGCAGATACCATGCGTATGCAGGTGCAGCCTAATAAGGCTATCGTTGGGGCTAATGCATTTTCCCATTCATCGGGTATACACCAGGATGGCTTTTTAAAAAATGCGTTGACCTACGAGATTATCGACCCCGCCGATGTAGGTGCCTGTGGTTCTAAAATTGTACTCACGGCACGTAGCGGACGTAGTGCACTGGCGCACCGCTTCCGCAAGCTGGGCTACGAGTTCAACCGGGATGAAGTAGATGCTTTATATGAAAAGTTTTTAAAAGTAGCGGATAGCAGGAAAGAAGTGAACGACGAGGATTTAATTGAAATGGCCAATACATTCCAGGGAGCAACTTTAACGCAGTAATGCTGTGCTAAAGTGATGCCGTTTAACAACAAAAATTATCAAACCGATTTTTACAATATTATTTCAATCGATTTTTGAAAATAGCCTTTCCCGGCTTACCGGGCATCGCTTTTCATTGTACGGCTTTGGCCATTTTTTTCCTGGGACTGCTTATGCTACAACATTATGTCCCGTACCGGTTGTTCAACAGCCGGATTTAACGATTGTTTGTGGTGCTATACCATATCCATTACCCTGCGGCGCAACCGGTATCGGTGCTGATACCGGCGCTGCAGGAAGAAAACACATACCATACAAGCCCCAATCCTGAACCCTGCCATGAAAAAACAAATAGCCATATTAAGCGGAGACGGTATCGGGCCGGAGGTAACGGCCCAGGCCATAAAGGCTTTAAATGCCATTGCCACCAAATTCAACCACCAGTTTCAATACAAAGAAGGCCTGGTAGGTGCAGCAGCAATAGATGCCACCGGCGAAGCACTGCCTGCCAGCACCATTGAGCTTTGCCTCGAAAGTGATGCGGTATTGTTTGGCGCTGTGGGGCATCCCAAATATGATAACGACCCGATGGTTAAAGTAAGGCCGGAGCAGGGTATACTGGGTATTCGTAAAGCATTGCAACTGTACGCCAACATCCGCCCCGTAACAGCGTATAAATCGTTGTACGAATTATCGCCGCTCAAAAGCAGGCAGTTAGAGGGTACCGATTTTATCATTTACCGGGAACTTACCGGCGGTATTTATTTTGGCGATAAAAAAACAGCAGAGGATGGAAGCTGGGCTTATGATACCAGCACTTATACCAAAGCCGAAATTGAACGTATAGCGCACCTGGCTTTTAAAGCGGCTTTGCAACGCAAAAAGAAGCTAACGCTGATAGATAAATCCAATGTACTGGAAACATCCAGGTTATGGCGCAGTGTGGTGAGGGATTTGGCAGACAGCTACCCGGATGTGCAACTGGATTTTTTATTTGCCGATAATGCGGCCATGCAGTTGATACTGCACCCACAGCGCTTTGATGTAATCCTTACCGAAAACCTGTTTGGCGATATGCTCAGCGATGAAGCCAGTGTTATCAGCGGCTCCCTGGGCCTGCTGCCATCAGCTTCTATCGGAAATGGATATGCGCTATTTGAGCCTATACATGGTTCTTATCCGCAGGCTGCCGGTAAGGATATTGCTAATCCACTGGGTGCCATATTATCCGTTGCGATGATGCTGGATTATTTTGAATTGAAAGAAGAGGCTGATTTGGTAAGGATGGCGGTACAATGGTCGATAGATAATTTATTTGTAACAAAAGATATCGACCCGGTAAATTTTTATTTTACCTCCACCATTGGGGAATTGATTAGTGAGTATATACAGGAAAGGGTTTCCGGCGATGTAAACCTTGTAAATGTTGAATTAAGAAAATCAACTATTATATAATCGACAGCTTAAGCACAATAAAAAACAACAATGGCAGAACTGAACAAATATTCAAAAACACTTACACAGGATGAAACACAGCCGGCAGCACAGGCTATGTACTATGCTATTGGTTTTAAAGACGAGGATTTTAACAAAGCACAGGTGGGTATTGTAAGTATGGGCTGGGATGGTAACCCCTGCAATATGCATCTCAACGATTTGGCTCAAAAAGTAAAAAAGAGTGTAAACAAACAGGATGGTTTACTTGGTTTAACCTTTCATACTATTGGTGTAAGCGATGGTATAAGCATGGGTACCGATGGTATGCGCTACAGCCTCGTAAGCCGGGATGTAATTGCTGATAGTATTGAAACCAATGCTGGTGCACAGTATTATGATGCCATCATTGGAATACCCGGCTGCGATAAAAATATGCCCGGCACCATTATGGCAATGGGCCGACTCAATCGCCCCGGCATTATGTTGTATGGCGGCACCATTGCACCCGGCCATTACAAAGGCCAGGATTTGAATATTGTTTCTTCTTTTGAGGCCCTCGGCCAAAAAATTGCCGGCACATTAGATGAAGCCGATTTTAAAGGCATCGTAAGGCATAGCTGCCCCGGCGCAGGCGCCTGCGGTGGTATGTACACGGCCAACACTATGGCCAGTGCCATTGAGGCTTTGGGCATGAGCCTGCCCAACTCTTCCAGCAATCCGGCCATGAGTAAGGAAAAACAGAAAGAGTGCGCCGCCATTGGCAAAGCCATTAAGCTGCTGCTCGAAAAAGATATTAAGCCCAAAGACATTATGACCCGTAAAGCTTTTGAAAATGCCATAACGGTTATCATGGTACTGGGAGGCAGCACCAATGCGGTACTGCATCTGATAGCGATGGCCAAAAGTGTGGGCGTGCCTTTAACGCAGGATGATTTTCAAACCATCAGCAACAAAATTCCCGTATTAGCCGATTTTAAGCCCAGCGGTAAATACCTGATGGAAGACCTGCACAAATATGGCGGCGTACCGGCTGTAATGAAGTACCTGCTCAGTAAGGGTTTGTTGCATGGCGACTGCCTCACTGTAACCGGCAAAACATTAAAACAAAACCTGAAAAAAGCGCCTGACCTGGATTTTGAAAAGCAGGATATTATTAAACCGCTCGAAACGCCACTTAAAGCAACCGGGCATTTGCAAATACTATATGGCAACCTGGCCGAGGGTGGCAGTGTGGCTAAAATATCCGGAAAGGAAGGTGAACGCTTTGAAGGTACTGCCAGGGTTTTTGATGGCGAGCATGATTTAATTAAAGGATTGCAAAGCGGCCGGGTACATGCTGGTGATGTGGTCGTAATCAGAAATATTGGACCAAAAGGTGCACCGGGCATGCCCGAAATGCTAAAGCCTACAGGTGCCATTATTGGTGCTGGTTTGGGTAAGTCGGTGGCATTAATTACAGATGGCCGCTTTAGCGGTGGTACGCATGGCTTTGTGGTAGGACATATTACACCAGAGGCTTACGAGGGTGGCCTCATTGCCTTAGTGCAGGATGATGACATCATTGAAATAGATGCGGTAAAAAATACCCTCACCCTTAAAGTGGCCGACGAAGTAATTGCCCAGCGCCGTGCTGCCTGGGTAAAGCCGGCTTTAAAAGCCACAAAAGGTATTTTGTTCAAATATGCCAAATGTGTAAAAACAGCCGCAGAAGGCTGTGTAACCGACGAAGATTAAGCCATGACTAAACCATATTTCATAGAGTTAGCCGATTACAACTGCTGGGCAAACGATATTGTTTGCAACTGGCTGTCGCAAATCAGCGATGCACAATGGGAGCAACCCATCGTAAGCAGCTTTGGCAGCATACAGGCTACCGTACTGCATATTATCGGGGCCGAGCATATATGGGTAGACAGGATGGCCCAAGCTGGTAATTTGGTATGGCTGCCCACATCGTATAAGGGTAGCCGTGAGGAGCATATTGCATTATGGAAAAATACAACCCAGCGGCTCAAAGATTTTGTTACGGGTTTTGATGAAAGTAAACTTCAGGTGAGTTTTACTTTTAAACGAGTCAGTGGTGAAGAGAATACGCTGGCCTATTACCAAACCCTGGCACATGTGTTCAATCATTCTTCGTACCACAGGGGGCAGTTGGTAACCATGCTCAGGCAGGTGGGTTTTACAAACGTACAATCCACCGATTTGTTGAACTATTACAGGTTATAATAAATAATACAAATTTGTTCGGCTGCAGCCGGATTAAAATACTCGTTATGCAAACCATAGCACTACAAAAAGAAACAACCACTCCACAGGCTCATAGTCTTGCCGGTACATCAATATCCGGCAGCGAGGCAGTATTGGATGCACTGGTGCAGGAAGGGGTAACCACCATATTTGGCTATCCCGGTGGCGCCATCATGCCGATATATGATGCCTTATTTGATTACAACGACAAATTACAACACATACTCGTACGCCACGAGCAGGGCGCTACTCATGCCGCCCAGGGCTTTGCTCGTGCCAGTGGTAAAACGGGGGTGGTATTTGCCACCAGCGGTCCCGGTGCCACCAACCTTGTTACCGGCCTCGCCGATGCAATGATAGATTCCACACCACTGGTATGCATCACCGGCCAGGTATTTGCCCATTTGCTGGGTACCGATGCCTTCCAGGAAACAGATGTTATCAATATCACTACCCCGGTTACCAAATGGAATTACCAGGTAACCGATGCTACCGAAATACCGGCAGTGCTGGCCAAAGCATTTTACATAGCCGGCAGCGGCAGGCCCGGCCCGGTGCTTATAGATATTACCAAAAACGCCCAGTTACAAAAATTTGACTACGAAGGCTATAAAAAATGCGACCATATCCGCAGTTACAGGCCTAAGCCAATTATTCGTAAAGAATATGTGGCGCAGGCAGCCGAATTAATTAATACGGCCGAACGTCCATTTGTAATCTTTGGTCAGGGCGTAATACTCGGCAAGGCCGAAAAAGAATTTAAAGCCTTTATTGAAAAAGCAGGCATACCATCGGCCTGGACGATAATGGGCATGAGTGCTATACCCACCGATCATCCGCTGGCAGTGGGTATGCTGGGCATGCATGGCAACTATGGCCCCAACCTGCTTACCAACGAATGCGATGTACTTATTGCTGTAGGGATGCGGTTTGATGACAGGGTAACCGGCCGCTTAGATAAATATGCCAAACAGGCCAAAGTAGTGCACCTCGATATTGACCCTGCCGAAATAGATAAAAATGTAAAAACAACCGTACCCGTTTGGGGCGATTGTAAAGAAACCCTGCCGTTGCTTACAGCACTGGTGGAGCAAAAAAAGCATACCGCCTGGCTGCAGCGTTTCCAGGATTGTATGGCCAAAGAAAAAGCCACCTGTATTGAACCCGAAATGAAACCCGATACCGAAGTAATGACCATGGGGGAAGTGCTTAAAACGCTCAATGATCTCACCGGTGGCGATGCTATCATTGTTACCGATGTAGGGCAGCACCAGATGGTAGCCTGCCGCTATGCCAAAATGAACAAAAGCAAAAGCAATATCACCAGTGGTGGTCTCGGCACTATGGGCTTTGCACTGCCTGCAGCCATTGGGGCTGCTTATGGCGACAGCAGCCGCCATACGGTGGCCATTATTGGCGATGGCGGTTTTCAAATGACGATACAGGAACTGGGCACCATTATGCAGTACAAGCCCAGTGTAAAAATCATTATACTCAATAATAACTTTTTGGGCATGGTGCGCCAGTGGCAGCAGCTCTTTCACGAAAAAAGGTATTCGTTTGTTGACATCCAAAGCCCCGATTTTGTGCAGGTGGCCAAAGGATACAGCATACCCGGCCGCAGCATCAGCAGGCGAGAAGATTTACAAGCTGCTTTAAAAGAAATGCTGGATACCGATGGCAGTTATTTGCTGGAGGTTATGGTGGGTAAGGAAAACAATGTATTTCCTATGGTGCCGCAGGGCAGGGGCGTATCGGAAATTGTGTTGTGCAAAGAAGAGGTTTAATAAGTGTACATGATTTTACTACAATTAACCCAGGCATTTTTTAAATCGTAAATGCATGGTGTTGCAAAAAAAATAACAATGCAAAAGCAGGAATATACCATAACCGTTTATACCGAGAACCAGATAGGGTTGCTCAACCGCATCGCCATCATTTTTTCCAGGCGAAAAATTAATGTTGAAAGTTTAAATACTTCACCCAGCGAAGTGGATAGCGTACACCGCTTTACCATTGTGGTAAACGAAACCGAAGATGTGGTACGCAAACTTTGCCGCCAGATAGAAAAACAGGTGGAAGTGCTTAAAGCCTATTACAACACCGATGAAGAAATCATCTGGCAGGAAATGGCTTTGTACAAATTGCCCACCAGCGTAATTGCCGAAAACGTAAAAGTAGAGCGCCTGCTGCGCCAGTATGGTGCAAGGGCCGTGGTAATCCGCAACGATTATACCGTATTTGAAACCACCGGTCACCGGGAAGAGATAGACCAACTGATACGGGTGTTCGAAAAATACGGCCTTATTGAATTTGTACGTACCGCCCGGATAGCCATCATCAAAGGCAGCAGCAAGTTTCACGAAAAACTTAAAAAGTTTGAAATGAAAGAACCAGGCGAATCTGTTATTGAAAACGAATACCTGAGTGAAAATGAAAAGGTATTTAGTATGTAAAATATTTTTTGAAAAAATTTAATGCTTAAACCAGTTACAGGGTTGTAACTACAAACAAAACAACAATGGCAAATTATTTTAATTCTTTACCGCTCAGGGAGCAACTCAACCAGTTAGGTGTATGTGAATTTATGAACCGCAGCGAATTTGCTGACGGGGTGAATGTTTTAAAAGGAAAAAAAATTGTAATAGTGGGCTGTGGTGCACAGGGCCTCAACCAGGGACTGAATATGAGAGATTCCGGCCTTGATATTGCTTACGCCCTGCGTAAAGAAGCCATTGATGAAAAAAGAGCGTCCTGGAAAAATGCTACTGAAAATGGTTTTACTGTAGGTACATACGAGGAACTTATTCCTACTGCCGACCTGGTATTGAATCTTACTCCCGATAAGCAACATACGGCTGTGGTAGCAGCAGTAATGCCACTGATGAAGAAAGGTGCCACACTTTCGTATTCACACGGGTTTAATATTGTAGAAGAAGGCACACAAATACGTAAAGACATTACCGTAATTATGGTGGCCCCTAAATGTCCAGGTACCGAGGTAAGAGAAGAATATAAAAGAGGTTTTGGTGTACCCACACTGATTGCGGTACATCCTGAAAACGACCCTGAAGGCAAAGGCCTGGCACAGGCCAAAGCTTATGCGGTTGCCACAGGCGGCCACAGGGCTGGTGTACTACGCTCTTCATTCGTTGCCGAAGTAAAAAGCGATTTGATGGGTGAACAAACCATCCTTTGCGGTGTGCTGCAAACCGGCTCTATCCTTTGCTTTGATAAAATGGTGGAAAAAGGTATTGATCCTGCTTATGCCTCCAAGCTGATTCAGTATGGCTGGGAAACCATTACTGAAGCGTTAAAGCATGGCGGTGTTACCGGTATGATGGATCGTTTATCCAACCCGGCAAAAATTAAGGCATATGAATTATCTACCGAAATGAAAAATATCCTGCGTCCCCTGTTCCGCAAGCACCAGGATGATATTATGAGCGGCGAGTTTTCAAAAACCATGATGGAAGACTGGGCCAATAATGATAAAAACCTGCTTACCTGGCGCAAAGCCACCGGCGAAACCGCTTTTGAAAAAACAGCGCCAGCCACGGCCGCTATTGCCGAGCAGGAATATTTTGACAATGGCCTGCTGATGGTAGCATTTGTACGTGCCGGTGTGGAACTTGCTTTTGAAACAATGGTAGAGGCTGGTATCAAGCCCGAATCGGCCTATTACGAGTCGCTGCATGAAACACCACTAATCGCCAATACCATTGCCCGTAAAAAATTATTTGAAATGAACCGGGTAATATCCGATACGGCCGAATATGGCTGTTACCTTTTTGATCATGCGGCAAAACCATTGCTGAAAGAATTTATGCAAACTATCGATACAGATGTAATTGGCACCAATTACAATGCAGGCCGTGATAATGGCGTGGATAACAGGATGCTGATAGAAGTAAACAAAATCATCCGCAACCACCCGGTAGAAGCCGTAGGTACAGTGCTTCGCCAGGCAATGACGGATATGAAAGTGATACAAAGTGCCGTAAACGGGCAGGCAGCACAGGCTGGTAAAAAGGCCGAAAAGCTTGAAATGGCATAAAAATGTTTTAGCTGGCAGGCGATTGCTTCACGCCATCTGTCTGCCAAACGGCATTTTTTCGTACTTTTATTCCGTTTTCTCAACGCTTGCTTGCTATACGGAATAAATACCCCGGTTTAAATAATTTATTCAACCAAAACTTGCAAAATAATGGCAGGCAATAAAGGTTTATACGATCCCTCTTTTGAACATGATGCATGTGGTATTGGCTTTGTAGCAAACATAAAAGGCAATAAATCGCACCAGTACATCAGCGATGCACTTACCGTACTTGAAAATATGGAGCATCGGGGTGCCTGCGGATGCGAAAGCAATACCGGCGATGGAGCAGGTATTATGATACAAATACCGCATGAGTTTTTCTTTGATGAATGTGTGAAACAGGGTGTGCATCTGCCGCCATTTGGCAAGTATGGTGTAGGGGTTATCTTTTTTCCAAAAGAAATAAAACTACGGGAAGAATGTCGTGAAATATTTAACCGCTCGGCCGAAAAGCTGGGGCTGGAAGTGCTCACCTACAGGAGTGTGCCTGTAAATCCAAGCGATATTGGCCCTACTGCCCTTTCGGTAGAGCCTATGATGGAGCAGGTGTTCATTGCCTGCCCTGATCACATTATGAACCCGGTAGACTTTGAACGCAAACTTTTTGTATTGCGTAATTATGCCACACATGTTATTCAAAATACGGTACGCCAGGATGCTATCGGCTTTTATATCGCATCACTATCTTTTAAAACCGTAGTATACAAGGGACAGCTTACCAGCCGCCAGGTGCGTAACTATTTCCCCGATTTACAGAACAAGAGAGTAGTAAGTGCCTTTGGCCTGGTACATTCCCGTTTTGCCACCAACACTTTTCCTTCGTGGAAACTGGCACAACCCTTTAGGTATATTGCCCACAATGGTGAGATTAATACCCTGCAGGGCAACCTCAACTGGCTTAAAGCAAATGAAAAAGGTTTTGAATCACCTTTTTTTACAAAGGAAGAAATGGATATGCTGCTGCCGATTGTAACAGTAGCGCAATCCGACTCGGCCTGTCTTGATAATATGATAGAACTGCTCACTTTAACCGGCCGCAGTTTGCCCCATGTAATGATGATGCTGGTACCCGAAGCCTGGGATGGCGATGATAAAATGGACCCGGTAAAAAAAGCATTTTATGAATATCATGCTTCGCTGATGGAACCCTGGGATGGCCCGGCTTCTATTTCGTTTACTGATGGTAAAATTATTGGTGCCACACTCGACCGTAACGGGCTTCGTCCTTCAAGGTATTGTGTAACCAGCGACGACAGGGTAATTATGGCCTCAGAAAGTGGCGCCGTATATGTAGACCCTGCACTGATTATCGAAAATGGCAGGCTGCAGCCCGGCAAAATGTTTGTAGTGGATATGAGCCAGGGCCGCATCATCAGCGATGGCGAATTAAAAAAATCAATCTGCTCCCAAAAGCCTTACGGCGACTGGCTGAATAAATATAAAATACGCCTGGAAGAACTGCCCGAACCCAGGGTTACTTTTTCGCACCTGGAAAGTGAACAAATCTTCAAATATCAAAAAGCTTTTGGCTATACTACCGAAGATTTGGATACCATCATTGCCCCTATGGCACTGGAAGGTAAAGAGCCCATCGGCTCAATGGGTACCGATGCACCACTGGCCGTATTGAGCGATCAGCCACAGCATTTATCTTCCTATTTCAAACAACTTTTTGCACAGGTAACCAATCCGCCTATCGATCCTATCCGGGAAAGACTGGTGATGTCGCTGGCCACATTTGTAGGTAATAACGGCAACCTGCTGGTAGAAGACCCACTGAGTTGCCATACAGTAGCACTTAAACATCCCGTACTCTCTAACCACGAACTGGAAAAAATCAGGAGTATTGATACCGGGATATTCCAGGCAAAAACATTGCAAACCTATTACAGGGCTGATGGTAAACCCGGTTCGCTGCAGAAAGCTATTGACCGCCTCTGTCGCTATGCAGTAGATGCTGCTGAAGATGGGTTTGAAGTGCTGATATTATCTGACAGGGCAATCGATTCTGATCATGCCCCCATACCCTCATTGCTTGCGGTAGCAGCAGTGCACCACCACCTTATCCGTAAAGGTTTGCGTGGGCAGGTGGGTATTGTGGTGGAAGCCGGCGATGTATGGGAAGTGCATCATTTTGCCTGCCTGATTGGCTATGGCGTTACTGCTGTAAATCCATACCTGGCTTTATCTACCATCAGGGATATGAAGCTGAGTGGCAAAATTGAAACCGACCTGGATGTAGAGCAACTGAAGAAAAATTATACCAAAGCTGTAAACGACGGGTTACTAAAGGTATTTTCAAAAATGGGTATATCTACCCTGCAATCGTACCAGGGTGCACAAATATTTGAAATTGTTGGCTTAAATAAATCGGTGGTAGATAAATATTTCACCGGTACCGTATCCCGTATAGAAGGGATGGGACTGGATGAAATTGCCAAGGAAAACCTGGCCAAACATTCTTTTGCCTTTAGCCGTAAAGAAGTGCCGGTAGACAGGCTTAGTGTAGGCGGCGTATACCAGTGGAAGCGTAAAGGGGAATTTCACCTCTTTAATCCGCAAACCATACACCTGCTGCAGTACTCCACCCGGATGAATGACTATGCCACATTCAAAAAATATTCGAAACTGGTAAATGAGCAGGGCGAAAAAGCCTGTACCTTAAGAAGCCTTTTTGAGTTTAATTATCACCGTAAGCCCATTTCGATAGATGAAGTGGAGCCTGCAGAAAATATCTACAAACGTTTTGCTACGGGGGCAATGAGTTTTGGCTCCATATCACATGAGGCCCACAGCACACTGGCCATTGCCATGAACCGTCTTGGTGGCAAAAGTAATACCGGCGAGGGTGGCGAAGATGAAATGCGGTACGAGCTAATGCCCAATGGCGACTCTATGCGTAGCGCTATCAAGCAGGTAGCATCGGCAAGATTTGGTGTTACAAGCAATTATTTAACCCAGGCCGATGAATTGCAAATTAAAATGGCCCAGGGTGCCAAGCCCGGTGAGGGTGGCCAGCTACCCGGTCATAAAGTAGATGACTGGATTGGTAAAACCCGGCATGCCACACCCGGCGTAGGGTTGATTTCGCCACCACCGCACCACGATATTTACTCTATTGAAGATCTTGCCCAGCTGATATACGATTTAAAAAATTCAAATCGGGCAGCAAGGATAAATGTAAAGCTGGTATCAAAAGCCGGTGTGGGTACTATTGCCGCAGGTGTGGCCAAAGCCAAAGCGGATGTGATTTTGATTTCTGGTTTTGATGGTGGTACCGGTGCGTCACCCATCAGCTCTATCAAACATGCCGGCCTGCCCTGGGAGCTTGGCCTTAGCGAAGCACACCAAACCCTGGTACGCAATAAACTTCGCAGCCGTGTGGTATTGCAAACAGACGGCCAGTTAAAAACCGGCAGGGACATAGCCATTGCTGCCTTATTAGGTGCCGAAGAGTGGGGCGTTGCTACTGCTGCATTGGTTACCGAGGGTTGCATCATGATGCGTAAATGCCACCTCAATACCTGTCCTGTAGGTGTGGCTACACAAGATCCAGAATTACGGAAAAGGTTTTCGGGTAATGCAGATTATGTGGTAAACCTTTTTAAGTTTTTAACAGAAGAACTGCGGGAATTAATGGCACAGCTTGGTTTTCGTACAGTTGAAGAAATGGTGGGCCAGGTAGATTGCCTGCAGCCACGGGAAAATATTAAGCACTGGAAATACGGTAAGCTGGATTTAACGCCAATACTATACAAAGAGCCGGCATCAATTTATACCGGGCTGTATCATAAGGAAGACCAGGATCACGGGCTGGATACTGTACTCGACTGGCAGTTGCTGGAAGCAGCAAAACCAGCACTGGAGAGCGGTAAAAAAGTTAAAGGCTCATTTACCATCAAAAATATTGACCGTACTGCCGGTACAATCTTATCCAACGAAATTTCAAAAAAATACCAGTCTGCCGGCTTGCCTGATGATACCATACATTTCAAGTTTACCGGTACAGCGGGGCAAAGCTTTGGAGCCTTTAACACCAAAGGTGTTACGCTTGAGCTGGAGGGCGACGCCAACGATTATTTTGGTAAAGGATTAAGTGGTGCCCGGTTAATTGTGTACCCTTCGGCCAGGGCCAAGTTTGTGCCCGAGGATAATATTATTATTGGGAATGTGGCGTTTTATGGTGCCACATCCGGCGAAGCTTTTATAAGGGGTATGGCTGGCGAAAGATTTTGTGTACGAAACTCTGGTGTTACAGCAGTGGTAGAAGGGGTTGGCGATCACGGTTGCGAATATATGACTGGTGGTAAAGTGGTGGTGCTGGGTAATACCGGCCGCAACTTTGCAGCAGGCATGAGTGGCGGTATTGCTTACATATATGATGTAAAGGGTCAGTTTGAATCGATGTGTAATAAGGAGATGGTAGACCTTGACCCTGTAGGTGAAGAGGATAAAGAAGAGTTGCTGGCACTTATTACAAAGCATTACAACAGCACACAAAGTTCAGTAGCCAAATTTGTGATTGATGATTTTGAAAATCAACTCAAAAATTTCGTAAAAGTATTTCCAACCGATTATAAAAAAGTGCTGGCTAAAAAGAAAGGCGTGGTAACAGTATAATAGCCACGGCAACGCAATTATTTTGTTTTAATTCAACACTGTTAATAAAATGGGTAAACCAACAGGCTTTTTAGAATTTACAAGAGAACTGCCCTCTAAGCGTCCTGCAGAAGAAAGGGTAAATGATTATAAGGAATTTGTGGAGCGTTTTACAGATGAAAAGCTCAACCAGCAATCGGGCCGCTGTATGAATTGCGGTATACCGTTTTGCCACAGTGGCTGTCCCTTGGGTAATGTTATCCCGGAGTTCAACGATGCCGTGTATCGCAAAAACTGGAAAGAGGCTTACGACATACTTGCTTCAACCAATAACTTCCCTGAATTTACAGGCCGCATTTGCCCGGCACCCTGCGAAACGGCCTGTGTGCTTGGTATCAACCAGCCTGCTATCACTATCGAGGAAATAGAAAGACACATTATAGAAATAGCTTTCGATAAGGGTTTTGTTAAACCTAATAAAAATATTTCCCGCACGGGTAAAAAAGTAGCCGTGGTGGGCAGCGGCCCTGCAGGGCTTGCAGCGGCAGCGCAATTAAATCTTGCCGGGCACCTGGTTACTGTGTTTGAAAGAGATGCAGCGCCGGGTGGTTTATTGCGTTTTGGTATTCCTGATTTTAAGTTAGAAAAATGGGTGGTAGAACGCAGGGTAAAGTTGATGGAAGAAGAAGGCGTGGTGTTTAAGTGCAATGCTAATGTAGGCGTTAACGTTAGTATCAGCGATTTGCTGAGAGAGTACCACGCCATAGTACTGGCAGGCGGCTCTACTATACCCCGTAACCTCAATATTCCCGGCCGGGAACTTAAGGGGGTGCATTTTGCGATGGAATTTTTATCACAACAAAACAAGCGGCTTTCTGGCATACCATTTTCTGAGGCTGATATTTTGGCTACTGGTAAAAATGTGGTGGTAATTGGTGGCGGCGATACCGGCAGCGATTGTGTAGGCACCAGCAACAGGCACAAAGCAGCATCGGTAACCCAATTTGAGCTACTGCCTAAGCCACCGGAAAGCCGAACAGCGCAAATGCCCTGGCCTACCTACCCGATGGTATTAAAAACCACCTCATCGCATGAAGAAGGCTGTGAAAGAAAATGGGCTGTTGCTACCAAGCAGTTTATAGGAGATGAAAATGGTCATCTTAAAGCCGTTATGACGGTGGAACTGGAATGGAAAATTGTAGATAATAAGCCTGCCCAGTTTGTAGAAGTAAAGGGGAGCGAACGCAAAATACCCTGCGAACTGGCATTGCTGGCTATGGGTTTTGTGCATCCTCAACATGAGGGTATGATACAGGAACTGGAGCTTGAACTGGATGAAAGAGGGAATGTAAGAGCCAGCGATAAAAGTTATCAAACCAACATACCCAAAATATTTACTGCCGGGGATATGCGGCGAGGCCAGTCGCTGGTAGTTTGGGCAATCAGGGAGGGGCGTGACTGTGCTCAAAAGGTGGATGAATTTCTTTCCGGCCAGTCAATACTAGAAACTGCAGATGATAATGCGATAGCAAGATATCTTTGATATTCTACAATTTTCAATACGCATAAAGCCTTTTTTAAATTCCCACTAAAAAAGGCTTTTTTTATTCTATTATTTAAAATATTACTTCTTTTTTAAAATACTAGCAATAAAGCAAGCCAAGTTTTTTACGCACTACTAAATATTATAATAATAAATATATAATTAAATTTAAAGTAATTACTCATTTTGTATCTATTTTAGCAGCATAAAAAATAAAGTAAATATATTTTTTATATATTATTTTTTTTGCTTCTTAATACTTTAAATTAATTGGTTATGAGTAAGGAAACTAAAATGAAGCTAAAGTCAGTAATTCCGTTTCTAATGCTTGCTATAGTTGCTATAGGGGGATTATTTGTTTCTCCGGAAAGGGCATTTGATCCTGGCTCGCTTGTAGACGCTGTTACAAAAGCGCCTGTATACACTTACGATTCTGGTGATATAGCCTGGATGCTTACATCGTGTGCATTTGTGTTTTTAATGACGCCGGCGCTTGCTTTCTTCTATGGTGGTATGGTTGGTCGTAAAAATGTACTTTCCACTATGATAAAAACAACTGTAGCTGCTGGTATTGTTTCTGTGCTTTGGTTTGTATTCCAGTTTAGCTTGTGTTTTGGTGAGTCGATTGGAGGGGTTATAGGTAATCCAGCTACATTTTTTATGTTTAAAAATGTAATGAGTGGCGCTCCCTGGGAGGCTGCATCAACAATTCCGTTGTCTTTGTTTGCAACGTTTCAGTTAATGTTTGCAATTATTGCGCCTGCTTTGGTTGTGGGAGCTGTGGCTGAACGTATTCGTTTTAGCTCATACACATTATTTATAATATTATTTGCAGTTTTGGTATATGCACCGCTGGCGCATATGGCCTGGCACCCCAATGGTCTTATGGCAAAGTGGGGTGTATTGGATTTCGCCGGTGGTACAGTAGTGCATATTTCTGCTGGTTGTGCGGCGCTGGCTGGTGCATTGGTGCTTAAGCCACGTAAGTCCTCTACAGTTGTTTCGGCAGCTAATATTCCTTATGTACTTATTGGTACTGGTTTGCTGTGGTTTGGATGGTTTGGTTTTAATGCTGGTAGTGCTGCCGGGGCCACGTCTGCTGCAGTTTATGCTTTTGCTGTTACTAATATTGCTGCTGGTGCTGCAGGTTTGTCATGGATGTTTTTTGATGTAATCAGGGGTAAAAAGCCATCTGTATTAAGTTTTTGTATTGGTGCAGTAGTAGGCCTGGTTGCTATTACTCCGGCTGCTGGTTTTGTTGGGGTGCCTCAAGCTATGTTTATTGGTGTTGTGGCTTCTATAATTTCAAATATGGTTGCCGAGTTTTTCAAGCACAAAACAGGGGTTGATGACCCATTAGATGTATTTGCCTGTCATGGGGTGGGTGGTATGACAGGGATGTTGCTAACCGGTGTGTTTAGTATGGTTGATGTATCAGAAACAGGATTGTTTAAAAATCAGTTTCTTATTCAATTAGTAGGGATGGTTATCGCTGTTGGCTATAGCTTTATTGTGTCGTTCCTTATTTTCAAGATAATAAATTTTGTGTTACCGCTTCGTGTAACTGAAGAGGAAGAAGAGGAAGGGCTGGATGCATCACAGCATGATGAAAAGTATATTCAGGGTACATTACTGGTTCAAAATGCTTCAGGTATAGAGGAGTTGAAAAGTATTTAGTTTTTTAAGTAGAATAAAATTGGCTGCATAAGAAACTTTTTTCCGTAGCCAATTTTTGTGCCTCTAACAGCAGATTGATTTTGTTGTGCTGTTGAGCCAATTACTTTAAGTGGTATTTATACAAGAATACAAAATTTAATATTGTAGACTATTCTCTGGTTTGTGTTTTATATAGCAGATTGCTCCAAAAATTATACATTATATAAAAATACATGTTTATTATTTTTTGAAATTTTCACTTTTTGGCATACATTTGAATATAAAATAAAATATAGATAATTTAATAATATTAAAAATGTTTCAGCTTTTCCGGTTGAGTTTCCAAAATAAATAACTTGTCATATTGGGTTTAGTCATGGGTTTAATTATGCATATTTTATCAATTTATACCTTAAAAAATGGCAAGTAATGTCTTTTCTTAACTGCTTTTATTCAACAAATTTGATTAAATCACTGTAAAGATATTCAGCAATTTTAGGCAGGGTTTTGTCTTAAATTGATTGATACAATACTATTATATATTATTATATTATTTATAAAAATTATATAATATATTTTTATGAATTTTAACTAAGCCAGTCTTTATTACTTAAACTTTTAAAATGCAACAATTATGAGAAAAAACAAAGTTACAATGATGAAAAATTTATCAATCTCGGCCTTGGCCATTACCTTCTGCTTGACTATGCCCGGTGTATCAAAGGCGCAGGATGCAAAAAAGGATGAAAGTAAGTTGTCCTTTAATTTATCACTTAATCACGATGCGTTTTTCGGCTTTAATCCAATGCTTAGTGGTGCGTATGCCTTAAACGATAAAACAGATTTTACTTTTTATGGTATCCAGTGGGGAGCAGGTACTGCTGCTGCTTGGGGTAACTGGACGGAATTTGGCCTTGGTGCAAACTTCAAAGTAAGTGAAGCTGTTGCCATCAATCCACAGTTAGGCTTTACATTTGGTAATTTATTATCTTCATATACAGCTGGGTCTTATGCAATAGGAGATGGTGTTGTGCCTAACGTAACAGTTAATATTAACGGCACTAAGCTGGAGGGTCAGGTATATGCAGGCTATTATGCTGCATTACGGAAAAAGGATATTTCAGCAAATTATGTTCATTATTGGGTTAATTTGGGAGGTAAAATATCTTCAACCTTCTCTGTGGGAGCTCATGTAGAAAACCTTTTCAGGTCGGGCGGAAAGGGTCAGCCTACTAAAACGTCTCAATACTATACCTGGGTTGGGCCATACGTTCAGTTTTCAAAAGGAAATGCAGGGTTAAGGCTTTCGGCAGGTGCTAATATTGGCAGCGATGAAGCTAAAGCAAATTATGATGGTGATTTTTATAAAATGGCATTCTTCTTTAGTTTCTAAGCTAAAAAATTGGTCTGCAACTTTCTTTGCATAGATTTTGTATCGTTCTTTTAATAAAATCTTATTTATTAATGAATTAGCCGGGCCTGTGCATTTATTTGTATAAGCCCGGTTTTATTCTTCTTTAGTACAAGAGTGCTACCCTGGTTGAAATAAATAATTCTTTGGCCTGTAGCCTTTGATTCATAGAAATGGGGGTAGAGGTTGGTTAAATACAATGGGTTTTACGATTTAGCCGATTCAACTATTGTGTATTCTTATTGAGGGTTGGGGTGCTTTGGCTGCTGCAATAGTATTCGGCCATCGCCCCGGTAGATATGGCGGTAAGTTAACCCTATACCGACCGATCATGAAACCGGTGGCCTAAATCCTGTAGAACATGGCTTTAGCGTTTATAATGTAAAATAATTTCAATAGCCGCAAATGGCAAAATTGAATAGCAAAAACACACTCAGTTATTTACAGTAAGCAGTTACCGGTAATTATTCCGGTAACTGTTTTTAAAATTTTACAACATTATACCACTAAAAACTGATTGAGGTGAAAAGGATTTTAAGAAAAGTAATCATTAATCCCATAACTTATTTTATCAACGACAGTCGTTCCGTTGGTATTATTTTGATTGCCTGCACTTTTATTTCTCTTCTTTTAGCCAATTCATCTTTTGGTAGTGCTTACCTCAGTTTTTGGACGGCCGAATCGCATACCCTGCACAGTTTCCATTTGCCGCATAATTTCCTGGAGTGGATTAACAACTTCTTCATGGGAATATTTTTTGTGATGGCTGGCAGCGAAATTAAAAGAGAACTGGTGGAGGGTGAATTGTCGTCTTTTAAAAGAGCTGTTTTGCCCTTTGGGGCAGCGCTGGGCGGAATGCTTTTCCCGGCACTTATTTTCATAGCTTTTAATGTGGATTCAGCCTATATCCGTGGCTGGGGTATACCCACGGCTACCGATATAGCTTTTTCTTTGGGTATTGCTGCTTTGCTTGGCAAAAGGGTACCCCTTAATTTAAAAATACTATTAATGGCATTAGCCATTATTGATGATTTAGGTGCCATACTTGTGATTGCACTTTTTTACGGCAGTACCATTCACTGGATGTACTTGGGTATTGCAGCAGCAATTATCGGGCTGCTATTTGCTTTAAATCATTTCAAGGTAAAATTTGGGGTAGTACAGGTGTTGCTGGCCCTGGGATTATGGTACGCCGTGCTGCAATCCGGGATAGAAGCCAGTATAGCCGGTGTGCTATTTGCTTTTTCCATCCCGGTAAATAAGCTGGTAATGGTGGAGAAAAAAATACATCATTTTGTGAGTTTCTTTATACTACCCCTTTTTGCATTGGCGAATACAGCTATACTTATACCGGGTGATTTTTCCGGGGCGCTTACTTCGGGTGTAGGTCTGGGCGTAATGGCAGGACTGGTAATTGGCAAGCCACTCGGTATATTTTTACTGTGCAGGATACTGGTATCCAACAACCTGGCTTCTTTGCCTACCAATGTAACCTGGAAACAAATTTTGGGTATGGGTACCCTGGCTGGCATTGGGTTTACCATGTCTATTTTCACTACAATGCTGGCTTTTGAAGACGCTGCCGTAAGGGATATTTCCAAAATGGCAATACTGGTGAGTGGTGCCTTGTCGCTGGTGCTCAGTATTGTATACTTTATAAAAATAAGTGCAGAAAAAAAAGTTATCAAAACGGCCGTGAAGCCAGATGTGCAACTGGCAACGGCTTAAACGCTTTACCAATACTAACTGCTTTAATTAATATGGCAAGCAATCGTAAAGTTCCCCCATTTTCATGGGGGAACTCTATTTTTCACTTGTGTGTAATAAGTAAATTAAAATGAGGGGGTGGCCTGCTTTACCGGGGTGCCCGTGATTTTTTGTAACAGCGATTTAATTTTAGCTGTAAAACGCTTTCCCTGCTGCATCTCTTTATCCCGGTACCATACAAAAAAACCAAGGCAGCCAATCCAGCCACAGGTTACTAAAATCACTTTAGAAACTTCGGTAAATAGTACTACGGCATCAAATAAGGGCATCATGACAGGAGGTTTTTAAAAATTGGCAAGCAATCGTAAAGCAATCGTTGAAATACAAAGTTTATATAAACAACGTAAAAAAAATGCCTTATTGTAAAACTGGTTTTTTAATCAATTTATTAAAGTATTGTTTAATGTTTTATAAGTAAAAGCCAGTAGCATAAAAAAAGATGCAGTGTTAATTTTTCTGCATCTTTTACCAGGGTAGTGCCTAACAAGTGTTAGTTTTTTCGCAAAAATTTCAATTTTTTAAGAAGTGCTCTATTTTGAAAAAGTTATCCACATTTTCTGAAATAAAGGCTCAGTAAGGCTTTCGGAGCCATTTAATCCTCCTCTTCCTTGTTTTCAAGGCGTTTTCGGGTATAAATATTCAGATGTACTTCCCAGCCGGCATAGCAGCCCACCAGTTCTATTTCTGCTGCCAGGTTCCGGTATAGCGGATCCTCTGTTTTAAGGCGCAGGATGCAGGAGGCAAAACGTACATTTTCGTCAGGGTTTTCCATTTGTCCTTCAAAGGCAGCAGCTTTACCCCCTATATTGTGCATGCGGCTTTTTTTAACCTGGTTAAAAGCATTTTTATACGCTTTAATAGCTTCTTCAAAGCTTTCGCCATTGTACAGTATTGCCTGCCAGCTTGCTGTTTTATCTTCTACTGAATGATAGCGATAAATTACACAATGCAGGCTGCCGGGCAGGCAGGTGGCCGAACGGTACACCATCGCATCGGGCATAGAGGGTAGCTGGTTGCGTTGCAACTGTACAAAGTTGGTTCTAAAATCATCAACTACCTTAAAGAGGGAATCAGAAAAATTGCCTGTGGCCTGTTTCTTTGGCGCTGTTTGTGCAGTTGCTGCTGCAGCAAGGCAAAAAAGGGTAATGGAGAGTACATGTTTTTTCATTGGAACTTCATTTTAACGCAATATAGGCTACTCAAAAATTTTAACGATTAGCAATATTTTAAATTTTTAATTTCAATTCGGTAATGCTCAGTTTAGAGGCATAGTCGGGTTGATTATTCGGGTGTATATTTTTGAATAATGCACTCAAAGAAAATACCCGGTAAATTCCACTTCATTTACAACCATCAGATGGCATTTATACATATATTTAGCCCATATTTTAACCCCCACCAGCCATTTAACATGAAAGAAAAAATTATCCTCGTTGCACTTTTTTGCTGCACCGTTACGGCAGTGTTTGCACAAAGGGAGATTAGTAACCCACTCGTAAACAGCAAGGAGGTACTTACAAAAGGTGTTGCCCTGCACAACGAACGTCAATACAAGGCAGCCATAGCCGAATACAGCAAAGTGCCTGAAAGCGACACTGCTTACAGCGATGTGCTGTACGAAATGATACTTAGTTATTATAAAGACAGCAGTTATGCCATAGCCGAACAACTGGCGCAAAAAGGGCTTTCAATGTTTCCGGAAAAGCGCAACGAATGGTACGGCATACTGGCCGATTTGTACGACGATACCAAACGGGAAGAACTGGCGCTAAAAGTGTACGACACCATATTGGCCGAAAAGCCTTATAGCTATATCACCTGGTTCAACAAGGGCATAAGTCTTTTCAGACAATCGAAAAATGATGAGGCAGCAGTGCATTTTCAACGCTGCATTATGCTCAATCCTTATTATTCATCGGCACATTATTTTTTAGGCAGGCTGTCACTGCTCAAAGGCAACCTGCCGCAGGCCATGATGAGTTTTGCTGCCAACTTACTGGTAATGCCCGATAATAATTATTTCCAGTATTCAATCGGTTACCTCAACTCTATTGCCGAAATGAATAATACCGTTACAGAACATCTTGCCAAATACAGGCCCGGTAAAATTGATGACTTTGATATGCAGCAGGAAATAATTGCCAGCAAAGCTGCACTGGATCGTAAATACAAATTAAAAGCCAACCTGGAAGATCAACTGGTACGCCAATTACAGGTACTGTTAGAAAAGCTGGAATACAATGCTGCAGATAAAGGCTTTTGGATGCAATACTATGTGCCCATGTATAAAAATATTTGGGAGCGCAACCAGTTTGAGCCATTTGTAAATTATATTTTTAGCGAACTGGATATAAAGTCTATTAAAGAGTATAATAAAAAAGAAAAGAAAAAAGTACAGGCCATGTCTGATGAGGCCATCGATTACCTCAACCTTATCAGGAGCACACAGGTATTGCAATATCCTGAAAGGGATAAAACCACGCTGCGCTATTATATCCAAAACTACAATGTGTCGGGCAAAGGGGTGTACGGTAAAAATGCAAAAAAAGAAAGCATACTTACAGGCCCATGGGAATTTTATCATCCCGGCGGCAACATCAAATCAAAAGGCGTGTTTGATGATGAGGGCAGGCGCAACGGCGAATGGCTTTTTTACTACGATAACGGCATACTCCGTGAAAAAACATTTTACGAGAAAGATAAAGCAAGCGGCAAAAGCTATAGCTGGTATGATAATGGGCTGTCTTACAAATTTACCACGTACACTAATGATGAAGAAGACGGAGAATCTACCTCCTATTTCTACAACGGCATGCTACGCTCAGTTATAAAATACCAGGCTGGCAAAAAAGAAGGTAAAGCCAAATATTATAACGTAAACGGCTATGTCAAAACTGTTACACTGTACAGTAACGATTTGCAGGATGGTGAAGAAGTGGTTTATCATGCCGATGGCACACTGCAATCTAAACTCAACTATACTAAAGACAAAGCCAATGGCGAGTACAAAGAATACTTTAACAACGGTAAGTTGAAAATATCGGGCAGTTATATCAACGATAAAAAAACGGGCATTTGGAAAACCTATTACCCCAATGGCCAGCAGGAGTACCTGGAAAATTATACCAACGGTGAATTGGATGGTGAGTATATGGCCTGGTACAAAAACGGGAAAATTGAATCTAAACGAATGTATATTAAAGGAGAAATAGACGGTAAAAAAGAAGACTTTGATGATGATGGCCTCCTGTACTGCGAAAGCATTTTTGAAAAAGGACGCCTGAGGGATATAAAATTTTTCGATAAGAAAGCACAGGTGATCAGCAGCACCAGCAGCCGTAAGGGTAATGCCGATATTACTTTTTTTGCGCCGGATGGAAGCAAATCGAGCAGCGGATACTATACCAAAGACGGGTTGCTGGAAGGTAAGGGCTTATACTATTATAAAAATGGTCGCCCCTCCTCTGAAGCAATGTATGTAAAAGGGTTGCTCGAGGGCAAACGAACCCTGTATTACGAAAACGGAAAAGTGAAGCAGGAGGGGAGTTTTAAACAAAATGAAGCAGATGGATACTTTACCGATTTTTATATTGATGGAGAAGTGGAACAGGAAGGCTGGTATGTAAATGGTGTGAGGCAGGGGACACTTATCAGCCGGAATCATTTGGGAAAATTAACCAGCAAACTGTATTACCTCAATGGCGATGTGCACGGCGTGGCAGAGTATTATTACCCATCAGGTAAATTAGATTATAAAGCTTTTTATGATAATGGCTGGTTTTACAAAACAGAGCAGTACGATGCCGATGGAAAAGTAATTGCCGCCTCTCAGTTAAATAAAGGCGAAGGGGTAATTACTTATGTACACTTTAACGGTAAGCCATACATCATCAGTAATTACAAACACTACAAACTTAACGGGCAACACTCTTCTTTCAATGGCGATGGCAGCAAAATAGCCGTGCGCTGGTATAAAAATGGTAATGAAGACAGCACGTTTACCTCATGGCATCCTAATGGAAAAATAAAAGAAGAAGGCCGCTACAAAAGAGGGGAAAAAGTAGGCCAATGGAAGCTGTATTATTATTCAGGCCAGGTATCTGCGCAGGAAAACTATAATGAGGAAGGCCTGCTGCATGGAAAATATATGCAGTATAATGAAGATGGCAGCGTAGATAAAGAAATGCAATACCAGGAGGGCAGGCTGGATGGTGAATACCGGATGTATAGTGATAAAGAACTTGCCTTGGTATTCTATTATAAGGAAGGCACTATCACCGGCTATAGTTACGAAGGTAAAGATGGTAAACTGGTGCCTGCCATACCCTTAACAAAAGGTGCAGGAAAAGTAGTTGCCTATTTTAAAAACGGGATAAAGAGTGCCGAAATGGACTTTAGCGAATACCTGGTTGAAGGCCCCAGGAATATTTACTTCACTAACGGAAAGGAATATATTACCGGGCAAAGGGTTAACGGGCAGGAGCATGGCGTTAAAAAAGTGTTTTACAATACCGGTAAACTCTTAAAGGAAGAAAACTTTGTGCATGGTAAATTGCATGGTGCTGTAAAAGTGTATAACGAAAATGGAACGCTTTTTTCCGAACTCAATTATTATCTCGGCGACCTGCATGGAGAGTGTAAATACTATACGGCAGGCAAACCATCAGTAACCTATATCTATCACTATGGCATGTTGGAATCGAAAAAATAAGCAGCGCTATGAATAGGATTGTTTTAAAAATTATTTTTTGTTGTGGTTTGGCTTCAGCTACCCATGTGAGTGGCCAAACAGTACAGGAACTCTTAAATGCTTATCCCGATAAGCTTGCGGTATTTTCAAACGTAAACCGCTCAGTAGAGGTATTTATTAATGGGGGTTCTCCTTATGCCGAAGCTACTGAAGTATCGGAAATGACGATACTCAACGATAAAGCCAATGGCATTTTCAATAAGGATAAAGTATACCACAGTTCTTTCAACGAACTTAAAAAAATTGAAGCCTACACCCTGGTGCCCGAGGGCAACAGCTTTGCCAAAATGAAAGTAACTGATTTTAAGGTGCACTCCTCACCGGGAAACGGCGTGTTTTACGATGATGTAAAAGAAACAACTTTCGATTATCCCAGGCTGGCTAAGGGGAGTGTTACACATGTGCAAACCACTCATTTTAATAAAGACATAAGGCTGCTCAGTAGTTTTTACTTCAGCAGTTACCAGCCGGTGCACAAGGCTGCTTATACCGTTACTTTCCCTGAAGATATGGATGTACGTTATATTCTTAAAAACGATCCGGAAAATAAAGTAACCGTTACCGAAACCAAAAAAGGCAGGAAAAGAAAGCTGGAGTTTTCTGCCACAGGCATACCCAGCTACGATGTTTTTGGCAATGGTACATCCGTATCTTACTATGCCACTCATGTAATTGTATATGTGGCAGGCTATAAGTACAATGGGCAATATGTACATGTATTTAGTTCGGTTGATGAACTGTATAAATGGAATTCAAATTTTATAGCCAATGTGAACAAAACAGAAGACGAAACTTTAAAGAAATTATCAGACAGCATTTGTCAAAATGCAACCACACAGCGTGAAAAGGCACAGGCAATATTCAGGTGGGTGCAGGAGCATATAAAATATGTGGCTTTTGAAGAGGGGCTCGAGGGTTTTGTGCCAAGGCAGGCTGCCGATGTATGTGCCAAGCGTTATGGCGATTGTAAAGATATGGCTAGTCTGCTCACCGCACTCATGCAGTTGCAGGGCCTGCAGGCGTATTTTGCATGGATAGGTACAAGGTCGATACCCTACACCTATTCCGAAGTGCCACTGCCGCTTACCGACAACCACATGATTAGTGCTGTGCGTATAGAGGGGGAATGGATTTTTTTAGATGCCACCGATCCTAACTGTATTTTTGGGATGCCCACCAGTGGTATACAGGGTAAAGAAAGTTTGATAGGTATTAGTGCCGATAAGTACGAGCTGGTAACCGTACCCGTTATGCCTCCTGCAAAAAGTGGTGTTACAGACAGTACCTGGCTTACCATCAGCAATAATACCCTCAACGGGAACTGCTCTGTAAACTATATCGGGTATTTTGGCAGCGATGTGTACAACAGTTTACTGTACAATAAGGGGGATGACGAAAGGGTGTATGCCAGGCGCCGCATGGCCAAGGGTAGCAACAAATTTTTAATGAAAGATTACAAGATTGATTATCCCGATCCTGTAACGAAAGCCGCAACTATTTCATCCAGTTTTGAAATACCCGATTATGTAAAAATAGCTGCCGACGAAATGTATATCAACCTTAACCTCGAAAAATTATTCAGTACAACACCAATTGATACAGCCAAGCGAAAAGTATCTGTATCAAATGAATACCTGCACACCATTGAACAGGTACATGCCTTAAAAATACCGGATGGTTACGCACTGGAGTATGTGCCTAAAAATGTATTTGTTTCCAACGACCTTGTAGATTTTTCTATTGAATACAAAGCAGTCGCAGGCAGCATCTCCGCCACACAAAAGCTGGTAACAAAAAAACTCTACATTCAGCCGCAGGAGTTTCCGGAATGGAATAAAGCCGTATCCATTATTTCGCCGGCATATAAAGAACAGGTGGTACTAAAGAAAAAATAATAAACAAAGCAATTCAAACAAACCTATGTATCAAAAATTATGTGTTACCGCAGCATTGGCCCTGGTGCTGCTGCATACCGCTACCGCCCAGGTTAATAATCCCTACCGCCCAATGCCAGTATGGGCCGATAAGCCAGCCCTGCACAAACTGCCCGATTTGTATAAAGATGCCAGTGCAGTGTACCTGCTCGACAACAGGGTGTTTCAATATAAAATTGAAAACAAAAGCCTGGTGCAATACAATCATGTGTATCGCCTGGTAAAAGTGCTGGATGATAAAGGCATTGAAATGTTCAACAGGGTATATATTCCGGTATATCCCAATACCCTGGTTACTAATTTAAAAGCAAGGGTGATAACTTCTGCCGGAAAAATCATGGAAGTGCCTGAAAACAAAATCAAGGAAGAAGTAGAGGATGGCCGCCGCTATAAACTGTTTGCGATGGAAGGTATCGATAAAGGCTCGGAAGTAGAGTACAGCTATACCCTGAAAAAAGATCCCTCATTTTTCGGCAGCGAAATTTTTCAGAATCAGTCTGTGCCTTACCTCCTGGCAAAAATGGCGGTGATTACACCAGCTCATGTACAGTTTACTGCCAAAGGATTCAACGGCTTTAAGGTATTACCCGATTCTTTAATTAATGAAGAACGCATACTGCCGGCTTTTTCAGAAAATATTACGGAACTCTCCGATGAAAAATATGCCCTGCGTGACAAGTATTTACAGCGGGGAGAGTATAAACTTAGTTATAACCTGTCAACCGCAAGTGATGTGGAAATGTACACCTGGAAGGAACTTTGCCGAAAAGTTTACCCCAACCTTACTTCAATAGGAGAAAAAGAGAAAAAGGCATTGGTTAAATATGTTGCCGGTATAAAAATTCCTGCCGGAGCCAGTGAAGAAAAAACGGTACAGTTACTGGAAGACTATATGAAAAGTTCTATCAATGTAGATGATAAACTGGTAAGCGAAAATGCCGATAATATTGAAGCGATTATTAAAACCGGTAATGCCAACGATTTTGGTGCCAACCGGCTATTGGTAGCACTGCTCGAGCACTTTAATGTTAAATACCAGGTGGTGTTTCCATCTGTACGAAACCAGTTGCCGCTTGATGAAGACCTGGCCAACTGGAATCGCATCGATGAAACACTTATTTATTTTCCGGGCACAGGAAAATTTGTGCAGCCAGCCGGCGAAATATACCGCTATCCTTATGTAACACCCTACTGGTGCGGTACAAGAGGCTTGTTTTTAAGGGGTACCGATATTGGCGGCGTACGCACTGCAATAGGCAGGTTCGATACCATACCTATGGAACCCTTTAGCGAAAGTGCACACAATATGGAAGTGTCGGCAAAGCTGGATGCAACAGGCGATTCATTAATTATAGATTGTAAACAAATATTAAAAGGCTATGCTGCCACATCATACCGCCCTATTTGGAAATACCTGCCTAAAGACAAACAGGATGAAGCCGTTAAAGGCATCATCAACAATATTGCCAAAAGCGATAATATAAAAAATATAAAAACCGAGCATACCCTGCTAACAGATGCCTGGGATAATAAACCACTTGTTATCAGTAGTACCATACATACTGCTGAACCCCTTGAAAAAGCCGGTAAAAAGATTTTGTTTAAAATTGGCGACCTCATTGGGCCCCAGGAGCAGATGTACCAGGAGAAGCAGCGTCAAATGCCGGTAGAGCTTGATTATCCGCATATACTATACCGTAAGTTGAAGTTTGAAATCCCGGAAGGATACAGCATCAAAAATCCCGGCGATTTAAAATTAGATATACAGCATACCGACAACGATGGCGTAAGCATGGGCTTTGTAAGCAGCTACAGCATTAAAGGAAATATACTGGATGTGGACGTGATGGAAACCTACCGGGATCAGCGTTATCCCCTCAGCCAGTTTGAAACATTTAAAAAAGTAATTAATGCAGCAGCCGATTTTAATAAAGTAGTGCTGGTGCTGGAAAAAATAAACTAACCAGTTAACATAGTAAAAGCAAAGCCGGCCACAGAGCGCCGGCTTTTTTAATAATACCAAGCTTGCCGGCTAAAAGATAGCCCTTACTACTGCCCGGCCGATATGCACCGTCCTGGCTTCGCCGGGTTTGCGGCCATCATATTGCAGGCTCATTTCAATATTCCCTGCAAGGCGCTTGGTAAATTCAAGGTTCCACAAATAGTTTTTTCCTGGCAACAACCCGTCGAGCAGCAGGTACCCAACTGTAGAATTCGGCGACCCGCCATCTTTAAAAGTGTAGGTGATATTGTTAAGTGAAAAACGGGCATTTACAGTGGCACTGGCCAGTGCATTATATTTAGTTTCCGCAAGGAGGCTGTTGCTGGTTGCCCTTTCTTCAAAGCCCGACCTGTTCTTTTTATCACTGCGGTTATACTCCAGCGTTACCCTAAGTTTAGTACCGCTTACCCAGCTTACAGATGGCTCTGCCGTGTATTGTAAAATGCTGTAATTCCTGTTGTCGAAAGCTGCTGTGGTAAGTTCATTGCTCAGGGTACGCAGGCGGATATTGGCTAAAATACTCCTGCTGGCATTCCACCGGCCTTTTAGCGTAAAGCTTTGCTGGCTGCGGCCTTCCACCCCATAAGTCAACAGCGATTTGTTGTTGTTGAGTACATGGGTGATATCCATTCCCCATTTGGGGCTGATGCGGTTAAAAAAAATGGTATTGGATAAATAGGAACTTAAGGTAAGGATTGTAGTATCGGTAACCTGCTTGGTAAAAGGATTAAATTCGAAGCCTCCTGTAGCGATATTTTTTTTGCTGATTTGCAATGAAGATGTGCTGCTGAGTTTTGCCAACATTTTTTTTATACCCTTTGCAGCAGAGGCATCTATCACTACCCGTGGGTTAATATCTATGCTGTAGTTAAATTGAATGTAGTTGGCCTTAACATACTCGTTGGTTGGAGTAAATACCCTGATGTATTTGCGCTGATCCGGGAACAGGGCTACTTCAAATTCATTAAGCTCTCTCAGCCCGTTTTCGTTATAATCTATCCAGGTATATTCTCCCTGCCCGGCCGGTACTTCCACGTAGCTGAATTCACGCTTTTGCTCCTGGCCGGCGCCGGTTTCGTAAAGAATATTACCGGCAACTAATCCTTTCCATTCATTAATAAAATATTCTGCACGGCCTAGCAGGCTTTCCTCCGGCCTTAGTTTAGAAACACTGCTATTGTTTACATGCAGTTTGCGGTACGTGCCGGTAAACCGAAACTGGTGTTTTTCATTTTGCAAAAGTTCGGTAGAGAGGCTGATATTATCGCTCCTGTCTGCCCGTACCAATTCTTTAGCTACCGGGTACAAATCGTTACGGGTAAAATAAGTAACACTCCATTTGTTTAGTTTCGATTGGTCGGATTTTAGGTAAGCCGTCCAAACATTAAATCCAAAGCTGAGCGGTGTGAGTGTATCGGGTGTTGTGAGGCGCTGGCGAAACAGTTCACCAAGGTAATTACCGCCTATCTGCATATTTTTAAACTGCTTTAATACCTTGCTAACGTCTATGGTTGGACGCAAATAATTTCCCTTAAGGCCATCGCTGCTGCTGCTGGTAAGGCTTACCAGGCTGCTCAGCTTCCAGCCCTTAATGTCGTTGTATTGTTCAATGGTGTGGCGAAAGCCATTAAAACCATCGCTGCGGTTATATTGCAGCAACTGGTAGCCAAGCCTGTTGCCTCTGGCATCACTCAGTTTTGTACCGGCGCCGGTAATGCGTTCGTCGGCAGCATCGGCAATATAAGGCAGGCCCCAGTCCCTGTTGAACTCCACATTCCGCAACCGTTCCAGCGGTTTGAAGCTTTTTTGTACAAACTCGTAACTCAGTTTACCCTCCAACTGTAGTTGTTTTTTGAGCAGCTTAACCGGTTGGCCGTTATTGATAAGTTGCAGCTTCAGTGCGGTGCCATTGTCATTATTTTTATCTTTAGATGAAAACAGGTTGATATCGTATTTGCTGAAGGCCAGCTCTGCAGTAGCCGTTGTTTTTTCGTTAATGCTGTATTCAGCAGCCACAGTGGCCATTTGCAGCTTTTTGGGAGTTACCAGCAGCAGCACCGGCTCCCAGCTTCCCTGTTTGCTGCCATCGGCGGCCGGCCCCACCCATTGAAACACACGGCCATTGGCGCCATTCAGCAATTGTATGTAGTTGCCATTGCCCTGGCCAAGAAAGCTAAATGATAAGCTGTATACATCGGCATTGGGTAGTGTATCAAAAATATAAATAGGGTATATATTGCCGTTATATATTGTATCAGCCTTGCGGTATAATATTTTATCTGTACTAAAAGTGTCTTTTACGGCACCGCTGTAAAATGCAGTGTCTATACCATCACCGATATCTGCTAAAAACTGTTTCTGTGCTGCATCAAGCGGCTGGTTAATCGGGGAGTTTTTAGCATCCTGGTTACTAAATGCAGCAATGCTCACCAATAGTTTTTTCCCAACCGTCATTTCGTTATTCGCATATAAGTTGGAGTTGAGGTAATTGCGGTCGGCATATTCAAATTCCACCTGTATCCTTTTGTCTTTTGTAATCATACGTTTAGGGGTAAACGTAAGTTCGGCCGTATTGTAGTTGATGATGTAGTCCTGGTCTTCGCCACGCTGCAGCATTTCGCCATCCATCCATATCCTTTCAGTGCCGGCCAGTATGGTAAAAAACAATTCGTTATTGGCGCCCTGCAGCCTGTATGGGCCCTGGTTGCCTTCTACCGGCTGCAGCACCTGCCTGTTAAATTTTCCTTTGGCAACCGAGCCACTTACCAGCAGGGAGTTGTGTACATTTTTACTGATAGCGTTATCTGTGCTAAAGGCAGCACCCTGCAGGCGTTTGTAAAAGTTTAAAAAATAATTTTTGCTTTGCCGGATATCTATATCACCAAAACTGGCCTGCCAGTTGCGTTTTTTTACCTGCATAAATATGCGGTCAAAATCCCTTAAATCCTGGGTGTTTCCATCCGGCTGTATGGGTATATTGTTATCCGTTATAGCTGCCGTAATTTCCAGGCTGTCGCCTATAAAGCCATTTAATTGCAGGTTGAGGCTCGAGTTCAGCACTGCATCCTGGCTGTTGCCGAAAGAAATGCCGCGGCCAAAACTGCCATTATAATTGATGCCGCCAAAATCAAAAATGCCGGTATTGATTTTACTGCCCGGGCGGTATACCATAGGCTTTTCCTGCAGAAAGTTATACCGTACACTGTCAAAATTTAGCCGCTGGCTAACTGCCCCAAGCTGGTATGGAAAAACCCTGTAGCTCACCAGTACACTATCTGCATAAGGCTTGCCCAGCCAGTACAGCAGCGCATGGGCAGCATCAAGCCGGTATGCACCGGGAGAAACGCCATCTATAAATACCGTATTTGGAAAAATACTAAGGCTGTCCAGCTTTACCGGCGAAGTGTTGGTAGCTATAAGTTTTGTGCGGAGGTTGCTTAAAGGGGATGCCGGTTGTTGTGCAAAAGATACCTGCACCATGCACCATAACAGAAAGCATACGAATATCCCCTTCCCTTTCAAATGAGTGGTTTAAAATAGAATGTTTAAAGGTAGCATTTATTGTGCAAGCGCAGGCTGCTTACACAATCTCGTTCGGGTTGGGAATGATGCGGAGAAAATTGTGGAAGTTTTTTTTGTAATGTTTTTTATCCAGCTTGTAGTAAAAAGCGCCCTTTTTTGAATTGGCTTTATCTTTTTCTTTTTGTTTAAGCAGCAGGCTTGTGGACATAATCTTCCTGCTGAAATTTCTTGTGTCGAAAGTGGTTTCAAATACATCCTCAAAAAGACTTTGCACCAGGGGCAGGGTAAATTTGGGTGGCAGCAATTCAAATAATATCGGGTGTTGCGAGGCTTTATACCTCAATTTTTCTTTGGCCATTGCCACCATTTGCCGGTGGTCGAAAATTAGTTCCGGTATTTTATCCAAAGGGAACCATTCGGCGTGGTAATCGTCGCTAATCTGTTTTTCGTATTGGTTGGTATCAATTAGTGCAAAGTAAGCAATCGATAAAGTACGTTCAATCGGATCCCGGTTGGGATCGGCAAAAGTATGTAACTGCTCCAGGTATACACCAGATAAGCCGGTGAGTTTGGTGAGTATCCTGCTGGCAGCAGCATCGGCACTTTCGTTAGGTTGTATAAAACCACCCATCAGGCTCCATTTGTTTTTTTCCGGCTCAAAGCCCCGCTGTATCAGCAGTATCTTTAGTTTTTGTCCATCAAATCCAAATACAATACAGTCCACAGCAGCAAGTAACCTGGTTTGATGATGATATTTGGTCATACGGCTTAGTAAGGTTAAAAGGGATGAGTATATATGTATAAAGGTAGAAATTTTGTGTTCAAAAAAAAATAATTGTAAAATTGACATTTAATTGGAAAATTGCTACTTTCGTTTTCAATGATTGTATTTCGGTTGCTGTTCATAATCTGCACTTACTGGTGTGTGCACCAGGAATAAATTACCCGGGTTATTAAAGTGATGTTTTATACAGCCAGAACTGGAATAGCTTATGATAGTGATAAGTTCTTGATTGAGGTAATTTGCTGGTTGCACCATGATTTTTTGTCTGCATTTTAGTGTATTAATCTTTGGTAAACTATGATGTGTCAGGGTTAAAGCAAATTACAGTTAATGTTTCTTTTCACCCACAACAGCTATTCATCACAAAAGACTTTTAATTCAGTAGTATAAATGCTTGCACAAATTCTTTGAGATATGATAAAAACAAAAACTTCATTGCTGGTAACCGGGATGTTAATTTTTAACGTTGTTACCGGGCAAAACCTCGTAACGCTTGATGCTTCCGGAAGCAGGTATGTAATTCATAAAAATATCTACGGGCATTTTGCTGAGCACCTTGGCCGTTGTATTTATGATGGGATATATGTGGGTGAGGCCAATAAAATCATTCCGAATACGGAGGGTGTCCGCAATGATATTATTGCTGCTTTAAAAAAACTAAAAGTGCCTAACCTGCGCTGGCCTGGCGGCTGCTTTGCTGATACTTATCATTGGAAAGATGGCGTAGGGCCAAAAAGTAAAAGACCCTCAATGGTGAACCGTTGGTGGGGCGGTGTTACCGAAGATAACAGCTTTGGCACACACGACTTTCTTAATCTCTGCGAAAGGATAGGTGCCCAACCTTATCTTGCTGCTAACGTAGGCAGCGGCACAGTACAGGATTTTATTGACTGGATACAGTATGTGAACTTTTCAGCAAATAGTAGCCCAATGAGCAAATGGCGGGTGCAAAACGGAAGGGAAAAACCCTGGAATGTAAAAATATGGGGCGTGGGTAATGAGGCCTGGGGATGCGGTGGCAATATGAAACCGGAATACTATGCCAATATCTACAGGCAGTATGCCACATTTATGACCGACTGGGGGAACGGTGATAGTTTGTTTCGGGTAGCATCCGGTGCCAATGGTGATGATTATAACTGGACAGAAGTGTTGATGAAAGAGATACCCGGCAATATGCTTGAAGGTGTGGCACTACATCATTACTCTGTAATAAATTGGAATCAAAAAGGATCTGCTACAAGCTTTGATGAAGCGCAATATTTTGCTACTATGAAATCTGCTTTGAAAATGGAAGAATTAGTAACAAAGCATAGTGTTATTATGGATAAATATGATCCTGCTAAAAAGGTAGCACTGGTGGTGGACGAATGGGGTGGGTGGTATGACGTAGAACCTGGCACTAATCCCGGTTTTTTATACCAGCAAAATACCATGAGGGATGCTATGATTGCGGGTGTAACCCTTAATATCTTTCACAATCATTGCGATCGTGTTAAAATGGCTAACCTGGCACAAACCGTAAACGTATTACAGGCCGTTATTCTTACCAATAAGGAAAAAATGATACTCACGCCTACCTATCATGTGCTCGAAATGTACAATGTGCACCAGGATGCAAGCTTGTTGCCGGTTAAAATTATTTCAAACGATTATATTTTTGGTGATGCTAAATTACCAGCAGTTTCAATATCCGCTTCAAAAGATAAAGCTGGTGTAACACATATTTCACTGGTAAATATCCATGCTGCTTTGCCGCAGGAAGTAAGCATCAATATCAGTGGCCAAAAATATGCTTCAGTTTCAGGAAAAATACTTACCGCTTCCAGGTTACAGGACTTTAATACGTTTGAAGAACCGGGTAAAGTTTTGCCTGTTTTGTTTGATGATGCCAGTTTACAGGGAGACATACTAAAAGTAAAATTGCCCCCTTTTTCTGTTGTGGTACTTACGCTTAAATAGAAACTAAAGAATGATTTGTTTGCACACAGTCACAATATTTGATATAACTGCTTTAGTTGTATCTGGCTAAAGACAACGATACAGTGTGACCGATTTTGCCTGTTTGCCAGTGGGGTTATACATACTATGAGCCTGTAGTTGCTCGTAATTATGTTCCGGTTTTTAATGGGCTAATTATTCCCGTTAACAGGTAGTGATTGTATAAGAAATACTTTAGAGAAAGGTCTTTATACTTGTCATATCCAACTGGTATCTGCGTTTAAAATGCAGCATTCTCAAAGTTGTTTTTATAAGCCAATAAAGGCACTGTTATGATATAAAAATTTAGATAAAAGCATTTGCACTCATGAAACAACTAATAAAGTACCTGTGTATTTTTGTGTTGATATTGTTTGCAGCTACAGTTGCAACTGCACAACAACAAATAAGGGTAGCAAGCCCTGATACAAAGCTTTCGGTACAGGCATGGCTGCATAAGGGAAGGATGTATTATAGCATATACCGAATGGGCAGGCAGGTGTTACAGGCATCCTCCCTGGGAGTTATACGAAGTGATGCTGATTTTTCAACCGGTATCAATTGGAAAGCGGCTTCAAACCCGGAAAAGATTACGGATAAGTACACTTTATTAACCGGGAAGAAAAAAAATATTACATACCAGGCTGTCAGGCAAATTATACACCTTGAGTTGGCATCAGGGAAAAAGATGAATATCATTTTCCAGGTATCGAATGATGCGGTTGCGTTCCGGTATCATTTTCCGGATACTTCTACAACTGTTTATACTATCAAAGAGGAAATTACTTCTTTTGGTTTTAACAAAGATGCCAGGACATGGCTGCAGCCCAAAGCAGAGGCGCAAAGTGGCTGGGAGCATACAAATCCCTCCTATGAAGAAAATTACCTGCTGGATCAACCGGCTGGCATATCATCGCCTTCTACTAACGGTTTTGTATATCCTGCCTTATTTAAAACAGGCATCAACTGGGTGTTAATTACCGAAGCTGGCCTTGAAACAAACTATTGTGGCACAGCATTACAGCAGCATGCTCCGGATAGTAAGTATACCATTGGCTTTCCACAACCTGCCGAAGGTATGAAGCAGCAGCCGGTTTATCCCGAAAGTACATTGCCCTGGTTTACACCCTGGCGGGTAATTGCTGTTGGTACTTTGGCAACCATTATTGAATCAACAGCCGGTACCGACCTTGCAAAACCTGCTGTAAATGTGAATAACGCATTTATTAAGCCGGGTAAAGCATCATGGAGCTGGGCATTGCATCATGATGAATCTATCTCTTTTGATATACAGAAGAAGTTTATCGACTACGCATCCGATATGCACTGGCAGTATTGCCTAATAGATGTAAATTGGGATACACGTATTGGGTATGATAGTGTACAAATACTCAGCGCATACGCCGCTGTAAAAAAAGTGGGCCTTTTTTTATGGTATAATTCTGCAGGCGACTGGAATACAACGCCGTACTATCCCAAAAATAAACTGCTTAACAGGACCGAGAGGATAAAAGAATTTGAACGGATAAAAAGTATGGGTATTAAAGGGGTAAAAATTGATTTTTTTGCCGGCGATGGTCAATCGATGATTGCCTATTACCATGCTATTTTAAAAGATGCAGCAGCAACAGGATTGCTGGTAAACTTTCACGGTGCTACATTACCCCGCGGTTGGTCTCGTACTTATCCTAACCTGATGACTGCTGAAGCAGTCAAGGGTTTTGAAATGATTACATTTCAACAGCAAGATGCCGACAGGGAAGCCGCACATTGTGCCATGCTGCCTTTTACAAGAAATGCTTTTGATCCGATGGACTTTACTCCTATGTGCCTGCACAAAATCCCAAACATTGAAAGAAGAACAACTGCTGGTTTCGAATTGGCTCTTGCTGTGCTCTTTATTTCCGGGGTGCAGCATTATGCCGAAGTACCCGAGGGGATGGCACAGGTACCCTTATATGTAAAGGAGTTATTACAAAAGCTGCCCGCTATATGGGAAGGGGTGAAATTTATAGACGGATTTCCGGGAAGATACATTGTAGTAGCACGAAAAAGCGGCAACAAATGGTATATAGCCGGCATCAATGGCGAAATGGATAAAAAGCAAATCACACTTGATCTTTCATTTGCAGGTAAATACTCCCGGGTTGTATATACCGGCGATAATGAGGCAGGGGATGCTTTTATGCAAAAAACACTGGAGCCTGGTAAAAATTTGCAAACAACAATTCCCCTTCAGCCAAATGGAGGCTTTATCATTGAATTAACTGGTATTAAAAAATAGCCTGCACATGCATCTAAAAAAACTTTTTGCCACAGCAGTAGCCGTTAGTATAGTATTGCTGAATGTGGCGGCACAGGGTAGTAAAAAATTGGTGATTAAAGCGGCCTCACCCATAGCCAATATACAACCCACTATGTGGGGCGTTTTTTTTGAAGATATTAACCTCGGGGCTGATGGCGGTATTTATGCAGAGCTGGTAAAAAACCGCTCCTTCGAATTTTTTAAACCCCTTATGGGCTGGAAGCTGGAACAGCAGCCTTTTAACGAAGGTGCAGTAATGGTACTCAACCGACAGGGTACCAGTTTAAGCAATCCTCGTTTTTTACGGGTGGCAGCAAATAATGCCGTAAAAGGCAGCCTCAGCCTCACCAACGAAGGTTTTAGGGGTATGGGTATAAAAAATGGCCTGCGTTACGATTTAAGCTTTATGTATCGCCAGCCTGCAGCGGGCCTGCGTGTACATGCCGAATTACTAAATAGTAAGAACGAAGTGATAGGCAACACCGTTGTTACGCCAGCCGCTACAGGTGAGGCTTGGGAAAAAGTATCGGTAAGTTTTAAAGCAATAGCTACCGAAATGAAAGGCCGGCTCAGGTTGTGGTTTGAAGGTACAGGTGCCATCGACCTGGATATGGTTTCGCTTTTCCCGGAAGATACCTGGAGGAAAAGACCCGGTGGACTTCGGGCCGATATGGTGCAGTTACTGGCTGATATGAAACCTGGCTTCCTGCGTTTTCCCGGCGGATGCATTGTAGAAGGATTTGACCTGGGCAACCGCTACCAGTGGAAAAAAACCATTGGCCCGGTAGAAGACAGGCAGGTGATGATTAACCGCTGGAATATTGAATTTGCACACCGCCCTGCCCCGGATTATTTCCAAACATTTGGCCTGGGCTTTTTTGAATACTTTCAGTTAGCTGAAGATATTGGCGCCGAACCCCTGCCTATCCTCAACTGCGGTATGGCCTGCCAGTTTAATTCAGCAGAGTTTGTGCCATTGGACCAACTTGATCCTTATGTGCAGGACGCATTGGATTTAATTGAATTTGCTAACGGCTCCGTACAAACGAAATGGGGAAGGATAAGGGCCGACATGGGGCACCCGGCACCGTTTAACCTGAAATTGCTTGGCGTGGGTAATGAAAACTGGGGGCCGCAATACATCGAAAGGCTTAAAATATTTCAAAAAGCCATTAAAGCACAGTATCCCGGGATTAAGCTAATCACCAGTGCCGGTACCGACCCCGATGGCGAACGCTTTGATTTGCTGAATACCGAGCTGCGTAAAATGAATGTGGATTTTATTGATGAACATTATTACCGCAGGCCCGAGTGGTTCCTCAGCAATGCCCGTCGCTACGATAATTACCCACGCAATGGCTCAAAAGTATTTGCCGGTGAGTATGCTGCCCACTATGAAACAAACGGTGTTGTTTATAAACCCAACAACTGGTTCACCGCTTTAAGTGAAGCGGCTTTTTTAACCGGTTTGGAACGTAATGCCGATGTGGTGCACATGGCCTCTTATGCCCCTTTGTTTGCACATGAAGACGGCTGGCAGTGGACGCCGGATTTGATTTGGGTAAACAACCTGCAGGCTTATGGTACTACCGATTACCAGGTACAAAAATTGTTTTCGCTTAATAAGGGTTCAAAAGTGGTGCCCATTAATTTAAATAAGGATGTGGTAGCCGGGCAGGACAGCCTGTATGCTTCGGCCACAGTAGATGAAACGACAAAGGAACTGCTGGTAAAAATTGTAAATGCTTCGGCTATTTCGCAGTCCTGCAATATTGTAATAGAAGGTAAAAAGCCTGCTACATCCGGCAAGCTGCTGTTGCTGCAAACCAATAACCTGGCCGAAATGAACAGTTTTACCCAGCCCAACCTTGTTGCCCCGAACGAATCGTTAATTGAGGCAAAAGGTAAAAATATGGCTTATGAGGCCCTGCCTTATTCAGTAGGTGTAATCCGTATAAAAATACTTTAATTGTCAATTTGACAATTAAATATAAACCCCTATCTTTGAACGACAGGTATAACAACCTGCTTTTTTAAAGATTGCTGTTGGTATGAAAAAATGGCTGACAATATCATTTTACCTGCCTGTAAAGCAGGTGTCTGCCCAGCATAGGGAAGATACAGTAGGCGGCATCAGGCCAATAGCAGCCACAGCGGTTCACGACACCGTAATGATTAAAGAGGGGAGTACGTATTATCTCTTTTCCACCGGCTTGGGCATTTCCTGTTTCTATTACGAAGATTTAAAAAACTGGGAAAAAAAACCGGTTTTTGCATCGGCGCCACAATGGGCTGTTGAGGCAATACTTGTTTTAAGGGCTATATAGGCATTGAATCTGTAATGGGTATGATGCAAAAGATAGAGGCAAACGAAAATTATTAATTGATGAGTTGCACTGGGATGCCGCAGGTTGGCCATTTATTAAATGACTATCTAAAGCGATACAACACTATATGAAAAAACTTCAACCAGCAGTTATAACAATCTTGATGGCAGTTACTGTTTTATTTGCCTGTAACAATAATGCAGAACTGCAACAGGTAAATGAAAAGCAAACTCAAAAAAAGGCGATAGCATCTGAGCAATGGGGAGAAGCCGATGGAAAAGCCGTGTACCTCTATACTTTAACCAATGCTAACGGGGTGCAGGTAAAAATCACCAACTACGGCGGTATTGTTACATCATGGATTATCCCTGATAAAAATAGTAAGCCCGGCAATATTGTATTAGGCTTCGACAGTCTCAGCAACTACCTGGCTCAGCCTCCTTATTTTGGGGCTATTATTGGCCGTTATGGCAACCGCATTGCAAAAGGTAAGTTTGCTATTGAGGGTAACAGCTATACCCTGGCTGCCAACAACGGGGTGAACCACCTGCATGGCGGTAATAAGGGTTTTGATAAAGTGGTATGGGAAGCTGCTCCTGCTGTGGACAGCACCGCAACTTTAACCCTGCATTATTTAAGTAAAGATGGTGAAGAAGGCTACCCCGGAAACCTCGATGTCACGGTGGTATATACCCTAACCAACAGCAATGAATTGCTGATTGAATACACGGCACAAACTGATAAGCCCACCATTGTGAATTTAACCAACCACAGCTATTTTAATTTAACCGGGGATATTAGTAACACGATATTGAACCATACCCTTCAAATCAATGCGGATAAATACACCCCGGTAGATAAGGGCCTGATACCAACCGGTGAACTGAAAGGAGTGCAAAATACACCCTTTGATTTTTTACAGCCGCATACTATTGGCGAACGTATTGCAAAAGTTGACGGCGGCTACGATCATAATTTTGTATTAAGCCGTGCTTCAAAGGATATGGAATTAGTGGCAGCTTTATCCGATTCGCTAAGTGGAAGAAAATTGGAAGTGTACACTACCGAACCCGGCCTGCAGTTTTATTCCGGTAATTTTTTAGATGGTACCATCAAAACCAGCAATGGCAAATCCATTAATAAATATGCGGGGCTTTGCCTCGAAACACAGCATTTTCCCGATTCCCCCAATCAGCCGGCTTTTCCATCTACAGTATTAAAGCCCGGCGAAAAATATCATACCGTTACTAAATACAAAGTACTGGTAGATTAAAAACAGTATTCACAAAAACACACTCTATAATGAAATTTTTTATCGACACGGCCAACCTGGCACAAATTAAAGAAGCCCACGAATTGGGCATACTCGATGGCGTTACTACCAATCCTTCGCTGATGGCTAAAGAAGGTATTGCCGGTAAGGAAGCTATTTTTAATCATTATGCTGCCATTTGCGATATGGTAAAAGGCGATATCAGCGCCGAAGTATTGGGCACTACTTTTGATGCCATTATTGAAGAAGGAAAAGAGCTGGCTGCCATTCATCCCAATATTGTGGTAAAAGTGCCGATGATTAAAGATGGTATCAAAGCCATTAAATGGTTTACCGATAATGGAATCCGTACCAATTGCACCCTTGTATTTTCAGCAGGACAGGCCATACTGGCTGCAAAAGCTGGTGCCACTTATGTTTCGCCATTTATTGGCCGTATAGATGACAGTGGTTGGGATGGTATGCAGCTCATTCAGCAAATGGCTACTATTTATTCAGTACAAAACTATAAAACCGAAATACTGGCGGCCTCTATCCGCAATGTTAACCATATTATCACCGCAGCCGAAATGGGGGCTCATGTATGTACATCGCCACTCGATTCCATCCTGGGTTTGCTAAAGCATCCGCTTACAGATATTGGCCTGGCCAAATTCATTGAAGATTCAAAAAAAATGAAATAAACATGAAGTTTAATGATATAAACGATATGACAACACAGGTGCGCCGGGATATTGTACGCATGGTACACGGCGCACAGTCAGGCCACCCGGGTGGCTCATTGGGCTGTACAGAAATTGTAGCGGCATTGTATTTTAATACAATGAATATTAAGGAAGAGCGCAACAGCGATGGCTTGTTGAATTTTTCCCGTGCCGGTATAGGTGAAGATGTTTTCTTTTTATCTAACGGTCATATTTCCCCCTTATTTTATTCCATACTGTCAAGGCGTGGATACTTTCCCGTTAGTGAGCTGGCTACATTCCGTAAAATTAATTCAAGGCTGCAGGGGCACCCGGCTACGCATGAGCATCTGCCCGGTGTAAGGGTTGCCTCCGGCTCATTGGGGCAGGGCCTTTCGGTTGCCTGCGGCGTTGCAAAATCAAAAAAATTAAAAGGTGATAACAGCTTTGTGTATGTGCTGATGGGTGATGGCGAACAGCAGGAAGGACAAATATGGGAAGCCGTACAGTTTGCAGCGCATTATGAACTGGATAATTTGATTGCCATTGTGGACTGGAACAAGCAGCAGATAGACGGCCCTACCGAAAAAGTAATGAGCAATAAAGACCTTACACTAAAATACCAGGCCTTTGGATGGGCGGCGATGCTGCTTGAAAAAGGCAATGATTTGCAGGAAGTAATACGCACATTCGATGAAGCTAAAAAGCTTGCCGGCAGCGGCAGGCCGATAGTTATATTAGCCAAAACTGAAATGGGCTATGGCATCGATTATATGATGGGTACGCATAAATGGCATGGTGCCGCTCCTAATGATGAGCAATTACAAAAAGCCCTGGCACAACTGCCCGAAACACTGGGTGATTATTAATTAAGCATTGTAGTAAACATGAAAAAATATACCTACACCGAAAAAAAAGATACCCGTTCCGGTTTTGGAGCAGGCATGGCCGAGTTAGGCAAAGGCAATCCCAATGTAGTGGCACTATGTGCCGACCTGGTGGCCTCTTTAAAACTGGATGCCTTTATAAAAGATAATCCTGATAGATTTATTCAATGCGGCATTGCCGAGGCGAATATGATTGGTGTGGCAGCGGGAATGGCTGTTACAGGTTTTATACCTTATGCTACCACTTTCGCCAATTTTGGATCGGGCAGGGTGTACGACCAAATTAGGCAAAGCGTTGCCTACTCGGGCACCAATGTAAAAATTTGTGTATCACATGCTGGCCTTACGCTTGGTGAAGATGGAGCCACACATCAAATACTGGAAGATATTGCCATGATGAGGGCTATGCCCGGTATGACGGTGATTAATACCTGCGACTATAATCAAACCAAGGCTGCCACCATTGCTATTGCCAATTATAACGGTCCCGTATACCTGCGTTTTGGCAGGCCGGTGGTGCCTGTATTTACCCACCCCAATCAAACTTTTGAAATTGGGAAAGCCTGGATGGTAAATGAAGGAACAGATGTAACCATTATCGCTACCGGCCATCTTGTATGGGAAGCCATACAGGCAGGTGAGTTATTGGCTGCGGCGGGTATTGATGCTGAAATCATCAATATACATCCCATTAAGCCGCTGGATGAAACCGCTATTTTACAATCTGTTGCAAAAACGGGTTGTGTGGTTACGGCCGAGGAACACCAGCTTAATGGCGGCCTTGGCGATGCTGTATGCCAGTTGCTCAGTTGTAATTTGCCATCCCCGGTTGAAATGATTGGCGTGAACAATTCATTTGGCGAAAGCGGCACACCGGCACAGTTGATGGAAAAATATGGATTAAACGCTGCAGCCATTGTACAGGCTGTACAACAGGCAATGAAAAGGAAAGCGCTGATTGAAAATTTAGTATAAATATTATGGCAACAAAAAATGCTTACGTAGTTGGGGTGGATTATGGTTCGGATTCGGTACGTACTATTATTGTGGATGCTGGTAATGGTACAGAAGTAGCGGCTTCTGTATTTTATTATCCACGCTGGAAAAATGAATTGTATTGTAATGCCACGCAAAACCAGTTCAGGCAACATCCTTTGGATTATATCGAAGGGCTGGAAAAAACCATTAAGGATTGTATTGCCATCGCAGGTCCGGAAGTAGCGTCTGCTATCAGGGCCATATCAGTAGATACAACTGGTTCTACCCCGGTGGCTGTTGATAAAACAGGAACACCATTGGCACTGCTCCCGGGCTTTGAAGAAAATCCCAATGCCATGTTTGTGTTATGGAAAGATCATACTAGTGTGCAGGAAGCAGCAGCAATAAATGCTCACGCCGAAAAATTTGATATCAACTATTTACAGTTTGTGGGTGGTATTTATTCGTCAGAATGGTTTTGGGCCAAGCTGCTGCATGTGCTGCGTGAAGATGAAGCTGTACGTAACAGCATTTATTCTTTTGTAGAGCATTGCGACTGGATTCCTTTTGTATTAACCGGGGGCACAGATGTGCAGCAGATGAAAAGGGGCGTATGTGCAGCCGGTCATAAAGTGCTTTGGGCAAAAGAATGGGGAGGGTTGCCGCCTAATGATTTTTTTGCAACACTCGATCCGCTGCTCGATGGTTTTGTTACAAGATTATTTAAAGAAACATACACTTCAGATAAAGCCGCAGGTACCATCAGTGCAGATTGGGCACAACGGTTAGGCCTGCCCCGGGATGTGGTAATTGGTATTGGTGCATTTGATTGCCACATGGGTGCTGTAGGCGGACAAATAGAGCCTTACTATCTCAGCAAAGTAATGGGCACATCCACCTGCGATATGCTGGTGGCCCCTATGGATGAAGTTGGCGATAAACTGGTGCAGGGTATTTGCGGCCAGGTGCCCGGCTCCATCATTCCGGGTATGCTGGGTATGGAAGCGGGCCAGTCGGCTTTTGGTGATGCTTATGCCTGGTTTAAAAATATATTGTCGTGGCCATTAAAAAATCTCCTGTCCAAATCAACCACCGTTCATGCAGATGTAGTTGAACAATTATTAAAAGAAATTGATGACGCAATTATACCTGGATTAACTAAAGCCGCTGCCGCATTACCATTAACTGCAGAAAGCGAATATGTAGTAGACTGGTTTAATGGCCGCCGTACGCCTGATGCCAACCAGTTGCTTACCGCATCTATTGGCGGACTGGCTATGGGCACTGATGCACCTGCCATGTTCAGGGCTATTGTAGAGGCTACCTGTTTTGGTGCAAAAGCCATCGTGGAAAGATTTGTACAGCAGGATATTCCGGTAAAGGGATTGATTGGTCTTGGTGGCGTTGCCCGTAAATCGCCATTTATTATGCAAATGATGGCCGATGTAATGAATATGCCTATACGTATCCACCGCTCCGAACAAACCTGTGCACTTGGTGCTGCTATGTTTGCTGCCACTGCAGCCGGAATTTATCCTGCCGTGGAAGAAGCCATGCAGGCTATGGGCCAGGGCTTTGATATGCAGTTTGACCCTAACCCTGCTATGATTAATATGTACCAGGAGCGTTATGAGCAATACAAAACCTATGGCAGTTTTATTGAACAACAAACAAATAAAATGATTGCTGCTGCTCCGGCATTGGCAACAACATAATAGTATTATGAGCAAGTATCAACACATACAGCAGGAGGCTTATGAAGCGAATATGCAATTGCCAAAGCTGGGGCTGGTGCTGTTTACATTTGGTAATGTAAGCGCTGCCGACAGGGCCCTGGGTGTATTTGCCATAAAACCCAGTGGTGTGCCTTACGATGATTTATCCCCGGATAAAATGGTGATTGTGGATTTTGATGGTAATACGGTTGAAGGTACGCTTCGCCCTTCATCGGATACCAAAACACATGCCGTGCTGTACAAGCACTGGGATAAAATTAACGGTATCGTACATACGCACTCCACTTATGCTACTGCATGGGCACAGGCACAAAGGGATATCCCCATTTTTGGCACTACACATGCCGATCACCTCACCGTGGATGTGCCCTGCGCTGCACCAATGAGTGATGACATGATACAGGGTGATTACGAATATGAAACCGGTTTTCAAATCATCAACTGTTTTAAAGAAAGAGGATTGAGTTATGCAGAAGTGGAGATGATTTTAGTAGGTAATCATGCACCGTTTACCTGGGGCAAAACGGCCGCCAAAGCGGTATATAACAGTGCGGTGTTAGAAACTGTTGCACAAATGGCCTTGCTTACCGAACAAATTAATCCCAATGCGCCAAGGTTGAAAGAGGCTTTGATTAAAAAACATTTTGAACGTAAGCATGGGCCGGATAGTTATTATGGGCAGTAGGATGGTTGAAAGTGAAAAGTGAAGAGTGAAAAATGAAAAGTGAAGAGTGGAAAGTAGAAGTTGAGAATTAAGAGTTAAAAATTGAGCATTGAGCATTGAGCATTGAGAATTGCGTTGGTACTTGATTGTATTCAATCAAATATATATGAAAAGAATAACGCTGATAATGATGGTAATGGGTTGCTGCAACCTGTTTGCACAGCAAAAAGATTACACCTATACGGCTGTGCCCTTTACCCAGGTTCAGCTTACAGATAATTTTTGGCTCCCCCGTTTAAAAACCAATCATACGGTTACCATACCGGCATCATTTGAACGTTGCGAAAATACCGGCAGGATAAAAAACTTTGAAATGGCTGCCGCTCAGTCAGGTAAGTTTTGTACCGTTTTCCCTTTTGATGATACCGATATCTACAAAACCATTGAAGGGGCTTCTTTTTCGCTCAGCATTTTTCCCGATAAAAAACTGGAGCTGTATATCGATTCGCTGATTGATAAAATATCCAAAGCGCAGGAGGCAGATGGTTATTTGTACACAGCCCGTACCATCGATCCGCTGCATCCACATGCATGGGCCGGCGCCAACCGCTGGGAAAGGGAAAGAGAGCTGAGCCATGAGTTATACAATTCCGGCCACCTGTACGAAGCCGCTGCTGCACATTTTGCCGCCACCGGTAAAAGAAATTTATTAAACATTGCTTTAAAAAATGCCGACCTGGTTTGTACAGTTTTTGGTAAAAACAAACTGCATGTAGCCCCGGGCCACCAGGTAGTGGAAATGGGGCTGATAAAGCTGTATCGCATAACCGGAAAAAAGGAATACCTCGAAGCCGCTAAGTTTTTTATTGAAGAAAGAGGGCATTACAAAGGTTACGATGCAGCCAGTAAAGATGTATTCAAAAATGGTGCATACTGGCAGGATCATATCCCCGTAGCTGAACAAAAAGAAGCCATAGGGCATGCCGTTAGGGCTGGGTACTTATATGCTGCAGTGGCAGATGTGGCGGCACTTACAGGGGATGCAGCGCTGCTGGCTGCCATTGATTCTATTTGGGATAATCTTGTTTCAAAAAAGATATATGTACAGGGCGGCGCCGGTGCCATAGCTTCTGGTGAACGCTATGGCGATAATTATGAATTGCCTAACCAGAACGCCTATAACGAAACCTGCGCCGCCATTGCCAATGTATATTGGAACCAGCGCATGTTTCAACTGCATGGGCATGCAAAGTATATTGATGTGCTGGAAAAAATTTTATACAATGGCCTGGTTTCCGGCGTTGGCCTGGATGGTAAATCTTTTTTTTACACTAATGCCATGCAGGTAACCAACAGTTATCCGTCTGGCGATATAGAGGCAGAGCGTTCCGGATGGTTTACCTGCTCCTGCTGTCCTACAAACCTTACCCGGTTATTGCCATCTGTTCCCGGTTATGTATATGCGCAAAAGAATGATGATTTGTTCATTAATCTTTTCATCAACAGTACTGCAACGATTGCTGTTGCACAAAAAAATATTACTGTACAGCAACAGCACCAGTATCCCTGGGAGGGTAATTTAAAATTTTTGGTATCGCCGCAAAAAGGCAGTATCCGTTTTCCACTACATATACGCATACCCGGCTGGGCAGTGGATGAAGCTATCCCATCCAACTTGTATCATTTTGCTGAAAAAATGGCAATAAACATTCCTGTTTTTGTAAATGGTAAGCCGGTACAGTATGCCATTGCAAACGGTTATGCTGTACTTAACCGGGAATGGAAAAAGGGTGATGTGGTGGAAATGCAGTTAGGCATGGAAGTGCGTCGTGTATATGCCATTGACCAGGTAAAAAATGATAGGGGTAAAATGGCATTGCAGCGTGGCCCGATTATCTATTGTGCTGAATGGCCGGATAACGGGGGCAGCGTATCAACATTTGTATTGCCCCGTACTATTGATTTTACAACTGAATACAGGCCTTCACTGCTGCAGGGTGTTACAGTATTAAAAGCTGTAACAGATAAGCTGGTGATTAAAGACGATAAAGTAACTACAGTTAAAGAACCATTTGTAGCTATACCTTATTATGCCTGGGCCAACAGGGGAAGGGGTGAAATGATGATTTGGTTTCCTGAAAAAATAAAAGCGGTAGATATTATTTCGCAATGAGTAAGGCTGCCAAAAGCTATGCTGATGAAAGGATTGCGACGCAACGATGCTGCTATGAAAAACTAATGCCGGTATAAAAAAACAATTTTCACAATAAATACATCAACAATGCATTCATTAAAAGAACTGGAGGTTTGGTTTGTAACCGGCAGCCAGCATTTATACGGTGAGGAAACCCTGAAAAAAGTAGCCGAACATTCCCTGCAAATTGCAAAATATTTGCATGCTGCTGATGGGGTGCCCGTTTCCGTTATATTTAAGCCAACGGTAAAATCAACCGAAGAAATTTACGCCGTATGTGCCGAAGCCAATGCCACCAAAAAATGCATCGGCCTCATTACCTGGATGCATACTTTTTCGCCGGCGAAAATGTGGATTAACGGGTTGAAGATTTTGCAAAAACCCATGCTGCACCTGCACACACAATTTAACAGGGATATACCCTGGGCTGATATTGATATGGACTTTATGAACCTGAACCAAAGTGCTCATGGCGACAGGGAGTTTGGTTTTATTATGAGCCGTATGCGCCTGCGCCGTAAAGTGGTGGTGGGCCACTGGCAAGATCCCGTGGTGATACAACGCATCAATGCATGGGCTAGGGCTGCAGCAGGCTGGCACGACTGGCAGGGTGCTAAGTTTGTACGCTTTGGCGATAACATGCGCTATGTGGCCGTTACGGATGGCGATAAAGTGGAGGCCGAATTGAAATTTGGATTTAGTGTAAATACACATGGCATTGGCGACCTCGTAAAAGTAATTAATGAAATCAGTGATGCCGAAGTGGATAAGCTGATAAAAGAGTACGAGGATAGTTATGTGGTAGTGGATGCTCTTAAAAAAGGAGCAGCACAATACCAGTCGTTAAGAGAAGCGGCAAGAATTGAATTGGGATTACAGTTTTTTTTAGAAGATGGTAATTACAAAGGCTTTAGCGATACATTCGAAGATTTGCATGGCATGATACAATTGCCCGGTATTGGTGCACAACGCATGATGGCAAAGGGTTATGGCTTTGCGGGGGAGGGCGACTGGAAAACAGCAGCACTGGTGAGGGCCATGAAAGTAATGGGATACGGCTTAAAAGGCGGCAACAGTTTTATGGAAGATTATACCTATCATTTTGATCCGGCTAATCCGATGGTGCTGGGGTCGCATATGCTGGAAATTTGTCCTAGTATTGCCAGCACTAAACCTTCCTGCGAAATACACCCACTCGGTATTGGTGGTAAAGCCGATCCTGTAAGGCTGGTATTTAATTCGGCAGCAGGCCCTGCCATTAATGCTTCGGTGATTGATATGGGCAACCGTTTTCGTTTACTCGTTAACGATGTAGAGGCAGTGGAGCCATTTGCAGAGCTGCCCAAACTGCCCGTAGCTAGGGTGCTTTGGAAGCCATATCCTAATATGAATGATGGTTGTGCTGCATGGATATTGGCCGGTGGCGCCCATCATACCTGCTACAGCCAAAATCTTACTTCGGAGCACATGGAAGATTTTGCCGATATGACCGGTATTGAATGTGTACGCATTGATAAAAAAACCGACTTGTACCAGTTTAAAAATGAACTCCGCTGGAGTGAAGTATATTACAGGTAAACTTACAAAACGCTATAAAAGAAAATTTGCTATATGAATAAACTTTCCGGCCTCGACCTCCTGATTTTTATAATTTATTTTGTACTGGTAGCCGGTTACGGGTACTGGATATATCATAAAAAAAGAAAAGCAACCATCACTGCTTCGCACGACTACTTCCTGGCTGAAGGTTCATTAACCTGGTGGGCCATTGGCGCCTCACTTATAGCATCAAATATTTCTGCAGAGCAGTTTATCGGCATGAGTGGCAACGGTTATTTTGTAGGCGTGGCCGTTGCGGCATACGAATGGATAGCTGCATTGGCACTGATTATTATCGCCATCTGGTTTATGCCTGTATATCTAAAAAACAAGATATACACCATGCCACAGTTTTTAAAAACAAGGTATAACGAAACCGTATCCCTCATCATGGCCATCTTCTGGCTGCTGCTGTATGTGTTTGTAAACCTTACTTCAATATTGTATCTCGGCGCCATTGCCATTAGTGGTTTAATTGGGCCTGAATATTTGCACACCGTAATGGTAGCCTTAGCTGTTTTTTCGCTGATCATAACACTGGGTGGTATGAAGGTGATAGGCTACACAGATGTGATACAGGTGGCGGTATTGATTATTGGCGGCTTTGCCACTATTTACTTTGCCTTAACGATTGTAAGCGAAAAATTCGGGCTTGGCAGGGATGCCATTGCAGGATTTAAAACATTGATGCAGCAGGCACCCGACCATTTTCACATGATATTAAAAAAACCTACAGCCGCCTCATCGCAGGAAGACATTAATAAATACCTGATACTACCGGGCATCGCTATGTATTTTGCGGGCCAGTGGATTGTGAACCTCAATTACTGGGGTTGCAACCAGTACATTACTCAACGGGCACTCGGTGCCGATTTGCAAACAGCCCGTAAAGGCATTTTGTTTGCCGGTTTTTTAAAACTGATGATGCCCATAATTGTAATGCTGCCTGGTATTGCCGCTTATGTGTTGCATCAAAACGGCCACCTTGAAGGCTTAAGGGGAATGGATGATGCCTATTCTGCAATACTTGGCTTTTTGCCTTCAGGCTTAAAGGGCCTCGCTATAGCTGCACTAACGGCGGCGATTGTAGCTTCGCTGGCTGGTAAGCTAAATAGTATTGCCACCATCTTTACACTGGATATATACATGAAATATTTCAGGAAAAATGATGCCGCCACCACAGGCGAAGGCGCCGAAAAAAGTATGGTGGGTATTGGAAAAATAGCGGCTTTTGTATCGATAGCCATTGCTGTTGTTTTTGAGTGGAAAGATTTTTTAGGTATTGCTGGCGAAGGTGGTTTTACCTTTATTCAAAAGTATACCGGCTTTATCAGCCCGGGTGTGTTTGCCATGTTCATACTGGGTATGTTTTGGAAGCGTACTACCGGCGCTGCAGCCGTTGCCGGTTTAATTACCGGCTTTGGCATGTCCATCTTTTTCAACAGCTTTGCTGTAAATATTTTTGGCCACGAAACCCTGCTTTACACTGCATTTATGAACAGTAAAGGGGTGTATGAAATACCATTCCTGATTAATATGGGCTGGGCATTTTTCTTTACGGTGGCAGTAATGGTGGGTATAAGTCTGGCCGGGCCAAAAGTTAATCCCAAAGCATTTGCATTAGATAAACAAATGTTTAAGCTGAGCCCTTCTATTACAGCAATGGTGGTAGCTACATTGTTTATTTTGGCAGCATTGTACATTAAATTCTGGTAAATGATTTATTTGAATTTTCTGAAATTAAGTGTTCAAAAATTATTAAAATGCAGGCGCAGCTAAAACGCAATACATAACCGGATGACAAACAAAAAAGCCTTTCTTTTTGATTTAAACGGCACAATGGTAGATGATATGACGTATCATATCAAAGCATGGCACAGGATAATGAATGATAATGGTGCCGGTATATCGCTTGAACGGATGAAAGCAGAGTGCTATGGTAAGAATGAAGAAGTGATAGAAAGAATATTACCCGGTAAATTTTCGATGGCTGAAAAAACGGCAATGGGCCTGGCAAAAGAAAAGCAATACCAGCATGAATTCAGGCCTTACCTGCAATTGCTGCCGGGGCTGAACGAATTTTTACAAAAAGCCAAACAGCAGCATATTAAAATGGCTATCGGTACGGCAGCCATTATGAGTAATGTTGATTTTGTGCTGGATGGCTTAAATATCCGCTCATATTTTGAGGCCCTCATTAGCGCAGATGAGGTAACCAAAAGTAAGCCCGACCCGGAAACCTATTTGCTGTGTGCGGCACAACTGCATGTGGCGGCCGAACAATGCATCGTATTTGAGGATGCACCTAAAGGCGTGGAATGTGCCGCCCGTGCCGGCATGCAGGCCGTGGTGCTTACCACCATGCATGAAGCCTGGGAGTTTACAGTATTCGATAATGTGCTAATGATCATCAACGATTATACCGATACAAAGCTGGCTGCACTATTTGATGCAGCAGTTTAATGAACACTCTTGTTGTAAAAGAGTATTAATTAGTATAACGATTTTGCAATACCCATCTCCAGCCCACGCAGTTCGGCAAGTCCACGCAGCCTGCCAATAGCGGAGTAGCCGGGGTTTGTTTGTTTTTTTAAATCATCCAGCATCTGGTGGCCATGATCGGGCCGCATGGGTATAGTAATCCTGCGCTGCTGCATTACTGTTAGTATTTCTTTTACCACTGCATACATATCCACATCACCCTCAAGGTGATTGTCTTCATAAAAATCGCCCCACTCATTTCTACGGGTGCTGCGCAGGTGTATAAAATTTATCCGGTCGCCAAATTGTTGTACCATTTTCGGTAAATCATTATCTGCCTTTACACCAAACGAGCCGGTGCAAAAGCATAAGCCGTTGTTTAATGAAGGTGCGGCTTCAAACAGGCGTTGTACATCAGCAGCAGTGCTTACCACACGGGGTAGCCCTAACAGGGAGTACGGAGGATCATCGGGATGAATCACCATTTTTACATTACAGGCATCAGCAACCGGTATAATTTGTTCTAAAAAATAAATTAGGTGTGAACGAAGTTTTTCGGCATCAATGTCTTTATATGCATCCAGTGCCTGCTGAAACTGTTGCAGGGTGAAGCTTTCTTCGCTGCCCGGCAGGCCTTTGATGATATTTTGCTGCAGTAGTTTTTTTTCAGCGCTGCTCATAGCGCTGAATGTTGCAGCAGCCCTTTCCAGTTCCCCTGCTGTATAATCTTTTTCAGCATTTTTTCTTTGTAAGATAAATACATCAAATGCTATGAATGCCGCTCTTTCAAATCGTAGGGCAAGCGATCCATCGGGCATGGGATAAGCCAGGTCGGTTCTTGTCCAGTCCATCACCGGCATAAAATTGTAAGTAATAATATTTATACCACACTGGCTTAAATGTTGTATGGTTTGCTGATAGTTGCTGATGTACTGCCAGTAATCTCCCTTTTGTGTTTTAATGGCTTCATGCACCGGTACGCTTTCCACCACAGTCCATTGCAGGCCTGCTGTTTCAATTTCTGCTTTTCGTTTTAAGATTTCATCTACGGGCCATACCTGCCCGTTAGGTATATGGTGCAGTGCCGTTACCACAGCAGAGCAGCCTGCCTGTTTGATATGGGTAAAACTGCCGCCACACTCCTGTCCAACTCCATCGAAAAAACAAATGTTGATTATACCAAAGAATTAGTTGTGCTGCCTTCGGTGCTGATTGAAAGAAATTCAACAAGGGGCAATCTTGCTTAACCCAGGTATGCTGTACCGGGATGCTTTTGTATACAAGTGCTTTGGAGTATCTTAATCGTTTAGTTTTAATACCGCTAGGAAAGCTTCCTGTGGTACCTCTACATTGCCGATTTGTTTCATGCGCTTTTTACCTTCTTTCTGTTTTTCGAGCAGCTTTCTTTTACGGCTGATATCGCCACCATAACATTTAGCGGTTACATCTTTACGCATGGCGCTAATGTTTTCACGGGCAACTACTTTGGCACCAATAGCGGCTTGTATCGCAATTTGAAATTGCTGGCGGGGCAGCAGCTCTTTTAATTTTTCGCAAAGCTTGCGGCCAAAATCCTGTGCACGGCTTCGGTGTATCAATGCACTAAGTGCATCTACCCGGTCGCCGTTGAGGAGAATATCCATTTTTACAATATCGCTTACCCTGTAGCCAATAGGGTGATAGTCGAAAGAAGCATAACCACGTGTCATGCTTTTGAGTTTATCATAAAAGTCGAACACAATTTCGGTGAGGGGCATTTCAAAACTTAACTCCACACGGGTAGGGGTAAGGTAGCTTTGATGGGTAAGTATGCCCCGCTTGCCGATACAGAGTGTCATGATATTGCCAATATATTCCGGCTTGCTGATGATTTGTGCTTTAATAAATGGTTCGTCCACATGGTCTATCCGCACCGGGTCGGGCATTTCTGTAGGGTTGTTAATAATGATTTCTTCGCCCTTTGTGGTGGTGGCTTTAAAGCTTACGTTGGGTACGGTGGTAATCACCGTTTGGTTAAACTCTCTTTCAAGCCGCTCCTGAATAATTTCCATGTGCAGCATGCCCAAAAATCCACAGCGGAAGCCAAAGCCGAGGGCCTGCGATGTTTCGAGTTCAAAGGTTAGTGATGCATCATTGAGTTGCAATTTATCCATACAGTCCCGCAGTTCTTCAAAGGCATCTGTTTCTACGGGGAAGATACCGGCAAATACCATTGGCTTTACATCTTCAAAGCCATGAATATAATCGCTGCAGGGGTTGGCTACCGTGGTAATGGTATCACCCACTTTTACTTCACGGGCATTTTTTATACCTGTAATGATATACCCCACATCACCTGCCCTCACTTCATTTTTGGGCTCCATGCCCAGTTTTAGTATACCCACTTCATCGGCCAGGTATTCGGCACCGGTATTAAAAAACCTGATTTTATCGTTTTTGCGTAATACCCCGTTTAAGATGCGGTAATACACAATAATACCACGAAAGGAATTGAAAACACTATCGAATATCAATGCCTGGAGCGGTGCGTCTTCGTTGCCTTGTGGTGGCGAAATACGTTCTATGATGGCATGCAAAATTTCTTCGATACCAATGCCGCTTTTGCCGCTGGCGAGCAAAATATCCTCTGCCTTGCAGCCAATGAGTTCTACAATCTGGTCGGTTACTTCGGGTATCATTGCCCCGTCCATATCAATTTTATTGATAACGGGAATAATCTCAAGGTCGTTTTCGATAGCAAGGTAAAGGTTGCTGATGGTTTGTGCCTGTATACCCTGGCTGGCATCTACCAAAAGCAGGGCACCTTCGCAGGCAGCAAGGGCACGGCTTACTTCGTAGCTAAAGTCCACATGCCCCGGTGTATCAATAAGGTTGAGTACATATTGCGTACCCTTGTAAGTATAATTAATTTGTATAGCATGGCTTTTAATGGTAATGCCTTTTTCCCTTTCAAGATCCATATCATCCAATACCTGGTTCATCATTTGTCGTTCGCTGATGGTTTTGGTATGTTCCAGCAGTCGGTCGGCCAGGGTACTTTTGCCGTGGTCAATATGGGCTATAATGCAAAAATTGCGGATATGCTTCATGCGTTCGGTTCCTTTTATGCCGTTTTTTTGCGGCAGGCGCAAAGATAACCGTAAACCGTGTAATACTAATACAAACGGAGAACCGGCTGCGATTGATTTTTTAGGCTGGGGTACAGTGTAGCGGTAATAAGCAGCCAGTTAAGGGTATTTTTTATATTGCTTTTCCCTTCATGGCTTCAGCAACGGCTTCATCCATTACCCTTTCTGCATAAGGCCGTGAAATTTCATTGAGTGCCTCTATTTTGTTATGGATTAAATCTTTATCCTCCATTGTAATGGCTAACTGCAACGCCTGCATGGCGGCGGCGGTTTGTGCTAATTCTGAGGCTGAAAGTTTTGCGGCATTTTTTTGAATAAACTTTTCGGTGGTGTTCAGTAATTGTTCGCCTTCTGTCCGTGCTTCTACCAGGGCACGGAGTGCAATGTCTTCCTGTGCATGAGTGATAGAATCCAGCAGCATATTTTCCAATTGTGCATCAGTTAGCCCGTATTGTGGTTGCACTTCTATCTGCTGCTCCACACCGCTACGCAGTTCTTTTGCTTTTACCTGGAGTATGCCATCTGCATTAATTAAAAAACTTACTTCCACTTTTGGCAAGCCCGCCGGCATGGCTGGTATGCCGGTTAAATTAAATTCGGCCAGTTTACGGTTGTGTTGTACCAAATCTCTTTCGCCCTGGTACACGGCTATCTTCATGCCGCTTTGCCCATCTTTATAGGTGGTGTATTGCCGGGCTGCTTTGTTGGGTATTTTGGAATTACGGGGAATTAGTACATCCATGAGCTGACCCATTGTTTCTATACCAAGGCTTAGCGGTGTTACATCCAGCAGCAGCACTTCTTTATTATTGCCTGCCAGTATATCGGCCTGTATGGCTGCACCCAGCGCTACCACTTCATCGGGATTAACCGAGTCGTTTACCGGTTTGCCAAAAAAATCACTCACGGTTTTTTTTACCAGCGGTACACGGGTGCTGCCGCCTACCATTACCACTACATCAATATTATTTGTTTGTAAAGCTGCGTCCTTTAGTGCCTGCTTACAGCAGGTAATGGTTTGGTCAATTAATGATTGTGCCAGTGCCTCAAATTGTTGCCGGCTGATGCTGAGGGTATCGCCGTTGAGATTGCCGGAAAAATTATCGTGGGCAGATAAATGGATTTTAGCTTCTTCTGCCTTCAGCCGCAGGGCTTGTGCAAATTCTTTATTGTTGCTTAGTTCATCTTCGTGCAGGCCTGCCTGTTGCAGCCAGTGTTGCATGATGGCTTTATCCATATCGTCGCCGCCAAGGTAGGTGTTGCCGTTAGTAGATAATACTTCAAATACGCCATTGCTGATGTGCAGTATAGATACATCAAAAGTGCCGCCCCCAAGGTCGTACACCGCAATGGTTTTATCTTCTTCTTTATGCGTGCCAATGCCATAGGCCAGGCTGGCTGCCGTGGGTTCGTTAATGATACGGAGTACATCCAGCCCTGCCAGTTTTCCGGCATCACGGGTGGCCTGCCGCTGGGCATCGTTGAAATAAGCCGGTACGGTAATCACCGCCTTGTTCACAGGTGTTTTTAAAATATGCTCTGCCCTTTGTTTTAATTCTTTTAAAATAAAAGAAGATAAATCTACCGGGGAGTAAAAACGGTTGCCTACCTGCACTTTTACCAGGCTCTCGGTATTGTCGTCAATTACTTTGTATGAAAAAAAGGCGGCATTATCTTTTATATCGTTGTACGATTTGCCCATAAGCCGCTTAGCCGAAAATATGGTGCGCCGGGGATTGCTGATGAGTTGTTTTTTTGCTTCTTCGCCTACAACAATATTATCTGCTTCATCAAAATGGATAACAGAGGGTACCAGCGAACTGCTGTTGTGTTCTTTTAATGCAACAGCCTGGTTGGTGTCGGGGTGTATAATCGCCACAAGACTGTTGGTAGTGCCAAGGTCGATGCCTACAATGATTTCTTCTTTTTGTAAACTGCCTGTTGCTATATTGATTGCAATTTTTGCCATGATGTGCCGCTGTTTTTAAAACGAAAAGCAAAGTTAGGGGAAGTAGGGTTGGGTTAGGGGGTGTGGGTTACGGGTTTTTGGGTTACGGGTTACGAGTTACGGATACTGGATGCTGGTTACTGCCTGAGGGCTTCAATTAAGGCAGCTTCGAAGGTTTCAGGGGTGAATTCTTCTTCGTAAAAACGACGGTAGCCGGTGCGGCTGTTTACAAAAATGGTAGCCGGGATAGAACCGCTCCATTTGGTATCTATTGCATTGCAGAAATAATCGGCATCGGTTTCGTTGAGCCATACAATAGGTGCTTTAACCTGCCGCTCTTTGGCAAATTGTTTGATTTTTGCCGGGTAGTAGGCTTTAAGGTCGAGGCTTACAAGCAGCAGTTGTACTTTTTCGGCCACATATTTTTCAATGATGGATTGGATAAAAGGTAACTCTGCCACACAGGGCTTACAAAAAGTGCCCCAGAAATTTACCACGTACACCGAGTCGGTTGTTTTACTGTAATACTGTACTACATCAGTAATTTTCCAGGAGGGGATATGCTGGGCTTTTACTGCATTAAATGTAAATGCAAACGATGCCAGTATCAAAATTTGCTTCATGCTTAAAATTAGTGATTCATACTATGTTTGTATGTATATAAAATGCAAATATCCACCAGCGGCAGTTTTGCATTTTCAGCCTGTTTCAATTACCTTCGCAGGCGACTTTAAAAGGGCCTGTATTTAGATAGAGGCATTGTGATACATTACTGCCCGGAGGCCTGCAGATGAATATGAAGTAATGAGGTAAATAAGCTGGTATACTTGTAATGGTGTTGCGTTTAAAACAAGCGTTGTAATAAATAAATCTTAAACAATAAATCAGGTATAAAATGGCATACGATGTAATAGTACTTGGCAGTGGCCCCGGTGGTTATCCTGCAGCCATAAGGGCAAGCCAGTTAGGCAAAAAAGTAGCAATAGTAGAAAAAGAAAGTTTGGGCGGTGTGTGCCTCAACTGGGGATGTATCCCTACAAAGGCATTGTTGAAGAGTGCACAGGTATTGGAGTATACAAAGCATGCTGCAGATTATGGCCTTAATATTTCCGGTGCTTCGGCCGATTTTGGTGGTGTTATCAAACGCAGCCGTGGTGTGGCCGATAAAATGAGTAAGGGTGTAACCTTTTTGATGAAGAAAAATAAAATTGATGTAGTAATGGGCTTTGGTAAGCTGATAGCTCCCGGCAAGCTGGAAGTAACTGCAGCAGATGGCAGCAAACAAATTCTTGAAGCCAAAAACATCATCATCGCCACAGGTGGCCGTGCCAGGCAATTGCCCAGCATGCCCATTGATGGCAAAAAAATTATTGGTTACCGTGAAGCAATGGTATTGCCTGCACAACCCAAAAGCATGATTATTTGCGGCAGCGGTGCTATTGGCAGTGAGTTTGCTTACTTCTACAACAGCATGGGTACAAAAGTTACCATTGTAGAGTTTATGCCCCGTATTGTACCGGTAGAGGATGAGGACATCAGCAAAGAACTGGAAAAGCAATATAAAAAGCAGGGTATTGATATTATGACCAACAGCGAAGTACTGAGTGTGGATACCGCAGGTGCCGGTGTAAAAGCAAAAGTAAAAACACCCACCGGTGAAGTAATACTGGAGGCGGATATATTACTGAGCGCTGTAGGTGTGGTGGCTAATATTGAAAATATTGGTTTGGAAGCGCTGGGTATCAAAACCGAAAAAGGAAAAATTATTGTAGATAAATACGGGCAAACCAATGTAGCGGGCATTTACGCCATTGGCGATTGTACCCCGGGCCAGGCATTGGCGCATGTAGCTTCAAAAGAAGGGATCAATGCTGCTGAACATTTAGCTGGCCATCACCCCGACCCGATTGATTACAATAACATTCCCGGTTGTACGTACTGTACACCAGAAATTGCTTCGGTAGGTTACACTGAAAAAGCGGCTAAGGATGCCGGTTATGAAGTGAAAGTGGGTAAGTTTCCTTTTATTGCCAGTGGTAAAGCCAGCGCTGCAGGCGCCACCGAAGGTTTTGTAAAAGTGATTTATGATGCCAAATACGGCGAATTTTTGGGATGCCACATGATAGGTATGAATGTAACCGAAATGATTGCCGAGGCGGTTGTTGCCCGTAAGTTAGAAACCACTGCACATGAAATACTTAATGCTGTGCATCCGCATCCTACCATGAGCGAAGGCTTGAAAGAGGCTACTGCTGTGGCTTATGGAGAGGCTACGGATATTTAATTGTGATGATTTTATTGCTAACGGGCTGCAGCAAAACTGCAGCCCGTTTTTATTTATGCCCCTGCTTTATGGTGGCAATACAATACAGTTTAATACAGTATAGCACTTCCAGTTGTTTTTGCAACCGCAAAGGCTTTATCGTATGCTATTTTTACCTGTGCAGCGGCTGCAGCTTTTTTTTGCAATTGTAATGATTGGTATAAGCCCCATAGCGACCAGTGATTGCCGGGATTGTCGTTTAAATCTTCCCTGAAACTTTTTTCGGCGGCAGCACCTTTGCCTGCTTTGAGTAATATATCACCCAGGTATTGCCGGGCCGGCAGCAGCCAGTCTCTTGGCTCGGTGTAGATGAGTGCAGTTTCATGAGTGGCGGCTTTTTGCAGCATGGTAATAGCGTCATCAATCTTGCCGGCTTTGTATGCAATAATTCCTTCCAGAATTTTCTCAGCTACCATTGCGGCAGCGTAGGGGGCATTAAAAGGTTCCATCACCACCTGCAGGTCGGGTGCTTTCATTATTTCCTGCATTTGCTGCAATGCAGTAGCGGCATTTTTGAGTTCCATTTTTGCAGCATGTGCCATACCTTTTGCCCACAGTTGCAGTACACGGGCATATAAATATTTTTCGGGGATATCCTTAGTAGTGAGTATCGCATTCCATTGCCCAAAGCGCAGATTGGCAAATACGGGTGTCATGTACATGTATTGTGCATAATTACCTAGCGGCTGGGGTAAGGAAAGCAGGCTGCTGTCGAAGTGGCTGGCGCACGCTTCAGCACTTTGTAAAGCGGTAGTATAGTTGGCGCCAAACAAAGCACAGGCGCTTTGCATGTGCAGGTTGTGAAACAGGTATAAAAAGGCATTGCTCTCCACTTCTTTATACAGGCCCAGGTATTTGTTGTAGCCATTTACCGACATCTGGTTCACTTTCATCCCCTCGCTGTAGTTACCAGTGCGGATATAAATATGGGAGGGCATGTGTATCATGTGCGATACTTCCGGCATTAATTTGCCCAGCCGGTTGGCGCTGGGTAATGCCCTTCCCGGGTTGGGGGATGCTTCTACCATGTGGATGTAATAGTGGTTGGCACCGGGTTGGTTGGGGTGTGTCGCCAGTGTTTTTTCAAGCACATCGATAATGGCCGGCGTCCAGGGGTGTGCCTCACCGTTATGCTTCCAGTATTCCCAGGGATGCTGGAGCATCATGGCATCGGCATATAAAGTGCCGGCATCAGCATCGCCGGGAAATTTTTTATATACCTGATGCATGGCATTGGTATACTCCTGGTTCAGTATTGTTCTCGAAATGCTGCTGTCGTTGCTGTACCGTACTGCCATTGCCTGTATCAGCGCTTTTTCTTTTGCAGTACACTGGCTGCTTAGTGCTACAGCTTTTTGTGCCGCATCGTAAGCGGCAGGGGCCACATTGTATTCAAAATCGTTGATATTGGGGCCATAAGCAAGCGCCTGTGCCCAGTATATCATGGCATTTTTGTTATCAAACAGTTCTGCTTTTTTAAATGAAGCCATGCTTTCAATAATATGAAAAGCATAATAGAGGTTTATGCCCTGGTTGAAATAAAATTGTGCACTGTCGTTGTTTGTACTGATGCGCCAGCGGTAATTGCCCCAGCCTGGCAACACACTTATTGTACTGGCAAGGCTGTCGGTGTTGATACTGTTCCAGTCTGGTGTGCAACTGATGGCGAACTTTTTTTTATCGGCAATCGATTTGTTCGCCACGGTAGTATTGTCTTTTTGATTTAATGCAAACCTGAAACCTGCAGTGATGCATACTATTGCTGTAAGCAGTAAAAATAGATGCTGTTTCATCCTGGTCATTTTATTGATGCAGAAAGATAGTGCTAAGTCATTTTCTTTGCAAGGAAATTTTACATAAAAAAAGCCACTGTGTTTTGTACAGCGGCTTTAAGGAATATATCAGTGTAACTTATTCTACAACTTTTCCGTTCAGTTGTATGTTTTCGCTTCTTGTTAATTTGAATACCGGGGCAGGCGTATTAAAAGTTACATTTTTCAGGAAAATATTTTTAGCGTCAGTGCTGATAAAACCTGCTTTGGAAGTGATCTGCATATTTTCCATATAAATATCATGTATCGGCATTTCTTTTAAGCCTAGTATGAATACTGCCCTTGCAGCCCCATCGCAGGTAACATTGCTGATGTAGAACCTGCTGTACTCCGGTATTTTGCCATCTGCTTCTTCTTTGCTGCTGCCAGCCTCTTTACCAGCCGGTACGTCTTCATACGAAGTGGTAAATAATATGGCTTCGTTTTTAATATCCTTCATTGTAATATTTTCGATATAAATATCTTTTACGATACCGCCTCTGCCCGGGTTGCTTTTTACCCTGATGCCAATATCCGACCCTATAAAGCTGCAATCACTTACATAAATATTTTCCATGCCACCATCGGTATTGCTGCCTATTACAAAGCCGCCATGAGCCCGGTAAACCGTACATTTTGCAATCAGTATATTTTTCAGCAAGGCCTCACCGGCTGCTTTGGCGCCGCGGCTGCTTTTCATACATATACCATCATCACCTACACTAAGGGTACAGTTGTAAATCACTACATTGGTACAGGCGCTGATATCGATGCCATCACCATTTTGTGCCCACCATTCATTAAATACAGTAACCCCGTTCATCGTAATATCTGTACAACGGCCGGGATAAAAAACAAATTTGGGTGAGTTGCGTATGGTTACCCCTTCCACCAGTATTTTTTTGCATTGCACAAAGTATATCATGTGTGGCCGCATAAAATCCCTGGCAGGGAGGTAATCTTCAGCAACGGTGGAGGATTTACCTTTCTTTAATTTTTCAAGGTAGGCTTCACCGTTGAGGGCTTCAGCCGAGGGCCACCATATTTTACCATCGGTACTTAACGTGCCGGTTTTAATAAGGTTGCTCCATACTTCTGCTGATACTTTCGATTTTTTTACCGGCCTCCAGCTTTCGCCGGCACCATCAATTATACCTTCGCCGGTAATGGCTATGTCGTGTGCCCTGTATGCATATAAAGGTGGAGCTACTTCAAACTTTTTATTGTCGCCGCTGATATTGATGATAGGGTATTGTGTCCTGTCTGAGGTAAATTGGATAACAGCGCCTTTTTCGAGGTGTAGGTTGATGTTGCTTTTCATTTCAACAGGGCCGCTAAGCCAGGTGCCTGCCGGTACAATTACTTTGCCACCTCCTGCATCGCTGCAGGCTTCAATGGCTTTGGCAAATGCCTGTGTATTGAGGGTTTTACCGTCATTTACCCCACCAAAATCTTTTATTGAAAATGTTTTATCGGCAAAATTGGGCAGGGCTACATCCGGCATGGCAAAAGGGGCTTTGGCCCTGTAATAGCTGATGTTTTTTTCCTGTGCGGTAACAGAATTGGTTACAATAAGGATAAGTGCAATAAGGCTGCAGGTGAAAGCGGTAAATATTTTTTTCATACTCAGTGCATTAAGCAATCTAAAGAGCCAAAGCTAACCCATACGGTTGCAAATACGCTGTTAAAGGCTTTTAAAATTTACGGGAACGTTACCAGCACAGGCTTTACTTATGCATTAATGCGGATGATACAAAATTCCTGTTCGAGGGTAAGGGAGTGGCTGTAAATCATCTGGATAAAGGCAGCGCCATACCGGGCATAAAAAGGCATAAAATTTTCGGTACGTTCCTGCAGGCTGCCATTGGGGAACAGCACTTCTTTTATTTTTTGCACCTGCTGCTGTTCGGTTTCAAATTTGCGTTTTACAGCCTTCAATAATTTTTGCTCCAGTGTATCTATTTTATCCAGTGCTTTTTGCTCAATAGCATTGATGTGCCGGATAAGAGTAGTATCTGTAGCCGCGGCTGTTTTTTTCAACGCCTCATATATGGTACTCAACTGTTTTTTTTCGGGTATAAGGCCTTCAGCAAAATGGCCGTTGCGTTTAACCAGTGTTGTTAGTATATCGGTGCTTGTTTTAAAAAGGTCGCTGTCAGTAAGCCCTAATTTTTCTGCCTGCTGGTTGTATTTTTTTTCAAGCAGCAAAAAAGAGTTACGGGCAATAAGTACAGGGCAGGGAGTATTAGCAGCAGTAAACACAGCTTTAAGTTCAAGCCAGTACGCAATTTCGCCGCCACCGCCTATAAAAGCAATATTGGGTAAAATGGTTTCCTGCAGTACAGGGCGTAGTATTACATTAGGACTAAATCTTTCAGGATGCTGTTGCAACTCCTGCAGTATTTCGTCTTTTGAAAAACTAATTGAAGTATTGTTGATGCTGTACCTGCCATCATTTAAAACAATTCGTTCTCTTGCGGTATCGGTTAAGTAAAACAGGTTGATTTCCCTGCCGGCAGCCTGAATTTTATATTCAGCCGGGAAGTTGGCCATCGTGTGCTGTACTGCTTTTTGCGAAAAGCCGGTAAGCAGTTCTTTTTCTATTACCGGGGCAAATTGTTTTTTTACTCCGGCCCTGTCCGGGAGTAATATAATTAATCCAAACTGCTGGAATAAGGCATGCACAAACTTAAAAGTAGCCTGTTCGATAGTACTGCCGCTGGCATAGCATTGCGCTGTTAATTGCAGTATTTCATTACCAAAAGGCAATACGGATAACTGGCCATGCATGCCTGTAATGATTTCCTGCAGGGCGGCATCTGCTTTCATGCGGCCAACTGCACCGGTTTGTTTGGTTTGCCATTGCCGCCGGTAGCCATCGGTAAAGATGTAGCCCAATTCATCCAGGTCGGCATCTTCGCTGCCCATGTAATACACGGGTACAAATTTTTGTGCAGTCAGTTTTCCGTTCAGCACATCAGCCAGTTTAATGGCATGTATTATTTTGTAAATAAAATATAAGGGACCTGTAAAAATATTGGGCTGGTGTGCCGTGCAAATGGTAAAAGTATTGTCTTCCTGCAGCCATTGTAAGTTTTGCTGCTGCTTTGGGCTAAGGGTAATGCCGGCGTATTGCTGCTGTAAAAGGGTAATTAAAGCCTGCCTGCCCGCCGGGCTGAACTGTCGTTGTTCAATCGCCTGCTGTATGCCTTTAATAGTGGTACTGTGTGTGTAAAAAGGTTGCAGTTTTTCGTTGCCACTGATATAGTCAATAAGCAGGGAAGAAAAATAGCCGGTGCAGGAATATGGGATTGAAGTAGCCGTACAGTCCATCTGTAATAAGCGTTGATTGTTTGTAAGGGAACAAACTTACAGTAAACCCCTGTAAGTATGAGTACAGGGGCAGCCGTCTGTCATTTTTTACAAAATTCGTAACAGGGGCTTTTAGTTAAAGTCTGTTTCATCCACATCATCTTCTTGGCTTTGCCCGGTACCGAGGTTGAACATGCTGCCCATTAAATCTTTAAACTCAATTTTTCCTTCCACCATTTTTTTGCTGATGAGGGAATGTGCCGCAAGCCCGTGCAGAACAAACTCCATTAAAAGGGCATTTTCTTTTTCATGTGGTGTGTTGTAATATTTTTTTACAAGGGCATGGAGGCCATCCACCTGGTAAAGCTGTTGTATTTTATCTGCATCTTTAGTTTCAAGGAAAAGATTGAGCTGGTTACCGGCATCAAACCACCTGGTAATAGCTTTGTAAGGATTGTCTGCTGCCTGCTGTTCTTTATTTTTTCTTTTCTTTAAAGTATCAGGGTTGGGAAAATACTGGCCGAAAGTAGTGCGTATGGATTTTTCCAACAGGTTAAGGGCAACCTGGTATGGGCCTTCCTGTTCACCTTCATATACCAGTTCTATTTTACCGGTTATGGCCGGTACAATACCTGCAAGGTCGCTGATCCACACCTGCGTACCCGTTTCGTTATTCATAATAGCCCGGCGCTCTGCGGCACTAAGGGCATTTTCAAAAGCTGCAATACTCAGCCTTGCACTCACCCCGCTTTTTTTGTCTACCAGTTCGCTGGCTCGGGCTTCAAAAGCTACCTGCTCTATCAGCCGCTTCACCATATCGCTGATGGTTACGGTTTGTAACTGTGAGGCCTCAATAGCAGCTTCCTGTTCGGTAATGGCCAGGGCAGTATCAACAGATTTGGGATAATGGGTAAGTATCTGGCTTTCTATCCTGTCTTTTAGTGGGGTTACAATGCTGCCCCTGTTCGTGTAATCTTCGGGGTTAGCGGTAAATACAAACATAACATCAAGGGGTAGCCGCAGTTTGAAGCCCCTGATTTGCAAATCGCCTTCTTCTAAAATATTAAAAAGCGCAACCTGTATCCTGGCCTGCAGGTCGGGCAGTTCGTTAATTACAAAAATGCAGCGGTTGCTCCGCGGAATAATGCCGTAGTGTAGTACCCTTTCGTCGGCAAAGCTCAGTTTAAGGTTGGCTGCTTTGATGGGGTCGATATCACCAATTAAATCTGCAACACTTACATCTGGTGTAGCCAGTTTTTCGCCATAGCGCTGGCTGCGGTGAAGCCATTCGATGGGGGTGTTGTCCCCATGTTGGGCAATAAGGTCGATAGCATATCTCGAAATGGGTTGTAAAGGGTCGTCGTTAATTTCACTGCCGGCTACAACAGGAATGTATTCATCGAGCAGCTCTGTCATTTGCCGTGCCATTCTTGTTTTGGCCTGGCCCCTGAGGCCAAGGAATAAAATGTTGTGACGGGATAATAATGCTCTTTCGGTATCGGGTATTACGGTATCCTCGTAGCCCAGTATGCCCGGGAAGGGGTTTTGCCTCGCTTTAATTTTTTGTATGAGGTTTTGCCTGATTTCGTCTTTAATCGTTTTTGGGGTATAGCCGTTTTTTTTAAGTTGGCCGAGTGTGTTGATGTGGTGATGGCTCATCCGGTGATTTATTTTACCAGGCTTAACAATTTATTTCGCCTGAAGTTGTGAAGCCTGTAATTTACTACAGCATAAAATACCCTGACACTTTCCCTGTTTTTTTTCGGCAGAATTAATAATCCTTTTGTACAGGATTTGTACAGCCACCTTTTTTTACACACACCTGCTTTGATGCCCATTTTGAATGCTTTTTTATATCGTAAGGCCGTTATATTATTATTTATTTAATATTGCTGCAATGCACTGAAAAAGAGTTATTTATTTCTGTTTGTGGATTTTAATACGGGGGTAATTTCTATACATAACTGATATAAGTTGGTAACAGGGGTGCCTGTTGCTTTATTTTGACAGAACGGTTGCTTATTAGGGCACACCAGTTAGCAATGCAGGGTTATAGTTATACAGGGATTTTTCCAAAGCACTGCAGGTTTCCTTAACGATTGATACAAGCAGATTATGACATCATTTTTTTACCGGCCACATATCCCGTTTATAGTTACCTTAAACCCTCCTAAACCAGTAATGCACTGTGCCCTACACAGTGCATTTATTTCTACATCGCTGGCAGGTGCATTTTTTATTTTTATGCGGCGCTTGATATTGCTTAGTGTACTGTGTATGCTGGCAGTAACAGCCCGGAGTCAATCAGCGGTGGTAGCCAAAACCAACCCTGTAAAAGTGTATATGCATTACATGCCCTGGTTTGATGCGCCGCAAAATCCTCAGCCCGGGGTAAATTACAGTTGGGGCTGGCATTGGACAATGAATAACCGCAACCCGAATATTATTGATGCTTCGGGCAAACGACAAATTGCATCACATTACTATCCGCTTATTGGGCCTTATGCCAGTATTGACCCTGCGGTAATTGAATACCATTTACTGCTGATGAAGTTATCGGGTGTGGATGGGGTGCTGGTAGACTGGTATGGCTCCGAAGGCTCAAATGGAGATGTGAACAGCCTGCTCAACAATTCCAATGCATTTATCAACCGTACGGCGAGTGCAGGTATCCAGTTTGGGCTCATCCTCGAAGATCGTTTTTGGAGTAATATCCAAAATGCCCGTAACAGTATGGCCTATGCCCGAAATAACTATTTTAATAAACCAAATTTTATACGTGTTGCACCGGGTAATGCACCGCTGGTAGGGGTATTTGGACCAATTACTTACCAAAATCCTGCCCAGTGGACGGATATTTTGTCGCATGCCGGCGAAGACCTGGAGTTTCTTACACTGTGGTACGAAAGAAATGATGCTGGTGCCAACGCTGATGGTGAGTATGCCTGGATTTACAGTGATTATCTTAATGGGTTGAATAATTTTTATGCCAACAGGGCTCCTGGTATGAAAACAGCCATGGGAGTAGCTTATCCGGGCTTTAGGGATTTTTATGCCCAGGGTGGTGCAGGCAGCAGCTACTTTTATTTACCGGAAAATAACGGCGCTACATTAAATGAAACCCTTGCCCGGTATGAGCAATATAAAAACAACCTGAAGTTTTTGCAACTGGCTACCTGGAACGATTTTGGCGAAGGCACTGCCTTTGAACCCACGCTTGAAAATGGCTACAAATACTTAGTACGCATCCAGCAATATACAGGAGTACCTTATACCGAAAATGATTTGAAAGAAGTACACCGGCTGTATACACTGCGTAAAAAATATTTAGGTAATGCTGCTGTACAGGCTCAGTTGAACCAGGTATACAATCATTTTACCGCACTCCAGATTGCCAGCGCTGTTGCGCTAATGAATACCATGGAAGGGGGTAGTACACCGCCACCTGTGCAGGGGCCATATAGCGGCACACCGGCAGTGATTCCGGGTACAATTGAAGCAGAAAATTATGATACCGGTGGCCAGGGAACAGCGTACCATGATAATGATGCTACCAACAATGGCGGGCAGTACCGGCCTAATGAAGGCGTGGATATAGAAACCTGTGCTGAGGGGGGATTTAATGTAGGCTGGACGAATAATGGCGAATGGCTGCGGTATACCGTAAATGTAAATACAGCCGGCGTCTATACTTTACAGGCCAGGGTAGCCAGCGCTGTTGGCAACAGGAATTTTTATGTTGAACTGGATGGTGTAAACATTTCGGGCACACTAACGGTGCCGAATACGGGAGGCTGGCAGTCATGGCAAACACTCACGGTTACCACACCTGCACTTACTGTTGGTCAAAAACAGTTGCGGATAGTGATGCAGGGAAACGATATTAATGTTAATTATCTCAGGTTTAGTCAGAACAGCACCCCGGCGCCACCGGTAATTACCAGTGGGCAAACAGCCAGTGGAACAGCCGGTACTGCATTTAATTATACGGTTACCGCTTCGGGTAACCCCGTTAGCTTTGGTGCTTCCGGTTTGCCGGTGGGGCTAAGTATTAACACTGCTACTGGTACAATCAGCGGTACGGTGATAGCTGCGGGCACTTATAATGCTACTGTGCAGGCCACTAATGCAGGTGGTACCGGCAGCAGCAGTATAACCATTACGATATCGTCATTACAAACACCCTACAGTGGTACGCCAATTGCCATACCCGGCAGGGTTGAAGCTGAAAATTATGATTACGGCGGCCCTGGTGTGGCTTATATGGACAATGACGCTTCTAATAACGGCGGCCAGTATCGGCCTGCTGAAGGTGTAGATATTGAAAATTGTGCTGAGGGCGGCTATAACGTAGGCTGGATAGGTACAAACGAATGGATTGAATATACCGTGCAGGTGAATAGTGCCGGTACCTATACATTGCAGGCAAGGGTAGCCAGTCCGCATGCCAACAAAAATTTTCATGTGGAACTGGATGGTGTAAATATTTCGGGCAATATTGCGGTACCCAATACCGGCGGCTGGCAATCCTGGCAAACAGTAACGGTAACAACACCTGTGTTAAGTACAGGGCAAAAGATATTGAGGATAGTGATGGATAATAATGATTTTAATATCAACTACCTCCACTTTACTACAAGCAATATTCCGGCGGCACCCATTGTATCGAGTTCTGCTACTGCCAGCGGAACAACCGGCTCAGCGTTTACTTATACAATCACAGCCACTAATAACCCAACCAGCTACGGTGCAACTGGGTTGCCTCCCGGATTAAGTTTGAATACCAATACCGGTGTTATATCGGGTACACCAACTGTGGCAGGCAGCTATACTACCACCGTAAGTGCCACTAACACTGGCGGTACAGGTACAAGAGTTATCAATATTCTCGTAAATCCGGCGGCGCCCGTTGTATCCAGTTCTGCTACTGCCAGCGGAACAACCGGCTCAGCGTTTACTTATACAATCACAGCCACTAATAACCCAACCAGCTATGGTGCAACTGGGTTGCCCCCCGGATTGAATGTAAATACAGCCACAGGTGTTATTAGCGGGGTGCCCGCAACCGCAGGCAGTTTTAGTACTACAGTAAGTGCTGTAAATGCCGGTGGTACCGGAACGAGGGTTGTGGTATTTACCATTACAGCCGCAGGTGATCCTCCGGGTGTAATTACCTGCTACCGTACCCCCGGTGTTATTACAGTAAATGGCAACCTCAATGAGCCGGGCTGGAATATAACCCGGCCAATAACAAAAACGGTAACGGGTAGCCCAAATAATACAGCCACATTTGGTGTATTGTGGGATAACAATAATTTGTACATCGGTGTAAAAGTGCTTGATGCTAATTTGTTCAGCGAATCGGCAAACGTATGGGATGATGATGCCGTAGAAGTATATATCGATGCCAACTTTAATCGCTCCGCTACTTACGATGGAAGAGATAACCAGGTGATTAAGGGATATAATAAAAGCACTGTTTTTACCAAATCTGCCATCAACGGCCTGCAGCATGCCTGGGCACCCATTTCGGGGGGCTATGCCGTAGAACTGGCGGTGCCCTGGAACCAGTTGGGCATTACTGCACCTGCTTCGGGTACTAATCTTGGATTTGATGTGGGATATGATGATGATGATAATGGCGGTGCCAGGGATGGCCAGGCCGTGTGGAACGGTAATATCAACAACTTTCAGAGTACCTCAGCTTTTGGCAGGCTTACACTAAGCGCTACCGTTTCTGCCGGTGTGGCCGGAAGAAATAATTATACCGGCGGAGATGAAGTAACTGCCAATGCACCGGAGAATAACACAATGCAAATAGTACCCAACCCGGTAACAGACGGCAACCTCACGGTAACGGTGCCGGGCATGAGTGGTGCTGTAGAAACAAGGGTAACAGACACCAAAGGGTCAACACTTCAGCAGGAATCAAAACAGGTGCAAAATGAAAGGTTCAATCTTAATGTATCGAGGCTGAAAGGTGGTATATATATATTGCAGATAAGGAATAAGGATAAAGTAATCACCGGCAAGTTTATAATAAAATAATGTATAGCCCCCAAATACAACGATGGCGCCCCGGCAACGGGGCGCCTTATTTTTTGCAGATTGAAGATGCACCGGGCAGAAATTATTGAAAAGCTACGCAATGGTTTGGGCAGGCTGTGTAGCTTGTTTGTATGCAAACACATAATTTTGATACATGCCTGCCACCGATGTTTTACTTAAAGCCTATGAATTAATGTGTGCCGCCCAGGCGATGGCGGCTACGTATGATGCTAACCGGCAGGTGTGTAAATATGTGCATGCCACTTCGAGGGGTCACGAAGCGATACAATTAGCTGTAGCATTAAATCTTTTACCCTGCGATTATGTTAGTCCCTATTACCGTGATGAAAGTTTATTGCTGGGCCTGGGTTTTACCCCACAGCAACTGATGCTGCAATTGCTGGCAAAAGGCGAAGATATTTTTTCGGGTGGCCGCTCTTATTATGCCCATCCCAGCTATAATGCCGGCGATAAACCTACCATTATTCATCAAAGCAGCGCCACGGGGATGCAGGCTATACCCACCACAGGCATTGCACACGGCCTGCAGTACCTGCATGCAATAGGTAAATCCATTTTGCCCAACGGGCATGATGCCAGCCAGGCGATAGTGGTTTGCTCTATGGGCGACGCATCGGTAACAGAGGGTGAAGTGAGTGAGACTTTCCAGTTTGCCGCACTCCACCAATTGCCTATCATTTACCTGGTACAAGATAATAACTGGGGTATCAGCGTATCGGCCAAAGAAGCCCGAACAGCTAACGCTTACGAATATGTGCAGGGTTTTAAAGGTATAGAAAACATCAGCATCGACGGTACAGATTTTGAACATTGTTTTTACGCCGTTAATTCAGTTATCAGCGAAGTACGTCAAAACCGAAAGCCTTATTTAATACATGCCCGTGTGCCTTTGCTTGGCCATCATACCAGCGGAGTGCGTAAAGAATTTTACCGAAGTGAAGCAGATATAGCCCTTGATGCCCAACATGATCCTTTGCTTAAGCTTCGCCTTAAACTGTTGGAAAACGGGTTTGGCGAAGCACAGCTTATACAGGCAGAAAAAACGGCCTCAACTGCAGTGGTCTCGGCATTTGAGGCAGTTATGGCAGCAGCGCCGCCAGCCGTATCTGCCGTATCTGAGCATGTATTTGCTCCCACAACTATAACCACTGAAAAAGGCGAAAGAGCACCCGCCGCAAATGAAAAGGTGTTAATGGTAGATGCCGCCATGCTGGCTATAAGGGAAATAATGGAAGCTAACCCCGAAGCAATTTTATATGGCCAGGATGTGGGCCTGAGGCTTGGGGGTGTTTTTAGAGAGGCCGCTACACTAGCTGAAAAATTTGGCAGCCACCGGGTGTTTAATACTGCAATACAGGAGGCTTATATTATCGGGTCTACTGCCGGGTTGAGTGCCACTGGGTTAAAACCGATTGTAGAGGTACAGTTTGCCGATTATTTGTACCCCGGGTTGAATCAGCTTGTTAGCGAAATTGCTAAAAGCTGTTATCTCACCAACGGTAAATTTCCGGTGCAAACATTAATTCGGGTACCTGTTGGTGCTTATGGCGGAGGTGGCCCTTATCATAGCGGCAGTATTGAAACAACCCTGCTCAGCATTAAAGGCATAAAAGTGGTGTACCCCTCTAATGCGGCAGATATGAAAGGGCTTTTTAAAGCCGCTTTTGCAGACCCCAACCCGGTAATTATGCTGGAGCATAAGGGTTTATATTGGAGTAAAATACCGGGTACAGAGGAGGCTAAATGTATTGAGCCTTCTTCAGATTATATCATTCCATTGGGAAAGGCAAATATTGTTTTACAAGCTTTGCAGCAATATATCGATGACGGCGAAAGTTGCTGTGTAGTTACTTATGGTATGGGGGTGTATTGGGCAAAGGCAGCAGCAAAAAAATTTAGTGGAAGGGTGGAGGTAATCGATCTTAGAACCTTGTTTCCGCTGGATGAGTCGCTGGTTTTTGAAAGGGTAAAAGCACATGGCAAATGCCTGGTGTTAACAGAAGAGCAGCAGAACAATTCTTTTGCAGAAGCACTGGCCTGGCGTATTTCAAAAGCCTGTTTTACCCGGCTGGATGCAGCAGTAGATGTATTGGGGGCTTTGGATTTGCCGGCAGTACCTATTGATGTAGATCTTGAAAAATGTATGTTGCCCAATGCGGATAAAGTTGCAGGCAGAATAGAACAATTGCTAAAAACATAAGGATAAATTCGGCCTGATTGTTTTTGGTATTTTCGCCTATATTTGCAGCCCGATAATCAAACGGTAACTCAAAACATAATATAATTGCCGGGGTAGCTCAGCTGGTTAGAGCACAGGATTCATAACCCTGAGGTCGGCAGTTCAAGTCTGCTCCCCGGTACAAGGCCCTTCAGATGAGGGGCTTTTTTTATTAAGCAGATTTGTTGTAAGAAAAACTATGAGCTAACAATATTGCTGCACAGGATTCATAACCCTGAGGTCGGCAGTTCATCCCGATAGTCATCGGGACCCCGGTACAAGGCCCTTCAGATGAGGGGCTTTTTTTATTAAGCAGATTATGTTGTAAGAAAAACTATCAGCCAACAATTTTGCTGCACAGGATTCATAACCCTGAGGTCGGCAGTTCATCCCGATAGTCATCGG
>CALMYJ010000028.1 GCA_937873715.1 uncultured Chitinophagaceae bacterium
AATGGGACGGCAGTTTTAAAGGTAAAAAACAAGGCACACAGGCTTTTGTATGGTATAGCGAATACCTGTTCCGAAACCGCATCACCAAAAAACAAAAAGGTACAGTGCTGCTGGTAAGGTAATTTTTTTTGGATAGTGCATTAAAATATGTGCCGCAAGGTATTTACTGTTGCTTATTAAGGCATGGGGATGAGCATTAAAAAACCGCCTGTACTGGATTGTACAGGCGGTTTTTTATCAGGCTGAAATAATTACCAGCCCTTTTTCGCCACGCCATTGCCGATAGCTTCAAGTGCAGTTGCTTCACTGAGCATAGTGGTCATTTTATTACCTTTTCCATCGTGGCCCTGCGCCATATAGCCGCCACGGGCTGTTTTGGTTATCACTGCATCCTGCATGGGAACGTTTTTCTCTTTCGTTTTCATGCAATAAGCTGTTAACATTTTTGACATTGTACATGAATTTATGGTTAGTAAAAATGGCTGAAGCAATCTGCTTCGTGGTACAAGCTACAAATTCTCCCGGTTTTAACAAAAAATCAGTTTGGATATGTGGATAATGCAAAGTTTTCAGCCAATAACTGTAATGTATACACGATTTGTAAAATGTAGCTTGCTGTATTCGATAACTTAGGGTTGTTTCCTGAAATATTTTCCAATCAGCGGCAGCTTAGCCAGTTCCCTTGCTTCTATTTTGCCGGTAAACCATGTAAAGGCACCAAACAGCAAAGTGGCCGTAACCAGCGAAAACCAAAGATGCCCTGTATACAATTTGTTGATGCCTGTATGCACAAGATACAACAGTATCGAAAGGCACAGGTAAGCTATTAATTTTTTACGGGCATAAGGCACCGGGTAATATTTTTGGCCAAGGATGTAACTGCTCACCATCATAAATAAGTAACAGCAAAAAGTAGCTAGTGCGGCACCGGTATACTGCCATTTAGGAATTAAAATAATATTGAGCACAATGGTAATAACGGCACCGGCTATGGTTATGGCTGCGCCGGTTAAGTTCTTATTGGTGAGCTTGTACCAGATGCTGAGGTTATAATAAATACCAAGGAAAACATTGCCAATAGCCAGCAGGGGTACCACGTACAATCCTTCCACCCATTTTTCCCGGTGTATGGCGGTAAAAAACCATTTAAATACATCAAGATAAAGCCCAATCAATAAAAACATAAAGCAGCAGGCAATCACAAAAAATTTCATGATTCGGGCATAAATTTTTTGAGCATCGGCACCCTTGCTTTGGTTAAAAAAGAAGGGTTCGGCTGCCATGCGGAAAGCCTGTATCATAATTGTAATTAATACGGCCAGCCGGTAAATATTACCAAAAATGCCGAGTTGGTTTTTGGCTTCTGCCTCGGGCAGGCCCACCACATGCTGGTACACCAGCCTGCTCAGCATATCATTTACCATGCCGCCCAATCCTACAATGATTAAAGGATAACTGTAATGCATCACCTGCTTCCACAGTGTTGTATCAAAGCGAAACTGGATAGTTTTGAACGTTTTTGCCAGCAATAAAAAAGTGATTACACTGTTGCAGATATTGCCGATAAAATAAAAATCAATCGGGCTATATTTTTCATAAATAAGACTAAAAAAACTTTCAGGATGCCTTGCAACATAACCCGGAAGCATACCTGCGAAAATGAGTACAATCGCAAAATTGATGATGATACCGGCCATCCGTACAAAAGCATAGCGCCGTGGCTTATTTTCCTGCCGCAGGCGGGCAAAAGGCAATGCACAAAGTGTGTCAAAAAAAATGATGTACAGCATCCAGTTGATATATTCCGGGTGCTGGCTCACTGCAAGCCAGGCCGCAATATCGGTGCGGAAGAAGAGCAAAATGCCGGAGAACAAAATGGTGCTGGTAATAATTGAAATTGTAAGGGTGCTGTACAGCGTGTTTTTATCCGTTTCCTGGCTAAAGCGAAAGTACGCTGTTTCGAGGCCGTAGGTAAATAACACACTTAAAAAAGGAATAGCGGCATAAATTTGGGTTAGATCTGCAGTGGCGGAAGGCTGGGCAAAAAAAATTGGTAAGGTAAAATTCATCAGGTAGCCAATAAAACGGCTGAGAATGCTGGGTACGCCGTACCATAAAGTTTGCCCTGCCAGTTTTTTTACGCTGCTCAATGAAAATGTAAATTGTACTGTATCAAAAAATGATTAGGCACAAATTTAGTTGTATAAATAATAAATGCATGTTGTAATTTTCGCCCCGGTTGATGCAACCGGGTTGTATAGTTTATCAACTTAAAAACATTTATAATTTTTTATTGTATTAAATAATATCAAAAACACAGTTTATGAAAAAAATAGTAATAGCAGCCGTATTCGCATTTACCACCTGTACTGTTTTGGCCCAGGCAAGATTATCTACTGCGGAATTTCAAAAAGTAGTACAGCCTGCAGTAGAACATGAATTGCCTTATCCTGAAAAAACTGTAAAGCAGGCCATAGAAAATAAAATGCAGCAAAGGGGATATAAGGGTAAAGAATCCAAAGGATATATCGTGTACACCGGTGTACGCATGCCCGAAATAGGCCCCGATACTTACGACCTGTATTTTAAAATCAACCAAAAAAATAAAAAGTCCAACACTTTTGTAACCATGCTGGTATCTACCGGTTACGAAAAATTTATTGGCGAGGCTGATAATGTAGAGGTAATGGCAAACTCCCGCCGGCATCTGGAAACTATGACGGAAGTAGTAGGCGCACACGATTTGGAACTACAGATAAAAAGCCAGGAAGAATCGGTAAAGAAAGAAGAAAAGAAATTAGCCGGGCTGGTAGATGACGGCGAGGATATGAAAAAGAAGAAGGCAAAGCTGGAAAAGGACATGGAAGACAATGCTAAAAAAATAGAGGAACAGCAAAAAGAAGCTGAGAAACAGCGCCAGATATTAGAAACACTTAAATCCCAGCGCAAGGGATAGGCAATAAACCTGGTTTTATTTCGTTTGCAAAGTGTGGCTTTACGGCCGCACTTTTTTATTATAATCACACTACTATGAAACTGTGGCGCTATTCACTTTTGCTGAGCATCACCTCCTGCCTGTTGTTGCTTATTATTTTTTTTCTTCCCGATAGTTTTACGGTTTTTGAATGGACCAAAGCAGAAGTTAATGCCGGTGTGCTTTTCCCGGTACTACTGTTAAGCTGGCTTACGGCTTTGCTTGGCTTTGCGGCTAATAATATTTTTATTGATAAAAATATTGTGGCCAAAGAGCCTGTAAAAATGTCGTATATGAAGCAGTATATTCCTACCTGGCTCAGCTTGCCGGGGTTTTCCTCATTTATATGGTTTATTGTACGCTGGTACAAAGGCCGGCCGGGTACTTAATTAGCCGGAGGGGCAAAGCGCTTGTTGCGGAGCAGGGTTTCATCGGTAAGGCAGTGTAAAAACGTCAGCAAATCTACTCTCTCCTGTTCATTGATGGCAATCCTGTTTTTTAACAGGGGGTCTGTTGTGGCCATAGCTGTATCTATTTTTTCCCTGTAATGCTGAATAACCTGTGTAAGTGTAAAAAACCGGGCATCATGCATATACGGTGCCGTTAGCTCTACATTTCGCAGGCTGGGTACTTTAAATTTTAAAGAGTCTGCCGCATCGCCGGTAATACCCATACGACCCATATCGTTCAGCGCTGCATTAAAGCCCAGGCCAATGCTGCGGTAGCTGTTGTCTGTAAATAAAGGTTCGGGATGGCAGTGGCTGCATTTGGCCGTATATACCCGGTAGCCTGCTTCCTCGCTGGCAGTAAATACAGCCTCGCCTCTTTTAACCTTATCGTATTTACTGTTGGCCGAAATGATGCTGCCGGTAAACTGTGTCAATGCTTTAAGCATACGCTGGCTTGTAATTTGGGCATCGCCAAAAGCGGCTGTAAACATGCGCTTATAAGCGGCATCCGCTTTTAATTTTTTTAAAATATTTTCTATTGTTTCGCCCATTTCGTTGGGGGCGGTAATAGGTGCCAGCGGCTGCACTTCTATATGGTTGATACCACCATCCCAATGCAGTTCGTTCATCCAGGCAATATTAAAAATGGGCGGTACATTACGGTTAGTATGGCCATCATTGATGCCGTGGCCAAAATCATGATCGTACATACTAAATGCGGCAAACTGCTGGTGGCAACTGGCACAGGATACTGTGCCATCCCTGCTTAGCCTGCCATCGTAAAATAGTTTTCGGCCTAGCTGAAAGCCCTCTTCGGTTAGTGGATTGGCGGCAAAAATATTTTTGGCTGGTTTGGGCCAGCCTTTGGGTATATCCAGATTAAGCGTTGTGGGCAGCGGATGCTGCTGGCCAATAAAAGCAGTAATGATAAAACTTGCGCTAATGAGTAATATGATGCAATAAGTTTTCCGCATATTAATCAGCAGGGTTAATGATACCAGTAATACTAAAGATACCGGCAAAATTTCCGGCAATACTTTTAGCCATTGCGCCGGGTGAGGTGCAAAGGGGGGTATCGGCTATTTTTAAGGTATAAGGGCCCTGCCATATTTTATCGAGGTTGGCCCGGATATAGATTGTGCTGGTATAGCCTTGTTTAACCACCAGTTTTGCATTGTCTTCAAAAGCCAGTTCAACCGGCCGCAGCACATGGTGCTCTCCTTTATAACCACCAATATGATACTCTATTTTATGGTTTCTGAAATTGCTTTGTGTAGAAAAACCTTCCAGTTTTTGCATCACATAACCGCTGTTCCAGGTCCAGAACATATCATTGAGTGGGTCGAGGGCACCCGTTTGTGCGCCGCTGCAGTTGCGGCTGCTATCTACACCCGGTAAAAAACGGATGCTGTTGTATGTACCGGCCGGCATACGGATGCTTAGCGTATGGGAGTTGCTATCTGCCTGGTTAATTAAAAAATAGCTGTTGCCGGCTTTGGCCATCCTGCTGCCGTGCAAAATAATGTTGGAGATATAGTATTTGAATTTTGTAACAGTATATTGCTCGTTCCAGGCATTGCTGTAGGTGCTGTCGTGTAATACCAGCGGGCTGGCACCAACGGTATTGGTAAATGCAATTTTTACCGTTCCGTATGCCGGTTTTTTTTTTGATTGTGCCAGTACTGCCGGCTGTACCAGTAGTATCAGTACTGTAAGGCTCCACCAGTATTTATGCATATCACCACTTTATTTTTTGCCTGCCCTCTTTTACTTCGGCGTTTTTCTTTTTGGTATCTATTCTTTTTTCAACCGATGCTTTACTGGGTTTGGTGGGTTTACGTTTTTTAGGTACCACAAGCGCTTTGGCCACCAGTTCGTTCATTTTTTTTATTACCAGTGCTTTGTTGCCCAGTTGTGTTCGGGCAGCCTGGCTTTTAACCAGTAAAACACCTTCGGCGGTAATGCGGTTGCCCAGCTTAGTTTTAAGGCGTTGTTTTGCGGCTTCATCCAGCAATTGGGAGGCATCCACCGGCCAGCGGCCTTCCACCATCGTTTCTACCTTATTTACATTTTGCCCGCCCTTACCACCACTGCGTGCCGTGCTAAATTGTATTTCTGCCGAAATGTCCATCATCAAATTTACCTTATATTGCCCATCTGTTTGCAGCAAAAGCGATGGTTTTACCATCTTTTATTTTACCAAAAACAAAAAATACCGGATTTTTGCAGCTAACCGGATTAGTTGATGTTAAAATCGATATACCATTCATTTACAGAGCGTAAGCGGTTAGGTAAAAAATCATTTGCCGTACTCATTGACCCCGATAAGGTGAATGACCACAGCATGGTAAACCTTATCGACCTGGCTGTTGATGCCCAGGTAGACTACCTGCTGGTGGGAGGCAGCCTGGTAATATCCGATTATCTAGATGAATGCCTGCAACTGATTAAGCGCAACTGTAATATCCCCACCATACTTTTTCCCGGAAGCCCCACCCAGGTGAGTAAGTATGCCGATGCATTATTGTACCTGTCCCTCATTAGTGGCCGCAATGCCGAGTTGCTTATTGGCCAGCATGTAGTATCGGCGCCGGTGGTTAAAAAAAGCGGCTTGCAGATTATGCCTACGGGCTATATGGTAATTGATGGGGGTGCCCCCACAACCGTATCGTATATATCTAACGCCAGCCCCATACCTGCCGATAAAAATGAGATAGCCATGTGTACGGCACTTGCCGGCGAAATGCTGGGTATGCAACTCATTTATATGGATGCCGGCAGCGGTGCCAAACGCCCTATCAGCGAAAGCATGATTGAAAAAGTGGCACAATCCATCAGTGTGCCCTTAATTATTGGCGGCGGCATTACCGAGCCTGAAAAAGCCTACCTTAATTGCAAGGCTGGTGCCGATGTGATTGTGGTGGGCAATGCTATTGAAAAAGATGCTTCCCTGATTAAAGAAATGGCCGCGGCCGTACACAGTGTGCCTGCTAAAGTTAAAGCCTGATTACAGCGCCTCAAACCAAAGCTTTTTGTCGTCATCCCAATCGCCATTGTAATTAATAGTAAGCTCTTCGCCGGGTAATATTTCCCTCACCGTTTTTACCATTATGGTTTCGGTTTCAAAATCCATAAAATATTCGCAGTTGCTCCGGTAGCTGTGGTTGTATATAGGAATATAGCCAAGCGCCATGCAACATTGTTCCCGGTTTTTGCCCCATTCAAAAATATAGTCGTGCAGTTTTGTTTTATCCAGGTGTTGCCGGTCGTTATCATTCATCACAATTACAGGTGCAATTTCCACAATTGTTTCAGGTGCAATTTTCTGTTGTGTAAAAACACCCCTGCCCATCGTTTGCGTAGCGGCAATAAAAAGCAATGGAAGCTGCATAACAATTTTTTAATGTGAATTAAAGTAATTTGCAAGTTACCGGAATTGTTACACGGCTGTATGGTACTGCCCGGCAGAAGAAAACCATCCCCTTGCAACGGATTGATACACCTGCTCATAAAATTATTGAACATTACATGTCGATAGAACTGGAAAAAACAACATTGCAGGAAAAATTTCTTGAAGTAATTGCTTCGGAAGATAAGCTGGTGATTAAAGAATTTTTGAATCAGCAGAATATCAGCGATGTGGCCGAACTGATTTACGAAAACGAGGATTTTGAAACACAGATAATCGGCAATCTCTCCATACACCGGGCGGTAGGCGTATTTAAAATACTTGACCTGCCTACGCAAAAACGTATCATTAAAAAATTACCGGCATTTACCACGGCAGAATTGCTTAATGAATTGCCTGCCGATGACCGTACTTCCTTTTTGGGCGAACTGCCCAGTAATGTGGTAAGAGAGTTGATTAAAACGCTCAACCCCGAAGAAAGAAAGATAACTCTTTCGTTGCTGGGCTATCCCGAGGGTAGCGTGGGCAGGCTGATGACGCCGGATTATGTGTATGTATATGAAAACGACAGCACCGAAGATGTACTCAATACGGTACGTAAGTTTGCTAAAAGCAGCGAAACCATTGATGTAATTTATGTCATCAACGAAAAAGGGGAGTACCTGGATGATATACGTATCAGGGATTTTATACTGGCATCGCCTGATAAAAAAGTACACGAACTGATGGACGGCCGTACCGTGGTACTGCATGCCGAAGATGACCAGGAGATAGCCCATGAAGCCTTTAAAATGAATAACCGGGTAGCCCTTCCCGTTGTGAGTAAAAGCAATAAGCTGCTGGGTATAGTTACCATCGATGATGTGCTGTGGGTAGCCAGTGAGGAGTTTAGTGAAGATATGCAGAAGATGGGGGGTACGCAGGCATTAGATGAACCCTATCTTGAAATGCCCCTGTTTAAACTGTTTCGTAAAAGAGTGGGCTGGCTTATTGTATTGTTTATGGGCGAAATGTTTACCGCTACCGCTATGGGGTACTTTGAAGATGAGATACAAAAAGCGGTGGTGCTGGCCCTTTTTATTCCACTAATTATTTCCAGTGGGGGCAATACCGGTTCGCAGGCATCCACCCTTATTATACAGGCTATGGCCGTAGGCGAAATTACCATACGCAACTGGTGGCGGGTAATGCGGCGGGAAATTATACAGGGATTGATGCTGGGCTCGGTGCTGGGTTTTATTGGGTTTGCAAGGGTGCTTATATGGTCGCATATTTTACCCGATGTATATGGTGCAGAAGCGATGATGGTGGCACTAACGGTTGGCGTATCACTGATGGGTGTGGTGCTTTGGGGTACACTTACCGGTAGCATGTTGCCTTTAATTTTAAAAAGACTTGGCGCCGACCCGGCCGTTAGCTCAGCGCCCTTTGTGGCAACACTGGTGGATGTAACCGGCCTGGTGATATATTTTTCAGTGGCACTCATCTTCCTCCGGGGTATTTTATTGTAGCTGCACTTTATTATTATAACAGGCATGAAAGGTATCTTTTGTATAGAAGGTTTTTGGTATGGCGATCACAGGGATCCCACATCGGTATACCCGGTGCTGGAATTAATACACCGTATTAACGGCCTGCCCTATATCTATCACCGCTGCGGCACCGTAGAAGAATTTATTTTTTCGATAGAAAGATGGAAGACCAAAGCTTTTCATAAAAAATATCCAATACTTTACCTGGCTTTTCATGGCGATAGAGGCGTAATTAAAGTGGGTAAAGAAACCATAACACTGGAGCAATTGGCCGGTATACTGGGCACCAAATGCGAAGGTGTGGTTATATATTTTGGCAGTTGCGCTACGATGAATGTAAACAAACGATTGTTGCAAAGATTCCTGGAACAAACCCGAACATTATCTATACTCGGCTTCAGGCAGGAAGTAAACTGGCTTCGCTCTGCCTCTTTTGATATACAAATGCTCAGCTATTTTTTGGATAACGCTTTCGATTCAAAAGGCATCGAAATTATTTACAACGAAATACAGGCCAACTGCAAAAGCCTTGTACGTGAGCTTGATTTCAGGATGGAGATAAACGAAAAAATATGGTTTCCCCGCCGAAGGCTGTAAAGGGTTGGGAGGCAATACAAATTTTAAATTCTTAACTCTTAACTCTTAATTTTTCATTCTTCACTTTTCATTTTTCCCCCTCACATCAACCCCTCATCCGCAAAGCTGTAATAACCGTTTTCGCTAACTATAATATGGTCTACCACTTCGATGTCGATAAAAGCCGCTGCCGTTTTTATTTTTTTGGTTAAGGCTTCATCGGCCTGACTGGGCCTTAAGCTGCCCGAGGGATGATTGTGTGAGAGAACAATTTTTACGGCATTTACTTCCAGTGCTTTTTTGAGTATCACCCTGGGGTCGGCTACGGTACCGGTTAATCCGCCCCGGCTCAGCACTTCAAAATGATTTACTTTATTGGCAGTATTTAAAAACAATACGGCAAATACTTCATAGTTATAATCTTTTAAAACGGCTCTTAAAAATTCAGCAATATGATGGCTGCTTTGCAGCACTTTTTTTTCGAGTGCAGTGGCGGCCTGCCTGCGCCTGCCCAGTTCAAGTGCAGCAGCGATGGTTATCGCCTTGGCTTCGCCAATGCCTTTTATTTGTTGCAGGTTGGTGGTAGATAGTTTGCCCAGTTCGTTCAGGTTATGATTACTCAGTTGCAATACCTTTTTGGCCAGATCTACCGCCGATTGCTCTTTATGACCGTTGTTGATAAGTATGGCCAGCAGTTCAGAGTCGCTGAGGGCAGCGGCCCCTTTTAGCAGCAGTTTCTCCCTTGGCCTGTCGTCTTCAGCCCAGTTTTTGATAGAGCTGCCGGGTTTTTTAAAATTTTCCATGTTATAAATTTAAACATCGCTGATTAAATGATAGTTTTGCAGCACTTTATTCTTTTACCACTTACTGCTGATGTTACAAAAAGCCAAAATCTTTTCGGGAACCGGTACACAATATTTAGCCAAAGCAATAGCCAGGAAATTTGGTGAGCCCCTGGGCAAAGTGAATATCCAGCGGTTTAGTGATGGCGAAATTGGTGTGGAATTCCAGGAAAGTATCAGGGGCCAGTTTGTTTTTTTAGTGCAAAGCACTTATGCCCCCACCGATAACCTGATGGAATTACTATTGATGATTGATGCTGCCAAGAGGGCATCGGCCTATAAAGTAACTGTAGTAATTCCTTATTATGGTTATGCCCGGCAAGACAGGAAAGATCGTCCTCGTGTTGCTATAGGCTCCAAGCTGGTTGCCAATATGCTTACAGCGGCTGGTGCCGACAGGGTGGTAACGATGGACCTGCATGCTCCGCAAATACAGGGCTACTTTGATATACCGGTAGACCATTTGGATTCCTCTGCAATATTTATCCCATATATCGAAAACCTGAATCTTGAAAATCTCACTTTTGCTGCCCCGGATGTAGGCAGTGCCAACCGCATCAGGGAGGTTGCCTCATTTTTTGAATGTGAAATGGTGATTTGCGATAAGCATCGCAAGCGGGCTAACGAAATTGCCAGCATGGTGCTGATTGGTGATGTGGCCGACAGGGATGTAATACTCATTGATGATATTTGCGATACCGGCGGCACCCTGGCAAAAAGCGCAGGACTGATTAAAGAAAAAGGCGCCAGGAGCGTAAGGGCATTTTGTACCCACCCCGTACTCAGCGGCAACGCATACGAAAATATTGCCAATAGTGTGCTCGAAGAATTGGTGGTGTGCGACACGATACCTGTAAAGCCGGGCTGCGATAAAATAAAAGTATTGTCGGTGGATGAACTCTTTGCCATCGCTATTCGCAATGCCATGGAAAATAAAAGTATCAACAGCCTTTTTTTACGCAGCAGGATTGCGAATAAGAAATGAGTTGGTGTTGGAGTTTAAAGTGGAATGGTGAATAGTGAATGGTATTGATGGGTTAAATGTTGCTCAACACTTTTACCATACAGTTTGTACCCTTAATTACTGCAGGGCTAAAGCCCATCACATATAAAAACTGCCGGTGCTTTTTGTTGGCTACTTCAGTATACACAATGCGTTGCACGCCTTTTTGTATTAAATAATCCCGGCACTGCTCAAAAATAAAAGTACCCACTTTGTAGTCCCTGAATTTTTTTAACGTATAGTTGAGCAGCACGGTGGCATCGCCGTTTGGAGATATTTGGGCACTAAACATATTGGCTATAACAAGGTCCCGGGTAACCACAAAATTGAGCTTACCCTGTAATGTGCCTGCTTCAAAATTTGGAAAATAACCGGCAATATCTTTTTGGTAAAAATGGATAAACTGCTGCGCCAGTTTTTCATCACCTTTAAACTCCAGCATATCAAATTTTTCTTTTTTGCGATACACTTTTGCCAGGTACCAGGCATTGATGCAAAGTAGTATAAGGTTGGTAAGCAGTACCGGAAAGGTGTTGAGCACCAGTGCATACACAATGAAAAAAACATTGCCGCAGGCATTAAACCAGCGAAACTCCAGGTCGTTGCTTACCAGCAGGGCAATGATGAGGCAAAGTGAAGCAGCGTAGCCGAGGTAAGGGGCAATCGTTGTCATACAGGTGTGCAAGATAAAGTATTTGAAAATTTCAAAAAACCTGCACCGTTTACACAGTGGCAGCAGGCCCTTGTTCAAATAAGGGTAATATTTATTTTTTATGTAGCATTAGCAGCTACATTTGTACCATAATAATTCCGCAGCAAACCAATACAATCCTTTGCCGGATTATGCTATCTAAAACGAAACCAAACTGCAGTGTCAAAGCAAGTTAATAAAGCAACAGCCGCCGGGCTTATTGTTGCTTTGGGAATTATATATGGTGATATCGGTACTTCGCCACTCTATGTATTTAACTCCATTATTAAAGACAGGGTTATCAGCCGGGAACTGATACTGGGTACTTTATCACTGATTATTTGGACGATAACGCTGATTACTACCGTAAAATATGTTATCATGGTACTGCGTGCCGATAACAGGGGAGAGGGAGGTATTTTTGCTTTATTTGCCCTGGTGCGGCGACGAAAAAAATGGCTGGTATTACCGGCTATGATTGGCGGGGCGGCACTACTGTCTGATGGTATTATTACGCCACCTATTTCCATTACATCTGCAATTGAGGGGTTAAAGGAATTGCCTGGCTTACATCAGCTCTCTACCAATGCCATCATGTATATGGTACTTACCATTATCGTTGTGTTCTTTTTTATGCAACGCTTTGGTACAGCCAGCATTGGCAGGTTGTTTGGCCCGGTAATGATGATTTGGTTTAGCATGCTGGCCGTTTTGGGTTTTATACATTTAAGCGATGACTTTTCCATCTTCGCTGCACTTAACCCGTATTATGCCATTCATTTTTTAACCCACTATTCCGAGGCATTTGTATTGCTGGGTGCTGTGTTTTTGTGTACCACAGGCGCCGAGGCATTGTATAGCGATCTGGGGCATTGCGGCCGGGAAAACATCCGTTACTCCTGGATTTTTGTAAAAACCTGTTTGCTCATCAATTACTTTGGCCAGGGTGCCAGCCTGCTTAAGCATCAAACCGGCAAGCTCATGAATGAGGCTACCATTAAAGCCGAAGGGATCAATGCTTTTTACGATTTAATGCCCAACTGGTTTATAGTGCCCGGTGTATTTATCGCCACCACTGCAGCCATTATCGCCAGCCAGGCCATGGTGTCGGGTTCTTTTACCCTTATTAACGAAGCCATGCGGCTCAACCTTTGGCCTAAGTTTAAAATCAACTATCCATCCGAGGCAAAAGGCCAGATATTCATTCCTTCTATCAACCTTATGCTTTTTATGGGTTGTGTGGGCATTGTGCTAATATTTAAAGAATCTACCAAAATGGAAGCAGCCTATGGCCTGGCCATCATTACCACTATGATAATGACCACCATATTGTTTGCCAACTATATGGTATTACACCGGGTAAAGCCCCTGTTCATTTACATTTTCCTGTTTTTTTACCTTGCCGTCGAAGCTGCCTTTTTGGTGGCACTGCTCGATAAGTTTATTCACGGCGGTTATATCACTATCCTGATTTGTTCGGTGATGTTTGGGGTAATGTATGTGTGGTATCGCAGCCGCAAAATTAAAAACCGCTATGTGGAGTTTGTACGGCTGGAGGAGTATGTGCCAAAGCTGGAAGAACTGAGCAACGACAGCTCTGTACCCAAATATGCCACACACCTTGTGTATATGACCAGCGCCAACAATCCTAAAGAAATTGAACATAAAATAATTTACTCCATCCTGAGTGGTAAGCCCAAGCGTGCCGATATATTCTGGTTTGTGCATGTAGATACGCTGGACGATCCTTATACCAGTGAGTACATCGTGGAGCATATTATTCCCAATGATATCATCCGGGTAGAATTCAGGTTGGGCTTCAGGGTGGCGCCACGTATCAACCTGATGTTTAAAAAGGTGGTGGAAGACCTGGTGGCTAATAAAGAAGTGAATGTTACCAGCCGTTACGAAAGCCAGCAGCGTAATAATGTGGTAGGCGACTTCCAGTTTGTAGTGATGGAAAAATTCCTGTCGCAGGATAATGAACTGCCCTTTGTGGAACGCATCATTATGCAGTTGCATTTTTGGATAAAAGAAATATCACTCAGCGAAGAAAAAGGCTTTGGGCTTTCGCTCAGCAATGTTACGGTTGAAAAATACCCGCTGGTGGTATCGCCGGTAAGCAAACTAAAATTGCAGCGTATTTACACCGATGAAGAAGAAATATAGTGTGCCCGTAGCCATTAGCACTTTACTTAAAATAACTACAGCATCATATTCATGCAAGCAGTAACAGTACAGCAACTGCATCAATTACTGCAGCAGCAGGCCGATATACAGTTGATTGATGTACGGGAGCCTGATGAGCACCATGCCTTTAATATTGGCGGCACATTGATACCGCTTGGCGAAATTATGGTACAGGCCGGCCGTATTGAAAAAGATAAACCGGTAATGGTATACTGTCGCAAAGGTATTCGAAGCCAGTTAGCCATACAGCGCCTGCAGGATAAATATCCGTTTGCCAACCTTTACAATGTTACCGGCGGTACCGATGCATGGATAAAAGCATTTGGTACAACATAGCGCAATCTGGTATTGTATTTTCGGCATACGGCAACACCTTGAACGTCTCCAACTTTTTTAACGCATACAATAGCTTCAGCCAACCCGGCGCTTCCCAAAATAACCCAATAAATTGCGTAGTTTCAGCATGGCAAATAACCCTTTAAACGATTTAAACGCAACTAAACCATTCACCTTTCCAACGCCGTTAACCTACAACCATGTCTTCCACTGTTATATACATCATCATTGGCTACCTGCTGCTGCTGGCCCTGCTGTACCTGCTGCAGGAGCGTTTTATTTTTAAACCTGAAAAATTAAAACAAAGCTTTCAGTACAAATACGATATTCCGTTTAAGGAATTATTTTTTGAGGTATCCCAGGGCGTTAGTATAAATGGATTGCATTTTTATGCCGATAAGCCACATGGGCTGGTGCTGTATTTTCATGGCAATACAAGAAGCATAAAGGGATGGGCAAAATATGCAAAAGACTTTTTGAAATACCGGTACGATGTGGTGCTGGTAGACTATCGTGGCTTTGGCAAAAGCACGGGCAGCCGCAGCGAAAAAGCCATGCTGGGTGATATGCAGTTTGTATACGATACCCTTGCCGCCACCTATCACGAGAACCATATACTCGTATACGGCCGCAGCCTCGGAAGCGGTTTTGCAGCCAAAATAGCCAGTGATAATAAGCCCCGCTATCTGATATTGGATGCCCCGTATTTTAATTTTAAACAAACGGTACAGCGTTTTTTGCCCATACTACCGGTAAAGTATATCCTGCGCTTTCACCTGCGTACCGATAAGTGGATTACCCGGGTTAACTGCCATACTTATATCATCCACGGCACTAAGGACTGGCTGATACCGATATCCCACAGCGAAAAATTACAGGCACTCAGCCCACGAAAAATTACCCTCATCCGCATCCAGGGTGGCGGCCACAATAACTTGCCTTCCTTTCCGGAATATCATAATTTTTTGAGGGATATACTGGCGCCATAAATTTGCTGAAACTGGTTATGAAAAGCACAACAAAAAAAATAATATTTCGCTGGGTTAAAATACTAACCCTCTTGTATGCACTCACTGGCTTTGCCCTGTATTATCTTCAGGATACCTTCCTGTTTCATCCGGAATCCATCAGTCGTAATTTACCCTGGCAGTTTGATCAGCCATTTGAAGAAACAGATATTGTGATGAATGAAACCGATACCATCAACCTGGTTAAATTTTTTCCAGCCGGTACAGTGCGCAGGGGTGTGGTGCTGTATTTTCATGGCAACAAAGAAAATATTGGCCGCTATGCAAAATTTGCCCCCAGTTTTACAAAACACGATTTTGAAGTATGGATGCCCGACTATCCCGGCTTTGGTAAAAGTACCGGCAACCGCAGCGAAAAAGCACTGTATCAGCAGGCAGTGCAACTGTATAAAATGGCTGCATCAAAATATGGGGCCGATAGTATCATTATTTATGGTAAATCTTTTGGTACGGGCATCGCTACCTACCTGGCTGCGGTAAGCAGGGCCAGGCAATTAATACTGGAAACGCCCTATTACAGCATACCGGAACTGTTTAGTTGTTATGCTCCCATCTATCCCAATAGCCGGATGGCGAAATACAAGATTCCTACCCATGAATACCTTGCCGAAATACAGTATCCTATCACCATATTTCATGGTACCAGTGATGGGGTAATACCGTATCGCTCTACCAAAAAACTGCAACAAACACTTAAGCCCGGCGATGCATTTATCACTATTCCCGGCGGCACCCATCACAACCTTTACGAGTTTGAAATGTTTCGTCAAAAACTGGCATCGCTGCTGCAATAAGGTATACGCTGCAGGCCCTGCTGACGGTCATTGCAGCTTTTGGCAACGATTGCGTACTTTGGGCTGTAATGGGAAACCTGCAATTTGCCAAATCGGCCTAAAAACCTGATATTTGTTACACGTGATTGTTATATGATGTTTCAAAAGCACACTGTTTTGTATTAATTGCCGGATTACCTTAACTAATAGTATTTTTTAAGTCGTTGTTTTGATTGTCTTTAAACCGGATTTTTTTTCCGTAAAATGGATAATGTTGCAACGATTTCAACTTTTGCAGTTATAGTTTTTCTATAAAGGCGTTCCCCTCCGGCACCACCTGCACAGTAGCTTTTTAATTCCAATATTCCCTGGATATCCGCTGTGGTACTGCGTTTAACGATTGTCATTCTTTTTTGAAGCAGCAACACAGTACAACCTTTATCACCTAATAAGTCAACTGTATTGGCAAGATTTGCCAGCCCGGTATATGATTTGTGTGATAATGTGTTGATTGATTTTTACCCTAACCTGTTTCGCTTTAAACTATTGTTTGCAATGAAAAAAAATTTACAAACTATTTTTTTGTTTCTCCTGGTACTCCCCACACATCTGCTGGCACAACCTGGAGCATTATCAACCAATGAATTACTTGGGGCAGCAACATACGACTGTAGGGCATTGAACGACCTTGGTGCTTTTCGACAGGTAAGGGTGCAGGCAGGAACTTCATCTGCCGCTGTTACCTGGGAGTTTCCACAGAACTGTGCTTTTCCGGGTGATGTGTGGCGGCCCAATACCGGGGGTACGGCAGCGGTACCATTTAATACTGTTATGAATCCTGTAGCGGTAACCAATAGTGCCAGGTATAATTCTGGCAATGGCGGGGCATCCGGTAACCTTAGTACAACCACTAATGGAAACTATTATACGTTCAATATACAGGAAGTGGCATCGGGTAACAATGCCTTTATGCAAGTGCTTGAAACCACCTACAACCCTGCCGATGAAAATATTACCGCTGTTTCCCAATCTCCTTTAGCAGCTTATGTGGTGCATACCACCCCAGTTACGGTAACCGCTACCACCTCGGCAGCACCTAATGCCAATGTGTATGTGCGTTATACCACCAATGGGTGGACCACCTCTTCCCTGGTACAACTCTCCTTTACCGGTACTACCGGCACAGCAGTAATACCGGCCCAGGCTGCAGGCACCAATGTGCAGTATTATATTTACAGCAGTCCTAAAACAGCCGCAGCTATTGCTACCGATGTTACCAATTTTGGCCAGGTGGCCCATGATATGGCTACCCTCAATCTGAATAACAACGGCGGCAGCAACTACGGCTATAGTGTGCTCTCGGGAGTTGTAAATGTGGCCTCAACCGGCCTGCCTGCCAATGATGCTGCTTATGGTACACTCAAAGATGCTTTCGACCGCATCAACGCAGGTATACATACCGATGTAATTACCATTACCATCACCGGCAACACTACCGAAACGGCCGCAGCCGTGCTCAACGCCAGTGGCGCTGGCAGTGCTTCCTATACGGCTATTTCCATACAGCCTTCGGGTGGCGCAGCACGGAGCATTACCGGTAATATTGATGCAGCCGGGCTTATCACTTTCAACGGGGCCGATAACGTAACCATCGATGGCCTTAATACCGGCGGTAATGCATTAACCATTACCAATACCAGCAATAGCAGTACAGTTAATACCGTTACCATTCTTTTTACAGCAGCCGCAATCGATAATACCGTACAAAACTGTACGATAGAAGGCTCTGCCTTAAATATTGCCGATGGGGTAATAGCGTTTAAAGCATCAAACAACTCCGGCAATATCATTCATAACAACACCATAAAATCTGCAGGTACCAACCTGCCCATCAATGCTATTATTTCTACGGTGAGCAGCAGTGGCGTATCGATCACAAATAATATTATCCGGGACTGGTATAGTAATTCTTCCGGCGTAATAGATGCAGGTATTTACCTGCAAAATGCCACTACCGGCTGGACGATAACCGGTAACCACTTTTTTCAATCGGCCACACGTACCGCCACTACTGGTGTTATACACCGGGCTATACACATTACTTCCGGTGGCAATTACACCATTAGTAATAACACTATCGGCTATGCTAATACGGCTAAAACCGGCGTAACCACTTATGCCGGTGCCTTTGCTAATCGTTTTATAGGTATTCAACTCGTTAACCAGTCGGGCACCAGCTCTATACAGAACAACGAAATTGCGGGCATTACCATGAACCCCACTACGAGCGGGGCAGGTACAGCAGAGGGGATTTTTACAGGCATTTATGTAACCATACAAAATGGGTCTACTGTAAATATTGGTACAGTTACCGGCAATAAAATCGGTGTGCTCTCTACAGGACCTATAAGCATTGCCCCTACTGTAACTGGTGGTCTTACTGCAGGTATTGCTGTAAACTCAACCGATGGTAACTGCAGCATACAAAATAACACCATACAGGGGTGGGCTGTGGCTGGCTCTACCGCAGCACTTGTCAATAACTTCAACGGTATCAGCCTGGCAGGCAGTATCAACTATACCGTATCGGGTAATACCATCGGCCATGCCAGCACCGCCAATGCCATTACACTTGGCAATAATGGCATTACCACAGCAACATGTACCCTTAATGGTATACTTAACCTAAGTACAGGCACTTCTGTAATTAGCGGCAATACTATTGCTAATGTACGGCTCACCACCACTACTGCAGCTTCGGCCAGTATTAACAATGGCATTAACCAGAATGCGGCCAGTGGCACCCTCACTATCAGCGGCAATACCGTACACAGCCTTGGTGCTAACAGCACTAATTCAACTGTATCTGGTATTACTGTAACCAGTGGCGGTACCACCAATATTGCCAAAAACAAAATTTATGGCCTCAATAATAATACCGGTACGGCAGCCATCATTAATGGTATTAATGTACCGGCAACGGTGGGTGCGGCCATAACCCTGTCTAACAACTATGTAGGCGACCTCAGTGCCACAGCTATTACCAATAGTGTAGCCCCGGGGGCTATACAGGGTATTAACCTCAATACAACCGGCACCTACACCATTAATGTGTATTACAATACGGTATACCTAACGGGTACGGCTACCGGCACTACGGCATTTGGTTCGGCCGCTTTGTATGCCAATACAGCGCCAACTGTAAATGTGCGCAACAATATTTTTACAAATCTTACCACACCCAAAGGCACGGGCCGGGCTGTAGCCTACCAGCGTTCATCTACTACCTTAACCAGCTATGCTGCTACCAGCAATAACAACCTGTGGTATGCCGGTTCACCATCCGCCAATAATTTGATTTATTTTGATGGTACTAATAGCGATCAAACTCTGGCCAACTTTCAAACAAGGGTGGCCACAAGGGATAATGCTTCAGTAAGTACCGACCTTACTGCAGTATTCCTAAGTACCACCGGTTCCAATGCTAATTACCTCCACCTTAACCCGGCTTTGGCCAACCTTGCCGAAAGCGGGGCAGCCAATATCGCCGGCTTTACCGACGATTATGATAACGATATCCGCCAGGGCAATCCCGGCTATGCAGGCACGGGTACTGCACCGGATATTGGTGCCGACGAATTTGAAGGCCTCACCTGTGCTGCTGTGCCTGTACTTACCAGCATCGTTACGCCGGGGCCATATTATGCCGGTGATGTGATTACGATAAATGGCAGCGGCCTGGCAGGTATTACCATAGCTACCATCAATGGTGTAAGTGCCAGCATTGGTGCCCTTACCGCCACTACGGCGCAGCTCACTGTACCCGGTTCAATTTCGGTAGCATCAGGTGTAATACTGGTTTCTAATACAGTATCCTGTGGTTTTTCCAACGGGCTGGCCTTTACTTTTGGTGGTTATATCACTAAAGGTGCCGGTGCCGGTACAGGTAACTGGAATACGGCCACCATCTGGCAGGGCAATGCTGTGCCAGTGGATAACTCAATCGTGGTCATTAATAATGGCGATGCTGTTACACTTAATGTAAGTGCCGATCCATCCTCGCTAACCATTAATGCCACCGGCAGCCTTACGCATCAAACAGCCGGGCTCACTTTTGGCGCCACCAATCTTACCAGCACCACCATTGCCGGAACACTTATACTGGATAATGCCACCACGCCGGTATTTAGCGTGGCCAATAGCTTCCGCTCCACCACGGTTACGGTGCAAAACGGGGGGCTGTTTACTAATAATGCGGCTAATGCCAGCCGTGTGGTAATAGCCAATTTTACTATTGATAACGGGGGTACTTACATTCATAATGCAGTGGGTAGTGTTGGTGCCGGTGTGGCTAATGATTTACCCGGTTCTACTTCCCGTTCTTTTGCTGCAAGCAGCACCGTGGAGTTTAGAAAATGGGCTAATGGCAGTACGCCGGTTGCACTGCCCAGCGTAATATGGGGTAATTTGATTATTAATGTAGCAAGCCTTTCAGGTAACTGGAATATGGCAGGCACCCTTAATACCATCAATGGCAACTTTACCATACAACAAACCGGAGGCGGTACAACCCAGTTTCAAACTTCAACAACCACGAACTATACTCTTGCTGTTGCCGGTAATATTAGTGCAACCGGTGGAATTATCACTTTTGCCTCCAGTGCTAGTTATACCCTTACGGTGGGGGGTAATGTTACGGCAAATGGTGGCAACATGACCTTCGCCACAGGTGGTGGCCAACCAACCGTTACAATTAGTGGAGGTATGACGGTGCAGGGAAGCAGTACAGTGATTGGTAATTCGTCGGGTGTTACAAACTTTAACGTTGCCAATAATGTACTGGTATCGGGTGGCAGTTTCACTTTCGGTTCAAACACAATCACAACTAATATAGGCGGAAACCTAACCATTACTAATGGCACGCAATCCTTTGCATCCGGTGGTGGTTCGCCAACTGTTACCATTGGCGGAACACTTTCTGTTCAAACTGGCGGCACACTAAGCTATGGCGGCTCTGGCGTTGTAAATCTTACTGTTGGTGGAGATTATATTGTTTCGGGCGGAACAGTTACCACGCCACAAAATGCTTCTACCATAAATATAACAGGTACACAGTTGGGCAGTACAGGTTCTTTCCTGATGTCTGCTGGTGCATATACGCCCAATACATCATCAAGTTCTCAGAATTTCTTTACAATAGCCGGGGATATGGTTATTTCTGGTGGTACATTCGATATGTATGGCACATCTGGTACTGGAACATTACGCTTTTCAGCAACAATTAATGGTACTATACCCGGCACCACCGGTAAACTTGAATTATCAGGAAGTGCTATAATGAGGGGGCAATCCAGTTCGCCAATTACCATAACTACTATGGGCAACTTCACCGTGTCGGGCACAGCGCAGTTTATTGCTAATAATGCCACAAGTTCCGGAAGAAACCAGGTATTAAACATTGGCGGAAATATGAACCTCGGCGCCGGTACCACTTTTACCATGACTAATACTACGTCTACACAAAGCGTAATAAGGTTTATCGGTGGTAATACAGCAGAAGTATCCTATACCAATAATGCATCCACATTTAGTGCTACTGGCGTAGATACATTTGTGGTGGAAACCGGTAAAACGGTGGTGATGAACAGTGATTACAGTTCGCTATCGACTACCAGTCCGGATTTTATGGTACGGGGTACGCTTGATTTGTGCAGCGATAAAATTATATCGGGTGCCGGCCGCTTTACGTTAGTTGCAGGGGCAACTTTAAAAATTGGAAATGCGGATGGTATTACTGCTGCTTTAGCTTCGCCTACCGGTAGTATTCGTACAACTGCAACTGGCGGCAGGGTATTCCCTACCACTGCCAATTACGAATATTGCGGTTCAGCAGCACAGGTTACCGGTACCGGCCTTACCGGCGCTGCCAAACTCATTATCAATAATACAGCAGGGGTAACATTTAACAACAGTTCTATTGCGGTTAGCGACAGCCTTATCTTTAAAGCAGGTATACTAACATTAGGCACCTATAATGTATCACTGCCCGGCCCGGGAAGAATCAGCGGAGCCAATAGCTCCCGTTTTGTACAAACTAATAGCACCGGGCACCTTGCTATTACAATACCCACCACAGGTTTGCCGGTAACGGTTAATTATCCTGTGGGTAGCAACAACCAGTATATGCCTGCCAGCTATACCTTTACGGCTAATTCTACCGCAAGGGATTTGCAGGTTCGTGCCGTAACCCCACGCAATGTTAACGACGTTTCGACAACCGATTATATCAACAACCGCTGGTGGAACACCAGCCTGAGTAATACTTCCGGCAATTATACCTATACCGCCAGCTACACTTATATTACGGGTGATGTGGTGGGTATACCGGCCAATATACAATTAAACCGGTGGAACGGCACAGCCTGGGATTACGACCCTGCCAGTAGCGTTAATACCGGCACCCTCACCCTCAACAGCGGCACTTTAAACCAGGCCACCGGCTCCTTAGCCGCTACAGCCGAATGGGTGGGCAGGGCTTACCGGGCACCGCAAATTTTTGTGTGGACGAATCCTGTAAACGGCTCCTGGCTGGATGCCAGCAAATGGACACCTACCGGTGTACCGGGCAGTGGCGACGGCGTGATATTCGATAAAGTGGGCAGCTATAACGTATTCCAGATGCCTGTAGGTATTAGTCTTACCCAAATGCACAATACCGGCAGCACCCTCAACCTGAGGGCAGGCGCTGCAGGTACCGTAAATATTATACCGGCCAGCGCTGCACCCCAGTTCCGAATCTCGGCTGGCGCCAGCACTACGCTGGACAGTCTTAATGCGGTAAACCTTAACCTTGTTCCCGGCGCTACTGGTACTGTAGGTGGTTCGCTCAACCTGCAACGTACCACCCATACAGCCACAGCCATAAATGCCGGGGCACTGGTATTCCCGGCCGGAGGCTATTTTTCTTCGGGTAGTATCGGCAATCCCGGCTTTAGCGGTAATCCATTTGGTGCTACGGGTACTGATGGCTCAGTGGTATTCCAAAATGGTTCTATTTGCGAAAGCTTTGAAGGTGCAAATCCTTTTGGAAATGCTGGTGTAAATATCTCCACCTTCCAGGGGGGCAGCCTTTTCCGCTACAGCGATCCTAACCCGGTTACCTCCCCCTCATTAGCAGGACGTACTTATGCCAATTTTGAATACAATGCGGCAAAAGCATTCAGCTCTGTTGCCTTTAATAATACATTCATTTGCGATACCCTTACCGTATCGGTCAACAGTATGGCTATTAATGCCTATGGCGCCACCCATGCCATCAGGGGAAATATACATGTAAAAACAGGTGCTTCGCTTACGATTGCCACTACTATTGCCACTGCCGGCACGGTGAATATGAACAGCGGCGCCACACAAACCATTTATGGCGATGGCAGCTTTACCGTAGCCGGTACAAGCGCCGGGCAAACCCTGAATATTAATGCCGGTACTACCGTAAACCTGCAAAAAAACATGACGGTTACCAATACTGCCGGTGTAGGCAGTGTAACGGTAAACGGTACATTAGTTTGCGTAGACGAAAATTTTGTAAGCGGTACCGGCTCGGTTATTGTTAATGCAGGTGCCACACTTTCCTTACAAAGTATCAATGGTATGAATAATACCCTTGCCTCAGGTAATATCCGTTCGTCGGGCTTTACCGCTAATACCCAGGCTAATTATATTTACTCCGGCAGCGCCGACCAGGTTACCGGTAACAGGCTCCCGCTAACACTAACAGGAACAGGTACCCTCACTATTGCCAATACAGGCACAGTACCCAATAATGTGGTAACGCTATCTGCCAATACCACTACGCCAAGGCTTAATTTAAACAACGGCCAGTTCAATGCCGGACCGGCACGTACGCTTACCATTGCTGCCGGGGGTATTGTAAGCGGTGGCGGTGGTCATCAATACCTGGTGGGTGCGGCCAACGACAATATCATCAGCTTTGCCGCTAATGGTGCTGTACAGGGCACTCCGGAACTATATAATGTAACCATTGGCAATAGTGGCGGAGGGGTAGATTTTACCAATAATGCCCGTATCAATGGTATTTTCCTGATCAACAACCTGGGTTCGGTTAATCCCAATGCACCAAGATATGCTGTTGGTTCTACCCTTATTTACAACCCGGGCGGTACTTATAACCGTAGTATTGAATGGGGTACCAATACGGCACTGGCACCCAGCTATCCGCATCATGTAATTATTCGCAATGGCACTACGCTCAACTTTACAGCCGCCACTACTTTTGATGTAGGCTGTGGTGGCGACCTTACCATTGGCGCACCTGCAGGCGCAGGTAATGGCACACTTGATTTAACGGCTATGGGTGCCAACGACCTGTACGTAGGAGGCAATATCAATATCGGTGGCGCAGCCGCTACGGGCAGTTTCACCATGTCCAACACCATTGGCGGCGACCTCTATCTCACCGGCAATTGGACACGTACTGCCAACGGCACCGTTAACTTTGGTGCAGGCAACGGCCGGGCTGTATTTTTTACCGGTGCTACCAACGCTACCATTACGGCTAACGGAGGGCAGGTTTTCCCGTTTGCTTATATCAACAAATCAACACCGGCTACCACCCTTACCCTTGCCGATCATGTGAGTATTACCGACGAAATCAGCTTTATACAAGGCACCACCAACCTGGCTGCCAATAACAGGTTCATCACCCTTATTTCTACCGCTGCCAAAACAGCAAGGGTAGGCCAGAGCAGCGCCGCCAATGCCAGCATTGTGTATGGTGCCAGCGGCATTACCGGACAGTTTATTATACAACGCTACATGCCTGCCCGCAGGGCATGGAGGCTGATGACGGTGCCCATCCGTGCCAGTGCTGCCACGCATACCATTGCCGAAGCCTGGCAGGAGAGGGGTAATGGCGCATCGGGGCTTAATTATATTGGCCCGGCTAATACCGCCGCTTCATTACTGGCCGATACCATAGTCAGTGCAGGCTTTGCCACACATCTTACCGGCGGTACTACGGCCAATGGTTTCGATCAAAGCCCCACCAACAGCAGCGG
>CALMYJ010000029.1 GCA_937873715.1 uncultured Chitinophagaceae bacterium
ACCACAAATGTGTCTGCGGAGAACTGAACCGCCACTTTTGCCAAACCCGTGTTAGCAGCAGATTTTCTCATAGTTTGTCGGTCAGTTCTCTTATAATTTGTTCTTTCAGTCGCTTCTTAATTTCTGGTGCTTCTTGCTGTAAATATTCAAGTCCAAAAAATAAGTTGCCTTGCTTTCTGTTTTGTCTTGGCTCGATACTTTCAATGAGTATTGCTTCTAAAATGTCGCCTAAATTTTGAACGGTTATGTTGTCAAGTTTGATGTCGGTTAACAGTTTGCCGTTTTCATTTACTGGGTAAAAGCCAAACCATGAAAATCTGTCCCAACGTCCGCCAAGTCGGTCTGTCGTATGGTTCTTTAGTCGTTGTCCAAGCGTTTGCTCGATTGCTTGTCCAACGTAAATTGTTTCTCTACTGTCGTGAAGTAAGTAAATACCGATTTGGTCTTTGAAGTTTACTTCTGATGCTCCAATTTGTTGGATGCCTAATAAGTCAGGTGTCGTTTTCCAATGAACAAGATTTCTGTTCCAATAAATACCAAAAGCATTGATGATTTTGTAGCGTTCCTTAATTGTCTTTTGCGTAGTAACAATTTCCGCTTCCGTTTCTTCAGTCGCAAGTTGCGAACTGTTGTCAAGAAACTTTCTTAGAATATAAATTCCCTTGTCAACCTTAGCAAAAATGGAATTTTCCTTGTTCGTGTTAATGTCAGTTGTCATGTTTGCACTAACAGTGTCCGAAGGTGTCGCACCTAAAGATTTCCTGTAACCCCTTTCGGCAATTAGTTCGGCAATGTCCGTATAGTGAAGTGCTTTTTTCTCGTCTTCAAAAACTTTTACGATTGCTTCTTTCCATTTTAGTTCTGCCATAGATTTTTATTTTTTTCTGTCGATTGTCCTATTGTCTGTCGTTTTAAGGTGTCGGTCTAAATTTGCTGCTAACGTTTTTCGGCTTTGCGTTCGGGCGGGCTTATTAGCACTACACTCGAAACGGAGAACCGCACTTCAATTATACACAAAATTGTCAATAGAAGCACGTCCCCCCGCCTGACGCAAAACCGATGTTGGCGGCTGTGGTGCTGTCTGTCCGTCAAGTAGCAGCTTTTACATTGCTCCAATTCTCACCGGTTTTTATTCGATGTATTTGCATGTCCGACACTTTAAAAATCTTTGCGAGTGTCTTTAGTTTCGCTCCTTGATTAAGTTTTTTCTTTATCAGCATCACTTTGGTTGATGTCAGTTTGCAAACTTTTGTCCCTTCATAGCGTTTGCCCAATCTCTCTTTTTTTGCTTCAATTACGTGCGGACTTGTCTTTTGATGTGCTGCGTTTTCCTCTCTTGTCATCCATTTAAGATTGTCGGCACGGTTGTCAAGTTTGTTGTGGTTTAGATGTGCAACAAGATTATGTTTCTCTGTCGGCTTGTCAAGAAAATACTCTGCAACCATACGGTGAATTAGTCCACCGTGATTTATTGTCCGTTTAAGCTCGATTGCTTTAAATTCTTTCTGATATTTTTTCTTCATCCCGTCCAGCAACTCCGTCAACACTTTGATTTTTTTCTCATAGTCGTAATAGGATTTGTCCTTAACTCGCTTGGCTTTGTTTCTTGTCCGAAGTTTACCAATCTGTCGCACAAGCGTTGCGATTTGCTCTCTCAAAAAGTCAATACGTTTTTGGTCTTTCGGGTCTCGTTCTTTAAAGAATTTTAGTCGGACGATGCGGTAGCCGTTAACCATTGCACCTTTTAAAATTGTCTCACCATTTTGTGGCGTTATGCTTCTTACTCGTCCAAAGTTTGAAATCTCAATTTTGACTTCGTTTGTAAAGTCAAAGTCGAACTTCACTTCTTTCCAAATTTCTCCGATAAACTGTCTGTTCATATTAAAAGTCTCTCTGTTTTTGTCGCCCTAAATGTAATGCGGAACTGTCGAAATACCATTGCCGCCAACGTGTTTATTTACGCTAAAGTACGCTACAATTTAACTCCGGCTATTTTTAAAAACTGCTGATTATCACTTATATCTCAACATTATAACCTAAAACCTGCAGTAGCGGCAATACAACTCCCTTTTTCTCTCCACAGCCAACAGCATACATCTAAATACGCTGAATCTATAAACGAATTAATTGCAGACTGCACAATGCTTCGCTGCCGTCAGTTACACGAATAACTGCTGGAATGGTATTTTAAAAGGAGGTTTCAAAATACATAATTTTTAATATTTGAAAATAAATTAATGCATATTTTTTTCAAAAAATAATATTGCAGCAGTCTATAACCTGAGGTCGTCGAGTGGACTAACAATTTTCAACAGATCTTTATTGCTGGTGTGCAGGTAGCGGAGGGTTGTTTTGAGGTCGTTGTGGCCCAGTAGTTTTTGTATCATGGTAATGTCGGTTCCACGTTCTATTAAATGGGTGGCAAAGCTGTGGCGCAGGGTGTGGATGCTGCCGGTTTTATACACCCGGGCTTTTCTTTTTGCGGCCTGCATTACTAATTGCAGGCTGCGTGGGCTGTAAGGGCTGCCCTTGGTATCTCCTTCAAATAAATACCCGTTTTTATCGGGCTTATACTGCCGGGCATATTCCCTCAACATTACCAACAGGATAGGGCTAAGGGTTACCACCCGGTCTTTTTTCCCTTTGGCCTGCTGTATAAACAGCGTCATACGGCTGCTATCTACATTTTGTGTTTTTATGGATACCACTTCGCTGATACGCATACCGGCACTATAGGCCAGCATGAGCATGGTTTTGTGTTTTACATTGTCAACGCTTTTTATAATAGCGGCTATTTCTTCCTGGCTGAATACTTTGGGTAACTGCTGCCGCTTTTTTGGCCGGGGCAACTCTACAAAAAAACGCTCTTTGTTCAGCACCTGTTCATAATAAAATTTTAACGCATTAAGCCTGCTGTGTGCAGTGTTTTCAGATATCTTTTCGGTTTCCATAGCAAATAACATGTACCGCTTTAAATGCTCAGCAGTAAGTTGCTGTACCGGTAAATCCCTTAGCTTTTGCAATAACTGGCAAAACTCGTTTCGATACGTACGGATGGTGGAACTGCTGTATGCTTTTAATTTGAGGTAGCGTACAAATTTGTCTAACTCAGCCAGGTTATTGGTGCTTATCCTGTACACCTGCACAGGCAGGGCTTTGTTAGGAGCGGCTACACTGTTTTGTGCTGCAATTTCGGGGGCAGAAAGCCGGTGTAGCTGTTTGCGCTGCAGGTAATCTTTTAAGGCAGCAGTATCCAAATCGTGTTCAACAAGTATTGTTTTTAATTGCTGGTAATAAGCCCGCTGCATGGGCAGGTACCAGCACTTGTGGGTGCGGCTCCAGCGGACTTTTTCTATTTGCTTTACCAATACATTCAGTTGCCTGTTGTGGTTAAAATGTATGCCGATATACTCGGCGCCACGATGAAATAAGGGAGATAGTGTAATTGTTTCCATACTGTAAATCTTTTACCGGTTCCTGATTTTATTCGCTTTTGCTGGTATGAATGGCTTTGCATCCTTAGGCTAATAACTGTTTATGTCAAATTGTGGCATACCATTTTAAAATGTATATTTATGGAATGATTGATTATTTTCTGCAAATTTTACCAAATTATAACCATAAAATCAATTTATTTGGTATTTATATTTTTTTAGTTAAACCTGACAGCAATGAACATATTTGCCAAAAACCTAAAGTGGCTTAGAAAAAAAAGCGGCATGAACCAGTTGGAAATGGCTACTGAACTGGGTTTTACCCAAACGAGGTGGAGTGGTTATGAAACCGGCAGCTCCAAACCTAATTTTGACCAGTTGATGGAGATTATCAAATATTTTGGTGTTTCGGCTACCGAGCTTTTGGAGAAAGACCTGGAAGCTGATCAAAAAAACAACAGTCCTGCTGCAGATACCGGCACTCCTAATTTATTGGCGGAACAGGAACATCCATATATCACGGCAGCTATGGATAAAGATGGTGTCACCAAAAGGTTGATGGCTGTAGAAATTCAACTGCAGCAAATTTGGAGTGCTTTGGCAGAATTGAAAGCCAAATAAACTTAGCGTTGCTTTTAATGCAACCTGCTTCCCGAATGAATACTTGCTTCCCAGTAAAGTTCACGGCCCGGCACATTCTACATAAGAAACATTGTTAGCAAATAAGCCGCACATTCATGCTGCTGCTACCTGATTACTTCCGGTATTACCTGCCCCACACAGCCATTGGGCATTTGCACCTGCAGCATGGCGGCGAGGGTGGGGGCTATGTCTGTCATATAAGTTTCCCGGTACAGCTTGCCAGTTTTTACCTTCCAGCCAAACCATAACAGGGGGATATGGGCATCGTAGGGGTTCCATACACCATGAGTGGTACCGGTGCCCCAGCCATCAAAATAACCGGGCTTGTACAAAAATTGTATATCACCGCTGCGGTGGGGGTTGTACCCGTTTATGATCCTTGTTTTGATGGGCTCGGGCAAATTGGCTTCGGCTAACTCATCCAGTTCAACCGCATCGGCAATGATGCTGTCCATGCTTTTCAGCTCTTTAATAATATACTTAACTATGTCTTCTCTTTTTTCGCTGGCAGCGTCAGAGAGGTACACCTGGTAGTTGATTACTTTGGCTACGGCTTTTGTAATGGCCATTTTTTCTTCAATCTTGCGGTTTAGCATTTTCTCGATTTCGGCATCATCTTTTTCGCCGGCAGGTATATGGTGTTGCTTCAAAAATTTTGGTGCATGTGCTGCACCATGGTCGGCGGTTACAAACAGCAGGTAATTGCCTTTGCCAATTTTTGTATCGAGGTATTGTAAAAATGCGGCCACATCTTTATCCAATCTTAAAAAGGCATCTTGTGCTTCGATGGAATTAGGGCCAAAGGCATGACCAATATAGTCGGTAGAGGATATGCTTACAGCCAGGAAATCAGTTGCCGTATTATTGCCCAGTGCCTCGTTTTCGATGGCTGCTTTGGCAAAGTCGAGGGTAAAGCTGCTGGCAAATGGTGTAGTTTTAAAAGCTTCGTATTTGTTTTTGGCAGCAATCTCTTTTAGTTTGTGTGGAAACACCACGCTGGTATCTCCTTTAATGGTGCCTTCAAACACCTGGTAATCGGCTGTGCTTTGTGTGTATGCGGCTATGGGTAATAGTGTATTCCATTCGCCATTCATATAGGTGTCGGGTATTTTTTTATCATTAAAAATATTTACCCAGCCCGGCAGGCTTTGCATGTATTGGGTACTGCTGATCCATTTACCGTTTTTATCATCGTACCAGTAAGCGGCATTAGCACTATGCCCTGCCGGTAGTATGGCACCCCTGTCTTTTAAAGCTATGCCTATCACTTTACTTTTAAAATTGGTGGCCAGCCGCAATTCGTCGGTAATGGTGGTAGTCCACATATTGGCTGTACTCATTTTACCCTGGTTATTGCTGGTGCCCACAGATAAGGCGGTATCATCGTCGGTACAATAGGTAACCCTGCCGGTTTTACGGTTGTACCAGTGGTTGCCCACAATGCCATGTATGGCAGGTACGCTGCCAGTATAAATGCAGCTATGGCCGGGTGCTGTATAGGTAGGGGTATAGGGTATCATGGTATTTTCGCAGGCAAAACCTTCACGGAGCAGGCGCTTAAAGCCGTTATCAGAATACTGGCTATTGTAGCGGTACAAATAATCCCAGCGCATCTGATCAACCACCAGGCCTATTACCAGCTTTGGCTTTGCCGGTGGTGCTGCCGGTTGTTTTTTTTGGGCGACCACATGCACTACAAATAAGACCGTAAAAAGTGCTGCTGCCATTATCTTTTTCATCATGGTAAAGTGTTTGTGCAAATATAACTGCTGTGTTGTGCAATTAATATGTTGTGTGTTACCTTTTCGGACACAACCTAAATTTAATAAGCAGGTAGATTGTATTTGCGACTTGTTCCATTTTAAGTTAACTTTGGTTCGACACTTTAATTTGTATGGAACAGATAAGAGAATTAATATTTTACCGGCATTACTTTCACGAATTTTTCGACATACAAACTGAAAAAGTAAAAGAGAAGATTGATTATGTGCTTTTTGTATTAACACATGCAGACCGTGTTCCAGAGAAATTTCTGAAGCACATAGAAGGACAAAAAGGGCTTTACGAAATAAGGATTGAGCTTGGTAACAATATCTTTCGAATTTTCTGTTGTTTTGATAAAGAGAAAATTGTTGTGCTTTTCAACGCCTTTCAAAAAAAGACTCAGAAAACACCAAAAAGAGAAATTGAATTAGCTGTCAAACTAATGAAAGCATACTTTGACAATAAATAAGATCATTATGGCAAGCAAGAAAAAAAATACAACATCGTTTGACGAGCATCTAACTAAACGTTACGGCAAACGTGGCACTGCAAAAAGAACCGAGTTTGAAATTAAAGCAAAGGCGTTTCTTATTGGAGAAGTAATTAAAGATGAAAGACGTATTGCAAATTTGACACAGGAGCAATTAGCAGAGAAAATAGGTGCTAAAAAGAGTTTTATTTCAAGAATTGAAAACGGCAAAACCGATATACAGCTTTCAACACTTTATCGTCTTCTTGAACTTGGGTTAGGAAAAACAGTTGAATTAACAGTACGCTGAAATTAAGGCAGCATACACAAAAAGTATTTGCAAAAACAGAGCTTGACATTTTCAAATCAGTTAATTGCAGTTATTGCCAGCGCCTGGTAGCTGTTTTTAATTTTTCAGCTATTGTTCATAAACTCAACAACATATATGCTTATGAGTATTTGAACCGGTCAGGTGGAAATTCAATATCCTGCCTGCACAAATACCCGAACGATGATTATGGCATTGTTAACTGTATGACTGAATGGCTTACTTTTGCGGCCAGCAATGTTTTATTTGTTTTACAACTAACAACAACTAAACGATTTCACCTTTTATGGCAGATGTTTTTGAAAAATTAGTGAAAGATGGCGGCCCTATTGGCCAGCACATGGACAGGGCACATGGTTATTTCGCATTTCCCAAATTAGAGGGCGAACTGGGCCCCAGGATGCAGTTCAGGGGTAAAGAAATGATTGTATGGAGCCTGAATAATTACCTTGGCCTGGTGAACCACCCCGAGGTACGCAGGGCAGATACCGAAGCTGCCGCAAAATATGGTATGGGCAACCCGATGGGTGCCCGGATGATGAGTGGCAATACCGTCCTGCATGAAGAACTGGAAAGGGTGATCAGCAAATTTGTAAGCCGGGAAGATACCATGCTGCTCAACTTCGGCTACCAGGGTATTATGAGTTGTATTGATGCACTGGTTAACCGCCGTGATGTGATTGTATATGATGCCGAGGCGCATGCCTGTATTGTGGATGGCATCAGGCTGCACATGGGCTACAGCTATACGTTTAAGCATAATAATATCGAAGATTTTGAAAAGCAAATGCAGCGTGCCGAAAAGATGGTGGAAAAAACCGGCGGCGGCATACTGGTAATTACCGAAGGGGTATTTGGCATGGATGGCGAGCAGGGTATTTTAAAAGAAATAGTGGCTTTAAAAGAAAAATACCAATTCCGCATTTTAATTGATGATGCTCACGGTTTTGGCTATATGGGGCCTACCGGCGCCGGTGCCGATGAAGCCCAGGGCTGCCAGCAGGGTATCGATTTATACTTTAGCACTTTTGTAAAAAGTATGGGCAGCATTGGCGCCTTTATCAGCGGCCCCAAAGCGGTACTTAAATACCTGCGCTACAATACCCGTAGCCAGATTTTTGCCAAAAGCCTGCCACTGATTATTGTGGAAGGCATGCTTAAGCGCATGGAAATGGTATTGGCTATGCCCGAACTGCGTGAAAAACTATGGCATAATGTGCGCCGGCTGCAAAACGGCTTAAAGGAAAGGGGGTTTGATATTGGTCATACCAACTCGCCGGTTACACCGGTGTATATGAAAGGTGATGTGCCTGAAGCTACGCAAATGGTGATGGACCTGAGAGAGAACTACCATATTTTTTGCTCGATAGTAGTGTACCCGGTTATACCTAAGGGTGAAATTATATACCGCATCATTCCTACGGCTGCACACAGCGATGAGGATATCGATTTAACGCTGAAGGCATTTGAAGAAACAAAGAAAAAACTGGATGCCGGTTTGTACAAAGCGGCTGATATACCGAATATGGCTGAGGCGGCTGTTTAAGTGTAACGTTTACGAATAACTTTTTTATCGACCGCTGTTAGCCTGCAACAGCGATCGATTTATTTAGAAGATGCTCACAGGGAAAATATCTTAATCGGGCTGGCAGTTTATTTTAGTAATAACGTGTTGTGCTTTTAGAACATTCAACACATGTTTCTATGTTTCCATTTTTAAATTATTCTAAGGATGTTTTGCTTAAGCAATTAATTATTTTTAAAGCGCAACCAAAGTTTGCTGTCATTCCGATTCCGCCATAGCGGAAAAGGAAACTGCCAGAAGAAGAACAAAAAGTTGAACATCTTTACCAGTCCAGGCAGATTCCTCGTTCCCCGGAATGACAGCAAAAGGCAGTGTAGATTAATGCAAACAGGCCTAAATATAATAGCACAATACGTTTAGTAATACTTTTTTAAAATATCATAGCAGCTATTCTTTAAAGTTAGCCGCTACTTTGTTTAATAAAACAATCTTATCATTTACCTGTTTTTTGGTACTGCTACTGTTAGGGCTATTGGCTAAATCGCTAAGTATGCCCGATGCCTCGGTGAGTAACTGCCGGCGTTGCTTTGCCGTATATACCACTTGTGCGGCATCGGCACGGGAAAGGTTACAATCTACCCTGGCCAGCAATAGTGCGGCATTCAGTTCCTGGATATTTTTTTGCAAATCGGTTACCGCTGCATTTTTTTCTTTCCATTCCTGCCGGGTGGTTTCATAATTTTTATTGGCCTCTGCCAATGCCTGTTGCAGCAGGTCGTTATCTTTTTTGAGGGTACTGTTTTGGCGGTTGATATCCGCTAATTTGTTTTCGAGTACGGATATATTTTCCATGTAAGCATTAGGACTGTTGCTTGCCGTGTAAGTGATGGCAGGTAGGCTGGCAGTTGCCTGTATGAGCCTGGTTTCAAGTGTAACGATGTAATTGTTTTTTTCAAGCAGTTCCTCCTGCAGGTTCAGCAGGGCCGATTCATCGGCCGTATATACCCCCTGGTGCAGCAGGGCAATATTGCGTAAATTGGTTACAGCATACCTGCTGTTAATGATACTGCGGTAAGCGGCCAGCATTGTGGCAAACTGTTCGGCTGTTTTTTCATCCTGCCATACACCCAATGTTTTATTCATGCTTTCTATAATGGCAGTAAACCTGTTTTCTTCCAGCAGTATCGCCTTATGGAGGTCGTTGCATTGTGCGGCAGCGGCAGTATCGTTCAGCAATACGGCAAACTGTTCATCCATGCGCTGCAGCGATGCATATTGTGCCTGCAGCAGGCTATGGGTGGCCAATATTTTTTGTTGCTGCAATACAATATTGGCAGGCAGCACATTTTTTTCGGCAGTTGAAAATTTTCCGCTCAATGCTAAAGTAAGCAGCAGGGTAATACCTGCGGTAACAGCCAGTGTGGCAATAAATGACCATAGTTGTTTTGTACGCCTGGCGGTAGCATCATATTTCATACATCATGGTTTGTTGATTAAAAACGGGTTAATTGTTTTAGGCTAATTCGATAGCTTCCACCAATATGGTTGCTTTTCTTTTAAAACCATTGTCTATAAGGCTGGTATGAGGAGCCAGTTGTCTTTTTCCGAATACAGATGGAGTAAAAAACTTCCAGCCATACTGCTTGCCGTTATCCTCCATCAGTGCATTTTTTTCAAGTGCGTTTAATTGTAAAAAACGCATAAAACTGTCGGCAGGACTGTAATATTCCGGAACACATACTACAAAGTTTGTGGTAGCAGTACCCCAGGGATGCTGCAATATTACTTTTGTATCAATGCTGCCTGTTAAAAGGGAGGCTTTCTTTTCGGCTGGTAATGTACGGGGAAGCACCCAGTGGTTATACCTGCAATGTTTTAAAACAGTATAGTGCTGCATGCATTTACTAACGGCAATGGGCAGTAGTAAAGCCGGTATTGCTGTAAAAACGAGATATTGCAGATGAGGCATTGAAAAATTGCATACCATCCATAGCAGGATTGCTGTGCTTATCAGCACCACCACATTTTGCAGCAGGGCAGCCCTGTAACTGAGTTGTGGCAGGTACCTTGGTTGCAGCCATACCTGTAAGGCACCAGTAATAAAAAAAATTATTGCAGAGAGGTAAGTGGCAAAGTACCCCTCTGTTGCTGCTGCAAAAAGACTGCATACCGTATAGAGTAAAACCACCGGCGCTATGGTGATGCTAAGCGTATAAAGGGCATACTGTTTTATTTTTTCATCGAAGGTTAGTATAAAGCTGTTGTTGCCGGTAATAGAATGGGAGGGTGGTAAATGTGCTGTTCTTGGTTTCATACTTAATGTTTTATGGGATGAGTAATGAAATGCCTGCCTGCAAGCCTATATAACTAATGGGGATGCGTTGTATAATAGTTTGTGAAGGCTTGTCGGGGTTAGCAGTGGTACCGTTGTCTGCCGAAAAAGAACGTACAAATTCTATTTCACGCTGGCTGGTGGTAAAGCTGTTTACAATATTTTCTTTATTAATAATAAAATCAGTAAGTGTTCGCTTTTTTATCACAAACACAATGTGAGAGTATTGTATTTCGGCAAAGGCCCTTACATTTTTTACTATTTTAAATTGTGCCCCCAGCGCACCCATAAATCCAAATGCCGGGTTGCGTATGCCCCAGGCATAGTGCTTAGCAGTGGTAGATGAAGTGTCTTTATAAAATCCCTGCCAGCCCAGTCGGGTAAAGGATTGTGTACGGTCTTCCTGCAGGCTGTTGGGCCTGAAAGTGATGATGCCGCCGAGCTTGTTGTATAAAAACCATTTGGGTTTTGATATGGCTTTAAAAGTTATTGCCGGTGTAAGGCTTACAATGGTTGCCTGGTAAGAGATGGTATTTCTTTCACTGTAATAATATTCATCGGCAGCATTGTTGGTCATGGGCTGCCCGGTAAGATGTATGGATGAATCCCGGTGTTTGCGGATGGTGCTTCGGAAGTAGTCGAAATCCAGATTAAGGCTGATAAAATCATTCAGGATATAGGTGCCGCCAAAGCCAACCCTTAATCCATCGCCAAGGCCTTTGGCAGGGTTGGCATAGGTAATTGTTTTTTCGGGCGTATTACCGCCAGCCTGCGTAATGGTTATACTACTTATATCATCCGGGTAAAATTTAAAGGTGGAGCCCAGGCCAACGGCATACCCACTGTGCAGGTTAACCGCAAAGCGTGGCTCTTTTGCCAGGTTAGCCGGTATCGGGATAATGGCATCTGTTGCTATGTCTTGTACAGCTATCGGTTGTGCATAGCCCAGTTTACACAGCAGCAGCAGGAGAGGGGTGCAATTTTTTTTCATAGTCATTTGCTTTTGTATGGTATGTTGATGGTAAAATATATTAAGCGGCACAGCCGGTTAATGCAGCAGTTTTTTTGTGGGGAACAGCAGTAGTGGTTTTCCGTAATAAGAAGCGTGGATACAGCACTTACGGAAAAAAGGATTGGCTGGTTTTGGAAAACCTAAAAAGAATGGAGGATTATGAAGATTGGGCTTGTATAAAACGAAGGAGGTTTCGCTTTGCCTTGTTTTTTATTTTTCGTTGAAAAAAACTGTTCCAGCCCAGCAGCCATCCGCTAAAGCCCAGGGCCTGGCTGCTCCAGCGATGTACGCTAAAAGCATCGCTGTGCTCAATAATTTTACCATTGGCAAAACGCATATTGGCCCGGATATGATTAACCACCCTGCGGCCGGTTACAGAAAAAGTGTAAGTTGCCTGCCAGTCGCAGGTACAGTATTCGTCATCCAGCGCCACGATATTGCCAAAGCTGAGTGAAAAATCTTTTGCATTGCTGCAAAGCATCTGCCACATGTACCGGGCTTCATCGCCACGCAGCAGTTCAAATACCGGATCGTAAAATACAATATCATCGCTATAGCAGCTATTCATGGTTGTATAATCCAGTTGCTGAAAGGCAGCATAAAACTGGTGAACAAGCGCTTCGTTAATTTTACTTTGCATAGATAAAATAAATATAGCGCCCTTTGCTCAATAATTATCAATTGCCGGAGTGTAAATTGCACAACGATTTACCTTTACTTAAATCGAACAGCACAGCAGATGAACTATTTTCAATTTGACTTTGAGCCGCATACAAAAGATGAAGGGGAGCAGTTGATTGCACTTTTGGCAGAGCAGGGCTTTGATGGTTTTGAAGAAGATGGCTTCACCCTTATTGCTTTCATCCCCGAAGCCAATTTTAACCAGGAAGCTTTTGAAGCGGTGTTAGCCAAATTTGAGATTATGGCTTATACCAAATCGAGTATTGAAAATATCAACTGGAATCAAAAATGGGAATCGGAATACGAGCCGGTAGTGGTGGGTGATTTTGTTGGAATAAGGGCCCAGTTTCACCAAGCACTCCAAAATGTGCAATATGAAATAGTTATTACGCCAAAAATGAGTTTTGGTACAGGCCATCATGCCACCACCTGGATGATGATGAAACTAATGGAAGGCATCAACTTTACCCAAAAAAAAGTGCTTGATTTTGGCACCGGCACCGGGGTGTTGGCCATTTTGGCTGAAAAAATGGGGGCTGCTGCTGTGCTGGCTATTGATTATGACGAATGGAGTATTACCAATGCCATCGAAAACTGTGAGATAAACCAATGCCTGCACTGCACCGTACAGCAGGCAGATGCTGTTCCGGCAACAGGGCTTTATGATATCATCCTTGCCAATATTAATCTAAATGTACTGCTGGCCAATATGCCTGCCCTGGCAAAGGCTACTCAACAACACCTGCTGATTAGTGGTATTTTAAAAACCGATGAGCAGGCGATGGTTGCTGCCGCTGCTGCACAGGGATTACACAAAGTAGCCATACTTACTCAAAAAGACTGGATAGCCATCCACTTTGAAAAATAAGCCAACAGGCATTTCGTTATACACACCGGGGTATATTAACAAATTGTTACACAACGAAAAAGCGCTATCTTTGCCCTCGTCAACTCACTTAGAAACGTATGAAGGAACTGCTACTCATTATCCTGGCTTACTTTATTGGTTCTATACCTACCGCATTGATTGTCAGTCGCAATTTTTTTGGAATCGATATTCGTGAATACGGAAGCGGTAATATGGGCGCTACTAATACCTTTAGAGTGCTTGGCTCCCGGTTCGGTACAATAGTCATGGCTGGCGATATCCTAAAAGGGGTGCTTGCCGTAGCGCTGTATAATTTTTTACCTTTTTACATCCACGACGAATGGCACCGTACTAATCTTATGGTTGGCCTTGGGCTGGCTGCCGTAGTTGGTCATATTTACCCTGTTTTCGCCGATTTTAAAGGCGGTAAGGGTGTAGCTACTTTATTTGGGATGATACTTGCTGTGCAACCGGTAATTGCGGCCAGTTGCGTAGGTGTTTTTCTTTTAGTGCTTTTTTTAACCCGTTATGTATCTCTAAGCTCCATACTTGCTGGTATTGCACTGCCGGTATGTGTGCTGTGGATATGGAACGATGAAGTAACGATATACAGGATATTTGCTGTGCTGGTTGCATTGCTGGTAATTCTTACCCATCAAAAAAATATCATCCGCATCCTCCGCGGTAATGAAAGTCGTGTGCCCATACTCAAATACAGGGACAGGCGCAAGGCTGCCAAGAGTAATAGCAAATAAATGTACTTGCAACTTTTTCAGCGTATGCAGCATCAATAAAGCAATTAACAGCTTTTTTGTAAAACCGGCATATCAATTGCCCATCTTTGCATAATAACCTAAACGTTTTTAAAATGAAAAAACTGGCATTAATCTTTGCAGTACTGTCTATATTCATCATTGCCTGTTCCCGAAATGCTGTAACCGGACGAAAACAGCTTACCTTATTGCCCGAAGCACAACTGCAGCAAATGGCGGTATCGGAGTATCAAAGTTTTTTATCACAAAGCAAAGTATTGAATACCACCAGTAATAAAGATGCCGAAATGGTAAGACGGGTGGGCACCCGTATTGCTAATGCCATAGCAAACTATTATGCCCAGCAGGGTAAAGGAGATATACTGAGCGGCTACAAGTGGGAGTTTAACCTGGTAGACAATAAAGAAGTAAATGCCTGGTGCATGCCGGGCGGCAAAGTGGTGGTATATACCGGCCTGCTGCCAGTAGCTCAAAACGAAGCAGCGTTGGCTATTGTATTGGGTCACGAAATAACGCATGCCGTAGCCGGTCATGGCAATGAGCGGATGAGCCAGGGTATGCTTGCCCAGGGCTTACAGGTAGCCGGCGATATACTCACCAGCAGAAACCCCCAGGTGAATACGCTGTTTAATAGTGTTTATGCCCCAGGGGCACAGGTAGGTGTTTTGCTGCCTAACTCCCGTAAGCAAGAGTATGAGGCCGATCATTTTGGGCTGATATTTGCCGCAATGGCAGGCTATAACCCCAGGGAGGCCGTTCCTTTTTGGCAACGAATGTCTAAAGCAGGGGGGCAGAAGCCACCTGAATTTCTCTCATCGCATCCATCTGATGAAAACAGGATTGCCAAATTACAGGCATCGATGGAAGAAGCGCTTAAATATTACACCCCGGTTACTAAATAAGTAACATTTTCATTTTCAAGTATATAACCCCTCCAATCATAGAATTTGTAATGAAAATGCAGATTTTAATCTGTTTTGATATTGTATTTGCGGCATTTATTGTTAATTTTGCATACTTTTTAATTAAATGCTCAACATGGAAGTTATTGCGCCCTTGCTCCCGCTTACAGAAAAACTACAGTTGAAAGATGAAAAAAACCTGTTGGTACAAGGCTTGCCTTCCACCATCGAAAAACAATTTGCAAAGCTCTCATTTTCAAAGAATGTTACGCCTTTGCTTAAAATTAAAAAGATAGATTTTGCCCTGGTGTTTGCCATCAGCCACAACCAGCTAAGAGATATATTAAAAGATGTGGTGCCCGCCCTGGCGAACAACGCCAAATTTTGGATTGCTTATCCAAAGGTTTCTTCAAAAATTGTAAGTGATTTATCCCGGGATTGCAACTGGCAATGTACAGCTATGCACGGACTGGTTACAACAGATAGCATTACCATTGATAATGTGTGGTGTGCCATGCGGTTTACAAAAGAAGCCGGTGTACAAACCAGCAGTACTGTTAATAAAGCGACTATCTCGGCTACAGTACGTAATACTACAGTAACCACCCCCCCCGAATTACAAACTCTTTTTTCGCACAATAAAAAGGCTAATGCTTTTTTTGAAACACTCTCTGTAACGCACAAGCAGGAATATATTGTGTGGATTAATAATGCCCGGAAAGTAGAAACCCGCCAGGCCCGGCTTGAAGCCACCATCGAAAAACTGGCTACCGGAAAAAAATCGCCGGCTGAAAAGTAACCGGCGATTATAGTTTGTTAGTTTTTAAATAAAACGAGTAAAGTTTGTAGCTGCTGTTTCAGATGTTTGCGGTGTACAATCATATCCAAAAAGCCGTGTTCGAGTAAAAATTCGCTGCGCTGAAAGCCTTCCGGTAAATCTTTCTTGATTGTTTCTTTTATTACCCTTGGGCCTGCAAAACCAATCAGGGCTCCGGGCTCACCAATAATAACGTCTCCCAGCATTGCAAAGGAAGCAGTAGTGCCACCAAAAGTAGGGTCGGTACAGAGTGATATGTAGGGGATTTTAGCATCGCTTAGCATTGAGAGCCTGCCAGATGTTTTAGCCAATTGCATAAGCGAAAAAGCGCTTTCCATCATCCTGGCACCGCCACTTTTGTTGATAATCATAAAAGGGATACGGTGCTGCAGGCAATAGTCGCAGGCCCGGCAGATTTTTTCTCCCATTACACTACCCAGGCTGCCTCCAATAAATTCAAAATCCATGCAGGCAACTACCAGGTCGTGCCCATTTACCTTACCATGTGCCACTGTAATTGAGTCGTGAATATTGGTTTTAGAATAGGCTTCTTCCAATCTTTTGCCATAGGGCTTTAAGTCAACAAACTGTAAGTAATCTTTTGATATAACATTGGCAAATAACTCATTATCTGAGTTTTCATCAAATAAAATTTCAAAATATTGATCGCTGCCTATTCTGTGGTGGTATTCACATTTTGGGCATACATACAGGTTTTCGTTAAGCTCCAGTACGGTGCAGGTATACTTGCAGGAGGGACATTTTGACCAGAGCCCCTCGGGTGCATCGGCTTTATCTTTTGTGGCAGTTAATATGCCCTTCTTTTTTCGCTTGAACCATCCGCCGCTTTTTTCATCAGTTACGTTTTCTCCTGCAAGCCTGGCGTCAAAATCTTCTATTTTCATGATAAACAATTTTTGTCAAAAACAATCTTTCGGTTTTTGAACGGGGCGCAAAAATAATTTAACCAGCAATGCCGGTAAAAAATTTTACATGGGTACAATAGAATTATTATCAGGCGTTTCGGTTGATGCAATTAAGGTCATCGAAAGCAACTTCCAGTCTTTTTACAAACGATTCTTCCCCTTTACGCAACCATACCCTGGGGTCGTAATATTTTTTATTAGGTGCATCGGCACCTTCAGGATTGCCTAACTGTCCCTGCAGGTATCCTTCCATTTTTTTGTAATTGTTGAGTATACCCTCCCAAAAAGCCCATTGCAGGTCGGTATCAATATTCATTTTGATGGCACCATATCCAATAGCCTCCCTGATTTGATGCTGGGGCGAGCCACTGCCACCATGAAATACAAAGAAAACCGGCTTGGGTCCCGTTTTTAATTCTTTTTCGATATACACCTGGCTGTTGTGTAAAATAACTGGGGTTAATTGCACATTGCCAGCTTTGTATACACCGTGTACATTACCAAACGCTGCCGCTACGGTAAACAATTCGCCTACCTGGCTTAATTCTTTATAAGAATAGGCAACATGCTCTGGCTGGGTGTATAGTTTGGCATTATCAATATCGCTGTTATCTACACCATCTTCTTCACCGCCGGTTACACCCAGTTCTATTTCGATACCCATGCCCAGCGGTGCCATGCGTTTATAAAATTCTACCGAAGTATGTATGTTTTCTTCAATGGGCTCTTCACTAAGGTCGAGCATATGAGAGGAGAAAAGGGGATAGCCTTTTTCTTTAAAGTATTGTTCGCCAGCATCAATCATGCCGCTTACCCAGGGAAGCCATTTTTTGGCGGCATGGTCGGTATGCAGTACTACAGGCACCCCGTAATATTTTGCTACGTTATGAATGTGTAATGCACCTGATATAGCACCAGAAATATTGCCCTGCAGTTTATCGTTGGGCATGCCTTTACCGGCTACAAACTGTGCACCCCCGTTACTAAACTGTATAATCACCGGGGAGTTTACCTTAGCAGCGGTTTCTAAAGTGGCATTAATACTATTGGTGCCAATGCAGTTTACCGCCGGCATGGCAAAACTGTTGTCTTTAGCGTCGTTGTAAAGTGCTTTGAGTTCTTCGCCGTATAATACACCGGCCCTGTATTTTCCCATAAGTGTTTTTTTGTTTGCACAAATGTAAGAGAATTACAGTGTAATCGTTACAGCCTGCATCATCTTGAAAAGCAGGCCTGAATAAATGCAGGATTTTAAAATTGTTGGGGTGTTTTTTAAATAAAATTCCGGCCTGTTAATTTTTGAATGGTAGCGATAAGCTGATTAAAGTACACCGGGGCTTCCATCATTTTACTGCCGTACCAGCTAAACATTTCTCCATCCACAAGCAATATGGTGATGCCAGGCAATAATCGTTTTAATGCTTCAAGATGTATTTGGGTAAATGGGTAGGGTTCAGAAGAAAGCAGCAGTAGCTGACAGTTGTTTTCTTTCAACTGTTGCAAATCAATAGCAGGGTAGCGGTGCCGGTCGGCAAAAATATTTTGCAAACCACATTGCTGCAGCATTGCATGAATAAAAGTGTCGCCACCAACAGTCATATAAGGTTTGCGCCAGATGAGGTAGCAGGTATTTACAATTGCGGCTATGGGCTGTAACTGTGCAAATGCCTGTTGAATTTTTTGAATGATGGTGCCTGCCCGGGCAGATGAATGGGTAAGTGCACCTATATCGTTAATCATATCAATTGCTGTTTCAAAATCAACTACATCCGTTAGCCATACCGGGTAATCCCGGGCCAGGGCCTCTACCTGCTCCTTTGTGTTTTCTTCCCTGCTGGCAATAATTAAATCGGGCCTGCAGGCTTTAATTGCTGAAGTATTTATATTTTTTGTACCTCCAATGATTTGCTTTTGTTGCCGTAGATGGCCGGGGTGCACACAAAATTTAGTGATGCCGCTTATTCTACTTTCCAAACCCAGCGCATAAAGGAGATCTGTGATAGAGGGTACCAGTGAAACAATGCTTTTTGGGAAATCCGGTAATGGGGTGGGTGCCTGCAACAACATGCTGTAAATGTAAAAAGCGGCAGGGTATAAAAACAAAAACTTCCACAGCTTTTACGCTGTGGAAGCATTTTGTTGGGCTGGCTTACGGGCTGGCCCGGGGATCTAATTTTTTAAGAGGGGTCTCCTCTCCAGAAATAATGTTTACTTCTGGTTTCAGTGTCGGTCATTTTCCGGCCATCATCGCTTTTTAGGGCATAGGCCTTTAGGATATTGAATCACCTGGTTTTTCGGAGGCTATCGTCGCTTTTTACAGCATAAGCCCGGACTGGATTCAATTCTTCATTAGGATTTGAATTCTTAGTTTTCAAAGGAAGCTTGATTTGTTTTTTGATATTGGATAACTTCATCTTTAACGGTGTCTTTTGTTTTTTTATTTTGAAAACTTTTAAAAAAAACTTATTCAGCTACTCAATTCATTATGAAGAGTTTCTGAAGCTTTTACAAACAAGTATAACCACGTAATACCCATGCTGATATCCCGGGGTGTACACACGTAATTACCCTTTAAAATACCGGGTTGTTCTACTACATCCCGGCTGGTAAAATTGGTATAGTGTTTAACCGCAGATGCAAGAGTGTAATGTGCTTGTAGTGTGGGAAAGGCTTAAAACAAAAACTTCCACAGTTTTTACACCGTGGAAGCGTTTTGCTGGGCAAGCTTACGGGCCAGCCCGGGATCTAATTTTTTAAGAGGGGCCTCCTCTCCAGAAATGAGTTTATTCCTGGTTTCAGTGTTTGATTTTTCTCAACGCAATACATTGCTGTACTGGTTTAGGATATTGGGTTTCGGTCGGTTTGAGCTATCATCGCTTTTTACAGCATAAGCCCGGAAATTGGATTTTGGTTTTTCTCTGGGGTTGCTTTTAATGGCTTGCCCGGATGTTGGAACCTGTTGGTTTTTCTTTAGGAATTGAATTTTCAGTTTTATATCACCGCTAATTCATTTAACTAAAAAAGAAGTTGACTGATATTGGACTTTCTTTACAGCTTTACAAAGAATTTGGATATGTACTCTTTCGTTTATCAGGATTTTTGGATATGATTGATAATTAAAAGATATCAATCAACTTCTGGTGTAAAATTGCATTAGTTCAACTTGTTCAACAAGAGCAAAACCGCCCTTTTTTAACATTGTAGTTTTCTTCCTGCTCATCGTACTATTGCAGTTGCAGTGATGGTAACAGTACTGATATGCAATACGTATTTATACGAAACCGGATGGGAGTACCGGTAAAAAAAACTTCCGCAGCATATTTCTCTTTGAAAGCGCTGCGGAAGTTAATTTTTTAAAACAACACAAGTCGGTTTTCACAGGAACTTCGATCACCTTAGAGTGTACACTCTACCATTTAATAATTTTCTGGTTTCAGGCGCTCTGGCTCTTCTGGGTGCTGCCTGGTTTTTGGCATTACCGGTTTAGATATTGGTTTTTGTTTTCTACGGGTTAGTCAGCGGCTGTTGTAACATATACATGTTATAAAAGTGCTGCTTTGGTTTTTCTGCAGGATGCTGGATATTGTTTTTCCCGGCTGTTGTTTGGTTTGGTTTTTCATGCTGCCGGAGCATGACTGGATATTGAACAAGGTTGAAAAATACTTTTAACTAACTGGCCTAACACAAAGCTTTTCAATGATATTGGATAGTGATGCTTTGGTTTTTAAAGGATGGTTGGATGTGTTGTAAGCTTGTTAGCTATTGGTAATTTTCATCACAAAGATTATTAACATTTTATTCGTCAACAAGAGCAGTATTGCCCTTTTTCCTTTGTTCACCAAATACTAATAGTATGGGGCTGTTACGATTATTTAGAATGGGGGTATTACGAGTATATTGCTGTTACAACTCGTAAAACTACGTAAATACTCTGAGGCTAAATGCTGTTAAATTTCGCCGAAATGCTTATCTGTACTGCATTTCATGCATTTGCACAGGTATTATACTTTATTAGCGGGAAAGCCCCTGGATGATATCATATTTGGTAACGATATGGTAAGCCCCAGTTTCATCTTTACTGAGTACAGCACCGTTTTCACGGTTTATGAGGTTGGATAACCTTTCTACCGGTGTATTAAAATCTACTTCCGGGTATGGTTTTTCCATTACTTCCTCTACAGTTTTATTTTTTAAATCGGGGTCGTTGATAATTTTAGCAAAAAGTCCGCTTTCAGAAAGAGCGCCAATATTAGTACCATTGTCAAACACGGGTATGTTTTCAATGTCATATTGTTTCATCAGTTCTATAGCATTACTCACCATATCGGATTTAAGCAGGGTAATTAATGTATGTGCAGTACGGCTGCTTACTACATCTTTAAATGTGTTTACATCAAGAAAACCCCTTTCCATCATCCATTGGTCGTTGTATACTTTGGCTACATAACGGCTACCATGGTCGTGAAATATACACACCACCACATCATCCTTTTTTAGGGTATGCTTTAATTGCATCACTCCCTGCAGGCAACTGCCGGCACTGTAGCCAATAAATATCCCTTCTTCTTTTGCAATACGGCGGGCCATTACGGCACCATCCTTATCGGTTACTTTGGTAAATTCATCTATGTATTGCATATCGTAATTGGCCGGTACAAAATCTTCACCAAAACCTTCACTAACGTAGGGATATACTTCCTGCTGGTCAATTTCGCCGGTATCAAAATACTTTTTTAATAAACTGCCGTAGCTGTCTACCGCCCAAACTTTAATGTTTGGATTTTTTTCTTTAAGGTATTTGCCAGTACCTACAATGGTGCCGCCGGTACCGGTAGCCACTACCAGGTGGGTTATTTTTCCTTCGGTTTGTGCCCATATTTCCGGGCCGGTTTGTTCATAATGCGCCAGCCGGTTGGCCAGGTTATCGTACTGGTTTACATACCAGCTATTGGGTATTTCTTTTGCCAGCCGTTTACTGACGGAATAATAGGAGCGGGGGTCTTCCGGCTCAACATTGGTAGGGCATACAATTACTTCAGCCCCCACCGCTTTTAAAATATCTACTTTTTCCTTCGACTGTTTATCGGTGGTGGTAAAAATGCATTTATACCCCTTAACACAGGCGGCCAGGGCCAGCCCCATACCGGTATTGCCACTGGTACCTTCTATAATGGTGCCGCCGGGTTTTATTTTACCTTCAGCTTCGGCCACTTCCAGCATTTTTAAAGCCATCCTGTCTTTAATACTATTACCCGGGTTAAAATATTCCACTTTGGCCAGTACGGTGCAGGGCAGGTCCTTGGTTATTTTATGAAGTTGAACGAGTGGAGTATTGCCAATGGTTTCTAAAATATTATTCAGCCACATATAATGGTTTTAAACAAAGGTAGTTTTTTGCCTTTTGCGAATGTAAGGTTGCAGGGCCACCCGGCTCCCGATTTATTTTAATAACCATTTCTTAAAACGGTTATGCCGCTTTTTTTGCCCAAATTGCAAATAATAAATCTCTCAATTGCAGATTTGTTATTTTTGGCCTTTACTTTTTGAAATAAATATTCTGTGAAGCTTTATTCCGCTTTTACTTCCTGGATATTTATGGGTTTGCTTTGGTGCAGTACAGCTATTGCACAGGGCGGACGCATAAAATGCTACTTTAATTTTCCTGTAAATGCATCATTTGCTTCGGGGCAACCGGCTGTATACCTCAATGCCAGCTTCCCGGATACTATTGCCGCCTACATCAACAGGGCCAAATACGGTGTGGATATTGCCTTATATAATTACACCGCCTCTGCAAATAGCAATGTAGCCAAAATTGCCTTTGCTGCAAATGCGGCCGCTGCCAGGGGCGTACAGGTAAGGTGGATTTATAATGGCACCGGCTCTACCTCCAACACAGGCCTTAACCTGCTGTCTGCCGCTGTAAAAACTTTCCCCTCGGTAAATCGCAGCAATTATATCATGCACAATAAGTTTGTGGCAATTGATGCCATATCCCCAGATTCTGCTGATGCTTTTGCTATTACAGGCTCTTATAATTGGAGCGACCAGCAAACTACCAGGGATATTAACAACCTGCTGGTTATAAACAGCAAGCCGGTAACACAGGCATTTTACCAGGAGTTTAATAAAATGTGGGGCGGCACCGGCCCCAATCCCGTTCCGGCTAATGCTGCTTTTGGTACGGCAAAAACGGCTTCGGCGCAAACGCAATTTGTAGTGGATGGCAAAAGGATAGAAGTATATTTTAGTCCTAAAGACGGACTGGGCAGCAAGCTGCAAAACGTGATACAGTCGGCCGACAATGATTTGTTTTTTGGGGTATACACTTTTACAGATATAGCGGTTGCCAACCTTATCATTTCTAAATACAACAGCGGGCTGCAGGTAAGGGGCATTGTAGATAAATTTACCCGTTTGTTTAATGCTTATTCGTTGCTGGAGGCGGCATTAGACAGTAATATGCTGGTAAAAGTGAGCAACGATTTGTACCACAATAAATCGCTTGTAGCAGATGCTTTGCGGCCGGATTCCGATCCACAGGTATATACAGGTTCATTCAACTGGAGTATACAGGGCCAAAATTCGAACGATGAAAATGTAGTGATTGTACATGATGCGGCCATTGCCAATCAATATTACCAATCGCTCTGTGCCGATTTTACTGCCCTTGGCGGTTTGCCCTGCGTTTTTCCGCCATGCCCCGGTGGCAATACTTTGCTAAGTGCCAATGTAAGGGGCAATAGTTTTCAATGGCAGGCAGATACCGGAAATGGTTTTGCCGATATTACCGATACAGAATGGTACAGCCGAACCAATACGGCAGATTTGCTGCTCCTCAACCCACCTTCAAACTGGTATGGCTATCGATACCGCTGTATTGCAGATGGAAATAAAATAAGCGATACTTTTTCCTTAAAATTCACTGCTTACTGGAACGGAAGTGCCAGCACAAGCTGGGAAGAGCCGGCCAACTGGAACTGCGGCGTATTGCCTGATGCTTACACGGATGTGGTGATTAACAGCAGTGTGCAGTATTTTCCTGTGGTAAATGCTTCCACCATTTGTCGTAGCCTGCGGCTAAATAAAGCAGCCACAATTGCATTAATGAATGGAGTGAGCCTGGTGCTTACCGGCAATTAAAAATGCAAACAAAATCAGTTGAGTTTTGGAGTTGTTTTTTACCCGGAGTATTGTGCACTTCTGCCCGTATATTTGCAGCCGCATAAAAATTGCCCTATCGCAGCCCTGGTGTTGAACGGAGCGTCGCCAATGCCGCCCAATCAATGCCGTGCTGCTGGTAACAAAACCCAATTTTTGTGTATGACACTACCAGTTAACCAAGATGAATTTTATAAAGCAACACTTAAAAGACAGGCAGAAAATTCAACTCAATACGTTTAACTCGTAACTCATAATTTTCAACTCATAACCCATAACTCAAATGTACCGTTCTCATACCTGTGGCGAATTAAGACTGGCCGATGTAAATAAAGCAGTAACCCTTGCCGGATGGGTGCAAACCGTTCGAAAATTTGGCAGCATTACTTTTGTGGATTTGCGAGACCGTTATGGCATTACACAACTGTTGTTTTCGGAAAACCTGAATGCACAATTGGATGCCAGTCCGCTGGGCAGGGAGTATGTATTGCAGGTAAAAGGAAAAGTAAACGAACGCAGCAACAAAAATGCGAATATCCCTACCGGTGAGGTTGAAATACTGGTAAGTGAATTTGCTATTTTGAACAAAGCCGCCACACCGCCTTTTACCATACAGGATGATACCGATGGTGGCGATGACCTGCGGATGAAATACCGCTACCTCGACCTTCGCCGTAATATCGTAAAAAAGAATATTGAGTTACGCTATGCCGTAAGCCGCAGCACCCGTAACTATCTTCACGAAAACGGCTTTATGGATATTGAAACCCCGTTTTTAATCAAATCAACGCCGGAAGGCGCCAGGGATTTTGTAGTGCCCAGCCGTATGAACCCAGGCCAGTTTTATGCCCTGCCCCAAAGCCCGCAAACCTTTAAGCAACTGCTGATGGTAAGTGGGTACGACAGGTATTACCAGATTGTAAAATGCTTCAGGGATGAAGACCTCCGTGCCGACCGCCAGCCCGAGTTTACACAGATAGACTGCGAAATGAGTTTTGTGGAGCAGGAAGATATTTTGAACATGTTTGAAGAACTGGTAAAACGCATTTTTAAAGATGTAAAAAATATTGATTACACCGAAAAAGTAGAGCGGATGACCTGGGAGGAAGCCATGTGGAGGTATGGTAATGATAAGCCCGATATCCGCTTTGGGATGCAGTTGTGCAACCTGAAATTCCCGGCACATACCTTTCCATCAAAACCATCTTTATCGCACTTAATTGATGGCGCCAGCTTCCAGGTATTTGATACTGCCGAAACCGTTACCGCTATTGCTGTACCTGGCTGTGCCGAATACACCCGTAAGCAAACCGATGAATTAACCGAGTGGGTAAAGCGGCCGCAAATAGGTATGAAGGGGCTTGTATTTATTAAATGTAATGCCGATGGCACGTACAAAAGCAGCGTGGATAAGTTTTACAGCGAGGATAAATTAAAAGCCATAGCTGATGCTGCCGGTGCCAAAGCCGGCGACCTGGTGCTGATACTGGCCGGTGCCGAAGAACGTACCCGTAAAGCCACCAGCGAACTGCGGCTTGAATTAGGTGAAAGGCTTGGCCTGCGTAAGCCAGATGAGTTCAAACTGTTATGGGTACTCGATTTTCCATTGTTTGAATATGCCGAAGAAGAAAACCGCTGGGTGGCAAGGCACCATCCCTTTACCTCTCCCAAGCCCGACCATATTCCGGTAATGATAAATAATAACCCGGTAATTGAAAATGCCGCCGAATACCTTAAGCATCCGTATGCCGGTATTAAAGCCAATGCCTACGATATGGTGCTGAATGGTAATGAAATTGGTGGTGGCTCTATCCGTATTTTTCAAAGAGAACTGCAGGAAAAAATGTTTGAAGCACTGGGCATGGATAAAGAAGAGCAGTTGCACAAATTTGGCTTTTTGCTGGGAGCTTTTGAATATGGTGCGCCACCGCATGGTGGGCTGGCTTTTGGGTTCGACAGGCTTTGTGCAATTATTGGCGGCAGCGAAAGCATCCGGGATTTTATTGCCTTCCCCAAAAACAACAGTGGCCGGGATGTGATGCTGGATGCACCCGGACCAATTGACGCCAAACAATTTGATGAACTGCAGATACAACTTAATTTAAAAGCCTGATTTAACGGCTGCCTAACTCAATCACTTCGCAATCTTTAATATTTGAACCCTCAATCGAAAAACGGATGAGGGTTCTTATTTTATGCCAGCCGTGCTTACCGGCAGCACCGGGGTTCATGTGCAGGCACTGCAATTTTTCATCGTACATAATTTTTAAAATATGGCTGTGGCCGCTGATGAATAATTGCGGCCGGTGCAGGAGTATTTCTTTTTTTGTTGCCGGGTTGTAGTGGGGCGGATAACCGCCAATATGCCGCAGCATCACTTTCACATCTTCGCACATAAAAATATTTTGCTCCGGAAATTCGCTTCTTACCGTGTAGCCGTCAATATTGCCGTACACGCCTTTAAAAGGCTTAAATGTTTTCAACGCTTCAACGATGCCCTCGCCAAAATCCCCGATATGCCATACTGTATCGCAGTTTTTAAAATGTTCAAAAACTGTTTCATCAAGGTAGCCGTGTGTATCTGATATCAATCCAATTCTTGTCAAATTGCTAATGGTTTAAAAAATGTAAATTTACAGGAACAATATTGCCATGCCGTTCTTCCGCAATTTTATATACTATATTGATAAACGCAGGTGGAAATATATTTTTCTGCTGGCCTCACTTGAGCTTTGGATAGCTGTATAATTCCCCCCCCATTCCAATTCAAAATTCAAAACTCATAACCCCATTATCATATATGCCACATTACTATACCTTAGGTAACATACCACACAAACGCCATACACAGTTTCGCAAGCCGGATGGCAGCCTTTATAGTGAACAGTTGTTTTCTACCGAAGGATTTAGCGATGATTATGCGCTGCTGTATCACTGTCATCCACCCACACAAATTATAAAAACCGAGCCGCAGCAGGATGTGCGTCCGCAGATAGCTGAAGAAAAAATGCTGAAGCACCGTTGTTTTGAAGGGTTTCAGATACCACCGGCTAAAGATTATTTACAAAGCCGTATACCCGTGCTGGTAAACAGCGATTGCCATATTGTGCTGGCAGCGCCGCAACAGGGCATGCCTGATTATTTTTATAAAAACACTGATGCAGACGAACTGATATTTGTGCATGAAGGTAGTGGCCGGGTAAAAACGCAGTATGGCGATTTACCTTTTGGTTATGGCGATTATATCATGTTACCAAGAGGCACTATTTATCAAATAGAATTTAATGATGAAAACAACCGGTTGTTTATTGTAGAATCGTTTACGCCACTGCGTTATCCAAAAAGGTACCTGAGCAAATACGGACAGTTGATGGAACATGCCCCTTATTGTGAACGGGATATTCGCAAACCACAGGATTTAAAAACATTTGATGAAAAAGGCGATTTTTTGATTAAAGCAAAAAAGCAGGGCATGCTGTACGGGTTGCATTATGGCACACATCCTTTTGATGTGGTGGGTTGGGATGGATGTTGTTATCCGTATATTTTTTCTATCCATGATTTTGAACCTATAACGGGCAGGGTGCACCAGCCGCCACCTGTACATCAAACTTTTGAAACCAATGCCTTTGTGGTTTGCTCCTTTGTACCCCGCCTGTACGATTACCATCCGCAGGCCATACCGGCGCCGTATAACCACAGTAATATAGATAGCGATGAAGTGATTTATTATGTAGATGGTGATTTTATGAGCCGGAAAAATGTTAGCCGCGGCATGATAACATTACATCCGGCGGGCATACCACATGGGCCACATCCCGGTGCCGTTGAAAAAAGCATTGGTGCAAAAGAAACAAAAGAACTGGCCGTAATGGTGGATACCTTCAGACCGCTGCAGCTTACCAGGCAGGCACTGGAAATAGAAAATGAAAACTATATTATGAGTTGGGCAGAGTAAATGGTAAGACCCATAAGGTCTGCCAAAATTATTTTTGCCGTGTTGTATTAATACTTAAATTTAAACTCAATTCAACATTTCATTTCTAAAACTGATTGCCATGCTTAAATTTCAAAACATTAAGGTTGGAGACTATCTCATGGGAGATAATGATGGTGATGTAAAGAAGGGTGAGGTTACTAATTTGCAAACCGGTGCCCACCAGGTATGCCTCGATACTGGTGCACAGGAGTTCTGGTTCGAAATGGACCAGCTTGCGCCAATACCCTTAGATGAAAATGAAATCAATAAATTAAAGTTTACCAAACAAGTAAATCCTGATGGTACCGTAAAATATATGAAAGGTGCTTTCAGGATAATGCTGCCTGCTGCAGGCGATTTTTCAAAAATGGAAATATGGTACAGGGACGAACACCGGCATATTACGCACCCCTTAAATGTACACGAATTACAAAACCATTTTTACGAAATGACCAAGGTTCACCTGAACGAAGAAGTGTATTAACTTTCATACAATCTACATTATTTGCCCCCGGTTTCATATATGCCGGGGGTTCTTTTTTTAGGTCAAAAATTAGTTGAGATCAACTCTGTTTTATTTTCAAAAGTTTGCGTAATACTGAATGGTGGAGGCACCGAAAACCGAATATCATAGGTAGCTCTTATCCGTCCCACGCCTGGGGCATAATAATTTTGTATACTTGAAACCAGCGACACTCCGGGGATAGGCAGGCTTAAACTTACCAGTTTTAAACCACTGGATACATGTATCACATTATTGTAGGTTTTGCCCTTCACCGTCATGCTCATACCGGTTTGTTTCACGGTGTCCTGCTTGGAAATGGTAGCAGTAATACCGGCATAAGTTACGGGGGGGAGGGTTTGTGTCCAGGTGGCGCCAGCTACTACATTACTCTTCAGGTATAGGTTCTCAAATTTAAATCCATCCAGTATCGGCAGGGTAAGGTATTCGAAATACTCACTGTTCAGCACAAAATAGTATTCCTTAGCCAGGGCATCCGTCCGGGTGAAAATGCGGTAGCTTCGGGTGCCAATGCTGGTATCGGCAGCAGTGCAGGTAAGGGTATAAGTGCTGGTAGCAGGCGCAGTACTGGGATTGTTCACCAATTCGTACTCCCAGGTATTACCTGCCTGAATGCTGTTATACTCCACAGGATTGGGTGGCGGAGGAGGGGTGGTAGCAGATTTTTTACAGGATATCAACAAAAAGACAGGGATTGTGGACAAAAAAAACAGTTTTCGAATCATAAAAAGGGGATTTACAGGTAAATATCTGATTTTTTTCGCAATAATTAATTGCAAGTCCTTATCTTTGCGTCCCGAAAAATATGGCTAAGCAAGCACTAATCAAACAAGACGGAACAATTTTAGAAGCGCTGAGCAACGCTATGTTCAAGGTAAAGCTGGAAAATGGGCATGAAATACTGGCCACAATTTCCGGTAAAATGAGGATGCACTATATCCGTATTTTACCCGGGGATAAAGTAGGCGTAGAAATGAGTCCTTATGATCTTACAAGGGGGCGTATCATTTTCAGGTACAAATAAAAACATGAGCTGGTTTGCGCCGGCATTTTGGTTAATATAAATAAATCTTAAAACGATGAAAGTAAGGGCATCAATTAAAAAAAGAAGTGCTGATTGCAAGATTGTAAGGCGCAAAGGCGTGCTTTTTGTAATCAACAAAAAAAATCCTCGCTTCAAACAAAGGCAGGGATAATTTATTCAACATTTTTAATTCTAAATTCAACATTCAAATATGGCACGTATTGCCGGTATTGATTTACCAAAACAAAAAAGAGGCGAAATCGGACTTACCTATATTTTTGGTATTGGTCGCTCAACTGCCCAGTATATTTTAACCAAAGCTGGTATCAGCCTGGACAAAAAAGTTAATGAGTGGAATGACGAAGAGCAGACTGCCATTCGTAATATCATCAACAACGAGTTTAAAACTGAAGGTGCTTTGCGCAGCGAAGTGCAGATGAACATTAAGCGTTTGCTGGATATCGCCTGCTACCGTGGCCTGCGTCATCGTAAAGGTTTACCCGTTCGTGGCCAGCGTACCCGTACCAACAGCCGTACCCGTAAGGGCAAGCGTAAAACAGTTGCTGGTAAAAAGAAAGTAGCTAAAAAGTAATTTGTACATGTGCTGATTGAATAATCGGCACATTGCTGTTTATAAGACTTAATAATTTTCAAACCAGCGCCAGATAGCTTTTAAGTCGGCAGGAGGGTTGGTTTGGCCCGGTTAAAACCGGGAATATTTTTAAAGATTACCTATCAAATTAAATTATGGCAAAAGCACAAGCCGGCGGTAAAGCAGCGGCAAAAAAAAGGGTAGTAAAAGTTGACGCCTATGGCGACGCCCACATCGTAGCAAGTTTCAACAACATTATTATTAGCTTAACCAACAAAAGCGGACAAGTAATTTCCTGGTCGAGTGCTGGTAAAATGGGCTTCAAGGGCAGTAAGAAAAATACACCTTATGCTGCTCAAATGGCTGCTGCCGATGCTGCAAAAACAGCTTTGGATGCAGGGTTGAAAAGAGTTGACGTGTTTGTAAAAGGCCCTGGCTCAGGCCGTGAAGGTGCTATCAGGTCTTTATCTCAGTCTGGAATTGAGATAAACATGATTAAGGATGTTACGCCATTACCGCACAATGGCTGTCGTCCTCCAAAGAAGAGAAGAGTTTAAATTTATTTTGAATTATAAATTTTAAATGTTGAATTAAGTAATTTAAAATTCATCATTCAAAATTTAAAATAACATATTGAATCGCCATACGGTTCATTTATACAAAGGGTGACTGATTAATTTTTTACGATTTTTTACCGATCTGTTCACCGTTTCAAAAAAAATCGAAATGAAAAAAAACTATGGCAAGGTACACAGGTCCCAAAACAAAAATCTCCAGGATTTTTGGAGAGCCTATCACAGGCAACGGAAAATGGTTAACAAAAAACAGTAACCCTCCGGGTATTCACGGTGCTAACCGTAAACGTAAAACACTTGGCGAATACGCCCTGCAATTGCGTGAAAAGCAAAAGGCCAAATACACTTATGGTGTTCTTGAAAAACAATTCCGCAAAACTTTTGAGGAAGCTTCAAGGCGTAAAGGTGTTACCGGCGAAAACCTCATCAAATTATTGGAAGCCCGGCTGGACAATACAGTGTTTCGTCTTGGTATTGCACCAAGCCGCCACGCTGCCCGCCAGTTGGTAAGCCACAAGCACATCACAGTAGACGGTGAAATTGTAAATATCCCTTCTTACTCATTAAAGCCCGGGCAGGTGATAGCACTTAAAGAAAAAAGCGCTGCCAATACTGCAATTACCAGTGCTTTTCGTGGTAAAAACAGCAAGTTCAACTGGCTGGATTACAACGAAACTGAGCAAAAAGGTACTTTCATCGCCTATCCTGAAAGGGAAAGTGTTCCTGAAAATATCAAGGAGCAACTGATTGTGGAATTGTACAGTAAGTAATTATTGAACTTGTTAATAGGAATTGCCTCAAGTGCCTGGCGCTATGCAGCATAAACCTGTTAACCAGATTATATCTATGTGTACGGCTGCTACAACCAAAACAATGATGATGAGATTTATCCCAATATTTTTTGGGAGCGGTAACAAAACAATTACAAAAAACAACACTCATTTATTATGGCTATTTTAAATTTTGTGAAACCCGACAAGATAGTTCTCCAAAAAGCAACAGATTTTGAAGCCCTCTTCGAATTTCGTCCGCTTGAACCCGGATATGGTGTAACTATTGGTAATGCCCTGCGCAGGGTATTGCTCAACTCTTTAGAAGGGTATGCCATTACCAGCATCAATATTGCCGGAGCCGATCATGAATTTGCCACTATCAAAGGAATTACAGAAGATGTAACCGAAATAATACTGAACCTGAAACAGGTACGCTTTAAAAAGAAGGTAGACCATGAAATCAGTTCAGAAAAAATTACCCTGTCGGTAAAAAACAAAACAGAATTTACTGCCGGTATGATTGGCGAAGCATCACCTTCTTTTGAAGTGATGAACCCCGAACTGGTAATATGTGTGATGGACAGCACTGCAAAACTCGATATTGAAATTACAGTATCCCGTGGCCGTGGTTATGTGCCTGCAGAAGAAAATAAAGAAAGAAGCGGTCATTTCGGTAATATATCGCTGGATGCTATTTACACCCCAATTAAAAATGTAAAATACAGCATCGAAAATACCCGTGTGGAGCAGCGTACCGATTTTGAAAAGCTGATTATGGAAGTAGTTACCGATGGTACTATTCACCCGGAAGAAGCAGTAAAGCAGGCCAGCCGTATTTTAATACAGCACCTGATGATTATTACCGACGAAAACATCACTTTCGATACCAAAGAAGATAAGAAAGAAGACCTGGTGGATGAACAAACTTTACAATTGCGTAAAGTGCTGAAAACACCATTGGAAGATCTTGACCTTTCGGTACGAGCCTTCAACTGTTTGAAAGCTGCAAAAATTAATTCACTTAGCGAACTGGTACAGTACGAGCAGGAAGACCTGATGAAATTCCGCAACTTTGGCCAAAAATCACTAAGTGAAATTGAGCAGGTATTGCAGGAAAGAGGCTTGGGCTTTGGGATGGATTTAAGCAAACTGAAACTGGATGATGAGTAATTCACCGATATAACGAATTACATCCGCTTCAAAGATTTTTATACACCAGTAGCTTACAATTCCTGACACGGTGTAAGCGAATTTTAAAACAACAACGTCATGCGTCACGGAAACAAAAAAAACAATTTAAGCAGAACCGCTTCTCACAGGCGTGCTCTGCTGGCCAACCTTGGCAGCCAGTTAATTGAATACAAAAAAATTACAACCACACTGGCCAAGGCAAAAGCCCTGCGTACTTATATTGAGCCGCTGATTACCAAAACAAAAAACAACGGTTCTAAAGAAGCCATCATGCACAATCATCGTGTAGTATTCAGCTACCTGAATGATAAAGCTGCGGTTAAAGAACTGTTCACTGTTATTGCACCAAAAGTGGTAAGCCGCCCGGGAGGATACACCCGTATCATTAAGCTGGGTACACGTACCGGTGATAATGCTGAACTGGCCTTAATAGAGCTGGTTGACTTTAATGAAATATATGGTAAATCAGTAGCCAAAGCTGCAGAGCCAGCTAAAAAAACAAGAAGGAGTGGAGCCGGTAAAAAGAAAGCTGCAGCTACTGAAGCCGCAGCCGAAGCACCTGCTGCAGAAGAAACAGCACCTGAAACACCTTCTGAAACAGAGAACAAAACTGAAGCATAAATCCAGTTATGAACTGAATACAGCAATTTTAAAAACTCCGGTAATGTTATCGGAGTTTTTTTTGTGTAAAAAATAATTGTCATTTTATAAAATCAACGCTTTTCTTTGCAAAACTTTTTTACCCACTATGGCAGAAACAAAATATAACAACCCCGCTACACTGCTCTTGCAGGATGGTACCGTATTCCGTGGCTTTGCATTTGGAAAAATCGGCACTTCTGCCGGCGAACTTTGCTTTAATACCGGCATGACAGGCTACCAGGAAGTTTTTACCGACCCCAGTTATTCAGGACAGGTAATTATCATGAATAATGTACACATTGGTAACTACGGTGTAAAAGCAGTGGATGTAGAAAGTGGAAGCGTAAAAGTAAAAGCCGTAATTGGACGTAACCTCGAAGAAAAATTTTCCCGGATGACTGCAGAGGGCTCTTTGCAGGAATATTTTGAAAAAGAAGGTATTGTAGCCATTGATGGGGTAGATACCCGTGCATTGGTAGCCCATGTACGTACTCAGGGTGCTATGAATTGCATTATATCTTCTGAAATACAGGATGTACCTGCCTTACAGGCACTGTTGAGTAAGGTCCCCTCTATGGCCGGGCTCGAGCTGGCATCTACTGTATCCGTAACGGAACCCTACTACCTGGGCAACCCCGATAGTACATTAAGAGTAGCCGTACTTGATTTTGGTATCAAAAAAAATATACTGAACTGCCTGGTAGAAAGGGGCGCTTATGTAAAAGTTCATAATGCCAAAACCAGTTTTGAAGAGCTAAAAGCGTTTAACCCTGCTGGTTATTTTATCAGCAATGGCCCCGGAGATCCGGAACCGATGGACTATGCAGTAAAAACCGTGAAACAAATACTGGCAGAAAAAAAACCATTATTCGGTATCTGCCTTGGTCACCAGTTGCTGGCCCTGGCCAATGATATCCCCACTTTTAAAATGCACCATGGCCACAGAGGGCTTAATCACCCGGTAAAAAATGTGATTACAGGTAAAAGCGAAATCACCACACAAAATCATGGCTTTGGTGTGCAGCCGGATGCGGTAAAAGCTGCGGCAAATATTGAAATCACCCATGTTAACCTCAACGATGGCTCGATAGAAGGCATACGCCTGAAAGACAGGCCTGCGTTTTCTGTGCAATACCATCCTGAAGCCACACCGGGACCGCACGACAGCAGGTATTTGTTTGATGATTTTGTAGCCATGATGAGCCAACAGTGATTATACAACCCTGGTAAAGTAAGCGCTTGCAACATCAAAAAAGCTGTAAACCGCTCCACTCGTTTTTTTAAAAACAGCATTATGCAGATAGCGATTATTAACGGCCCAAATCTTAACCTGCTGGGCAAAAGAGAAACAGATATTTACGGCAGTAAAAGCTTTGATGTTTTTTTTGAAGCACTGAAAGAAAAATATCCTGCCATAGGCTTGCATTATTTTCAAAGTAATGTAGAGGGGGAGCTTATCAATGAAATACAAAGGGTAGGCTATACATTTGATGCCATTATTTTTAACCCCGGCGGATACACCCACACTTCGGTGGCTATTGGCGATGCCATTGCTGCCATTACCACACCCGTGATAGAAGTGCATATTTCCAATATTTTTGGCAGGGAAGATTTCAGGAAGTTATCGCATGTATCCGGCAAAAGCGTGGGAGTGATTAGTGGTCTTGGTTTAAAAGGATATGAGTTGGCTGTACAGTATTTTATACCATAAGCTAAATAGTTTTTTGTAAAAACAAGTGTGCCCCTCCGCTAACGAAGGGGCACCACTGTATAAAAACCAACTAACGTTGCTTAAAAAATTACTGGATGGTAATTTGTTTTGCAACCTGCTTTTGAACCTCTACTTTAGGCAATTCCACATGCAGAATACCATTTTCGTACTTAGCGTTTATTTTGCTGCTGTCGATGTTTTCATCCAGGGTAAAGCTGCGGTTAAAAGCTTTGTAACTAAATTCTTTCCTGATGTTCCTGGCATTTTCTTCTTTAGTTTCTGCTTTCTTTTCGGCACTGATGCTTAGCAAATTTCCTTCAAGATTAAGGTTAAAATCTGCTTTGTCGTAACCCGGAGCTGCCAACTGCAACTGGTAGCTGCCCTCATTTTCTGTAATATTTACAGGGGGAAATGAGAAAGCCTCGCTTCTCCAGTTTCTGCCGAGGGCAGCCGGAAATTCATTGAATAAATCATTAAAAAGGCCATCGAATGTTTTGGCCACGGGGTTGTTTACTTTTACTAGTGTCATAGCTATATGTTTTTAATTTTTAAAAAAATGATTGTACCATTTTATTTTCAAAAGCCATTCCATAACAAATTCATGGTCTATTTGACTTATTTTTACAATTTTTTATGCCAATATGACTTAAACAATGTTTGATACATGACTCAATGGCTTTTATGCACCCTTAACATCCAATTTGTGCACAACAAAACTGCCCAGATATTATATAGCCTGTAGTTACTAAATTTGCATTTCAAAACAAAACATATAAAAATATGTATCCGGAAGAAATTGTAATTCCAATGAAAGAAGAGTTAACAGAAAACGGTTTTTCCGAACTGTTAACCGCCACAGCGGTAGAAGAAAAACTTGGCCAAAAAGGTACAACCCTTGTTGTGATTAATTCGGTTTGCGGTTGCAGCGCCGGTACTGCCCGGCCGGGTGTATTGATGGCAGTGAACAATAGCCAGAAAAAACCCGATAACCTTGTTACCAGCTTTGCAGGATTTGATGTAGAAGCGGTAAAAAAATTAAGAGAGCACCTCTTACCTTATCCTCCATCTTCGCCGTCTATTGCCTTGTTTAAAGACGGACAACTGGTGCATTTTATCGAAAGGCACAATATTGAAGGCCGCAGTGCACAAATGATTGCACAAAACCTGATTGGCGCTTTTGAAACGTACTGTAATTAGTTTTTGCAGTTGTACTAACACAACTCCCGTACAGGTAACTGTTACGGGAGTTTTTTGTGTTATGCTATGCAGTAAATAAATATAGCGCCAGAGCTTTATTGAGGCAGATTGAATATATTGCATTGCTTAAATTTTGTGCAACAATATGTATCCCAATTTATATTACGTTTTTAAAGACTGGTTTGGAGTAGAGTGGAGGGCTTTGGGATATTTAAATACATTTGGGCTGATGGTGGCCGTTAGTTTCATTGCTGCTGCCGCCATCATTACCGCCGAACTTAAGCGAAAAGAAAAGCAGGGCCTGCTTTTTCCACGGGAAGAATTTATTACGGTAGGTAAGCCTGCCAGCCTGTACGACCTTTTACTCAATTTTATTACCGGCTTTTTGTTTGCCTATAAAATAGGCGGATTGTTTTTTGAAAAACCAGAAACAGAAAGTCCGCAATCATACATCTTTTCAACGCAGGGAAGCCTGCTGGCAGGCATACTGGTTGGTGCCGCTATGGCCTGGATGAAATGGCGGGATAAAGAAAAACAAAAACTTAAAACACCCGAATTACGCAATGTACGCATCTGGCCGCACGACAGGGTAGGCGATATCGTTATCATCTCATTGGTATTTGGTATCATTGGTGCCAAATTGTTCGATAGCCTGGAAAACTGGGACGACCTGGTGGCGCATCCGCTCGAACGGCTTTTTTCGGCTGGCGGACTTACTTTTTATGGTGGACTAATCCTGGCGGCAGTAGCCATTATCATTTATGCTTCGGCCAAACGCATTAAACTCATTCATCTTTCAGATGCAATTATGCCGGCGCTCATGCTGGCTTATGCCATCGGCCGCATAGGCTGCCAGGTAGCTGGGGATGGCGACTGGGGTATTTTTAACAGTGCATACATTACCGATAGCACGGGGCATGCAGTATTAGCAAAACCAGGAGAGTTTCAACAGCAGCTTCAACAATACAGCACGTATTTTCTTGATGGTACTGTGTTGGATTCCGGTAATCCTGTACCCGTAAGCGTTACCGACCGCACCAGCGAAAGCCTGGACAAAGTGCCGCACAAACCTGTAATTGCTCCATCCTGGCTGCCCGTATGGGCCGTAGCTTACAGCTACCGGCAAAATGTAAATAAAGATGGGATTGCTATTGCAGGCATCGAAGAAGAACACAACAGGGCTTTACCCGTGCCGGTATTTCCCACACCGCTTTACGAAACATTATTGTGCACCCTTATTTTTTTGGGGCTTTGGTTTTTTAGAAAAAATATACGGCCTGCCGGGATGATGACGGGGTTATACCTTTTGCTCAATGGCATCGAACGCTATTCCATTGAAACAATCCGGGTAAATCATACTTACCCCTTCCTGGGCTTTGAAGCTTCGCAGGCACAAATTATTGCTATGTGCATTATACTGTCTGGTATTATTTTTATTGTAATGGCAGGCGCTAAACTTTTTGAAAAAGGTAAACCGGCAAACCTGCCATCATAACATCAGGCTGGCACAGCGGTACGCTCTGAATAAAGATTCAGGGCTAATTTTAATTGTTCGGCTACGGTAAGGTTGGTATTATCTATTACCAGTGCATCGCTGGCCTGGCGCAAAGGACTAATCTCCCGGTTAGAATCGATATAATCCCTCATTTCAAGATTGTTTTTTACTTCTTCAATGGTAATGTTGGGGTTTTTAGCGTACATCTCTTTAAAGCGGCGCTCTACCCTTATAGCAATATCAGCCGTCATAAACAGTTTTAGTTCTGCATGAGGAAACACAGTAGTACCGATATCCCTGCCATCCATTATAATACCTTTTTTTTCGCCCATCTTTTGTTGTTGTGCTACGGCAAATTCCCGTACTGCACCAATAGCAGCGATATCGCTTACCTTTTCAGCAATAATTAAATCCCTTATAAGGTACTCCACATTTTCTCCATTGAGGTAAATTTCAGATTGCTGGGCATTATCGTTGTAATGGAATTCCAAGTGAATTTCCTTTAATGCGGATGCTACTTCATCTGTATTGGTCCAGTCAATACTGTTGCGCAAAAAATATAGTGTTATGGCCCGGTACATGGCACCGCTGTCAATATATACATAACCAAGTTCCCTAGCAAGTTGCTTTGCCAGTGTACTTTTACCACAGGATGACCAACCGTCGATAGTGATGATAATTTTTTTCATTGCTGTTGCATTAACTGCATGCCCGGCAGCTATGCTGCAAAAATAAGATAGCGGGGCAAAAGGTCATATTAAAGTTTTAGAACCGGACTATACTAGTACAGTAAAATATTGTGCCTCCTAATTAAAATGCAGGAAAAAAGCAGTGCCTTCGCCCTCCACGCTTTGCACCTGTATAGAGCCCTTGTGCAGCAGCATGATTTGTTTACACAAACTGAGCCCAATACCACTGCCGGTTTTACGGGTACTAAAAAAGGGTATGAATATTTTTTCAAGCAGTTCCTCAGGCATACCTATACCATTATCCGCAATTTTTATCACCACTTTATTGCCCGGCGTAATATAGGCCGAAAGCTGTATCCTTGGTTCCGGCCTGTCTTTAACGGCTTCGGCAGCATTTACCACAAGGTTAATGAGTACCTGCTCTATAAGATTTATATCTGCCTGCAACTGCAGGTCGGGATCTTTTAAAATAATATCCAACTCAATATTTTTTTTCTCAAAAGTAGGTTCCATCAGGTGATGCAGGGTTTCAAACACATCCCTTACATGTACCTTTTCAAGACTCAGTGTGGTTATTTTATTCAGGTTACGATAAGTTTCTGCAAATTTCAGCAAGCCCTCGCTACGGCGTTTAATGGTAGTGATACCTACTTCAATATCATCCACAGGGCCGCTTTTTTGCAAGTCGCCAATAGCAAGCTGCAGGCGGTTTTTAAGTGTATCTGCCAGCGATGAAATAGGCGCTACTGAGTTCATTATTTCATGGGTCATCACATTTAACAACTTTTGCCATGCTTTTGCTTCAGTTTCTTCCAGGGCTTCGTTGATATTTTGAAAAGCAATGAGCTTAAACTTGCGCTCACCGGTTTGAAAAGCAGTAGCACTCAACTGTACTTTGGTAATTGTTTTATCGCCTTTGAGGGATACTACCTTTTTTTCGCCAGGGTTAATCGCTATAATTTCATTATAAATCGATTCGTCCCTGCGCTGCAGGGCCTGCACTGTTTTGAGATAGGGTACCTGCAGCATTTGTTTCAGCGGCTCATTCATCCACATCACTTCGCCGGTAGCATGCTCGTAGGAGAGTATGCCGGTATCTACCAGTTCCAGTATTTTTTGCAGGTACACATATTGTGTTTCTTTCTCCCTGGTAATGGTTTTAAAAGTGCTGGTAATTTCATTAAATCCTTTGCGTGCCGGCAAAAGCGATACAGGCGCATTTTTTTCATCGTACCGGCGTGAAAAATCACGGTAGTGCACCGATTCTACAAACTGCTGCAACTCTTCATTGCTTTTATTGGTGAACCGAAAAAGATCCAACACCTGGAAAATAATAATACCTGTACATAACAAACCCGGCATTACATATCCTTTTGTGAATAAAAAAGCAACGCTGCTTAGTACCAGCAACAGCAGCAATATACGAAGCGATAGCGCCCACTCAAATTTGTTGAATTGTATGCGAAACATTACTATTTAATCTTTGCCAGTAATTTTAAAAATGCTGTTTATATTAAATCTCATATTTACTGAGGCGCCTGTACAGGGCTGTACGGGTAATACCCAATTCTTTAGCCGCTCTTGAAATATTGCCATGATGTTTTTCAATTACTTTTAAAATGGTATTTTTTTCAAGGTTGCTCAGTTTTAAATCGCCATCCTCAGCAGCAGGCTGCGCCACCGATTCCAGCGGCGAAAAAATAATGTCAGCAGCTTTCAGTTCATCACCATCCATCATAATAACGGCCCTTTCTATACAATACTGCAGCTCCCGTACATTGCCCGGGTAGGCATAATGCAGCAATTTATCTTTACAGTCTGTGGCAAAATCAGGTACCGGTTTAATATATTTTTCTGCATAAATTTTTGCATAATGCTGAGCCAGCATCAGTATATCTTCTTTTCGTTTACGCAGGGGCGGTATCGTTATCTCTACGGTATTGATGCGGTATACAAGGTCTTTACGAAAACGGTTTTCGCTGGCCAGCTCGGTCATGGGCAGGTTGGTGGCGCATACCAGGCGTATATCAATGGGTATGGCTTCGTTGCTGCCGAGGCGTATTACTTTTCGGTTTTGTAATACCGATAAAAGTTTGGCCTGCTGCTGTAAACTGATATTACCAATTTCATCCAGGAAGAGGGTGCCGCCTGCGGCAGATTCAAAGCGGCCGATACGATCCTCACGGGCATCAGTAAACGCTCCCTTTTTATGACCAAATAATTCACTTTCAAATAAAGAGTCGGTAAGTGCACCCACATCTACTTTTACAAAGGGCATCTTGGCCCTGAGGGATTTTTGATGTACAGCCTGTGCCACCAGTTCTTTACCGGTACCATTTTCGCCCAATATGAGCACATTGGCATCGGTAGGGGCTATCTTTTCTATTTTGTAAAAAATATCCTGCATCACTTCGCTGTTACCCAGCAGTAGTGTGCCAATTACCGAATCGGTACCGGCCTTATTGGGGTTGCCCCCGGCAGATTTTTTCTTTAAAATAGCAGTGATATTCTCAATGAGTTTTTCGTTGTGCCAGGGTTTTATCATAAAGTCGGTGGCACCTTCTTTTAATGAACGCACGGCAAGGTCAATATCGCCGTAGGCTGTAATCATAATTACTGCCATATCCTTATCGAGTTCCTTAATTTTTCTTAACCAGAAAATGCCTTCATTACCGGTATTGATGCTGCTGTTGAAATTCATATCCAGCATTACCAGGTCAAACTTTTTTTCAGAAAAATGAGAACGAATGTTTTCAGGATTTTTTTCGGTGGTTACTTCCTTCACTTCTGTTTTCAGCAGCATTTTTACTGCGGTTAACACATCTGTATCATCATCAATCACCAATATGCTTGCGTTTTTAAGGTTCATGGCTTGTTCAATTTATTACTTCGCAATGTTACCATATTTTAAAGTTACTGGTTTGCCAGTTAAAAAAAATTGTTACATGCAGTAAATAACTGCATACCAGTTATGTTACAGCAAGCCGCAGCGTGGGGGAAATATCCAAGGTATTATGTAAAGCAGTACAATCCTGGTAAGTTTTAATAATGAGCAGTATATAGAAAGAGAAGGGTTACACAAAATAAAATTTACCCAAATATTTGGGTTGGTGCGTTTTGATATTATACGAAAGTATATATATATTTATACCATAACAACCTATTAAAATACAATATAGCATTAGAGAAAAAACAAAATGATTTTCCGGAAAATATCAGATGTTGCACTCAACGTACTTTTACCCCTGGTAATAGGTTACGTTATTTATAATGTTTCAACAGGGCAGTATGTTATAAATTATCTGCCGGATGGCCTCTGGGCTTATGCCTTTGTATCAGCACTCTCAATAATATGGAATAGGCAATTACCCTTTTTTTGGATAGTTGCTGTTTTTGTACTTGCCACACTTGTTGAATTTTTACAATGGCTAAAACTGATTCCGGGCACGCCCGACTTACTTGATATCGTTGTTTATTTCCTTTTTATTACAGTAGGGCTCCTCATCAACTATTATAGCAATACTGTAAAACTGCATCCCAAAAACAATTAACATGAAAAAGCAAAATCTTTTGAGTTTAATCGCCTGTACATTTTTTATTTACCTGGCTTTTGCCTGCACTGTACATAAAAAACTTTGGTGCGACAGTATGGATGCTAATGTAAAAGCAGATGAAGAAACTGAAAATTTTATCCTGTTCAATGACGGCAATAAAATCGCTGGTGAAAAAATAGCGTTCAAGTCGGGTACTTTAACAAAAGATGTTATAATGATTGATAAAGATAAATATCCAATTGCTGAAACAAGGGGTTTTAAATCCAACGGCATTTTTTTCGGGAGGTATAAAAATACTTACGCAAAAAGAATCATTAAGGGAAAAATCAACATTTATTACAGGGAAATAATAAAACATGGCACTTCTACTAATGCCAGTGGCCAGACACGTTCAACTATTAACGTAGATTGTCTTTTTTATTACCAGGTTGGTGATACGGGTATAATAGAAGAGTTTTATAAATATAAAACTATAAGACAATTGATACAAAGCTGCCCGGCCGCCGCAGCTATGATGGATAAGCCTGATAAAGAAATAAGAAAAATGGTAAAAGCAAATGCAAAATTTCTAAATAGCGTATTTGAAACTTATAATGCCTGTAAATAAGACCCATGAATATTACTACATCCAAAGTTTGAGTGCAGCATGCCGATGCTGTATGTATTAAAACATCATTCTTCAAGCGTTTGCTGCCTGCTGGTAAATTACACTGAAGACAGTATTTATGGCTGGGCAATTTCCCATTTTTGAAAAGCGTCAATTTCTGCCTGTGTAGTAAGTTTAAAAAAACGTGGATAGTTAGTACCTGTGCTATAATGTCCTTCGTTAGCCAGGCATTCACCCGGTCGGCCGGCAGATTCTATTACAACTCTTTCCCGGCCGCCGTCGCCAGGCCCATACAAGTGAACATAAAACCAATAATCAGGGTTACTGCTAATATCGTAAGATATACCAGTACCTGCATTTTTGGAAGAGATATGCCAGGTACCAGCTAATTGATACACATACCATACATACCTGGTAAAACCCGGGCCTTCATGGTACAACATAGTTGCTTTCATTTTTGTGGTAGAAGGTTTTAGCTCAGAAGGACTTCCGCCCGGCGGAGTGTATGGTTGTATATAACTAAATTCTTTGATGTCGTTGAGCGAAACCTCCCCAAAAAGGTGATTGGTTGCCTGGCGCATTACTGAATTATCAAAATGCCTTATATAACAGTACCTGCCTGCTGTAACTGCATCCTGCATAATATATATTCCGGATAACTTTGCTGGCGCAAAACTTATATCCGTATTTTTTGTTTCTTGTTTTTTGCAACCAGCAAAAGCAACCATCATAATGCCGATTCCAAATAAATGTAACAGCCTGTTTGCCATTGTATAAATTTTTATGAGTGTATTTTTCTTTTGGTTTTTTACCAATTGTAAAAATATATCCATAGATAGCCCCGTACAATACCGCAATGATGTGATGCAACCAGGATGATTATAAAAAATGTTCAACTGAATGATAAGATTGCAATTTGCCGGCTACTGCTTTTAACAATACATAGTTTGGTTAAAAACTTTGCTTAAAAACAAGGGGGGCAGGGCATTTTCCTGTTCCCCACTTTATGCGATGCAGGGTGTGGCTGGATTGATGCAAAGGCACCGGCCCTGGTTAGTTTCATTCCGAACCTGCCGCAATTAAAATCAATTCATCTACCAAAATGTACAACTGGTGCAGTAAACCTATTTTAAGAGGTTATTGAAGTATAAATTTTGTGTATTCATCTACAAAAAATTCAACACATGAAATACAAATTATCAATTGCCTTAGCTGTTGCAGCCTGCCTTTTATTTTTTTCCTGTAAAAAAGAAAATTCCCGAACCCCACCGGTGGTAGACCCCGGCAGCGGTATTGAATACTTTAACCTGCATGATACAGTGGTGCATTATGGCAGTACACCCATTTCGTTTGATTTTGACGGTGATGGTTTTTCGGATCTGCGGTTTTCAGTTGCACTTATAGGCGATCCAATATTAAAACAGGATATAAGAACCTTCAGGGTAAGCACGGGCATACATTCAAAACTGGCGGTGAGCAGCAATACGGAGCATATTCCCATGCTGCCACATGGTGCTGTAATACCACTGGAAGATTTTGATGGCTACCAGTGGTGGCTGGTATCATCGGCCATACTGGTGGAGCGGATTGAAAATGCTACAGGGCAAATATGGTGGCAGGGCCAATGGAAGGATGCTAAAAATAAATACCTGCCCTTTCAACTAATAGATGCAGATACCCTTAAGCGTTATACCGGCTGGGTGGAGCTTACGGTAGATATAAACACCGAAAAAATTATATTGCACCGGATGGCCCTCAGCAGGGTGGCTGAAAAATTGGTAAGGGCAGGGGAGTTATAGCCAGTTTCACAGTTAGTGATACCCAGTTGCCTGGATTATTGAATTGTAAGAAATCCCTCAATCAGCAACTGTTTGCCCGGAGCCACTGTAATTGTTGCTCCCGGGGCAATGGTTTGACTGGTATTTAAAATGCAGGAGGTACCTTCTGCCGGGTCTATAGTTATTGTAGCCTGTGCAGGTAATACTGCCGGTGGTTTTTGATTGTTCAACCAATTAGATTCAAGCGACCAGTTGCCGGATCCAATAAACGTATATTGAGCCGGGGTGGCGGTATGGGTAAATGATTGTTGCAAATCGTTCATCCCTTCATGGTCAATCCAAACATTTGTATTGGCCAATTGTACTGCATATTTTGAATTATCTGCCAATAATGAACTGGTATCGGCTATTTGCAGGAAAGCGGCATAATTTCCAAATGGTAATCCGCCCACATCAAGCTGCTTATTTAAATGTATGGTATCACTCCATGTTCTAAAATCAGTATCTACCAAAAAGGGATAAGCATTACCGGTACCGGTGTTTTTAAAAATTAATTTTACCCAGCGGTTTTTAAAAGGCCGGGCAAAACCACTGTTTTTAAGTTTGATGGTTACATCAAGGGTATTGTTGTTTAGTGTAAATACCGATTGGATTAAATGTATCCTGTAACCCATTCGTTTTACAATTTCGGCATAGTGCCCGCTGTTAATCCAGTTGGTAAATACCTGCTGGAAATAATCCCTGTTTAAAACAGACCAGTTCGTATGCTCTAATTCCACCAAAGCATTGCTGCCATTGGTTCGTGGAGCATTTACCCCATTGGTTTCGCCAACCATAGGGCTGTACTTTGATTCATTAGAGAGATAAATATAATCGGGTGTGCCAACGGGGTTTTGTGTTTCACTGTTTACCCTATAGGTTCCCATATCTCCCCAGTTGTTTAAAAAAGCATCATTATAAAAACCCAGCCGGGCGCTGGCAGTATTTTGATATGCCGTATTATCATTCAACGGGGTAGCGCCATACATGTTTATTTTTAGTGAAGGATAACGGAGCAATACAAACATACCGGGAGGGGTAGACGATAACATGGCGTCTACAATCTCTTTGCGATTTTGCCATTGCGTAGCATTAATATTGCCTTCGGTTCCAAATTCGGCAGAATTGGTATAGTACCATTCGCCCCAGGTGCCGATAAAGCCGGCCTGGTAAGCCAGTATCACATCCTGGTTGCGCTGCAGTACAGGAGCAACCTGCTGAATATGCGTTAATATACGGGATTTAACCGGCTGTTGGGGCTGGGCCGTTATAGCCTGGCTATAGGCAAAGCGAACAATACAGGTAAAGCCGGCATTCCGAATAACATCAAAGTCCAGTTGAATATTTTCTAAATAGTTTGCCGGGATATCCGTATTCAAAAACTGGTCTAATCTAAAGGTTCGGTAAATGACGCTTACTTTATCTGAATCATTTCTCCATCCGTTTAAAGTGTTTTCGCTCAGGTTGCTGTAGCCGGTGGCGGTATAATAAGTATTGTTGGTAATTGTGTACTTGTACAAGCCTCGTTCGGGGTTGGCAAAATTTTCGCCAGATTGGGTGTATAATACTACATGCTGTGCCCGTAAGTCACGAGGAAGGAGTATTAAAATAAGGAGGGAGAGGCGCAGCAAAAATTGGTGTTTCACAGTAAGCATTTGTAAAACTACGGGAATATGCATTAGGGTTAGTACAGGCCAGGTGTTATCATTGCTTGATAAAGTTGCAATAAACACTACTTAACATAATATTAATTATAGGAAAATTGTAGCATAGTCGCGGCAACGTAAGAAGCAGCGGCTTACTCGATAGCCCGAACCAATGTATCTGTAAACCGCTTTACAACCGTTTTTCTACCTGTGAGGAAATTAAACAGCGTAATGCCAATCACTGCAGTAACAATACCGGCTAATACATCCAGGATATAATGGTGGCTGCTGTATACAGCCGTAAACCAAATGCCCAGCATCACCAGGGCAAAGCCGGTATTCAGCAGTTTGCCCAAATTATTTTTAATACCATAATACAGCACAATTATGGGGTAAGCTGAATGTAGCGATGGCATAGCGGCAAATACGTTGGAACTTTTAGCATACAGGCTTTCAAAAATGCTGGTATTAAAATAGGCATCAAATCTTGCCAGTCCTGCAGTATTGCCCTTAGTGGCGGCTATAAATTCGTTGCCATGCAACTGTATGTACCAGGGCGGCGCTGCCGGGTATGTATAATAACCAATAAATCCAACAAAATTTACCAGTACAAAACTGAGGGCAAAGTGTACAAACTGCTCCCGGTTTTTATAAAAAAGCAAACCGGCAAATGCCAGTGGTACCGGTATCCAGCACAGGTAAAAAAAGCCACCGAGCACATCTATAAAACTGCTGCTGTGCTGCAGCAGGTACTCATTGGGTGTAAGCCTTTGCCCACCAGTACTGATGCCAAAAATGGCTTTCTCAGCATCATACAAATCCTGGATATGCACTGTGGCAAAACGGTAATTGGGCCACGCTTTCATATAATCAAAAATGATCCAGTACACAATAAAGATGGAAAAGCCGAGGATAAATTTCCGGGTAGCTGGTTTAAAAAAATACAGGGCATTAAAAATGCCCACCAATACCAACTGGTCGGTTTTAAAACCAATAAGGAATTGCGAAAAGCCGAGGTAAAGTACGGATACTACTAGGGCCGCTAATATGCTTTTACGGGAATACATTCCCCCGTTAGTATCAGGCATTATCTTGTTTTGCTGTTTTGGGAAATCCCGAACCAAAAATGATATCCCACAGGGAGGAACTTACGCCATAGCCATGATTAGGGTCGGCATAGTGGTGCAGCATGTGGTGTTGTTTGATGCGTTTCATGATACCTGATTTAAAGTTGTAATGGTGCATGGCATAATGCAGCATATCGTATACCAGGTAGCCCAGCAAGAAAGCCGGGAAAAAAGCATACAGTTGAAGTGGTGCCAGCAGCAGCGAAAAAAGCCAGTAAAACAGCAGTGCCAGGGGTATGCTGGCGGATGGCGGCATTACCAGGCGTTTTTTATCCCGTGGATAATCGTGGTGTACACCATGAAAGATAAAATGCAGCCGCTGGCCAAATTTTGATGTGGGATGATAATGAAAAATAAAGCGGTGCAGCAGGTATTCTGTTATGGTCCACACGGCAAAGCCCAGGGCAAAATAGAGGGCAAAACTGCCGGCGCTTATCCCCTCGTTAAAAGCCCGGTAACAGAAATAAATAATCACCGGGATATATATAAAAAGCGGTACAGTATAATGTACTTTGGATAAAGCTTCAAACAGGCTGCTTTTAAACATCCTGGTAGAAGCTTCACTGTTGGACACATAATTTTTTTTCATCGCTTAAATCATTTTCGCGGCACAAAATTATGATTATTTACCGCAGCTAAGGCTGTGATATTTTTTTACGTTCTTTTGTTTCAAGGCCGCTAACGGGATCCCGGCCGCTCAGCTCTACGTACTCTACATTGGGCGACCAAAAGCTTCCGCCATTAATATGCAAATACACCCTTGATAATAATGCCTGTTTGCCATTTATATTGGCATATACCCGGTAGCGCCCCTCTCCGTCTGCTTTAAGAAAAAATTTTTGTTTTTTATAGGATACAAAATGCAGTTCATAGTACCCCTCTCCCAGCTTTTTGGTTTTAATCCCGTAAGCAAATTTGCGCTGGATAAAGTTGAGTTCCTGCTTTACCCCATTTTCTGTATAGCGTATCCAAAATACATGCACCGGGTCTTCATCATTAAGCTGGCCATTTACCTGGTTAAGTTCGCATACAATGGTGTTGGCATTGGGCGTACGCTGCAGGTAAAAAAGCATGTTGGGTATGCCTGAGGGTACCGGAAAAACGGGTTGCGGGGGAGATACCTGGGCCGTTACCGGCAGCAGCAGCAACCATGTTAATGCTGCAGATAAATAATACTTAACAGAGGTCATGTTTTTATTAAAGTACAGGTTTTATTGGCCCTCTAATTGTTTTTTGGCGTGTACCAAACGGCTGAGTGCTGTGATATTCGTCAACACAGCCATAACGGTTATGGGCAATGTAAATACTGTCATGGTTTCAAACACATGATAGCGTATACCGGGTATAAATAATTTATAGTCGCCGCCAATAATACTGCCGGTAATACCGCAGGCAATGGCCGATACACCTATCAGCACTATTCTTTCGGGCCGTTGCATTACACCGCCTTTATTTTCTATACCGAGGCCTTCGCTGCGGGCACGGGTATAGCTTACCATCATTGAACCTATCAGTGCAATAAAGGCAAAAAGCGAACTAAAAAAATAATGATGGCTAATGAGGTAATAACAAATACCGAGGAACATAATCATTTCGCTATACCTGTCGAGTACCGAATCGAATAAAGCGCCAAATTTAGACGACATATTACCCAGCCTTGCTACCTGCCCGTCGAGCATATCAAAGAGGCCGGCAAATAAAATAAGGGCCCCTGCCCAACCTACATACGATAAATCGCCTCGATGACCACTTTCGGCACCTATAATAAATACAATGGCAACCACTACATTCAGCAACAATCCTGTAAGGGTAACTGCATTGGGGGTAAATCCAATTTTAATCAACCCCTTTACAAAGGGATTGATGATACTATATATCAGTTGCTGGAGTGTATCTCTTAATTTTTTCTTTGGCATTGCAGTTTGTAGCGGCATTAATTAAGGTGCTGTAAAGCTATTATAGTTTATTGATGTTTAAGCATTAAAAATCAAACTTGGCCCTGGTGCGTATCCCCCAGGTTTGTACAGTGGGATTATTAAGGTAGGTTAATCTTTTAACAACATCAACCCTGAAGAGTTTAAAAATATTGCCGATACCTACGCTGGCTTCAATATAGGGCCCATTGTTGAGTGTATAGGTGGTGGGCACACCGTTTTGGTCTTTTAAAAACTCAAAAACCTTATCCGATTTAGCCGGGTTATTTTCATCCCTTACGCTGCCATAAAGTAGTTTGGCACTGGCTACTTCACGAAGTTTTAGTTTTTTCAACAGCGGTACTTTATTAAAAAAGAAACCATTGAAATGCAAATCGAAATTGGCGGATGCATATTTATCGCTTACAAACTCCATAAAGTTCATCAGGTTGTAGGAGTTAAGCTGAAAACTGTAAGTTTGGTTGGCACGGTGCGTAATCAATAAGGGAAAAGGTACCTGCCCAAAGATATAGCCACCTTCCAGCGTAATATCGGTATAGCCTAATTGCGACATGTAACAGCGCTTTTCGAAATAGGCATTAAAGTTATGATAGTTGTACTGGCCTTTAAAAGCATCTTTAATACCGGCTATGTACCGGAAACGCATAATGGGGTACTTGTTGATGATAGGTATCCTAAAGTTTTTTCCCTGGTAAAACTGTTCGTTTGGTGCCCACCTGATTTCGGCCGAAAGTTCGGTAGTGGTGATATTGGGTATCACTTCTGGGCCATTGCCCCCCTCCTGCTTACGGTATTCAATGGCGCCCGCCGGAGTTTGCCGGGTGTTTTTAAAGCCAAAAGTGTAAGCCACATTTTTTCCGAACTCTCTGATGTATTCTATTTTATAAATATTGTTGTACACCCACTTATCGTTGTTACCCCGCTTGAATGAGAGCAGGAAGTTGTCTTCCTGTACAAACTGCAACTCCTGACCCGGTATACGCATATCTTTTTGATAGCTTGCTTTAATGTAATTGAGCGGATACGCATAAATACTTTTACCATTAAAAGAGTATGTTCCACTCAGCAGGTATTTGAACTGCTGATCTTTAAAACCGTAAGCCAGGTAATTTTCAAAATAAAAACGGTTACTCAGTTTCATAGTGCTTCTGCCCCCCACCCTTAGCCTGAAACCTTCCACGGGGTTAAAACTGTAAAATGTATTGGTGTTGCCGATTTCGTATTTGTTTAACACAACATACCCGGAAAATAATGCCGTAAAAACAGTGGCAAATGTTTTAAACGATTTAAGGTTGCGCAGGCTGTCAATATTATAATAAGTTTTTGCCTCTGCAGTAGAAAGGGGTACATGCCTGCTGCTTATCCAAAAGCTGTCGGAGTCGGTTTTACCTTCAGACAGGTCTACAATATCTTTTGCTTTGTAAATACTGTCTGGCGCAGGAGTATCAAACACCAGGTTTTTATACGATACCACCCTTTCGCCAAAAATTCCGCCGGAGGCATTATTGGCTATGGCAAACTCTGCCATCATATCGCTTTTAATCATGGTGTATTTACCATCATTGCCACGTTGAAAATCCTGGCGAATACGCAATTCTTTTGTCCAGTTGATATTCGCCTTTTTACTGATGGTCATTTCAATTTTTTGTACACCGTAATTGCCATCTAAGGTTACAAACATTACCCCCCTGAAAAGCAGATCGTTGGGATTTCGTGGTGTAAAGTACAGGCGGATGAGTTTAACGCCGTCCATTTCGGTGGTATCCCTGATATAGTAACGGTAAAAGGTAGGGCCCATATTGGCAATAGGGCTTAAAAACTGGGTGGCTAAGATGTTGATATTATTTTCATAAATATCAATATCTGCATACAGGCGGTTAAGGTAGGAACTGATGCCCTTACTATCCAGGAAATCGCCAAAGTTTACTTTTTTCTCCGAGAGGATCCTGGTTTTATTCGATTCAGGATTTTTACGCAGGTAGCGTTCGGATAATTTTTCTTCGATATAAATAGGCAGCAGGGTTTTGCCTTCAATCAATGTTGTATCTACGTTTTCTACTATAAATTTATACCGCCTTAAAAGCCGGTTATTGGCCAGTTTTTCCGGTTTGTTGGTTAGGGATAAACCCAGCTTTTCGTACTGCTGGTACTGCACATAGTTGTACGATTTAATACGGTTGTTTTCCCTGTTTTCAATCACTTTATCGATAAGTTCTACAGCCGGGTTATTTTTATTACGGTACTTGCCCCGGCCTCTTTTTACCACTACCTCTTTCATGGCAGCCGTAAGTTCCATTTCCACGTTTACCAACTGTTCTTCATTGGGCACAATTTCAATACTCACCGTTTTGTAGCCAACGTAAGAAAATACCAGTATTGTTTTTTTGGGGTCGATTGTTTGTATGGAATAACTGCCATCATCGCCGGTAGAAACGCCTTTACTGTTTTTAAATACCACCGATACCAGCGACATAGGTCTTTTGGTAATGGCGTCCCTTACAAATCCCTTAACGATTGTTTGTTGTGCCTGTGAGGTGCTCACCAGCAGCAATAGTATGAATACACTAACTCCAACCTTTATGCGTTTTCCAAAGCTCATCTTTATCCTTTGTTGTTTTTAAATACAAACCATTTTTGAACGGGGTATGTATAAGCAGCAGCAATGGCAAGCGAAGCAACAATTTTTGCAAGTATATAATTACAGCCGGCTATTTGAATAAGTACATACAGGGATGACATATTTAATAGCAGGTAACCTATCCAGAATACGAGGTATCTACGCCCCTGCTGCAGCAGCGTAAGGTTACCCTCTTTAAAAACCCAGAGGCGGCAAATTAAAAAATTGGTTATACCGCCCGAAACCGTTCCTGTAATTCCCGCCAATAAAGCATCTGTGCCAGCCATTTCTTTTAAAAGAATGGTTACCAGGTAATCTACGCCGGTTGCAATAAGTGAAGCTGTATTGGCCTTTAAAAATTGTTTCATGTAACAACCTTGGCTGCAGGCACTACAATATCGCTATCCACAACAGTAACTGCATTATAATAAAAGTGTAGCATCCTGCCAGTATATCATCGGCCATTACACCATAGCCGGTGGGCAATTTTTCTGTACGCCTTATGCCCAGTGGTTTTACAATATCAAAAAACCTAAACAGTGCAAGGGCTATCAGTACATACCCCCAATGCCGTGGCAGATGCAAAAGCCCGATGGCCATTCCTGCAACTTCATCAATCACCACTTTGCTGCTGTCTTTTCCCCAGGCTTTATCCACCACACTGGCACTCCATGTACCTGCAGCGCCTATAATGATGGCTATTACTACCTGCCACCCGGCAGGAAGCAGGGTAACAGGCAGTAACCACCAAAGTATACAATATATTACAGCAGCGATGGTGCCACCACCTTTACAATAGCCGGTGCCGCACAGGGATGCTATAATTTTTGCCAGCAACATTTTTTACCCCATTGCCTCTACCAACTCCTGGTAATAATCGAGGCCCAGGTGAGTGATAAGATCTTCGCCCATCATATGGCGCAGGGTATTTTGCAACTTAATCAACTGCTTAAATATGTCGTGTTCCGGTGCCAGGCCTTCCAGTGTTTGCGGCGATTTAAAGTAAAACGACAGCCACTCCTGTATACCACTCATGCCGGAGCGTTTTGCCAGGTCAAGAAAAAGGGCCAGGTCGAGTACAATTGGTGCTGCCAATATGGAGTCGCGGCACAGGAAGTTAATTTTGATTTGCATGGAGTAACCCAGCCAGCCAAAAATGTCGATATTATCCCAGCTTTCTTTATTGTCGCCATGAGGAGGATAATAGTTAATCCGCACTTTATGGTATAACTCACCGTATAATTTGGGGTTAATTTCCGGCCTGAAAATTTCATCCAGAACACTAAGTTTTGATACTTCCTTGGTTTTAAAGTTTTCTGGGTTATCTAATACATAACCGTCCCTGTTGCCGAGGATGTTGGTAGAAAACCAGCCCCTAACCCCTAAGGCTCTTGAGTGTAACCCGGGGGCTACAATTGTTTTCATCAGTGTTTGGCCGGTTTTAAAATCTTTACCGCCAATAGGTACCTGTAAATCTTTGGCTAATTGCACCAGGGCAGGAATATCGCAGGTAAGATTGGGTGCACCATTAGCATAAGGTACACCAGATTTAATAGCGGCATAAGCATAAATCATGCTGGGCGAAATAAGCGGATCGTTATCTTTTAATCCCTGTTCAAATGCTTCAATGCTATTGTGTACTGCCGATTGCTCGATGTACTTTTCAGTACTACCGCACCAAACCATCACGGCACGGCTACAATTATTTGCTGCTAAAAAATTAGCAATATCCGCTATAACTGCCTGAGCCAGTTCGTATTTTGTTGACTCTGACTTTACATGAGTACCATCAAGATTTGAAACATAAGACTTATCAAAAACGGCTTTCATTGGCTTAATAGCTTCCAGCTCGGGCTTGATAGCATCAAGCAGGGGGCGCTCTAATACTTTTGCATTTACAGCAGCGTCGTATACATTATCGGCGTATACATCCCAGCCTCCAAAAGCAATATCACTAAGTTCGGCCAGTGGCACAAATTCTTTAATTTTCGGGTTGCGGTTTTCAGTACGCTTACCCACCCTAATGCTCGACATCTGTGTTAATGCGCCTACCGGCTCTGCCAATCCTTTTTTCACTGCTTCCACCCCGGCAATAAATGTGGTGGCTACCGCACCCAAACCTGGGATTAATATTCCCAGCCTTCCTTCGGCCGGTACTATTTCTTGTTTCATTTTAAGTGGTTTTATTAATTGAAAATTAATTACTTATACTTATTATCTGCGTATTTAATTAAACCCATTTATTGGCTTTATACCAGGCTATTGTATCTGCCAGGCCTGATTCCAGGTTGAACCTGGGGTTAAACTCAAGCTCTGCTTTTGCCAGGCTGATATCACAGCCCCAGTTTTCCGCCATCAGCTCAGCTAGTTTTTCCCGGTTCACTACCGGTACTTTGTTTTTTAGCTTAGCTACAGTTTCGGCCAACAGCAGGGCCGATTTAACCAGGCCAACCGGCAGGTGCAGCCTCAGTGCTTTTTTGCCCAAGAGCTTTTTGGTAATATCAGCAAAATCGTAGCGGCCATACAAAGCACCATCTGTGATATTGTACAAATGATTTTGCCGGTTAAGCCTGAGTGCAGCCATCACAGCGGCGGCAACATCGGCAGCATGTACAAAACTTAACTGTTGTGGTATTTTACCAATATAGGCATCGATACCCCTGCTAATAGAACGACTGATTAAAAAAAGATCTTTGTCCCTTGGTCCATATATTGCCGTTGGCCGTATAATGGTATAAGGTACCTGTATGTGCTGCAGGCATTGTTCGGCTTTTAGCTTACTTCTGCCATAGGCGGTAACCGGAGTGCCCTGTTCTGCCTCGGTAATAAGATTTTGATGGTAACCCACTGGTCCGGTTGCTGCCAGGCTGCTAATGAGTACAAAACGCTCTACCTGTCCATTCAGCGCTGCTGCTGCCTTTGCTAAAACTTCGGTATAGCCTGCATTAATTTTATCGTAAGCTGCCTCTGTATCAGCCCTGGTAACACCTGCTGCATGTATAATAAACTTATACTCATTTTCAGCTATCGCTTCTATCAATGCGGCTTCATCTTCGTAATTGATTTCGGTAAACTGTACCGGCAGGTTGTTAAGATGTGCCGTGTTGCTGCTTTTGCGAACAGCAGCAAATACTTCGTATCCTTCAAGTACAGCCTCCTGCAACAGGTGATACCCTAAAAATCCACTACCGCCTGTTATCAATACCCGTTGCTTCATAATGCTTTTTCAAAAATGCGATACCTTTTGTACACTTCAGCATTAAGTTTTTTAAGCCCGTTATTCATCATATCATTATGTTCCAGTATCCATGATGCTTCTCCTCCCCTGATGCCTTTTTTCTTAGCCTGCTGTATAATAGCTGCATAAAAGCAGGCTTCAATGCCAAGCTTCCTGTATTCGGCTGTTACACCGAGTGCTAATACTCTTAAAAAATCTATTTTTTTTACCCCAAAAAGTAGTTTAAAAATGCCTGTTGGAAAAAGCCTGCCTCTTTTAACCTTAATGAGTACCTGGTTGATATCAGGGATAGCGAGGGCAAAGCCAATAACTTTATCATTATGTTCGGCCAGCAGGCAAAAATCTTTATCGAGTACCATTTTAAGGTCTTTAGCCATGTATCGAAATTCCTTTTCGGTCATGGGTACAAAGCCGGTATTTTCCTGCCAGGCTGAATTATATACCTGTAGTACCCTGCCTACCTCGTTGTAAAAATCATTCATTTTAATTGGCCTTAGCCGTATGCCCCTCATTGCTAAGCGCTTCAGCAACTGGTCATTTAAATTAAGGGTTCTTTGATCTACACCTGCCGTAGTTAACTTATAAGCCAGCAGGTCGGTAGATTTTTGATAGCCGTGTGCACTAACCAGGTTATTATAATAAGGTTTATTATAAGTCATCATAGCTACCGGCGGGGTATCAAAGCCCTCTACCAGCAGTCCCGTGGCTTCATTGGTTGATGGGTTAACGGGGCCAATTATCCTGGTGGCACCGTTTTCTTTTAACCATTGTTCTGCTGCGGTTAATAAGGCTGTTGCGGTTTCGGAATTATCAGGCGTATCAAAGAAACCAAAAAAACCATCCTGGGTATTTTTGAATTTGTTGTGATTGCCGTTAATGATAGCAGCAATCCTGCCTGCTACCACATTTCCATCGTATGCCAAAAAAAGCTGCATTTTGGCATTGTCGTGAAAGGGGTGTTTGCCGGGGCTTAGCAGGTCTCGCTGGGCTATGTGCAACTCTGGCACGTAATTGTTGTCGTTCTTATACAAAGTATGGGGAAAATCAACAAAAGCCGCCAGTTCTTTTTTGGAAACAACAGGCTTTACCTGGATCATACTTTTACAATATTTAACTGCGGAACCTGTAATATTTCTGCTACTTTTTTAATTTTATCCACGGCAAAATCTATCTGTTCAAAGGAGTGTGTTGCCATGAGTGAAAAGCGTATCATTGAAGATTCGCTGCTTACGGCTGGCGAAACCACGGGGTTTACAAATACACCTTCATCCATCAGCATCCTCGCCATCTTGAATGTTTTTTCATTATCCCTTACAAAAATGGGTATGATTGGAGATTCAGTTGGGCCTATATCAAAACCACCCTCACGGAATGCTTCGAGGGCATAATTGGTATTTTGCCATAATTTATCGATACGCTCTGGCTCTGTTTTTAACACTCTTAATGCACCTAATGCGCTGGCTGCGGCACCAGGCGAAATACTGGCACTAAACATCAGCGAACGGGCATGATGCTTCAGGTATTCAATTACCGTTTTATCGGCAGCAACAAAGCCGCCTATGGAAGCCAGGGATTTACTAAAGGTGCCCATAATTAAATCCACATCATCGGTGATGTTAAAATGCGATGCAGTACCCCTGCCGCCATTGCCAAATACCCCCAGCGAATGGGCATCATCTACAAAAACTGCGGCATTATACTTTTTGGCAAGTGCCGTAATTTCGGGCAGTTTGGCTAAATCGCCTTCCATGCTAAACACCCCGTCGGTAGAAATCAGTTTGAAAGATTCGTATGGTACTGATGCCAGTAATTTTTCAAGATGCGCCATATCGGAATGGCCAAATTTGTACATTTTTGAAAAAGACAAACGGGCACCATCTATGATGCAGGCATGGTTCAACTCGTCTAAGAAGTAATAATCACTTCTTCCGCCAAGTGCCGATAATACACCAAGATTTACCTGATACCCGGTGCTGAAAACCAAAGCAGCTTCTTTGCCAACAAATTCGGCCAACTCTTGTTCTAATTCCAGGTGCAAATCAAGTGTACCATTCAAAAAACGGGAGCCGGCACAGCCGCTGCCATACTTGTCGATTGCTTTTTTAGCTGTTTCTTTTACGAGTGGATGGTTGGTAAGACCAAGATAGCTGTTGGAGCCAAACATTAGGGTGGGTTTGCCGCCAATTATCACCTCAGTGTCCTGATCGGATTGAAGTGGCCTGAAGAATGGGTAGATACCCGCTGCTTTTAAATTATCTACAGTTTTAAAAGCACTTACTTTTTTTACCAGGGCTTTATTGCTCATACTGTGGTTTTATTTTCGCTAATTAGTTTTAAAAATAGTTAAAAGTTAACAAATTGTTACGGCGATTTATTCCATAATAGTTAATAACTTATACCTCGGTACATACTTTACGCTGCATACCAATACTGCATTTGCGCAATATTTTAGTGAGCACTCCCATACAGGTTTCCAGTTCTTCCTCCGGTATACCTTCTTTCAACAATGCATCCTGCGACATAAAATGCTGGTGCATTTCATCTATTATGGCCTTACCTTCTGCAGTAAGTTCTATCACATTTTTCCTGCGGTCGCCAGGGGATGACAGCCGGCGTACAAAACCTTTCTCTTCCAATAAATCAATATTCCGAAGTATGGAAGATTTTGGTTTATCCATAATTTCGGCAATATCCTGTTGTATCAGTTCCTTGCCTTTGCTCCGGGAGATATAGTACAATACCCCCATTTGCTCAAATGTGATATCGTTGCGAATGCAGGCAAATGTGCTATTGATACTTCTTAACAGCATTTTGCCCGTGTGCACAATCATAAAGCCCAGTGTATCAGGTAATTCTTTACTGTTCATGAGTCAATAGTTGCATAGTGAACTGTCGCAAAGGTAACTATTTTGATGGTTAAGCCAAATTCTTCTACAACAACAACTACCGTTCATATAATTCATGATAAAATAATAATCGCAACTTTAAAGAAGGAAGTGTATGCGCCAACAGTTTTTTCAACCAAAACCCACATAAAACCCTACATTTTTTATTTTGGGAATAATATTTTGCATAAAACGAGCAGATTAAAGATATATTTATAATGAAAAGGCATCGATCAATTCATATATTTTTATTTATAACGTATATATGGGCAGCAAAGAAAATGAACGACTGCAGAATTCAGGAAACAATAAGAACTGGAAAAAATGGGGGCCCTATCTTTCGGAACGGCAATGGGGAACCGTAAGAGAAGATTATAGCCCCGAGGGTTATGCCTGGAATTATGTGAACCACGACCTGGCCCGTAGCTACGCCTACCGCTGGGGTGAGGAAGGTATTGCCGGATTTTGCGATGCCGACCAGGTACTTTGCCTGGCACCTGCTTTTTGGAATGGAAAAGACCCAATTCTGAAAGAGCGGCTTTTTGGCTTAACCAATGGTGAGGGTAACCACGGTGAAGATGTGAAGGAAGTGTATTTTCATATAGATTCCTCCCCCACCCATTCGTACTGCAAATTTTTGTACAAGTATCCACAGGAAGCCTTTCCTTATGTTGATTTGGTAAAAAAGAACCGCAGGGACAGGCACAGCCCTGAATTTGAACTGGCAGATACCGGCATATTCAAAAACAACCGCTATTTTGATTGCTATATCGAATACGCTAAGGATGAGATCAATGATATTTTGATGCGTATCACCATACACAACCGTGGAGCCAATGCTGCCGAAATACACGTATTACCCCATATCTGGTTCCGCAATTTCTGGCGGCACAACCCACGCTTTACCCGGCCCGAAATCATATCCCTGTCACCCGGATGCTTACAGGCCAGTTCGGCCCGTAACGGAAATTTTTTCCTGTACCATGAAACCGGCGAGCAGTTGTTTTGCGAAAATGAAACCAACAACCAGCGGATGTACCACCGGCCTAACGATACGGCCTATGTGAAAGATGGAATTAATAATTATGTAGTAAATAGCGAACCCACCGTAAACCCCCAAAAAAACGGTACTAAAGCTGCCGTTTGGCTAAAAGCAAATATTGAGGGTGGCGCTGAAGCAGTGTTTAAAATAAGGCTGAGCAAAAACCAACTGCAAGCCCCCTGGCAAGACTTTGAAACCACATTTACAAAACGCATAGCCGACACAGATAGTTATTACAAAACCATCACTCCCAGGCATATCGATACCGCTAAAAAACAGTTGCTCCGCAGCGCTTTTGGAGGCCTGCAATGGACAAAACAGTTTTACTACTTCGATGTGTTTAAATGGCATTTTGGCGAGCCTGGCGAAACAGCGCCACCACGGCAGCATAAGCGCAACTTCGATTGGCAGCACCTCACCTGCCGCAATGTAATATCGATGCCCGATAAATGGGAATACCCCTGGTTTGCAGCCTGGGACCTTGCCTTTCATGCGGCCACATTTGTACATACCGACCCCGATTTTGCCAAACAACAATTACTGGTAGTGCTCAGGGAATACTATATGCATCCAAATGGCCAGATACCGGCCTATGAATGGAACTTTAGCGATGTAAACCCACCCGTGCATGCCTGGGGCGTATGGTATGTATTTGAAGCCGACCGTAAAAAAACCGGAAAGCCCGACTGGGATTTTTTAGAAAGGGCTTTTCAAAAACTGCTGATGAATTTTACCTGGTGGGTTAACCAAAAAGATGCCAATGGCACCGATATTTTTGAAGGTGGTTTTTTAGGGCTTGATAATATTGGTGTGTTCGACAGGAACCACATGCCACCTGGTATAAAAAAATTACAGCAGGCCGATGCCACAAGCTGGATGGCATTGTACTCCATTAATATGTTGCGTATTTCGCTGGAGCTGGCACAATACAACATGTCTTACGAGGAGTCCGCAGCAAAGTTTTTCAGGCATTTTCTCAATATAGGCTGGGCCATGCACCATATTGGCAAAAAAGATATATCGCTGTGGGACGATGAGGATAAATTTTATTACGATGCCATCCAGTTTGAAGACGGTGCCAGCCAGCGGCTCAAAATCCGGTCGCTGATTGGTATTATCCCGCTGCTGGCTGTAGAAATCATCAACAGTAATGTATTTAAAACCCTGCGGCAGTTTAATACCCGCCTCGAAGTAATTCGCCTCACCCGGCCCGATTTAACCCGGGTGATTTCTGACATTGATAAAAAGAACAGCGATGGTAATTATTTATTTGCCATTATGGTGGGCGACAGGCTGGAGCATTTATTAAAAAGATTGCTCGACGAAGCAGAGTTTCTATCCGATTACGGCGTTCGTTCCTTATCAAAAATACACCAGCAGCAACCCTACAGCTTTGGTTATCACGGACACCAGTACAGCATCCAGTACGAACCGGGAGAAAGCACCAGCTCCATGTTTGGCGGAAATTCTAACTGGCGGGGTCCAATCTGGCTGCCCCTCAATTACCTTATTATTCATTCGCTGCGTAAATATTACGAATATTACGGTAACGCTTATACGTACGAATTCCCGGCCGGATCGGGCAATAAGCTTAACCTGAAACAAATTGCAAACGCATTAACAAAGCGTATCTTAAAAATATTTGAACGCACCGATAGCGGTATGTACCGCTACCACAACAGCCAGCAACCGGAATGGGCTGCTCCCGGATTTAAAGAACAACACTTGTTTTACGAATTTTTCCATGGCGATACAGGACAAGGCCTCGGTGCATCGCATCAAACCGGGTGGACAGCCCTGGTGGCCAATTTAATCCTGGAAATGGATGAGGAGCAGGAGGAAAAATAAAAGGAGCGACGGCTTAAGGGCATCACCCGGGTATTAAATTTTATGATTTAAATAACCGAAGCTGTTTTCAATGCTATCTTTATACAGATGCCTTCAACAGCCAATAAAGCTTACACCCCTTCCTTAAAAAAAACACTTGGCCCCGTTATGCTTTGGGGGCTTGGGGTAGGCTATGTGATCAGCGGCATGTATTTTGGCTGGAACCTCGGCCTTGCCGAAGGCGGCACTCTCGGACTGGGCATTGCTACGGGTTTCATCATACTCCTTTACATCACATTTACATTTTCATATACCGAGTTGGCCTGTGCCATACCAAGGGCCGGTGGTGTGTTTGATTATGCCTGCAGGGCGCTGGGCAGGCAATGGGGTTTTATTGCCGGTATGGCACAGGTAATTGAATTTGTATTTGCACCGCCTGCCATAGCCGCAGCCATCGGTGCTTATTTTCATATTTTTTTTCCGCAGGTACCCGTTCCTGTTATTGCTGTTACAGCCTATATCCTCTTTACCGCACTTAATATTTATGGGGTAAAAGCAGCAGCCACATTTGAGCTTGTAATAACCGGGTTCGCTGTATTTGAACTGCTGCTTTTTTGCGGCATCACCCTCCCCCATTTTGAATGGAAAAATATTACCGTTAATGCTTTTCCCAATGGCTGGAACGGGGTGTGGGCTGCCGTTCCATTTGCACTTTGGTTTTTCCTCGGGCTGGAAGGTGTGGCCAATGTGGCAGAAGAAACCATACAGCCACAGCGTAATGTGTTAAGAGGATTTGGCGCTGCATTACTTACGCTGGTTATACTTTGTGTGCTGGTATTTTTTTCGGCAACTGGTGTTGGAGGTTGGGAAAAAATTGTTTTTCCTTCACCCGGCGCACCGGCATCGGATTCTCCCCTGCCCCTCGCTATGGCACAGGTAACCGGTAGCAGCGGCTGGCTGTATCACCTGTTAATCACTATCGGCCTTATGGGCCTGGTGGCTTCATTTCATGGATTAATACTGGCGGCCAGCAGGGCCAGTTACGAGTTTGGCAGGGCTGGCTGCATTCCACAGGTTTTTGGAAAAATTCACCCCCGCTTTAATACACCTGCCAATGCACTTGTATTAAATATGCTTATTGGTATCGCTGCACTTTGTACGGGCAAAACGGGTGATATCATTACCATTGCCTGCTTTGGCGCTATAAGCCTGTATATTTTTGGGATGATTAGTGTATTGCTGCTACGCAAAAAAGAACCACAACTGCACCGGCCATTCAAAACACCTGTTTACCCATATTTCCCCATAGTGGCATTAACCATTGCCGTTGGTGCGCTGGCGGCCATGATTGCACAATATTATATTCACTTTGCCCTGTTTATGGGAATAGTGGTGCTGGCTTATATTTGGTATAGCATTTTTACAAAAAAACAAACACATGCAACCACAAACCAGGCATGAAATATTGCAACTGCTGCAGGCAAATAATGCCGATGCCATCAAACTGGCTGTTACAGATATAGATGGGGTGCTTCGTGGCAAACTCATCAGCTTTGAAAAATTCGTTGCCATTGCTGAAAAAGGTTTTGGCTTTTGTAATGTGGTATTTGGCTGGGATAGCGGCGATATGGCTTATGATAATACAGCCTATACAGGCTGGCATACCGGTTATCCGGATGCTACAGCCGTGATAGACTTTGACAGTTTTAGAAAAATACCCTGGGAAAATGACACCCCTTTTTTTCTTGCTGATTTTAAAGATGAAAAAGGTAAAGATTTAGCCATCTGTCCACGTAGCCTGCTGAAACGAATAAACAACGAAGCTATACGTGCCGGGTATACGCCTTTTTTTTCGCAGGAATTTGAATGGTTCAATGTTAAGGACAATGCCAATGAACTGCATCAAAAGTCTTTTGCTGATACCCGGCCCATTACGCAGGGCATGTTTGGTTACTCCATGCTGAGAGCGGCCGAAAAGCAGGCTTTTTTTTACGATATCTACCATAGCCTGAAAAAGTTTGATATCCCTTTAGAAGGACTGCATACCGAAACAGGCCCTGGTGTATATGAGGCTGCCATTACTTATTCCGACATCATTGAAGCTGCCGACAGGGCCGTGCTGTTTAAAAGCAGCGTTAAGCAAATTGCAAAACAGCATGGCATCATCGCCACTTTTATGGCCAAGTTTACAGAGAGCCTGCCCGGCTGCAGCGGCCATGTGCATCAAAGCCTGTGGGATGCAGCCGGCAACCAAAACCTGTTTTATACTGCCAAATCAAAAACCGGCATTAGTACACTCATGGAAAGCTATATGGCCGGGCTATTGCACTGCATGCCCCATATATTACCCATGTATGCCCCTACTGTAAATAGCTATAAGCGATTGGTGGAAGGTGCCTGGGCTCCCACCACTTTAACCTGGGGCATCGACAACCGCACCACTGCATTAAGGGCCTTACCCGGCAGCCCGACAGCAACAAGACTGGAAACAAGGGTTGTGGGCAGCGATTGCAACCCTTACTTAGCTATGGCTGCCTGCCTGGCCAGTGGTTTATATGGTATAAAAAACAACATGAAATTAAAAACAAAGGCTACCAACGGCAATGGCTATACGGATATAAAAAATGGTGTACTGCCTAAAAATTTATGGGAAGCCACACAGGCTATGAAAAATTCAGGCATAGCTAAGGAATTGTTTGGCGAGACATTTGTAGCGCATTTTACAGCAACAAGGGAGTGGGAATGGCGGCAGTTTATGAAAGTAGTTACCGATTGGGAGATGAAGCGGTATATGGAGATTATTTAAAGGTTTGGAAAGGTTTAAGAGGTTGAGTGGGTGGAATATATTATTGTATATTTTTTGATTGTTCAAAACCCTGAAGACGCTCCAAGATTTAGGTTAACAATTTTAAGACGTTTTAGAATTTTTTATTTATCCATGACAGATTTTAATAGCATAAGGCAGTATAATTTTCCAACTATCATTCGCTTTGGTGCTGGCGTTATCAATGAATTACCGGAGTATTTGCTAAATAACGACTGCAAAAAACCTTTGCTGGTAACCGACCCAACAGTGCAGCACCTGGATTTTTTTACCCGTATTAAAAATGCACTTTCTGCTAAAGCAATTTCGGTTGAAGTATTTGCAAACATTCATAAAAACCCGGTTAAGAGCGATGTGTTAAATGGGAAAGCTGCTTATGAAGCCACAGGCAGGGATAGTATCATCGGCATAGGCGGTGGCGCTGCTATGGATGTGGCCCGGGCAATTGCATTAAGCATTCACCACCACAGGGATTTATTTGACTATGATGATTTAACCGGCGGCGATAAATATGTAACCGAAGCAGTGCCCCATTTTATCACAGTGCCCACCACCAGCGGCACCGGCAGCGAAGTGGGCCGCAGTGCCATCATTTCGGAAGATGATACACACCGAAAAAGAATTTTGTTTTCGCCAAAACTGCTGGCCAAAATTGTATTTGCCGATCCACTGCTTACGATGGAATTGCCACCCTTTATTACAGCCGCAACCGGTATGGATGCGCTTACACATAATATGGAAGCTTTTATTGCCAAAGGATTTCACCCAATGGCCGAAGGCATTGCGTTAGAAGGTATGAGGCTCATCAATGAATCTATAGAAGCAGCGGTGCATCAGTCTACGCTGGAAGCAAGAAGTAAAATGATGATAGCTTCGCTGATGGGTGCAGTGGCATTTCAAAAGGGGCTGGGTGTGGTTCATTCGCTGGCGCATCCCCTCTCCTCTTTATTAGATACCCATCATGGACTGGCAAATGCGGTAAACCTGCCTTATGGTATGCGTTTTAATGTACCGGGGCTTGAGCCTGCTTTCAAAAGAATGGCAGATGCATTTGAATTAAAAGATAAAAACAGCGATGCCGTAGTGCAGCATCTTTTTCAACTCAATCAAAAATTAGGTTTGCCCACACAACTCAGGGATATTGGCGTAAAGCCAGAGCATATCGAAACACTGTCGGCACTTGCCTTTGCAGACTTCTGCCATCCTAACAATCCCAAACCTGTATCCCAGGCCGATTTTAAACAACTATATACTGAAGCGCTATAAATGGAAACAACATTAAAAATTGGTTTAACCTATACCGGCAGCGAAGAAAAACACCAGAACTATGTACAATGGTTGAAAGGCAACGATGCTGTTGAAATTATAAAATTAGCGGTTGACGAAAACAATGCCACATTGGTACAAGAGCTGGATGCCGTTGTATTTTCCGGCGGCGTGGATGCACACCCCAAAAACTACGGCAGTAACCATACCGGCTACCCCAATGCACCGGCAAATTTTAATATAGCAAGAGATGATTTTGAAATTGAATTGTTTCAGCAATGTATGCAGCGGCAAATCCCCGTACTCGGTATATGCCGGGGCATGCAGTTGATTAATTGCATACTGGGTGGCAACCTTACGCAGGATTTAGGTGAAGCTAACAGCATACACCGCAATGAAGGCGCCGACAAACTGCATAAAGTAAAAATTAAAGAGGGTACTTTACTGCAGCAATGCGTACAGGTACAGGAGGGCAAAATCAACAGTGCCCATCACCAGTGTGTGCAACAGTTGGGTAAAGGGTTACAGGCAAATGCGGTATCAGCAGATGGTATCATTGAAGGCTATGAATGGAAAGAAAAAGCAGGCAAACCTTTCCTGCTTTGTGTACAGTGGCACCCGGAGCGGATGTATACAATGCAATTAGAAACATCTCCCTTATCCAAAAATATCCGGGATTATTTTATTCAGGAAGTACAACAATCAAAAGCAGCAAAAGCATGATACAGGTGGTTAACCCGGCTACAGAAGCCATCATTGCAGAAATTAAAGAAGATTCAGCGGAAGCCGTACAACAAAAATTTGAGCTGGCGCAAAAAGCACAGCCTGCATGGGCTGCAGTACCCGTTGATACAAGGATACAGGTAATTGAACGCTTTTACCAGTTGCTTAAAACCCAGCAACAGCAATTAGCCGAAACACTTACTGCTGAGGTAGGCAAGCCCATCCGCCAGTCGTACAACGAAATGAATGGCGCCCTTGCAAGAATTGATTTTTTTATAAGGAATACGTCCAAATATTTAGCCGAAGAATGGGTAGATACCCAATCGGCCACAAAAGAAAAAATTACCTACGAGCCGCTTGGGGTTATTGCCAATATCTCGGCATGGAATTATCCTTATCTCGTAGGGGTAAATGTGTTTATACCGGCGCTGCTTGGCGGTAATGCAGTACTGTATAAACCTTCCGAATACAGTACACTAACGGGCATGCACATCCACAGGTTGCTGTACGAAGCCGGTTTGCCCGAAAATTGTTTTCAACTGCTTACTGGTGGTGCTGCTGTGGGTGAGCACTTACTGCAATTGCCAATGGACGGTTATTTTTTTACCGGCAGTTACAAAACAGGACAATACATTGCACAAAAAGTGGCGCCTAAATTAGTGCCCTGCCAGCTTGAACTTGGCGGTAAAGACCCATTATTTGTAATGGATGATGTGGAAGATATTTCAAAAACCGCCGCTGCTGTACTGGAAGGCGTGGTATATAATAACGGCCAAAGCTGCTGTGCAGTAGAAAGAGTGTATGTACAGGAAAATATTTTTGATGCTTTTGTGGAATCATTTGTACAACAGTGCAGGCAATTAAAAGTGGGTAACCCTATGGATGAGGCAACCGATTGTGGTCCGCTTACCAGAAAAGCACAGAGAGATTTTTTACTACATCAAATTGAAGATGCTGTGCATAAAGGTGCCACCCTTTTATGCGGCGGCACCATTCCAGATAGTAAGGGCTATTTTATTACTCCGGCGATACTCATAAATGTTAATCATAGCATGCTGTTGATGAAAGAAGAATCTTTTGGCCCGGTGATAGGCATACAAAAAGTGCAAAGCGATGCAGAAGCCATACAACTGATGCTGGATACGGATTACGGACTTACTGCTGCTGTGTATAGTAAAAATTACGAAAGAGCCGAAGCCATCATGCGGCAAATGAATACAGGCACGGTGTATTGGAATTGCTGCGACCGTGTAAGCGCTGCTTTACCCTGGAGCGGAAGAAAACAATCAGGCATCGGCAGCACACTTGCTTACCAGGGCATCCGTGCTTTTGTACAACCTAAGGCTTGGCATATCAGGGAATAAAATTTAAATCAACCCTTAGTCTTTCTGCTATAAAATGCCCTAAAAAATGTGCATAACCGCCTATTTATCCACTTTAGTTTTTGGGTACAATAATAGCATAGATATTGCTGTTAAATTAGTGTAGAAATTAAAGTATGAATATCCAGTTCAGCAAAATTGTAAAGGCCGACGGCAAACTCAGGGAATTTAATTTTACCAGGCTAAGCAGGCAAAAACATCCTCTTGCTTTTTCGGTAGATGTTACCGATGGCAGCCTGCACCGCATTTGCTTCGATATGCTGAAAGAAAATGATAACTGGAAAATTGTACAGCAGCAAATACCCCGTTGGGTGCTCGAAAACGAAAACAAGCTGCATGTACTGATAGAGGAAGAACTGAACGAAGCCGCAGTAGCCTGAGTAAAAAACACCATGCTGCTTTGCAGATTTGCCGGGTAAGCAACCCGGCAAAACGATTACGCTTTACCTGCCACAACAATTACAATCTCTCCTTTTACTGTAGTTGCAGCAAAATAATCATATACTTCCTGCAGGCTGCCGTGTTTGTTTTCTTCAAACTTTTTGGATAACTCACGGCTAACACTACAAGACCTTTCTGCACCGAAATAGTCAACAAATTCTTTCAGCGTTTTAACTAACCGCATCGGGCTTTCGTAAAACACCATGGTTCTTTCTTCTTCTGCTAATTTTTTCAGCAGGGTTTGCCTGCCTTTTTTCAATGGTAAAAAACCTTCAAAACAAAAGCTGTTGATGGGCAGGCCACTGTTAACCAGTGCCGGTACAAATGCAGTGGCGCCGGGCAGTGTTTCTACTTTTATATTTTGGCGCACACATTCCCTTACCAGCAAAAATGCCGGATCGCTGATGCCCGGTGTGCCGGCATCGGTAAGCAGGGCCATAGTTTTACCAGCCTGCAACTGCTCTACCAAATGCTGCAATACTTTATGCTCATTATGCTGGTGATACGGTGTAATGGGCTTTTGTATCTGATAATGCTGTAGCAGCACCTGTGAGGTACGGGTATCTTCTGCTAAAATTAAATCAACTGCCTTTAACACTTCCACAGCCCTGAAAGTAATATCGGCAAGATTGCCTATTGGGGATGGAACAATGTAAAGCATGAGCAGGTATATACAATTTGATTTGCCGGTATGCAGACTTATAAAAGCGATTAGCGGAAGGCATCACCTACAAGAGATGAAGTATGCCCTCACCGGCGAAGGATTAAATTAGTGAATCACTACTTCAAACATTTCCATCACGGGGTTGGCCAGCAGTTTTTTGGCAGCTTCTTCAGCCACGGTTTTTGCCGCATCGGCACTTTCAGCTTCTACCTGCAGGGTGATATTTTTACCAATACGCACATCGCTGATATTGTTCAATCCAAGATTACGTAATCCGCCTAATACGGCTTTGCCTTGTGGATCCAGCAACTCTTTATGTGGCATTACTTTTACCTGTGCAGTATAAATCATGTGGTGGGTTTGTTTTTGAAGGCCAAAGATATAAGAATGTAGGCAATGAAAATAATGGGTACAGCCAGCCAGTGTAAAACCAATGCTGCAATTATACCCAGTGCCAATAGTATGTAGCGGGGCAAATTATTTTTTACAGTAAAATCTTTAAACTTTAGGGCCAGCATAGGCAGGCTGCTCACCATCAGCCAGCTTACTAAAAGTACTACGGTATATAAAAACCATTTGTTTACCAGCAGGCTGTTTATATTAAAAACAGCAGAGCCGTAGTGCAGTATTAAAGGAAAGGAAGCAATCAGCAAACCCACAGCGGGAGTAGGCACCCCACTAAATGAACACTGCTGGCTGGTGGAAAGATTAAATTTTGCCAGCCTGTAAGCAGCAGCAGCGGTAATGATAAATGCCGGCAGCAACCATGCAGTGGATACATCCAGCCCGTTCTCCTCCCTCATAAAACTCATACGCAGCAATTGAAAAATAATTACACCCGGCGCCACACCAAAGCTTACTACATCGGCCAGCGAATCAAGCTGCTTGCCCATTTCGGAACTTACCTTAAAAAAACGGGCTACAAAACCATCTAAAAAATCTACCAGGGCGGCGGCATAAATACACAAAGCACCGGCTGCCAAATTTTCGGGTATATTAAAACTGCTGGTAAATTCTTCGCTGGTATAAATGCTGATATTTTCTGAATGCAGTACAAACACAATGCCTATGCAGCCAAAGATTAAATTCAATAAAGTAAAAAGATTGGGGATTTGTTTCATTATGCTATTCTGTTTTTCATGATTGATTCTATGTCGTCTGCTTCTATCGGGATATTTTTCATTAAATCTTTATTTCCATTACGGGTAATTAAAAAATTGTTTTCAATGCGTATGCCCACCTGCTCCTCCTCTACGTATATACCCGGCTCGATGGTAAATACCATACCCGGCTTAATCGGTTCGGTACGGGTGCCAAGGTCGTGTACATCAATGCCCAGATGATGCGATATGCCATGATACAAATATTTGCGGTAAGCCCTGTTGGCAGGGTCTTCATTTTTAATATCTGTTTTTTTCAGCAGCCCAAGTTTTTGAAAAACAACAGTAGCCTCATCCCCCACCTTCTCGGTATAATCAATGATACTGATGCCGGGTTTTAAAATACTGGCAGCAAAGCGGTGCAGGTGCAGGCAGCCATTATACAATGTTTTTTGCCTCCGGGTAAATTTGCCGCTTACCGGTACAGTACGGGTAAGGTCGGCACAATAGCGGCCATACTCTGCGCCAAAATCCATCAGCACCAGTTCGCCTTCTTTACAGGGTTTATTATTTTCAATATAGTGCAGCACACGGGCCCTGTCGCCACTGGCAATGATAGAATGATAGGCTTCACCGGTGGCACGCTGGCATAAAAAAGAGTGCACAATTTCGGCCTCAATTTCGTACTCCATCACACCGGGCTTAATAAAATGCAATAAGCGCCTGAACGTATTTTCAGTGATATCAATCGCTTTCTGGATAACTTCTACCTCAAGCGGTGTTTTTACAGCCCTTAATGTTTTCAAAATTTTTGCACTGCGCTGGTATTGGTGCAGGGGAAAACGCTGGCGCATTTCCTGGGCATAACGATAATCTTTTACCGGAACGGCAGAAGCCTTACGGTCGTTCTCATTTGTATTAAGGTAAATAGTATCGGCAGTATGTATCCATCCCTGCAGTACGCTTTCAATACTATCCAGCCATATAATGGTTGCAATGCCCGAAATAGCAGTGGCTTCTTCCCGGCGCAGGCGGTGGCCGTCCCATTTTTCCTTCAATGCATTGGGCCTTACCAGCACCAGCACTTCCCGGTATTTTGGATCGGGATTACCCGGAAAAAGTACCAGCATACTCTCCTCCTGCTCAATTCCCGTTAGCCAGAATAAGTCGGAATTCTGCTTAAAACGGTGCAGGGCATCACCATTACTGGGCAATTCGTCGTTGCTGTTAAATATAGCGATGGAGTTGGGTTGCATCCGGCTGATGAACCGATTGCGGTTTTGAATAAATAGCTCCGGGTTGAGCGGCAGGTATTTCATTGAAAATTAATTACGCTTGCAATATACTGTTAAATGAAATGCACATTCCGGGCATACCGCCTTCAAATACCGATATACACAGCTTGTGCAAATATTTTTTAAAATATAGGAAGCCTTTAAGTAATCATTCCGATTGTTCAAATTTGTCTAAAAACCCCGGGAACGTTTGCATTTTTGTAAATATTTAATGATTTTAGTAAAAAAGGCATTAAAAAGGCATTTGACTTTCTATTTTTTTAAGAAAATCTAAATCCTACTTTTGCGTTGTATAAGTACGATTGCATAAAAATATTCTACCAGCTATGTCATTTCCCGTATTACCCAGCATTCCTGCCCAGGCATTATTACAATTAGGACTGAAGATGAGTGAAAATGTGTATTACCAGCTTTCTCCACAGGAATTAATTGTACAAACTGTTGACCGCAACCAGGGCCGCCTAAGTGATACCGGCGCTTTAGTGATTAATACCGGCCAGTTTTCGGGCCGCTGCCCCGATGATAAGTTTACGGTAAAAGATGTACTCACCGACGGGAGCATCCACTGGAACGAATTTAATATTCCCATCGAGCCGCATTATTTTGATAAAATGTACAGCAAAATGATGCAGTACCTCGAGGACAAAGAAATATGGGTAAGAGATTGCTTTGCCTGTGCCGACCCGGCCTACCGCCTCAATATCAGGGTAATTAATGAAAACCCCTGGAGCAATCTTTTTGCCTACAATATGTTTATGCGGCCTGCAGAAACAGAGCTTGAAAATTTTGTGCCCGACTGGACAATTATACAGGCACCGGAATTTAAAGCTAATCCCCAAACTGATGGCACCCGTAATCCCAATTTTGTAATGGTAAGCTTTACCCGGCGTACCATATTAATTGGTGGTACCGGTTATACCGGCGAAATGAAAAAAGGCATTTTCTCCGTTCTCAACTACATATTGCCACACGACAAAGGCGTGCTTAGTATGCACTGCTCGGCCAACGTGGGCAAAAATGGGGATACCGCTATTTTTTTTGGATTAAGCGGCACCGGCAAAACCACCCTCAGCGCCGACCCCAACCGGCAATTGATAGGCGACGACGAACATGGCTGGACGGCTAATACCGTATTCAATTTTGAAGGGGGCTGTTATGCAAAAACCATTGATATTACCGAAGAAAAAGAACCCGATATTTTCCGTGCCATAAAGCAGGGTGCCCTGCTGGAAAACACCCCGTTTATTGAAGGCACCAATAAAGTAGATTACAGTAGTAAAGCCATTTCGCCCAATACCCGGGTAAGCTATCCGCTATATCATATCAGCAATATTAAAGAACCGGCTATAGGTGCAGCACCAAAAAATATTTTCTTTCTTACCTGCGATTCCTATGGAGTGCTGCCCCCAATCAGCAGGCTTACACCAGGGCAGGCCATGTACCAGTTTATTAGCGGCTACACGGCTAAGATTGCCGGTACCGAAGCCGGTGTGCTGGAGCCTAAATCAACTTTTAGCGCCTGTTTTGGCGCCCCGTTTTTACCCCTGCATCCCGGCGTATATGCCGAAATGTTAGGCAAAAAAATGAAAGAACAACAGGTAAAAGTATGGATGATTAATACCGGCTGGAGTGGCGGCCCTTATGGTGTAGGCAAAAGGATGAACCTGGATTATACCCGGGCCATGATAGCCGCTGCACTGGATGGCAGGCTGGATGAAGCTGAATACACAGCGCACCCTGTATTTGGTATGCTGATGCCGCTGCAATGCCCAGGGGTGCCCGGTAATATTTTAAACCCACGCAGCACCTGGGCTAATGAAGCTGCCTACGATATTGCTGCAAAAAAATTAGCCGGGCAGTTTATCCAGAATTTTGAAAAATATGCCGCCGGTGTGTCGCCCGAAATATTAGCCGCCGCTCCGGTAATAAAATAAGTATCGATTGTTTGCCAAAACAACGCCCCCTGGTTAAGGCCGGGGGGATTTTTATGTACACCCTGTCTGCAACCGGTTAGTATACAGCAGTTGCCTCAATACAAGTTTCCTTACATTTGCGCCCATGCAAAAACCTGTAATCTGCATTGGATCTGCTTTGGTAGATGAATTATTTCATGCACAGCAGCCCATGCTTATGCACACCACCAACGAGGTAACCAGTATACGGGCAGCAGGTGGGGTGGCCCGAAATATTGCCCACCAGTTGTCCCTGCTCGAAATACCCGTACAGCTTATTTCTGTATTTGGCAATGATGCCGATGGCAACTGGCTTAAAACTGTTTGCACCGATGCCGGTATAAATGTGCAGGCTTCCATTACGGCTGATATACCCACTGCCAAATACACCGCCATCATCAACAACGATGGCTCCCTTTTTACAGCACTGCTTACCAATGCAGCATTGCATTTAATAACACCGCAGTACCTGCAGCAGCAGGCTCCCCTGCTGGCCACCGCAGCATTTATACTGGCAGATGCCAATATCAGCGTAGCGGCTGTAAACTGGCTGGTACAGTTTAGCCGGGAGCATGATATTAAAATGATTATTGAGCCGGCATCGGTACCCCCTGCACAACAGGTTGCTGCAGCCAATTTAGATGGGCTTTACCTCATTACACCCAATGAAGATGAACTACCGGCATTGTGCAGCGAAGCAGCTACCACAACCGAACTGCAAATAAATGAACTGCTTAACAGGGGCATACAATATGTGTGGCTGCACCGGGGTGTTCATGGGTCGGCATTATATAAAAAAACAGAAACCCTGCAGCTTAATGCACCAAATGCCGAAGTGGTGGATTGCACTGGTGCTGGTGACGGCTCTGTGAGCGGTTTTATACTGTCCAAATATTTTGGCCGTGATAACCTCAACAGCCTGCGTACAGCACATACCCTCTCGGCCGAAATACTACAGGTGCATGGTGCTATTGCCACCCACCTCAACCAGCAAAAATTGCTAAACCTCGTTTCAAAATATTACGAAGAATAATGCATCCTATCTTACAAATACTGCCCGAAGTACAACAGGCGTTGCAACAGGGTAAGCCGGTGGTGGCTTTAGAAAGTACCATCATTTCACACGGTATGCCCTACCCTAAAAATGTAGAAACTGCCCTGGCAGTAGAACAAACGGTAAGGGATAATGGTGCAATACCGGCCACCATTGCTATTATTGACGGCAAATGCCATGTGGGGCTTTCGGCTCAAGCGATTGAACTGTTTGGCCGGGAAAAAAATGTATGGAAGGTAAGCCTCAGGGATATGCCCTATGTACTTAGCCAAAAGCTGTATGGTGCCACAACAGTGGCTGCCACCATGCGTATTGCATCAATGGCAGGAATAAAAATATTTGTAACAGGCGGTACCGGTGGCGTACACCGTGGTGCAGGCAGCAGCATGGATATATCGGCCGATCTTACCGAGATGGCACAAACTTCGGTAGCTGTAGTTTCGGCTGGTGTAAAATCAATACTTGATATTGAACTTACGCTTGAATACCTTGAAACGCAGGGCATACCTGTGGTTACATTAGGGCAGGATGAATTCCCCAGTTTTTATACTTCCAAAAGCGGTTACCCATCGCCGTTGAGACTGGATAGCCCCGAGGCGATTGCCAAAATGCTGCATACAAAATGGAGTATAGGGCTCAATGGTTCGGTACTCATTGCTAACCCACTGCCAGGTAATTTAGAAATACCACAGGCCGAAATGGAATTACATATTCAAAAAGCCCTGGCTGCGGCCGCCGAACAACGCATCAAAGGCAAAGCAGTTACCCCCTTCCTGCTGCAATACCTTGCCGAACATACTCATGGAGAAAGCCTGCAATCGAACATTGCCCTTATTTTGAACAATGCAAAAGCAGGCGCTGCAATTGCAGTGGCTTATGCGTCGGTTTAATTTATGATGAGGTTGCCGGTTACCACTAAGTTTTTACCGGATAACAATACAAGGCAGCTCCCCTGCTGTAAAGTTTGTGTGGTGTTGAGTATACAAGTACCGCCGGTACGGGGTTGTATAAATATGTAGCCACTATCAGGTAGTATGGCAGGCGGCATAAGGCCTCCATGCCAGTTTTCAATATCCGTCCAGTTGCCATTGCCGGTAAACCGGTATACCTGTAAAGCCCTCAACTGATAGGCCGATACTGCAAAATCGTTACCTGTGCTGCTGTGATGCATATTGCCGGCAGCAATTACAGTACTATCTTCCTTCACCAGCAGTGTTTTACCTGCAGCACCGGCACTTTTTTCTATCCACAGCACACCAGTACCACCGGCATCGATAGTGCTGTCTATTTTTCCATCATTTGTAAGCCGCATTAAAAATGGATAAGTGTTGCCGTTAGTTGTGCCGTTTCCGGCAATTAGAATACTGCTATCCGGGTGCAGCGCTAATTTACTGAGCACATATTTGTAACCGGGCTCAACCGGTATTGTAACAGTTCCTGTTTCGTTAAAACTGTTATCTGCACTGCCATTATTGTTCAGCCGGGTAATCACTATATAGCTGCCGGTATCACCAGGTGTGGTAACCGTTGCGCCTACAATCAACCGGCCTTCTTCATCAGCAAGTATTTCGATATTGTTGCGCTGCCCGTTATCGTAAATAATGAATGGAAGTTTTACAGTACCGGTGCCATTAAAGTCTGTATCATCAGGTCCCCATTGCATCAGCCGAAATAATGCTATGCCGGTGCTGGTATCGGTAAGTTGTTCATAAGCACCGGTTACAATTTTTCCATCGGGCATTAATGCCACGCTATTGAAGTGGTATGTTTTACCGGGTTCAAAAATTTCTCTTTTACCATTATTGCCAAAAAAAACGTCTGCATCGCCGTGCACCGCATACCGGTTTATGGCAATACGGCCATTGGTAAGGTTTTGGCCGGTTACGATATAATCATCGGGTTGAATTACAAGAGGTGTTGCCACCAATTGGTTTTGCACCGGCTCAGACAGTACCGTAAAATTGCTGAGTGGTGCAAAACTGTTATCCTGTGCAGCGCCCGGGGTTAACCTTGTAAGGAGGGTTCTAAACCTTGATGTATTTTCATCGAAAAAGCTGCCGCAAAGCACAATGCTTTTATCCTGTTGCAGTGCTGCGGCCCTTAGTATAGTATTGTTCCGTAAAAAACCGGCTTTACCATTTGTGCCAAAACTGCTGTCGGGTGTACCATCAGCCTTTAATCTTACCAGTACAATATTTGATTTATCCAGCACACCTTCGCTTTTTGCACCTGCAAGCAACACTTTATTATCCATGTGTTCCAAAGCTGCTACAAGGTTTTCCTGGGTGCCTAATAGCTGTAAAATTCTTATGCCGCCAAGTCCGAAACTAAAATCTGTTTGCCCCAGCGTATCTACACCTACAAGTGTTATCAAACTAAATTCGCTGGCAAAGCCTGCAAGTACCAGCCTGCCATCGGGCTGCAAAAGTCCTGCAGCACATTGATCGAGGCCTGCTACAGACTGGTACATTTTTCCAGATCCATTAAAACCAATATCATGCTGCCCGTTTTCAAGTAATTGTATGGCTGCATAGTTCCAGTTACTGGGGTCTTCGGGTGCAATCAATGTTTCTGCTGCAATAATTATTTTACCGCCCGGCCTTATATGCAGGTCGGCAGGCTTATTGTTTTGGCCAATAAAACTGTATACCCTTCCGGTGTTGTTAAAGCTACTGTCGGCAATACCATTTATGCCCAGCCGCAATACCAGTATTTGTGTGCCTGCAGTGGCAGCAATAACAATTTTTCCGTCTGGCTGTAAGGCAATCGCTTCAGGCAATATGGCAGCGTTATTTGCACTTGTTTCAATATAAAAACCGGCATTGGCAAAAGCAGCATCCGGTAATCCGGCTGTAGATATTTTTAAGCAAAATAATGTTGAAGGGCTGTTATCTTCCGGGCTATACTTGCCCGTTATAAATATATTATTACTGCCCTGCAGTACCATAGATACTGCAGCGGCAGTGCCGTTTTGAACAGGCAGTATTATACTGCCGGTATGGTTAAAAGAGGTATCCGGGTAACCGTTGGGCAGCAGCCGGCTTATAAAAACAGCAGTGCCGGCACTACCGGCTATTACAATTTTGCCATCGGGTTGTACCAGTATTTTATTACCAGTAAGTTTATGGCCGGGCAGGGCTACCTGCGATTGACCTTTATCGCCAAAATTATTGTCGGGTATACCCGTATGAGTAAGTTTTTTTACTATGATGGCGCTGTCGGTATTATAATCGCTATAAAGTGCCAGTACAGCACCATTGTATACATCAATAGAGCGTGGAGCGATATTGAACTGGGGATTAAAATAAAATCCACTGCCGTTAAAACTTAAGTCTGGTGCACCATTAGGCTGCAGCCTCGCAATGATATTGCCGCCAATAGTAATGGTTCCATCTGATGCCATTGCTGCACAGGTAGCAAAAGTTGGTGCATCGGTAGCATAATTGATACTGATTTTACCTGCAACACCAAAAGTTAAATCGGGTACTACAGATTGTGCCGCAACCGTACAATGGATAATGCCCGTAAGCAGTACAACAAAGGTTTTTTGAGCTACCGGATTCATTATTCAAAGATACTAAAAGGAGTGCCCGGGCAAATTGAAGAATTTATTTATTCTACAGGGGTAAGTTTTAATACATAACCCGGGCTTTCAACCGTAATGTATACATACCCGTCGGGTCCGGTTTTTACTTCCCTTACCCTTCCTGCATCTTTCAAAATTGTTTCTTCATATACAATTGCATTTCCATTAAGTGTACAGCGGCTGATGTTGTGAAATTTTAAAGAGCCCGAAAGTACATTACCCTCCCAGCCTTTGTACCGGTTGCCCTTTACAAAAGTTAAGGCTCCGGGTGCAATGGAGGGCACCCAAAAATGTATGGGTTGCTCCATGCCGGGCAAAGCAGTTTTATCGGTAATGGGAGTGCCATTATAGTTAATACCATAGGTAATTACGGGCCATCCATAATTTTTACCGGGCTTAATAATATTGATTTCATCGCCACCCATTGGCCCGTGTTCGTTTTCCCAAAGTTCCCCGGTTTGTGGATGCAGGGCAAGCCCCTGCGGATTACGGTTGCCATAGCAGTAAATTGAGGGGCTGGCATATTTAACTTGTACAAATGGGTTATCTGCAGGTATGCTGCCATCAGTATTGATGCGGTGAATTTTACCGAGATCGTTTGTAAGTGTTTGAGGATTTTGTTTTTCATTACCTCTTTCGCCAACAGAAAAATACAGGCAGCCATCTTTGCCAAATACCATGCGGCCGCCATAGTGGTGCCTGGTACTGCTGTAGGGTTGCGCCACAAAAATATCCTGTTGGCCGGTAAGTGTATTGCCCTCTAAAGTAGCTTTCATAATAGCCGTGGTGGCCATGGAGGCATCCTCATTTTTGGGTTTGCTGTAAGAAAGGAATACCAGGTGATTTTTCTCGAAATCAGGATGCAGTAACACATCCAGCAATCCTCCCTGTCCCTTTGCCACAACCTTTGGCACCCCTGTAATATTGTACATTTTTTTATCGGTATCTACTTTGTACAAACTGCCCTCCCTGTCGGTAACCAGCATGGCACCCCCCGGTAAAAAATCGATACACCAGGGTACCTGCATGCCCGAAGCAATAGTATCTGTTTTTATAGTTACTGTTTCTGTTTGAAATATACCTTTTGATACAGTTGCTGTGGTGTTAATGTTTTGTGCTTTTTCAATACCGCCAAGCAGGTAATCGCTTAGGGCATAAATTTCTGCGTCACTAAAAGTTGCTTCGTAAGCAGGCATACCGTCGTTGAGGTAGCCGTATTTAACCGCTTTAAAAATGGCTGATTTTGTTTTGCCAAATTTCCAGTCGTAGGTTACAAATTTTTGCATTTGCATACCGTGGCACCCGCCGCAGTATTTTTTGTATTGCACTGCAGCAGCAGTTGTATCCGTACCCGTGAGTGCCGAATAGGTTTTGAATGGCTGGGGTATTAGCTGCCAGTTATTAAAAGCAAGATAGAGTACAAATAGCAGCAGCAGGCCAAGGCCAAATAGTATAAACTTTTTCTTTAATGACATACTCAGCTTTTTACTGAATAGGAAAAACCTAATGGGATAATGTGCTGCAACCAGCATAATAATGTGTTATTGTATAAAAATAAATGCAATCCTGCTTTCCTGCTTAAAACTTTCCATAAAACTATCATTTAATCCATAAACGGGAATTTGAAGTTCAATTTTAATTCAAATCAAAACATTGAAATAAAAAATATACAAGATTATAAAGCCCACAGGCAAAGCATTTCAGCCGTTTCCACCTGTTTTGAACACTATCCGAAGCAAAAACGGGCTTATATTTGGAATATCTATTCCGCAACGTTCACAATTTGAGGGTAGCCCCACACTATGCGTTTTTTTATTAGAACCAGTTTAACAGCAATAGCTTTGGTATTGCTGTACAGTTTAGCTCATGCACAATCCAGGCGGATATGTGTTATTGGCTCTTCTACAGCATACGGTTATTTTCCGCCGCCATCGCCTGCCTACCCGGCAGATAGCGGATGGGTGGGCCGGCTCAATAATTACTGCCAGTCGTACATGAATGTAGATACGGTTTTTAATTTAGCCAAACTGGGCAGAGATTGTTATTCAGCTATGCCTACGGGTTATGTACCGCCCGAGGATGAAAATAATCCTGACCCCACCTCCAACATCAGCCGGGCAATTGCCATGAGCCCAAAGCCAGATGTAATTATCGTAAACTATCCCACCAATAATTACGAACGTATCAGCAATGCAGCAATTATTGAATGTTACCAGGTAATCATGGATAGTGCTATGGCTAATGGCATACGTTGCTATATAGCCACTTCGCAACCACGCAACTCTTTTAATTATGCCGGGCGGCTAAAGTTAAAAGCCCTGAGGGATACCATTATGGAAGTGTTTGGCCAATATGCTATCGACTTTTTTACACCTCTTGCAGATGAAGAAACACTTAAAATACAAAGCTGTTATGATTTAGGGGATAACATACACATTAATCCACAGGGACATGAGGCATTGGCCATGCAGGTTATTGCCAAAAATTTATTTGTAACAGTGCTGCCCGTACGTTTTGAATATTTTACCGCAAAAGCACAGCAGGGTAAAACGGTGTTAAACTGGCGTTCCGCCTGTGATGGCTGTATCATCAAGCAGTTTATGATAGAACGCAGCATTAACGGCAGAGATTTTGAAAAGGCAGGCCTGTTAAATGCAAATCCTTTGGCCACTCCCACTGTAAATTATCAGTTTGCAGATCCCTCGCCTAACAACAGTGGTTTTTATTACCGAATTGCCGCATACAGCAGTGATGGTAAAACCACTTTGTCGCCGGTAGTGTACGTTGCCGCAGCACTGCAGCCTTTTAAAATTGCCCCGGCATTTCCCTCACCAGCATCCAATACGGTGCAGGTGCCCCTGCAATTTGCCCAAAGAATGTTGCTGGATGTAATTGTTAGCGATGTGCAGGGCAAAATATTAAAGCGTAAAAAAATTGATGCCAGTGGTAATTTGTTTTACCGGGAAGATATCAGCAATTGGGCACCCGGAAATTATTATATCCGTTTTAGCAATGCTTTAATCAGCCATGTGGTTCCTTTTGTGAAGCAATAGCAATTTACAGTTCAGGCATTTTTCTTTGATTCAATTTATTAAGGCCTTTAATGCCGGGCCCCATCTCTTACTTTAAATACATGCAGTACCTGCGGAAAAAGGGCATCTATCGTTTCGGCTACACCTTTGGGTGAGCCGGGCAGGGTAATCACTAAAGTATTTTTTATAAAACCAGCCACTCCCCTCGACAGCATGGCATAAGGCATACGCTGCTGGCCGTATTGCCGGGCAGTTTCCACAATGCCGGGTATTTCCTGCTCCAATAAGGGTTTAATGGCTTCCGGTGTTACATCTTTGGATGACAGCCCCGTGCCGCCGGTAAGCAGCAATAACTGAACCTCATTGGCTACAGCTTCCTGCACAGCCTGCTGAATGGCTGCTATATCATCGGGGATGATTGCAGTATTGGTAATGCCAATTGAAAAGCCTTGCAATTTTTCTACAATCATTTTTCCGGATGCATCAGTACCAGTGCCTGCCGAAACAGAATCGGAGCATACTATTACAGCGCATTTCAACTGGCTGTAGTTTTTTTCAATATCCGTTTTGCCCCCCTTTTTATGCTCTAATTTTATATGGGCAATTTCAACGCCTTTATCAATTGGTTTAAGCATATCATACATGGTGAGTGCTGTAACGGCGGCTCCATGCATGGCTTCAACTTCCACACCAGTTTTGTAAATGGTATGCACTTCTACACGGATGATGATTTGTAAACCTTCAATGGTATAAGTAATAGCGGCAAACTCCACCGGCAGCGGATGACAATCGGGTATTACATCGCTGGTTTTTTTTATGGCTAAAAGCCCGGCAGCACGGGCAAATTCAAATATATCTCCTTTGGGTACTTTACGTTGCTCTACAGCCTGGATGGTTTCGGGCATTGATACCATAACCGTTGCCGTTGCCACTGCCTGCCGCAGCGTATTTTGTTTATATGTGATATTAACCATTGGGTGTATTCTCCTTCCACTGGTGGGTTTGGTTATCAAAAATTTCTTTTCCCCATACGGGCAATTCGGCTTTTAACCGTTCAACTATTTCGCTGCAGGCATCAATAGCTGCCCGGCGGCGGGCCGATGAAGTAAATACAAATAAAGATATTTCGCCAGCCGCCACCCTGCCGAGACTATGATACACATGCATGCAGGTTAAAGGATATTTGGCAAATATATCTTCCCTTATCTGATGCATTTTTTCTAACGCCATTGCTTCATAAGCGGTATAGTCAATTGCCGTTACCATTTTTTCTTCAATGGTATCGGCCCTCACCTGTCCTAAAAAAATATTGTGTGCACCAATACCGGTTTTGTTACTGTGCTTTTGAATACTGTCAGCAATAAATACGGGGGATATTGGCCCCTGCACAAAAATATTTTTGGGTTTATCGGTTGCCATTACTGTTGATTTTCCTTTAACCATTGTACTATGCCACCTTTAAGGCTATACACTTTTTTATTTGCGCCAAATACTTCTGTTAATACTTTTGCTGCCTGTGCACTTCTTTTGCCCGACTGGCAGAACAAAAGTATAGTGCCGGCATTAATTGTATCAAGTTTATCCCGTAGTTGCGGCAGTGGTACTTTTATATTTTTAAACTGCTGCACCAGCGGCACTTCATGAAATTCTCTTACATCAATTACAATGGTATTGCTTTCCTGCAACCTGCGGTTAAAGCGGCGGCTGTCAATTTCAATACCATCGGGTACGGTGCCGCAAAGCTGCTCATATTTAGTAGCCATAAAAGCTGTGGCATCAGCAGGCATCAACATCCTGCCGGTGTCATTTGGCGACACATGAATTTCAAATAAGCTTTGCTGCAATGCATTATAGGTAAGCAGCCTTCCTGCTAAGGTGCTGCCAATACCGGTTAACCATTTAATTACTTCAGCAGCCTGCATGGTACCGATTATTCCCGGCAGCACACCAAGTACACCAGCTTCTGCACAATTCTGCACTTCATCTTCGGCAGGTGGTTGCGGAAAAATATCCCTGTAATTGCAGCCTCCATTTACTGGAACATTAAACAGGGCCACCTGGCCTTCAAACTGCGATACAGCAGCATACACTAATGGTTTGTTTAACACCACACAGGCGTCGTTAATCATATACCTTGAAGCAAAATTATCTGTACCGTCTATTACAATATCATAACCTTCAATAATGGAAAGAGCATTGTGTACGGTAAGCCGTTCATGATAGGCCTGTATCTGTACACCGGGGTTGAGAGCTTGTAATTTTTGCTTAGCCCTGAACACTTTGGGCAAACCAATATCAGCGGTTGCATACAGCGTTTGCCGGTGCAGGTTATTGAGGCTTACCACATCGTCATCCACAATGCCTACCGTACCCACACCTGCTGCCACAAGGTAGGGCAAAGCCGCACAGCCGAGGCCACCTGCACCTACCACCAGCACTTTAGCCTGCAACAACTTTTGCTGGCCGGCGGAGCCAAAGTTTTTTAAGATTACCTGGCGGTGATAACGTTCATCCATATCTTCAAATCTATACATGCTTAACCTCCGGAAAATGGCGGCAGCAGGGCTACTGTACTGCCTGCTCTTAAAACCGTATTTTGATGACAAATAATTTTATCTACAGCAATTACATATTTTGCCGCAGCAAGCCCCGGGTATTTTTGATGCAGTTGCTGCTGTAATGCGTCTGTATCCGGCACAGCCATACATTCCAGCATTGCTGCACCGGTTATATCTGTAAGCTGACCAAATATTAATACTGTTGTTTCCATAAATAATCAGGCTCCTGTAAATAATAATTTATATACTGCCAGTATCAACACAGCAGAAAGTATGTACTTTAACACCTGCTGTTTGAATTTAATAGCTCCAAAATAAGCGCCACCAAGCCCTCCGGCAAAAGCTGCAGCAACATAACCATACATACCGGCATTTAGCTGTATGCCCTTTGTCATAAGGCCGGCCAGCCCGGCCAGTGAGTTTACAAAAATAAACAAAGCACTGATGGCTGCTGCCTGCTTTTGATTAGTCCAGTGCAGCATCAGTAATACCGGCGAAAGTATGATGCCGCCACCAATACCGATCATTCCCGACAGCAGGCCGATAACAGCGCCAATAATTAATGCAGCAACTGTGTTATAAGGCCTGGTAATAATAACAACATTATCTTTCCAAAACAGGAAACGGGCTATCGGCAGGAGCAGTAACAGGCCAAGTATTTTTTTGTATACAACCACATCTACCCCAATCATACCACCCACAAATGCCATTGGCACCGAAGCCAGCGCCAGGGGTAAAAAGAGTTTAGGCATAAAATGCCTGCCCCGGTAAAACTGTATAAATGCTGTTGCCGAAACAAAAATATTCAACAGCAGTGCTGTAGGCTTCATCACCGCAGGAGCAATACCAAATACAGCCATCAGAGCCAGGTAACCACTTGCACCCCCATGCCCTACTGCTGCATATAAAAATGCAATGATAAAAAGCAGTGTATAAAAAAGTATGCTGTACTCCATTTAGTTTAAAAATCATTTGCCGGCAAAAGATGTATCTCTGCTATATCGCCGGGAGACATGTACTGAACATTTTCGGGTATTACAATTAAGCAGTTTGCCGTTGCAAAAGAGCTAAGCCTGTAGCTTTCCTGTGCACCAAGGGGCTGTACCGTTTTGCCATCGTAGTTTGCCTTTAAAAAATGTGTAAGTGTTGTATTTTTTTGCACTGGGGTTAACAGCGGCACCTGCTTTATTTGTATCGGCCTTATGCTGTAATTAAGTAAATGCAGTGCATACCATACATACTCATAAAAGCAGGTAAGCACCGATGAGGGATTACCCGGCAGGCCAAATACCAGCTTTGTATCTTTTTTACCAAAATACAGCGGCTTGCCCGGCCTTTGTCGTATTTTATGAAATAATGGCTGTACTCCACAAGCCGCAGCGGCTGCAGGTACAAAATCATAATCACCCACACTTACACCGCCGGTAAGCAACACTATATCGGCCTGCTGCAATGCTGTGACGATACATGCGCTGAGTGTGTTAAAATCATCTTCGCAACAGATTACCTGCACTGCTACACCTATTTGCTGCAAAGCAGCCCGAAGCATGTATGAGTTGGATTCGTACACTTTTGCACCGGTTAATGGCGTACCCGGCTGTTGCAGTTCGTTTCCGGTAACAATAATATGCACTACAGGTTTTTGCTGTACGGCTACTTTATCAATACCCAGTCCTGCAACAAAACCAATTGCCGCCGGTTGCAATACCGTATCTGCTGCCAGCGCCAATACGCCCTTTTGAATATCGGCACCCTGCAAACGTACATTAGCCCCTGCCGTTAGTGCTTCATCTTCGATATATAAAGCACCATTTTGTACCGTTGTTTTTTCCTGCATTACTACCGTATCGGCACCGATGGGCAGCATGGCACCAGTAAAAATTCTTACGGCCATGCTTAAGGCTATGGCTGTTGCTGGCATTGCACCTGCCGGTATTTCACCCTTTAGTGTAAGGGGCTTACCGGGTTGCCAGCTACTGTAGGCAAAAGCATAACCATCTACAGCCGACTGGTTAAAAGGCGGCAGGTTGATCGGCGAAAACAAATCGGCCGCAAGCCGCATACCTGCTGCATCCTGCAAATCAATTGTAACAGTGGGCAGCGGCTGCACATGGGCCGCAATTATATTTTTGGCTTCGGCTACTGTTATCATGTTTATCCTCCAATCGTTATCATACTGCGGTTATGAATGGCTTCCGGATGCAGGTGTTCAAAATCGGTATCAAATTGCCCGCCAAGCTGCTTTGCTTTCCTGGCAATATTATCCTGGATGAGTGGCAACACGGCTTCACCCTTTCTTAAAGGAGTAAGCAAATCTGTTTCATATTGGGAAAAAAGGCAGTTTTTAATTTTGCCATCAGCGGTAAGCCTGATGCGGTTACAGCCTTCGCAAAAGGGAGCGCTCATAGTGCTGATAATGGCAAAGGTTCCGGCATGACCGGGCACCCGGTATTTTTTGTCGGTATCGTGGCGGCCATCGGTCAATCGTTCAAAAGCATAACGCTCCTTTACGGATTGCAAAATCTGCTGCCAGGTAAATACTTTATCACTGTTCCAGCGATTGCCACTAAAGGGCATAAACTCAATAAAACGTACATGCACGGGCTCATGCTTTGTCCATTCTATAAAATCATTGATTTCACTGTCGTTCAGCCCTTTCATTACTACCATATTTAGCTTAACCTTAATACCCTGTTTCAGCGCAAGGCGAATATTCTGCTGTACCGTTTCAAACTGGCTCCGCCTGGTAAGCAAGGTGAATTTTTCTTTTTGCAGGGTATCCAGGCTAATATTTAGTGATTGCACCCCTGCCTGCATTAGTATATCCATAAACTGGTGCAGCCGGGTACCGTTGGTGGTGAGGGTAAGCTGCACCGGTAGTTTTGATAAAGCCAGTATAATGGCTGCAGCATCCTTGCGTACCAACGGTTCGCCGCCGGTAAGGCGTATTTTATTTACGCCCTGCTGTACAAAAATTTTTGCAAGTGTTTCTATCTCCCCCACCTGCATCAGTTGGGATGCCGGGGTGAACTCGTATTCCTCTTCGGGCATACAGTAAAAGCAACGCAGGTTGCAGTTGTCGGTAAGCGAAATACGCAGGTAAGTATGCACTCTTCCAAAAGCATCGGTAATCATAAGCCGAAGTTACTGGCTGGCAGTCATTTTACCGATACATTATCCGGAAAGAATACATCTAAATTTAAATAATCTATACTCCAAACTAAGTATTTATACATCGTACAGGGTACAATAATTTTACTGCTACACTACAACTTCACTTTTATTAATGAAGGCTACTATTATGAAACCAATAACTGTACTGCTTTTGCTGATGCTATGCGGCATGCACACACTGGCTCAACCTTCTTTAAGGCTGATGAAGGCGGCCATTGAGCAACAACCCGAGGGGATTAATATGACGCTGATTAAAAGCACCCAGGCCAGCATTTTATTTAACAAAACCAGTACAGCCCGTCAATCGGATGCCTTGCAATGGCTGGGCACACAATTGGGGCTCAGGCCAAATACTGATCAACTCAAAGATTTAAACAGCGATGTAGAAACGGGTGATTACACTATAAAAACCATACAGCAATATTATAAGGGCATAAAAGTGGAGCATGGTTTTATACACAGCACATCAGCCAGAGGCAGGCTGGCCATGATGCAACTGGAATTTTACAGTATACCAGAAAAATTTTCGGTTAACCCGGCCATTACCGAAGCGGCTGCACTTGAAAAAGCCATACAGTTTGTTAATGCCGAAAGCTACGCCTGGCAGGGCTATACCGGCAATGATCCTGATTATACCAAACCAAAAGCCGAACTGGTGATTGTACAAAACTACCTTGCCGAGGAAGATGGGGAAGTATGCCTGGCTTATAAGTTTAACATCTATGCTTTAAAACCACTGTACCGGGCTTTTATATATGTAAATGCCCGGGATGGCAAAGTAGTGCTGGATGACCCGATTATAAAACATGCTAAAAGACAAAAGCTGGTTGTTGAAAGTACTACGGTACAAGATGAAATCTTTATTGATGAATACAATGTAGAAGCCCCTAACACGGCAAGCCCAGCAATATTAAATATGAACGGTATTGCAGATACCAAGGGCTTTGGCCGAAAAAACATCACCACCGATAGCTTTGCCAGCACCGGCACCAAGCGTTATCGCCTTAGAGAATTTAGAAATGGGCATGAAATAGTAACACTTAATTACCAGCAAAATTCGCACAACATTGCAGCCACACCCAGTTTTGAGCAACAATCGATAGACTTTACTGATAACAATAACGATTGGACCAGCAGCGAATATCCCTACCAGGCGTCCAATTATCGTGATGCAGCGCTGGATGCTCATTACAGTATTGAATGGGTGAGTGATTACTGGAAAAATGTACACAACCGCAATAGCCTTAACAATAACAATATGGGGATACTCAGCTATGTGCATGTATGGGAAGACGGGGCTCCTTACGATAATGCTTACTGGAACGGGAGTAATATGCATTTTGGCGATGGTAATGGAGCCGGTAATATTGCTGCAACATCGCTGGACGACTGTGCCCACGAACTGGCCCATGCCGTAACTGAAACTACCTGCAGGCTGCTGTACCGATGGGAAAGTGGCGCTTTAAACGAAGCGATGAGTGATATTTGGGCTGCTTGTATCACCAACTACACTACAAAATACGAGCCCAGTATAACCGGCGAAGATCCCTGGCGGCTTTTTGAAAAATCATCCAATACCACCAGCTCATTAAAAGGGTTGAGGGATATGAAAGACCCTACCCTATTTAATCAGCCCGACACCTACAAATCAACTTACTGGCTTGATGCCGACCGTCAAACATGCCCGGTGCCTGTGCAAGGTGGGCCTTTCGATAACGACATGTGTGGCGTACATCGTAACAGCGGGGTACTCAATAAATGGTTCTTTTTAATTACGCAGGGCCAGGCAAATGTTAACAGCCAGGGTTATGCATACGATATTAAAGGCCTCGGCTTTGGTGAAACGCAAAAGATTCTATACCTGATGTCGCTTAATCTTACGCCAAATGCGGATTACGGTTCGGCTATGGCTGTATCACTGCATGTTGCAGCCACACTTTACGGATATGGCTCTACCGAGCACCGAACACTTATGGATGCATGGAAAGCAGTTGGTGTAGATTCAAATGTATATACCATGCGAAACACCCCTGTATTTACCACCAATAACTTTACGGCCATAGGTGTTGGTAAAGACGGGTATGTATTTGCCGGGACCAACTACAGCGGCATTTACCGGTACGATGGAATAAAATGGGAGCGCCTGAGTGAGTTTACAACGGTAAGAACCAACGACATCAAGGCCGATAAACAGGGCGGTATATGGATTGCACAATCGGGCCAGCAGGCCCAGCAGAGCGGTGGCAGCAGCATACAGGGTGGTGTAAACTATATTCAATACCCTTATACGGCACCCAGTATTCATTACACTATCGGTGCTCAAACGAACTTACCCTCCAGGAATGCCCGCTGTATATTTGTAGATACTACAAGAACCAATGATGGCCCTAACCCCAAAGTATGGGTAGCCACACTGGCTTATTTTACCAGTGGCAACAGCACTAGTGGTATGCTGGGCCAGGGACAGTATAGTAGCGGCAGGGCATTTATAAATGTTAACCAGGGCATTAATGTAGCCAGTGGTACAGCAGGCTGTATGACGGTAGGCGGTAATGCTAATGAAATATGGACTTTTGCGCAGGCTAATTATGGTGTAAACCAGTTGCTGCGGTATCATGCCGGTACCAACCAGCTTATCTCCACATTCGATCATAATTCGCATCCCGAAATTCCATCTGGCTTTGTGGCGAGGGCTATTTATGGCGACAGGAAAAAAAGAATATGGGTTGGTCTTGCCAACGGCGGTGTGCTGGTATATGATGAAAATCAAAAATGGCATCATATCAATTTCCCTGAGATCATACCCGCTAATACCCAGGTAAATTTTAATGCCATTGCAGGCGACCAGTTTGGGGATGTGTATATCGGAACAAATAATGGCCTCCTGTTTTTTGATCATGGCATCGGAGAAAACAACCGGCTGGACAATCCAAAGTGTTATAAACTCTTTACAGCATCTAATGGTTTATTGTCTAATAACATCAATGCAATTGCGTATGATACCCTGCGTTATAAATTTTGGGTGGCTACAGATAGTGGTATCGTAGCCTGGGGGCCGCAATGCCTGGGCAATAGTTGCAGGGATTTTCCAAGATTTAAAACAACCGAATCTGAAACAGTAATGGATGGCAACTGGAGTAACCCGGCTATATGGAATACAGGCAAAGTACCCGATTCAGCTACCCATGTAATAATTGCCAGCAAAATAAATATTGATATCAATGCTAAATGCTTATCGATATATGTATTTCCCGGAGGTGCGGTTACCATGAATGCAGGGCGAAAAATTGATATTGGTGCAGGCGAAACTATAATTTACACCCGGCAAAAAAAAGTTGCCGGCATAAAGCGACGTGAAGAATAAGCTTTTTAATACGGCAGGCAACTTTAGCGCAATATATCCGGCAAAGTAATTTAAGTATCCCCTTAATACGGGATACAAAGTACATCGCTGTACTGTAACTTGCGGTGTACAATAGCACGGCTACCTGCCCTGTGAATGTAATGCAAGCTGCAAACCAAAACATATTATTACCCGGGCTGAAATTAAAGGCATTCATTGTACTTGTTACCTGTATCCTGCTTTTGCTTGGTTACACCTCAGCAGCCCAAACGGCTAATTTCACCATCAACCAAACCAGTGGTTGTGTGCCGCTGGGTGGGGTTAACTTTACCGATGCCTCTTCAGGCGGCACCATTACCCGCCGCGACTGGAACCTGGGCAATGGCACTATCATCAACAATGGCCCTGCACTTGTAGGCACCAATTACCTTACGGCACAGCGTTTTTATATCACACTTACCGTTACCTTCAGTAATGGTGCAGTACGTACCAAAACAGACAGTGTGGATGTATACCCCAAGCCGGTGGCAGAATTTACGGTAAATGATACTGCTGGCTGTGTGCCGCATGCGGTAAATTTTACCGACCTCTCCACAACGGCAACGGGCACTATTACCAACTGGACCTGGGATTTTGGTGCCGGTGGCAGCACTATTAAAAACCCTTCTTTTACCTACAACACACAGGGCTTATACAATATATCACTTATTGTAAAAAACAACTGGGGCTGCGAAAGTGATGCCGCAAGCAAATTTCAGTATGTACATGTATGGAACAGGCCCACGGCAGCTTTTACTACAAATATTGGCCATAGCTGCCTGGATACCGCTACTTTCATTTTTACCAATACCACCAGCAGCGGCAGCCCTGCCAACCGGTACCAGTGGGATTTTGGCGATGGCAGCAGCAGTACGGATAAAAACCCCATACATTTTTATGCCGCACCGGGTGCATACACGGTTACCCTTACGGCAAGTGTGGGCAGCAACTGCAGTTCGGTAACCAGCAGAACCTTGTATGTAGGTAAATCAACTGCTTCCTTCACCACTGTACCCGACACGGTTTGTGTGCGTACGGCTACCTCCTTTACGGGAACGGGTAGCCCAACACCATACTATGTGCGCTGGATTTTCAGCGATAATAATGCACAGCCCTTTTACTCGCCGGTGAGCCACACGTTTAATACTCCCGGCGATTATACCGTAAGCCTGGTGGCACATACCCTGCAGGGCTGTACTGATACCATCAGCAAGCCAATACATGTTAAATACGGCGCAGGGTTAACACCTTTTTTTACACAGGCAACCGATACACTTTGTGTTGGTGCCAGCGGCAGTTTTGCCGGCTCTGCCACACCGGCACCATTTAGGGTGCAATGGGTATTTACTGATAATAATAGTGTGGTAAACAACAGCCCCGTTTCCCGGAACTTTAATACAGCAGGTGATTTTAATGTATTGCTGGTGGCTTATGATGCAATGGGCTGTACCGATACAGCTATACAACCGGTGCATGTAAGGCCCGGCCCGGTAGTAAATTTTTTACCCAATAAAGTAAATGGCTGCGGCATTGGTTTTACACCGACGTTTACCAATACAACCTACCCCAACAGCGATTTAAGGTTTACCTGGAATTTTGGGGATGGCAGCCCCGATGTGATTACTACAGATACACTGCCGGTAACGCATACCTACAATAGTTTCGGCTCTTTTTCGGTTAGGCTAACCGCTACGGATACTGTAGCAGGATGTACCAGCGCACCAAGAATTTTTAATTTTATCCGCAATGTGCAACCATCTGTAAATTTTACCTATGTACCACCCAGTGGATGCCGCCCGCTGCCGGTTCGCTTTACCGGGCAGGTAACCAACCTGATTGTACCCATTGACTATTATGTGTGGAACTACGGCGATGGTAGCATTGACAGTATCCCTGCCGGTACCAATATTGCCAACCATGTGTACAGCAAAGCAGGCACATTTGATGCCACCCTTACCATTGTTACGGCCGAGTGTAGTTTTACTTCTGTGGCCAAAACTGTTACGGTTATCGACATCTGCGATGATGACGGCAGTGGCGGCGGAGGAGGTGGTGGTGGCGGCGGAGGTGGAGGTGGTGGTGGCGGAGGTGGCTTTGGCCTCGGCAAAACCTGCGCTGATAAATACAATGTTGATTTTACCGATACCGTAAGCCATACAAGAGTGATTAGCTGGGATTTTGGCGATGGTACGCCATTGCTGAATATGGGTATACTCAATCCTGTATCGCATACTTATACGCCACCGCAAAAAGCGTTTATCGTAACTGTTATAAGGCTGGACACACTTACCAACCTGCCCGACACGGGTAGAAAAAGAGTAATCATCATTGACGAAAAAGCCAATTTTGTGCCCGATGTAACAGATGTATGTACCAATGGCCGGGTTAACTTTTTCCCAGTTGGTATCGACTCATCCCTTATTAAAAAATATACCTGGGATTTTGGTGACAGCACGGCAAGGCTGGAAATAGATAACCTTACGTATTTCAATACCAATGGTATCTGGCTAAAAGGCAATACAAATCATATCTATATTGATACAGGCCTGTATTACGTAAAACTGATTATAGAAGATAAACTGGGTTGTAAAGATTCTATTGTATACCCGATACCAATAAGTGTACGTGGGCCGGTTACCAATTTTATACACGAAGTACAATTAAGCTGCCTGGTGCCGCTTACCGTAATTTTTAAAGATTCATCGGTACAAAACGGGCATATACCCATTACCCGTTGGGAATGGAGTTTTGGAAACGGACGACCGCCAATTAACTCCACACTGGATACCAGCGTAACCAGTATTTACACTGCCGGCAACTATACTGTAACCCTGCGTACCACCGATTCCATTGGTTGCTTTTCCAGCATTACCAAGCCCATAAATGTGCCGCTGGTAACCGATGGGCCCAAGGCTGGTTTTACTGCACAGCCGCTGAACAGTTGTACTTCGCCGCAGGAAGTGGTTTTTACCGATACCAGTATACAAAACGGTACAGTGCCCATTGTACGCTGGCAATGGAACTTTGGCAACGGCCAAACATTAGATACCAGCGCTGGCGGCATTTTTACAAAAACGTATACAGCTAACAGTTACTATAATGCTTACACGGTTTCGCTTACCATTACCGATTCGTTTGGCTGTGTATCTACCATAAGCAAGCCGGCTTATGTTAAACTATACCGGCCCAGGGCTGAGTTTTTTAGCTTTGATACACTTAAATGTGGTGCTTTTAACGTGTTTTTATACAACAATTCGCAGGCCCAAAATGCCAGCTATACCTGGTATTATGGCGATGGCACTTCATCGGTTGGCTTTTATGGCAGCCGCACCTACCCTGCCGAAGGAAAATATGATATCAAACTGGTAGCTGTAGACGAAAACGGGTGTAGCGACAGCATCACCAAATCATCTTATATCAAACTGGTACACCCCATTGCCAATTTCACTATTGGCGATACGACCAAGTGTGCCCCCACAGCCATATTATTTGCCGACAGTTCGGAGTATGCCAGCTCCTGGGTATGGGATTTTGGCGATGGCGGCACCGGCAGCACCAACCAGTTTCCATCGCCTAAAATATATGCCCTGCCGGGATTTTATACCGTAACGCTTGCAGTAAGCGGTATAAATAATTGCAAAGACACCATTTCAAAAACCATCAGGGTTCGAGGCCCTATTGCCAACCTGATCAGCAACAATACCAGTGGTTGCAAACCCCATGATATTGATTTAAAAGTGCGTGGCAGTTTTATAAAAACTTATGCATGGGATTTTAATGACGGTACACCTGTATTTCCGTCTGAAACAGATTCGGCTGTTACACATACTTATTTTAATGCCGGTAAGTACCTGCCCAATGTGGTGCTTACCAGCCCTGAAGGCTGCCCCTTTACACTAAAGGCGCCGGATACTTTGTATGTAGACTCTGTTAGGGCAAGGTTTAGTTTTGATAAAACAAACTTCTGTGATAGCGGTTACATCAATTTTGTGAATCAAACTACGGCACCATCGTTTACAACATTGCAATACAACTGGGATTTTGGCGATGGCACCACCAGCACAATGGCCAATCCGCCTGCACACCTGTACAACAGGCCCGGCAACTATACGGTAAAACTTTTTGTATTTACTCAATACGGTTGTGTTGATTCTTTTATTGTAAACAATGCGGTTACTGTTTATGCCAGTCCGCAGGCTGTAATCAACGGCCCGGCGGTGGTTTGCCTCAAGCCCGGCAGCCGCTTGCAATACAACAGGAACATTATTACGGCAGATGCTATTGCAAAATACGTATGGGCTATAGATGGCGACAGCCTTACTAATACGCCCAATTTTGCTTATGATTACCGAACACCCGGCCAACATACCTTATCCATTTTTATACAAACTGTAAACGGTTGCCGGGATACTGCTTTTAAGGATATCCTTATAGATTCTGTTAAAACAAATTTTGCCCTGGTGCCAAACAGGTTTTGCGACAACGGCACAGCCAGTTTTACCAACCTCAGTACCAGCCCCTCTTCCATACCTGTATACCGCTGGAATTTTGATGATGGCAGCGCTATAAGCAGTGCAGTTAATCCATCACACAGTTACAATATTCCCGGCATATACAGCCCAATGTTGATTGCACAAACTGTGAATGGCTGCAGGGATACCACCCTGCTAACAGATACGGTTAAAGTATTTCACCTGCCCGCAGCAACCATTAATGGTGAAGATATTGTGTGCCTTGCTCCTGCATCCCTGCTGCAATATGATGCAATCATCAATAGTATTGACCCAATAGCGCATTATCGCTGGCAAATTGATGGAGACAGTGTAGCCAATACCCCCGGCTTACTTTACAACTTCAGGCAACCCGGCAGCCATAGCATCAACCTGTATATTCAAACTATTAATGGCTGCACATTCAGTACCACAAAAGATATACTTATTGACTCTATAAAAACCGGCTTTACTATCAATGCCCATCATTTTTGCGATAATGGCACTGTACTGTTTAACAATACCAGCACACATGCTTTCCCGGTTCAATCTTATAACTGGAATTTTGGTGACAACAATTCATCTGGTGCTGCCAGTACATCCCACACTTATAACAGCCCCGGTTTGTATACGGTAAAACTGTACGGCATTACTGTTAACGGTTGTGCAGACAGTACCTTATTTACCGATACGATTAAAGTGTACAACCTTCCATCTCTGGGCATTATTGGCGATAGTATACATTGTGCACCCGGCATACATACCTATTCTCCTGCAATTACAAGTGTTGATGCAGTTGCAGCGTATCAATGGTATATCAATAATCAGCCAGTAGCTACTACTGCTAATCTTAGTTATCCATTTATGGCGGGCAATTATACGGTGTCATTAAAAATCACCACTGATAAAGGCTGTACAGATTCGGCATCAAGAGCTATTATTGTTGATTCAATCAAAGCTTTGTTCAACATCAGCCAGCGTAAATTTTGCGGAGATAATGCCATTGTACAATTTATCAGCACCACTGCTTCAAAATACAATGTGGCACAGTACGAGTGGCGTTTTGGCGATGGCGGTATTTCAGACTCTCCTGTACCGGTATATCAGTATACTGATGCCGGTGTATACAATGTGGCGCTCAATGTGGTAAGTGAACATGGCTGTACAGATACGCTGCTCCTGCCAGCGGCAGTTGAACTATACCGCAACCCTGTTGCTTCCTTTACCGGCGCCGATATTCATTGTACACCCGGTACTTATTTGTATACAAGCAACAGCACGGCTAATAACGCTATTGCCGCTTACAACTGGAAGATAAACAACATTGATGCCGGCAGCAATAGCTCACTGCAATACAATTTTGCACCTGCCGGTTTATATGATGTACAGCTTACCGTTACTACTGATAAGGGCTGTGTGAGTGATACGATACGAACCATTATTATTGATTCGGTAAAAGCTGCTTTCACTATTCCTCAAAACAAATTTTGCGGTGATAGCGCTACGGTATTGTTCAATAATAGTTCAGCGGCCCGTTTTGCCATTACACAGTATCAATGGTTGTTTGGCGATGGTACTGCTGCTACAATGCAGCAACCGGTAAACCACTACACCCAGCCAGGCGTATACGATGTGCAGCTTATCGCAACTACAGAGCATGGTTGTGCCGATACCCTGCAGGTACCTGCGGCAATTGAAATATACCGCAATCCTGTTGCTTCCTTTACCGGCGCCGGTATCCATTGTACACCCGGTACTTATTTATACAGCAGCAATAGCACGGCCAACAATACAATTGCCACTTACAACTGGAAGGTAAATAACCTTGATGCCGGCAATAGCAGTACACTGCAATATGCATTTGCACCAGCAGGCGTATTTGATGTACTGCTAACCGTTACTACTGATAAAGGATGTATCAGCGATACCCTGCGTACTGTAATTATCGACTCTGTGCAGGCACAGTTTAATATTATTAATCCGCAAATTTGTGGGGATACCGGTACGGTGCAATTCAATAACCTGAGCGGTTCAAGATTTGCAGGTACCAGCTACAACTGGGATTTTGGCAATGGGCAAACAGCCACAACGCTACAGCCATCGCATTTTTATACGGCTGCAGGAACGTATACCGTAAAACTTGAAGCAACAACAGCCAATAACTGCTTCAGCAGCTACACTTCATCAGTACCGGTAAAAATTTACCCTGCTGCTACGGCAACCATCATCGGCGAATCGGAAAAATGTATGCAGAACACCCTGCTGTATCGCAGTAATATTGTGTCGGAAGATACAGTTACCGGTATCAACTGGCTGCTTAATAATATCCCTGTAGGCAATGCGGATACAATGCAGTATAACTTTACACAGGAGGGCACCTACACGGTACAACTGCAAATACAAACTGCTTATGGCTGTCGGCTCACTGTAGATAAACCGGTAACAATTCATCCTTTGCCGGTGCCACAGGCCGGGCCGGATACCACAATTTGCTTAGGTGCATCGGTTGTATTACGCAGTACAGGGGGTACCCTTTACCAGTGGGAGGCTTCGCCAACATTGCAAGGCATAAATACGGCCAGCCCTGTAGCCACACCAATTGCTAACAGCAGCTACTACCTTAGTGTAACTAACCAGTATGGCTGTGTGCAAAAAGACACAGTACATATCGGGGTGGATTTACCGGCTAATTTATTTGTAAGCAGCAGCGACAGTATATGCAGCGGTGAGCAGGTAAGGCTAAGGGCAACAGCCAATGCACAAAGTTACTTATGGTCGCCGGCAACGGGCTTAAGCAGCACTACTTCTGCCACACCTGTAGCCCGGCCTGCAAGCACTACTACTTACCAGGTGGTGGCTTATACCGGCAACAGTTGTAAAAACGATACCGGCACTGTAACTATCTATGTGGGCAACCGGCCAACTGTAAGTGCCGGTGCCGATATGAATGTAGCTGCCGGAACGCCATTACAGCTCAATGCGATTATATCAGACAGGACTATCCGAAAATTTCTTTGGGAGCCTGCTACTGGTTTAAGCTGTACAGATTGCCATAACCCAACATTGACAGCCGATGCTGATATTACCTATAAACTAACCGTAGAAACACCGTTTGGCTGCACGGCCAGCGATGAGGTGCGGATAATGGTGTTTTGCAGTGAAGGCAAATTGTATGTGCCCAATGCATTTAGCCCTAATGGCGATGGGCTGAACGATATTTTCTACATCAAAGGGTTTGGCATAGAAAAAATAGAATACCTCCGCATTTTCAACCGTTTGGGCCAGCAGGTGTTTGAGGTACAACATGCACCAATTAATAATCCTGCATTTGGCTGGCGAGGCGATTATAAGGGTGTGATGGCTTCAAGTACCGAAGCCTACGTGTATCACCTTAAAATAATTTGTAAGGATAAAAAAGTGTTTGTAAAAAAAGGTACTCTCATGCTGGTGAAATAATTCAGTTGCCTGCTTTGGCACCCAGTACTTTTATAGCGATACTATCTGCTCCTTTTGGCGCAAAGTATTTGCTTTTAAAATCGGCAGTATGCCCAGGTTGAATTTCTTCGTACACTGTTTCACTTTCTTTGCTAAGTAATACACCGGTTTTGCTAAAAAACGAAATCTCGAGCTGAACATCTTTGTACATGCACACTTTGGCGGTATTGCTTACGGTGCCTTTCACTACCGTTTGGCCAATAAGGTTGTGCTTGTCTTTACTGCTCACTTTTAAAAAAGCAATGGGATTCTTCCGCTCTTTTTCCTCAAGGGTTTCTTTGGTTTTTTCGTAGCTCTCAGCTTCTTTATCGGCGGTACTGCCCGGGGTAGAGTTGCAACTGCTGCAGGCCAGGATGCTTATGGCAATTGCTGCAAAAAAGGTTTTATGCATGGCGTTTTGTTTATACAATACAACGTAATTTTTTTGAAACAACATGTTAATTATGCGCCTAACCAAAGGGCTCCGCCTATACCGGGCCTGCTGGCACCTGTAACAGATGGTATGGTTGTAGCTTCTTCCCGCCAACGCAGTACCCCCAGCAATGCCATAATTAATGCTTCTTTATACTGTACCGTTTTGGCATCGGGTATTACTACGGTAATATCTTTTTGCAGCAGCAAGGCGGAGAGTTGGGTGATTAAAAATGTATTGAATGCTCCACCACCCGATACCAATAACTGCTTATTGCTGCCGGCTGCTATATTCTCTGCAACTGCTGCCGCCACCTGCCGGGCAATATGCACCGTATAAGTATGCAGGGCATCGGCTGTACTTATTCCTGCATGCATGATTAAGGGATATATCACATCGGTACCAAAGCTATTGGCAAGTGATTTGGGATATGGCATACCATAGTACTCCTGTGATTCTAATTGATGTAACAAAGTTTCGCTACTACTTCCGGAGGCAGCAATAGCACCATCTTTATCATAATCCACACCGGCACCGGCAGCCAAAAGGTTAAGCACACGATTGGCCGGGCATACATCAAAGGCAATATGCTCATCATTTTTTTTGCAGGTAATATTGGCTATACCACCAATATTTAAAAAAGCGGCATATTGTGGGAAAAGCATTTTTTCGCCAATGGGTACTATTGGAGCACCCTGTCCGCCTAAGGCGATATCCATAGCCCTCAAATCGCTTACCACCGGCAAGCCGGTAACCGCAGCAATTGCTGCACCTTCGCCAAGCTGTGCCGTCATTTGCTGCTGTGGTGCATGAAATACAGTATGACCATGCGATGCCAACAGATTTACTTTATGCTGTAGCTGATACCGGTTAATAAAATCGTTGACCAGCCTGCCGGTATACTGTCCATAAGCCGTATGCAACAGTTGGTATTGCAGGGCGGTAAGTTGTGCAGCCGTGCTGAGTTGCTGCTGCAAGGTGTAGTCGTAGGCGATACAATCGGCGGCCAATATGTCGTACTGCCATTTTCCCCCGCTTTCTTCAAATAATATGTAGGCAATATCCAGCCCGTCAAGCGAACTGCCACTCATTGTACCGATAGCCCTGTAAATCATTTTTTGAAAATTTAATCCCTATTTTTACAAAGTTTGCAACTAATGCAAGTTCAAATTCTAATTTTAAAACTACAAAACCTTATACATGGTTGTAAACCTTAGCCAACAGCACTCATTAGTAAGCAATTGGGTTAGCGAACTGAGGGATGTGGAGGTGCAGAACGACCGGATGCGGTTTCGCCGCAATTTAGAACGTATAGCTGAAGTATGTGCTTATGAAATCAGCAAAACTATGGAATGGACCGAAAAAGAGATTACCACTCCTTTGGGTACGGCCAATTGTAAAATGCTGGCAACACAACCCGTGCTGGCTACCATACTCAGGGCCGGACTGGGCATGCATACCGGGCTGCTGAATTATTTCGACCGGGGCGAAAATGCCTTTATCAGTGCTTACCGTAAACACCATGCCGATGGCACTTTCGAAATCGCCCTGGAGTATATGAGTTGCCCGGAAATTGATAACAAAGTGGTAATTGTGAGCGACCCGATGATTGCCACGGGGGCCTCGCTGGTAAAATCAGTACAATATCTTAAAGGTGAAGGCAGCATAAAAGACCTGCATATCGTATGTGCTATAGGCTGTACCGTTGGTATTGAGTATGTATTGAGAGAGGTGCCGAAAGCCACTATCTGGTGCGGCGATATAGATGATGAGTTAACGGCTAAAGGATATATTGTGCCGGGACTTGGCGATGCCGGTGACCTGGCTTTTGGGCAAAAAATGCAGTCTTAACCCAATACTCCATTTTGAGTATTGCCCTTTTTTTTACATCACCATAATTTAGATAAACCAAAGGCGTTTTATATTATAAAATATATTTACCCCGTAGCTATAAATAATTAATTAAAGCAGCATTTAACTGCAAAATATTATCTTTAAGCTACGAACCATAAAAACAATGAGGAAGCTATTACTGATTTGCGTTACCCTGGTGTTTGCTCTATCTGCCTATGCCCAGGACCCACATTTTTCCCAATTTTTTGCATCACCCCTTACCCTTAACCCTGCTTTTACGGGCAAATTTGATGGGCAACTTCGTTTAGCAGCCAACCACAGGGATCAATGGCCCTCCATACCCAAGGCCTATGTTACCACCGCTGCTTCACTCGACTTTAGCATACTCAAAAATAAAATACCCCAGGGCGATGTGTTTGGTATCGGTTTTTCGGGCCTCAGCGATCAAAGTGCCGATGCGGCTTTAAAATTAAATTACGGCTCTGTATCACTCAGCTATCACAAAGCGCTGGATGAAGAAGGTTACAACACTATAGGCGGCGGTTTCCAGGCTACTTATAGCAGCATTACGCTGGATAGGAACAAACTAACTTTTGAAGACCAGCTTACTGCCAATGGTTTTACCAACCCTACACAGGAAACATTTGACAACGGCACCAACCAGAATTATTTTGATATTAATGCAGGCATTTTGTATTCCGGTTCATCCAATGGATACAACAACTATTACCTGGGTGTATCGGTATACCATATCAACCGCCCCAATCTTAGCTTTATAGATAAATCGTGGACGCTTGCATCCCGTATCACGGTGCATGGCGGCGGATCGTTCCCTGCCAGCGAAATGCTCACCATCAATACATCGGCTATTTATCAAATGCAGAACAAGGCCAGCGAACTGGTGTTTGGCGGTGCCCTTGAAGCCAACCTGAATAATGATGCCAGCAACCCTACCAGCGTTTTCGGCGGCGCATGGATGCGGCTGAATGATGCGGTAATACCTTACGTAGGTATTGAAACCAACGGCCTGCGTATAGGGGTAAGTTATGATGTAAATATCTCCAGTCTTAAAGCGGCTACTGCCAGCAGGGGTGGTTCTGAGTTTTCTCTTATCTATATCAAACGCCCTTCAGAAGTTAAAGGTGTACCCTGCCCGAGGTTTTAATTTTCCGGGATTATTTAAAAACAGGTTAAAACATACTGCTGTTGTTTACCGGCAGGGCAAGGTTGTATAATTTTCAAAAAATACAATGATGATGCCCTTTAAGACATTCCTGTTTGCTACAATACTTTATACACTGCAGTTCATCACATAGTGGTATATCATTTTAAGGTAAACGCCAATCAATACAATGGACAGGGTGGATGAGTACTTAATATAGCCTGAACCCGGCTGTGCTGATGCTCAATCGGCTACTGCTTATCTTTTTAAAAAAACAAAAAGATAAGCATTAGGGTTTTGCCATGCTGCCCAACCCGTTGAAACCATTTTGCGAAAGATATAAGAATAGGACTGTAAGGCTTGCCAAAGCTGCAACCAGGGCCCATATCCACCAGCGCTGTACTGCAGCGGGCTTATCGTTCAGTAACCCAGCCATAACAGTATTTGTAGTTTCTTTATCGCCAACCAGCATCTGGTGTTCGGCATCTTTGCGAATTACCCTTACAGCATGCACAGCAGGCGTATACATGTTGCTTAAAACAACCGGCTCAAAACTAATTATACCGCCTGTTTGAGTAAACGTACCCACACCGCTAATCTCTACAGGCAGGCCATCATTTAACTGGCGCAGCATGATTTCGCTGATGGCTGTAAACTCATTAAAGCTGCCGGTTGCATCGCCGTTTTCCGCTTTAAATACAATTTCTTCAGTTGGGGCTTTGATAGCGCTATTGACAAAATCAGTTTCGGCAGGCTGTGCTACCAGCGTAAGACTGCCAATACCCGGCAACCGGCAATATTTTTTTTGCAGAAAAGAAATGGCAATAAGGTTGAACATGCTACAAAAGAATTTTGCGGTGTTGGGCAGGGAGGGGATTGGTATGTACAAATATCTGCACAAAGCATCAAAAAGCAAACTGTAAAATTTGCAGCAGATACTAACCGGTATAATTATCCAAATAAATCACCCTGTACATCGCCTTCAGCTTTTTTACGCTCCCATTCCATTTCAACAGATTTACTGTACTCAGTAAGCTTTGCGCCTACCGCTTTCCAGCCCATTACTTCCACCAGTTTGCTTACTTTAAATTTGGCACTGCGTACCATTTGGCCACGGCCCGTTTGTACATGCAATACCGGTTCCTCCTCGGTAGTAACGGCTTCCAGGCGGTTGCCTTCGCCGTCTTTTATAAAAAGAAACTTATTGTGCAGTGTAGTTGTTTCTATTTTAAAGCGCTTGATATTGTACTGCAGTTTTTCATTATCGAGATAAACAGCCGTAATTACTTTTTCAGGATTGAATTTTTCAATCAGCAGTACTTTTTCGGGGTCAAAGCGCTGGGTAAGTTCCTGGTCGGTAATTTCATAATTGCCATCATTGTAAATAACCAGCAGCCTGTCTTCCGCTTCAAACTTGCCCAGGTACTCCCCTTTTTCCTCCGTATTCAGCCTGCCAAATTTGTTATCGAACCACAGCTTTTTGGCATCCAGCGTTGATTTGCCTGCTTCTTTAAAACGTACAGATTTGATGGGGTACTTGGTTACAATATTACCGATGCTGCCCCTGCCCTTTATTTCCTGCTCTTCAAAATAAAAATCAAACTCTTTGATTCTTGCACTGCAGTTGGGGCTTAGCACTATTTTCACCACTTCGGCCTCACCATTAGCATTGGCCGAAAAATAATGCACTTTGTTTTTGTCTTCACTTTTGGCCAGGTTGTATTCTTTATCCCTGGTAATACCGGTTACGTTAAAACGTTTGGCAAAACTGGTACCGGTTTTACCATCCACATAAATCATGTTGTACGTGGTACGTTCATCATTTTTTTGAAATACGGCCACATGTATAATGTCTTTACCGATAAAAACCTTATCGGCTACTTTCACCACTTTCATAATACCGCCTTTGGTAAAGGCAATGATGTCATCAAAGTCCGATACTTCAGCTACTAATTCATCTTTTTTAAGTGAGGTGCCAATAAAGCCATCTGCCGCATTCATATAGAGCTTGGTATTGGCAATAGCCACCTGCTTTACCTGTATGGTGTCAAATTCTTTTATCTCAGTGCGGCGCTCCCGGCCTTTGCCATATTTTTTCAGCAGGTTTTCGTAATAAGCAATGGTAAAGTCTACCAGGTTGGCCAGGTCGTGTTTCACCTGCTTAATATCAGCTTCCAGGCCTTTTATCTGTTCGTTCAGTTCATCTATATCCAGCCGGTAAATACGGCGTACAGGCTTTTCCGTAAGTTTAAGAATATCTTCCCGGGTGATATCTCTTTTCAGTTGTTTGGTAAAAGGAATAAAGGCAGCATCTATCGCCTGGATAACCTTATCCCAGGTTTCATGCTTTTTCTCCAGTTCCTTGTATATTTTTTCTTCAAAAAATATTTTTTCCAACGAAGTGTAATGCCATTTTTCCTGCAATTCCCCCAGCTTAATTTCCAGTTCACGCCTTAATAATTCCCTGGTATTATCTGTTGCTGTTTTCAGTAATTCGGCTACACCTAAAAACCTTGGCTTATCTTGTACAATTACACAGGCATTGGGCGAAATGCTTACTTCACAATCGGTAAATGCATATAGGGCATCAATGGTAATATCCGGGGAAATACCGGCAGCCAGTTCTACAATTATCTCTACTTCAGCCGCTGTGTGATCGGTAACTTTTTTAATTTTAATTTTCCCCTGGTCATTCGCTTTTACAATACTCTCCATGAGCGTGGAGGTGGTAACGCCAAAGGGTACGCTTTTTATAACAAGCGTTTTTTTATCCTGTTCTTCTATAACAGCCCTTACCCTTACTTTACCGCCACGTTTGCCATCATTATAATTGCTTACATCAATAGCTCCGCCGGTTTGAAAATCGGGATATATTTCAAATTTTCTACCTTTTAAATATTTGATGGAAGCCTCTATCAGTTCACAAAAATTGTGCGGTAAAATTTTTGTGGCCAGCCCCACGGCAATACCTTCAGCACCCTGGGCCAGCAGCAGCGGAAACTTCATGGGCAGTGTAACAGGTTCATTTTTCCTGCCATCGTAGCTCAATGCCCAATCGGTTGTTTTGGCATTAAAAGCCACATCCAAAGCGAACTTGCTGAGCCTTGCTTCGATATACCTTGATGCTGCGGCATCATCGCCGGTGCGTACATCGCCCCAGTTACCCTGGGTTTCTATCAGCAAATCTTTTTGCCCGAGGTTTACCAGGGCATCACCAATACTCATATCGCCATGCGGATGGTACTGCATCGTTTGCCCGATAATGTTGGCCACTTTATTAAAACGGCCGTCATCCATTTCCTTCATGGCATGCAGGATACGGCGCTGTACCGGCTTTAAGCCGTCTTCCACGGCAGGCACAGCCCGTTCTAATATCACATAGCTGGCATAATCGAGAAACCAGGTTTTATACTGACCGTCGATGCCGGTGTCTTTGTGCGAATACTCCTCTTTGTTTGCTTTTGCCATTATTCTTTAAATCAAATGTTCAATTTTCAATATGCAATATTCAATGTTCATTTTTTGATGCTTGTATTCTTTTTTGCTGTCGCTATACCTTTAGCAATAATTGCAATCAATTCTTCTGTTTCTTTATAAATACCATCCAGTTTTGATGTTGGGTTTATTATTTCTTTTTTCGAATTTTCTTTCTGCCATTGTTGTATATTTTCAAATTGAATTTTGAAAATTGAACTTTGAGCATTGAATATTTATCTATGCACTTACGGTCTGCCTGGTTTTAATCTCAAAATCCTTCATCGCCCCTATTTTGCCCTGCACATCAAACATATCCTGCGCTAACATCGTTTTCAACCGCCACAGCAGATACATATCGCCGGTAGTATGCTTTGATTTACTCAAAAACTGGTGAATTATTTTTGAAGCCTTTTGCCAATCAGGTGTGATAAACTTTTTAAGCTCGGCATCATAAAAATCATAATCCTGCTGTACCAATTTTTTACCTCCTTCCAAAAGCCTAACGCCTTTATTTTCATTACAAAGTTTCATCCATTCATCCGGGTCTACTTCAAACTCACTCAGGGTAATTTCCCTTGCCAGTTTTTTGGCTTTTAAAAATTCTTTAGCCGGAATTTCATGCAGCCAGTTAGGATAAAAGATATTGCCCTTTTCGTTGATGAAAGGCAAATTATTGAGGTATAAAATATATACCCTGCCCTGGAACTCTTTCATGTAATACAGCAACCAGTAATAGCCGCACACATCATGCTTATTTTGGGCAGCCCAAATCCAGGTGGTTTCCTCCGGGTTGCGGCGCATGGTGCCTACCAGTTCTGCAGCGGTTTTATAATCATCCACTTCATTGTCATCCACCCTGCCATCCAGGTCGCCACCGGCAAGCACTTCCCGCCAAAACTGTTTACGGGCTTCTATACCTTCGCCTACATACAGGTTAAGCAAAGGGCCTACCGCATAATCATCCTTTATTTGTATTACTTCACCAGCCAGTGTTTCATCCAACTCAATGGCCTGCTGCAACACTTTTACATCTGCTTCATTAAAAACTATATGAATCATTTTATAACTTTTACTTTTTAATTTTTTTCCGGCGTTATTAAATAATATACGCAGGTTGTAAAAAAATTACGCACCCAGGGTATGGCACTAATTACACCCAGTTGCTTTTTGGGCTTCCAGCCAAATTTATACGTGTAAATAGGGTTGATGAAATAATGCGTTTTATTTACCACTTTGTAACCCGTATCTTTTACAATCCGCTCAAAACGTTCAATGGAAATGCCGGTTTCTTTTATTTCAGCAAAACCATTTACATCCTGCCTGCCCCATTTTAAAATCATTTTATACAGCGGCATGGGCAGCAGATGAAAATATGGCAATTTAGCCAGCCATTTTTTTGTCATCAACTGCTGGTGTCCGCCAAAGGGCATTTGCCAGGGCGGAAACCCAAAGAAAATAACGCCGCCGGGATGTAAAAAACTTTTCATCCATGCTATCAGTTTCTCTTGATCATGGATATGCTCAATCACATCTTTTAAAACAATGATGTCGAACTTACCTTTCAACTCCTGCTCAATATCCACTTTATAAATATCTTTTGATACAAAACTGATTGTACCCTGATGCAATTCCTGCTGCATAAACTCCCTTGCCAGCACCAGCCGGGATTCCTCTAACTCCACGCCCACTGCTACTGCACCTTTTTCAATAAACGCTTTTAAAACACCGGCCTCGGCACAGCCTATTTCAAGCACCCTCATACCGGGAGTAACCGGCTTGTACTTTTCTACAAAAGGCACCACGTACTGCCGGGCATTATCTGCCTGCATTTGAAAGTAACGTGGTTTATCGGTATGAAATTCGTACATGAAGAAGGTTACAAAGGTTTAAGAGGTTTAAGGTTTAAGGTTTAAAAGGTTACACAGGTTTAAAACGTTTATGAAGTTTGATTAAGGATTAGGGATTAAGAGGTTTTGATTGTTGGCTATCTGAGTTGCAACGTTCAACATCTTAAACGTTTCGAACGGCTTAAACGTTTTCGACTAAATCAACCTCTACTTTCAAATTATCAATAATAAAATCCTGCCTGCTGGGGGTGTTTTTGCCCATATAATATTCCAGCAATTGCTGTATATGTGTTTCGGGCAGCATCATTACCGGCTGCAGTTTAATATCGGGGCCAATAAATTTTGCAAACTCATCCGGGCTTATTTCGCCCAATCCTTTAAACCGGGTTATCTCCGGCTTGCTGCCCAGTTTTTTTATGGCCTGTTGTTTTTCTGTTTCATCGTAGCAATAAATAGTTTCCTGCTTATTGCGTACTCTAAATAGTGGGGTATCTAAAATATACACATGCCCGTTCTTCACTAAATCAGGAAAAAACTGCAAAAAGAAAGTAAGCAGCAATAAACGGATATGCATACCATCCACATCGGCATCGGTGGCAATTACAATATTGTTATAGCGCAGGCCATCGTATCCTTCTTCAATATTTAAAGCATGTTGCAGTAAATTAAACTCTTCATTTTCGTACACCACTTTTTTGGTAAGGCCAAAGCAGTTGAGCGGCTTTCCCCGCAGGCTAAATACGGCCTGTGTTTCCACGCTTCTTGCCTTGGTGATACTGCCGCTGGCGCTATCCCCTTCGGTAATAAAGATGGTGGTTTCTTTTTGCTTTTCGGCAATCAGGTCTTTATCCTTGCCTGTGGGTTCATCGTTGTAATGATACTTGCAGTCACGGAGTTTTTTATTGTGCAGGTTGGCCTTTTTTGCCCTTTCGTTGGCCAGCTTGCGTATACCGCTCAGTTCTTTTCTTTCTCTTTCGCTTTGCTCAATACGCTTTTTGAGCGCTTCAGCCGTAGAGGGATTGCGATGTAAAAAATTATCCAGCTCTTTGGTTAAAAAATCACCCACAAAATTTTTCATACTTGGGCCACCATCATACACATTCAGTGAGCCCAGTTTTGTTTTTGTCTGGCTTTCAAATACCGGCTCCTGTACCCTTACGCTTATGGCAGCGCATATACTTCCCCGTATATCAGCCGCATCATAATCTTTTTTAAAAAACTCCCTCACTGTTTTTATAAAACCTTCCCTGAAAGCAGCAAGGTGCGTACCACCCTGTGTGGTAAACTGGCCGTTTACAAAACTGTAGTACTCTTCCCCGTAAGTATTTTCATGTGTAATAGCTACTTCAATATCCTCGCCTTTAAGGTGGATGATGGGGTAGCGTATTTCATCAGCATTGGTCTTACGCTGCAATAAATCCAGCAAACCATTTTTGCTTACATAGCGCTTGCCATTGAGGTTCATTACCAGCCCTGCATTCAGGTAGCAGTAGTTCCAAAACTGGTTATCGAGGTATTCCTGTACAAAATGAAAGTTTTTAAAAACAGTTTCATCAGGCACAAATGTTATCTGCGTGCCATTCTCTTCTTTGGTTGGCGCTTCTTTGTGCTCTTTGGTTAAATTACCTTTTTCAAATTCAGCTATTTTTACTTTACCATCCCTAAAGCTTTCTACTTTAAAATATGTACTCAGTGCATTTACCGCCTTGGTACCTACGCCATTAAGCCCCACACTTTTTTGAAAAGCCTTGCTGTCGTACTTGGCACCGGTATTAATTTTACTCACCACATCCACCACTTTGCCCAGGGGAATACCACGGCCATAATCCCGTATCGTAATTTCTTTGCCGCTAATGGCCACATCCACATGCTTGCCATAGCCCATAGTATGTTCATCAATGCAATTATCAATCACCTCCTTCAGCAAAACATAAATGCCGTCATCCGGGCTGCTGCCATCGCCTAATTTGCCGATGTACATGCCGGGGCGCAGGCGTATATGCTCCTTCCAGTCGAGGCTCCTTATGGAGTCTTCATCGTAACGTATCTCTTTTTCTGCCATAAAAGCGCTGCCTGTTGTTTTAAATCATGATGTACCCGGCACCTGTAGGTATTTCGGCTGCAGTGGCGTCGCACTCTTGTACTATGGGTACATTATGCAGCATTTTTTGCAAAGCCATCTACCGGGTACCGGTTTTTACAATAGCGGCAAATATAGCCAAATGAAAAAAGAGGAAAAGTTTTGGTTTGTCAACAGTATGGGGATAAGTACAGTACTATTTTTGAATCTATTTTAAAAGCCCGGCAAAAAGGCCATTGAGGTTAAAAAGCCTTTTTTTAAAGTAGTATTGCCATCTTTTAATGTTTCAAAGGCCTTTTTTTAATCATGCCGCCTTTCGTGTCTTTTACACTATTCATTACTACAAAGGCACCGGGTTCTATTTTTTGTATTTCTGTATTGAGTTTATTTAGTTCAAGCCTTGTAATAACGGTATAAATAATATCAACATCCTTTGTTTCATCTTTTTTGCCCGAGCCTCTTTTGCCGGCATATACGGTAACACCCCGGCCTAAGGTATTTATAATCATATAGCGTATTTCCTCGCTGTGGGAGGATACAATAGTTACGCCAATATACTCTTCGATACCTTCTACAATAAAGTCGAGCGTTTTAGAAGCAGAGAGATAAGTTATCATTGAATACAACGCAATTTCGATGGATAAAAAATAGGCGGCTGTAGCAAAGATTACCACGTTAATTACAATAATGATATCACCGATGGTGGTAGAAAATTTACGGCTTAAAAAAATAGCCAGTACTTCTGTACCATCAATTACGGCCCCACCCCTAACCGCAAGGCCTATGCCCGCCCCCAGGAAAAAGCCACCGAAAATGGCCACCAGCAGGTTATCGTTGGTAACATTGGGGAAGCTAACGGAGGCCACCACCAGCGCCAGCACGGCAATGGCAATACTTGTTTTGATGGCAAAATTGCGGCCCATTACTTTATAGGCCAACAGAATGAAAGGGATGTTAACCAGTGCAATTAATAAAGAGAGCGGCGTACCCGTAACATTTGATATGAGCAGCGAAATACCGGTAGCACCGCCATCAATAAATTTATTGGTCAGCAAAAAACCTTTGAGGCCAAATGCTGCTGAAAATATACCAGTGAGTAACAGCAGAAAATCTTTTGCCAGCCTAATTAGTGTAATTTTCAGGTCACGAAAATCTTTTGCCGCCCTGTAACTGGAATAGGGTTCATCGGTTTGCCGCCGCTTTTCCCGTAACATTGCGTTGATAATTGCGCCTGCCCTGAACCTTGCCATGCTGTAGTGTTTTAGTTGATGCTGATGCGCTTAAAATTAGCCATTTGCATCTTAAAACCCAAATACAGCAAAGTGCACCCGGTACGGCAGTGCATTTTACATTTAATTCAGCCTGCCCATATAAAAATCCAGCACTTTTTTTCGCAGCATATATTCGTAGCGCACGGCAAGCAAACTGGCATTTACCCGGTCGTAATTATTTTTGGCAATCAGGTATTCGGCAGAATGGATCACCCCATTATCAAAACGGGTGGTGGCTATCCTGAATGATTCGGCAAATGCATCGGCCTGTAGCTGTATGGCGGTGTACCGGTTATAAGTTGCATTGATATTAATTACAGCCTGGTCAATCGCCTGGCGCAACTGTATCCTGATATTGTCGGCAATAAGCCTGAAATTTTTTTCATCATTTTTGGCCAGTCTTACCGCAGTACGGGTACGCATGGCATTAAAGATGGGTATACTTACGCTTAGGCCTATCCCCCTTGAAATATTATTTTTAAACTGGCTGCCATAGCTTATAGGATCGGCATTGTAGATGTTTTGCTTACTGATTACAGGAACATTGGCCCCATTTAACTGCACATAATCACCATTGGGTACCTCGATACTGCCTGTAACGGTGTTACGCATGGCAGCACTGGAAAAGTTGGTACTGGCACCTCCAAATAAAGTAACCGTGGGAAAGTATAAAGAAGAGGCCGCCTTTACAGCCGCAATACTGCTGTTTACCCTGAGGTTTCCGGCTTTTACGGCCGCCAGTTGCTGCATGGCGGTATGGTATACTTCGTCGGGCATTACTGCAAAGGGCTGTATGGTTTCCATAATGCCGGTTCGGTCGAAGCTGAGTGTTGTTGCGTAAGGAATGTTCATCAGTTGGGTAAGCGCCAGCACCGACGACTCAAAATTACCCTGGGCGCTGGCCAGCATCAACTGGTCGCCGGCATACTGGCCTCGCAGGTCGCTTACATTGCCCGGTGGGGTGGCTCCTTCTTTTGCCAACAGCTCCAGCCGCTCCAACTGGCCTTGCGATGTTGCCGCCTGCTGCCGGGCAAGGGTAATGGCATCCTGGTCGCTCAGCACCTGCAGGTAGGCCAGTATCACCTGAAGGGTAAGCTCATCCTTGCGCTGCTGCCATTCCAGTGTAGCGCTGTTAAAGGCCAGTTCGTTTTGCTTAATCAGGTGGCGCAGGCGCAACCCGTTGAACAGGGGTATGGCTGCCTGTACATCCATGATGCTGGATTTTAACTGCTGGTTGATATACCCGTTGGTAAAGGGATCGATACTACGGCCGTTGTAAATACTGTAGTTGTAATTAGACTGCAACACAGGTAACCGGTTGTTTTTTGCCTGCTGGTAATTGAGCCCTGCATTTTGCATCAATACTTCCGATTGCTGCACCCCTATATTTTGCTGCAGGGCAGTTTCGATACAACCCTTTAAAGTGAGTTTTGCTTCCTGCCCACTGGCCGAAATGCCAGCCAGCAGCAGTATCCCGGATAAAAAAAATATACCTCTCATAGTTGCTTAGGTTTATTGCAATAGTTTTTATGATTAAGTTTCTATCCGGCCATCCAGCAGGTTCACAATGTGGTTGCTGTAAGCAGCATTTTTTTCGGAGTGGGTTACCTGTATGATGGTTACCCCGTCTTCTTTATTGAGCTGTTGAAAAAGTTGCATAATCTCTTCCCCCTGTTTGGAGTTGAGGTTGCCTGTAGGCTCATCGGCCAAAATAAGTTTGGGTTTGCTGATTAAAGCCCTGGCAATGCCTACCAGTTGCTGCTGGCCGCCGCTCAACTGTGCCGGGAACAAATCTTTTTTACCAACTATATTAAAACGGTCGAGCATATCGGCAACCAGTGCCTTGCGTTCGGTTGCTTTTACATCTTTATACAGCAAGGGCGTTTCGATGTTTTCATATACGGTAAGTTCATCAATAAGATGGTAGGCCTGGAATACAAAACCGATATACTGCTTGTACAAAGCAGAGCGTTGTTTTTCTTTTAACGCATGTACCGGTTCTTGTAAAAACCTGTACTCCCCTTCATCAAAACCATCCAGCATACCAATGATGTGCAGCAGGGTTGATTTGCCCGAACCTGAAGGCCCCATGATGGATACAAATTCGCCTTCTGCAATGCTGAGGTTAATGTCTTTAAGCAGGTAAGTGCGGTTGCCGCCGGCATTTACCCACTTAAAAATATTTTTCAACTGTATCATACACTTATTGTTTTTCCGGCTGATAATGCAAACTGGCTGTTATACTTTAAATCCCTGGCGGTTAGGTATTTCAACCACCGTGCCATTTACCCAAACCCTTACTGGCAAAGGATTTCAAAAACATGCATTGCAAAAACTGTCCGAAACCGGACAGTTTTTGTTTGAAAGCGAACACAGAAAAACCGGCATATTATTCTGTACGCAACGATTTTACGGGGTTGGCAATAGCCGCCTTTATGGCCTGGAAGCTTACGGTAAGTACGGTTATCAGTAAGGCCAGCATGCCTGCAATTACAAATACATTCCAGGATATACTGATGCGGTAATCGTAATTAGAAAGCCAGTTGTTGAGATAATAATAGGCCACCGGTGCAGCTATGATGCAGGAAATAAGCACCAGCCCTATAAACTCGGCTGAAAGCAGTTTCCAGATATTAAAAACGCCGGCACCCAATACCTTACGGATACCTACTTCTTTGGTGCGCTGCTCTGCAACAAAACTTGCCATGCCGAACAAGCCGAGGCAGGAAATACAAATGGCAAGCACGGCAAAATAAGATGACAACCTGCCGATCCTTTCTTCTTCTAAAAACTTTTTGCCAAAACTTTCATCTACAAATTTGAAATCGAAAGGCACTGCAGGTACATATTTTTTCCATACCGCTTCTATTTTACTAATGGACGCTTTTGCATTTTGCTGCGGATTAAGTTTTAGTATAAGATTAAACATGCTCTCATAGTCATCGAGATGATACAATGAAGGGCGTACCGGGTAAAAGGGCGACTCCTGCATGATATCACCCACCACACCAATAATGGTAAAGGGCTGGTTTTCCCATTTGAGTATTTTACCTATCGGGTCGGCAAAGCCCAAAAATTTTGCTGCGGCTTCATTGATGATAAAGGCTGCCGTATCTGTTGCAAAATCTTTTGAAAAATCACGGCCCATTTTGATTTGCCAGTTTACCGTTTTGCCAAAATCATGCGACACCCTGTTATTGGGAAAATCAACTCCCAGGTTAGGGTCTTTACCCTCCCAGTCGAAACCGCCATTGGTATTCCACACCTGTGTAAGCGGACTGTTAGAAGCGGCCATACTAACAATAGCGCCGCCGTTTTTCAATTCGGTGGCAATAGCCTCAAAGTGCTGTTTAATTTCATTTTCCATCGCTACATTAATGAGGCCGTTTTTATTGTAGCCAATGGGGCGATTTTTTGCATGCTGTATTTGCCGGAACACTATGATAGTACCAATTATCAGCATTATCGAAACGGCAAACTGGGTAACCACTAATATTTTTCGGGGAATGGACGCATACCTGCCGGCACGGAATGTACCCTTCAGCACTTTTACCGGCTGAAATGAAGACAGGTAGAATGCCGGGTAACTGCCGGCCAGCAAACCTGTAATGAAAATGAATATAAAACTGCTTAACCAGAAAACTATATTACCCCAGGGTACCATAATTTTTTTACCAGCCACATCATTGAATAAGGGTAAAAAAAGCAGTACCAGCAGCAGGCTGAAGCAAAAGGCCAAAAACACCACCACGTACGATTCAGCAAAAAATTGCTTTACCAGTTGCAAACGAAAAGAACCGATTGCCTTTCTTATACCAACCTCCTTTGCTCTTTTTTCACTTCTTGCAGTAGCAAGGTTCATAAAATTGATACAGGCAAGTATGAGCACAAAAACGCCGATGATGCTAAACATTTTTACATAACGGATATTGCCGCCGGTATTTGCCCCGTTTTTAAATTCATTGTACAAATTCCATTTGCGCATGGGGTGCAAAAAAACCTGCCATTGATACCGGGCTTCTTCTTTACTGATATTATCCAGTTTTACATTCTTAATTTTTGCCGATACTTTATCCATATCGGCATTATCGGCTACCTGTACATAAGTTTGGCTAAAGTTGCTGCCCCATGGGTTTCGCATGTTGGTGGCCCAGGAGTTTTGTATCAGCCAAAGCTGCCAGGGCATCATGATTTTTAAATCTTTAAAAGAAGTATTAGCTGGCAAATCTTCGTACACACCCGTAACTTTTACATCATAATTACGATCGAATTTTATGGTTTTATTAATAGGGTCTTCTTTACCAAAAACTGCTTCAGCAGCCGATGCTGAAAGCAAAATTGAATAAGGGTCTTTTAATCCCTGGCTTGTGCCTTTCAGCATTTTAAGCGAAAGCATATCGGGCCCATCCGGCTCAAAAAAATTACCCTCCTGTACAATATGCTTATCGCCTACCGTAAGCAGGTGACTGCCGCCCCAAGACACCTGTACCACGTATTTAAAATTACTGCCGTATTTAGCCCTCAGCTCAGGCCCCATCAAACCCGGGTTAGACATCTGGCTTTGCCACTTGCCGTTAAAATTAGCATGCTGCATTACCTGGGCAATACGATCGTAATTTTTATGATACCTGTCGAACGACAGTTCATCATACACCCATAAACCAATGAGCATGGCAACAGCCATACCCACTGCCAGCCCGCCAATATTAATGGCGCTGTAGCCTTTGCTTTTAATAAGATTGCGCCAGGCAATTTTGAAATAGTTTTTTATCATGGCATTTAGTTTACTCTGTTCGCAACACTTTTGCAGGCTTTGCCCATGCTGCTTTTGCAGCATGGAAAGTAGCCGTAATTACTGCAGTACACAGAATTACTACTGCCGATAGTACAAATGGGAATGCCGACAAACCGGCGCTGTAGGTAAATACTTTAAGCCAGTTGTTCATAAAATACCAGGCTACCGGGAAGGCAATGGCAGCAGCAATAAGCGCCAGCCACAAATAATTTTTAGTAATCAATACCACCACACTTGAAGTGCTGGCACCCAGTACCCGGCGTACACTTATTTCTTTTTGTTTTTGCTGGGTGGTAAATGCCGTAAGCCCCAGTAAACCCAGGCAGGTAATAATAATAGTGAGTACAGAAAATATGGCGAAAATTCTTCCCCGCTTTTGATCGGCTACATATTGAGAATTATAATCCTGGTCTAAAAAAGTGTATTCAAACGGCAGTTCGGGGAAAAACTTTTTCCAGATTTGCTCCACAGCAGCAATAGATTTAGCGGTGTTTTCTCCAGCCAGTTTTAGCTGGATGATATTGCAGTTATAATTGTAAAATAATATTAATGGTACAATAGGGTTGTACAAAGCTTTTTGATTAAAATCTTTTACCACACCAATTACTTCAAAATAGGTTCCCGAGGTATCCCCGGGATATTTTATCCGTTTGCCCAGCGGCTCCTCCCATCCAAAATCTTTTACCATTGCCTCATTTACCACAATGCTGTGAAGGGTATCCTGCATACCAGAAAAATTGCGGCCCTTCATCATCTTCATATTTAAAGTGGGGATATAATGCTCATCTACACTATAACATTCAATACCTTTTTCTATATTGCCGTTTTTAGTTTCCACGCTAAATAAATTCAGGTTACCACTTCTGCTGCCGGGATAGGAATAACCCGTACCAACAGACTGTATACTTTCCAGGCTTCTAAACTCATTATTCATGGCATAAATCTTACTCCGCTCATCATTGCCGGTATTTACAGTTACCGTCATTACCTGGGTTTTATCAAAACCAAGATCTTTATTACGCAGGTACGATAGCTGGGCGTATACCACCCATGTGCAAATAAGCATTATCATAGATATGGCAAATTGCAGTACCACCAGTGTACGCCTTAAATTAACATTTCCTGAGGCCTTTGAAAGCGCTCCTTTTAAAATACCAACAGGATTAAATGACGATAAATAAAATGCAGGGTAACTGCCTCCTGCCAGGCCTGTAAACAATACAACCCCCAGCAACAGCATGATACCATAAGGCTGAAGTAAAATGCCTGCGGTAAAATTTTTGCCCGACATGGTATTGAAGTATGGCATTAACAACAACAGCAGTATAACACTTAACAGCATGGCCACAAAAGCAGTTAGCAATGATTCTGTAAGAAATTGCGTTACCAGTTGACGCCTCGAAGAGCCATTTACCTTGCGTATACCAATTTCTTTTGCACGCCTGGCCGATCTTGCCGTAGTAAGGTTCATATAATTGATGCAGGCTATCAGCAGCATAAAAAATGCCACAGCAGAAAATATCCAGATGTACGACATGCTGCCGAGTTCTCCCGGCTCGCCCTGAACTGTGGAATGCAGGTGTATAGCAGTGATGGGCTGCAGTGTATAGTGCATGCGTATATTGTACTGGGCAAAGATGGGTGCCATATACTTATCGTACATGGGCAGCATTTTTTTGTTAAATGCTTTTACATCTGTTCCCGGCTTTAACAATACATAAGTATAGTTATTAAAGCCACCCCAGTTATCCTGGAAATTACGGGGCAGGGTTGATGTGGAGATAAGCATATCAAAAAGAATATGCGAATTGGCCGGCACATCTTCAATAACACCGGTAACGGTATAATTTTCATTATTGGCCGTTTGTAAAACTTTGCCTGCGTATGGCGTGTTTGCACCAAAATATTTTCGGGCAAGCGTTTGAGTAATTACAATACTGTTGGGAGCATCGAGGGCATGGGTGGCATTACCTTCTTTAAACTTATGAGAGAAGATATTGAACACGGTACTGTCGGCAAAGTAAATTCCAGTTTCAAAATAATTAACATTACCCTGCTTAAAAAGTGTTCTTTCCTTACGCACAAAGCGAACCGACTCCTCTACCTCGGGAAAATCTTTTTTGATAGTTGGCCCAAGCGGATACTGGGTAAATGCCCATTGCATATTTTTTTCAGGTTCCTGTATATAGGCATCTATGCGGTAAATGCGGTCGGCTTTGCTGTGATGCTTGTCGTAGCTCAGTTCATCGGTAACATAAAAAATAAGAAATAGGCTGAAACAGATACCGATGGCCAGCCCCAGCACATTCAGCAGGCTGTACCATTTATCTTTAGTGAGGTTGCGAAAGGCAATTATAAAAAGGTTTTTAATCATGGCGTTGCTATTTGTGGTTGGTCTTTAAAGTTTAATTATTCGGTACGCAGGGATTTAACGGGGTTGGCCATTGCTGCTTTTACAGACTGGTAGCTTACCGTAATAACAGAAATTACAAACGAGAGCAGTGCTGCAAATACAAATACCTGCCACTGGATATTTACCCGGTAGGGGTAGTTTTCCAGCCATTTATGCATCAGCCACCAGGCTATAGGACAGGCAAGTGCAAAGGACAGCATCACTAATTTTAAAAAATCTTTCGATAGCAGCATGGTAATACCGGTTACGGATGCCCCAAGTACTTTACGCACTCCTATTTCCTTTATCCTGTTTTCGGCCATATACGTGGCAAGGCCAAATAAACCGAGGCAGGAAATAAAAATGGTTAACCCGGCAAAGATGGCGGCCAGGGTTCCGGTGCGCTGTTCTTCTTTAAACTTGCTGGCATATTCCTCATCAACAAAGCGGTACTCAAAAGGATACTCCGGGTTATATTTTTTAAAGATGGCTTCTGCTTTTTTTAAGTTATCGGCAGTAGTGTTTGCCGGGTTGAGCCTAAAGTGTACAATATTGAACCAGCCACCTTTTGCGCCTTCAATCAGCATTGGCTTGGTAGGGTGATAGGGCGATTGCAAAATAAAATCACCAATTACACCCACAATATGATATTCCGATTCGCCGTCCTTTACTATTTTTCCAATAGGGTCTTTAAAGCCCATCACTTTTAGTGCCGATTCGTTAATGAGCATGGCTGATGAGTCGGTAGGAAATGCTTTTAAGTTAAAATCCCGGCCCTGCAGCAGTTTAAAGCCTGCTGTTTGCACAAGATTTTCATCAGCTTTGTACCGGTCGAAATCTGTTTTATCATTGGGGTCTTTTCCTTCCCAGAAAAACCCCCAGCTATCGCTCCAGCCTTCGGTTAGCGGTGCACTTGTTTTACACACCGCAGTGGCAATACCGGTATTGAGCAAATCATTTTTAAGTGCGTCATAATGTTTTGGCAGGTCGCCACTCAAAAAATGAAATACAAGGTTATCCCTCGAGTAGCCACTATCCCGGTTTTGTGCATGGCCTATCTGCTGTTTTACTATACTGGTACAAATGATGAGTATAATGGCAAATGTAAATTGCAGTATCACCAGCAGTTTACGTGGTGTAACCAGTGCATTAGCTGCTTTAAAAGTACCCTTCAATACTTTTACCGGCTGAAAGGAAGACAGGAAAAAAGCCGGGTAACTGCCGGCGAGCAGGCCGGTAAAAAGAATGAAGCCCAGGTAAATCAGCCAAAAATTGATATTACCATAATCTACTGCTAACTTTTTATCGGTAAGTGTTCCAAATGCAGGCAATGCCAAATACACAATAATACAGGCCAGGATGCCGGCTAAAAAAGCCAGCAAAACAGACTCGCCGATAAACTGGCTGATGAGTGAAATTTTTTGTGCCCCCACTACTTTGCGTATGCCCACTTCCTTGGCTCTTTTTTCGCTGCGTGCCGTGCTCAGGTTCATAAAATTAATGCAGGCAATAAGCAGTATAAATAAGGCGATAATGCCAAAGAGTTTTACAAAATCAATAAGCCCGCCATCTTCTACACCGTTGGTAAAACTTGAGTACAGGCGCCAGCGGCTGGCCGGGTATAAAAACATTTCCCATTTAGGATCTTCCGGATCGTACTTTGGTTTTATTACTTTCATCTTGGCATTGGCCGCTGCCAGTGATGCATTAGGCTTCAGCAATACATAAGTACGGGTAGAGTTATTGCCCCAGTATTTGTCATCATCGTCGGTACGTACGAGATAATCCCAGTTAACGAGGTATTCAAAATTAAACCGGGTATTGTTGGGTAAATCTTTTAAAACACCCGAAACAACATAATTGTGTGTGTTATCCAGCCTTACCATTTTACCGATTGGATCATCCTTGCCAAATAGTTTTTTTACTGCCGATTCGGTAAGTACGATGGCGTTATTATCCTTTAATGCCGTTAAAGCATTTCCTTTTTGCATTGGGAAACTAAATACCTGTAAAAAACCTGTATCCACTGCATGACCGCTTAGGTTTACCCTTTTATCGCCTAATGAAAATAAAGTGGCCCTGCCCCAGTCTACCCTTACAGCCCTTTCTACTTCGGGTAAATCTTTTTCGAGGGCACGTGCCAGCACTTTAGGTGTGGTTTTCCAGGTTTGAAGTTTACCACTAAAGTGTGCCCTGTTCCAGGCTTCGTATATACGTTCCTTTTTTTCGTGAAACTGGTCGTAGCTTATTTCATGCTGTATCCACAGCAGTATAAGTACGGCTGCAGCCATGCCAATGGCAAGGCCGGAAATATTAATAAATGAAAAACCTTTGTTGCGTAAAAGATTGCGCCAGGCAATTTTGAAGAAGTTTTTTATCATGGCTTATACTAGTACGTTAGTAATATATCCGGATGGCAAAAACTTTATGCAGGCAGGTGGCTTAGTTCCTGCCCAACAATAGGCTTATTACAGGATATTGATATGGATGGCTATATAAAGTCCCCACTTACAAAGCGCTGAGTATATTTTCTGTTACCGCCTGCCCGTCGAGCATTCGTATGATGCGGTGGCTGTAGCGGGCATCATGTTCACTGTGGGTAACCATTACCACTGTAGTACCCTGTTCGTTCAGCTCGGTAAGGAGTTGCATTACTTCGTTGCCGTTACTGGAGTCGAGATTACCGGTGGGTTCATCCGCCAGTATCAGCTTAGGTTTGTTTACAACCGCTCTGGCTACTGCCACCCTTTGCTGCTGACCACCTGACAATTGCTGCGGATAGTGATTACGGCGGTGCATAATCTGCATTTTATCCAGCACCTCTTCTACCCGTTTTTTGCGGTCGGCAGCTTTTACACCGGTATATATCAGGGGTAGCTCTACATTTTCGAATACGGTAAGTTCGTCGATAAGGTTAAAACTCTGAAATACAAAGCCCAAATTATGCTTACGCAACTCTGCCCTTTTGCGTTCATTAAATTTTGAAACATCCACTCCGTTAAATACGAATGTGCCGGCATCGAGGTCATCGAGCAGGCCAAGTATATTAAGCAATGTACTTTTACCACAGCCCGAGGGGCCCATGATGGCTACAAATTCGCCTTCTTTCACTTCCATACTCAGTTTGCTGAGGGCTACAGTTTCTACCTCTTCTGTACGGTATACTTTTTCCAGGTTGGTGATGTTAATCATACTGCTTTAAGTTATGTGATGATATACTAATAAATAAAAAGAAAGTTTTTTGGGGTAACCGGTTGTGTTATTTCACTGCTTTCCGTTGCGGCACCGCCGTTGTTGTTAAAAATGGTTTCTGCTATGCATGCGGTTTTGTGGCAGTGGCTGGTTTGCTTTGAAATACCCACCAGGCTAATGGTTAAAAAGAGAAACAGCAGGTTGAACATTTTCAGTTTCATAAAAAATGTTTTACAGGTTATAGTTGTGTCAGTTTTTTTTAAGTACCAATTCTTGTATGTTGCCGTAGTTTTCATAGCTGTTGGTAATTACTTTATCACCGGGTTTCAGGCCCTGTAGCACTTCGTAATAATCAGGGTTCTGGCTGCCTAATTGTATATCTGTTTTATAGGCAATGATGCCATTATCATTTACTTTAAAAATCCAGTTACCGCCGGTTTGCTGGTAAAATCCTCCACGGGGCAGCAATACGGCTCTTCTTTCTTCACTCAGGGCAAGGCGTATCTGCAAAGTTTGGCCACGGCGTACCGATACTGGTACCGAATCGGTAAACTGCATATCTACCTGGAAGCGGCCACCGGTAACCTGTGTATATACTTTCTTTATCTCCAGCCTGTAGTTTTTACCGGCCACCAGGGCATCGCCTTTAAGCCCGTTAAAAACCCTGGAAATATAGTGTTCATCTACATCCACCCTTACTTTAAAACCGCTCATTACATCTATTTGCCCCAGGCGTTCGCCTTTATTTTTATTCTGCCCTATTTCTACATCTAAAGAAGTAAGCTGCCCGTCTACCGGGGCCCTTACCACAAGGTCGCCTACTTTTTTACGCATTAATGCCAGCGTTTTTTTCATTTGAGCGTAGGATTCGCCCATTTGATCTACCTGCTGTTTCATCGATATCGCATCGGTTTTCATAATCTGCTCGGTAAGTTTTTTGCGGCGCACCTGGTATTCATAAAGGTTTTTGCTGCTCTGGTATTCCTGCAGGCCAATGGCTTTTTGCTCGTACAGTTTTTTGTTAACGTTGTACAGGCGTTCGGCTTCTTTGAGGGCATTGTCTACATCTGCATCCTGGTTTTGCCGGTTGATGGAGTTTTGCTCTGCATTATTTTTACTGATTTGCATTTGCGTAAGCACATTAAATACCTGTGTTTCCTGGTTGGCTAATTGCAGTTCCAGGTCAGTATTACTAAGGCGCAGTATAGGCTGGTCTTTTTGCATCATTGCACCGTCTTCTACAAATTTTTCCTCTACCCTGCCGCCTTCCATTGCATCCAGGTAAATAGTGGTAACGGGTAGCACTACCCCATTTACAGGTATAAATTCCTGGAAAGGCCCTTCGGTAATTGTACTAATTGTAATTCTTTCGGTATCCACATTCAGCTTGGTACCGCCAGTGGTAAAATACAGGCTTGCCAGTACCAGCATTATTACTAATGCAATGCCGGCAAGGGTGTAGATTTTTTTCTTATTCCAAAACTTTTTTTCAATAACCCTGTCCATATCTGATGTAGTTAATACCTGCTTTGATGTAATGCTGTGTTATACAACAGGCAGCATTTTTATTAGACTGATTTATTTGGGACAATACAAGCAGTCAATTGAATCTATACTTATTAACTGCCCTTAAAAGACACCCTCCTTCCTGCATTGTTGCATATACAGGATAGAGGGTGCCCATTACATAATACCCCGCCTTTGTACAAATACCCTCCTGCTGCGGTGTATGCTCCATAAATCGGCACTCCCAAAAACCTTTGCATCGGTGTGTACAAATTCAGGTGCAATAGTTTCGGCTACCACAGTGGTTAATACTTCTAATTCCTTTTTACCAAGGCGGTTAAAAAAAGAAAATGTTTGTTGTTTTTTCATGGCTGATACTTTTTAATTGTTTAAAAATTGTTTTTCATGCTTGCCATACCTGTAAGGAAGACTATGCCAAAATTTTTATCAATTGATTTTCAATGATTTAATTTAAATACGGCCACCCTCAAGTGTTCGATAATGATACAACCTGTATCCTGTTTTGATACACCGGTACGCTCCCCTTTGCTTTTAGGCTAAAAACAGCTTTGTATTTCCCGGATAATTCCATCCAATAGAAAACTGCTCCGGCAAATGGAAAAAACCGGATGTGATTCCTTTGTAATTTATTGATAATAAATCGATTGCGATTTGGCACATTCTGGGATTACTATATACCAAACCTCAAAACCCAATAAAATGAAAACAATTACTACCCTCTTCGCCACATTAATCACTGCCATCACTGTTCAGGCAAATACTGTAGAAATAACCAGCACCACCCTTTCGGCAGCCTCTAACGAAAATATGGTAACCCTTCACTGGACAGCCAGCAACGAAAGCGGCAATACCCGTTATGAAATTGAGCGTTCATTTTATAGCAACAATTTCAATACTGTGGTTACCCTGCAGGTACCTTTTACCGGTAATACCGTAAAAAACTATAGGATAAATGATAATGCTGCTGCACTTACCGGCAGAGAAATTGCTTACTACCGTGTAAAACAAATTGATGCTAATGGTACCGTTACGTACAGCAATACCATGATTGTTGCCCTTAAAAATAATGCTGCCGGTATGCCTGAGAGCAAGGCTGTACTTTTTTCTGCCGATCAAAATGGCACTGCCGTTGTAACCTTAAAAAACATAACCGGCCAGGTATCGGCTGTTATTACTGCGGCTATTGCAAAAGGTAACAACAGCGTGGAGTTCAACAAATCGCTGCCCAAAGGCATGTATGTAGCTGAAATAGCGGTAAATGGTGTGGTAACCCAAACACAAAAAATTATTGCTGAATAATATTATCCCTACCGTACCCGAAATCGGGCAGCCTGCATTTGATGCAGGCTGCTCTTATTTTAGGGCTGCAGCAGCCGTACAACAGGCTGGTCTGCAATAATCTGCCAAAATATGCCGTTATAAGCATTAGGTTGAAGGTAAACTGCCTCAGCCAAAGAAGGAATCCAATACAATGCATAAAACACAAACCCGGTATTTGTACTGTGCGCCAGCACAGGCCACACCATTTGTTATGGCAGTATGGCTGCCTGCTTGCAACGATTTCCTCAACACTTATTTACAGCATATACCAGAACAAAAAACCAATATGCCCTACTGATAGGCTGTGCCCGAAAAACAGCAAACTGCAGGGAAATAAAATTCAATCAGCATGAAAGCAATCCTGGGCCACATTTTAAAATGCACAAAAGCAGCGCTCGTAATACTGCTGCCGGTAGTTTGTTGCCTGATTTTTACCATTGCTCCGGTAAATGGGCAAACGGTTACCAAGCAGCTTTACCTGTCTGACCCATCGCAGGCGCTTGACCGTACAGACCCCGTTGCCACTGCCGATGCAACCACAGCACAAACAGCGCCAATGGCTGCTACGGCCCAATACCTTTATGCTTTTCGGGGTAATTCAAGAATTGATTTCTGGCGATACAATATCGCTGCCAACTCCTGGAGTTCGATGGCCAATGCACCCGGCACCGTTACAAGAGGTGCGGCCTTAACTACCAATGGCAGTTTTATTTATGCATTCCGTGGCGGCACCACGGATTTTTGGCGTTATAATCCTTCGCTCAACACATGGTCTTCAATGGCAGCGGCCCCGGCAGCCGTATCGGCAGGCGCAGCGCTGGTACATGCAAACGGCGCCATCTATGCCTTCCGCGGCGGCAACAACAGTACTTTTTGGAAATACACTATTTCAACCAATACCTGGACTACACTGGCAGAAACACCCTCTTCATCGGGTGTAAACTGGGGCGGCGCTTTAACCACCGATGGTACTGATATTTATGCATTGCGTGGCACGGGCAGCAGTGTTTTTTGGAAATATAATATTGCCAGCAATACGTGGTCGGTAATGGCTGCGCTGCCTATGGCTATTGATGCCGGTGGCTCACTGGGCTTTGATGGGGTTAACATTTTTGCGCTGAGGGGCGGCGGCTTCAATAGTTTTTACCGCTACAATATCAGCACCAACTCGTGGACAACGCTGAACAATACCCCAAGTACTGTATTCAGGGGCGGCTCGCTGGTATCCGATGATCAGTTTAGTTATGCCATCCGGGGTAACAACAATAATAATTTCTGGCGATACAATGGCTCATCCTGGTCTTCGATGGCCAATACCCCTTCTGCAGTAGACTCTGGCGGTGCTATTGTAAAATTTGGCACTACTGCCAAAACAGAAACTTTTACACAGGCCCCGGCACTGTGCAGCCCACTTACCATAAAAGCCGGCAACATTACAGTGGTAAATCATATCAGTATGGTATATGGCACACTGCCTGCAACACCAAATATTACGGCTACGCTGCAATATGGCGCTACTACCATTATTACACTGTCTAACCCGGTATACAACAGTGTGGCCGGCACACTAACCTGGACGGGTAACCTGGCTTCAGATATGACTATACCGGCTGCACAGACCATTACATTAACCCTTTCAACACAGCAACCCGGCGTATCATTTCGAATTGAATACGATAGCCAGACTAAACCGTCGAGGGTAGTATTTCCTGTCTCTACATTTATCAATGTAAACAGTGTAGAAGTATTTAACGCAGCATATCCTGCCGGCATGGCAGTATCGAATGTGCTGGGAGGTTCTACCCGTTATATCCGCACTACAGTTACCGATCCATTCGGTTTTGCTGATATCACATCAGCTAGTGTAACCGTTACGCCACCCGGCACCAATATGGCGGCAACTGCTGTAGCGGGTGCTGGTTGTACCCGAGTATTTCAAAATACCTGGAATGTACCGGCAGGTGCCGGCACCTACACCATCAATGCTACAGCCAAAGAAGGCTACGAAAATACGGTTACCCATTCCCGTAGTACGGTAATTTCTACCTGTACCAGTTGCCCTCCAACTGCCAATATTGATTATGCCACCGGCGATGGCGGGGTGCCGCTTGAAATTGATGTACTGGCCAACGACTCTGACCCAAATAATGATATTAACCCGGCTTCGCTAAAGCTTACCGTAGAGCCGAAAAACGGCCAGGTGATTATTGACGACAATAAACTGCTATACCTGCCCAATGGTACATTTGAAGGTAATGATACACTTACTTACCAGGTATGCGACCTTACCGCCCCCACACCACAGTGTGCTACGGCGCAGGTAATTGTTACCATTTTACCCCTTGCATTTGATGCCTGCGAAGAAGCGTCAAAAGATAAAATTTACTATATCCCTTATGCGGAAAACGAAGTGATGACGGCGCTTAAGCGTTCGGCAAGTGTAAGCCTGCCTACCAATAATGTGCGTACGATTATCAGTATAAAAGTATCTTACCCGGGAATGAAATTGATATGGGATCATTGGGAAGATGGGTATGAAACCAATATTTTAGGGCCTACACAATCTACCACCGAAGTGTGGGGCGATGGTAATATCTACAACGGTGTTGCACCCGGATATCCTACAGATATTATACCTGCAGGTGGCAGCATTGTATTAGATAATACCATGCCTACCCCACGTGTAGCAGCCAACCGCTTTTACGATGGTAAAGATAAATTATACTCCAGCGGACAAATTTCGGTTACACAGGTTAGTGGTGAACCATCCAATATTGCAGTACAGTGTATGAAAACCAATGTGGCTGCCTATCCTTCAGAATTTGGTAAATCATTTACAATACCCGTAGGCCAGGATTTACCCAGCAGGGATTTTCGTTACACAGCCCTGTTTATAAGAGCCGCAGAAGACAATACTGAGGTAGAAATAGACCGGGACAATAATGGCAGTTTCAATACTAAGTTTATCTTAAACCAAGGTGAAGTAATGCTGGTGGATGAGCATACTGCCCCATCCGGCAATCCAATAATGGCCGGTGCTGTTGTAACCAGTAATAAGCCCATTGGTGTAGATGCCCATTTTGCAGGGGTGGATAATTTCTCTTCGAGAGAGGTGCCGATATTCCCTGCCACCTGGTATTCTCACACCTATTATACCCCTGTACCAACAACCGGACCGGCAACAGCTCCACACGATACTGCTGTGGTGATGCTGTACAACAGCCTTAACAGGGATATTACCATAAACTGGGAATCGGGTGTACCCTCAAGCGGCAGCATTTTACTTAAATCAAAAGTGCCTTATCGTTTTGTAATGCCACTCTCGGCCAATGCTGCGTATAAATTTACCAACCCCACCCGGGAATCGTTTGTGGCGCTTGAAATATACGACTCCTACACACCCGGAGGCGGCGGCAATGATGGCGCTACCAGAGACTGGGCATTTAACCTTATATCCGAGGGCAGGCTTACCGACTTTGCCAGTGTGGCATGGGCACCCGGCTCTACAGATATGACCAGGAATGACAACCCAATATGGGTAACCCCAAGTGCTAACACTACCGTGTATGTGAAGTATGATGGCGATGTGCTGAATGGCCCAAGCACCAGCCCCTGCGGACTAAAGTATGATGCTGCCATACCGGTTAATTACCTAAAATATATTAAGATAAAAGACGCTTCGGATAACGACCAAAGCGGTACCGCTGTATACACCTGCAATGGCGCTAAGTTAGCCGCTGTGTATGGCCAGGATGCTGCTACTGCCCTTACTGCAAACCCAAGCTGGGACGTAGGCTCTACCATACAACCCTTCTGTAAAGAAAAATTGCTGTTTGCCAATAACGATTATGCAGTAACCCTGATAAATACACCGGTAAATATCGATATCCTCAAAAATGATTTTGGTTTCCAGTCAATCATAGACCCTTCTACTGTTACAATGGCCGGGGTACTGCAACCCACACATGGTACGGTTACCATCAATAAAAACGGCAGTATAATTTATATACCCAATACCGGCTATGTGGGTAATGACACTTTCCAATACACTGTGTGCTCTACCCCCACCCCAATAGTATGTGGTACGGCCACTGTTTTTGTATCAATTAGTTCCTGCCCTTCGCCCGGCGGACAAAATATGATTACAGGCCAGGTATTTTTAGATAAAAACCAGGATGCTGTAAAAAATGATGGCGGCTCCGGATTTTCACCGGCAAAAATTTACCTGTATACCGATGGCAACTGCAATGGTACAGCCACTGCAGATGAATTAACTGATTCTGCCTTTGTAGACATCAACGGACTTTACCAGTTTATAAAATCGCCGGAAAAAATCGTTGCCGATAATTTTGATGATGGTGCAGGCGGACGTACCTGTGCCGATGGATCGGATGGTAACACCCCCTGGAGAAGTAATTGGTATGATGGAGGAGACGCTTCTACCGGCTTTTGTGTATCACCGGCACAAACCGAAGCCAATACCGATGTGGAAATAGTACAGGATGGCGCCTGGGGTTATGCTTTACGGTTAGATGATGCCAGCAAATCGGCAACAAGGGAGTTTAACATGCAAAATGCCACACAGGCATTCCTCAGCTTCTCTTACCGAAAAGCCACTACCACTTTAACTACCGGCGAAAACATATTTGTACAATTATCTGCAAACGGCAGTACTTACAATACCATTTTTACAATACCGGGCAATGGCACTTCCAATGCCAGTTATATACCGGTATATAACCTGCCGATACCTGTGGGCACCTACAATACGAATAACAGAACTTACCTGCGGTTTACTACAAGCAGTAATGCCGATGAAGGTGATTTTGTATTTATTGATAACGTATCTATAAAGTTTTTACAGTACGACCAATGTTATATTGTAACGATGAACCCGGCATCATTGCCCTCAACGGCTTACCCAACGGGTACGCTTAGCCGCTCCATAAATTTCAACAATGCTGCTACCTGTGCTACTAATATCGATTTTGGTGTAAAAAGAATTACTACCCATTCCATCAATGACGAAAACAGCACCTGGCAAAATATGGCGGTTAATGGCGTAGTGATGCATAACGATTTTGACCAGGAAAATAATGCACAAAGCTTTGGCAGCTTCCTGCATCCATCTACTATGGCTACCATAGCCAGTGGTGCAACGGTGAGTGGCATTAATAAAGCAGGCACTGCCATTGCCAATGCCGGCACTTTAACCTTTAATGCCACAGGTAATTATACCTTTAGCCCTGTAGCTTCTTTTACCGGAGTAGTGCATATTCCTTACCGCCTTTGCGATAATGGTACACCAGCCGCCTGCGATACTGCTACTTTATCTATTACTGTAGACCCATTGCCATCGGCAGGAAGTTCGGTTATTGCCAATAATGATGAAGATATTAGTTATGGCAATGCCATAAGCGGCAACCTGCTGCACAACGACAGGGATCCTAAAAACCTGCCCTTTACCGTAACCCTGTTTACCTACGATACCAACAGCGATGGCATACCGGATATTACTACAATACCCGGCACCGTTACTGTATCGGGTATCGATATTTACGGCAAAGCAGTTGCCAATGCAGGTACCCTGTATATAGCAGCCAGCGGCGACTATACTTTTACCCCAACTGCAGGATTTGCCGGCAGTGTATATGCTTCTTACACTATAAGCAACAGTGCTGGTGCCACCGCCACCGCCAAACTAAATTTTGATATACTGGAAGATGTAAACGGGTTGCAAAACGACCCGCCATTTGCCGGTGATGATTTTGGCTATACTAATATTAATCAGCCTGTAACCGGTTCATTTATCAGCAACGACAGGGAACCTAATGATGACGTAGTTACCCTTAACGGCACAACTATTAATACCGATGGCCCGGCTACTGCAATTGGTACACCTATTGCCACTACAAAAGGCGGAACCATACAGTTTTTTGCCAACGGCAATTACACTTATACGCCACCGGTAGGTTATATCGGTCCCGATTATGTTACTTACACCATTTGTGATGTAACCAGCACCATGCCACAACCCTTATGCGCCAGCGCTATCATTCACTTTTTAACAGCACCGGGTATTAGCATTAGTGGTAAAGTGTGGGATGATGCCGATGGCAATGTGATTAAAGCGGTATCAGAGCCGGTTACCAATGCAGGTAATACTTTATTTGTAAACCTTGTTAGCGAACTCGGCTATGTAATTACCTCGGTACCTGTAGCAGCAGATGGCACCTACAGCTTTAGCAATATTACACCGGGAGATAATTATTCGCTTGTATTGTCTACCACACAGGGATCGGCTGGTAGTCTTTCACCGGCTGCGACTTTACCCGAAGGATGGGTACATACCGGCGAAACCCGTAATGGTGTTATTGATTACGGTGCCGTAGGCATAATCGACAACAGGGAGTATGGTTATACCAATGTTGTAAACTTTGATTTTGGCATCGAACAGTTACCCAATACCGACAATTACGATACGAGGATTGATGCGCCAATTGTGGGTCAAAAAATAATTCTGAACGGTGGTGCCAATCCGCCTGTGCTTAGCGGCAGCGACCCCGAAGATTGTCCAACCGGCTGTGTACTGAGCGGCCGAAGGGTGCACATTGATGAAGTGCCCATGAATGCCAACCTGCTGTACAACGGCGTACTGGTAAGCTCCGGGCAAACCATTAATAACTTTAACCCAGCCTTGCTGGCGGTGGAAATAACACCTGTAACCGTAGGTACCACAGGCACATATTTCATCTACTCCTTTGTGGATGCTGCCGGCAAAAAAGACCCGACACCCGGCCTGTATGCACTTAACTGGTACACTGTGCTGCCTGCTACCGGGCTTACTCTTACGGCTGTACGCAATGGCAGCAGTATAGCACTCAACTGGAAAACCATTAGTGAAATAAACAGCGACTATTTTGAAATAGAACGCAGTACCGACGGCAGAAACTATACTAAAATTGGTACAGCAGTAAAAGCCTCTGGCCGAAGCGATGCGGAGAAACAATACCAGGGAGCAGATGACACCAGGGAACTTGAAAATGCATTAGTGGTATACTACCGTATAAAACTAAAAGACATTAATGGCAAACTGGCCTACAGCAATGTAGCACCTGTAAAACTGCCACCGAACGGTAATATAAAAGTTACCCCTAACCCATTTGTATCGCAAATAACAGTAAGCGTATCGTCAGAACATGCCAGCACTGTTGCTGTAAGACTCATGGACATGTCGGGCCGCACGGTACTGAGCAGCATCCAAAAAGTGAGCAAAGATGCGCCACAGTTTACCATCAGGGATTTGGGTAACCTCACCCGTGGCATTTATGTAATAGAAGTAACGGATACGGCTACGGGTAAAAAACAGGTTGTAAAACTTGAAAAATCAAATTAACAGATTGCTTTGTTTCAAGAAAATAAACAAAAAAACATGAACCGAAAGATAATCATCACCTGTATTTGTTGTATGGCACTGCTGCAGTGCTTTGCACAGCCGCTGTTTACATACGGCACATACGAGGTAAGCCGCGACGAATTTATAAGGGCTTTCTCCAAAAACATTAACAGTACCAGTGATAAAGAAAAACTGCTGAAGGAATACCTGGATACCTATGCCCGGTTCAAGCTAAAAGTAAGGGCTGCTAAAGATTTAAAGCTGGATACCCTGGAGGAAGTTAAGTACGACCTGCTTAATTTTCGCAGCAGGCTTTTAACCGATTACAATATTGATATTGAAGAGGCCAAATCAAAAACAAATTATAAAAGAAATACAGCTATTAAGGATGATCAGCTTTTCAGGTATACCGATAGCGTACTGTTGGTACCCGAAAACAGGAAGTATCCTATTGCCAAAGAAGTATTGTTCACTACTGGCAATAGCAGTATTAAGGTAAGTGAATGGTTGCGGTATGCTGCTGAAAACCGAAGTGCCATCAATTTTTATGTGCCGGAAAGTTATACCGCATTGCTCCAAAAATTTACCGACGAAAGTGTAAAGCAGTATTACATACAGCACATGGAAGAGTATAATCCCGATTTTAAATACCAGTTGCAGGAATTTAAAGAAGGTAACCTGATGTTTGAAATTATGGGCAGGAAAGTGTGGCGTAAATCAACTGCCGAACAGGAGGCTTTAAAAAATTATTATGATAACAATAAAGACCGTTTTGTATGGCAGCAATGTGTGGAAGTGGTGCTGGTACAGGCCAAATACTATGCCTATGCCGAGTTTGCCGCTGAAAGTATTAAAAACGGACAGTGCTGGAAAACCCTTGCTGCCAACAGTGAAGGGATGATACAGGCCGACTCAGGCCGTTACGAAATGAGTATGCTGCCCCTTAAGCCCGGCACCAAACTGGAGGAAGGGAGTATTACTGAAATTATTAAGCAGAACGATAATACGGCAGCTTTTGTAAAAGTTATTAAAGTATACCCCGCCCTTATGCAACGTAGCTTTGATGAGGCAAAGAGCATGGTGGTAAATGAATACCAGCAGCAGCTTGAAGAAAACTGGATGAATGAACTGGCAAAAAAATACCCGGTTAAAGTAAACCAGCCGGTGCTGCAGGCATTGCTTAAGTAATCTAACAGTATTTAAATACATCTCCCTTGTGCTTATCCTTTCCCATCAACGTCTCCGGCACGGGACGTTGCGTTCAAAATAGCCACAATTTGCCATCTTATCCGGTAACTAGCTTTATGGAAATGGAAGATGCGTCTTTCAACACTGGCGGACAGTAAATGCTTTAGCCGCAACGTCCACACCCCTGCACATTGCTGGTTGGGAGATGTTGCTGGGAAGAAGTGAGTGACACAAAGATTTTGCCACAGGCACTGCAGTTGATTTAAAAATAAAAAAGAGAAACATTCAAGTGAGTGCTTCCCTTTTCATTTATACCTTTTTACTTTTTACTTCTTATTCCTCCTCCCTTCCAGTATCCGGTAGAATGAACGGCTGCGTATCTCCTCCAGCGTTAGTCCTGTTGCGGTAGCTTCTTTCTTCCAGCAATGTCTCTTAGCCTTTGCCTTGTGCTATGGCAAGGACGTTGCGTTTGTCAGACTTGGGTTCTAATATTGTGAACATCTTTTACTTACTTGACGCAACGTCCTCGGCTCTACTGATGGCTCGTTGAGAGAAGTTGCTTGGGAACCGGAAGAAAACATTAGCCTGTAAGGCAGCTTGCATTTAGTGTTTATTCCTTTGCCCATTACTTATGCTTTACTTCTTTACACTTTGGCAGAGACATCTAACCTGCGCTTTTATAATTTCAGGTTTCGTGGAACAAGAACAGGTATTTAAAAATTTAATAAAAAGTAACAATGAAATCACATTTGGATAACTGCACCGGATGATGAATTGCAAAGTCATTTTATTTTTTTCTCCAGCTCAGCTACTTTTTGTTGTAATTCTTTTATGGCTTCGAGTAATACCGGAATCATGCCATTATAGTTTACACTTAAATCACCATTAGCATTTTCTTTAACCAATTGAGGATACACTTTTTGCAGTTCCTGTGCCAGTAAACCAATTTGCTCATCAGGGCTTGTGGGGTCTTTCCACTGATACGTATATCCTTTGATTTGCTGAATAGCACCCAGTGTATGTGAAAGAGGGGTAATATTTTTTTTCAACCGAACATCACTGTTTTGGGTTAATGCCCCCTGCATCCAGGCATTACCTGTTGTAGTGTTCACCAAAAAACGCCAGCCGGCTGTGCCTGTATATCCGTAAAAGCCTACTTCATTATCTGTTGACCGCATACCTATGAATGCAGCCATAGCCGTATTTGCATTATTATTGAGGTTGATGCCGGCGCTTAGATTATTTCCTGATCTCAGGCGCATACGACCATTAACATCTAAAATAAAATCCGGGTTAAGTACACCCAGCCCCATATTGCCATTTCGTAACACCGTTAGTGCATTTCTTCTGTTTTCACCGCTGGTGCCGTTTCCAATTTGAAATAAGCGGTCTAATTGATTAGCTATAGATGGATTCGGGTTATCAGTGACGTCATTATATGAGCCTATAACAGATCCGCCATATGTTTTCGCAGAGGTAGCATACCCAAAGCTGGAAGAAAACAATCCGATTGCATTTGTTCCAAAACCTGTACTTGTTGAAAATTGCCCAATTGCATTTGTTAAAACACCCATACTGGTGGATCCATAACCACTGGCAATGGTTTCAAAACCAAAACTGGTGGAAGCAAACCCAATGGCTTCTGTTGAAGAACCCATGCTGGTTGAACGATCACCTCGTGCCGTAGTATTATAACCTGTGCTAAAAGAGGTTATACCAATAGCTTTTGAAGAAATACCAAAAGCAGTAGAAAATACACCGATACTGTCTTTATCCCATTGATTAAATGCACCTCCCGACCTGAAAGCAGCTTTTCCCGGGTACCACATCATACGAATACCGGTTCCTTCCACGGGCGGAGATGAATGAGGTAATGGAAGATTCAGGCCTCCAATACCTGTGGCTGTAAATAAAACAGCACTATCTGCCACATGCAATTTTGCCAAAGGCGTTGTGGTGCCAATACCAACATTACCGCTATTGCTGTTTGATATATTGTTGCCGGTAAGATTCCAGCTATTGCCGCTATTGCCCCCTCCCAATTCAGTCCAGCTTGTGCCATTATGAAACCAGAAAGTATTAGTTGTATTATCAAATAATAACAAACCTTTTGCAGGTGATGTAATTGCAGTTCGTTCTGCAGACGTCATCCTCGGTACCAACACCCCTTTGCCTGTACTCGTTATATCAAGCAATGCACTTGTATGAGGATTGGCATTATTGGTATTTATGGCGATGCCGGCGCCGTTATCTGTCATAAGGCCCGGCGATAACCCGATTGTTCCTGAAAATTTTGGAATCTTATTGTTTGAACCGTTAATAATACCACTGTGTGCAATGTTTTTCCATGAACCCCCAGTGAAATATTGAAAGCTATTTGAATTAGTATTATATACCATCAACCCTTCAACAGGAGGAACCAGATCTCTTTCTGCCTGTGTCATACGGGGAATGAGCAGGCCTTTGTTATTGCTGGAAATATCTAACAGTGCCGATGCATTTGGCATATTTGTACCAATGCCAATTGATTGTGAAAGTATGAACTTAGTGCATAAGAGCATCATTGCCACAATGAAAAAAAATCGCTTTTGCATATAATTGTTGATTAATGAAAGTGCTATTTATTGCCCATTAAAAATAAAGTTTAAATCAGCAATTCAAATACCCTAATGAAGGTACAACAGATTAAACTTCTTATCCACATGGTACAGTTTTCTGAACTATTTACTGGCCTGCGTTCGTTACAAACGAATACTTTGGCTATAAATATTTTTTTAGTTGCGTAAAGCTGCTCCTGTACGAGTGAGTAACACAACGATGTTGCCGCATGTACTGCAGTTAAGCTAAAATAAAAAAACGGGAAACATTCAAATGATTGCTTCCCTTTTCATATATATCTTTTTACTTTTCACTTCTTATTCCTTCGCCCTGGCTCTTGGTTCACGAGCCATTTACTGCTTAATAAAGGCTGAATAGTGATACACTGTACAAGTGAGTGACACAACGATGTTGCTTCATGCACAACAGTTGGTGCAATAATCAGTTTCTCTTTTCCGGGGCAGATTCCTCGTTCCTCGGAATGACAGTGTACCTCAGGATGACAGTATTAGCCATTAAGACAGCTTTCATTTATTGCTTATTCCTCCTCCCTTCCAGTATCCGGTAGAAAGAACGGCTGCGTATCTCCTCCAGTGTTAGTCCTGTAGCGGTAGCTTCTTCTTCGGTAATGGCACCACAGTTGATTGCCTTTAAAAAGAAGTTGAGCAGGCCCTGCCCGGTAGCAGCGTCATCAAAAATATCACCGGTAAGGGTGCTGATGGCGGCACGTTCTACAAAAGTTTTGAGGCGAAATACTGCATCGCTGTAGCTGCTTAAAAAGAAATTATAGGTGGCGGCATAGCGCATGGGCAGTTGTGCAGGATTAAGATCCCAGCCCTGGTACAGGCCATTGATAAGTGAATGTGTGGTATGATTAAAGCCTATACGCCAGGCATTGTGAACACTATCCCGGTTTTCGATGAGTTGTTCGGTAGTAAGGTTATCGCCACGGTGCGGTGCCACAGGCATTACATTGGTGGCTCCATCGCTTAGGAAGATGCCGGTGTGTGCCAGTGCCACTTTGGTCATGTGGTGTGCAAAGTCGCACACCGAATGTGCCATAGTTTGGTATTTGGCGGTAATGCCGCAACTGGCGGTATAATCGTATGTGCCAAAATGTGCATTAACGAGCCTGCCCTCTCCTGCCCTTACAATACGCATGAGGGGGTTGCGGCCTTCTTCATCCATGATGATTTGCGTGGCTTCCACCATCGTTTCCATCTTGAGTGTGCCTGGGGCCAGGTTAAATTTTTTCTCGATGATTTCAAAAAAACGAACCATTGTAGTTACCTGCTCAGTGATGGTTACTTTAGGCAGCATCACCACAAAATTGGGAGGCAGCTTACCGTTAGTGGCTGTAAGCAGTGTTGTTAAAAATATATCCAGTGTACGAACACCTCTTGCCTTTAAATCTTCGGTAAACGGTTTTACCCGTATGCCGATGAATGGGGAGATGGTGCCTTCTTTCATGCCTTTTGCCAGTTCGTTGGCGGCATTTACGGCAGTGGCATCTTCTTCATCGTTGGGGCGGTTGCCAAAGCCATCTTCAAAATCAATGCGAAAATCTTCTACGGCTTCTGTTTGTAATTTTTTTACAATTTTATTGTACACCGAGTAAGCCAGCCATGCCGGTTCCTCTTTGCGTTCGGCCTCACTCATAGCATCTAACTTTTTGGTAAGGGCTGCTATATCCGACTGCAGGGTTGGAAAATGTTCATGATTTTCCAGCTTCAGTACTTTGGCCAGTGTTACAAAATCAGGGGCATAAGTTTTTAAACTTTTTAAAGCGATGTCGCCCATTTTAACTGTGGTATCGCTTTTAAACAGGTTGGCACCACCATATACGGTATGCACCGGCTGACGGTCGGGCTTATCGCCGGGATATGTTTTTTGAAATTTAAGATTGGCAGTGCCTAATGCGCCGAGTAATGATGCTTTTTCCTGGTCGGTGATAGAGAAGGTCATTATTTTAAATTTAGAATTATGAGTTTTGAATTTTGAGTTTCAAGTTTTGAATGAACCCAAACCAATGGCATTATGCTTAAAATTTTGGATGCAAAAAAAACGTTTAGCTGCCACGGTAAGTGCTGTAGCCAAAAGGATTGAGCAGCAGCGGTACATGATAATGCTCGGTTGTTTTTATCTCGAAAATAATATCCACCGTAGGATAAAAGGATTCTGTTTGCTGTGCGGCAAAATACGAATGCACCTCAAAATTCATTTTATAAATCCCCAGTGGCAGCAGGGCATCTGTTTTTAATAAATCCGGGATGCGGCCGTCATCATTGGTAATGCCTTTGGCAATCTTCTGCCAGCTTTGGCCTTCTTTGGCAAACAGGGTGATGGTAACACCTGCTGCCGGTTTTCCTTTGGTAGTGTCTAAAATATGTGTGGTAACCTGGCTCATGATAGCAGTTTTTGTAAGCGTAGTAAAGTGATTTTATTTTGCTCTTCCATGGCGTTATTGATTTCTTCGGCCCTGCTATTGGGCAATCTTGCATTTAAAAGCGCCAGCATTTCATCGGCAGATTTTCCGGTAGCGCATACAATAAAAATGAAACCAAACTTTTTTTCATAATCCTCGTTGCCTTTGGCCAATGCCTGCAAGGTTTGTTCGGATGCAGCATTTACAGCGCCCTGTTCATTGCCTGCCCACTGTGCAGTGGATGCAAATTTTTTCTTCAGGGATTCAATATCTCCTATTTTAGGATGATGGGTAAAAGCTTCCAGCCAGTCGGCCTCACTACATGCATACCACTGGTCTTCGGCATCATTCAGTAACTCTACCATATCATCAGCAGGAAAAAAGGGCAACATTTTTTCCACCCATGTTGTACTACCGCAGCATTTAAAGAGTTCTTCTTTAAGCTGGGCTTTGGGTAATATGTTGAGTTCGTGCAGCGTCATGTTTCATTTTGAATGTTGAATTATAAATTTTGAATGAAGCACTTCCGTTTTATTGTTTTTAATTTAAAATTTATAATTTGAAATAATCACACCGTGGTTGGAAAGCGGTTTACATTTTTATAATAAATATACACTGCAGGTTCTTTGCCCATTGCGGTAAACCATTGCTGGCAATACGGCGCCATCCAGATGCTGTCGCCTTTTTTGATAGGATACCACTGGTGGTCGAGCATATATACCCCCTGGCCCTGCAGATATAGTAAGCCATGCTCCATAATATGTGTTTCCACCATGGGTAAATGACCGCCACTATCGTAGGTAAAGATATTTACGGCCATATCCCAGGCTAAATTATCGGGCAGCAGTACCTGCAATCGTAAAGCCGGGTCGCCAAGATAGGCCGGGCCGGGTACTTTGGCGGCATCGCCAAATAAAACACCAGGAGTTTTATAACCGGCAAGGGGCTCATATTTTTTATGGAATGTAAGTATTTGTGTGCCTTCTTCCAGTGCATCGAATTTGTAAGCCTTTTTTACCGGTACATATACAAACTGGCCCTGTTCCAGCATTTTGCGCTGACCGCTAACCGTTGCACGGCATTTACCTTTAACCACATAAAAAAATATTTGTGATTCCTTTGTTGTACCGGTCATTTTCCCTTTAGCCGTAAGCGTTACAAGGGTTTGGCAAAGATTGGCACCCATCGCTTCGTTGATGATAACGTTAACGGTACAGTCTGTCCAGCCGGGTACACAACTGTTGATATAGCCATCCGGTGCAATAACAGCATGATTTTGTTTTACTACGCTACGGGTGAGGGCTGATATTTCCATGTATTGAGTTATGAGTTATGAGTTTTGAGTTACGAGTTGATTGCAAGTTGCTGTATAAAGTTATCCGCTACCTGTATGGCGGCTGCAATATCTTTAATTTCTGCGTTTTCGAGCGGATTATGACTGATGCCCTCAAAGCAGCGCACAAACATCATGGTTACCGGTGCAACAGCCGATATTGGTACAGCATCATGCCCGGCACCGCTTACCAGTTCTACAAGCTTGCAGTTGCAGTGTTGAATGGAAGCAGCCAGTAAACCCGTCATCTTTGCGTCGCAGGCTACCGGCTTTGATTGCTGTATCATATTCCAGTGTACCTGCAGGTTTCTTTTTTCAGCAATATGCAGGGCAATACCCCTGATGGCTTCATTAGCCGTTTCAAGCGCTACCTCATCAGCGCTGCGAAGGTCGAGGCTGCAGGTAACCCTGCCGGGTATTACATTACTTGCTGCATGATGAATATCCAGCTTACCTGTGGTAGCTACAATTTTTTCTTTATTGTGCAGTGCAAAATCTTCTGTTGCCAGTATAAACTCCGCAGCGGCACAAAGGGCATCTTTACGCATATCCATTGGTACTGTACCGGCATGGCCGGCAACACCTTCAAATACGAGCTCCACCCGGCGCTGACCAGCAATAGCCGTTACAACAGCTACGGGTATATTATTTTCGTACAATACCGGCCCCTGCTCAATATGTATTTCAAAATAACCAAGCCAGTTTTGCCGGGCAATGGAATCACCTGCAATTGCAGCCGCATTACAATCCATCTGCTGCAATACTTCCAGCAGGGCAATACCTTCTTTATCTTTTTTGGTTAAAAGGTTTTCATCAAAACTACCGGCCAGCACTTTGCTGCCGAGATAAGTAGTATGAAAGCGGCAGCCCTCTTCATCGCTGAAAGCAACCAATTCAATATGAAAAGGAATTGAAGTACCGGTTTGCTGCAAGTTTTCAACAATATCCAAACCCATCAGCACACCCAGCGGCCCATCAAACTTGCCTGCATTCACCACTGTATCGATATGCGATGCAATCACTAATGTTTTAGCTTCAGTATTAGTAGAAACAAGGCGGCCACGTACATTGCCGATATTATCCGTCCATGTTTGCAAACCGGCTTCGGTAAACCACTGCTTTACCAGTTTGCAACCTGCAATAAAAGCTGCAGTTCCAAAAGTACGGGTAACACAACCCTCCTCCTCGCTGATGGCAGCCAGTGCATCTATTCGTTCTGCAATTTTTTTTGCCCTTGCGGTGTAATCTATCGTCACAGCAGCGGCAGTATCAGTAAGCGGCATAAATAATTTTACCCCTGTTTTTTTCAATTACGCCTGTATCAAAAACTTTTTCTCCGGCAAGCCAGGTTTGCTCCACCACCCCAAATAACTGCTGGTTAAGATACGGCGTTAGTTTATGTTTATGTAAAATAATATCTGTTGTAACGGTAAAACTTTTTTCGGCATCCACCACTATTAAATCTGCATCAAAACCTGCGGCAATTTTTCCCTTAGAGTTAGCTTTGCCGGCCAATTTTGCCGGGTTTTCGCAAAGCCATTTTGCTATTTGGTTAAAATTGCAATTGCGTTCACGGGCGGCTGTCCACAATACGGGCAGGGCAAATTGCAGCGAGGCAATACCTCCCCAGGCATTTATAAAATTGCCCGTTTCTGTTTCTTTTAAAGATGGCGTTGCCGGCGAATGGTCGGTTGCCACAAAATCTATGATACCCTCCTGCAAAGCCTGCCAAAGTTTATCATTATTTTCTTTTTCCCGGATGGGTGGTGCACATTTAAACTGCGTTTGCTCGTCGGGGATAGCTTCGGCATTAAAGTACAAATAATGCTGACCGGTTTCAACGGTAAGGGGTAAGCCCTTTTGTTTTGCGGCAGCAATTTGTTCGATACTGTTTGCAGATGATAAATGTACAATATGCACCGGGCAGTTGTATTGTTCGCAAAGGCGTATCATCATGGCAATAGCATCATCTTCCCAGCTTTGCGGACGGGTGTTCAGGTAGTTCATATACGAACGTTCCTGTCCAGGCACGGAGCGCTGCAGCCCATCTGTAAGTTCGCAATGCACCAAAAGGGGCAATTGATGTTTGGCTAATACCGGCATCACCTGGTGCAAATCCGCTTCAGTGGCATTGGGAAAATCATCTATACCGGAATGGGTTAAAAACGCTTTAAAACCCAATACACCTTTTTTAATCAGCGGTTCAATCTCATTTGCATTACCCGGTACCACCCCACCCCAAAGCCCAACATGGGTATGCAGTTTATTTTGTGCTGATTTTACTTTTACATCAAAAGCAAGTGCAGTGGTAGTTACCGGGGCTGAATTGAGCGGCATATCCACCAGCAGGGTAATACCTCCGGCTATAGCTGCTGCGGTAGCCGTATCAAACCCTTCCCAATCCGTACGGCCAGGCTCGTTGATATGCACATGAGGATCTATAACTCCTGGCATCAGCAGCTTATTACCTACATCAATTACCGGTATATCACCGGGTACCATATCGCCGTAAATCAGCTCCTGAATTTTTCCATCAGCCACCAAAACCACTGCTGGTTCTATGCTTTCGGGCAATACAGTTCTTCTGCTAAAAAACGCTTTCAATGAAAAATTTTTAGAAACGATAAAAATACAAAACAATATTTTAAATTGTGGCTCTTACCAAAACAAAAAATGCAGCGACAGTATGGTGCATGTGCTTGTGTATCTCGTTCTCGGCTTTATTTTGATAATGCTGGTGGTGATGACTTACCAGTTCAACACCCTGCACAAACGTGCGGTGGATGATGATGTGCCTGAACCCCAGCAGGAAAAAATTTCACTCTCACAGGGATTTATTTATACCGCTTTAGTATTGGTGATTTTGCTGATAGTGGCTTATACCTGGTATGCCGTAAAAGGTACCCCCTGGGAAGGCCACCTGATGGAGTGGATGAATATTATTGTACGCCTCATGCATATCACTTTTGGTATTGCATGGATTGGAGCTTCATTTTATTTCGTGTTTTTGGAAAATGCCCTCAACCGCACCAAAGATGTGAGGGACGAACTGGCCGGCAACCTGTGGGCTGTACATGGCGGCGGCTTTTATTACCTCGAAAAATACAAAGTAGCGCCAAAGGTTATCCCAAAAGAACTGCACTGGTTTAAATACGAAGCCTATTTTACCTGGGTATCGGGCTTCAGCCTCTTGTTTGTAGTGTATTATTTTAATGCCAAAGCCATGCTGGTGGATACCAATGTACTCAACATCAGTTCGGCTGCTGCAATAGCCATTGGTGTGGGTTCATTTATTATTGCATGGATCATGTACGATTTATTGTGCAAATCGCCTTTAATAAAGTACCCCCTGCTGTTTGCTTTAATTGGGTTTGCCTTACTCACAGGCTTTGCGTACGGCTATGCCCATGTATTTAGCGCCCGGGCCGCATTTATTCATTTTGGTGCTATGATTGGTTCGCTGATGGCGGCCAATGTTTTCTTTGTTATTATACCTGCACAAAAAGCCATGGTGGCTGCCGGAAAAAAAGGGCTGCCACTTGATCCTGCCCTTGGTAAAAAAGCGCTGGCCCGTTCGCTGCACAACAATTATTTTACCCTGCCGGTATTGTTTGTGATGATCAGCAATCATTTCCCCAGCACTTTCGGTTACGAGTATTCATGGGCGGTGCTGGCGGCTATATCATTGGGTACCGCCGGGGTAAAGCATTATCTTAATTTAAAAGAGAAAGGCAAATACAATGTATACATATTGCCGGCATCGGTGCTGCTGCTGCTTGCCGTTAGTTTTATTACGGCACCACCAAAAAATCCGGGAGAATGTAAGCCGGTAAGCTTTGCTGTAGTAAATAATATCATCACCAACCGCTGTATGAGCTGCCACTCCTCCAAACCTACCGATGATGTATATACGGCGCCGCCTAATGGTGTGGTGTACGATACACCTGAAGATATAGTGCGTAAAAAAGACCTGATTATGCAACGGGTGGTGATTACCAAAACAATGCCGCAGAATAATAAAACAGGTATTACACCCGAAGAGAGGGATTTAATCCGCTGCTGGATTGAGCAGGGCGCTTCGCTGCAATAATCCTTATTCTGTATATGCCTGCGCCGCCCCGGCATCTTTTTCTTTCGAGCCAGTTGGTAAACACAGTATAAAAAACAGCAACTATAATTGCGCCTTTAAACATACCTGTAAAGCCCCAGGCAACCACACCTCCTATAACACCAAGAAATAACACCAAAAAAGGCAGCTTACCGCTTTTAGCTATCATCAAAGGTTTTACCACAGCTACCGACGATGTAGCACCCAAAAAATATGGGTTCTAAAGCCAAAGCAGGCATAAGTGTATGGCTGAGGGCAGCCAATGATGATGAAGGAAAAGTAAAAGTTAAACTAACATTAAACAAACACCTCAAACATAAAAAAACTGCACCCGCTAAAGCATAAAGCATTTAAAAGTATAGTGCAGTCTTTTACATTTAAAAAGCTTTGCAACAGATTTTTAAATACAAACCGCCGGATGCGATACAATTCTTTCCCCTAATTCTAACCACAGCCCTTAAATTGCACAGGATATTGCCATAAAGTATTATTGCTCTAATTTTTTATAACACTGAGCCAGTTTGATTACCAAACCGATGTACTGATAGCTGGTGCCGGCCCTGCCGGTGCCAGCACTTCTGTTTTCTTATCTAAAGAAAATATCCCCCATATCATCATCGATAAAGCGGCCTTTCCACGGGATAAAATTTGCGGCGATGCCCTTAGCGCTAAAACCACCGGAATGCTTAATAGGCTTGATCCAGGATGGAAACAGCTTTTTGAAAACCGGCAGGTACCGGCTGTAACCAGTATGGGTATGCGCTTTGTATCGCCCCGGCACGAAATACTGGATGTTCCTTTTCAACTCAATCAGCAAGTCAACACCGAAACACCCGGGCTGGTATGCCGCCGCATAGATTTTGACCATTTCCTTGCCGGGTTAATCAACCACAATACCGCTACCTTTTTAACCCATACCAGCATAGAAACTATTGATGAAACACCTGGTGGGCTAATCGTAACCGTTAAACAAAACGGGCAGTTGAAAACCATTTTCACCAACATGATTGTTGGCGCCGAAGGCAGGGGTAGCATCACCGCTAAAAAACTGGCAGGCTTTACCGTTAACCCTGCCCATTACAGCGCAGGTATCCGTACCTACTACCGCAATGTAAAAGGCATGCACAGCCAAAACTATATCGAACTGTTTTTCCTAAAAGAAATGCAGCCCGGCTACCTGTGGATTTTTCCTTTGCCCAACGGCGCAGCTAATGTAGGTGCAGGTATGCTAAGCAGTGCCGTATCGGCAAAAAAAGTAAACCTGAAACTGCTGATGGAAGATATGCTGCAAACACATCCCCTGCTGAAAGAACGCTTTCAGCAGGCCGTACCTGAAGGAAAAATTGAAGGCTGGGGATTGCCGCTTGGTTCGGTAAAAAAGCCGGTTAGCGGCAACCGCTTTATACTTACCGGTGATGCAGCTTCATTAATAGATCCATTTACCGGCGAAGGTATCGGCAATGCAATGGTATCGGCGCTGGTGGCTTCACGTACCATTAAGCAGGCTATTAACAGCAATAATTTTTCAGCAGCCATGCTCAAGGAATACGATAAGGCATTGTATAAAAAACTATGGCCAGAGTTACAACTCAGCTACTGGCTGCAACAGCTTGCTGCCAGGCCCCGCCTGTTCAATTTTGTTATTGGCAAAGCCAGTCGGAGTAAAGCACTGCGTGAAACCATCACCTGCATGTTTGAAAATGTGGATGTGCGGAAAAAATTTATCAACCCCTTGTTTTACCTCAAAATTTTATTCAACAGGTAACCGGCCCTATACCAATACTGCATTTTTTACTGCAGTGTTAGTGTACCCGGCACTACCAGGTTTTTACCGGTAAGTACCGTAAGGCTTGCCCCATTACCTATTGTTTGTGATACATTGAGTACACATTGCCCACCTGCAATATGGTTAATAATAATTTCGCTGCCTGATGGCAGGTTGGCCGGTGGTATGGTATTGTTACTCCAGTTAGCCGCCACATTCCAGTTACCATTACCGGTAAAAGTATATGTAGTAACAATTGGTGTTGCAGTTATGGTGCAGCTATTTGAATTAGTATTAATGCTGAGGCCCCAGCTATTAAGCGTGCCCCCATCCTGGTCAGCATTATCCTTTACCGTTAGCGTCCAGGTGCCGGCGCTGTTCTGCCCGTTAAATGCTGATAAAAGGTTTTGCGGCCTTGCATTTCCGCCACCGTTTGGCGGGCAACTGATGGCTGCCGCAGCCTGGTCGTCCAGGTTAAGGTTAAAATTGGCGGCACCACCGCAAATACCGTTGAATAAAACCACCGATGTATTTGTTGGGCTGGTAAGCGTAACCGTGAGGTCGGCAATATAAGAGTGGCTGATATTTAACCCAACCACATTTATATCGGTAATTGTGGCACCCATGGCTGCCGGCACTGTAAGTGTGGATACCACGGTTGGCGTACCAGTTGCTGATATCGTTTTTGGCACATCAGTACTAATACGGCAGGTATTTACCCCTGTTTTAAACCTAAATACGGGTGAGTACTCTGTACCTGCACCACAGCCTGCACTGTAAGATTTTACACGCCAGTAATACACCGAATCTTCACCCAATGCAACTGAAAGTGTATGTGGCAGCGTAGTTGAAAGGGTATCTGCCTTCCGGATTACTGCAAAGCTTGCCGAATTTGAAATTTCAAGAATATAGCCTGTAACACCGGTTACCGCCACCCAGTTGAATACGGGTTTTACCGGCTGGCCTGTGGCATCATTTGCAGGCAGTGTGAGTGTGGTGGGTGGCGTGGTTTGCCCTGCTACCACAAAAGTTAAATCCCTTACCTGCGTAACGCTGCCGGCTACCCCGGTAACCCTAACGGTATAATTACCCGGTGTAAGACCGGAAGTACCCTGCAGGGTAACTGTGGTGTTATTGCCAGGCAATAAAGGATTGGTGCCAAAAACAACAGTTGTACCGGCAGGATTTAAGCTGGCGGTAAGATTAATTGCTGTTGCAAAACTCCGTAGTGATCCTGTTTTAAGTGTGGTAACGCCGCTATTGCCGCATATTGTTGTAGCTGCCGGTGTATTAAAAACAAAACTGGCAGTTGGGGCAGTTTGTATTGAAAAATTAAAATTACACATATCATAAAAGATATTGCCCACAGCAATCACCCTGATACGGGCTGTAGCAGTAAGGTTGTTGGGCACCTGTATCTCCTCGCTGCCATCATTAGGTGTATTGGCGGCTAAAGTAATGGGAAAGGTAAGGCCTCCATCGGTAGATAGTTGGATATTTACCAGCGAGCAGTTGATGGGTGCCGAATTTGTTCCGGCAGTATTCCAGGTTACGATTCTAAATTCGTTGGCAAACCAGGTTATCCCGGCTGTGTTGGGTGATGTAACTACAAACGGCCCGGCATTAGCCTCTACGGTAATAAGGTTTTCATCAAAACATACGCCGCCGCCACCGGCACGATTATCCCTTACCGTTAGCCTGAACTTCATCGTACGGGCATAATCCGGTAAGCGTTCGCCAATGCTGGTGGTATTATTGATTACATCGCTTAGCCTGGGAAAAAAACGGGTACCGGTAGTTACCGGCAAAAAAGACCGAAAAAGTGGTGCATTACCGGTTGGATTAGCCGAAGAACCGTTTGGCCCGCCTACATCTACCTGGTCCCAACTATAGGTAAGTGCATCGCCATTAACATCTGTGGCAGTACCTGTAAAAACAAATGGCGTGGATTTTGGAATAATATAATCGGGCCCGGCATTTACCACCGGCGGTGTATTGCCTGTATTGGTTCGTTGTGCACAGTTATTACCCGTTTGATTAATACTATATGTAGCGATGGCTTCAATACTCACGGAATGAAACATGGCATCGCTGGCATTTTGCAGGTTATCATTAAGGCATACACCGGCATACCCCATGATGGTAGAACCGCTGCCCGGCTCTGCATTTTCAAGTGCATAGGTGCTTCCACAGGAGTTGGCATTATTAAATGAATGGTCGGCACCAAACTGGTGGCCAATTTCATGACACACAAAGTCGATATCATACCCATCGCCGTAAGGTTGCGGTGTACCGGTTACACCCATTGCTTTTTGACCCGTTCTGCACACCGATGCTAATTGTGCGTATCCATAAGTACCTGTACTAAAGGTGTGACCGATATCATAATTACTATTACCGATACGCTGGGTTATCTGTGTCTGGCTTTCATCAATAAGTACTTCGGCATCATCATTACCGGTAAAAGGGTCGGTAGCGGCTGTTACAAAAATTATATCATTTTGTGCGGCCACCAGGCTAAGCCGTATGGCAAGATCTCTTTCATAGATAGAGTTAATCCTGTTCACAGAGGTCGTAATTTTTGCCAGTACCTGTGCCTTGGTAGGGTTAGCCAGCCCGGTAGAAGCTATGGCATACTGGTGTGTGCAGGCTACGGCCAGACGGTAAGTACGTAGTTGTGTGCCGAAACACTGGGCTGCCAGGGTATTGGCTGCTTTTGCTTCGGCCACCGGTGTATTATCCCGGCGTGGCTGCAGTTCTTTATACCCGGCTGTTTTTTTATAATCGCTTTTGTAATAACTGATATAGTTGGTAGTGGTTTGCAAATCGTATGGGTCGATAAAAACGGCACCGCCTGAAGCTGATAATATCATGCCATGAAAACCCCATACTGTAATATCAATTGCAATGGTAGCAGTAGGATCGTCGATACCCTGCCCTGAATATGTTTTAATATCCGGGTTGGCCAGTGCAAGGGCTGGCTCCATTATTACAGTTTCCCACACCCTGAAACGCTGGATAGTTCCATCGGGCATGGGTATACCAATAACCGGTGCTGTAACCCTGGCATTGGTATTTTTTTCGGAGGGAATTTTTTTGGCCAGGCTGCTAAATGCGGCATCATCAAAACGAAGGGTGCGGTATTTTTCAGGAACAATCACTCTTTTTTGAGCTGTAGTGGCAAAACCGGCTTCGGCAGCATCTGTAAAAAAAATTACCTGGGCCCGGGCACTACCAGCAAGGCAGAGTACAATCAATAATAAAAGGCTCTTATTAAATTTCCGTAGCATCATTCCAATATACGTTTCGTAAGCGATATAAGATTTGTAGTAAAAATAGGTATTTCACCCTATAAACACTTTGGCATGGCTAAATGCTGCCTGTATTGTACTAAGCTTAATGTTTGCCATTTTCATTAAACAAAAACGTTTTCAGGCAGCCAGTATTGCCTGTAAAATGCTGCTTACTTCGGCAGCCCGGTTATACACCATAAAATGTCCGCCGCCCTGCACCAAATGGGTAGGATGCAGTTTTTGCACCGGGAAAATTCTGTCGTTGGTGCCATGTATATGATAGAGCGAAGCTGGCAGCCAGTTGTTATGCCAGCGAAGTATTTCGTTGATAGCCCACTGCAGGTACTGCGGTTGTACCTGTTGCCTGTAGCGGCGCAGTATTTCAATATCATCTGGAGTTTCGACGCCCATATTGTAATTTTCAATTTGCTCCAGGAAATGATAAGGCCGCATGGGTATTATTTTGTTGACCCGGCTCCAGCCGGCCAGCCGCATCCACAGGGGTAACTGGGTGTATTGACTCACACTTGAAATAAGGATTACTTTTTGTACGGGCAGTTGCCGGGCAATTTCAATGCTCATCATACCGCCAAAGGATAAACCGGCGATGATGGGGTTGGGCGTATCGATGGCTTTGGCCATCCTTGCCGCATAGTGTTCAATGCTTTCATTTTTTTCAGGCATAAGCCAGGGCAGGTAGCGCCTGTTGTAACCGGGCAACTGCAGCCTGGAGAAAACCGTTTCATCGGCGCCAAGCCCACTGATGAAGTAAATAGTTTGCATAAAATATTGCTGCATTATTTCCTGGGCACAACATAGCTTTCCACATCGGCGGCTGTAATGGTTTTGCCGGAAAGTATTACCAGCCGTTCCACCACATTGCGTAATTCACGGATATTACCGGTCCAGTTATGCTGCATCAGCATATCGGCTGCATTTTTATCAATTGCTTTTTTCGGCTGACCGTATTCGTTAGCTATTGTTTCCAGGTAAAAATCAACCAGCGCCGGTACGTCTTCCCGCCTGTCGTTAAGTGACGGTACATGAATGATGATAACGCCAAGACGATGATACAAGTCGAGCCGGAAATTTTTATCCTCTACCTCTTTGAGCAGGTCTTTATTAGTTGCTGCTATTACCCGTACATCTACATTAATATCTTTATCAGCCCCCACCCTTGTGATTTTACCTTCCTGCAGGGCACGCAGCACTTTGGCCTGTGCACCAAGACTCATATCACCAATTTCATCTAAAAACAAAGTGCCGCCGTTGGCCTGTTCAAACTTGCCAATACGCTGTTTGATAGCCGAAGTAAAAGAGCCTTTTTCATGCCCGAATAATTCACTTTCTATCAGTTCGCCGGGGATAGCCGCACAGTTTACCTCTACCATTGGGCCGCTGCTGCGGTTGCTTTTTTCATGTATCCATCTTGCCACCAGCTCTTTACCCACGCCATTTTCGCCGGTGATGAGTACACGGGCATCTGTAGGCGCCACTTTTTCTATGGTATCTTTTATTTTTTGTATTGCTGCACTATCCCCCACCATTTGCTGCACTTTGCTCACTTTGCGTTTTAACACTTTGGTTTCGGTTACCAGGGTTTGTTTATCTAATGCATTACGCAGGGTAATCAGCATGCGGTTAAGGTCGGGCGGCTTGCTGATATAATCAAAAGCGCCTTTTTTTACAGCTTCAACTGCTGTTTCAATATTGCCATGCCCGCTAATTACAATTATGGGTACATCAGGATTTACCTGCCTTGCTTTTTCCAAAAATTCCAGGCCATCCATCTTAGGCATTTTTATATCACAAAGCACCACATCAAAAGTGCTGCTGCTAAATTTTCGAAGCCCCTCTTCACCATCTGCCGCTTCGTCTATTTTATACCCTTCGTAACTCAATATTTCGCCCAGTGTTTTACGTATCGCTTTTTCATCATCAATAATCAGGATTGCGGCCATGTGCTTTAACATTTTTTATTGTGAATAATTCAAAAGGTTGTATCCCTGTTTAATTGTTGGTAAAAATAACAGATTATGGGCTACAAATCACTTCTGCTCCTGCTGGCACCTGCCTGCTGCGGGCATTCTTCCGACAAAGCAACCCTGCAACAGCAAAGCGAAATAGATACTGCCGACACGGGGTATGCTGCTGTTAAAAACATTCCTTTACCAAAGGGATACACCCGGTTGCACACCGATACCACTGCATTTGCGTATTGGCTGCGCCAGGCAGGGCTAAAAAAAGACAAAACAGTATACCTCTACAACGGGCAACCTAAAACCAACCAGCATGCCCAGTTTGCCGTTTTAAATATCAGCATTGGTGATAAAAATTTACAACAATGTGCCGATGCGGTAATGCGGTTGAGGGCCGAGTACCTGTACCAGCACAAGCGATACAGCGAAATCAGTTTTACAGATTATGGGGGCACTGTGTACACCTATAGTCCGCCTTATAACCGGCAACGCTTTACACAATATTTGTATAAAGTATTTGGCAGTTGCGGTACGGCATCGTTAGCCAGGCAGCTAAGGCAAAAAAACATACAGTTGGTTGAGCCGGGAGATGTATTGATAAGGGGTGGCTTTCCCGGGCATGCTGCCCTGGTAATGGATGTTGCCATAAATGCTGCCGGAAAAAGAATATTCCTGCTGGCACAAAGCTATATGCCGGCACAGGATATTCATATACTGGTAAACCCGGCTAATGATACACTGTCGCCCTGGTATGCGGTAAGTGATGACAGGTATATACAAACACCGGAATATATTTTTGAGAAAACTGAATTAAAGTGTTGGTAAGGCTAATAAAAAATCCCGGAGGATACCGGGATAAATTTTGTGCGGAGAGAGAGGGATTCGAACCCCCGGACCTTTTGGGTCAACGGTTTTCAAGACCGCCGCATTCGACCGCTCTGCCATCTCTCCGGGCGCAAAATAACAGTATGGCATTTTAAATGCCAAAAAAATTAATGGTAATTTTAAATAGCCGCTGTAATCCGCTACAGTAAAGGGTTTTACCGGATAGCGCCAAACAACTAAGTGTTATTTTCTTCAATTTGGCGCTCCTGCACAGGCACCAGGTCGGCAATATCTACCGTAATGGGTATAGCGCCAAGTTGTACAATTACTTTTTTACCCCTCATTTCTTTCACCACACCTACCTGCCGGTTTTTTTTCATTTTTACTTTATCGCCAATTTTTACTTCCCCGCCAACCTCGATAAATTTTTCAGCTAACTTTTTTTCTTTCTTTTCGGATACAATCTTTTCTTTTTGGTTGAACAGCAGGGCATGTATCATTTTTACCACTTTATCTTTATCCTCAGCTTTTCGCCATTCTATCACCATAGCTTTCAGGCGGCGCTCCATATCTTTTAAATAGGCCAGTTTTTCTTCCGAAATTTTGTTCTGATGCTTGAGCCGCTCCACTTCCTGCCGGTGACGCTCTTTATCCATTACCTGCTCCATCTCTTTTTTCAAGCGCTCGTTTTCTTTGAGTAACCGGCTGAGCTCTTTTTTATCCGCATCAATTTTTTGTAAATCCTGTTCGGTTCGGTTCAGGAGTTTATCTAAAGTAAAATGATTGTCATCCACCAACTTTCTTGCTTTATCAATCAGCCTTTTATCTAATCCTATGCGTTCAGCAATAGAAAATGTATAGCTGCTACCTGGCTTGCCCACTATCAGTTTGTACATGGGCAGCAGATTTTTTTCATCAAACTGCATAGCGCCATTAATGATGCCCGGCACTTTATTGGCCATTACTTTAAGGTTGAGGTAATGGGTGGTAACAATGCCAAAGGAATGCTTGTGCGCCAGTTCTTCCATAATCACTTCGGCAAAAGCGCCGCCAAGGTTGGGATCACTGCCGCTGCCTAACTCATCTATAAAAAACAATGTTTTACCATTGGCATTCTCCATGAAATGCTTCATGTTTTTCAGGTGAGAGGAGTAGGTACTCAGCTCAAATTCGAGGCTCTGTGTATCGCCTATATGTATCATCAGTTGCTTAAAAATGCCCATCTCACTATCGGGATGCACGGGCACCAGCAGGCCGCTTTGCAGCATCAGTTGCAGCAAACCCACTGTTTTTAAAGTAACCGTTTTACCACCGGCATTGGGGCCGCTTATCACCAATATCCTGTTTTTGTCATTTAGGGTAAGGCTTACCGGTATGGTTGGCTTTTGTTGTTTTTGATTAATCAGTAACAAAAGCGGATGGTAAGCTTGCAGCAGGTGTACATGCGCCTTATCCGCCAGCATAGGATGGTTGCCGCCATAGGCAATGGCAAATTTTGCCTTAGCCTGGATAAAATCAAATTCGCCGGCAATATCAAAATAAGTTTTGAGCAATGTTGCGTATATCCCTACCTGTTGGGTAAGCTGCCGCAGGATGCGGTACACTTCCCTGCTCTCCTCATTTTCGAGTGAAAAAATTTCATTGTTCAGTTCGGTGGTTTCTTCGGGCTCGATAAAAGTGGTACGGCGGCTGTCGCTTTCGCCATGCAACACCCCTTTAATCATTCGTTTTTGTTCGGCAAATACAGCTAATACCCGGCGGCCATTCATAAAGCTTTCTTCTATATCGGCCAGGTAGCCCTGCTTGTTGAGTTTGCTTACAATACGGTCAAAAAGGCGGCGTAATTCATTTCTTTTTCTATACAGCCGCATCCTAATTTCCTGCAAGGCTTCGCTGGCACTGTCTTTTACATTGCCCGATTCATCTAGTACATCCGTTATCAGCTCACTGATGGTTTTTTCGTAGTAGGTATCTTCAATTACTTTGGTGAGTGCAGGGTAGGCCAGTCTCCGCTCATGATCAAACCAGCGGAAAATAGATGCCGTATTTTCTGCCAGCTTATGCACCAGCAAAAATTGTTCGCCGCTGAGCACAGCGCCGGGTATAGAAAGTAGTTTTAATTCCTTGCTGATATTGGCTGCAAAATCATTGGGGAAGTACTGGCCGTGTTGCAACAGCAGTTTGTATTCGTTAGACTGCTGCAGTTCTGTTTCAATATATTCTTTTCTGGTATGTATGCGCAGGTTAGCCGCTTTGTCTTTAGCATATACGGTGCGGCAGTATTCGGCCAGCAAAGCCTGTATCTTATCAAATTCTAACTGTATGGCTGCCGAGGCAGGAAAAAATTTCATTTAACCTAAAATAAATTTTGCTGGCAAAAGTACGGTTAATGTGATGAAGGCTGCTATACCGTGAAAGTGAAACTGGCAGGCTGCGTACAACAATTACAGACCCCTACCCTAAAATCGCCTGCCTACCCTGCTGTTGAGATAATTTTTATACTGCCGCAACTGCTCTTTGGTATTACTGCTGTGCATGGCCTGCTTAAAGCGCCGGGTTGTTTCAGGTGTATAGGTAAACCCCTGCCATTTTGAGGTAAAAAGGCTGCTTCCACCGGTATTTGTTTTCTGCACAGGCTGGCTCCTTACCCATTCTTCGTATTCTGCTTTTCGTTTGGCCGCAAGGGTTGATTGCATGGCCTGCCATTCTGCTGCAATTCTTTTTCGGTACCCGGCCATTGATGCTTCCACTTTTATGCCGAGAGCACTATCCATTTCAACCATCCGGTTACTGATGACTGGATGGCTTCGAACCTGTAATTTTAATTATATGAAGAATGACTACTACAATTAAATTAATACAAAGTAAAATGCGTACGAATAAAAATCATAATTTATTTTGATATCCGTCATGCACCGCTATGGTTTGAAATTGTAGTTTTACCATCATAAAACAACTGTATGCCAACAATACTTGTACCAACCGATTTTTCTGTTCCTGCAACACATGCTGCTAACCTGGCTGCTGCTATCGCAAAAAAATCAGGTGCCGCTATATTGCTCTTTCATGCTATTGAACCGGTAACAGAAAAAATAAGACAGCCCTTTGCGTTATTAGATAAATTATCTGCAGAAATGAAAAGCGCTGCAGAAAAAAACATGGAGCATTTTTCGCTGGGGCTACAGCTACGTTTTCCCGGGGTTACGGTGCATACAGCACTGGAAGAAGGTAACCCGGTACAGGCTGTATTGGAAGCGGCTGCCCAATACCAGCCCGAGCTGATTGTAATGGGCACAAAGGGGGCCAGCAGCCTGCAGGAAATTATAATTGGCAGTGTAGCCGCAGGCATCATCGGCAAATCTGCCTGCCCGGTTTTAATCATTCCTGATGAAGCCCTGCATATATCTATCGAAGAAATATTAATAACCACCAACCAGTTTGAAAAAGCCCCTGCCCTGCTGCAACCGTTGATTAACCTGGCCAGGTTATTCAACGCAACAGTAGATGTGGCCGTATTTCTAGACACAGATACTGCAGGCGCCAACGATTATCTTACAGGCAGCAGGCAAATAGAACAGTATACACACTACCTCCAAAAAACATTTGAAGGCATCCGCTTTAAAGGCCAAGTGCTGGATGGTAAAGCATTTGAAACAACCATCAGCCAATATTGCAGCACCCATAAAATAGATTGTATCTGTATGTTCACTTATCCTAAGAGTATCTGGGAAAAGCTGCTGCAAAAAAGTGCTACCAGAAAAATGGCTTATCATACCCATATCCCACTGTTAGCCATTCCTGTAAAATAATTTGATAAAAAATGTACCATGAACAGAATAGTAGTACCGGTTGATTTTTCAACCACTTCCGAAAAAGCTTTTGAATACGCTCTGCATATTGCTGCAAAAACCAAAGGCAGTATTATGCTGTATCATAATTACAAGCCGCTCGAAAGCCCTTTTGTAGATACCGTAGCTGCAAGAGAAGCCTACAACAATACGATGCTGCAAGACCACGAATTACAATTAACAGCATTTAAAAATAAAGTTTCGGCCGCATGGCCGGGTATTACTATAACTACAGTGGTAGAGCCAGCGCCGCTGATTGATAATTTACTGGAGTATATACATGCCCGGGAGGCAGATTTAATTGTAATGGGTACACAGGGCGCAACAGGTTTAAAAAAAGTAATCATTGGCTCGGTTGCCGAAAGAGTGGTAAAAAAATCACCTATACCGGTATTGCTGGTTCCTGAAAATTTTGAATGGAAAGACCCTTCCTGTTTTGTATTTGCCACCAGTTTTGAACCAGCCGACCGCCATGCGCTGCAAACGGTACTACCTATCGCAAAAGCATTTGGGGCATCGGTAACCGTTGTACATCTCAGCAGCGATTACCTCAGTCACGCAGAAAAAGAGCAGGAGCAGGCAGCATTTAACCAATATGCCCAACTGCTGCAAAGTGAATTTTCGGAGGAACAGCTATCCTTTAAACTGGCACATACCTCATCCCTGCTTACTGGTATGGAAACCCTGCACCACAGTATTCCTTACGACCTGGCCGTACTGGTAAGGCGTGAAAAAACCTTTCTCGAAAAATTCTTTATCGACAGCTTTACCACCAATATGGCTTATGTTACCCGGTGGCCCTTACTGGTAGTGCCTGCTGTTCACTAAATAAACAGCCGATACCGCACAGCATGATAGCCTGAACAGGTTTAACATTTGTACACCCGTTGTGCTAACTTTAGGCAGCTTCACCCGGTTGCATCGTGATATAAGTAGTAACATTAAAAAACTGCTATGAGTAATTTATTCCTGTACATAGCTGGGTTTGCGGCAAGCGCAACCCTCGTTATTTACAGTGGTACCAAACTGGCAAAGTACGGCGATATCATTGCTGAAGTATCGGGCATGGGCAAAGCCTGGTTTGGGCTTATATTAATGGCGGCCGTTACCTCGTTGCCTGAATTATTTACCGGTGTTAGTGCCGTACTGTTTGTTGGATCGCCGGATATCGCTGTGGGTGATATTATGGGTAGCTGTGCCTTTAATCTGCTTATACTGGCTATACTGGATTATTTTATCAAAGGCAGGCCCATTTCATCTGCCGTAAGCAAATCGCATATTCTGGCAGGCTTTTTTAGTATTTTACTGGTAACCCTTGCCGTTATTGCCATTGTTTTTAACAGTAGTTTCCCGGTAATTGGTTGGTTCAGCAGTTCATCCTTATTATTGGGTGCAGTATATATTATTGCCATTTTCCTGCTTTTCAGGCAGGAGCAGCAAGGCATTACACGCCAGCCTGCCCAGGCCGTACCAGCAGTTATACCAGTACAAACTGCAGTAAAAAAATATACCGGTTTTGCGCTGCTGGTAATTGCCGGGGCTTTACTACTGCCCTGGTTTGCCGATCATATTGCCGATGCCACCGGCCTAAGTAAATCATTTACCGGCACATTGCTGGTTGCCGCCACCACTTCACTGCCCGAACTAACGGTATCGGTTGCAGCAGTACGTATGGGCAGCCCTGATATAGCTGTAGGTAATTTGCTGGGCAGTAATATTTTTAACCTGCTTATCCTTTCGCTGGATGATTTGCTGTACAGCAGTGGCCCCATACTGGCTGCCACAAGCCCCAACCATGCCTTAAGCGGTTTATTTACTTTGCTTATGACAGCCATTGCCGGCATAGGCATACTAATAAGTGTACCCAAAAAACGCTTTGCATTAGCTGCAGATGCAGCTATCATCATAGTTTTATACCTTGTACTGGTTACCACTTTGTATCATTTAAAATAATTCAGGATGAACTGGCACCGCTTAAGCATAAACGAAGTGTACGAGTTAATGAGCACCGGCCCAAAGGGCCTTAGCACTATTAAGGCCGAGGAAAGATTAGCCCAATATGGCATGAACGAATTGCAGGAAGGCAAAAAGAAAAGTATTGCCGCTATTATGCTGGCCCAGTTTACCGATATCATGATATTGATACTGCTGGCGGCCGCTGTTATATCGGGCTTTATCGGCGATTTTACCGATACAATTGTGATACTCATCATAGTACTGCTGAATGCCATCATTGGCTTTATACAGGAGTACCGTGCCGAGCAGGCCATGCAGGCACTAAAGCAAATGGCTGCCACACAAAGCAAAGTACTGCGTAATGGCGAAGTGCAATGGGTATCCTCTAAAGAACTGGTGCCTGGCGACATCGTGTTATTGGAAGCCGGTAATGCCGTACCTGCCGATTTACGCCTGGCCGAATCGGTAAACCTGCGCATTGAAGAAGCGCCACTTACCGGCGAATCGCATGCCGTGGAAAAAACTACTGCACCGCTTGAAACCGATGATTTGCCCGCAGGCGACAAAACCAATATGGCTTTTAAAGGCACACATGTTACTTATGGCAGGGGTACAGGCATTGTAACCTCTACGGGTATGCAAACAGAAATTGGCCTTATCGCCAAAATGCTGCAGGGCGATGAAGCACAAACGCCATTACAACAAAGAATGGCTTCTTTTGGTAAAAAACTGTCGGTGCTGGTATTACTGCTTTGTGTGGTATTTTTTGTAACCGGCTGGTTAAGGGGTGAGCCTGTTGTAAAAATGGTACTCACCAGTATTTCCCTTGCGGTAGCCGCCATACCCGAAGCACTGCCGGCTGTAATTACCATATCGCTGGCATTAGCGGCAAGGCGTATGATTAAAGTAAACAGCCTGATAAGAAAGCTACCCGCTGTAGAAACGCTTGGCTCGGTAACCTATATCTGTACCGACAAAACCGGTACCCTTACCAAAAACAAAATGCATGTAGAAGAGGTATATACTGATGGCCAGTGCTGGGGTAACGGTAGCCTTCAGCTAAATAGCTTAACGGAACAACAATTGCTGCTCCTGCGTTCCTTTGCCCTCAATAATGATGCTGAACTGCTCAGCGATAATACCATCAGCGGCGACAGCACCGAAGTAGCGCTGCTTGAAATGGCACAGCATATCGGCATCAACCGCAACGAGTGGCCCAGGGTGGCTGAAATACCTTTTGATTCGGAAAGAAAATTGATGACCACATTTCATGACACCGGTGAGGGCATTATTGCTTTAACCAAAGGTGCCCCTGATGTGCTTATTGCCCGCTGTACAGATCACAACAAAGCGGCTTTACTGCAGGCTGTAGATGCAATGGCCGAAAAGGGCTATCGTGTGCTGGGATTTGCCTGGAAAAAACTGGATGGCCCGGTAAATAACCCTTCCAGCAACAGCTATGAAAATGATTTACAGTTCCTGGGGCTTGCCGGCATTATCGATCCGCCCAGGGATGAGGTTACCGAGGCAGTAGCCAGTTGTAAAACGGCAGGCATTGTACCGGTTATGATTACAGGCGACCATCCGCTTACCGCCAGGAATATTGCCGAAAGGATCGGCATCATCAACAGTGAGCAGGATATAACCATTACCGGCCAGCAACTGGCGGCCATGGAAGAAGATTTGTATCTGGCCAAAGCCGAAAAAATAAAAGTGTATGCCCGTGTATCGCCGGAGCAAAAATTACAAATTGTAAAAGCATTGCAGCAAAAGGGACATTTTGTAGCTATGACCGGCGATGGCGTAAATGATGCCCCCTCATTAAAAAGGGCAAATATTGGCATTGCCATGGGTATAACAGGTACGGATGTATCCAAAGAGGCGGCACACATGATTTTGCTCGACGATAATTTTTCCACGATTGTAAAAGCAATAAAAGAGGGCCGGAGAATTTATGACAATATCCTGAAGTTTATAAAATACCTGATGACCACCAATGCCGGCGAGCTGTGGACTTTGTTGCTTGGCCCCATGCTGGGCTTGCCCGTTGCTTTATTGCCGATACATATTCTTTGGATTAATCTTGTATCCGATGGGTTGCCTGCTATCTCTCTTTCATTTGAAAAAGCGGAAAAAGATATTATGAACCGTCCACCCCGGCCACCGCAGCAAACCGTATTTGCTGATGGGCGTGGGCTGCACATTGTATGGGTTGGGCTATTCATGGCCGGTATTGCACTGGCAGCACAGGCATGGGCTATCCGCAACAACCTGCACTGGCAAACAATTGTATTTAACGTACTGTGCCTGTCGCAAATGGGGCATGTACTGGCCATCCGCTCGGAGCGGCGTTCGCTTTTCAGTATTGGTCTTTTTTCCAACAAGCCAATGCTGGGGGCTGTAATCATTGCACTGCTGCTTCAACTGGCTGTTACCTATGTACCTTTTTTACAACCGGTGTTTAAAACAGAGAGTCTTACACTTACCGAGTTCCTTGTTACAGGAGCCGCATCGGTGCTGGTGTTTATTGCTGTGGAAATTGAAAAATTCTTTACAGGAAGGAGAAAATGAATAGGGCGTGAGAGGGTGTAGGGCTTATGGTATATGGTAGATGGTAGATGGTAGATGGTAGATGGTATATGGTATATGGCAGATGGCTTATGGCGTATGGCATAACTGCACTCATGTTACCTCAATATTAATTCTGCATAATTTTTTAAATACGGCACTTTTAAGTACATTTATTTTAGTTATTTCGTATTTCGCTATTTAAGTTTATAGTAATAACTACTTATTTAGCCAATGGCTGAAACTGTTGACAGAGCCATTATTATTGATTTCTTGCTTAAACTTTTGCCTGCTCATAATTTGATTGAATGTACTTGCTGGCCAATACGGCCACAGGTATTTTATCATTTATAAAATATGCAGCGGAGTATGATCCATGTTGGTGAAAAACTAAAATTCCTTACAATATGCCTGCACATTGTATGTTTTATCCAGTTAGGATTCAATCAATCAGTACGGGCACAAAATGTACTTTTTGCACAGGGTTTTGAAGGTGTATGTGATAACTGGAACTATAGTGGCGGAGTTGTTTCATCTAATATACGCAGGAATGGCAGTAACTCCGGCAGGGTTGGCAATACCAATAGTTCTTTAACATTTGAGTCGGCAAATCTTAACGGTTATGCCGGTATGGTACTCACAATATATCATGGCGTACAATCTGGTTCCGGCCCGGGTATGGATACACGTGAGGGTGCAGTTATTCAAATCAGTTTGAATGGCGGCCCATTTACCACTATTGCTGCGGTATCGGGTTTTGGCGATGCCTCCTGGAATTTTAATACAGCTACCGGCGGTGCTGCTACCGGTTCTTCAGGCTGTACTATATACAATGCTCCCAACCCGGTTGTGTACAATATTCCCAATGGCACTACTTCAATACAGGTAAGGGTTGTATCGGTACGGGCTGGCACCTGTGCTGCTTTTAACACAGCAATGAATAATGCCACACCCTCCCTGTACGACAGGAGTGATGAGGGATTTTATATTGATGATATCAGCATTACCACCACTACCCCCTTACCGCCAAACTTAATATTAACTTCTGCAGTTACCACCAGCGACCAGGATTTGATAACCTGCACGCCTACCCCTATCGATAATATTACTTATGCCACAAGTGCCGGGGGTGCAACCGTTACAGGATTACCTCCCGGCGTTAGTTTCAGCAACAACAATGGCACTTTAACTATTTCCGGCACGCCAACAGTTAACGGAAGTTTTAATTATACCGTTACCGATGTGTGTACCGGGGAAACCGCTACAGGAAATATTACAAGACAATCTATTGTACCGGCAGAAGAAATTATTCAAACCATCAGCAGTTGCAGCCCGGTGGTATACAAAGGCATTACCTACAGCAGTTCCACTTTGGCAGAAGCTGATACCCTGCTTAGCATCGGCGGTTGCGGCAGTGTGTTTCTAAAAGAAAATAATATCATCACACCTGTTGTACCGGGAGAAGAAAATATTCAAAACATCAACACTTGCAATCCCGTGCTTTAC
>CALMYJ010000030.1 GCA_937873715.1 uncultured Chitinophagaceae bacterium
ACATCGTAGCAACGTCAATAGCCTCCTATCGTCGGCTACTGCGTCGCTACACGTTTTAGCTGAAAGCATAAATACAAGAGATTGTAAAATTACCGACTTTAGGAAATCAAGTTTTCAACAACATCAAAAAGGCGGAATCCGAAAAGCCTTAAATAGAGTAGGAATTTTCATTAAGACTATTAATCATGGCTTTGTCAAACTACGACCCCGGTCAAGAATTATCATCAATTAATTTTAGTGCAATGATCGGTGGCCCCCTGTCAGCAGCCGTAAATGCACAAAATCAAGCGGCTTTAGCCACTGTTGATTTTATCAAAAGTATTGGTTTTTCACCTGATACTGTAGATCCAGATACCGAGGAGATCACTCCCGGCACTCCTGTTTATGTGACATTTAAGTATCCGAAGATGGTAGCTCCTTATGTGCCGAAAGGCTTGGGTGACGTTACCTCTGCTACAGTACATAATGGTGGAACAGGTTATGTTACTGGCGAAATTTTAACGCTGGGAGGCGGTGGCGGAACTGTTTCCATATCAAGTGTAGATACAGGGAAAATAACAGGAGTTACCGTTCTGTCAAAAGGTAGCGGGTATACGAATGATTCTATTATTACACCAGATGGTGGTAGTGGAAGCGGTGCAAAGATTAAAATATTCGCAGCAGACACCGAAGCAGTCCCCGCAGAATTTGCGCAGATGCTTTTAGAAGTTCCGATACTAACAATAGTACCAATCCCTTACCTTAGAATAGATTTTGTAGAAATTGATTTTAACGCAAAAATAACTTCTATGGAATTTAGAGAATTCGGAAACAAATTTCAAATTAGTTCTGGCTTTGCCTCAAAAACTGATGTTAATGCAGGTGGATCTGCTGAAGGAAAATTAGGTCCAATTCGGATTGGGGGATCAGCCTCAGTCACCTCCTCTGTTGAATTTAAAGTAAATGCAAGCTATCAAAGTAATGTTAAAGGGGGATTTAAGATTGATAAGACCTATCAATTAGGAATCAAAGTGAGAGCATCACAGGATGAAATGCCAGGTGGCTTAGAAAGGATATTGGGTATTCTTGAAGATGCTATCGTAGCTCAACCTGTCATTGAATAAATATATGAATATGGTTGCACTTGACGAGTATTTAGGGAAGTTAGTTTCAAGTTTGAGTCGGGCGAGAGTTTTGGCAGATATAGAGTCTGCCAAAATCGCCCAGACTTATGCCGAAAATAACCTGTTAAAACATTTCTCGATTCCTCGAATGAGAATTGTAGATGTCGAATTAACTATACCAGTTGCAGTTTGCGATTTACTGATAGAAGATAAGAGAAAAATTAGGTTTATTGATAAAAGAAAGGTTGCCGATTTAACATATTCCGTAATTCTAAGGTCGCTAAACTTAAAGTCTTTGCCTGATAATCTTTTAAAGGATTTTGAGTTAGGTATGCATAAGCAAATTGATGTTTTAATATCTCAAATAAATGATGAAAATTACGAACAGTTAATTCTTAATTATATATTCGATATCTCGAAGTTCATAAAAAGGCTAATAGATTCAACTTTTACTAAGGATTCACTAAAGAGCATCGATAGTGAATTTATCGAAAGTAATATAGTTGCGAAACTAAAGGAAGCGTTAACAAACGAAATAAAATTTTATACAGAAGGCAAAGAGTTGGTTGATTTAAATGTAATTGCTGAAACGGATAAGTTAAAAGAAAAAAATATCAACAATTTACTCATAATCAAAATGAAAGTTTCTGAAGAATCTATGACATGGGAGAGAATTGATGATGGACAAGGGAATGTTATTAACAAATTAATGCCAGAGTAAAATGCTTAAACCAGTATTAGATACTCTTGACACGTTAAAAGGCAAATTGTTCATGATGCCTGAAATTGTTGATAAACTTCATCAAAAAGAAAACAATTCAACAGATCATCTGATTTGTTGGTTGAGAGAAACGGAAGAAATATTAAGAAAATCAGGTTATGCGCAATGTGCCGAGATGGCAGGCTTAAGAAGTAGAATATTGGCAGCTGAATTTAGCGAAGAACGCAGATATTCAAAGAAAAAGGAAAAGATACGTATTGCTTTGGAGATTATTTATGACGCTCAGAGCGTCATAATAAAACTAATAGCGCCAATGGAGGACAAAGTAAATGAAGTGAGAATGATAATTAATCAGATTTTACTCATTTTCAAGCCATCAGGGATTCTTGAATACGATGAAAAATATGATTTCAACGTTTTTATACAAGGGATATGGCATATGTTTAAGGCAAACGAGCAAGTTGGAGGCGGGATATCCAAAATATTGACTTTTGTTAATCAGTCTGATGCCATTCGAATTCTTGCCGAAGAAATTGATTTAGAGAAGCCAACGCATAAAAAGTAATATAAATCAATTCAGCGAACAAAAGATGTAAGAAAATGCTTCCTAAACGTCGCAAATCGCACATCCAACCGTTACCGGCCATGCTATCAGACGACAGTGCATAAATAAAACGACAAAGTAAATGAACAGAAAAGCCAACGCTTCAGCAAAATCAAAAGAGCTGCAACCCATCGCACGAGCCGACACAGTTGCAGCACATTTGCTTTTGCCCCAGCGCTAAAGGACACATAATATGAAAGAGCAAACTCAAAATAAGAACTCCTCAAACTTCCTCAGAGCAGATGGAGCAAAAACTAAGTCTAATGCGGTTGAGGTTCCTTCTATTTCGTTACCGAAAGGTGGAGGGGCTATCAAAGGTATTGATGAGAAATTTTCTGTAAATGCCGTTAATGGTACCTCTTCATTTGCAATTCCACTTCCATTTTCTCAAGCCAGGGGAGCAACGCCTTCTTTAAATCTTTCCTATAGTTCAGGTGCCGGTAATGGGCCGTTTGGCTTAGGATGGGCTTTAAGTTTAGGTTCTATCAGGCGTAAAACAGACAAAGGGCTGCCTCAATATCTTGACGCCATTGATTCTGATACATTCCTTTTTTCAGAAGCAGAAGATTTGGTGCCTGAGTTCAAAAAAAATCCTGATGGAAGTTTTGTGTTAGATGCAGATGGTAACTACATAGTCAATGAGCATGAAAGAACCGTTAACGAAGTTTTATTTACAATTAAAAATTACAAACCACGCATTGAAGGATTGTTTGCCCGCATTGAGCGATGGACAGAAATAGCAACGGGCATAATTAAATGGCGTGTAATCACAAAAGAAAATGTAACAACGCTTTTTGGATGGAGCAAAGATTCAGTAATTGCATATCCAGAAGATAAAAAAGGATTAAAGATTTACGAATGGCTGCCTGAATTTGTATTTGACGATAAAGGAAATTGCTCGCATTACATTTATAAAAAGGATGATGAGATAGGCTTTGATGATGCATTATTACACAATCGCAACAGGTTGAAAAGTGGCAAGATCACTTATACCAATCTCTATCTTGAAAGAGTTCTTTACGGAAACAAAACCCCCATACAATTTGGTGATGCTTTTCCTGACGAAACAGACTTCATGTTTCAAACAGTATTTGATTATGGCACTACAGATACTGTTAATGAACCTTTTGACCAAATAAATTCTTGGGACTTTAGGCTTGATGCTTTCTCTGACTACAAAGCAGGTTTTGAAATCAGAACTACCCGATTATGCAAGCGGGTTTTGCTATATCATCAATTTAAAGGAGCTAATGAATATGATGGATTGGTGCGTTCCCTAAATTTCGAATACGACACCTCTGCTGAACAAGATTTTACTTTTTTAAAGACCATTACCTCCTACGGTTATATAAAGAAACCAGATGGCACTTATTCTTACAAGAAATTGCCGCCTATGGAATTCGAATACCAAAGGCATGAATGGAATAGTGAAATCAAAACGGTATCGCATGAAGCATTGGTTCATGCCCCAACAGGAATTGAACAGGCCCCTTATCAGTTTGTAGATTTATTTAACGAAGGACTTTCAGGAATCTTATCAGAACAGGCAAATGGATGGTATTACAAACATAACTTAGGAGTATGGAAGGACAATGATAATCCTGAACTCATGTTTGAACAGGCCAAACTGGTTTCACCGAAACCATCATTCGCTGGCTTGGGTGGCCAACTGCAATTAGCTGATCTGGATGCGGATGGAGGCAAACAATTGGTGAGTTATGGGAATGAGTATGCCGGCTTTTTTGAATTGGATGATGATAACGAATGGCAGCGTTTCCATTCCTTTAAAACATTACCTAACATTGATTTTGGAGAATCCAATACCAGAATGCTCGATTTGAACGGGGATGGTAAGCCGGAAGTTGTTATCACAGAAGATAATGTGTTTACCTGGTATGCCTCCGAAGGAAGAGAAGGATTTGCGGCTGCCAGAAAGACTTCAAAGCCTTTTGATGAAGAAGTAGGACCTCATATTGTTTTTGCAGATTCAAAACAGACCATCTATCTGGCGGATATGTCAGGGGATGGTATGACTGACATAGTCAGGATCAGAAATGGTGAAGTGTGCTATTGGCCCAACTTAGGATATGGAAAATTTGGAGCAAAAGTGGCGTTGGACAATGCCCCGGTCTTTGATCATCCCGATGCTTTTAACCCAGGTTATTTAAGACTGGCAGACATAGATGGCTCAGGAACTTCAGATATTATTTATTTGGGTAAAAACAAATTCTCTTGTTGGAAAAACCTGAGTGGAAACCGGTTTAGTACCGCTCCGTTTGAAATTGATCCTTTTCCTGAAATCAATTCTCAATCGAAAATAACCGTAACCGATTTACTAGGCAATGGAGTTGCCTGCATTGTCTGGTCAAGCCCATTGGCAAAAGATGCGAATGCTCCTTTGAAGTACATTGACATGATGAACAGTAAGAAGCCTCACATCATGGTTTCCTATAAAAATAATCTGGGTAAAGAGGTTTCCTTAGAATATACGCCTTCTACCAAATTCTACATAGAAGACAAATTATCCGGCAAACCCTGGGTAACTAAATTGCATTTCCCTGTTCATTGTGTTTCTAAAACCATAACAGAAGATAAAATATCCGGCTACAGGTTTGTAAGCGAATATAAATACCACCATGGATATTATGACCATGCCGAAAGAGAATTCAGGGGCTTTGGCATGGTGGAACAAATAGATGCCGAAACTTTTGAGCATTGGGTAAAACAAGATGCCTCCAATATAACCGAAGAGCCCTTACATCAGGAGCCGGTCGTATCTAAATCATGGTTTCACACCGGTGCTTTTTTGAGGAATGAAAAAATACTCAGCCAATTTGAAAAAGACTACTGGTATCATGAGTATGAAAAGCAATTTGGTGCAGTCAGTCATCCTGAAATAGAACTGCCGGATGCCAGGTTGACAGTGCCTGATGGTATGGATGAATCCTTACTCAATAAGCTTTCGGCTGAAGAATGGAGGGAAGCATTTCGTGCCTGCAAGGGAATGGCTTTGCGTTCCGAAACGTTTGCAAAAGATGCCGTCAAGTATAGCTATTCTGTCGAAGCCAGAAAAAAGGAACTCACACCTTTTTCAGTGGCTACCCATAATTGTGTGATTGAATTGCTTCAACCCAGAGGTAAAAACAAACACGCTGTTTTTGTAGTGAAAGAAAGCGAAGCCATTACCTACGGTTATGAACGCAACCCCGAGGATCCGAGGGTAGCTCATAACCTGAATATCAAATTGGATGAATACGGCAATGTTTTGGAATCGGCTTCGGTTGTTTACCCAAGGCTGAACCCGGATACTTCTCTTCCAGACGAAACGGAGCAAGAACAGAGTAAGACCGTTATTATTTATACTCAAAATCAATTTACCAATGATGTATTTGGCGAGCATACGCATCGTTTACGTTTGCCATCTGAAGTAAAGACATTTGAATTAAAGGGTGTAACAAAGGCGGGAACATATTATAGTCCATCGGATTTCACAGACATTCTTTCAGATACAAATTCGGATACGGCTTTTTATCATGAGTTAAACAAACCTTTGGTTGCAGGAAAGGCACAGAAAAGATTAATTGAACATATCCGCACCATATATTACCGTAACAACTTAACCGGTGCATTGTCCTTGCATCAGTTAGAATCGTTGGCATTACCTTTTGAAAGTTACCAATTGGCTTATACACCTGAACTGGTGGCTGATATTTTTAGAACTAAGGTTAATGCCTCATTATTGACTGAAGGCAAATTCACCCACAGCGAAGGGGATAATAACTGGTGGGTTCGTTCCGGTTCTATACAATTTAAAACGATTGCAGAGAATCAATCCGATGCACAAAATCGCTTCTATACACCTATTTCCTACACCGACCCATATGGTGCGACAACCAAAGTAAAATACTACGGTTCCTATTTTCTCTTTGTAGAAGAAACAGAAGATGCCCTGGGCAACAAATCAGGTGTTGAAAGTTTTAATTTTCGTACGCTTTCTCCAAAAAGAATGCGGGATATCAATGGCAATCTATCCGAAGCCATTAGTGATGAGCTGGGTTTGGTGAAGGCCGTGGCTGTATTGGGCAAAGGCAATGAAGCCGATGAACTCACGGGATTATCAGAGGTAACTGGTCCTGCAGAGGTGACGGCAATTCAAAACTTTTTCAACGCAGCAGATTCCGTTCAGCTAACATCAAGAGGCAAGAATTTATTGAGCCGTGCTTCTGCAAGATTTGTCTATGATTTAGAAGCTTATTCTACTTCAGGCAAACCAGCTGTGGTAACTGCCATCACACGGGAACAACACTTTAATCAATTGGCCGATTCACCTGTTCAAATCGCCTTTGAATATTCCAACGGCATAGGCGAAGTGGTGATGAAAAAAGGGTAGTGAGGCAGAATGTATGATGATTTTGAAAAATGGACAATGAGGCGTAG
>CALMYJ010000031.1 GCA_937873715.1 uncultured Chitinophagaceae bacterium
ACAATTGCATAGGGAGATGGCAGCAATAAAAGCTGTCATCTCTTTTAAAAAACTACAAACATGAAACAAATTATACAACCATGCAAGGCAGTAAAGCACTGGCTCTTGCTGCTGGTATGCAGTATAGTACTGCCCGCCATAGGTTACAGCCAGCCCCCCGGCCCCGAAGATGGGGAAGTAGGGCCAGATGTGCCTTTTGACAGCAATATGAACCTGGTATTCCTGGTAATTGGTGTACTGTTTGCCACAGTAATTGTGTGGCAGGAACTGAAGCGCAGGCACAAGCTGCGGGGTACTGCGGCAGAATAATATAAAAAATAATACAGCAAAAGCATGCATCCGGGTATAAACGGGTGCATGCTTTTTTTATACATAAAGCGGTTAGCTAAAATCGAATCAAAGTTTTTTGTAAAAACTTTTTGTAAAAGCTTTGTTGTTTCGGTGTCAGCCATTACCTTTGCACTCCAATTTCAAAAAAGGGAATTTTAAAGTTCTTTAAATATGTCACAACGAATCAGAATTAAACTGCAGTCTTACGATCACAATCTGGTAGATAAATCAGCCGAAAAAATCGTAAAGACTGTACGCAGTACCGGCGCAGTAGTAACAGGACCAATTCCTTTACCTACGCATAAAAAGATTTTTACAGTATTGCGTGCGCCTCACGTTAACAAAAAAGCCCGTGAGCAGTTTCAATTGTGCACACACAAGCGTTTATTAGACATTTACACCAGCAGCAGCCGTACAGTGGATGCCCTGAGCAAACTGGACCTTCCAAGTGGTGTGGATGTTGAAATTAAGGCCTGATGAACCTCCCGCCGTAGCGGGAAGGCAAAAGGACAGTTCTTAAAGTAAAATATTGAACATCTATCTCCGGCGGCTGCCGGAGCGCTGGATATAAACATCATACAATGAAAAGTATTATTGGTAAGAAAATTGGTATGACCAGTATCTTTGATGCTGCCGGTAAGCAAACCGCAGTTACCATCATCGAAGCTGGGCCTTGTGTGGTTACACAAAAAAAGACCGTTGAAACCGACGGATATAATGCCCTCCAGATAGCATTTGGCGACAAAAAGGAAAAGCACTCCCTCAAGTCTGAAATCAATCATTTCGCCAAAGCCGAAACCTCTCCCAAAAAAATAGTTAAAGAAATACGCAATAGCGAACTCGACAAGAATGTTGGCGACACCATTACTGTAGACATTTTCTCCGAAGGGGATAAAGTGGAAGTAGTAGGTACCACAAAAGGTAAGGGCTTCCAGGGTGTGGTTAAGCGTCACGGCTTTTCTGGTGTGGGCGAAGCTACACACGGCCAGCACGACCGTCAAAGAGCACCCGGTTCTATCGGTAACTCTTCTGATGCATCAAGGGTATTTAAAGGTATGCGTATGGCGGGCCGCATGGGGCAGGACAGGGTAAAATTGAAAGGCCTGAAAGTGGTGAAAATTTTCCCCGAAAAGAATTACATCCTGGTGAGCGGTTCAGTTCCCGGGCATAATGGTTCTATCGTTTACATTCAAAAGTAAGTATCGCATAGCTGCGGTTAACACAATAAATTAAGTACAATCATGCAAGCAGATGTTTTAAATATACAGGGCGCTAAAACAGGAAGGACTGTAGAATTGCCGGAAGAAATATTTGGCGCCGAGCCTAATAGCCACGTGGTTTATCTTGCTGTTAAACAATACCTGGCAGCACAACGCCAGGGTACACACAAAGTAAAAACCCGTGCTGAAGTAAAAGGTGCTTCCAGGAAATTGCATAAACAAAAAGGTACTGGTGGTTCACGTAAGGGTAATATTCGTAATCCCTTGTATAAAGGTGGTGGTACCATCTTTGGCCCCAAACCCCACGGTTACGATTTTAAATTGAACCGTAAGGTGAAGGATTTGGCTAAAATTAGTGCCCTGAGCCAGAAAGCTAAAGATAACGCTATCGTGGTGCTGGAAGATGTAACCTTGGATGCACCTAAAACCAAAGCTTTTGCAGGTATTTTGAAAAACGTTCAGCTTGCCGGTAAAAAAGCATTGTTCGTGTTACCTGAAGATAATAGCAACGTTTACCTGAGCCTGCGTAATATTCCATCAGTTCACGGAACAGTACTGAGCGATGTTAATACCTACGACATTGTTAATGCAAATGTGCTGGTATTTACTGAAAGTGTAGCAAAATTGCTGGGCGAAGAACAGGCTGCAGAAGCATAAATTAATTAAAGCGCTAATCATTCAAACCGGGTGTTATGAAATTGTCTGAAGTATTAATAAGGCCTATATTATCTGAAAAGATAAATAAGCAAACTGAAAAGCAAAACCGCTATGGTTTTGTGGTAAACAGGAAGGCCAATAAACTGGAAATTAAAAAAGCTGTAGAAGAGTTTTACGGTGTACAGGTAAAAGACGTGAATACGGCCGTAATGCCAGGTAAAGCCAAGTCGAGGTATACCAAAGCTGGTTTTATCAATGGCCGCAAGCCTGCTAAAAAGAAAGCAATTGTAACTGTAGCCGAAGGCGAATCAATTGATATTTACGGTACAGTGTAAGTGCCGGCAAAAAAAGTAAAGGCTGCAGCAGCCGCAAATGCTGAAACAGAATTTAAATAACTATCTAAAATTTACCCGTAGGGGATTGAGTTATGGCACTAAGAAAATTTAAACCAACAACAGCAGGTACCCGTTGGAGAATAGGTAACGCTTATGCAGAAGTTACCACCAATGTACCTGAAAAAACATTGGTAGAAAGGAAGAAAAAAACTGCCGGCCGTAATGTGCAAGGTCGCCGCAGCATGCGCTATATGGGAGGTGGAAATAAAAACATGTACCGCATTGTAGATTTTAAACGGGATAAAAAAGATATTCCTGCAACTGTAAAATCTATCGAGTACGATCCAAACCGTACCGCTTTCATCGCCCTGCTGAATTATGCTGATGGCGAAAAGCGTTACATCATTGCCCCCAATGGCCTGCAGGTAGGCGCTACCGTATTAAGTGGTGATGCTGTTGCTCCTGAATTGGGTAATGCACTACAACTAAAAAATATGCCCCTGGGTACTATGGTGCACAATATTGAAATGCAGCCAGGCCAGGGTGGTAAGCTGGTACGTAGTGCCGGAGCCAGCGCCCAGCTTTCTAACAAAGAAGATAAATATGGCGTACTTAAAATGCCCAGTGGAGAATTGAGGAAAGTATTAATCAACTGTTACGCAACTGTAGGGGTGGTAAGCAATAGCGATCACAACCTGGAAAGCATGGGTAAAGCAGGTCGCAACAGGTGGAAAGGTATCAGGCCACGTAACAGGGCTGTAGCCATGAACCCCGTTGATCACCCTATGGGTGGTGGTGAAGGTAAAGCTTCAGGTGGTCACCCACGCAGCCGTACCGGTAAATACGCCAAAGGTGAAGTTACCCGTACACGTGGTAAAGGTTCTGACAAACTGATTATTCAGCGCAGGAACGGAAAAAAATTATCTAAGTAATCAACACTGTTAAAATATCTCCGCCTGGCGGCGGATGAGAATCAACAAAAGCAATATACAATATGCCACGTTCAATTAAAAAAGGTCCTTATATCGATGCCAGCCTGGAAGGTAAAGTACTTGGTATCAATGAAGGTAAAGTGAAGAAAGGAGTGATTAAAACATGGAGCCGCCGCTCTACCATTACCCCGGATTTTGTAGGTCATACCCTGGCCGTACATAATGGTAATAAATTTATCCCGGTGTATGTAACAGAGTTTATGGTAGGCCATAAATTGGGTGAATTTGCACCAACAAGAAATTTTAAAGGACACTCAAGTAAGAAAATAGGTTAATAAAAAAGTTACGTGTTATGGGGTATAATATTCAATAACCCGAAATACGGAACCTGAAACTAAATAACATGGAAGCAGTAGCAAAACTTAGAAATTATCCAACATCACCACGCAAGATGCGTTTGCTGGCTGATTTGATACGTGGTATGGAAGTTGAAAAAGCACTTGGTGTATTGCAATTTAGTACCAAGCACCCGGCTGTTCCGCTGTATAAGCTTTTAAAAAGTGCCATCAACAACTGGGAACAGAAAAACGAAGGTGTAAAAGTGGAAGAAGCACAGTTAGTGGTAAAAACCGTAATGGTAGATGGCGGCAGGGTAATTAAGCGTATGCGTCCGGCTCCACAGGGTCGTGGTTACAAAATCCGCAAACGCAGCAATCATGTTACTATCGCTGTAGATAGCAAAAATTAAGTACTACGCCAGGTTAGCCTAATAGCAACCGGCAGATGATAAAACAAAATTTTAAAAGAATGTGGTAAAGCACAAAGCCAATTACCACATCAGCAAACTAAAAATATGGGTCAAAAAGCAAATCCTGTAGGTCTTAGGTTAGGTATCATCCGCGGATGGGACAGTAACTGGTATGCCAGTAAAAAAGACTTTGGCAGCAAGTTGATTGAAGACAATAAAATCAGGAATTACCTGAATGCTCGTATCAACAAAGGAGGAATCTCTAAAATTGTAATTGAGCGTACACTGAACAAACTCATTGTTACCATTCACACTTCAAAGCCAGGTATCATCATTGGTAAAGGCGGCGGTGAAGTAGACAGGATTAAAGAAGAGTTGAAAAAGCTTACCGGTAAAGATGATGTACAAATCAACATTCTCGAAATACGCAGGCCCGAACTGGATGCTCAAATTGTAGCCGATACCATTGCACGCCAAATTGAAGGCCGTATTAACTATAAGCGTGCCGTAAAAATGTCTATTGCTTCTGCACTCCGTATGGGCGCCGAAGGTATTAAGGTACGTTGCGGTGGTCGTTTGGGTGGTGCAGAAATTGCCCGTAGCGAAGAAATTAAACAAGGCCGTACGCCACTGCATACCCTGCGTATGGATATCGATTATGCCAGCGTATTTGCCCAAACAGTATATGGTAAAATTGGTATTAAAGTTTGGATTTGTAAAGGTGAGGTGTTAGCAAAAAGAGATTTAAATCCAAACATATTGGCCGGTGGCGGTAAAGAAGGCGGCGACAGGTTTGAAGGCCGTGGCGAAAGAAGAGAAAGAGGTGGAGATGACAGGCGTGGCGGTGAAAGAAGAGGCGGCGGTGGCGACAGGAGCCGTGGTGGTGGAAGAAGGAACTAATACAACTGTGATGTGCAGTTTGCAACAACGCAAATCAGCCATCAAAAAAATAGATACGTGTACGAAGTGTAATTGTCACCTCTGCACATTAGCACATTAGCAAATTGATTTAAAATGTTACAACCAAAAAGATCAAAGCACAGGAAAGCGCAGAAAGGCCGTATAAGGGAAGTGGCAAAAAGAGGAACAGCAATTTCATTCGGTTCGTTCGGTTTAAAAGCGCTTGAACCTATCTGGCTTACCAACAGGCAAATTGAAAGTGCCCGTCAGGCCATGACCCGTCACATGAAAAGGGAAGGTAACGTATGGATAAGGGTATTCCCGGATAAACCAATTACCAAAAAGCCACTGGAAGTAAGGATGGGTAAAGGTAAAGGTAACCCCGAATACTGGGCTGCTGTGGTAGAACCAGGCCGCATACTGTTTGAAGCTGATGGCGTTCCCTTACAGGTAGCAAAAGAAGCTTTCGAACTGGCTGCACAAAAATTACCTATCGCTACAAAATTTGTAGTAAGAAGGGATTTTGTAGCCTGATAACAGCACAACAGTTATGGGTTAAATACCCAATTAAATTTTGAGGAATTAAGAAAATTTCAAACTGAAGATAATGTCAAAGAAATTAGATTTTTTAAACAGCGTAAAGGGCCTCGATGTTGCCGGACTGAAAGCAAAGATTGCTGAAGATGAATTACGCCTGAAAAAATTATCTTTTGCCCATAGTGTAACGCCACTGGAAAATCCTGTGAGTGTTCGTTTGTTGCGCAGGGATATTGCCCGTTTAAAAACCATTTTAAAAAGTAAAGAAACCGCTTTATAATAAGCTTTAAATTTTTGCAACAATGAGCGAAGCTGCAGCAATAACAAGAAACTTACGTAAAACAAGGATAGGCGTTGTATCCAGCAATAAAATGGATAAAACCATCACCGTTAATGTGGAAAGGAAGGTAAAGCACCCCCTGTATGGTAAGTTCGTAAAGAAAACCACCAAGTTTCATGCACACGATGAAAAAAATGAGTGCAGCATTGGTGATACAGTAAAAATTATGGAAACCAGGCCCATGAGCAAAACAAAGCGCTGGAGGCTGGTAGAGGTAGTTGAAAAAGTGAAGTAACTCAATTATAAATGCTGAATGCTAAATGTTGAATTGTTTTTCATTCAACATTCAACATTCAAAATTCAAAATAAGAAAAGATGATTCAGCAAGAAAGCAGATTAAACGTAGCAGACAACAGCGGAGCAAAAGAAGTGCTGTGTATCCGTGTACTGGGTAACTCCGGCCAGGATTATGCAAAAATTGGCGATAAAATTGTTGTAACCGTTAAAGACGCCATGCCCGCCGGTGGTATCAAAAAAGGCACTGTAAGCAAGGCTGTAATTGTACGCACTACCAATAAACTGCGTCGTAAAGACGGTTCTTATATCCGCTTTGATGACAATGCAGTGGTATTGCTGAACAATTCCGACGAGCCCAGGGGTACCCGTATCTTCGGGCCTGTAGCCAGGGAACTGAGGGATAAAGGGTATATGAAAATAATTTCACTGGCGCCAGAAGTGCTTTAATTAAAAACTAAATGAATTTGCAGATAGCCTATTTGCAAATTGCAAATTGAATAATACAATGAGTACAAGATTTAAACCCAAGTTTAACATTAAAAAAGGCGACACTGTAGTGGTGATTGCAGGTGATGATAAAGACCTGAAAAAACCACGTAAAGTGAAAGAGGTAATTATTGAAAAAGCCCGTGTGCTGGTGGAAGGGGTGAATATCGTTACCAAACACACTAAGCCCACATCGCAAAACACTAAGGGTGGCATAGTGAAAGTAGAAGCGCCAATCGCCATTTCAAATGTTATGCTCTGGGATGCCAAAGCCGGTGCACCCGCTAAAATAAAACGTAGCCGTGAAAATGGTAAATTAGTTAGAATCTCAAAAAAATCAGGGGAGGTAATTAAATAATGTCAACAACAACTTATACTCCAAGATTAGCAACCAAGTACTCCAAAGAAGTAGTACCAGCGTTGATGAAAAAATTTGGTTATAAAACCATTATGCAAGCGCCTAAGCTTACTAAAATATGTCTTAACCGTGGCGTAAATGGTGCAGTAGCCGATAAAAAACTGGTGGATATTGCCGTAGAAGAACTTTCTACCATCACCGGTCAGAAAGCTGTGCCTACCATGAGTAAAAAAGATATCTCCAACTTCAAACTGCGTAAAAACATGCCAATCGGTGCAAGGGTTACGCTGCGTGGGGTTAAGATGTACGAATTCCTCGACAGGTTTGTATCTGTATCACTGCCACGTGTACGTGACTTTAAAGGGGTAAACGATAAATCATTCGATGGCCGTGGCAACTATACACTGGGTATCACCGAGCAAATCATTTTCCCAGAAATTGATATTGACAAAGTGAATAAAATCACTGGTATGGATATCACATTCGTTACCACTGCACAAACCAACGAAGAAGCATACGAACTGCTGAAAGAGTTGGGTATGCCTTTCAAAAACATTAAAAAGTAATCCTTCTTATTTCAACATTTAAGTAAGGAAAAATTAAAAAAATATGGCAAAAAAATCAGTTGAAGCCAGGCAAAGAAAGCGTGAAGCATTAAGTGCTAAGTATGCAGAAAAAAGGGCTGCTCTTAAAGCTGCCGGCGATTACCAGGCGCTTGACCTGCTGCCTAAAAATGCTAGCCCGGTACGCTTACGCAACCGCTGCCAGCTCACCGGGCGTCCAAGAGGCTACATGCGCCACTTCGGTATATCCAGGAACCAGTTCCGTGATATGGCTTCGCAGGGTAAAATACCAGGCGTAACTAAAGCAAGCTGGTAAACGAAAACCTGGTGTACAGATACAGCTTATTAGTATCAAACCACCAGTATCAAGTATCCAGTATTAAGGATATCGCATTGAAATACATTATCAAAAAATTAATCAGAAATAACAATGGTAACTGATCCTATAGCAGATTTTCTTACAAGAATTCGTAATGCACAGATGGCTAACCACCGTATTGTGGAAATACCTGCCTCTAACTTAAAAAAACGCATTACTGAAATATTGTACGATAAAGGATACATCCTTAAGTACAAATTTGAAGAAGATAAAAAGCAGGGTTTAATCAAAATCGCTTTGAAGTACGACCCTTCTACCAAACTGCCTGTAATACAAAGCCTGGAAAGGGTTAGTCGCCCCGGCCTTCGTACCTACGCTAAGCCCGCCGATTTTAAAAGGGTGAAAAACGGTTTAGGTATCTCTATCGTTTCTACCTCAAAGGGCGTGATGACTGATAAAGAAGCTAAAGCCAATAATGTAGGCGGTGAGGTGCTTTGCAATATCTATTAATCATTTCCCGAAAGGGGATAATCATATACCTGCTTTGAAAATTAAGCCTTAACCGGGGCTGAACACGAAACAGGATTTTTTAAAACAATAAACACAATCGGTTATGTCAAGGATAGGAAAAAAACCAGTTGAAATTCCCAAAGGGGTTACCATTACAGTAGGCAGTGATAATATTATTACTGTAAAAGGCCCAAAAGGGGAATTGAAACAGGCTGTTGACAGAGACATTAAAGTAGACATTAAAGAAACATCTGTAGAAATTGGTCGCCCAACCGACCAAATTCGTCACAGGGCCATGCATGGCCTGTACCGTTCGCTCTTAAGCAATATGGTAAAAGGTGTTACAGAAGGCTATACTAAAAAAATGGAACTGGTGGGTGTAGGTTATAAAGCCGCTAACCAGGGTAATGTACTCGACCTGGCTTTAGGTTATTCGCATAATATCATTTTTGAAGTACCCAAAGAATTGAAAGTAGCTACCTCACAGGAAAAAGGGCAGAACCCTATGATAACCCTCGAAGGCAGCGATAAACAATTACTCGGCCAGGTATGTGCCAAACTCCGCAGCCTGCGTAAGCCTGAACCATACAAAGGTAAAGGTGTGAAATTTGAAGGTGAGGTATTGAGGAGAAAAGCAGGTAAGGCTGCTGGTAAGTAAAAAGGTTTAAAGGTTTTATCGTTCAGGAGTTCAAAGTTTTCATTAACCTCCACCTTAACGGTAAACTTTAAACGGTAAACGATAAACATAAATTTTTCTTCGGCAGTATCGAAGAAGCAAAATAAAAAGTTATGAACTCAAAAGCTGTTGCAAGGCAAAAAATCAAATATCGCATTCGCAAAAAAGTGAGCGGTGCTGCTGCAAAACCACGATTAAGTGTGTTTAGAAGTAACACAGATATTTATGCCCAGTTAATAAATGACGAAAGTGGTGTTACCATCGCTGCCGCCTCATCAAAAGATAAGGACATCAAAGCTCAGAAAGTTAACAAAACCGAAAAAAGCAAACTGGTAGGTGCAGCTATTGCCCGCAAAGCATCCGAACTGGGTGTTAGCACAGTAGTATTCGATCGTGGCGGATATATTTATCATGGCCGTGTAAAAGCTGTAGCCGAAGGTGCAAGAGAAGGCGGTTTGCAATTTTAAATTTTAAATTCTAATACGAAACTATACATGTCAAAAGCAAATGATATCAGGGTAAAAGCAGGCGACCTGGAACTTAAAGAAAAAGTGGTGGCGATTAACCGTGTGGTAAAAACCACCAAAGGTGGCCGTGCATTCAGCTTTTCTGCACTGGTGGTAGTTGGCAATGGTAATGGTATTGTGGGCCAGGGCCTCGGTAAAGCTAAAGAAGTACAGGAAGCTATTACCAAAGGCATTGAAGATGCTAAAAAGAACCTGATTAAAGTACCGGTAAAAAATGGCACTATTCCTCACGACCAGTTTAGCAAGCAAGGTGCTGCTAAAGTGTTGATTAAGCCTGCAGCACACGGTACCGGTGTAATTGCCGGGGGTAGCATGAGGGCTGTATTGGAAAGTGCCGGTATCACCGACGTGTTGGCAAAAAGCTTAGGCTCTGCTAATCCGCACAACGTGGTAAAAGCTACCGTACAGGCACTGGCTACTTTAAGGGAGCCGATAGCAGTAGCTAAAACAAGGAATATCTCTTTAAAGAAAGTTTTTAACGGATAATAATGGTGTAAGGTATACGGAAGTAAGGTGTAGGGCAACAACTCCAACCTTAAACCTCCAACCTTAAACCTTAAACCTCGAAAAGTTTATGGCAAAGATTAAAATAACACAGGTAAAAAGTGTAATCGACAGGCCGGAGCGCCAGAAAAGAACAATGGTGGCCCTGGGCTTGAAAAAGCTTAATGCTACCGTGGAAGTAGAAGCTACTCCGCAAATACTGGGTATGGTTACCAAAGTAAATCACCTGGTGAAAGTAGAGCAGGCTTAATGATTTTAAATTTTGAATGTTGAATTCCAAATCCATTCATAGCTCATTCAAAATTTAAAATTTTCAATTTAAATTAATAACAAGCGAGGGGTGATACCCCGTAAGTACAAAATCAATAACATGAATTTACACTCATTAAAACCGGCAAAAGGCGCTACACATAAAGAAAAACGCCTGGGCCGTGGTGAAGCTAGCGGTAAAGGTGGCACTTCTACAAAAGGAAATAAAGGTGGCCAAAGCCGTGCAGGTTATAAACGCAAAATGGCACACGAAGGTGGCCAGATGCCCATCCAGCGCCGTATTCCAAAACGTGGCTTTAAAAATATCAGCCGTATTGAACATAAAGTGTTCAACCTCGGTCAGTTTGACCATTTAGCTGAAAAATACAATATCACTGAATTCAGCCTGGAAAATCTTTATATCAATGGTCTTATCAGCCGTACCGACAGCGTGAAAGTGCTTGGCCAGGGCGAACTGAAAGGAAAATTCAGCTTTAAAGTGAATGCCATCAGCGAAAAAGCAAAAGCGGCTATTGAAGCTGCCGGTGGAACAGTTGAAATTGTAAAATAATTTACCCGATATTTGCAGGCGCCTTCCTGCTTGCCTTAAAGGGGCAGGTATGATAAGCGCCTTTTTTAGTTCAAGTAAGACAACATTTTAAACTTATTCGTCTGTGAAGAAATTCATCCAAACGCTTAAAAATATCTGGAGTATTGAAGAACTGCGTAAAAAAATACTGTTCACCTTACTGCTTGTTTTTATTTACCGTGTAGGTTCTTTCATCGTACTGCCCGGTATCGATCCCAATAAATTAGCCAACCTCGCCAGCAGCACCAAAAGCGGTATGCTCGGTTTGCTGGATGCTTTTGTAGGTGGGGCTTTCTCTAAAGCCTCCATTTTTGCTTTGGGTATCATGCCTTATATTTCTGCTTCAATTTTTATGCAACTGGTAACCATACTGGTACCACAAATGCAAAAGATTCAGAAAGAAGGCGAAAGCGGCCGTAAAAAAATTAACCAGTGGACAAGGTATCTCACTGTTATTGTTACTGCCTTCCAGGCGGCTGCCTATATTGGTTATTTAAAAAGCCAGGGCAATGCCGAAGCTTTAATTGAATCATATAGCAGCTACTTTGTTTTATCTACCGTAATCATACTCACAGTAGGTACCTTATTTGTAATGTGGCTGGGCGAAAAAATTACCGATAAAGGATTAGGCAATGGTACTTCTATCATTATCATGATGGGTATCCTGGCCCGGCTGCCCGAATCATTCATGCAGGAGTTTACCTCAAGGTTTACCAGTGGTGCCGCAAGGGGTTTATTGTTGCTGTTAATTGAACTCGGTTTACTGCTCGCCATCATCATGGGGCTTATATTGCTGATACAGGGCACAAGGCGTGTGCCGGTTAACTATGCCAAGCAAATTGTAGGCAACAGGCAGTTTGGCGGTGCAAGAAACTTTTTACCTTTAAAAGTAAATGCAGCCGGTGTAATGCCCATCATTTTTGCACAGGCCATACTTTTTTTACCAACTGTTTTTTCCGGTTATACCGGTGCAGGCTGGGCCAGGCATTTTACAGATCATACCAGTTGGATATACATGGTGGTGTATTCAATTGCTGTAATTGCATTCACCTTTCTCTATACCGCACTTATCTTCAACCCCAAGCAAATGGCTGAAGATTTAAAACGGAATAATGGCTTTATCCCCGGTGTAAAACCTGGGCAGCCTACTGCAGATTATATCGGCACTATTATGGATCGTATCACACTGCCCGGAGCTATCCTGCTGGCATTAGTAGGTATTTTGCCCGGCTTCATCCAATTATTGCTGGGTACACAGCAGGGCTGGTCTACCTTTTACGGCGGTACTTCATTATTGATTATGGTAGGTGTAATATTAGATACCTTACAGCAGGTAGAAACCCAACTCCTCATGCGCCAGTACGATGGATTGATGAGCAGCGGCAGGATACAGGGCCGCCAGACAGTGGCAAGCGGAATGTAATTATGGCCGCAGGTATTAACAATGATTCAATAAATTTTTGATAGAACCCTGGCGGATACGTCAGGGTTTGTTTTTACAATAAGTTACAGCATAATGATTCAATATAAATCCAAAGAAGAAATAGAGCTCATGCGTAACAGTTGCCTGCTGGTGGGTAAAACGCATGCCCTGCTTGCAGCACATATAAGGCCGGGTATCACTACGTTTGAACTGGATAAGATGGCTGATACATTCATTAGGGATAACGGTGCTATAGCCTCATTTAAGGGCTATGGCAATCCACCTTATCCCTTTGCCACCTGTATTTCGGTTAACGATGCTGTAGTGCATGGTTTCCCCTCAAAAAATGAGTTAAAAGAGGGTGATTTGATTTCGGTGGATATTGGGATTTTTAAAAACGGCTTTCATGGCGATAGCGCTTACACCTATGCCATTGGCGAAATAAGTGAGCCAATTAAAAACCTGATGAGGGATACAAAAGCCTCCTTGTATAAAGGCATTGAAAAAGCAGTACATGGCAACAGGGTGGGGGATATATCATTTGCCATACAACAATACACTGAAAAAGAAAGAGGCTATGGCGTGGTGAGGGAACTGGTGGGGCACGGGCTTGGCCGTAAATTACATGAAGATCCACAAGTGCCTAATTATGGCAAAAGAGGCAGCGGCGCTAAATTAAAGGAAGGGATGGTACTGGCCATTGAACCAATGATAAACCTGGGCAGAAAAGAAGTGTACTACGATACCGATGGATGGACAGTACGCACCATCGATGGCAAACCTTCGGCGCATTATGAGCATGATGTATGTGTGCAAAGGGGAAAAGCGGATATACTTTCTTCATTTGAAGAGATAGAAGCTGCAGAAAGGGCAAATAGCCATTTGTTTTCTGATTATTAATATAACGTGAGTGTTGGATAGGCTGAAATGAAAATCAATTTGTTCATATTTAGTTTTTGAAAATTTACCACATAGACGCATAGTACACAAAGAAAAGACTTAGATAATTTGCAGTAAGTGCTATGTGAAACCTATGTTTCTATGTTCCTATGCGGTGAGACAACCTGCAAACCCCAGGATAATATACCACTGCACTAACGGTAAAAAATAAAAAAACCATCAAGTTAGTTTCGTGTCCGGTTTCCCGTTTACTTCACTTACCCGATGGTTTCGTGTTGCATGGTTTCTTTTTATTCAGACTTCTGCAACCTCGTAGAAAACTTCCTCTTGTTACCAAAATTCTGTCTTCACATTTATAGCATAAAGGTATCTATCACCACTGCCATTTTGCAAGTTTTTTCAATTAAGGTTTTGCACCGGTTTAGCACAAAGTTCTGCACAGGAAATCTTAATACCCTTCAACCAAAACCATATCGCTGCTGGCAGCTTGTTGTCTTATCGATTTTGCTATTGCATATTCAGGCGAATGCCACCAGGCTTCGGCAGTAGCTTTATCCGGAAACTCCAGTACCACCAGCCTGCCGGTATCCCAGTTTCCTTCAAGAGGGGTAACCGCACCACCCCGTACAATAAACCTGCCACCATAGGCGGCAACAGTGGCCGGGGTGAGCTGCTTATACCTTTCAAAGGCTTCCTGATCGTTGATAAATACATTAACAATAATGAAGGCCGCCATAGATGCACTTATTTAATGAGCCTGAAATTAAGAGGGTATTTGTACATCTTATTTTCACTGGTTTTAATAGTGGCAATAATTACCAGTACTAAATTAATAATGCCTACCACCCAAATTAAAAGGATGCCAACAAGGGTGATGGCCAGTATAACACAGGCCAGGAAGATGGTAATTTGAAAGTTGAGCGATTCTTTAGCGTGGTCACGCACATAAGGGGATTCATCTTTTTTAATCAGGTAAATAATCAGCGGCGCAAGGAAGCCGACTACAACGCAAAGAATATGCGATAAAATAGCCAGTGTTCTTTCATCCGAAGTAGGCGTATAGGCCGGGGTCGATTCATCCCCAAGCAAATCTTTTGTGTCCATAATTAATGTGTTTTTAGATACTGAAGATAAAGCTTTTTGCCTGCCGGGTTGCTCAAAAATTGCAAGTATCAGGATTGAAGTGTTGTTAACGATACTGGTGCGTATAAATAAATTATACGATTATCATGTATACTGCTGTGGCTAATGCAGCACCCACAACAGGCGCTACTACTGGTATCCAGCTATAACCCCAATCACTGTGGCCTTTGTTTTTTATGGGCAAAATAAAATGCATGAGCCTTGGCCCCAGGTCCCTTGCAGGATTGATGGCATAGCCTGTGGTGCCACCTAAGGATAAACCTATGGCCAGCACCAGCAGTGCTACGGGCAAGGCATCCAGCGAGCCCAGCTTTGATTCGGGTGCACTCAAAAACAACACACCAAGTATGAGTACAAACGTGCCAATCATTTCGCTGATAAAATTGTGCAGTGTATGCCTTATAGCCGGGGCAGTGCAAAAAACCGCCAGCTTTAAATCGCTGTTTTCGGTAGCATCAAAATGCTGCCGGTAACAGAGCCATACCAGCAGTGAGCCAAACATAGCGCCAAGCAGTTGGGCTGTAATATAAAGGGGCACATGCGTCCATATCCCTGTTTTTAAGGCAAGCGCTACCGTTACTGCCGGGTTAATATGTGCATCGCTGGAGGAGGCACTGGAATAAACGCCAACAAATACCGCCATAGCCCAGCCAAAGGTGATTACTATCCACCCGCTGCCATGGCCTTTGGTTTTATGCAGCACCACGTTGGCCACTACACCATTTCCCAGCAGTATCAGCAAAGCTGTTCCGGTAAATTCTGCAATAAAGGGCGACATAAGCTATCGTTTTCGGTTAAAGTATTTTTTCAACAACTGATTACAACAGGTATTTTTTTGCAAGTGTTATAAATGAAGTGGTTTGCTGTTGTTGCCAGCCGGGCGGCTGTTGTAATGCTTTTGCCATAAATGCCGCCACTGCTGCTGCAGCTTCCATAGCGGCCCCTGCATCTATAAAAAGCAGCCGTGTACGCCGTGCAAGCACATCCTCTGCCGTAAGCGCCATTTCATGTTGCAGCATCCATTTTACTTCTGCAAAAGTATAAGGATAGCAGGGGTGTATTTTTTCGGCAAGCGAAGTGTCGGCATGCATCATTGCTTTTATTTTTTCCGCATCACTGCCATAAATGGAAAGATGGGAATCGTCGGGAGTAAGCGTCCATCCATGCAGGGGCAATTGATCGGTGATACAGGATTTTTTGGGCAAGCCTGCCGCCACTGCCGCCTTAGTTACCGTATATGCCGCCATACTCCGGTAGGTTGTCCATTTACCACCGGTAACATGCACCAGCCCTGATGGCAAAACTGTGATATGATGATCTCTTGGCATTACTGCTGTTGATTGTTGTTGTTTGTTTACCGCAAGTGGCCGCAGGCCTGCAAATACACTCACCACATCGCTGCGGCGTATGCTGGTATTGGCATACCGGTTAAAATGCTGTAACACAAAATCAATTTCCGTATCAAGGGCTTCGGGCTCTTCATTAATTTGCTGAACAGGTGTATCGGTAGTGCCTATCAGTACTTTGCCGTACCAGGGTATGGCAAATAATACCCTGCCATCATCCGTTTTGGGAATCATCAGCCCGGCATTGCCGACAAAAAATTTTTTATCCACCACCAGGTGTATGCCCTGCGACGGGGTGATGGTTTTTTCTGCATGTCCTTCTGCCAGTTGTAAGATTGTATCTGCAAATACGCCGGTGGCATTGATGATAACTTTTGCATGTATTTCAAATGTTTTTCCGGTTAGGGTGTCCGTTGCCGTTACGGCTTTTATTTTATCATGCTGTTTGATAAAATGGTTTACAACAAAATAATTAATCACTGTTGCACCCTGCTCTGTTGCAGTTTGGGCAAGGTTTATTGCCAGGCGGCTGTCGTCAAACTGTCCGTCGAAGTAGAGGATGCCTCCCGTAATTTTTTCGGCATTCAAATTGGGCAGGTTGCGGAGCGTACCTTCTTTGGATAAAAATTTTGTTTTGCCCAGGCTAAGCTGGCCAGATAAAAACTCGTACAACCATAAGCCCAAACGGTAATACCATTTTTGCATCTGGTTATAAAAGGGCACCACAAATGCCAGCTTATGGCATACATGCGGTGCGTTTTTTAGCAGCCGGCCTCTCTCTAATAAGGCCTCCCGTACCAACCGTATATTACCCTGTGCCAGGTACCGTACACCACCATGCACCAGCTTGGTGGCACGGCTGCTGGTGCCTTTTGCAAAATCATTTTTTTCCAGCAGCAGCGTTTTATACCCCCGGCTTGCAGCATCCACCGCACAGCCCAGCCCGGTAGCGCCGCCGCCAATAATCAGCATATCCCATTGTGGGGAATTTTCAATTTGTTGTATAGCATTTATGCGCTGCATGTTAATACCGTATCGCTGCTTTCACCGCTCTTTTCCAGCCTTTTTTTAATTGGCTTCTTTCTGCTGCCTTCATAACAGGGGTATATGTTTTATTAATTTTCCATTGCTGCTGTAAGGCATCAATACTGCTCCAGTAGCCCACTGCCAGCCCGGCAAGGTAAGCAGCACCCAGTGCGGTGGTTTCGGTAATGCCCGGCCGCAACACCGTTGTTTTTAAAATATCACTTTGAAACTGCATCAGCAAATCGTTGTTGGTAGCGCCGCCATCCACCCTCAGTTCTTTTATGGTAATTTTTGCATCGTTTTGCATGGCCAGCAGCACATCCATGGTTTGGTAGGCAATGCTTTCAAGTGCGGCCCTGGCAATATGGGCAGCCGTACTTCCCCTGGTAAGGCCGGTTATCATGCCCCTGGCTTCCTGCTGCCAGTATGGGGCACCAAGGCCGGTAAAAGCCGGAACCATATATACGCCACCGTTATCGATTACCTGCCGGGCTAAGGCTTCCACTTCAGCGGATGTTTTGATGATGCCCAGCCCGTCTCTCAGCCATTGTGTAACAGCGCCGGCAATAAACACACTGCCTTCGAGTGCATAGTGGGTAGTGCCGTTAAGAGTCCACGCTACGGTGGTAAGCAGGTTGTGGGTAGAGGGTACGGGCTGTTCGCCGGTATGCATCAGCATAAAGCAACCGGTGCCATAGGTGTTTTTAACCATGCCCGGCCTGGTACACAACTGGCCAAATAAAGCGCTTTGCTGGTCGCCTGTCATACCGGCGATGGGAATTTTGGCATTACTAAAATTGCCGCTGGTATAGCCCAATATTTCACTGCTGCTTTTTATTTCGGGTAAAATGCTTTTGGGGATATTGAACAGCTCAAGCAGTTCCTCGTCCCATTGAAGGGTATGAATATTACAGAGCATGGTGCGGCTGGCATTGCTGCTGTCGGTGGTATGTACGCTGCCGTTAGTAAGCTTCCACAGCAGCCAGGTATCAATGGTGCCAAAGCATATTTCTCCTTTGGATGCCTGCTCCCTTACGCCGGGTACATTATCCAGTATCCATTTTATTTTGGTGGCGCTGAAGTAAGCATCAAGTACCAGCCCGGTTTTTTCCTGTATGCGCTGTTGTTTATTATTGGCTTTTAAATCCTCACAAAGCGAAGCGGTTCTCCTGTCCTGCCACACAATGGCATTATATACCGGCCTGCCTGTATTTTTTTCCCATACAACGGTGGTTTCTCTTTGATTGGTGATGCCAATGGCGGCAATATCCTGTGGCGTTAGCCCGGCTTTGCTGATGGCTTCGGCGGCTACGCCTAATTGGGTGCTCCATATTTCCACCGGGTTATGCTCTACCCAGCCGGGCTGAGGAAAAATTTGTGTAAACTCTTTTTGTGCAACCGCAATGATGTTGCCATCATGGTTAAAAATGATAGCTCTTGAACTGGTAGTACCCTGGTCGAGCGCAAGGATATATTTTGGCATGCAAGCTATTTTCCTTTGAAGGTAAAGGAAAGAACCTTTGCAAAAAAGCGTACAGGCTGCATTAGTTTGCTTATTTACCTTTTGGTTGCAACTGGCCGCTGTCCACCCTTGATGGGGTATCCACACCGCTGATGATGGAGCTGGCACTTAATGCAATGGCCCGAATTACTTGAGTCATGTTTTTAAAGTCGATAAATTTTATTTCATCGCTCAGTTTGTGGTAGTTGGGTTCACTATCCATTTTTGAAGTGGATATGGTATGCGCCGGTACGCCCAGCCGGGCCAGTGTGGCATTATCGGAGCGGTAAAACAATTGCTGCTCGGGGTAGGGGTCGGCATAAAAATTAAAACCAGTGCCTTCCACATTTTTTTGCAGGATGCTCCCCATATCTGTTTTGTCGAAACCGGTGATATAGGCCGATTGGTTGCCCCATTTGGATGGGGTGCCAATCATTTCGATATTAAACATGGCCACCACTTTTTCCGGCTCAAGTTGCTTGGAAAAATACTGGGAGCCGTAACCGCCTATTTCTTCTGCAGTAAATGCGGTGAAAATTAAAGTACGTTCATTATTGTTCAGCTTAGCAAAATATTTTGCCAGCATGATTACAGCAGTGGTACCTGCAGCATCGTCATTAGCACCGTTGTATATACTATCTGGCGTACTGCCTGCTGCGGGGTCGATGCCGAGATGGTCGTAATGGGCAGAGAAGATAACATATTCATCCGGCCTCGACTTACCGGGCAGAACACCCACTACATTATTCAGCCATTTTTTTTCTACCTGGTTGGTTACTTCAATTGAAAATTGCGTGGCATCATTTACGCCAAATACAAAAATTACGGTATTGTTGCCCGGCTCAGCCGAAAGTTTATCCATGCGCCTTATCCTGCCACGCCTGTTATCAAAAGAAGCGTCAACCAGCACCAGCAGGTTTTTTTTGCTTTGGTAGTATTCGTAAAACTTTGGGCCAATTTTATCGCCTTTACTGATTTTGACTACTTCAATATCACTTTTTTCTGTAAAGCTTACCTGCGGCTGATAGGAGAAAACGGCCAGCATGGAATCGGGGATTTTTTTACCATCTATACTTAAGCTTGATGTGGCAACTATTGAACTATAAAGGTGAAACTGCTGCCGGTACGATGTTTCTTTATTAAAAAACTGTAGCCCTGCTGCTGCAAATTCACCTTCAATAAAAGCAGATGCCCTGGCAATACCCGGAGTAAAAGTTTTACGGCCCTGCATGTCATCGGAAGCCAGGGTTTTTTCAATGCGTTTTACTTCTTTTTCTTTAATTAGTTTTTTAGGCGATTGAGCTGTTGCTGTGCTCAGCAGGCCAATGCTGCAGATGAGGAAAAATATTTTTTTCATTAGTGCTGTCGGTTTATGCGTTTACGTATGGGGTACAATATAGTGTATCTCTTGAGGCCATTGTGTTTTTAACCACAGCTTAAATTCCACATCTTTTGAAACCTAAATGAATTAAAAAGAAACATAATTGCCCAGCGGCTTTTTATTGAAAAGAACCTGTGCTTTACAGTGATTTAAAAGCCGCAAAGAAAAATTCAAGTATAGCGCAAAGCAACACAAACATTAGAGGCATTGGGTATCGCTAACAGCATTACACGTTAAATACATGAAAATCTGGTAAAAAAGGTTCAATCGTCATCTCTTGTTGAACGGAGCGTCGCCAATGCCGCTTAACCAGGGCTGTCATGCCTGTAACCAGGAAAAAAATAACTATACTGCAGGAATAAAGCAGGTTGGCCAAAAAATCCCTAAGGCAATTTTCATTTTCAGCCCTCAACCCTTACCTTTGCCGCCGAAATTCAGAATACAGCTAAATTCTACATCATTTTATGGCCAATACAGGTAAAGTAAAATCGGTTATCGGCGCTGTGGTGGACGTACAGTTCGACAGCGGCAGCAAACTCCCCGAAATTTTAAATGCCCTTGAACTGAAACGTGAAAACGGCGATACGCTGGTACTGGAAGTACAGCAGCACCTGGGTGAAGACAGTGTACGTACCATTGCAATGGACGGTACTGAGGGCCTGGTAAGGGGCACTGCTGTAGTGGATACCGGCAAAGCTATTGCCATGCCTACCGGCGATGCCATTAAAGGCCGCCTGTTTAATGTAACCGGCGATGCTATCGACGGCCTGCCACAGGTAAGTAAAGCCAATGGCCGCCCCATACATGCCAAGCCACCGCTTTTTGAAGAACTGAGTACAGCTACTGAAGTACTGTTTACCGGTATTAAGGTAATCGACCTGATTGAGCCTTATGCAAAAGGTGGTAAAATTGGTTTATTTGGTGGTGCAGGTGTGGGTAAAACCGTATTGATACAGGAACTCATTAACAATATTGCAAAAGCCTATAGCGGTTTATCCGTATTTGCCGGTGTGGGCGAACGTACCCGTGAAGGAAACGACCTGATGAGGGAAATGATTGAAGCCGGTATTATGAACTATGGTGAAAAATTCAAGCACAGTCTCGAAGAAGGCGGCTGGGATTTAAGTGCGGTGGATGTAAAAGGCCTCGAAGAAAGTAAAGCTACTTTTGTATTTGGCCAGATGAACGAACCACCCGGCGCAAGGGCGAGGGTGGCATTGAGCGGATTGACCATTGCTGAATACTTCCGTGATGGAGATGGCAGCGGCCAGGGTAAAGACATTCTGTTTTTCGTAGATAATATCTTCCGTTTTACACAGGCAGGCTCCGAAGTATCGGCGCTGTTGGGCCGTATGCCCAGTGCGGTGGGTTACCAGCCTACGCTGGCTACCGAAATGGGCCTGATGCAGGAAAGGATTACCTCAACTAAAAACGGTTCTATCACCTCAGTACAGGCGGTATATGTACCTGCGGATGACTTGACCGATCCGGCCCCGGCTACCACATTTGCCCACCTTGATGCCACTACGGTATTGAGTCGTAAAATTGCTGATCTTGGTATCTATCCTGCGGTAGATCCACTGGATTCTACTTCAAGGATTTTGACACCTGCTATCGTAGGCGACGAACATTATAACTGTGCCAACAGGGTAAAACTGATTTTGCAACGCTATAAAGAACTGCAGGATATTATTGCCATCCTTGGTTTGGATGAATTGAGCGACGAAGACAAACTCACTGTATCGAGGGCCCGTAAAGTACAGCGTTTCTTATCGCAGCCATTCCATGTGGCTGAAGCCTTTACCGGCTTAAAAGGTGTACTGGTGCCAATTGAAGAAACCATCCGCGGCTTTAATATGATTATGGATGGTGAAGTGGATGAGTATCCCGAAGCGGCTTTTAACCTGGTAGGTAGTATCGACGATGCGATTGAAAAAGGTAAGAAAATGATGGCGCAGGCTCAAGCCTAATAAGCAGTAATTACTAAGTACTAATAATGACTTTAGAAATATTAACACCAGAAAAGAAAATATTCGGCGGCGAAGTGTACGGGGTACAGTTGCCGGGTATTAGTGGCTCGTTTGAAGTGCTGGACAGGCATGCCCCATTGGTGAGCGCCCTTAAAGCAGGCAAGCTAAAAATACTTACAGATAAAACAAATACATCTTCCTACCATATTCAAAGCGGCTTTGCCGAAGTGCTGAATAATAAAACAACAGTACTGGTGGAAGGCGCAAAAGAATTGTAAAATTATTTGCTATGAGAAAATTAGGCCCTGTGCATGAGCATGGGGCTTTTTTATGTACGGGGCTTTAGCTGTATATAACTCCAGGCCAGTACAGGCATTACTGCTACAAGGGCCAGCCAGTACCACCCACCCCATATCCAAAAGCCGGTAAGGGCAATTGCAAAAAGATAAACCGGGTAAGCCATAAAAAGGAAAACCACGAGCAGTGAATCGTAATGTGCAAAATGCACCCTGGTGTTTTGTACTAAAAATTTTACTGTAGCATATAAGGGTGCATGCAGCAAGAGGCCGGCAAACGCCGGAATGGCAAGCAGCACTTTTAATAAAGGGTGCTGTTTTGTGGCAAATATTTGTTGTCGCTTAACAGTGTCGGAAGTATCTATTTCAATCACCAAATGTTGCATTTGCCGGGTAAGGGCTTCGGTTATTTGTGCTATGTTTCTGCCCTCGGTATTAGCCAGGCTAAAGTCGTTTTTTGAAACCAGGCTGCCGGTATTGATGATCATTGTTTTGCCAAAGCTTTTAAAAGCATCGTAATTGATGCCAATTGGAAGTACCTGCAACGGAATATTATTTTCCCATGCCTGCAGCACCAGCCTTGCAGGGCCTTTTTTCAGCGGCCTTAAGTGCCATTCGTTAACACAAATGCCCTCGCAAAAAATGAGTACATGGCCGTTTTGTTTAAAAATTTCCCTGCAGGCATCAAATGTTTTGTAATTGTAGCCAATATTTGCCGCACCCTCACTAATCCGGTACACCGGCATAATATGCAGCAGTTTTAAAGCAAACTGTACCAGCTTACCTTTAAATACATCGCCCCGGGCAAGTGAATACACCGGGTATTTAAACAGGGTGGCAATAATTACAGCATCCAGGAAAGAGTTGGGATGGTTAACCGCAATCAGTAATGGCCCATTTGTATCAAATGCTTTTTTGTGGTTACACGTAATGCTGCGGCAATATAGTTTTATGGCCAGCCTTGCGTATATTTTTAAAATTGAGTACAACAATGGGATAGGTTAATTCGTGGCAATGTCAATCTGTTGTATAAAAGTAACCAGAAAATGTTTTAAAACCGCAGCAACATACGGCTATCACTATCCGAAATAGCTTTATTTTTAGGCAAAGCTTTTATCATGCCTTCTACTTTAATAAGCCAGTTGAAAGAAACCACGGCCTGGCTGCAGCAGCATACTCATTGTAAGCCACGGGTGGGTATTGTGCTGGGTACTGGTCTTGGTGCCCTGGTGCAGCATATTGATGTTGCGGCCATACATCCTTACGCTTCTATTCCACATTTTCCTGTTTCTACAGTTGAATCGCATAAAGGCAACCTGGTATTTGGAACCATCGGTGCAGTGCCGGTAGTGGCCATGCAGGGGCGCTTTCATTATTACGAGGGTTTTACCATGCAGGAGGTAACCTACCCCGTACGTGTAATGAAATTATTGGGCATACAGCATTTGTTATTGAGTAATGCTGCAGGCGGCATTAATACAGGTTTTAAAAAAGGCAGCCTGGTAGTGCTAAATGATCATATCAATATGCAAACTGAAAATCCTTTGCGTGGCCTTACCGATGATTTTTTTGGGCTACGCTTTCCCGATATGAGTAAACCCTACAATGAGCGGCTGAGCAATTTACTGGTACAGGAAGCGGCACTGGCCGGCATACAAATGCACCAGGGTGTATATGTTTCAGTAAACGGCCCCAACCTGGAAACAAGAGCAGAATACCGGTTTTTAAAAACGGCCGGGGCAGATATGGTGGGTATGAGTACAGTGCCGGAAGTAATAGTGGCCAACCAGTTGGGCCTGCCCTGTGCTGCAGTAAGCGTAATTACCGACGAGTGCAACCCGGATAATTTACAGCCGGTAGATATACAGGAAATTATTGCAGTAGCCAACCAGGCAGATACAGCTCTGAGTAAAATTTTTGCCGGTGTAATAAGCCGGTTGTAGGGGGGCATACTATGAAACTTATAAATTTCGGTTCAGTAAAAATAGAAAGTGATGTTTTTTTCATTTAGTTTGAAAAGTTCGATTTTACTCATTTTCTTTTTACACGGGATTGTTTTTTCAACACTGCTATTTATTAAAGGTTTGCAAACAGAAAATAAATCAAGCGTTTGGCTTAGTTTATTTACGATTTTATGCTCTTTTTATATAGCCCCCTTCAACAAGTAAAATTCGTAAGAGTTAACTAATAACCCTAAAGTTTAAAGAAAGAAGTACGGTACATAAAAGGCGGTTTGGAATATGGCAGGGCGACGAAGATATTCTCAATATTTTGTTCGCTAATTAGCTTCAGTTCCAGCAGACGAGTAATGATAAGCTGTAGTTCTTGTCCTGATGTTTTGTAAGTTTACTCAGCAGTGGTTTTGGGCTGGTGATTTTCAAATACCGCCACTTTACCAGGTCTTTTCCGTTAGTTTAGCCTTGGGTCTATCGGGAAGTTAATCATCATTTCGTAATCGCCGCCGAGTTGTTTCAGGCTTTCTTTCCATACTTCTTCAGGATCTTCATGAAAAATTATTTTTCGGGTAGCCTCTACTGTTAGCCATGTTTTTTCATCCAGTTCTTCGGTGAGCTGCCCATCGCCCCAGCCGCTGTAACCAATAAAAAAGCGAATTTTGGCGAGGTCAATCTCGTTGTTTTTTACAAGGCTGGTGAGTACTTCAAAATCGCCACCCCAGTATATCCCTTTCATTACTTCCAGTCCGCCGGGAACAAGGTCGGGGTATTGGTGTAAAAAATGGATGGTGTCCATTTGAACGGGGCCGCCATAATATACCGGCACAGGGTACCCTTCATAATCGTTGATGAGCTGGTCCATCGTTTGCTCAAACTGCCGGTTAAGTACAAAGCCCATACTCCCTTCGGGCTGGTGCTCACACAGGAATACTACAGTACGCATGAAGTTTGGGTCCTTTAAAAAAGGGTCTGCAATAAGTAATATACCTGGTGCAGGCTGTATCATTTTGATTGCATAAATTTTAATTCGCTGTTATTGCATTATTGAACATATTATGTGCCCAACTCAATGCAATTTAATGCACAGCTTTTATAAATCTGCGGTAAAAAATCGTTCAGAACTATATCTAAACCTTAGTTAAATTTTATCTTTCAGCCGCTTACACTAATTTAGGGCGTATTAACCGGTTTATTTTTACAGGATGAAAAAAATTTTCCCCGTTATCACCATACTGATTCTGCTCTCGCTGCTCGGGATAATTTTTTTCCAGGTACTCTGGATTAAAGGTGCTCTCGAATCGCAGGAGAAAAAATTTAATGATCATATCGCTATTGCAACATCGCAGGCCGCAGCCGACCTGATGCAGGAAAAAGGAAACCTGATGCCGATGAAGAAGATGAATGAGCCTTTATTTCCTGCCGACAGGCTGAAGCTGGAATTTTTTAAACCTACCATTGCCCAAAAATATTCGAGAGACGATATTCGTGAAATTATACGCAAGGCATTCGACCGGCAGAACCTACATAAAATACCTTTTGAGTTTGCCATAACGCCAACATCAATTATCGGCGACGAAATACAATCAGAAAATTTTTACAAGCTCTTTATTGATTCGCTTAATAATAAAGCACATGTAATACCTCTTGAATCTCCTTCCGGAAGCCTCTCTGAAGGTATCTCTCCGCAGGAATTACTCATTATTATTGTACCACATGCCGATAATTTTATCTGGCAATCCATGACCTGGCTTATTATCGGCGCCCTGCTCTTTACAATGATCATTATTGCGGCGTTTTTTATAACGGTAAGGGCGCTGATACGACAGAAAAAACTGAGTGAAATTAAATCTGATTTCATCAATAATATGACGCATGAATTTAAAACACCCCTGGCTACTATTTCACTTGCAGTAGATGCGTTAAAAAATGAAAAAGTGCTGCAGGACAAACAGAAGATGGATTACTTCACCGGTATTATCAAAGAAGAAAATAAGCGTATGAACAAGCAGGTAGAAACAATACTGCAGGCCGCCCTGCTCGAAAGGCAGGAAGTACAACTAAACCTCGATACCATACACGTACACGAACTGGTTGAAAGTGCTGTAAACAATATACGCATACAGGTGGAAGAAAAGGGCGGCAATATAGAAGTAAACCTGCAGGCCGCTAAAGACCTGATTTTGGCAGACGAAGTACACTTTACCAACCTGGTAACCAACCTGCTGGATAATGCCGTAAAATATTCAAAAGAAAACCTGCTGATTAAATTAAGTACACAAAACAGCGGCGGTAATTTTAAATTGAAAATAGAGGATAACGGTATAGGAATGAACAAAGAAACACTATCACGGATATTCGAAAAATTTTACCGGGCACATACCGGTAACCTGCATAACGTAAAAGGATTCGGCCTTGGCCTCAGCTATGTAAAAACAATTGTAGATGCCCATAAAGGAACTATAAAGGCCGAAAGCACTCCCGGAAAGGGAAGTACTTTTATTGTAAGTTTTCCATTAGCGGGGTAGTTTATCTTTTTGCAAGGGGGATTACTAATTTCAGTCCGCTCCACTGTTCAGTTACAGCACACACTTTTATATCTACCAAATCATGCTGCAGGGCGTAGTTGCGTATATCCGTTTCTGATATATCTGTAGCCATGCCCGAACTTTTTTTGTACCAGGATACCCATATAATGGTACCGGGCTTTATAACCGGTAACACCTGCTGCATACTTTTTTCAAAGCTCTTGTAATTTGCTGCAAACACATGTACAAAATCCGGCTTTTCATTTTTGCGGCACAATTGCTTTCGTATATCCCTGCCAAGCCATAGCGGATATGCTTCCGGGGTATGCAGCAGCAGCCTGTCATTGTCCTTAATCCCCAGTTTTTTAATAAGCGGCGTTCCCGGGTTAGGCATTTTAAAATGAGTTTGCTCCCTAAATTGTAGTTATCCACAGCCCTCCACAGGTTATTCACGGCCTCTTCACCTTAAACAACCCTTTTATCCATACTGCTACTGCAATAGGGCCTTGTGGAAAAAACTTTTTTTCCAAATTTTAGCAGCAAAGTGGGAAAAAGTGTTATTTTGTGTCAAATAGTGTCATTTTTTACATCAAATCATTGAATGCTGCAGTTTCTTGGAGATTACGAAGTTACGTTAGACGCCAAGGGAAGATTTCTCTTACCATCTGCTTTAAAAAAAGAGCTGACAGGGGAAACTGCGGGCCAATTTGTTGTAAACAAGGGCATGGAGCCCTGCTTAACATTGTGGCCAAAGCAATCCTGGGATCCGGTATATACAAGACTGAACAGCTTAAATGATTTTGAACCCAAGGTAAGGTATTTCAAATACATGTTTTTGGATGGCGTGCAGGCTGTGGATACTGATACTGCCGGCAGGATACTGCTCAATAAAGCATTGATTGATTACGCACAGTTAGATAAGGATTTGATACTTAAAGCATCTGGTGATAAGATCCAGATTTGGGATAAAAACGTATTCAGGAAGTTCATTGAATCACTTTCGCAGGCGGCAGAAACCTATAGCGAACTGGCCAGGGATGTTATGGGCAATGCAGTTGCCGGCATGTCCCAAACGCCATTAAAGTAGCTTATGGAGCAAGCCCCAAAAAGGTCGCCATTGCAGCCTGCCGGTGAAGGCAACGGGTATCATGTGCCGGTGCTGCTACACGAAGCTGTTCACCTGCTCCGTATCAAGCCCGATGGGTTGTATGTAGACTGCACTTTTGGCGGCGGCGGTCATAGCCGGGCCATATTGCAACAGCTTGGCAACAAAGGAAGGCTGGTGGCTTTCGACCAGGACGACGATGCCCGTAAAAACTTGCCGGAAGATGAACGGGTAATTTTTGTACCGCAAAACTTCAGGCATATACAGCGGTTTTTGCGCTTGCATAAAATACATGAAGTTGATGGCATACTGGCCGATTTGGGTGTATCCAGCCACCAGTTTGATGAGGCCGACCGGGGTTTTTCCATTCGCTTCCAGGCCGGGCTTGATATGCGGATGGACAGGCGTCAGTCAGTTACTGCAGCCACGGTATTAAAAGAGTACAGCGAGCAGCAGTTGCATAAGTTATTTGAACAGTATGGCGAAGTTACCAATGCCCGTACGCTGGCTCGTACCATTGTGCAGCAGCGGGCACTGGCGCCTTTACAAACCGTACAGGGCCTAAAGCAGGCTTTGCAGACAGTGGTAAAAGGTAACCCCCAAAAATATTTTGCCCAGGTATTTCAGGCGCTGCGTATTGAAGTAAATGATGAACTGGGTGCCCTGAGAGAAATGCTACAGCAATCCCCAACCCTGTTGAAACCTTTTGGCCGCATTGCTGTGATTACCTTCCATTCGCTGGAAGACAGGATAGTGAAAAACTTTTTTAAGTCTGGCACCAGCACCGAAACCGAAACTGACGATGTGTTTGGCAACAAGCCCGAAAGCCCATTTACCATTATTACAAAAAAACCAGTAATACCTGCAACTGCCGAAATCAACAACAACACCAGGGCCAGGAGTGCAAAGCTTAGGGTGGCCGAACGAAAAGCCGTTACCGGCCGGTAATAGAAAACAGGGCGCTGTTAAATCCCTGCAAAATCGGGCAGCTATAAAAATAGGCAACGGGTAAAGATGGTTTTACAGTTAATACAGCAGCAAACAAATGGACGAATTAACCACAACACAACAGGAAGAGCAGCAGACCGGCAAAGCCGACAATCCCCTGCATAACTGGAAAAAAGTGTTTAGTTATACCTGGGTGGTAAAAAACATACCCTTCTTCCTGTTTTTATCACTGCTGGCTGTGCTGTACATATACAATGGTCATTTATCAGATAAGCTTACCCGTAAAATAAGTGCTACCGAAAAAAATATTAAGGAACTGGAATACGAATACAAAACCGTAAAAAGTGAAGTGATTTTCAGGAGCAAAGCCAGCGAGCTGGTAAAAGCGGTGGAGCCCCTGGGGCTTAAGCAAATTTCCAGGCCACCGGTAGTGCTGCAGCAGGCTGCCGAATAAGTTTATCAACACTTTTTAGCATACGGCATTAGGTATAATGGATATAAAAAAAGACATATTATGGCGGGTGTATCTCTGCTTCCTGTGCATTGCGGTGCTGGGAGTGGCAGTGTTAGGCCGGGCTTTGTATATCCAGCGTTTTGAAGGCAGCTACTGGCAAAGCATGGGCGATAGTTTGCACCAAAAGTTTGTACCACTCGATGCTGAAAGGGGATCTATTTACAGCGAAGATGGAAATATACTCAGCACATCCGTACCCATATTTGATGTGTATGTAGATTTTGGTGCCGAGGGGCTCACCGAAAAAAATGGTAAACGATTCAGGGATAATATCGATTCACTGAGTATCGCTTTAGCCGATTTATTTGCCGACCGTACTGCAACACAATATAAAAAAGAAATGCAGCTGGCTTTTAAAGATGGCGACAGGTACTATCCGCTGAAAAAGAAAATTTCTTTTACACAGTATCAAGCGTTGCGGCAGTTACCACTGGTAAGGCAGGGCAGAAACAAAAGCGGTTTTATTATAACAGCAAGAGACAAACGCATCAATCCCTATGTGTTGCTTGCCAACAGAACAATCGGTATCTCCAGGGATAACCCAAAAAATAGTGTAGGCCTGGAGCAGAGTTACGATAGCCTGCTGCGTGGCACCCGTGGCCAGCGGCTCATGCGGTATGCTGCAGGCGCTTATATGCCGGTAGAAGGGCTTGAAGTAGAACCCGAAAACGGTATGGATATTATCACCACACTCGATACCTATATGCAGGATGTAGCCGAAACAGCCCTGTACAATATGCTCAGCTTCAATAATTCGGTGCATGGTACAGCCATTGTAATGGAAACAGCTACAGGCAAAATAAAAGCTATGGCCAACCTGGGCAAACAGCCCGACGGCACTTATGCCGAAGACCTGAACTATGGTGTAGGCAAAGCTACAGAGCCAGGCTCCGTATTTAAACTGGCCACCCTTATTGCACTGCTTGAAGATAAATACGTAGATAAAAACACTATAGTGAATTGTGAGGGTGGTGTAAAATATTTTTATGGCCTGCGTATTAAAGACTCTCACCTTGGTACCGGCGAAATAAGTGTTAAAGAAGCTTTTTTGCGCAGCAGCAATGTGGCATTTGCAAAGCTGGCCGACCAGTATTATCATACGCAGCCCTCAAAATTTGTAGCGCACCTGCATCGCTTCAGGCTCGATACCTTAACAGGTATCGACCTCACTGCAACATCAGGCAGGCCTACCATCAAATCGCCAAAAAACCGAAGCTGGGCACATACCACCATCCCCTTTATGGCGCATGGATACGAGGAACTGGTAACACCATTGCACATGCTTACATTTTACAATGCCGTGGCCAACAACGGCAGGCTGATGAAGCCTTACCTGGTAAGTGCTGTAAAGGAATATGGCGTTAATGTAAAAACAATTGAGCCTACGGTGCTGGTAGATAAAATATGCAGCGATGAAACGCTGGCACAGGCCAGGGAATGTCTTGGTGCTGTGGTAGACAGCCTGCATGGCACCGGGCGCCGGGTATTATACGATACCGCCGCAGGCTATTCCATTGCCGGTAAAACGGGTACTGCTGTTACAGCATTGGACAATAAAGGGTACAATAAAGGCAACAAAATTTACCAGGCTTCTTTCATCGGCTACTTCCCGGCTGATAATCCTAAGTATACTATGGCAGTGGTCATACAAAATAGCCGTGAATCCAAATGGGTGTATGGAGCAGATGTGTCGGGCAGGGTGTTTAAAGAAATCAGTGATAAAATTTACAGTCGCTACCTGAGTGGAAAAAAGTACACCGCTCCAAAAGCTGCCGATACAGCGCTGCATTTGTACTATGGATTAAAAAATGATCTCTCTGCCATTTTTAGCACTGTAGGCTTACCCTACACCGATTCGGCAACAGGGTCAGGTTACTGGAGGCTGGCAGCAATTAAGAAAAACACAACCGGTTTAACCGAAGCAAAAGGCAAAGCTGCACAGCCTTCTGCAGTACCTGATTTAACCGGTATGGGGTTAAAAGATGCCATTTACCTGGCCGAAAACGCCGGGTTTAAAGTTAGCATAGCCGGAAGGGGCAGGGTATTCAATCAGTCGGTACCGGCTGGTACAGCATTTAAAAAAGGTCAGTCAATCACATTGTTTTTAAATTGATTTTACAGGATATACTATATAAGGTAAACATTCGCTCGGTAGCCGGCAGCACAGGTGTGGCTGTACAAAGCCTGCAGGCCGATTCCCGTAAGGTTACACCGGGTGCATGCTTTATTGCAATCAATGGTACGGTTACCAACGGGCACGAGTATATTAATACAGCCATACAAAATGGTGCTGTAGCCATAGTATGCGAAGTGCTGCCTGCTCACATGCCTGCTTCAGTAACATGGATACAGGTACAAAACAGTGCTGAGGCAGCGGCTTGTATGGCACATAATTTTTATCACAGCCCTTCTTTGCAGGTAAAGCTGGTAGGCGTAACCGGTACCAATGGTAAAACAACTGTTGCTACGTTGCTGTGGAAACTTTTTTCTGCCCTTGGATTTAAATGCGGCTTAATCAGTACCGTACAAAACCAGTCTGGCAGCACCATTATACCGGCAACGCATACTACACCCGATGCCATTAACCTAAGCGCCCTGCTCAGGCAGATGGCCGATGATAACTGCCGGTACGTATTTATGGAGTGCAGCAGCCATGCCATACACCAGCATCGTATTGCAGGTTTAAAATTTGAAGGGGCATTATTTACAAATATTTCTCACGATCACCTGGACTATCATAAAACCTTTGAAGAATATATACGGGTAAAAAAATCATGGTTCGACAGCTTACCCTCAACTGCATTTGCTATTAGTAATGCTGATGATAAGCGTGGCGCAGTGATGTTGCAAAATACGGCAGCCAAAAAAATGTATTACAGCCTTAAAACAATGGCTGATTTTAAAGGAAAAATTTTGGATAACAGCCTTACAGGCCTGCACATGATGGTGAATGACCAGGAAGTTTATTTCCGGCTCATTGGCGCATTTAATGCTTACAACCTGCTGGCTGTATACGGTGCAGCTGTAATGCTTGGGCAGGATAAACAGGATGTATTGCAGGCGCTCAGCAATATAGATGGTGCCGAAGGCAGGTTCGATTATACGGTGAGCAGAAACGAAAAAGTAATTGGCATAATAGACTATGCCCACACACCTGATGCATTGCTGAATGTATTGGCTACAATTAAAAATCTGAAACAGGGTAATGAGCATGTTATTACCGTGGTAGGTTGTGGTGGCGACAGGGATAAAACCAAAAGGCCAGTGATGGCCGAAGTAGCCTGTGAATACAGCGACAGGGTAATATTTACTTCCGATAACCCACGCAGTGAGGATGCTTTGCAAATATTAAAGGATATGGAAGCCGGCGTGAACGTAGTTGCCCGTAAAAAATACATATCCATTGCCGATAGGAAGGAAGCTATCAAAACAGCCGTGAGCCTGGCACAGCAGCAGGATATAGTACTGGTAGCCGGGAAAGGGCATGAAAAGTACCAGGAAATAAAAGGCGTTAAATATGCTTTTGATGATAAGCAGGTATTGAACGAAATGTTTGACCTGCTTGAAAAATAATGGATAGCATTTTAAAGCATGCTACGGTAAACCAAAAAGCTTAAGTAAATCAGTATAATAAAGTAAAAGATATGTTGTATCACCTGTTTGATTGGTTAACGAACAACTGGAGCAACCCGGTATTCCCGGGCAGCGGCCTGTTCAAGTTTATCACATTCAGGGTGATGCTGGCTGTTTTATTAAGTCTTGTAATTACTACCGTGTTTGGTAAAAAGCTAATTGTTTTCCTGCAAAAAAAGCAGTTGGGCGAAAGTGTAAGAGATTTGGGCCTTGCAGGCGAAGCACAAAAAAAAGGAACGCCTACAATGGGCGGCATCATTATTATCCTGGCCATCATTGTGCCCACCATTTTGCTGGCCGATTTGCATAAAACCTATATCCGCCTGATGTTGCTGTGTACCGTATGGCTGGGTATGATTGGTTTTATCGACGATTATTTAAAAATAAGGGCTAAGCGCCTGGCACAACAGAAAGGCATAGCCTATAAAAAAAGTGACAGCGACGGCCTTGCCGGACGGTTTAAAATTGTAGGGCAGGTGGTACTTGGGCTAATCGTAGGCGTTACGCTTTATTTTAGCCCCAACGTTACAGTAAAGCGTGAAAAGATGCCGGCGGCCAACATCATACAGCCCGGCGAAAAAAAGCTGAACGAAGAAACATTGATATTGGATGGTAAAGAGCACCGGTTTGTAACGGTAAAAACACCCATCACCACCATTCCTTTTGTAAAAGGGCATGAGTTTAATTATGCCAAGCTGTTGCCTGAAAGCTGGGAACAGTATACCTACATCGTGTACATCCTTATTGTAATATTTATTGTAACAGCAGTGAGCAATGGCGCCAACATCACCGATGGGCTTGATGGATTGGCAACCGGCGTTAGTGCCATCATAGGTATTTGCCTGGGCATATTCGCCTACGTTAGCGGCAACCTGCGCTTTGCAGAGTACCTCAATATTATGTACATACCCAACCTTGGTGAATTATCCATTTTTATAGCTGCATTTGTGGGGGCCTGTATTGGATTTTTATGGTACAATGCTTACCCGGCGCAGGTTTTTATGGGAGATACCGGCAGCCTGGCACTGGGTGGCATCATCGCTGCACTGGCCATCATTGTTCGAAAAGAATTGCTGATACCTTTTTTCTGTTTTGTGTTCCTGGTAGAAAACCTGAGTGTAATGCTGCAGGTGAGTTACTTCAAGTACACTAAACGAAAATATGGAGAGGGGCGGCGCATATTTTTAATGAGCCCCCTGCATCATCATTATCAAAAACTGGGTTACCACGAAAGCAAAATAGCAGTTCGCTTTTGGATAGTAACAATACTTAGCGTAGTGATGGCAATTGTAACGCTTAAGCTTAGGTGATAATTTATAGGAATAACCGATACTGTACCTTATTTGAAATAACATACCAATGAAGAACCGGCCACTGCCAGCCAGTGCGTACAATTTGACAACTAACCTGTTAAATTCTATGCTCTTGAAAAACCATTTTTAAAAACGCATTGAGCAAAAAGGCATTAAGTCTCAAACCCCTGAAAAACCAAACCATTGCCCCGTGCAATGCTGTACAAGATGGATGCTAACCTGTTAAATTCTATCTTTTGAAAAACCTTTTTTATTAACAGGAAACCATTTGAGCAACTGTGGCAAAACGCATGTTGATACTGGGAGCAGGCGAAAGCGGTATTGGCGCTGCCTTACTGGCAAAGCAGCAGGGCTATGATGTATTTGTAAGCGATGGTGGCAGCATTAAGCAGGCGTATAAAGAAGAGTTGGAGCATCACCAGATTGCTTACGAAGCCGGCGGCCACACCGAAGCGCTTATATTAAGTGCCACCGAAGTAATGAAAAGCCCCGGCATACCCGAAACACATGCGCTGGTAAAGCAGCTAAGGGAAAAAGGGATACCGGTAATCAGCGAAATAGAACTGGCCTACCGGTACAAAGGCAACAGCAGGATCATTGGCATTACGGGAACAAACGGTAAAACCACCACCACATCGCTTATATACCACATCTGTAAGCATGGCGGTGCCGATTGTGCACTGGTAGGTAACATTGGTTACTCCTTTGCCCGGCAGGTGGCGGTGGCACCCAAAGCATTGTATGTAGTGGAAATAAGTTCATTTCAGTTGGATGATATTCACCAGTTCAGGCCGGATGTAGCCGTGCTCACAAACATTACCGAAGATCACTTAGACCGGTACGATTACAAAATGGAGCATTACATCAGCAGCAAGTTCCGTATCGTCATGAACCAGCAGGAAGAAGATGTATTTATTTATAACATCGACGACGAAGTAACAGCAAATAACATAAACAGGTATCCCATTAAATCAACCTTATATCCAATCACCATGTCCAAAGAACTGCCAAAAGGAGCGTATATGCGAAATGCAGAGTTGCACCTCAAATGGAAAACAGAAGAAGTTCAAATGAATATCAAAGATTTTGCAATTAAAGGAAAACACAATTATTACAACAGTATGGCAGCAGGATTAGCCGCAGCAGCGGTAGAAATTAAAAAAGAAAGAATCAGGGAAGCATTACAAACCTTCCAAAGCCTCGAACACCGTATGGAACCCGTAGCCACTATCAGGGGTGTAGAGTTCATCAACGACAGTAAGGGTACCAATGTGAACAGTACATGGTTTGCACTGGAGAGTATGGAAAAGCCCGTAATACTTATACTGGGCGGAGTAGATAAGGGCAATGACTATTCCATCCTGAAAAATCTTGTAAAAGAAAAAGTAAAAGCCATTGTTTGTATGGGGCTCGATAACCGGAAAATTCATGAGGCTTTTGGTGATGTGGTAGCATTGATGGTAAACACAACTTCGGCCGAAGAGGCCGTAAAATCTGCTTTTCATTTTGCGGATAAAGGCGATGTGGTACTCTTAAGCCCGGCCTGTGCCAGCTTCGACCTGTTTAAAAATTATGAAGACAGGGGTAACCAGTTTAAAAAAGCCGTGAAAGAATTATAAGTAATGATAGAAACCAAAAATACCATATCAGGCACTTTATTCAGTCCGCTCAGGGAATTGGGTGATATGAATGTGAGTACCAACCTGGCCAGCAAAACAAAAGGCGACCGGGTGATATGGGCTATTGTGATTATCCTTACACTCATGAGCCTGCTGGCAGTGTACAGCAGTACCGGCTCGCTGGCATACAAGTATAGCAAAAGCACAGAAAGTTTCCTGTTCAAACAGTTTGCCTTTATAGTAATCGGTGTACTGATAATATATTTTGCACACCGGGTAAATTATACCATCTATTCCCGGATAGCACTGATACTATTTTTAATATCTGTGCCCCTGCTGGTGTATACTTACTTTTTTGGTACAAAGCTTAATGAAGGCAGCCGCTGGATTACTTTGCCCGTATTGAATATGACTTTCCAAACATCCGATTTGGCAAAGCTTTCTTTATTCATGTATCTCAGCCGCATGCTTAGCCGTAAACAGTCGGTGATTAAAGATTTTAAAAAAGGGTTTCTGCCCATCATTATACCGGTGGCCATCATTTGTTTGTTAATAGCGCCGGCCAACTTATCTACAGCTATACTGGTGGGTGGTACCAGCCTGCTGCTGATGTTTATTGGCAGGGTTAGTACAAAGCATATACTGGTAACAATTTTTATTGCATTGATACCTGTAGCATTGCTGGTAGGCGTTGCCGTAAGTTATTACGATAAGGAAACAAGGCGGCAGGAAGAATTGCCTGCCCTCTTATCTGCAGGCCGTGTACCTACATGGATTGGCAGGATACAAACATTTGTATATGGCAGTAAAGACGACCATAGTGAAAAAATGTACCAAATCAACCAGGCCAAAATTGCTATAGCAAGCGGTGGCTGGCTGGGCCTTGGGCCGGGCAATAGCCGGGCAAGAAATTTTTTGCCACATTCTTACAGCGACTTTATTTATGCCATCATTTTAGAGGAGTATGGGTTTATCGGCGGTGCATTTATCGTGTTTATTTACCTGCTTTTTTTATTCAGGTGTATACGGCTTTACCGCAAATGTCCCTTTGCATTTGGTGCATTCCTGGCCCTGGCCCTGGGCTTTACCCTGGCCATACAGGCTATTGTAAATATGGCGGTAAACGTTAACCTTTTTCCAAATACCGGGGTTACGTTACCGTTAGTGAGTATGGGTGGCAGCAGTTTTTTATTTACCTGCCTTGCAGTGGGTATAGTATTAAGCGTGGCAAGAAATGTGGAACAGCTTGAAGGTAAAACCGCCGCTGTTGAAACAGGTAACCATCAAACAACGGCATAGCATAATCAGCAGCGCAATGAATGATATACGGCATATAGTTATGGATAATGATGCAGGCCAAAAGCGCATACCGGTTATTATGGCTGGTGGAGGTACCGGCGGGCACATTTTTCCGGCTATTGCAATTGCCAATGCGATTAAGAAAGCAGCACCCGGCGCCGATATTTTATTTGTAGGGGCTAAAGGAAAAATGGAAATGGAAAAAGTGCCGCAGGCAGGGTACAATATCGAAGGCCTCGATATTGCCGGGTTCAACAGGAGTTCTTTGATAAAAAATATTACACTGCCCTTTAAGCTTTTTAAAAGTTTTTTGCAGGTGCGTAAAATTTTTAAGCAGTTCCGTCCTGTGGCCGCAATTGGTGTGGGCGGATACTCCAGCTTCCCGGTATTACGCTATGCACAGGCCAGTGGAATAAAAACTTTTATCCACGAAAGCAATTCGTTTGCCGGTAAAAGCAATATCCTGCTGGGCAAAAAAGCTACCCGGGTTTTTGTAGCCATAGATGGAATGGAACAGTTTTTTCCAGCCGACAAAATCACCATTTCGGGCAACCCGGTTAGGGAAAATATTGCCCGTAATACCATTGGCAGGGAAGAAGCCTTAAAGTTTTTTGGCCTCAACCCAGCAAAAAAAACTGTACTGTCCATCGGCGGAAGCCTGGGCGCAAAAAGTATTAATGAGGCGCTGGAAAAAAATATTGATGCCTTTGATCAAAACAACCTGCAACTCATTTGGCAAACGGGTAAGCCATTTGCTGAAAGAGGAAAAAAATGCAGCCAGGGACGAAGCAACCTGTGGGTGGGAGATTTTATACAGCAGATGCATTATGCATTTGCGGCAGCCGACGTAATTATCAGCAGGAGTGGTGCCATGAGTGTTGCCGAATTGTGTGTGCAAAAAAAAGCGGTTTTGTTTGTGCCCTATCCCTTTGCTGCCGAAGACCATCAAACGGTGAATGCAAAAAAACTGGCAGACAGGAACGCTGCCCTGCTGATTAAAGATGCAGAGACAATGGAGAAGCTGGTGCCCGCCATTATTGCACTGGCCGGCGATGAAAAAAAACAAGAGCAATTAAAAGCCAATATAGCGCCACTTGGTATTACTGATGCAGATACAGTTATCGCAAAAGAAATACTGGCGCACATAAACAGATGAAAACCGTTTCGGAAATACTAGAGTTACTGATTACAAAAAAAGGCAGTGCAAGCGTATACTTTTTAGGTATTGGCGGAATAGGCATGAGCGCTTTGGCGAGATATTTTTTGAATGCAGGCGTAACCGTTAGTGGATACGATAAAACGCCAACTGCACTTTGCCGGAAACTGGAGGCCGAAGGGGCTGTTATTCATTATGAAGATAATATTGAGTTCATTGATAAAGAGGCTAAGCTGGTAATCTATACACCTGCTGTACCTAAAGATCACCTGGGGCTCAACTGGTACCTGTCGCATAATTACACCGTTGCCAAGCGCAGCGATGTACTGGGTGCCATTACTGCTACAGGCTTTAATATTTGTATTGCAGGCACACACGGCAAAACCACCACCAGCACAATGGTGGCACATATCCTCAGGCACAGCGGCTATGGCTGCAATGCTTTTTTGGGTGGCATAGCGGTAAACTATGATACAAATTTTTGGGCCAGCGATAATGAGATATGTGTGGCAGAAGCCGATGAGTACGACAGGAGTTTTTTAAAGCTGAACCCGGATATAGCCATCATCAGTTCGATGGATGCCGACCACCTGGATATATATGGTACAGCAGAAAATATGGAGCAGGCATTTATAGCGTTTACCGAAAATATACGTCCCCGGGGTGTATTAATCAGCAAATACGGGTTACAACGCAGCAGCGAATTAAAAGCACCTGTTCATTACAGTTATGCAGTACAAAATACTGATGCCGATATCTATGCAACAAATATCGAAGTAGATAATGGCAGCTACCGCTTTGATGTACGCCTGCAGGGAAAATGTATTAAAGCGGTACAGCTTAATATGGGCGGTATGCATAATGTGGAAAATGCAACAGCAGCCATTGCGGTGGCAGTGCAGTTGGGAATTGATGAAGCCAAAATAAAAGCAGCAGTAGCCGGGTTCAAAGGTGTGAAGCGCCGCTTTGAATATATCATCAAAACCGGCACACAGGTAATGATTGATGATTATGCCCATCATCCCGAAGAGTTGAAAGCATTAATTACCGGGGCAAAAGCCATGTTTGCTGATAAAAAATGTACGGTGGTGTTTCAGCCACATTTGTACAGCCGCACCAAAGATCATGCAGCAGGCTTTGCCGAAGTGCTGGATGAAGCCGATGAAGTAATGCTGTTGCCTGTTTACCCGGCCCGTGAGCAACCGATGGAAGGGGTGAGCAGCTATATGATTCTTGAAAAAATGAAACATAAAAATGCACAGGTATTTACAAAGCAGAGCCTGCTGAACCAGTTAAAAGCAACAAAGCCTGAATTTTTAATTACAGCGGGTGCAGGCGATATAGATACACTGGTAGGGCCTATAAAAGAAGTTTTGGAAGAAAGATAAAATACACTTGCTGTTCATCCGGGATATGCCGGTTGCGTTCAGCGGTAGAATATGATAACAAAATCAAACATAGTAAAATGGGCCATCAACACCCTTTGGGTGCTGGCAGGCGCTGGCCTGGTGGTATTGCTTGCGGCTGCTATCAGCCGGGAAGAGAAGCAGGTATGTGCGGGGCTGAATGTTACCATAAAGGGGGTGCACAATAACTTTTTTGTAGATAAAAGCGATATACTCAACACTATTAATGAATATATCGATGGTACACCTGAAGGACAGCCCATAGCCTTTTTTAAACTAAAAGCCCTGGAGCAGGAGCTGCTGAAAAACGTGTGGGTGAAAAAAACAAAATTGTTTTTTGACAACAACCTGGTACTGCAGGCCGAGATACTCGAAAGAGAACCCGTGGCAAGAGTATTTACAACAAATGGTAACACATTTTATGCCGATACGGCCTGCGCCATGCTGCCGCTGAGTGATAAGTTTTCGGCAAGGTTGCCGGTATTTACAGGCTTTCCTTCTGATAAAAAAGTATTAACCGGTACCGATAGTGCTTTGCTTAAAAACCTGGTACAGCTAAGCCTGGGCATACAGGCAGATAGTTTTGCAATGGCTATGATTGATGCAATTGAAATTACGGCCAGCCGCCAGTTTGAATTACTGCCTAAGATAGGCAATACCGTTATTGGCTTTGGCGATGCCACCGGTATTGAAAATAAATTACGCAAGCTCAAATTATTTTATAGCCAGGTAATACCTAAGGCCGGATGGAATTATTACAGCCGCATTGATATACAATATGCCGGCCAGGTAGTGGCAAAGCGTAAGGAGGCCGAAGATAAAACTGCCGACTCCCTGCGTACCCTGCAAATTATGCACCTGGTAGCTATGGATGCAGAGTTGCGGGCCAGCGATTCGCTGCAGGCTATTGTACAGGATAATGAAACCAACAGTACCAATATTTCGCTCATCCAGCAATCCTTTCAACGGGACGATGATGGCGATGCCGCTCTATCTGATCACTATGAAGATCTGAAACCACAAGGTATACCTGTAATAAACAAACCCGTGGCGGACAAACCTAAACCCATTGAAAAAAACCAGGCAGCCGCCAAAGTAAAACCGGCTGCAGCTGTAGTGAAGCCCGTTTCTAATCCGCCAGCTAAAAAGAATGATGGTGCAAAGCCCGCTGCAAAAAATGCAACAGGCTTTGCTGCACCATCGGGTAGCACTCTAAAACCAAAAACAACTGTACCAAAGCCCGTACAGCAACAGTCAAAGGCAACAATGCCCAGGGCCAACGATTATTAAAATTGAAACCAAATGTGGAAGAAGTGTTGTGGCAACAGAAAAAATAAAATATTAATTCAACAGCTTAGGCCAATAATGGCCGGGACACAAACACAAACATAATAACTATGATCAACGAACAACAGACCTCCGCATTGGATAACGGCGTTGTAAACAACAACCCCGTTATTGTAGGCCTCGACATCGGCACTACAAAAATTGCCGCCATCGCCGGCCGCAAAAACGAATTTGGCAAACTCGAAATTCTTGGCTTTGGCAGGGCCAACAGCAATGGTGTACAGCATGGTATGGTACTCAATATCGACCAAACCATCAAAGCCATACAAACAGCGCTGGAAAACTGCCTCGATTCTAACCCCAACCTTACACTCAACGAAGTGTATGTGGGTATTGCAGGTCATCATATCAAAAGCTTGCAAACCAGGGGTGATATTGTACGCCAGCACATTGAAGAAGAAATCAGCCAGGAAGAAATTGACCGGCTGATTGCCGACCAGTACCGTACGTACATTCCTGCAGGCGACCAGATTATTGATGTGATTCCACAGGAGTTTACCGTGGATAATTTCCAAAACATCCCCAATCCAATTGGATACAGCGGCGTAAAAGTGGGTGCCAATTTCCATATCATTACCGGTGATAAAAACGCTATACGAAATATTAACCGCAGTGTTGAAAAAGCCGGCCTTATTACTAAAGACCTGGTGCTGCAACCACTGGCATCGGCAGCAGCTGTAATGTGCGACCAGGATTTGGAAGCAGGTGTAGCCATTGTAGATATCGGTGGCGGCACTACCGACCTGGCCGTGTTTTACGAAGGCATCATCAAGCACACAGCGGTAATACCTTTTGGTGGCGAAAACATTACCAATGATATTAAAAACGGCCTGGGGGTATTACGTACACAGGCCGAACAAATGAAAGTACAGTTTGGCAGCGCACTCAGCGATGAAGCAAAGTCAAATGTATTTATAACCATACCCGGTCTGCGTGGTATGCAGCCTAAAGAAATAAGTGTAAAAAATCTTGCCAGTATCATACAGGCACGCATGAGCGAAATTCTCGACTTTGTAGCGTATCATTTAAAGCAAATTGGGCTCGACTCCCGGCTGCTCAATGGCGGCATCATACTTACCGGTGGTGGTTCACAACTGAAGCACCTGATACAGCTTACAGAATATGTTACCGGCTTTAATGCAAGAATTGGTTATCCCAACGAACACCTGGCCAGCGGCCATATCGATGAATTGGAAAAACCCATGTACAGCACCTGTATCGGTTTAATATTAAAAGGGTACAATGATTATGAAAACAGGCGCAAGCAGTTTGATGAGCAGTTTAGAAAAATAGAAGTGCCGCAATCGCTGCAGCAGCCCGTTGCTGCCGAAGCCGAAATACCCGAAGAGCCTGTTATGGTAAGCCAAACCGGGGTAATGAATATGCCTAAAAAGAAAGAACGCAAAACGCTAAAAGGCTTTATGGACTCTTTCAAAATAGGTATTATCGACCTGTTTAAAGAAGAAGGCGATACACACCTGTAACAGTTTTTAAAGCATTTACCATACTAACCATTAATTAATTCATGCTTTGTATTTACCAATAAGCATACAAACAAAAGGTTCCGCTGCTGCTCAGCCAGGGCAGTAAAGGTTCCGCCTATTTGCTATGATACATTTTGATTTGCCCAAAGAACAATCATCCATCATCAAAGTAATTGGTGTAGGAGGTGGTGGCAGTAATGCTGTTAACCACATGTTTTCACTCGATATAGCCGGAGTGGATTTTATAATATGCAATACCGATGCACAGGCTATTGCACAAAGTAAAGTACCCAATAAAATACAGCTTGGCCCGCATTTAACCCAGGGGCTTGGTGCAGGCGCCAATCCATCTATTGGCAGGCAGGCTACCGAAGAAAGCCTGGAAGAAATAAAACGCATCCTGGAAGTAAACACCAAAATGGCCTTTATCACTGCCGGCATGGGTGGTGGTACCGGTACCGGTGGTGCCCCCATTGTGGCAAAAATTTGTAAAGACCTGGGTATACTCACCGTAGGCATTGTAACCACACCCTTTGCTTACGAAGGTAAAAAAAGGCTGGCCCAGGCCGAAGATGGTATTTCGCTGCTGAAAGATCATGTAGATACACTGCTGGTAATTAGCAACGATAAACTGAGGCACCAGTTTGGCAACCTTAAAATGAAAGAAGCATTTTCCAAAGCAGATAATGTATTGTCTACTGCGGCAAAATGTATTACCGATGTAATTAACAGCACCGGGCAAATTAATGTGGACTTTGCAGATGTGTGTACGGTAATGCGTAATGGTGGTGTGGCCATACTGGGCAGTGCCGCCGCACAAGGCGAAAACAGGGCACACCAGGCCATTTCAGATGCATTGAATTCGCCGTTGCTCAATGATAATGATATACGTGGTGCTAAATGGATACTCATCAATATCAATTCATCCGAAGGCGAGCATGAATTTACGATGGATGAAGTAGAAGTGGTGCAGGATTACCTGCTTAGCCAGGCGGGCCCCGATACCGATGTGATACTGGGCCTCGGGTACGATAATTCTTTAGGTGCCGAAATAGGTATTACACTTATTGCCACAGGCTTTGAGCATAAGGATCCTTTTGCCAAAACCATTAACCAGCCCCAGGAAGAAAAGAAGGAAGATAAAATTGTAGTGGCGCTGGATGTAGCCGCTAAAGCTGAGCCCGCTGCAAAGCAAACTGCAATACCCTTTGATGCAAAAGCCACTGTGGAGGTAACGGCACCGGCTATGCCCTTACAGCAAAACAACCTGCCGCCATTGAATGAAGTGGCAGATGAAGCCCCGGTGTTTTATGAAATATCTTCTGCTGCCGACCAGGCACCGGTAATTGAATTTGACATGCCGCTTACTGCACCCGAAACGGTATCGGATACCCCAAAAGAAGATGTTGCCCCGGTGGCAGCAAAGCCTGCACCTGCACAAAAAGAAACTGAAATATTTTTTGAATTAAAAGAAGCTAGCACACCTGCCTCGTCAGCAGGTGGGTACCTGGCGAAACCGCAGAATATTTATGCTGCGGAAACTTCGCCAAAACAGGAATCCAAAACTACCGAAGAACTAACCCCACTGCATACACCGGCAGGGAACGACGAGCCCCCGGCAGAGATGCAGTTGGTGGTTAAACAATCCCATCTGGCGGCGGAGGAAAAGCAGGATGCCACATTAAACAAGCCCATTTTAACGACCCCTGTTGAGGAACCTGCGCTGCAGGACGAAGCAGAGGAACTTAGGCGCCGGGCAGCGGAACGGATAGCAAAGCTGAGGAACCTTTCGTTCAACATCAATGCCACCGACCCGAACAATGAGTTTGATACAGTACCCGCCTACCTTCGCCGCAATGTGGATTTGCACAATTCCATTGCCAGCGTAGAAACCTTTTACAGCAATTATACTGTAAAAGCCGACGAAAATAATAATACGGAAATAAGCACCATCAATACATTTTTGGAAGGCGAAAAACCGGATTAACCGCTGTTTGTTCCTGAATTATAGTTTGTGTAAGCCCCTGCGTAAAGCAGGGGCTTTGTGTATGCAGCAATTACATGCCTGCTGTGCTAAAGCATTTGTATATTTGAACACCGGCAGCAATACCGGCCACCTATATATATAACCAGCCTACACCATGCTGACGACAGAACAACTAACACCCCCCAATGCATTCTTACACAGGCTGCAACAATTGCAGGCCGCTTTTCCTGAAATTTTTACAGAAGGAAAGATTGATATGGAAAAGTTCAAAGCCATTTTTACCAACGATATCAATTTCAATAATGAACGTTACATATTGAACTGGGCAGGCAAAAGCGATGCTTTTAAAGTATTGCAAATTCCTTCAACAGCAACGCTGAAGCCCCAACCCGATGAATCGGTAAACTTTGACAGTACAGAAAATGTTTTTATTGAAGGCGAAAACCTTGAAGTGCTGAAAGTATTACAGAAAAGCTATTACGGAAAAATCAAGTGCATTATTATAGACCCGCCATACAATACAGGGAACGACAGCTTTATTTACCCCGACAGTTTTAAAGAGAATAAAGAAGATTATCAAAAACGCATTGGCGAAAAAGACGAAGAAGGCTACCTGATGAAAGAAGGGATGTTTCGCAAAAACAGCAAAGACAGCGGGCATTACCACAGCAACTGGCTGAGCATGATGTACCCACGGTTGTTTTTAGCTAAAAACTTACTGCGTGAAGATGGGGTAATCTTCGTTCATATTGACGACAATGAAGTGCATAATCTGAGAATGATGATGAATGAAATTTTTGGAGAGGAGAATTTTGAGGGACATATACATTGGCGTCGAAGACATAATCAGCCAAATGATAAAACTAAAATGATTGGGATTGTTGCTGAACATATTTTATCGTTTGCTAAAAATAAGGATGCATACAAGAAAGCCGGAGTAGGAAAAATCGATTTAACAGGTGATTTTTCAAATCCCGATAATGATGAAAGAGGCGATTGGGCATCTAAGCCTTGGAAAGTTGGTTCAGATCAAAGTGGTAGTAGATATAAAATAATTAGTCCATCTGGTAAAGAATTTGAGGAGGAGTGGATGGGGGATTTGGATAGCTTTAAAGTATTATTAAAAGATAAAAGAATTTTTTTTCCAAAGAATGGAGATGGCTTGCCAAGAAAAAAATATTACCGATTTGAAAGACTAGAAGAAGGTCAGTGTGCAACAAATTGGTGGAGCCATTCTGAATTTGGACACAATCAGGGAGCTAACGATGATATGACTTCGTTATTTGGAGTAAAGAACATTTTCGATAATCCAAAACCTAAAGAGATTGTTAGGGGATTAATTCAAATTTCTAATGTAAAAGGCAATGATATTATATTGGATTTCTTTGCAGGTAGTGGAACGACTGCACATGCAACACTTGAATTAAATGCAGAAGATAATGGTAGTCGTAAATTCATATTAGTTCAGTTGCCGGAAGTAATTGAAGAAAAAGAGGAGGCGTTTAAATTGGGATATCGGCATATTTCAGAAGTAAGTAGAGAAAGAATAAGAAAAGCAATTCTTAAAATACAAGAACAAAATTCTTCATTATTCAAACAATTAAAGATTGACTTGGGTTTCAAATCCTTCAAACTCTCTCCTTCCAATTTCAAAATTTGGAGAGGCAGCGAAATCAACGAAGAAAATTTAGTGCAGCAGTTAGATGCTTTTACCAATCCGGTAAGAGAAGGCAGCGAAAAAGAAAACATGCTGTATGAGTTAATGCTGAAAGCTGGTTACAGTCTTACGGAAAAAGTGGAAGGCATAAATATTTTATGGGATGGGGATGAATGTGGTGGCCAATGCAGCTATTATAAAATTGCCGGTGGTGCATTAATTATAGCGCTGCAATCTATAGACGAATTTACGGTGGAGGGTATTTTAGCAGAAAAGCCGCAAAAAGTAATCACCCTCGATATACTGTTTAAAAACAACGACCAGTTGAAAACCAACACCGTGTTGCAGATGAAAGATGCCGGTGTGGATTTTAAAACGATTTAAGCACCAAATATGGTAAATGAAGAAAAAGTTAAACAGCTAATTGCGGATATGGAAAGTGATTGGATTGAAAGAACCAGGTCGACAGCCGATGATAAACTTGGCCAGGCAATTTGTGCGTTTTGTAATGATTTTCCCAATCATAAACATCCAGGCTATCTTTTACTGGGTGTAAACGATGATGGAAGTTTGGCCGGAAAAAAATGGACAGATGAAGATTTACAAAAAATTGGGGGGATGAAAACAAATGGCAAAATTCTGCCTCAGCCTTCAATAGTAGTTAGTGCTGTATTTAAGTTTGATGAGGGGGAAGTAGTGGTTGTTGAAGTAAAGCCATCAACTTATCCGCCTGTACGGTATGATGGAAGATGCTGGATCAGGGTAGGGCCACGCAGAGACAAGGCTTCACAGGAAGAAGAGCGGATTTTAACAGAGCGAAGGTTATCTTATGCAAAAACTTATGATCTCATTCCTGCTTTGGGCTCAACAGTTGAAGACTTAAGTGCAGAGTTGTTCAGGATAAATTACCTGCCATCAGCGATAGATAAGGAAACGCTGGCAGAGAATGGCAGAACTACCGAAGAGCAACTGGCTTCGCTTCGCTTTTACGATACAAAAGAAGGTTGCCCTACTAATGCCGGCATTTTACTATTTGGTTTAAATCCTGAGTTTTATCTTCCCGGCTGCTACATCCAGTATATTAAGTTTTCGGGTGAGGAGATGACTAGTGATGTAGAATATGAAAAAAAGTTTTCTGGTGCCCTGGTTACAGAATTACGGCTTGTAGATGATTTTATAAAAGCTAATATCATAAAAGAAAGGCCGGTTAAAAAGGACTCATTCCAGGAAAATATAATACGCAACTATCCATATTGGGCCTTAAGGGAATTGGTGATGAATGCTGTAATGCATAGAAGCTATGAGTCGAATGCGCCAACTTACATCTATGAATTTAAAAACCGTATTGAAATTATTAATCCCGGAGGTTTGTTTGGGGAAGCAACACCACAAAATTTTCCGGATGCCAGTGATTACAGGAATGTTGTATTGGCCGAGGCAATGAAAATTTTGGGGTACGTTAACCGGTTTAACTATGGTGTAAAAAGAGCAAAGGCGGAGTTGCAGCAAAATGGAAATGGTAATCCGGAATTTGACCTGTCGCTAACTACTAAATTTAAAGTTACAATACCTATTAATTCGGAATGGGAATGAGAACAATTACTTTTTTTAATAATAAGGGTGGGGTAGGTAAAACTACCACAGTTTATCATGTAGCCTGGATGTTGTCAGAGCTGGGAATTAAAACCATCGCCATAGATTTGGATCCTCAGTCTAACCTGACATCAATGTTTCTAACTGATGAAAAGTTAGAGTCTGTATACGAGCATAATAGGCCTGTAACAGTTTTAGATGCAATAAGGCCAATAGTAAATGGTGATCCGTTTGTGCCGGTATATATTGAACAAATCAATGATAATCTTGGCCTGGTTTTAGGCAATTTATCCCTTTCTACATTTGAGGATACATTGAGTGATGCCTGGTTAAAATGCCTTAACAGTGAAATATATTCTTTTAGAATTACAAGTATATTTAAAACTCTAATTGATGAAGCAGCCGAAAGATTTGCAGCAGAAGTAATACTGATTGATGTAGGGCCAAATCTTGGCGCAATCAACCGGGCGGTTACTATTAGCTCCGATTATATTATAATGCCTGTGGCTTCAGATTTATTCTCCCTTCAGGGCATTAAAAACCTTGGAACCACACTGAATATTTGGAAAAAACAATGGGCGCAGCGCAAAGAGCTAAAGCCAGCGAATCTTACCATTCAAATTCCGGAAAATAATACAAAGCCTGTTGGCTATATTGTTATGCAATATTCTGCAAAGGAAAGCCGCCCTGTAAAATCTTACCTAAAGTGGGCAAATAAGATTCCGGATATTTTCAGGGAGTTTGTACTGGGGGATAGTGACGAAAAGGTAAATAATGTTGATGATGATGCTTATTGTATCGCATTGTTAAAACATTTTAGAAGCCTGGCACCAATGTCAATGGAGGCACACAAGCCAATTTTTTTACTAAAACCTGCCGACGGTGCTATAGGAGCACATGTATATGCCGTTCAAAAAAGCTATGATGAGTTTGAAGCATTAACTAAAAAAATTTTGGAGGTTTGTCCATGAAAATCCATTTCAACAGCAACCAGGAATACCAGTTAGATGCGATAAAAGCCATAACCGATGTGTTTGAAGGGTAACCTTTGAGTGGTGGTGATTTTGAGTTTTCTGTTTCTTCAACCGGAGCTTTGCTTTCTGAATATGGATTGGGTAATCGCTTAGTACTTTCGGAAGAACAGCTTCTGGAAAATGTAAAAATTATTCAGCAGCGTAACGAGATAAAAGATACTGTTTGCGAATTACAGGGGATGAACTTCTCCGTTGAAATGGAAACCGGAACAGGAAAAACTTATGTATACCTACGAACAATTTATGAACTTAATAAACTCTATGGCTTCAAAAAGTTTGTGATTGTTGTTCCATCAATTGCTATACGGGAAGGGGTGCTAAAGAACCTGCAAATTACCCACGAACATTTTCAGTCGCTTTACGATAATGCTACAATCAATTTTGATGTTTACGACAGTAAAAAAATTTCCCATTTAAGGGGCTTTGCTTCTGCCAATGCCATACAGGTTTTAATTCTAAATATTGATGCCTTTGCAAAAGACGAGAACATCATCAATAGGCCGAATGATAAACTAACCGGTAAAAAGCCTATTGAGTTTATTAAAAGCACTTGGCCGATTGTACTTGTGGATGAACCACAAAATATGGAAACGGACATTCGGAAAAAAGCTATTGAAAACCTTAATCCTCTTTGTACACTTCGATATTCCGCTACACATACTAACCTTTATAACCTGGTGTATTCCCTCAATCCGGTTAAGGCATACGATTTGGGTTTGGTAAAGCAAATTGAAGTGGACTCAGTAGTGAGTGAGAATGCCATGAATGATGCTTTTGTTCAGGTAGAAAAAATTCAGCCAAGCGGTAAAAATAAAATTATTGCCAAGTTGAAAATTGATATGAACACCGCAAAAGGGGTAGTAAGAAAATCAGTAACAGTTGACCGTGATAAATACGACTTATATAAACTTTCAGGTGAAAGGGACATTTACCAGGATTTAAAAGTAACGGAAATTGATTTAAGCAACCAGGTTGTATCCTTATCGAATGGTCAAATGCTTACGGTTGGAGAAATACAAGGCGGTTTAAATAATGAAGTGCTTCGTTATATGATGCAAAAAACGGTGGAGGAACATTTAAAGAAAGAGAAGTTTTACAAACCAAAAGGCATAAAGGTTTTGACTTTGTTTTTTATTGACAAGGTTAAAAATTATCGGGATTATGATGCAAGTGGAAATCCGTTGAAAGGAAAGTTTGCCGAATGGTTTGAAGAAATCTATCAATATGAAATACGTAAACCTGCCTTTTCGGGTTTAATTCCTTATCCTGTGGATGAAATTCATAACGGGTATTTTTCACAGGATAATAAAGGGAGAATAAAAGATACGGGGGGCGAAACACAGGCTGATGATGATACTTACAAACTCATTATGCAGGATAAAGAAAAATTGCTTGATATCAATACACCTTTACGCTTTCTATTCAGTCATTCCGCACTTCGAGAAGGATGGGATAACCCCAATGTTTTCCAAATCTGCACATTAAATGAAACAAAGTCGGAAATCAAAAAACGCCAGGAAATTGGAAGGGGTTTACGTTTATGCGTAAACCAGGATGGACAAAGAATAAATGACCGTAACACTAATAGGCTCACTGTTATTGCAAATGAAAGATATGAGGATTTTGCGAAAGCACTGCAGAAAGAAATAGAAGAGGATTGCGGCGTAAAATTTGAAAACAGGATTAAGAACAAAGCGGAACGTAAAAAAGTAAATTACAGAAAGGGCTTTGAAGCCGACCCCAAATTTTTACAGGTATGGGAGAAGATAAAGCATAAAACAAAATATAGTGTTTCTTACCATAGCAACGATCTGGTAAAACTTGCTTCAAAAGCTGTCATGAGCGAAATGCCGGAAACAAATAAGCCAAGTATAAGAAGCACCAGGCAAAAAGTACTGATAACTGGCGAAGGTGTAGCGGGGCAGCTTTTAAGCGACAGTGCTTTGAATGATTATGGAACAAAAATTACAATTCCTGATATTTTAAGTTATATACAAAGCAAAACAGAATTAACAAGAGATACCATCCTCCAAATATTGAAAATGTCGGGCCGTATAAATGAAGTCCTTGTCAATCCGCAAATGTTTATGGACAATGCCACAAAGCTCATTAAGAGTGCTTTGTATAATTTGATGATTGATGGTATTAAGTATGAAAAGATTGGCAGCAAAATATATGAGATGACTTTGTTTGATGATAAAGATTTTGAAATTTATGTTGACAATTTTACACATTCCGTTACCGACTCCAACAAAACTATTTATGAAAACTACATGCCACTTGATAGTGGCGTAGAAAACCAATTTGCCAAAGACTGCGAAACAAGCGAGGATGTTGAATTTTACTTTAAACTTCCCAACTGGTTTAAAATAAATACACCAATAGGGACCTACAATCCCGACTGGGCTGTAGTATTTAAAGGGGAAAAGAAAATTTATTTTGTTGCCGAAACAAAGAGTGAAGGACAGGAGCTTTTAAAAACGGAAAAACAAAAAATAAAATGCGGAGAAGAACACTTCCGTGAATTTGCAGAAGTTGTTTATACGCAGGTTTCGTCTGTAAAAGGCTTAACCAGTAAATCGACGAATTGAAAACGCAAAAGTTCTTTTCTTCCTTACACTTCCACCTCCATATAACTTTCAATCGGTTCGCAGGTGCATATAAGATTCCTGTCGCCGTGGGTGTTATTTACACGGCTTACTGATGGCCAGAATTTATTGGCGGAAACATAAGGTAATGGAAATGCCGCCTGCTGCCTGCTGTAGCTGTGCTGCCAGGCATCGGCGCAAATTACCTGCTGGGTATGCGGCGCATTTTTCAGCACATTATCTTTTTTATCGGCGCTGCCCTCTTCAATGGCTTTTATTTCGTGCCATATACCAATCAGGGCATCGCAAAAGCGGTCCAGTTCGGCCTTGCTTTCACTTTCAGTAGGTTCAATCATTAATGTGCCCGCCACCGGGAAAGATAGTGTGGGAGCATGAAACCCGTAATCCATCAGCCTTTTGGCCACATCTTCTGCTTCAATGCCGGCGCTGGTTTTAAAGGGCCGCAGGTCCACAATAAATTCGTGGGCTGCCGTATCATTTTTACCGGTGTATAATATTTTATAATACTGCTCCAGCCTTGCCTTCATATAGTTGGCATTGAGTATGGCATACTCGGTAGCCTTACGTAATCCTTTTGCACCCAGCAGGCGTATGTACGCATAGCTGATTAAAAGTATGCTGGCACTACCATAGGGCGCAGCCGATACAGCACCTTCATTGTTCCATTCATGATGGCCGGGTAAAAAAGGCACTAATTGTTCGGCTACACATATTGGTCCCACCCCGGGGCCACCGCCGCCATGTGGTATGGCAAAAGTTTTATGCAGGTTAAGGTGGCATACATCTGCGCCTATCAGGCCGGGGCTGGTGAGGCCCACCTGAGCATTCATATTGGCACCATCCATATATACCTGTCCGCCATACTGATGTATGGTGGCACATATTTCTTTAATGCTTTCTTCAAACACCCCGTGGGTGGAGGGATAGGTTACCATTAATGCCGAAAGGTTAGCAGCGTTTTCTTTGGCTTTGGCTTTTAAATCATCCACATCAATATTACCGGCATCATCGCATTTGGTTACCACCACCTTCATGCCTGCCATCACCGCACTGGCAGGGTTGGTGCCGTGTGCCGATACCGGTATCAGCACCACATTACGGTGTGCTTCGCCCCTTGCGATGTGGTAGCGGCGTATGGCTAACAGTCCGGCATATTCGCCCTGTGCGCCGCTGTTGGGTTGCAGCGATGTGGCGGCAAAGCCGGTAATAATGCTCAGGTAATTTTCTAATTCTTTAATGATTTGCTGGTAGCCTTCTGTTTGTGCAGCAGGTGCAAAGGGATGCAGTTTGCTGAACTCCGGCCAGCTTACGGGTATCAGTTCGGTAGCGGCATTCAGCTTCATGGTGCAGCTACCCAGGCTAATCATGGAAGTGTTCAGGCTCAGGTCTTTATTTTCCAGCGATTTTAAGTAACGCATCATTTCACTTTCGCTGTGATGGGTGTTAAATACCGGGTGCTGCAGGTAGGCCGAGCTACGCAGCAGGGTGCCGGGTATTTTGTATTTACTGCCGTCTAACTGTTTTTTTTCTTTGCGGCTTAAGATAAAGGCCTCCGCAAATACTTTAACAATGTTGTGTACATCATTAATCAGTGTTGTTTCATCGAGGCTTATGCCTACTGTACCATCGGCAGCGTAGTAAAAATTCATCTCGTTTGCCTCGGCCACCTGCTTTAATGTAACAGTGTCGGTTACACGTATTTTTAGCGTATCGAAATAATAGGGATTTATTTGTTCGATACCCAGTTCGCTCAGTTCTGTTTCCAGTTTTTGCGCAAGCAGGTGTACCCTTTTGGCTATATTGCTGATACCGGCTGCGCCATGATATACAGCGTACATGGCGGCCATATTGGCCAGCAGGGCCTGTGCGGTGCATATATTGCTGGTAGCTTTTTCCCGGCGGATATGTTGTTCCCGGGTTTGCAGCGCCATGCGTAAGGCCCTGTTGCCCTGTGCATCGATACTTACGCCAATGATGCGACCGGGTATGGTTCTTTTAAATTCATCTTTAGTGGCAAAAAAAGCGGCATGCGGTCCGCCAAAGCCCATAGGTACACCAAAGCGTTGTGCGGAGCCTACGGCAGCATCGGCACCCAGTTCGCCGGGTGGGGTAAGTAAGGCCAGGGCCAGCAAATCGGTGGCCATTACCACTTTTGCATTGGCCGCCTGTGCTTTTTCGATAAATTGCCGGTAATCGGCAACAAGGCCGTTACTATCCGGGTATTGAAGTATGGCACCAAAAAATGTTTCGTCGATAAGGGCAGTAGTATAATCTCCAAATACCAGCTCAATACCCACGGGGGCCGCCCTTGTAATCAATACGGCTTTGCTGTGTTCAAAAATATTATTGTCTACAAAAAAACGTGGTGCGGAAATATGGTTGTGGTCTTTGTTTTTATGGTTAAAAAACATGGTCATGGCTTCGGCCGCTGCTGTGGCTTCATCCAGCAGGCTGGCATTGGCGATAGGTAAGGCGGTAAGGTCGCTTACCATAGTTTGAAAATTGAGCAGGCTTTCTAAGCGGCCTTGTGCAATTTCGGCCTGGTAAGGGGTGTATTGTGTGTACCAGCCCGGGTTTTCGAACAGGTTTCTTAAAATTACCGAAGGCGTATTGGTATCGTAATAGCCCTGCCCGATATAGCTTTTAAACACTTTGTTTTTTACAGCCAGTTTTTTCAATTCAGCCAGGTAGGCATTTTCGCTGCTGGCGGCAGGCAGGTCCATATCTTTTTGGAGGCGAATGCCTTCGGGTATGGTTTTGCTGATAAGCGCTTCCATATCGGGTACACCAATGCTGCTTAACATCTGTATGGTTTCCTCGCTATTTGTACCTATATGCCTGCCGGCAAATTCATTTTGCTGCTGTTCAAATAAATTCATGCTATAAGTTGGGGATTGACGATTAAAATTGCTGCAAAGTTAGGGTGGTTACAATTATCAAACAGGTACTGTTGAATAGTGCCGGGCAGATGTGGGTAAACTGGGCATTACAGGCCTGCAGCAATAGGATACATCCACTAACTTTGGCCTGCAATACGATTTGAGCTATGGGTAAATTTCACGACAGTATTAAACCTGCACATAAAGATTTTATAGTGGCGCAGCACATTTTTTTTACCGGGACAGCACCGCTTACAGCCGATGGACATATTAATGTATCACCTAAAGGGCTTGACTGTTTCCGGGTAATCAATGAGCATACCGTGGGTTATATGGATCTTATCAGCAGCGGCAACGAAACCTCGGCCCATACTCTCGAAAACGGCCGCATCACTTTTATGTTCTGCTCTTTTGACGAAACGCCTAATATCCTTCGCCTGTATGGCAGGGGCAGGGCAGTATTGCCCGGTACGGCCGAATGGCAACAGTACGCTTCTTATTTTACAATTTATCCCAGCACCCGCCAGCTTATAATTGCCGATATCAGCCTGGTACAAACCTCCTGTGGCTTTGGAGTACCCAGATACCAGTTTGCCGGCCACCGGGATATACATTTTGACTGGGCCGAAACCAAAGGCACCGAGGGCCTCAAGGCCTATATACAGGATAATAATCTAAAAAGTATTGATGGATTGCCCACCAGCCACAGCTTACTCAACAATTCATAAGCTTTTGGTTTGCAATAGCTTGATTGCCTTTTCACCATCTTTATAAGTTGTAATGCTGGCAGGTAACTGGTTTTGGGTTAAAAAAGCCTGAAAAAACTGGTTAGCTGAAGCCTGTCGGCGGTATTTTTCCCTTACCTTCGCCGCTCAAAAAATTTAAATAATGAAAACAATTACAATTGAAGGACAACTCAGGACCGAATTTGGCAAAGCAGCCACCCGCCAGCTTCGCTCTGAGGAGAAAGTGCCGGCTGTAATTTACGGGGGTGCGGCCGAAGTTAATTTTACGGCTCCAGCAACGGCATTTAAAAGCCTGGTGTATACTGCGGATTTTAACGTAGTAGAAGTAAAAGTGGATGGCAAATCTTACCGCTGTGTATTAAAAGACCTGCAGTTTGATAAAGTAAGCGACCTGCTGATCCATGTAGATTTACTGGAACTGGTAGAAGACAAAAAAGTTATCGTAACCCTGCCCTTGAAATTCAACGGTACACCTGCCGGTGTAAAAGCTGGTGGTAAGCTGGTTACTAAAATGAAAAGCCTGAAGGTAAAAACCCTGCCTAAGTTTTTGCGTGAAAATATCGAACTTGATATTACAGCGCTTGAACTGAATGGCAACGTAAGGGTACAGGATGTGGTAGCAGAAAATATGGAGATTATGAACTCTCCCCGTATTCCTATTGCATCGGTAACCATGACACGCCAGTTGAAACAGGAAGAAGCTGCAGCCGCTGCTGCTCCGGCAAAAGGTGCTGCTGCACCTGCTGCTGCCAAAAAATAATTCATAATAATTGCTTCATAAATGCCCCGCCACAACCGGGGCATTTTTATTACAGGTGTTTTGATAACCGGGGTAAAGTTTAGTTACCTTTGCCACCGCTAAAAACGATAATATGGGAATGGATAGAAATACAGTGATTGGTTTTGTACTGATTGGGGTGCTGATGATGGGCATGTTTTATATCAACAGCCAAAGCAGCCAGGCTTACCAGGCCGAGCAAAGGCGCATTGCCGATTCTATTGAAAAACTAAAGCCCCCGGTAGATATTGTAGCTCAAAAAAATGATTCTGCAAAGATGGCCCAGGTCAAACTGGAGCAGGTGGCAGGTGGTTTTTCAGGGGCTACTTCGGAGCCTGAAGCATTAACTGTGCTGGAAAATGAAGTACTTAAAGTAACATTTACCAACAAAGGGGCACAGCCTAAAAATGTAGAGCTGAAGCAATACAAAACCTACAACGGCCAGCCGGTGATAGTACAAAGCGGCAGTTACAACAAAATTTCGTACACCATTAATGCTGCTGAAAATGGTACGGTGCAAACCGCCGACCTGGTGTTTAAAAAAATTGCCCAATCGCCTAATTTTTTAAGCTACAGCCTTACCGACAGCAACGGCAGGGAAATTATACACACTTATACGATAAGGCCCAATGATTATATGCTTGGCTTCGACATAAGCATTAAGGGTGCCGATAAATTATTTACAGCCAACACTACATCGTTGCTATGGCAAACCGAGGCTGCACAAATTGAAAAGGATGTAACCTACGAACGGCAGCAAACGCACTTATGTTATCTTGAAGATGGTAAGTATGATTTTGAAATGGCTGGCACCAGCAGCACAGATTTAAAACTGGAAAAACCAGTAGAGTGGCTGGCCTTAAAGCAACAGTTTTTTATTGCAGCCCTGGTGCATAAAAATAAATTCAACACGGCACAGGTAATGGGTAAAGTGCCTGCAGATACTGCGGTAAAACACCTGGTGCAAACTGCTGCAACGCTTAAGCTGGATGTAGCGGCTGCCGGTGGCAATGCACAAATACCCCTGCAGTTGTATTATGGCCCCAGCGATTATAATGTGCTTAAAGCATACGGCAATAAAATGGAAAATATTGTACCGTATGGCAGTGGCATTTTTGCATTCGTAAAATACATTAACCGCCACATGCTGTTGCCGGTGTTCGACTTTTTGCGGCATAATGTTGCCAGTATGGGTATGGTTATCCTGCTGCTTACATTATTTATCCGCTTACTTACCTCACCAATTTTGTACAAGAGCTACCTGAGTGGCGCCAAAATGAAAGTGCTGAAACCGGAGGTAGATGCCCTGAAGGCAAAGTTTACCGATAAAAACGGCACGGTAGATCAGCAGGCATTTAGCATGGAGCAGATGAAATTGTGGCGCACAGCCGGTGTAAATCCTTTGGGAGGCTGCCTGCCGGCGCTGTTGCAGATACCCATCTTCATGTCGTTGTATTACTTCTTCCAGTCGAACATTGCTTTGCGTGGGCAAAGTTTTTGGTGGGCTGAAGATTTAGCCTCACATGATTCAATTTACAATCTTCCTTTTAGCATTCCATTTTATGGCGACCATGTGAGCCTGTTTACACTCACGGCTACCATTACCAGTCTTTTAATATCCCTTTACAGCATGTCTAACATGCAGGACAACTCTAATCCTGTTATGAAATACATGCCTTATATCTTCCCTGTATTGCTGTTGGGCGTATTTAACAATCTCCCTGCTGCACTTACCTGGTATTATACCGTATCGAATACCATTACCCTTATTTTGCAAATCGTGATACAGAAGTATATCATCAACCATGATAAAATACTGGCGCAGATTGAAGAAAACAAAAAACGACCTGTGAAAAAAAGTAAGTTGCAGGAACGTATACAGGCCATGCAGGAAACGCAGAAGAAGGTACAGGATATGAAAAAGCAAACGCAAAAAAAGTAAATAAATAATTCAAATAGTCCTTTAAAATAATTAAGACCTGCAACTGTATCTATAAGTTGCAGGTCTTATTGTATATGGCTGTTATAAACTTTAAAGCTGTACTGCTATTCCCGGCGAAGGAGTGATATGTTAGGAAATGTTTTACATGCCTGGCAAGGAGCCATCAATGGCAGGGCGTTTTGATTAGTATGTTTTTAAAGGATAAAAGTGCAGCGGTTCAGCATAAAGATTGGCACAGCTTTTTATTATCTTGTGTATGAATAAATGAACTATGAAAAAGATTTTGTTTTTTATCGGTTGGCTGCTGCTGCTTTGCAGCAATACGGTACTTGCACAGAAGGCCATATCAGAGGGTACTATCGTTTATGACATAACGGTAAAAACAAACAGCAAAGAGCCACAAATGGCAGATGCTTTTGACGGGGCTACCAGTACGGTATATCTCAAAGGGGCCTTAAGCCGTATAGATATGGTAAGCGCCCTGGGTAACGAAAAAACCATTCATGATGCCCGTAAAGGTGATGGGGTTGTATTAAAAGAATACAGTGGGCAAAAACTGATGATAACATTTACCCGGGAAAACTGGGCTGCCAAAAATAAAAAGTACGAAAGTGTACAGTTTAAGTACACCGACGAAACAAAAACCATACTGGGATATACCTGCTACAAAGCTTTGGCAACCCTTCAGGATGGCACTGTAATTACGGTGTTTTATACAAAAGATCTTGTGGCAACCAACAAGGAATACGATAATATGTTCAAAGAATTGCCGGGGCTTGCAATGGAATATATGTTTGATGACAAGGGTAAACTTCGTTTTACCTATACGGTATCAAAAATTGATTTGAGCCCTGTACCGGTTGTTCGTTTCGAATATCCCAAAGCCGGTTACCGGGTAATGACGTATGATGAAAGCCTGCAACAAGCGGGGAAAAAGAATAATTAACTATAGGAATACCCTCAACATAAGGGCGTAGCCATCTTCCCTCCTGGGGTTATCCTTAATGGTTACAATATGCAGGCCGGCATTTGTCCACACTTTAAAAATATCTCCCTTTTTATGAGTGGTAATAGCTTTATCCAGTTGTGGCAACATTACGCCACGTACAAACCATCCTAAATCTCCGCCGCTTACCGATGTGTTGTAATCGGCACTGTATGTAGCCGCCATCGACTCAAATGTTGTTTCTCCTGTTTGAATTCTTTTTATGATACTGCTGGCAAGTGAGTCGGCAAATTTTGGTTTAAATACCGCCGTATCTAACACAATATGGCTTACATGATAAAAGGTATTGGGTTGCTTGGCCAGTATCTTTACAAGTATTTTATTGTTTTTAAAGGGGCCATATACTTTGCCCGTTTTACCTTTTGATGCCAGGCTATCGGCAAGGCCAACAAAAGATGTGCTGCTGAATACCGCAACCGTATCGATGGAATATTTTTTCTTCAGCCGCAATTTTACATAACCCTCGGGATCGGGGGTGGTTTCCAGTTCTTTTTTTATTTGTGCTAAATTTTGTGCCCTAATGGTGCAGGTTAGCAACAGCAAACCCATTAGCAGGAATAAGTTTTTTTTCAACGCTGCTTTATTTTTTTCTTTTTTAAAAAAGGAATTTTATTTCTTTTAGCTTCCTCATTCCAGTGAGCTGCTGCAGCCAGCATTTCGGGTATATTCTTAAGGGTAATATCTTTTAACTGCTTTACAGCTACTGAGGCTATAATAGTTCTGCCCTTTATTTCCAGATGTGGAAATGCTGTGGTAAGCTGGGCTCCGCGGCAAAACGCCAGGTAAATGCCTTCTTTGCTGGTGTTGATGTAGCAAAACATACCATAGTAATGGTAAAAAGGGAGTTTAAAACTCAGTTTTTCCTCTACCCCCGGTATATATGAGAAGATAATTTTTCTGAGCGCCCGGGCAATTTGTTGTTCTGCCTCAGGTAATGCTTCAATCCAGGCATCCACTTTTGCAGTCATGTTACAGTTTTAATTTCCGGGTAACAGATTTTATTTCTTTTTTCAGTGTATCAAGCGCTTCAGCCTGTTGTTGAATAAAACTGTTGTCTTCAAGCCTGCCAAGTACCGCATTCATTTCTTCAGTACTGTCGTATACCATTTTCCTGAATGGATTGCTGTAGTCTTTAGCCCTCGATTCGTAAATGTTTTTGTACATCCATGTTTTGGTGTTCACTGCCTGTTGCAGCATTTGTTTAAATGTGGCAGCAGTAAACTGGCGTGGTGTTATATTTAATACTTCAAGCAGGCTGGTGTAAGCATGGTGCAGCTTATCGGTATCGTAGGCGTTGCCGGCAGCGGTGTAAAAATCATGCACCTGTTGCCAACTGTTGATTTTGCCCGATTTTACCTGGCTGATAAGTTTTTTCACATCTTCTTCCTGCATCAACTGGCCGCCTATATTCAGCCATTTACTCCGGCTGATTTTTGCGGATAAGGATTTTTTTAAGGCTTCAAAGCTGGAGAAGTTTTTTTGCCGGGTATATTGAACAAGCTGCAGGGTGGCATAATACTGTACCAGTTCTTTAAACAGTTGAATGGCTTGCGGCACTTTAACCACTTCTGTGGTACGGTTACTGTTTTCCCAGTTTTGTACACTGGCAGCTCCTTTATCGTTGGGCTGCATTTGCTGCAGTATTTCCAGTGCATCAAAAATTTCATTAATTGTATCTGGCGCAAGGTAAGCGTACTCCAGGCGTTGAATTTTTTTGATGCGGCGGTCCCTGTCGGCATATTTCCAGGCGTTACGTTCAAGTGCATACATGTTGTACATAAACCAGTATGCCGGCATTACTACCAGTTTGTCGTGTGTAACATCGTTAATCACCAGGCTAAAGGGAACGGGTATGTTCATTTCTGCCGGGTAATCGCCTTTGGCAATAATGGTAAAGGATGCAAATTTAGAATTGTGTTTGAGGCTTACACATAAGCCCGGCCAAAAGCCCCGGCCGGCAATAATTTCACCATCCGGGCTGCGGCTGTTATGGTTGCTGCCAATGGTAGCCCCGGCGGCAATATTACTTTGCCCCATTACCATTGAGGCACATAAAAAAGAGTTGTTATGGTGTTGTTCGTGTGCCGGAAATATCAGTGAGTTCAACACTTCGCAACAGGATATGGTGGCATTATTGCCGAGGTAAGAGTTAATAAGCCGGGCACCATATTTAAGCTGCGAATGCGATGCCATAACAAAACGTACCGCTTTTACACCGTAAAATATCCTGCAGCCATAACCAATAATACCGTTTACCAGTTCGCAGCCTTCGCCTATTTGTGAGGTATTGTTTTCATCGCTCTTGATGGTGAGGTTCTTGAGTTTATTGGCGCCCTTGAGGTAGGCATCGGAGCCGAGGCGAACGTCTTTAATAATCTTACAGTTTTTAATTACGGTTCTGTCGCCAATCATACCATAAGCGCCACGTTTATTATTGAATTTACTTTCGGTAAACTCTTTAAATTTTTGCAGCAATGCTGTATCTGCCCGGTATTTGCTCCACAGGTATGCATCACCGGGCAGCATACCATCAAAGGGCATTACATTTCTTCCGCCATTTTCGTTATTCAGTTCCAGCCATACCCTTGCTTTTTCTTCTTCGCCTTCAAAGATGATACCGTTGCCAAATTTATTTTTATCGGTGGCGGCCAGTTCGTTTACATTTACAATCATTACTTCGTTGCCAATAATATAATGGCTCATATAGTCTACATTATCAATACTTACGTTATCGCCAAAATCGCAACTGATAATTTTGCTGTTGTAAAGCCCTACCGGCATACGCAGGTTATGAAACTCCAGGTAAAGCGGTTCCAGTTTGCCAATGCGAACCAGCCCGTGAAATTTGCAGTTCTTAACCAATTCGGCCCTGAAAAAATTGGTTACCAAAATTTTATTCCAGTCGTCGGAAGTGTTTCTATTTTGTACCAGCACTTCAATTTCAGATGAGGTAAGGTGCCTGTATTCGCTGCTCTGTGGCTTTTGTTGAAAGCGCAGGTAATATTCATCTTTACCTTTGGGTAAATATTGCGGCTCTACAAAATTGTATCCTAATTCACTTATAGGATGTTTGTTAATGATGTTCATGCAAGAATAAAATTGCGGGCAAACAACCGCATTTTTTTTTGATAAGTAGATAAGTTTGCCTGTTAGGCAGCAGTTAATTTAACGGCTCAAGATAACAATATCATGCCAAATTATACAAGCCTGGTTGTGGGATATATAAAAATGGATAATGCAGGTTACATTATCCATTATAATTAAATGAGCAGGCCGGGTAAATTTTTATTCTACCGTTACACTTTTGGCCAGGTTCCTGGGTTTGTCTACATCGTAGCCTCGGGCAATGCCTACATAATACGATAACAGTTGCAGTGGCACCACACTTAGCATGGGAGCAATAATTTCGTCTGCTTCAGGCACAAAAAATACATCATCGGCCATAGTGGGTATCACTTCATCTCCTTCGGAGATAATTGCAATTACCTTTCCTTTCCGGGCTTTAATTTCCTGCATGTTGCTTACTATTTTTTCATAGTAGCTGTCTTTGGTGGCAACAAATACTACGGGCAGGGTTTCCGTAACCAGGGCTATGGGCCCGTGCTTCATTTCTGCAGCGGGGTAGCCTTCGGCATGTATGTACGAAATTTCTTTTAGCTTCAGTGCGCCTTCCAGAGCAATAGGGAAATTATACCCACGGCCAAGGAATAAGGCATCTGCAGCATCTTTATATTTTAAGGCTATGGTTCTTACGGCTTCAGCATTTTTTAGCAGGCTTTCTACTTTTTCGGGAACGGCTTCCAGTTCAAAAAGCAGTTTTTGATAACGTTCGTTACTGATGGTGCCTTTTTCTTTGGCTACTTTAAGGGCAATCATGTTCAATACGGCTAACTGACCCGTAAAGGCCTTGGTGCTGGCTACACCAATTTCGGGGCCGGCATGCGTATAGGCGCCACCGTGGCTAAGCCTTGCAATAGAGGAGCCTACAGCATTTACAATGCCGAAAATGATAGCGCCCTGCTCTTTTGCTGTTTCAATAGCTACCAGGGTGTCTGCCGTTTCGCCGCTTTGTGATATAGCAATAATAATATCGCCTTTGTTGATTACCGGGTTGCGGTACCTGAATTCGGAAGCATACTCAACTTCTACTGGTATGCGGCAGAGTTCCTCAATAATATATTCGGCTACCAGGCCGGCATGCCAACTGGTGCCACAGGCTACGATAATAATACGCTGGGCATTTTTAAAAGCTTCTATATTATCCTGTACGCCGCTCATAGTAATAGTACCGGCGCTTGCGTCTAACCTGCCCCGTAAGCAGTCGTGTATGGTGCTGGGTTGTTCAAAAATTTCTTTTATCATAAAATGGTCGTAGCCGCCTTTTTCAATGGCTGCCAGTTCCATATCCAGCTTGGTAACAAAGGGGGTTATTTTTTCGTTGCCCAGGTTTTTTAAAATCAGCTCGTTGGGTTTTACTATGGCCAGTTCATAATCGTTTACATATACCACCTGTTTGGTGTATTCCAGCATAGGGCTGGCATCGCTGCCCAAAAAATGCTCACCCTTACCTACACCAATCACCAATGGGCTGCCTTTACGGGCGGCAATAATGGTTTCGGGGTCGTTTTCGTCTATTAATAATATACAATAAGCGCCTGTTATTCTTTTGAGTGCAATGCGTACGGCTTCTTCAAGGTTACAGTTGTTGTTCTTTTTTATATCCTCAATAAAGTTCAGCAGCACCTCAGTATCGGTATCGCTGGTAAAACTGTAGCCTTTATTAAGCAGGTCTTTTTTGAGTTGTGCATAGTTTTCGATAATGCCATTATGTATCATGGCAAACTGGCCGCTGGCTGAGCGGTGGGGGTGGGCATTACGGTCGTTAGGCTCGCCATGTGTAGCCCAGCGGGTATGGCCAATACCAATATGGGAGTGCAGGTTGGCACCAACGATGGATTCTTCCAGGTCGGCCACTTTACCTTTTTTCTTATATACTTTAAGCCCGCCATTGAGCAAAGCCACACCGGCACTGTCGTAGCCCCGGTATTCCAGTCGTTTTAAGCCTTTGATAACGATGGGATAAGCTTCCCGTGGGCCGGTATAACCAACAATTCCACACATAAATAATTTATTTAGTACACCTAAATACAGGCACTGGTATGCATGCTGCCAGGGTAATTGATAAGAATGTGCCTGCCTGTATTTTGAGGCGTTGCAAATTAACGAAAATGTGTGCAATAACTGTAAATGTACTTTGGCGCAGGCGGAAGCGGTATGGAATAAAAAAGTTCCATGCACGGCATGAAACTTTTTTAGTTGTGGTTTAATGGCTATACTGTGGTTGTTTTCTTTTCTTTTTTCTTTTTAAAATCATCTTCGGTGGCTTCGCCAATGATTATTTTTCCGAAGCTGGATTTTATATTGATTTTTGCAGCACCTGACCCACTTTTACCCTCATATTCCTTTTTATTATCCGGGCCGTATTCGCTTGGATGGTCGGTTCTTTTAAGGTTGGCATTGCTGCGGTCTTTTACCGTGCTAAAATTTGTTTTTATACTGTAGGTGGCAGAGAAGTCGTTTGCTGTTTTCAGGTTTACGGTGCTGTAAGATTCGGAAAGGACAAGTTCGGTAAGGCTGTTGTCGATACCAATTTTGTTACTGCTGCAAAATTCAATTTTTATTTTGTTGCTGCCGGTGAGTTTATCAATAGTTAAGGTTGAAAATTTGAATACAGCATCAATATTGCCCATACTTTTGATAGCAGCGCTGCCAAATTCAACCTGGATCTTTTCTACCCTTGCCAGGGCTCCTGTATTTAATGCACCAAATTTACTCACCACTGATAAAGGGCCGTTGTAATCCGGCAGCCGTATGGTGCCAAAGGAGTTTTCTATCTCTAATGCGTTAGACGTTGGTATTTGTATGTTATAATTAATTTCCATATTGCTGCTGCAGTGTTTGCAGCCCTTCCTGTTTTTGTTTACGCTTGTTTTAAAGCTGATTGTTTTTCCTTCCTGCTTGTCGCTCACCTGTATTATTTCAAAAAGGTCGTTGGCATACTCTTCGTTGGTTGCGCTCACGGTAATGTATATATCTACTTTAATCTCGTTTTTATTCCAGGTGCTTACAGTTATATTACCAAAGCTGTTGTCAATTTTAAGTGTATTGCCTGCTGCAGTATAGGTTTTGGCAATTGTACGTTCTTTTGTGTAGTCGTATTTTTTTTTGGTTTCTTTTTGCGCAAGCGCAGGTACAAGTACCAGGGTTAGTAAAAGGGTTGTAAGTGTTTTAAATAGTTTTTTCATGTTGTAGTGTTTTTTTGTCTTTAATAGTATTCATAATCATCAGTTGCCTGCCCAGTAATTCCATTTGTAGTTGCAGGTTTTGCAGCATTGCTTTTACAATTACATCCCTGTTGGGTGTATTTAAAGCCTGTTGTTGCAGCATGTTGTAGGCACTGTCGAGCATACGCAGGTCTGATAAAAACTGCCGGTATAATTCCGGCTTGTCGGCAGTTATTGCTTTTAGTTCTTCCTGTTTGGCTTCAATTGTTTTGTAGGCCAGCATGGCTTCCTGTGTATATTCCGGGCTGATGCCGCTAAGGTTTTCGGCTCCCGGGTTGCCTGTAGATGCGGTTGCTGCAGTAGTATTACCAGTACGCAGGTACATGAAGTATACCGAGGTAAGCAGCATCCCCACTACTACGGCAGCAGCCATCCACCTGTACATGTGGCGCAGGGTTACTACCTTTTTTTTGTTATATACCGGCAGTTGGGCTTCTACTTTTTGCCACAAAGCCTCCGGTAGTTCTGCATCATCAAACGCCTCACGGTTAGTTCGGATGAATTTGTCGATTTTACTGCTCATACATTTCCTCCTTTTTTAATAGTTGCAACAGTTTTTGCTTTGCCCTGATGTATTGTGTTCGTACTGTAGATGGTGCTACTTTTAATATGTCGGCGATTTCGTCGTGATCGTAGCCTTCAAATAAATAAAGCAGCAAAACGGTACGATAACCATCGGGCAACTGCTGCACGGTTTTTTTTATGTTTTCAACGGTATACTGCAATTCGCTTTCATCAATGGACGGATCATCGGCTACTTGCTCAGGTACCTGCTCGTCAAAAAAGCGTTGTTGTTTTTTAAGCAGGCTAATACTTTTGTTAATCACAATTTGCTTAAGCCAGGCGCCAAATGTGGCCCTTCCTTCAAAATGGCTCAGCCGGGCAAATGCATCAATAAAGGCTTCCTGCAATACATCTTCAGCATCTGCTGTATGGTTTACAATGCGGAGAGAAGTGTTAAACATAGCTTTTGCGTACCGGTTGTACAGTATGCTGTAAGCGGCTGCATTGCCGTTGATGCATTCCTGTACTAATACGTCTGCTGGTGGTATATACGTTGTAAGGGTCAAAAAAAATGGTTTGATATAAAGTAAGCAGTTTTTGAAAAATGTTGCATACCCTCAATTTTTTTTGTGATGAGTGGTGCTGTAGTAGTGGCCCGGCAGGTGTATTGGCCGGGCAGCCGGTTAAAGAGTCATTATAATTGTTTGCAGTATTAAAGTGCTTTTTTGATGGCAGGATACAGTTTATCTTTAAGCCGGATTTTGTTAAAAATACAGTATGCGATACCTGTTTTTTTGTTTTGTATTATCGCTGTCCTTTAAGGCACATGGGCAGCCCGCTATCAGCTTTGGCAAAAATGCTGTGGTGTATATTGTGCGTCATGCCGAAAAGCAGGAGGGTAAAGATCCTTTGCTTACAGCGGCCGGTAATCAACGGGCCGGCGATTTGCTGCGGGAAATGGCCCCGAAAAATATTAAACGTATTTATGTTACACCGTACAAACGAACGCAGCATACTGCCGACAGCCTTCGCCTGCAGTTGGCTATCGATACCATACAGGTAATTGCAGATACAAGCTGTGTGGCGCTTTTTGAAGCTATACAGGAGCACAAAGACAGGGATAACCCTATCCTTATCATCACTCACAGTAATATTGTACAAAAAATCATTTATAAGTTGGGTTGTACAGATTTCCCCCAACATAATATTCCCGATAGCGAATTTGATAACCTGTACATCATTCGCTTTGATGGGGCAGCGCCTGTACTGGTTCATAAAAAGTATGGGAAACCCTCATCCGCATCGGCAGTAATGCAATAAGCTTTTGCAACATTTAAATAGTAAACCTGTAAAAAATATTCAATGGCATCTGAAATAACCTGTCCTAAATGCGGCCACCATTTTGAGTTAAACGAAAGCCTTAAAAATGAAGTGGAAAAAGAACTGCGTGGCAAAATGATGGAGTGGCAAAAGAAAAAAGAAAGTGACTTTGAGCAGCAAAAAAAGCAGTTGATTGCCGAAGCCGAGCAGAAAGCCAGTGCCACTGCAGCCGCACAGCTTAAAGCTTTACAGGATGATGCAAGCCTAAAAGCAAAACAGCTACAGGAACTGCAAAAAAAAGAGTTGGATTTATTGCGTGAAAAATCGGCACTGGAAGAAAAGCAAAAAAATATGGAGATGGAGATTGAAAAGCGTTTTCTCCAGAAAAAAAAGGAGATAGAAGATACCGTTATCCGGAAGGAATATGAGTTATTTGAAATGCGGATGAAGGAGAAAGATACGCAGATGGATAGCCTGAAAAAAACAATTGAAGAACTGAAAAGAAAAAGTGAGCAGGGCAGTATGCAATTGCAGGGTGAGGCCCAGGAGTTGTTGCTTGAAGGTATTTTAAGGGAGCATTTTCCTTTTGATATTATAGAGGAAGTTGGCAAAGGTGTGGAAGGTGCCGATTGTATACAAACCGTTAGGAACAGGCGGGGTGCCGATTGTGGCCGTATCATTTATGAAAGTAAACGCACCAAGGGGTGGAGCAATAGCTGGATAGATAAACTTAAAAATGATATGCGTGCCCGGGGTGCAGATGTGGCGGTGCTGGTTACGCAGGCTTTTCCAAAAGATATGGATCGCTTTGGCGAAAAGGATGGGGTATGGTTGTGCAGCTATACTGAAGTGGCCGGCGTTGCAGCTTTGTTACGAAAAGGTATCATTGAAACCAATGAGGCACTACGCAGCCAGGAAAACAAAGGGGATAAAATGCAGTTGCTATATGAATATTTAACCGGCAACGAATTTAGGGGCCAGATGGAAGCTATACTGGAAGGCTTTATGTCGCTCCGAAACGGTATTAATAAAGAGCGGATACAAATGGAAAAGATATGGAAGGAAAGAGAAAAGCAATTAGAAAAAGTGCTTATCAACACCAGCGGCCTGTATGGTTCTGTAAAAGGAATAGCCGGTTCATCGGTGGCTGATATACCATTGCTGGAAGGCGGAATGGAAGATGAAAGTTAATTTTAAAGAAAACAGTTATTTTACTACCTGGAACTTGCCTGAATCCAGGATTCTGCCAGATTTATCCCTCAACTGGTAGATATATACGCCACGAAAAAAACCATCTAAGGGTATAATAAGTCGCTGGCTGTTGGGGTTGGTTTCAAATACTTTGCGTCCCATAAAATTAAACAACTGCAGGCTGTACGATTTATCAATGCCGGGTTGCAGTTCAAAGTTTACCACATCAGAGGCGGGGTTGGGATAATACTTTACCACCCTGGCCACAAAATCGGCCTGAGTGCTTGTACGTAACTGAGCCGATGCAGTGCCGGCAGTTAACAATACAACAGTAAGTATGGTAAAAATTTTCTTCAATGCAGTAAAAATAGTACAATATGCTTAATTAAGTTACGCAGGGCATCGTTAAAATTATGCCCTATGCCAGCTTAAACAAGTTGAAACGCCGGTAAAATGCATTTTATTGCCCGTGGGAGGTTTTAAATCAATCCTGAAAGTGTTTTTTGTATGGCTTCAAAATCTGGCAGGTCGCCGGGGCTGGCACATACTTCTGCATAGCGTATAAAACCGGCAGCATCAATTACAAATGCCGCACGCCTGCTTACTCCTTTATACTCAAAAGCCGGAAATATATCGTACAGCGCACCATAGGCTGCCGAGGCTTCTTTATTAAAATCGCTGAGCAGGGTGAAATTGAGTTGTTGCGACTTTTTGAAGGCATCCAGTGTTTGCAGGCTGTCTACCGACAGGGCAACCACTTCTGCATTAAAATTATTATACAAGGCTATGTTATCCCTTGTGCTGCACAACTCTTTGGTGCATACACTGGTAAAAGCCAGCGGGAAAAACAGCAATAACAGGTTTTTACCTTTAAAATCTTCTAACTGCACTTTGTTTTTATTTGTATCGTATAATGCAAAGGATGGGGCAATATCACCGGGATGAAGGGGCATGTATTTTTAATTTGGTACAATTTGTAAACGGTTAGCTGCAATAATGGTTTACAGTTTTACCACATTTTCTTTTTTGTTACGTAAAATTTTTTCGGGTAGTGCAGCCGCAATCTCAGCTTTAAGTACATCCACCAGTTTTTTCTTTACATAATTGCGGTGAGTAACCAGGCTTACCTCCCTCACTGGTGCCGGGGCTTTAAAATGCCTGATCATATTTTGTTGCTTCGTGGTAAAATCAAATGTAGCCATCTCCGGCAGTATGGTAATGCCGTGGTGCATTTCCACCATCTTACGCAGGGTTTCAATACTGCCCGCTTCGTATTCAAAATGGCTGTGTTCTTTATTTTGTTTTTTTAGTTCGCAAAGGTTCATCGTCTGGCTCCTGAAGCAATGCCCTTCTTCTAAAAGCCAGAGTTCTTTAAGGTCGATATCATCGGGCAGCATGTAAGTTTTTTTATACGCTGCATTCGATTTGGAAACATAAGCTATTAGTTCTTCATAAAACAGCGGATGCTCGATGATGCTGTTATCCTGCAGGGGCGTTACCAGCAGTCCGGCATCTATCCTGCCGGCTTTAAGTTTGTCGATGATTACTTCGGTTGTCATTTCTTTTACCCGAAGTTTAATATCCGGGTAGCGGGATAAAAACTGCTGCAAAAAAACCGGCAGCAGGTAAGGGGCCAGTGTAGGTATAATGCCAATACGGAGTTCGCCCTGCAGGGTGCCCCTTTTGTCTTTTACCATTTGTACAAGCATCCTGGCTTCATGCACCACCACACGGGCCTGCTTAATGATTTCTTCACCAATTTCGGTGGGTATAACGGGTTGCTTGCTGCGGTCAAAAATTTTCACATCCAGGTCATCTTCCAGCTTCTGTATTTGCATACTCAATGTTGGTTGCGTAACATAACAATGCTCCGCTGCCAGCGAAAAATGACGGTAAGTGTCTACCGCAATAATATATTCTAATTGCGTAATGGTCATACTACAAAAATAGACGAATCTGATAGAGTCATTATTAATATCAATAAAAATTATTACCGGGCAGACATATTTTTGTGCAACAGTATTGATACAGGATGTTCCGCTTTAGTCCATTTATAACAATAAAAAATCCTTACAACCAAACATAATTTGAGGTACAGTTTGATTAAATGAAAGCTTATTTAAACAATTTTTTGGGTGGCAGGTGTTGATGCCCGCAGACAAAACCAATGTGAAAAAGATAACCTGCCCACTGTTTATTTTTGGTTAATCAGCCGCCTCTTTGGGCGGCTGTTTTATTTGCAGTAAACTAGTTTAAAAATCCGGCTCGGCTGTTTCAAAAAAAACAATACCGGCATTGCTTTTAAAGCGTCGTCCTTTTATGTCGCTCATCCAGTATTTTTCTACCACAATTGTTTTTTCCAGGTATTTATGTTTTTTGTTGTAAAGCAGGCATTGCCCGTTTTGGAGCAGGTGTGCAGTATGTTGCTGTATCCTGGTTTGTAGTGCATGGTTTTTACAGAGGCTGTCTGTATGTATTTGTTGTGCGGCAGATTGCTTCAGCAGGCTTAGCAGGGTGCTGTCTTCAGTATTACCGGCGTCATGCCGGGTTGCCCACAGGCTGGAATTTAATTGCTGTAGGGCAGTGGCAATGATAAACTCATCAGTTTCTAAAAGTATTACCACAGGTTTGGCAGCCAGTAAAGCCGAGTCGGGCAATGTTTTGGTATAAAAATAACCCTGCCCGTACAGTGCAGCAGGCAGTAGGCAGCAAACTAATAAGCGGATATATACAACAAGCATCGTAACGGATAATAGCCGGCGGAAACGGCATTATGCTAATGTACAGAACTGAATGTAGCTGGCAAAACAAAAGTTTAGCAGCTAAAACCAGTTTTATACTGCAATATCTTACCGGGATGAATATATAAGTTGTGCCGCTGTATTATGCCTGTGCCGCCGGGCCACCAAACACAAAAGGAATTTCGGCCTGCTCAATATCCTGTATTGTGCCGTTGGCTGCCTCAAATTTCTTTACATTTTCAACGATGGCTTTCATAAAGCGCTTGGCATGGAAGGGGGTAAGTATAATTCTGCTTTTAACCTTACTCTTAGGCGTGCCGGGCATTACATTTACAAAGTCAATTACAAATTCTGCATGGCTGTGTGTAATGATAGCCAGGTTAGCGTATTCGCCTTCTGATATTTCTTCGGATATTTCTATGTTGAGTTGGTTAGGTTGCTGTTCCGGTTGGTTTGCCATAATTATACATTTGATTGATGTGCTGCAAAAATAATGGGGCTGCCTTAAAGAAGCCCCATTTACGGTAGTTAATTATTTATTGTTATTCCCTTGGCCTTAAATATACCAGGGTATCCATCATCTGTCTTTGTGTAGGCCCGCCTGCCCAGGTGGCGTAGGCATAAATGGTTTTGGTGTCGGGGTCGTACCGGGAGTGGTAACCTTCCATATTCATCAACCCGTCTGGAAAAGGCCCTCCGTCTGAAGTAATGGTGATATTGTTGGCTTCATCAAAAGTGTAAGTAGGATGTGCAATGGTGTTCAACAGGCCAATGGTAGCCGTATTAGCCCATCCGTGCGACTCTCTCATCCGTACCGAGTTAGTACCCGTAGTTACCAGTGTAAATTCCCTGGGGCCCACCCACCCGGTAGCCGGCTCATCACCGGCACGGAGTATATAACCCCTCAGGCGGTATATGCCATCCAATTTGTTTTTAACGCCTACGGCAAACACGATTGATTTTTCCCAGCGGGCAATTTTACTGTTGACATCATTTACGCTGCTAATGGTAAAGCCAATGCCATAGCTTTTGGTTAAATCAAGTGCAAGAATATCTTTAATCGTAATTCTTATCCTTTTAGCAAATTCGCCGGGTGCAAAGGTTACGGTATAGTCGTTGCCGGTAAGTGGGGTTGCCGGGTCGGCTGTAAAAGAGCCATCGGGCATAGGGGTTAAAGTGGCATCGTAGGCCGATACAGCACCGGGGTCGTTTTTTACAATTACGGTTAATGGTTTATTTAGTTCAGCGTGGCTGGGTGGGTTGCGCCTGATATCTGCGGCATACACCGTTTGAGGCCCGGCAATTAAATCTACCGTAAGCAGGGCATAGCCCGATTGCTTGCCATCAAGCGTATCCGCTTCGCTGCCAAAAATTTTAACGATGGTTTGCCCTGCATCACCCATGGGCTGTGCCGATGGTGTTTTAGAGCAACCGGCAATTATTGCCAGGCCAACTATAGTAGCTGTAAACAAAATAAAATTCCGGTACCGCATATTGCAAAATTTGTTGTTCTTATAAGTAATTATCTGTCCCACCATACCCTTTCATCCTGGCTGTCGCCGGAGGGTAATAAGGCTACGGCATCCAGCACACTTTTACGGTTGGTGCTGTAATCATTTACGCCATATACAAAGCGGCGTGGTATCCTGCCTGAAGCACTTAGTGCATCTCTTGCCGGCTCTAATTCGGGCACGCCTGTACGCCGCCATTCACACCAGCCCTGGTGCCCGTCGGGATAAAGGGCTATATAACGCTGCAGCGCAATTTTTTTCAAATTTTCTTCCAGGTTGGTGCCGTATATAATGTCGCTATTGTTATAATAAGCGCCGCCATCGGCCTCGGTTAGGCCCCACTGGGTGTACGAAGTGATAATGGCATTGCGATACAGGGTAGCAGCATTATCCGGTTCTTCGGCTGCTGTCGTCCAGCCCAGTTCTCTTGCTTCGGCACGGGCAAAAAGCAGCATCGAAGCATGTATAATATCTACCCTCGATCCGGATGTGCGGTAATCATCGCCCAACACCCTCGACCATATACCAGAAGCAAACACGCCACCCCATACATTGTTCATATAATTACGGTTGCGGCCATAAGGCACACCGGTAAGCGAAGTGCCATAAATGCCGTTGAGTTGCCGCCTGTCGTTAAGTTCGGTAAGCAGGTTTACAAAGGGTTCGGCCTGGCCAAGGTCCCGCCGGGCATCATAGGTTACAAACCAGGGGTTGTTGTACGAGTCGCCGGGATAAGTAACCGAAAAATTGTCGGCATTGGCAGCAATATGTCCCGCCGGGTCGGTAAGGGCTGCCTTAAATTCAAGGGCAGCCAGTTGCCCGGCCGATGGGTAGCGCTTGCTCATCCTTAGTGCGATAAGCATGCGTATGGAGTTGGCAAATTTTTTCCATTGACCAATATTACCGCCGTATACAATATCACCTTTAATGGCAGGGCCGTTATCAAACTGGGCATTGGCCTGTTTCAGTTCTTCTAACAGTAACAGGTAAATATCTTCCTGCCGGTCGTATTTCGGAAATTTATTTTCAATGCCTTTTAAGGCTTCGGTGTAAGGGATATCGCCCCAGGCATCGGTAATTGTCCAGAAATAGTAGGCTTTAATGATTCGGGCAATGGCAATCTGGTTGTTATTGGAGCCATTTACCAGGGCAATCGTTTTGGTGTCGGGGTCGGTATTGGTGTTGATGATATTCTGGCAATCGAACATAGCGCCGGCGTAAATACCGTCAAAATCAAACTGCGGAAGGCTGTACAGCGATATTTGCGGATACTGTGTTTCAGAAAAATACTGGCAGTAATAGCCGGGGTTTTGCTGGGTAGCCCTGTTGGCAATACCTGCTAATATATTGGTAAGTAACCCTGCCGTAAAAGGTATTTCGGTGCGGTTGGGGTCGTTATTGATATCGCCAAAATCCCTGAATTTACTGCAGCCCTGCAATAGCGTAGCCACAATGGCCAGGGATAAAAATATTTTGTGGGTTGTTTTCATTGTCATGAAATCACTTGCTTAATGTTTTAAAAACTTAGTTTCAGGTTAACACCTATGGAACGGGTGCCCGGAAATTGCCCGTCTTCTCCATACACCCCACCAATTTCTGATGGGTCAAAATCTTTTGTTTTAGCAAATATCAGCCAGGGGTTTCTGGCTACTATTGAAAAAGTAGCACCGGTAAGGTATTTGCCAAGGCTTAATTTATTTACCGGTATGCGGTAGCCGATACTTAACTCTCTCAGCTTTACAAAAGTGAGGTCGTACATATAGTCGTCAAAAATATTGTTCTCCACCAGCCCGTGAAAATAGCTTTGGGCATCTACATAAAAGCTCACGGCTTTACCATTGGCATCTACCCCTGTCGTTTTTACACCGCCGCCATCGGCAACAGCATCCCTGATGGGTACACCTTTGTCGTTAAGCACTGCCGTACGGGCCAGCAGCCCGGAGTAAGAGCCCCACATATCAGACAGGGAGAAAAATTTACCACCCACCTGGTAATCGATATTGATATTAAATACAAAGTTTTTAAAAACGGTAAAAGTATTTTGTACGCCGCCGGTATAGTCGGGTAGTACCGAGCCAAAGTATACCAGGTCGTCGGCTTTTACATACTGGCCATAGCTGTTGGAATTAGGGTCGGTATCAATTACGGGCTGCCCGTTAATTCTTTTTACACCGCCGCCGTACATCATACCCCATTGCTGGCCCACAGCATTTACCGTTACCGGTGGCGATATGCCATTAAAAGCAGCACCGCCCGAGATAATGAGTTGGTCTACACCGGGTGCAATTTCTGTTACAGTGTTTTCTAAAATGCGGCTGAAGGTGGCATTAAAGTCCCAGATAAAATTTTTGGCCATAATAGGTTTGGCATTAAACTGTATATCGATACCACGCCTGAGTGTGCTGCCCACATTGGCGAGCAGGCTGCTGTAGCCGGTAGTTCCGGTAAGTTGGGTATTAATGGGTGCTTTAGAATCTTTGGAGTTGTAGTAAGTAATATTAAGCCCAAGCCTGTTGCGTATAAAGCGAAGATCAAGGCCAAATTCTACTGTTTGTGCGGTGGCGCCACGCAGGGTAGGGTCGGAGTAGGTATTGGGTGTACCCATCAGTCCGTTGCCGTTCCACGATTGGGTGGCAAGGGCATAGGTGAGTTTTAACTGGTAGGGGTCAATTAAACGGGTAACAGTGCCATACGATGCCCTTAGCTTACCAAAGCTTATCCAGGGTATTTGTTCTTTTACCAGGTCGCCAAATACAAAACTGCCACCTACTGAATTGGTAAAAATGCCTTGTCCAACCGGTAATACCGACGACCAGTCGCCACGCAGTACAAACTCTGCAAAGAGGGTATTTTTCCAGCCAATATCACCCCTGCCAAAAATTGCCCGGCGTTTTTGTTGCGAACGCAGGTTGGCATAGTCTACCGGGTTTTTTGAATTGGTTAGGGTAAACAGGTCGGGAATGCTAAAGCCACCGTTGGTGCCGGCAGTAATAAATTTTGAACCAATACTTACAATTTCGATACCGGCATTAGAGTTGAGTTGAAAATCGTTGAACTTTTTGCGGTAAGTACCCACCACTTCAAAAGTGTTGCGGTTGGCCCAGGTTTGTGCTGTGCCGTAATAGGCTTTGCCGTTGTTGGCCGCAGCGCCGGAGTAGGAGTTATTGATAGAGGATTGTTCGCCGCTGTATTCCAGTATACTGGCTACGGTTCGTTCCTCATTGGTGGTAAGTTGCTGCTTGCGGTATGTGCCTCTTATCGAAAAATCGTTGTTGAATTTATAGGTAAGCGATACGTCTCCAAATAGCCTGTCCCGCTGGTTGATGATGCTAATATTATCGTAGTAAGAATAAGGGTTGTACCAGTAGTTGCCCCGGTAAAAAGCGTTGGGGTTATCCGGGTTAAACCCACCATCGGGGTTAGCATGGTTCCAACTGGCCAGTGTACCATCGGGGGTAACAAGGCCACGCAGTTCTCTCATTTTTTCCATATCGAGGTCGCGGTGAAACCAGGAGTTGAAGCTGCCTGTAGAGTTATTGCCATACCCGTTATCATTTTCAGCATTTGTTTTTTGATTCAGGTAAGTAATATTGGTGCTTAGGGTAAGATGTGTGTTTAAGTCTACGGTAGCGCTCAGGTTAAGATTATGTCTTTTAAGATAGGAGGTTGGTATCAGTCCTTTTTGATCAAGGTTGGTATAAGATATTCTTACACCGGCATTTTCTGAGGCTTTGCTAAAGCTGATATTGTTGAAAAGTGTAACGCCGGTATTAAAAAAGTTACGGGCATTATTGGGCTGGGGCTGAAGTTTGGCCGTTTTGCCCGAATATTCCGAGCCGGGGTACCAGGCATACCAGGGGATATATTCCTGCCCGGCCATACGTGGGCCCCAACTGGCATCATCGCTGTAATCGAGGTAAAATTTTCCATCCAGCGCTTTCCAAAATTCGGGCATACTGGGCTCCCAGGTAAACCGGCTAAATTCTGAGCGGCCGCCACCTGCATAGCTGTTTTGATAGTTGGGCAGGATGTATACTTTATCAAACTGTACACCCGAGTTTATATCGATACCGCTGCCTTTGGCACCTTTACGGCTTTTACGGGTGGTAATTACAATAGCACCATTCGCCGCATCGGGGCCAAATAAAGCGGCGGCCTGCGGCCCCTGTAATACAGATATGTCTTCAATATCATCGGGGTTCACATCATTGCTGCTGGGGATCACCGTACCATCTACTATGTACAGCGGGCCGCTGCCACTGCCCCCGGCGTTCGATTCACCCCTTATACGTATATTGGTTTCGGCACCTAATGCCGCTGCCGACTGGCTGCGTACCTGTATGCCCGATACCTTACCAGCAAGGGCATTATTAATATTGGTTTGCCTTACTGTATTTAACTGCTCTGCCGTTACTACCTGTGCGTTGGATGATGTACTGCGTGCTGTACGCTTGATGCCAAATGCACTGGTAACCACCACTTCGGTGAGGGCACCGCTTTTTTGATCTAAAATAGTATACAGGGTGGCTGCGGTGCCAACGGGCACTTCCTTACTGGCATAAGCCGCCTGCGAAATAATAAGTATATCCCCGTCTTTTACTTTTATGCTGTAATCGCCATTTACATCCGACTGCACGCCTGCACCGGTACCTTTTACTAATATTGATGCAAACGAAATGCCTTTGCCGGTATTGTCTACCACTTTGCCGGTAAGTTGGCGTACCTGTGCTACAGTAATCAAACAAAATAGTGTAAACAGCGCAGTTAGCGGTGCAGCCCTTCTCATTCAGTTAGTTTTGATTTAACGTAAAAATAAGCGAAATGACAGATGTAAAAAAGCAGTTGTGTTCGATGAAATACTTTGCATACAGGCTTTTCAAAAAATTATACTGGTTTAAAAAACATACAAGGCCTGTACTTTTACTTCGGTACGCCTGTTGCCTTCAATCTGGTCGAGCCCCGTGCCTACGCTGGTACGGTTGCTAAACACCGTTTGGGCCCAGCGCAGCCAGATACTCAGTTTTTTTGAAACGTCGTAATTGAAATTAGCATAATACCGGTAGCCTTTGTCGTAAAACACAGGGATGGAAAAGCTATAGAGTACATCGTTTTCAAAGGCATACATCCTGCTGTCGTATCCGTCGGTTTCAAAATACTGCAGGCGTACACTGCCCGAATATTTCTTCATTAATGGTTTGTAAATACAATCGGCATAGGCGAGGAAGCCTGTTTGCTTGCCTGCGCCCTTACGGTCGAATAAAGTCATCTCAATCCTGTTGCGGAAAGTGATGGGGCTGCTTACCCGGTAACTCATCTGCCACCTGAAGTTTTGCCTGGGCCTTTGTTCTACCGGGCCCATCACGGCACCAAAGGGATTAAAATTGCGTGCCTTTGATTCGGTACGGTAGCGGGCATATATTTCTAATTGCCGGTTAGGCTTGTACGTTAGTTGAGCAAAATAATCTGCGCCCGGTGATGGCGATTCTACCAGGTACCGCAACCAGGGAAAGCGGTAAAAGTCTGCATATACATCCACCCTCCAAAAGTTATTCGGCCTGATGCTGATGCCGGCATACATGCCTTCCTCATTAGTGGGAAAGGTACTTTCTGTAAAAGCATTGGTGTACAACGACTGGTATTTGCTTGAAATATTCCGGTATACCAGTGCCATATCTACCCTTGAGTCCACACTTACCAATACGCCATTTACCCATGCCTTATCCATTTTATTGGTAACTGCCAGTTCGCCAAAAACGTGTATGTTTTTTACCGTATAGCTGTAATCAATACTGGTATTGCCCCACCGGGTGCCGCTTATGGCATAGATATTATAAGGCTCTGGATTTCTTTGCACGGGCAGCTTAAAATGGTATTGTATGGTATTAACACCAAGGTGCAGCCTGTTAATATCATAAGTGAAATTGCCGCCATAAGCAATTTGCCGCTGGGCATTTTTATCTTCCAGTTCGCTTTGGGTACGGTGCAGGCCCGAAGACTGGAAGGAGGAAATAAAGTCTTCGTTGTTGAGGGTGTCCACTACCAGGTTGGCATCCAGGTTGCGGTATGATACAAAGCCGGTAGCTTCCCAGTTGTTTTTCCCGATAGTAATACCTGCCCCACGATGAAAATTAATTTCGCCTGCCGAGTTGTAAGGCCGTAGTTTGGCCAATTGTCGTTTTACATTGGTAACATCTGCACTTTTTTTAAATGCAAGGTTTTGCCATTGTATAAGCCCCTGGCCAAGGTTCACCGTATAGTCGCCAAGGGCCAGCGATTTAATGATGCCAATGTTACGGGCAAAAAGGTGGGCAGAGTAAAAATCAAATCCCTGTCTTTGAGAGCCTTTAAAAAATTCTTCGCCGGCATCTTTTTCACCCACAACACCGTATTGCAGTAAATTTTTATACTGGTATTTGTAGCGTACAAAATAGCGCTGTGGTGAACCGGGGTAGTAATTTTTTACCGTGGTGGGGTCTACAAGGTAGCCACGGGATTTTTCCAGCACCTGCGTCATACGGGCCAGCAGGGAGTGAGTGCCATCACTAAGTCTTTCGCTAAAAGCAGTAGCCAGTTTTGCCTCATTACTCACGGTAATGTATGGCCTTAGTTTTTCAATAGTGGCCAAATCCCAGTTGGGTATGGCCTGTATTTCGTACAGGTTGATAAAATTGCCAAACAGGCTGCGGTAGCTGATAAGGTTTTGTACCTGTAGCGGGGTGAGTATCAGTAGTTCTTTAAGCGTGGCCGCATCGGCGGTATTGAGGTTAATCGGGTTGCGCAAAAACTGCCGCATTTGCTGCAAAAAGCTGTCATCCTGTGTTTCGGCATCTTCGGTATTTTCGGTTATGCCTTCCAGTTGTTGCTCTACATTGCTGGATATAGGCGGTTGCTGTGCCTGTAGCCGTACGGGTATGGCCAGCAGCAGGATGCCGGTGATTAAACATATTATTATTGTACGGGGTTGTGTCATTAGCTGCATGGCTTTTACTGGTTACTGCTGCCCGTTGATGTTTTATCTTTTTTAGCCAGGTTTACTATAAGCAGCAGCCCCGGCGAAAAACCCAGTTGCGGATGATAACTGCCGCTTACATCCAGCCTTAAATTGCTCCAGCTTATACCGGCACCTGCATAGCCCCTGGAGTTGGCAGTAGCAATGCCGCCACGCAGGAAAAATATTTTTTCGAACCTGTACTGGAAGCCCATATTCACATTTACCGGATAATCCTGTTCTTTTACTAATTCGGCGCTGATAAAGAACTGTTCGGAGGCATCGTAGCCCAGCCCGAAAGTATATACCGAACTGAGTTTTTCATCAGTTTTGGAAAATTTGCCCCCAACAGGATTGTACACATGTACGCCGGCATTAAGGTTATCGGTAAGGTGTGCCACAATACCTATTTCGGCATTAAGGGTATTATCGTTCTGGTAGCCGGGTACCCGGTAATCGTAATAGTTAAATTGTACACCAAGGTCTATCTTAGGCCCCAGGCTTCGGGCATAAGCCAGCCCAAGCTGGTTTTCGTTAAAACTTTTATCCCCAAAGCGTTTCATGCTTACCCCAAAATTACCCAGGGTAGAGGGTATGGCTATTGAAGCATTATATGCCGTGGTGGCGCTTAACATAAAGCGCCGCTCCCCATACACCCCAAAGCTGGTATTTTTAATTTGCGCCAGGGCAGCCTGGTTGTTGTTGAAGGAAAACACATCGGTGTGCTGTGTGCTGTAAGCGCCAAGGCCGGTGTACACAGCAGATATAGGCTGGCGCAACACCTGGGCATGGGTAGTTAAAACAACAAATAGCAACGGCAAACAAATAGAATATCTTCTCAAAGCAGTTATTATTTACAGGCAATATAACAATATTGGCGCATAAGCCGCCCCTGGCATTTTGTTTATTATTTTTGCGGCATGCAATTATTAGACGGAAAAACGGTATCGCAAGCTGTAAAGCTGGGAATTAAAGACAAAACAACACAACTGAAAGCACAGGGAAAAAAACTGCCGCACCTGGCAGCCATACTGGTGGGCAACAATGGCGCCAGCGAAACCTATGTGGCCAGCAAAGTAAAAAGCTGCGAAGAAGTGGGCTTTAAAAGTACTTTAATAAGACTGGATGAGGCAGTAGCTGAATATGAATTGTTTGAAGCTATCGAGCGCCTGAATACAGATAATGATGTAGATGGCATACTGGTACAATTACCCCTGCCCAAACATATCAGCGAAGAAAAAGTGATTAACCTGATACATCCCGGTAAAGATGTGGATGGCTTTCACCCGGTAAGTGTGGGCAAAATGGTATTAGGGCAACCTTCGTTTATACCCGCCACTCCTTACGGTATCATCATGATGCTGGAGCATTATAAAATTGATACAAAGGGCAAACATGCCGTAGTAATTGGCCGCAGTAATATTGTAGGCCGCCCCATCAGCATACTGCTTAACCGTAACGCCTACCCCGGTAATTGTACGGTAACGGTTTGCCACAGCCATACCCCCAACCTTAAAGAAATTTGCCTGCAGGCCGATATCATTGTAGCCGCCCTGGGCAGGCCGCAGTTTTTAACGGCCGATATGGTAAAGCAGGATGCAGTAGTAATTGATGTGGGTATTACCCGTGTGCCCGATGCCAGCAAAAAAAGCGGCTTTGCCATCAAGGGTGATGTACACTTTGAAAGCGTGGCACCCAAATGCAGCTATATCACACCCGTGCCCGGTGGCGTGGGGTTGATGACGATTGCAGCGCTGCTGATGAATACTTACAATGCCTGTTTGGCTAAGGGGTAAAGCTTGAGGTAACCGCCATTACCACTTTAATCAACATCGTTGCGTCGCACACTTGTACGGCATCTTTTTACGCAGCCGCCCGATGTATAAAATTTTTTTATTTGAATAACACAGCCGCCATCCACACAGCAGCGCTTCCAGTGATGGAACATTTTTACACCTTACAGGGCGAAGGGTATCACCAGGGCCGTGCCGCTTATTTCATTCGCCTGGGTGGCTGCGATGTGGGCTGTGTGTGGTGCGATGTAAAAGAAAGCTGGGATGCTGCCGCCCATCCTTTAATGACGATAGACGAGATTGTACATGCTGTAACCACTAATACCCCTTCGGGCAAAAGCACACTTGTAGTGATTACCGGCGGCGAGCCACTCATGCACAACCTTGATGCATTAACCCATGCTTTGCAAAATGCCGGTTTTGAAACCAATATCGAAACATCCGGTTCGCATCCGCTCAGCGGCTCCTGGAACTGGGTGTGCCTGTCGCCCAAAAAATTTAAAGCACCCCTGCCCGAAGTACTCCCACATGCCAGCGAATTAAAAGTGGTGGTATTTAACCAATCGGATTTCGCCTGGGCCGAAAAATATGCCGCACTCGTTTCGCCCCAATGCAAATTGTACCTGCAGCCCGAGTGGGATAAAGCGGCCATCGTTACACCAACGATTATTGAGTATATCAAACAGCATCCTCAATGGGAGTTGTCGCTGCAACTGCATAAGTACATTAATGTGCCATAAAATTCATCTGCGCATCTGCGGCCAAAAAATATGCCGCACTGGTTTCGCCCAAATGCAAACTGTACCTGCAGCCGGAGTGGGATAAAGCTGCAACTGCATAATTGCATTAATGTGCCCTAATATTCATCTGCGTATCTGCGGCTAAAAACACACATAATGCCGAACCATTTAACCCTGCGCTGGTCATAATTGTTCATCAAATTTTGGCAAATAGTTTTTCATTTTTGTTGCTACCTTCATTGCACAACTTCTGACTATGAAAAATTGCCGTAAAGCCATTTTTATATTTTTAATTTTTAATTTTTTATTCTCCACTTCTTATTGTCAGTGGTACGATCCCGATAAGGTAAATAAAAAAGCAGCCGCACTCAATGAAACAGCTTATGGCTATGCTACCGATGGAAATTATAAAAGCGCTATCGCCAACCTGAATGCAGCCATCGCTATTGAACCAAAATTTGTAGATGCCTGGCTTTCCAAAGCAGGAATTTATGCGAATATGCGGCGGTACGATTCTTCTGTATTTTGCTTTCAACAATCAATGGAACTGGATTCAGTTTATGCTTCTGTTTTTTTATTGCCCTACAGTATTTCACTGGCCGGGCTGGGGCAGTTTCAAAGAGCGCTGGATGTGATAAATGTTTTTTTAGAGAATAAAACATTGAATCCCCATAGTATAAAAGCCGGTAACTACCGCAAACGTACATACGAATTTGCAGTAGCCTACGAAAAAGAACACCCGGCAGGCAATTATGTGTTTGCACCAAAAAATCCCGGCGACAGCATCAATTCTATTTACCCGGAGTATTATCCTTCGCTTACCATCGATGGTAAGCAACTGGTGTTTACCCGGCGGGGCGACAGGGATGAAGATTTTTTTGAAAGCCGCCTTGAAAACGGTGTGTGGAGCAAAGCTGCGCCGCTTGAGGGTAAAGTAAATACTGCCTTTAATGAAGGCGCACAAAATATTTCGCTCGATGGGCAGTGGCTCATTTTTACCGGCTGCAATTACCCGGAGGGCTACGGCAGTTGTGATTTGTATATTTCCTACAAAATGAAAAACGGCAACTGGAGCCAGGGCGAAAATATGGGGGGTATTATCAATACCGATTTTTGGGAGTCGGCACCATCCTTATCGCCGGATAAACGCAGCCTGTATTTTAGCAGCAGCCAGCCCGGCGGCTATGGTGGTAAGGATATCTGGGTATCGCACCGCAGCGACAGGGGTATTTGGGGCAGGCCCGTTAACCTTGGCCCGGCGGTAAATACAGCAGCCGATGAAAGCTGCCCTTTTATGTATGCCGATAACCAAACCTTGTTTTTCAACAGCAATGGCCATGATGGCTATGGCGGTACCGATTTGTATTTTACCAAAAAACAAACGGATGGCAATTGGGGCAAACCGGTAAACCTGGGCTACCCGGTAAACACTATTGATGAAGAAGGCTCGCTGATTGTTACGGCCGATGGTGCTACTGCCTGGTATGCCAGCGAAGGCGTGGATTGCAGGGGAGCGCTGGATTTATATACTTTTCAATTACGGGATGATATACGGCCGCCACGTACGCTTTGGGTAAAAGGCAAAGTATATGATGCCAAAACACAAAATGGCCTGCCCAGTACCGTAGAGCTTACCGACTTAAACAGCAGACAGTTGCTAAGCCGGGTGCAAACGGATGAAGAAGGCAATTACCTTACCACCCTGCCTGTTGGCAGCAACTACGCCTTTAATGTTAACAGGAAGGGCTACCTGTTTTTTTCAGAAAATTATGCTTTGGCCGTTAATAGTGTTGATACTGTATTTACAGCCGATATTCCCCTGCAGCCTATAGCACCCGGTGCTGCCATAGTACTTAAAAATATTTTCTTCGATACAAAAGAAGCCGTGCTGAAGCCGGAATCGATGGCTGAACTGGATAAGGTGGTACAACTGATGACCGATAACCCCAACCTGAAAATTTTAATCAGCGGGCATACGGATAATATCGGCCGGCCGCAGGATAACCTTACCCTGAGTAATGCCCGTGCTGCGGCTGTTATAAAATATCTTTTCAGCAGCGGTGTTATTGCTAAAGAGAGAGTGGAAGCCAAAGGCTTTGGCGCCTCCAAGCCTGTTGCAGATAATACCACCGAAGCAGGCAGGGCTAAAAACAGGCGTACGGAGTTGAGTGTGGTGAGTAATTAGTATTTTCATGTCATACCTTACTTTGTAGAAACATTTCTTCAAATTAGCTGCGATAATGACCGCCGACCTGCTTTACCAAATTGCCCTCACTCTTGTGCCCAATATTGGCAGTGTACATGCCAAGGCGCTGGTAAATATTTATGGCAGCGCATCTGCCGTATTTAAAGCAAAGAAAAAAGAACTGGAAACGATTGAAGGTATCGGTACAGTAAGGGCAGGTTGTATCAAATCTTTCACCGATTTTACCAGCAGTGAAGCTGAAATAAAATTTATTGAGCAGTACAAAATCACCCCATTATTTATTACTGATGCAGCTTATCCGCAGCGCCTGCTGCAATGCTATGACAGTCCTGTATTACTCTACTACCGTGGCACTGCAGATTTGAATGCCAATAAAATTGTGGCGGTTGTGGGCACCCGCAGTAATACCGATTATGGTAAAATAGTTTGCGAAAAATTAATTGACGATCTGGCTGCTGAAAATATTATTGTGTTGAGCGGACTTGCCTTTGGCATAGATACAATAGCCCACAAGGCCGCACTGAAAAATAACCTGCAAACCGTTGGGGTGCTGGCGCATGGTTTGGATACCATGTATCCGGCGCAAAATAAAACGCTGGCCAAACAAATGCTGCAGCAGGGTGGACTGATTACAGAATATCCAAGCAATACCAACCCGGATAAACAAAATTTTCCCCGCCGAAACCGTATTGTGGCGGGCATGTGCGATGCACTGGTAGTAATGGAAACCGGCAAAAAAGGTGGCTCACTTATTACGGCCGAACTGGCCAATAGTTACAATAAAGATGTATTTGCCATACCTGGCCGTATAATTGATAACAAAAGCGAAGGCTGTAATTACCTGGTTAAAAACAATAAGGCATCCTTAATAACCGGTGCTGCCGATTTAATGGAAATGATGAATTGGGTTGTTACAAAAAAACCGGTTAATAAGCAACGGGAGTTGTTTATTGAACTAAGCCCGGATGAAAAAATCGTGGTAGATATTTTGCAACAGCAACCACAGTTACATATAGACGATTTATATTTTAAAAGTGGCCTTAACAGCAGTGCCGTTGCTGCTGCCCTGCTGCTGCTCGAAATGCAGGGTATTGTGGGCAGCATGCCAGGTAAAATGTATAAGCTGTTATAAAAACAAGGGGAGGTTTGGGGTAGTGTTGTGCTGGTTGGTAATGTGGCCGATTTTATCACAGAATTTGATAAGAAAATCTACTGTTTATTCATCTAAAAATGTTGATCGTATTTTTGTCATCAGAAATATAGCCAAACCTAATATTGCCGCCGGTACTTTTTAGCTCTTTATATAGTCGTTCCATAAGTCAAATTGCTTTGCAGTTGTCAGTAACTTCATCCATTCGTTTTCATCTGTAATTGGTGCAACAATGGTAAACTCGTCTGCAAGTTTCCAGTTTGAGGGCAACATGGTGTTGAGTATTTCATTTGTAATCATTATCAGCTCTTTCTCTGATATATCAAGCAGGATATAATCATATTTGTCAATGATGCAGTTGGTTTTGTTTGTAAGCAGTTTCATTATTTTTCTGTCCTTATCTGAATTGCCTACTTCCATGATGTTTCCATATTCAAAGTTGGGTAGTTGATAATTGACGGTTAAAATAATGTCAAATATTTTATCTCTCAGTTGTTCGCTCTTAAGCCCTTTAAGATGTTCATATAAGCGTTTGCCAAAGTAAACTTTTCTAATTGGTCCATAAATGGCAAAATCTTCTCTTTCTCTTAATAGTAGTTGAATGGTTTCGCAGTCGTGTATTTCAGTATTAGCTATTGTATCGTTGTCAAAAATCGGCAAGTTGAAAACCTGTTCTTCGTTTTCATTAATAATAATGCCGTCTGTTAACTTTAAAATCTCTTCTACTATTTTATTGGTAAGGTCGTAGTCGTATTTATTTGAAAGAATAGTATTTCTAACTTCAATGTAGCCTTGATCAATCGTAATGTCAAACCTCTGGTGGATTTTCCGTTAATCCAGAAGTAAATTACGTTTTCACCCCTGGCCTCGTATGTTGCACCTTCAATAGTTGCAACGAATTTGTTAAGCCTTGCAACATCAAGAGGGCTCTTGATAATTATGTTATGAATTAGGCTCATTTTTTAGTTTTTTATCTTATCGCCGGTGCTTTTTTTATGCTTGGTACCAACAGCAGTATTGGCGATACTAAAGCAAAGTTTGCAGCATAAATACAGCAATGCCGGCGGCAAAACCTGCCAGCGCAATCCAGGTAATTTTTTTAAGGTATTGAATAAAATCAATTTTTTCGATACCCATAGCGGCTACACCCGCTGCCGAGCCAATGATGATGCTGCTGCCGCCTGTGCCCGTAGTGAGCGCCAAAAATTTCCAGAAATCATGGTCGGTGGGGAAGCTGCTTAAATCGTACATACCCTGTGCGGCGGCTACTAATGGCACATTATCTACAATGGCCGAAATAATGCCCAAAGCTGTGCCAATTAAATAAACATTGCCCAGAGAAGCGGTTAAAAAGTCGGCCATTTGCTTTAAAATACCATAGCTCTGCAGGGCGCTAACAGCCAGCAGTATGCCAAGAAAGAAGAGAATGCTCGGGCTGTCAATTTTTTGCAGGGCATGTGTTACCGTATAGCGTTTTCTTTCTTTATGCGGCTTGTTGAAATGTATAAAAGATACCGTTACCCAAAGCAGGCTCAGCGACATAAGCACCCCCATAAATGGCGGCAGGTGTGTTACCGTTTTAAATACCGGCACAAACAACAGCAGCGTAATACCCAGTATTAATATAAAATTGGCTTCACTGCGGTTTACAGCGCTTAACTCAACCGGTGCAGCAGCTTCAAATTTCTGCTTACGGAATTTGTTGCTAATAATCAGCAGCGGCACCAGGCATACGGCGAGGCTCGGTAAAAAGAGATGTACAATAATATTTTGCGCTGTGATCTGTCCGCCTATCCAAAGCATGGTAGTGGTTACATCGCCAAGTGGTGAAAATGCGCCACCGGCATTGGCAGCTATGATGACCATACAGGTAAACCAGAAGCGGTCGTTTTTATCATCCAGTATTTTGGTGATTAAGGAGGTCATTACAATAGCTGTAGTAAGATTATCCAGCAAGGCAGAGAGAAAAAAAGTGAGCACAGCTATAATCCATAGCAGCTTTACCTTGCTTTTGGTTTTTATTTTACCTGTAATGATGGCAAAGCCATCGTAAATGTCGATCAGTTCTACAATAGTCATGGCACCAAGGAGGAAAAAAAGTATGGAGGCGATTTCGCCAAAATGGTGCAGCAGTTGTTCGTTGATGGATTCCTTATCCGGGGTGCTCAGTATAAGTATCGTCCAGCAAAGCACACCGGTGAGCAATGCGGTGGCAGCTTTATTGAGTTTTAACGGGTATTCAAGCGCTATGGCTAAATAACCTGCAATAAATACAGTAATTATAAGTGCGGTCATTGTGTCAACTTTAATACGAATACGTTAATGGCAAGATAATGATTGTGTTTGCAAAGGAACGAATAATACTATTTAGTTGAGGTAGCTTTTATGGCTTTGCTATGATAATGCAAACAGCTTTAGCGCCAGGGCTGGCCGCTTACAAAGCGGTTGCCTTTTATATAAAAGCGGTAAGGCAGTGAGGCATCTTTACCGGCGCTTTCCACGCCAATACGTTTGCTGGTGCCAATATCACTATCGGCCATGGCGTAATGGTCATCCGCAATAAAAATATTTTTTCCGGTTAAAGCTATCCCTGAATGTTGCTTAGTAATACCCAATGCCCTGCCGGTATTGCCCGGGCCTTTGGTTAAAGTGTAATCAGCTTTTGCTTTACCACTGCGTTGCAGCATTATTCCTATTCCATCTATTGGCTCTACTGCCCTTACCAGTACCGCATCCGGAACATCTTTTTTATTGGTAACCACATTGAACAAATGGTGCATGCCATAACAGATATATACATACGAAGTGCCCGGGCCGGAGTACATGTGTTCGTTTTTTGGCGTGCGCCTGCCACCAAAAGAGTGGGATGCTTTATCGGTAACGGCAACGTATGCCTCTGTTTCTACGATACGGCCGCTGGTTAGCAGGCCATCAAATGTTGTTGTAATGATTTTCCCCAGCAACTCCTTTGCTATTTGCACCACGTTGGGCCTGTTGTAAAAATCTACTGTTAATTTCTTCAACTAATCTGTATTTTTATCGGCGAAGATACTGTGTAGTGCTTGTGCTTTGTAAATGTTCATCCTTTGAAACCATGTTTAAAGAAATTATCATAGCCATACAATCGTACGCCGATGCTCATCGCTTTATTGTAAAGCATAAGCTCTGGCACTGGATTTTGATACCCGGGCTCTTGTATGCCATACTGTTTGCAGTGGGGATGTACTTTTTTTGGAAGAGCAGCGATATGGCCATACAATTCCTGCTGGATTATTCGGGGCTGGGTCGCTGGCTGCGTACCGGTGCCGAAGGCTGGCTTAAATTTTTGTTTGTATTTGGTACAGTGATAGTGAAGATATTAATGATGCTGTTGTACTTCTCTCTTTTTAAATACCTTTTTTTAATCATCGGCTCACCCATATTTGCCTACCTCAGCGAAAAAACAGAAGCTATCCTCGAAGGCAAAGATTTTCCCTTCAGCCTGCCGCAACTGCTGCATGATATTGTACGTGGTATAAAGCTGGCCTTGCGTAATACGCTTTGGCAAACCGTATATACCGTATCTATACTTATACTTTCCTTTATTCCTTTTCTGGGCTGGTTTACGCCTTTTTTGGCCCTGCTGATTGAATGTTATTATTTCGGCTTTTCGATGCTCGACTACAGCAGCGAAAGACATAAGCTATCCACCACCGAAAGCATTGCCTTCATTGGCAAACACAAAGGACTGGCTATTGGCAATGGTATGGTGTTTTACCTCATGCACATGCTGGTATTAGTGGGCTGGCTGCTGGCACCCACTTATGCTGTAGTGGCCGCCACTTTAAGTTTGTATAAAACAAAACAACTACAGGCATGAGTGCTACTGTTTTTTTAATTCCATCGGTGCTGGATGAAGCAGCCACGCATACCATACCGCTTTATGTGATGAAGGCCGTATTGCAATGCCAGGTAATTTTTGCCGAAAACGAACGTACGGCAAGGCGGTTTTTAAAAAGCCTCAACAAAAATATTGTTATCGATAATTATGAATGGTATGCCATTCATAAAGCAGAGGAAATGCAAAAGCAGGCATTTCAGCAAAAGATAAAAGAAGGTAAAAATATTGCCATCATTAGTGAAGCAGGTTGCCCCGGCATTGCCGACCCCGGGCAGGTATTGGTGGCGCTGGCGCAGGATATGCAGGCCACTGTAAAACCTTTAGTGGGGCCAAGCTCCATATTGCTGGCTTTAATGGCCAGTGGTATGAATGGCCAGCGCTTTGAATTTTTAGGCTACCTGCCGGTAGATGCTGCAGAAAGGATAAAAGCTATAAAAGAAATTGAGCAGGCATCGCAGCAAAAAAACAGCACACAAATTTTTATTGAAACGCCTTACCGCAACGACCAGTTGGTTGAAGCTATACTTAAAGCCTGTAAACCTGCTACAAAACTTTGTATTGCGGCTGAACTAACCGGAGCTAACGAGCAGGTGCAAACGAAAACGGTGGCTCAATGGCGCCAGCAAAAAATCAGCCTGCATAAAAAGCCAGTGATATTTTTATTGCAGGCTTAAGGTTATCAGCGCTCCACTGGCTTCATGGCTATTACTTCATCCACGATATACTTGCTGTAGCCACGCCAGGGCAATGCATTTTTATATTCTTTATAATGCAAATCAAAATAGCTGCCGCTGTTGTTCATTAATAAATTAGCAATGCTGTCGCTCACTACCGAAAATTCAAATTCGTAAGATTGGATAGTACCCACAGCTTTTGAGCGAAAGCCGGTTTGTATCAGTTTGCCTTCATAGGTTTTAAAAATATTGCCTTTCTTAACGAGGTAATTCAGTTCGCCCGATTTTACCCCTTCGCCAAAAACAAAATAATAGCGCCACCATAAAAATACCGCCAGTAAGATGAACAGCACCACTAAGGTTCTGCGTAAAAATTTTTTGAAGCCACTGCTTTTTTTGGGTTCAAAAGCAGGGGGAACTGTCTGGCTCATACAATTTGATTTATCGCAATATACTTATAATCCGTACTTATCTGCCAGGAAGATGATAGCAGCCATTGCGGCAGCACCCAGATGCAGTTCCCTCCGGCTCACCGCTTCAAATACATCTGTGCTGGCATGGTGTACATCAAAGTAGCGCTGGCTGTCGGGTTCAAGCCCTGCTGTGGCTGCGCCTATCTTTTTTAATTTACCTACATCGGCACCGCTGCCGCCACGGGTAAAATTATACACACCATATTCATACAACAGGGGCTTCCATTGCAGTATAGATTCGTATTGGGTATCGGTGGCATCAATGCTAAAGCCTCTTGGCGAAAAACCACCGGCATCGCTTTCGAGTGCAAAAATGTGTTGCTCTTTATTTTCTTTTGCCAGTTCAAGATATTTATCAGCACCCTTGCCGCCATTTTCCTCGTTCATAAACATTACGGCACGTATAGTGCGTTTGGGCTTAATACCCAGGGCTTTCAATACACGGATTATTTCAATGCTTTGCACACAGCCTGCACCATCATCATGGGCGCCTTCGGCTAAATCCCAGCTATCGAGGTGGCCGCCAACGGTAATAATTTCTTCGGGTTTTTCGCTACCCCTTATTTCACCCACCACATTAAAAGAGGGGGCATCGGGCAGCAGCATACAATTGGTTTGTACAAAGGCCTTCAGTTGTATTTTTAATTTTAACTGCCTGCTCAGCCATTCGGCATCATTGGTACTGATGGCTACGGCCGGTATTTTGGGAAACGAATCGTTGTACTGTGTTACACCGGTGTGTGGATAATCATCGGGGTTGCTGGCCAGCGATCGCACCATTACTGCAACCGCCCCATATTTTGCCGCTTTGGATGGCCCTTGCACCCTTGCTTTACCACTTTCGCCATAAGCCTTAAAAGTGCGTATATGCGTTGGGTTCATCGGCAGGTTAATGAATACAATTTTCCCTTTAACCATTTTTTCTCCTAATTGCTCCAGTTCATCCAAGCTCTTTACTTCAACCACCGGTGCGGTAATGCCTTTTGTGCCGGTACCTGTAGAGTTGCCGAGGGCACAAAGTTTTAAGATGCGCCTTGCACCATTGGCCATTGTAATAAAACCTGTTTCCTTTGTACCCCTCACCCAGTGGGGTACCATGCAGGGCTGCAGGTATACGGTATCGGCCCCGGCAGCTTTAAGCATTTGGGCAGTAGCTTCTACGGCTTTTTGTGCGTTTGCAGAACCACTTAGCCGGGGCCCTATTTTTTTGCATAGATAACGCAGGTTTTCATAAGCTCCACCATTGGAAAGGATATCGTTGGTGATTTTTCGGATGGTTAATGAATCGGCATTTTGTGCAAAAACCGGGCAGGCCAATATAAGGGCTGTAAAAAAGGATATAAGTCTTGAAATCATATTTTGTAAACTGTTGAGTGCTCTAACTTAATAATAACAATATTGCAATGTTCAAATATAATTTTGAACACAATATGATTTTTTGACGACTGGAAAAATGTTGTATGCTGGCGGTAGATGAAGCTATTTTATTTTTTGGCAGCAAGTTTTTTAAAATACAGGGCTGCTTTTAGATACTGAACAAATGCATAAATTACACAATGGGTGAAATTTTATTCCCGGTATGGCTTTCGTATATAGTGCATATGATTTTTGTACATTGCAGCACTTTCGGGCAAAAAATGCCGGGAACAACAGTAATGTTGTGCGTACAATGGCAATAACACAAAACCGCAGCTACCATCTATTTCCAATGCAGCAATTTATTGCGGCAATACTGTGTGCCCTTTTCTTCATCAACAACAGCAGTCAACACTATGTCTAAAGAATCTCGTAAACAGCAGGCGCTGGAATATCATGCCAAAGGCAGACCGGGAAAAATTGAAGTGATACCCACTAAGGAAGCAAAAACGCAGCGGGACTTATCGCTGGCCTATTCGCCGGGTGTGGCAGAGCCCTGTTTGGAAATTGCCGCCAATGTGGAAGAGGTATATAAATATACCGCCAAGGGAAACCTGGTAGGGGTAATTAGTAATGGTACAGCAGTATTAGGCTTAGGTAATATTGGTGCCGAAGCCGGTAAGCCGGTGATGGAAGGCAAGGGTGTGTTGTTTAAAATATTTGCCGATATAGATGTATTTGATATCGAGATTAACGAAACCGACCCGGAAAAATTTGTGCAAATTGTAAAATCGCTGGAGCCCACTTTTGGGGGTATTAACCTGGAGGATATTAAAGCACCTGAGTGTTTTTATATCGAACAAAAGCTGAAAGAGGAATTGAAAATTCCTATCATGCACGACGATCAGCATGGCACGGCAATTATATCGGCTGCTGCATTACTCAATGCCCTGGAACTGCAAAAAAAGAAAATTGAAAAAGTAAGATTTGTGGTGAGTGGTGCAGGTGCTGCCGCAATGGCCTGTATTAAACTATATGAGTCGCTGGGGGCTAACCGTAAAAATTTTATGGTATTCGATCGCCAGGGTATTTTATACAAAAGCCGTCCTGATGTGGAAGAACTTAAAAAGGATTTTTGTACCGAGGATAAATACAAGGATTATACGCTTGCCGAGGCCATGAAAGATGCCGATGTGTTTATTGGGCTCAGCTCGGGCAATGTGGTTTCTGGTGAGATGGTAAAAACAATGGCTAAAAATCCAATTGTATTTGCAATGGCAAACCCCGACCCGGAAATAAGTTATGAAGCAGCTACTGATGCCCGTAAAGATATCATCATGGCTACCGGCCGAAGCGATTATCCCAACCAGGTAAATAATGTGCTCGGCTTTCCCTACATCTTCCGCGGCGCCTTAGATGTAAGGGCTACCACCATTAACGAAGCCATGAAGCTGGCTGCTGTAAAAGCACTGGCGCACCTGGCAAAAGAGCCGGTACCAGATATTGTAAACCTGGCCTACAATGAAAAAACGATTGCCTTTGGCCCGGCCTATATCATACCAAAGCCGCTCGACCCAAGGCTGCTGGCCACTGTAGCACCGGCCGTAGCCAAAGCCGCTATGGACAGCGGTGTAGCCAAATATCCTATTACCGACTGGGACGCTTACGAAGTATCGCTTAATAAAAGGCTGGGGCTGGATAACCAACTGAGCCGTGTGATTGGTAACAAAGCCCGGAAAGACCCGAAACGGGTGGTATTTGCCGATGCAGAAAATGTAAAAATTCTTAAAGTAGCACAGTTGGTACAGGAAGAAGGCGTGGGCTACCCGATACTGTTAGGTGATGAAAAAAGGATACGCAAAATAGCAGCCGATAATAAAATAGACCTTGAGGATATACCTGTCATCAACCCGAAAGATGATGAGCATGAGGCATTGCGTAAACAATTCACCGAACTGTTCTATGCCAAACGCCAGCGCCGTGGGGTAAACCGGCACGAAGCAGCCAAGATGATGAAAGATCGGAATTATTTTGGCTGTATGCTGGTGGATACCGGTGAAGCCGATTGTATGATCAGCGGCCTCACCCGTAATTATCCTGAAGCCATCAAGCCGGCACTGCATACTATTGGAACGGAAGACGGCGTAAAGAAAATTGCAGGCATGTATATTTTATTTACCAAACGTGGGCCATTATTCCTGGCCGATACCACCATCAACTTTCACCCCACTGCCGAAGAGCTGGCAGAAATTACACTGCTAACCGCCAATGAAGTAAAGCATTTTAACATTACACCACGTATTGCAATGCTTAGCTACAGCAACTTTGGCAGCAGCGATGGCGAGGAGGCAAAACTGGTGCGTACTGCAAGGGAAATTGTAAAGCAAAAAGCCCCCGACCTTATCTGCGATGGCGAAGTGCAGGGCATTGTGGCTTTCAATAAAGAAATATTAAAGGATAATTATCCGTTTACTGAATTACTCGATGGCGAAGTGAATACCCTTATTTTCCCCAACCTGGCGGCAGGTAATATTGCGTATAACCTGCTGCAGGAGGTAAGCGGTAATGATGCGATAGGGCCGGTGCTGCTGGGACTTAAAAAACCCGTACATGTATTACAGTTAGGTAGCTCGGTGCGTTCTATTTTTAATATGGTACTAATAGCCGTACTGGATGCCCAGATGAAAAGCCAGCCGGGAAATAATAATGGCACCATCAAAAAAGGTAAATGGTGGAAGGGTTTCAAAAAAGTGTCGCACGAAATGTAAATATGCATACTCATTCCAACGATCATATCAGCAAAAAGAAAATACCCTATACCGTTGGTAAACCATTTAAGCGTTACCTCAGGCGATATGGCAGAGAGATGCAACTGCCCGTATCTTACGATACCCTGAAGCATTTTAACTACGGCATACCTGTAACAGATAAGGCAGGAAAGGATACATTGTGGGAAACAGTTTTTTACAATCCATCACTCACGGATGAAATTCATGCTGCTTTAAAAAGGGTTTATTCCTTACTTAAATCCAGCGGGCATACACAAGCCGAAGAGCACCTGCATATTGAGCGGATTGATTACTGCCTTTTTGGAAACTCAAAGCCTTTTCGTATCAAAATTGTAAATAATTACAACGAGGTACACGACTATTTTTATATTAAAGTAGCTGATGCTTCAAGAATTTTTGGAATGGAGCTGGAGCACCTGCTTTCGCCACACTGGATTAATTTTTTAATAGATGATAATACATTAGCCGAAGAGCATATATCCGGGGTGCCGGGTGATGTATTTATTAAAGAGCATTTGCAAAGACCGGAGTACAACCTGAAAAAAATTGCAAAAGAATTTGTGAAGTTCAATGAGCGCTGTTTTGTACGCCTGCTTGGTGATATGCGGAGTTATAATTTTGTATTTGATATTACGCAGGATTTTGATGATATACAATTTCGTATCCGGTCTATCGATTTCGACCAGCAGAGTTACGAGGGCAATCGCAATATTTACCTGCCGCAGTTTTTTAAAGAGAACTTTGTTTTTGTGCAGTTGGTGCAGCAACACCTGCATCCCGATGTAATTAAACAATACCAGCAGGAAGAAACAGCACAAATTATCCGCCGCATAAAGGCACAACGCCAGCGTTTGCGCCATCTTCGTGTGGCGGCATCTGACGAGCCTTTATCAACGCCACCCAAAATTAAGCAACTGGCTACAGCACTTGGCCAGTACCACCAGCGTGAAGCCGCTTTTGCAAAATGCAATACCATGCCCAAAATTATGTACCAGCACCTGATGGCGTTGCTGATAAAAGATCAAAAAGAAGATTAGAAAAGCATTTTTTACCGGAGTAAGGTAATATGTCCTTTTTGTGTTTTCCGGTATTTGTTACGATTCAGATAGGTGGCAATCCAAACGTAGGTGCCGGTTTCCATTCTTTTGCCCTGGTAAGTGCCGTCCCATCGACGATTAGGATCGGTGCTGCTGAAAACAATTTGCCCGTAACGGTTGTATACCTGCAGGCTGTATTGGCTTATAGTGAGTAAATTGTCTTTTGGTCCCGGGCCAAAAGTTTCATTCAGCCCATTACCATTTGGTGTGAAGCCGGTAGGGAAGTACAGTTCGCCGCAGGTTTCCACTACTTTTACATACACGCTATCCGAAGCCACACAGTTACTGTCGCTCCAAACTTTTACAATGTACATTCCCGTGTTTTCAATATTTAATACAGGTGCGGTAGAGTTATCCTGCCAAAGATAATTTTCATAACTGCCGGGGTTAAGCACAAGTTTGTCTTCCTTACAAATAGTAACATCTGCACCCAGGTTTGGTTTTTTGGGCCATGATTTTACAATTAGTGTAAATGTAGCTACAGAGTCGCATCCGTTTACATTCAGGAAGGTTTCTGAATAGGCGCCCGGGAAAGGATATTCAACACCATTCCATGTGTATGGTAATTCGTTATTGCAAATTGTTTTACTAACGTTGCTGTATGTGTTTTTATGTACTACTAGTTGAAGGTTGGCTGTTGAGTCGCAACCAAATTGATTTTTAAGTAGTACACTGTAATTGCCGGCATTATATAAATTGAGCCCGTTCCAGTAATAGGGCAGGTAGCCGCTGCAAATAGTTATGCGGTTGGTGCTGCTGGTTGCTTCGTGTACTGTTAGTTCAAGCGCAGCAACAGAATCGCAACCGGTGGCACTGGTGAACAAATGAAAATAAGTGCCTGCACTTGCATAACTGTTACCGTTCCATTGATAAGGTAGTTGGGCAAGGCATACCGCAACTTTTGTAATGCTGGTATCTGCAGGATCCAATATTAGTTCGAGGGTAGCCACAGAGTCGCAACCGAACTGGTTTTTTAATACAACGGAATATATACCCGGGTTGCTGTAGTTGTTACCATTCCACAGGTATGGTAATTTTTTAGCACAGCGCTGTATAGTTGTAGTACTGGCAGTGGCTTGATGAACAGTTAGGTTTAGCCGGGCTGTAGAGTCGCAACCAGCTATATTCGCCAGTTTTGTTGAATATAGACCCGTGGCTGTAAGCTGCATGTTGTTCCAAACATAGGGAAGACTGGCTTCGCAAATACTTATATTTTCTGTGCTTTCAGAAGTATTGTTTACAATAAGTGTAAGTGTTGCGATGGAATCACACCCGGCAATATTTTTTAACAATACATCGTAGGCGCCAGCGGCATTATAATTATTACCATTCCATTGATAAGGTAGTTGGTTGGCACAAATGGTTATGTTGCTGTTGCTATAGCTGGTATCGTTTACGGAGATTGTAAGTGTTGCAACAGAATCACATCCTGCAATATTTTTTAACCATACCTCATAGGTGCCTGCGGCATTGTAGTTGTTGCTATTCCATTGATAGGGTAGCTGGTTGGCGCAAATGGTTATGCTGCTGTTACTGTAGCTGGTATCGTTTACAGAGATTGTAAGTGTTGCAACAGAATCACATCCTGCAATATTTTTTAACCATACTTCATAAGTGCCTGCGGCATTGTAGTTGTTGTTATTCCATTGATAAGGTAGCTGGTTGGCGCAAATGGTTATGCTGATGTTACTGTAGCTGGTATCGTTTACGGAGATTGTAAGTGTTGCAACAGAATCACATCCTGCAATATTTTTTAACCATACTTCATAAGTGCCTGCGGCATTGTAGTTGTTGTTATTCCATTGATAAGGTAGCTGGTTGGCACAAATGGTTATATTGCTGTTGCTGTAGCTGGTATCGTTTACGGTGAGTGTAAGCGTAGCGATAGAATCACATCCGGCAATATTTTTTAACCCTACTTCATAGGTACCAGCAGCATTGTAATTATTACCATTCCACTGATAAGGTAGCTGGTTGGCACAAATGGTTATATTGCTGTTGCTGTAGCTGGTATCGTTTACGGTGAGTGTAAGCGTAGCGATAGAATCACATCCGGCAATATTTTTTAACCCTACTTCATAGGTACCAGCAGCATTGTAATTATTACCATTCCACTGATAAGGTAGCTGGTTGGCACAAATGGTTATGTTGCTGTTGCTGTAGCTGGTATCGTTTACGGTAAGAGTAAGTGTTGCGATGGAATCACATCCTGCAATATTTTTTAACAATACATCATAGGAGCCAGCGGCATTGTAGTTGTTGCCATTCCATTGATAAGGTAGCTGGTTGGCGCAAACGGTAACGGCCGAATGGCTGTGGCTTTCCTGTTTTACTATAAGTTTTAAAAATGCTGTGGAATCGCAGCCTAGTATATTCTGCAGTATTATTTTGTAAGTACCGCCAGTATTGAAACTGCTGTCGTTCCAGGTATAGGGTAAATCATTTTCGCAAATGCTGATTTCAGTAATACTACTGCTGCTGTTGTTTACATGTAGGTGCAGGGTGGCAATAGAGTCGCACCCGTTGGCATTAACTAATATTGTTTGGTACACCCCGGCGTTTGTATAGCTGTTGTTGTTCCATACGTAAGGCAGCTCGCTGTTGCATATAGTAACAGTTGTAACGCTGCTGCTGCTATCGTATACCATTAAGTGAAGTGTTGCAATAGAATCGCAGCCTGCAGCATTGGTTAGTACGGTCTGGTAGTTGCCGGTTGCATGGTAGCTGTTGCCATTCCATGAGTATGGTGTTTGTATTTTACAGATTGTATCAAAGCTTGTACTGTAGGTAATATTTTTTACCGAAAGCTGAACGCTGGCAGTATCACTGCAATTAAAGCTATTGGTTGCCGTTAGTATATATTCTCCCGGGGTGCTAACTGAATTGTTATTTGTAACCATGCTGTTATTCAACTGCCAGTTAGCGGTAAGTCCTGTTGTATTAAACAAAGTATTGAGGCTTGCAGTTTCGCCGGTGCAGATGGCTATATTTTTATCTGTGCCCAATGAGGGTTTAGGGTGGTGTGTAAGTATTACCAGTGCTGTATCGGAGCAGGCTTCAGTATTAGTGGCAACCAGTTGATAGATGCCGTGCTGGGTTACAGCATTAGGTTGGGTTATGTTTACAGCGGCTTGTGTCCACGCTGTATTTAAAGTACCTGTATTATATAAGGCTGTTAAATCAAATGCCACGCCGGGGCATGTACTTTCTTTTTTATCAATGCCCAGTGCTGGTTTATTTTTTACAGTAATCTGTACAAATGCCGTATCTGCACACCCGGTAGCTTCCCTTACAATTACCCTGTAAAGGCCTGCCTCAGTGGCGGCGTTGGGGTTAGTTACCGGCGTATTATCCTCCTTTGTCCAGGTGGATGCAAGGCCAGCCAGGTTGTACTGTGCATTTAAGCCCACGGAACTGCCAGGGCAAATGCTGATATTTTTATCATTACCTAAATCCGGTTTTACAAAATTGTAGAGCCTTACAATTGCAGTATCCGTACAGCCGTTGTTGTTAGCAACAATCAGTGTGTAAAATCCCGGTTCAGAAACTCTTGTTGGATTTGTAACAGGTTCGTCATTAAAATACCAATTGTTTACCAGGTGTGTAGGGTAAAGTGCATTGATGTTCCTGGTGGTGCCCGGGCATACTCCCCTGGCCTGATCGGGGCCCAGCGATGGTTTGCTACCCGGTATCAGTGCAAGGCTGGCCGTGTCGGTACAGCCGTTGGCATCTGATGCAATCACCCTGTAATTCCCCGGTTTATCTACCGCAGCCGGTGCTGCAACCGTTTTGCCATTCAGGGTCCATAATGCTGTAAGCTCATCCAGGGTAAACTCATCATTGATATTAATTACATCCCAGGGACAGATGGTTTTTATCCTGTCGCTGCCAAGATTAGGCCGGCTGTTTACCGTAATGATGGCATTAGCTGTATCCGTACAACCTTTGGTATTGGCAACTACCAGCGTATAGGTGGCTGCTGTACTGGCAGTTCCCGGGGCAGCAATAGGGTTTCCATCTTTTTCCCATTTGGTAAACAGGCCGGCGAAATTAAACAGGCTAGCTACATTTACTGACTTTCCTTCGCATAGTAGTACCTGTTGGTCATCACCAAGGTCGGGCTTTGTGGCATAGCTCACAGTAACAACAGCAGTATCCTGGCAACCCACCGCATTATCAGCGATAAGCTGGTAGTTGCCTGAGCTGGCTACGGCAGCAGGGTTTAAAACTGGTGTGCCGTTAAGTGTCCAGTTGCTGTTGAGGGTGCCCGTGCTAAAAACCTTTGTGAGGTCGGCAGTTGTGCCAGGACAAATGCTTAGCTGTTTATCGGCACCGAGGTTGAGCTTGCCACCAAAATTTAGCGTAACTCTTGCGGAATCCCTGCATCCTGCTGCAGATACCGATACCAGCTTATACAGTCCCGGTACCGTAATGGCCGATAGGTTTGCTACAGCTACACCAGATTTTGTCCAATAGTTATCAAATCCGGTATTATTAAAAATGCTGTTGAGGTCTGCTGTAAATCCTGAGCAAAATGTAAGGTTTTTATCGGGGCCTAAATCGGGTGTTTGCAGGGCCTGGAGTGTAACAAAAGCGGTATCCCGGCAAGCAGATACCGGTTCAATTACAATACGCCTGTACAAGCCAGAACTGTTTACGGCACTTGGTTTCGTTACGGCAAGGCCACCCATCGTCCAGTTTTGCAATAAACCGGTGGCCGGGTAAATGCCCGGGAGGTTAATACTGTCGTTGAGGCAAAAAGCCACAGTAGTATCCTTGCCGGCAAAGGGCTTGGGGTTAACGGTAAGTATCAGTAAAGCAGTATCGTTGCAGGTACCCCCATCGGTTGCTATTAATTGGTAGGTGCCGGGTGTATCCACCGAACCTGCATCTGCAACAGGGATATCTTCTTTTGTCCAAAACGTTTGCAAATTAGCCGTGGCAAATTCATTAGCCAGGTTTACAGTACTGCCTTCGCAAATAAATTTTGTTTTATCTGCACCAAGATGAAGAGCCGCTACTTTGTTTACAGTTACAAATGCGGTATCACTGCATCCAATACCCCCGGTTGCAATTACACGGTAAACACCGGCTTCTGTAATGGCATTGGCATTGGTAACGGGAGTACCGGAAATTGACCATGATGCAGTTAGTCCTGCAAAAGAGTATGTGGAATTAAGGTTGTAGGGTACTTCGTTGCAGATTGTGATGGTTTTATCCGGGCCCAGTTTGGGCTTAAATGCAGGAATGATTGTAAAAGCAGCCGTGTCGCTACAGCCGTAAATATTTTTGGCCACCATCTGATAAGTTCCGGGTGCATCTACAATAGAAAAGGGGTTGATTACCGGTAAGCCATCTTTATACCAGGTTTGCGTCATGCCCGGTGTATTAAACTGCTGTGTAAGATTAACCGCACTGCCGGTACATACCTGTTCAGTTTTATCGTTACCTATTTTGGGATTATTGCGTACCACAAGATTTATCCATACCGTATCTGTACAACTCAGGCCATTGAGTGCCACCAGTTGATATTGTGCCGTTGCAGATTCTGCAACCGGGGCTGTAATCACTATGCCATCTTTTCTCCATTCGGTAGTGTAGCCTCCCGTTGAAAATAACTGGCTGATATTGATACTGGTGCCTTCGCAAATATTAATCGTGGTATCAGTACCAATACTAAAATCGGGTTTAACCGTAACCGTTACTTCGGCACTGTCAGTACATCCGCCTGTATTTTGCACAATTAATTGATACGTGCCGCTGTCGGTAACATGCGTGGGTGTTGTTAGCGGCATATTATTCAATAGCCAGGATGCCGAAAGCCCGGTGGTGGTATACAATCCCTGCAAATCAATAGATGTTCCGGGGCATATACTTAATGTTTTATCGCTGCCTAAATTAGGCAGAGGATATTCTACCACGGTTACCAGTACCGTATCAATACAGTTGCTGCCCGCCGATGCAACCAACTGGAATTTTCCCGGGAAAAAAATCGCTTCTGGTGCTGTTACCGGCACACCGCCAAAAGTCCATTGTGTTGTAAGCCCCGTAGTATTGTATAGCGTGGTAAGATCCGTAGTAAGGCTTTTACATAAGGGTTGCGTTTTATCTTCACCAAGGTTAGGTTTACTGGTGCTGGTAAGCAACAAAGCAGCCGTATCTGCACAGCCAAATTCATTTGTGCCAACCAGTTCATATTGGCCTGTAGTATTTATTGCTGAGGGGTTCGTAACCGTTATACCCGATGAGGTCCAAAGGGTATTAAGACTGGCCGTATTGAATAACTCGTTTAAGTTAAAACTGCCGCCAGGACATATCCCCAGCGTTTTATCTTCACCCAGGCTGGGTTTATCGTGTACAATAATCCCAATGGCTGCTGATAGCGGGCAACCGCTGTTGCCGCCTGATGTAACCGTGTACACCGTTGTTTCGGCAGGGGTAACTATTACTTTATTGCCCGTAGTTTTATTAAGGCCCTCGGCCGGCGCCCAATTGTATATACCATTGCCACCGCTGGCTTGCAGTTCAACCGCCTGCCCCGGGCAAATATCCGCCTGCATAGGTGTTACCGATAAAAAGTTTACACCAGTAGCAGCAGATATGGTGTAATTACAAATATCCCCATCCCGGCCATCTATCATCAGGTAATATTTATTGCCCGGTATTAATCCTGTAGCGGTTACCAATGTTGGGCCAGATGAAGAGGGGAATATTTGTGTATAGCATCCATGCGATGTTACCAGCCCGGCACCCGTATTGTTGCTGAAAAAGAACATTTGTATGCCCAGTGCTTTTAAACTGTTGGTTACCCATACATTAAAGGAGGCGCTGGGAGCAGCAGCAATAAAGCTTACAAAAGCGTTATTATCTATTACGCCGCAAAAAGCGTTGCTAAGTTCTGGCCATGTATTGGTAGTGTAGGCTGATGCTGATGTGCTGCCGCAAAACCCATTAAAATTACAAATTGGGGTGGCTGAAGCCCAGGTATTACCGGCTGCAGGATTGCCGGAGCAGGATGCCGGCGGCGCTGCAGGGGTATTACTAAAACTAAGCGCCCAGTTTTCAAGCGTACCCACATCATTGGGTACCACATCCTGTATACACAGCAGCCAGGTACCATCAGCGTTTTGCCCGTTATTTACATTGCCCATATATCCCTGTGGCATATAATTGCCGGTAAAAGGTGCTGTGCCGTTGCTGATAGGAGTGGTGGCAGCAGCCGTAAAGCAGGTGCCTGTAAAATTAGAGCCATTGCCGCCATTGCTGATAGAGAGTTGTACTGGTGTGCCGTCGGGTGCTTTTAAAATAATTTCCAGGTCGGCATCAAAAGGATGATTGATGGTAAGGCATACACTTGCCAGCCCATACAGGGCATTAATATTGCCTACACCCGAAACCGTTATGGGGAAACAGGTTTGTGCACCGGCATCGGGAATAGCTCCGCCGCCGCCGGTAAATGTTTGCGGCATTGCGGTAAGCGTAGTACTGAGCAACAATAAAAAAAACAATACCTTCCTCATTCAAGCGGTTTTTCCCTGGCTATTGTGGAGCGGAACCACATACAGCCCGGTGCATTGGTGATGCTTTCAATGGGGGGTGGATAATGCCTGGCTGATTCATGCATATTTCGGGTATACTACCCGGCAATGCAGGATGATGGCGTTAATGTGAAAAACCAATCCAGGAAGTTTTATCCTTAAGCTCATAGCCCGGTGATTAAAGGGGCGGCTGAGTTGGAAAATGGCCTTCAAGCGGTACGTGTAAATAAAAGGCCCAGGATGGTTAAATACTGGTTCAAAGGTGCTGTGCAATATAGTTCATTTAGCAACAAAAAGCACACTGCAACCGGGCAAAATGCCTGCCAGGATACAGGGCTGCACAGAATTGTGTATAACTGGCAAAAAGGCTAAAAGCTTTTACCCAGCACCGTTATCTGCACTGCTATCGGGGTAAAATGATTAATTCGCTAAGTTTGCTGCATGAGTGTAAACGGAAAAACTGAGGTTAAAGCAGCGATTTTAGACTTAAATAACGGTCATCCCAACCAGGGCATGCGTTGCATACGCCAAATTTTAAAAGAATATGGAATACGTAAAAATGTAATTCTCAACTGGGATGAATTTGATGTGCGTCAAAATAATGCGGTACCGGGGCTGGAGTACGATGTGTATATTTCCAGCGGAGGCCCCGGCAATCCTTTTGACGGGGTGGGCACAATTTGGGAAGACAATTTTTTTAACTGGATTGGTACAGTAGATGGCTGGAATAAAAACCAGGATAATTTCCCCAAAAAACATATTTTTTTCATTTGTCATTCTTTTCAATTAGCCTGCCGCTATTTTAATACAGGGAATGTGTGTAAAAGAAGAAGCACCGCTTTTGGGGTGTTTCCCATCCATCTTTTTAGCAGTGGGCAACAGGAAGCTGTTTTTGCCGGTATGGCTGATCCTTTTTTTGCTGTAGACAGCCGGGATTACCAGGTGATACAACCCAATTATCAACTGATGCACAATGCAGGGGCCACAGTATTAGCCATCGAAAAAGAGCGGCCGCATGTAAACCTCGAAAGGGCCATCATGGCTGTACGTTTCAACGATTATATGGTAGGTACACAATTTCATCCGGAAGCAGATGCACAAGGCATGAGCCTGTACCTGCAGCAGGAAGATAAACGGGATACCGTTATCGAAAACCACGGCCTCGAAAAATGGCGCAGTATGATGGAACAGCTCAACGACCCCGATAAAATTATGCTTACCTATTCCAAAGTGCTGCCCAATTTTTTGGATATAGCATTAAAGCATTTAACGGTACACTAAAATTTGATTCCCCGGCCAGTTGTTGTCTTTTGCCCGTATTAGCTTACTTTTAGTACTGCCATTTGAGATTAATAAAAGTGCTATGCAAAAAGAATTACGCCGGCAGTTTAATCAAAGTTTTTCTATCACAAAATATGAAGCTTACCTGCAGCAGGTACAAGCCCTGCAACCCGGGGCATTGGATTTTCGTATTGCCGAAACACCAGTATTTGTTCCTAAAGCATTTACCCAAAAAATGCTGGACGCCTGCGAGGAGATCATTGATGTGATTACGCATCCCGGGTTTGATACACTCACACAAAGGGCTATACCCAAAAATGTACAGGTGCCTGGCGAAAAATCCTGGAGTGAATTTGTAGTATTTGATTTTGGCGTTTGCGAAAACACGGCTGGAGAACTGGAACCACAGTTGATAGAAATGCAGGGCTTCCCCACGTTGTTTGCCTTCCAGGCATTTCATAGTGCCATTACAAAAGAGTATGCCAGCCTGCCGGAGGGCTACAGCGCTTACCTCAATGGCTACAATGAGGATACTTACCTGCAACTGCTTAAAGAAATTATTGTAGGCGATTTGCCCCCCGAAAATATCATCCTGCTCGAAATTTTTCCGGAAAAACAAAAAACACGGATCGATTTTTATTCCACCGAAAAACTGCTGGGTATTAAAACGGTTTGTCTTACTCAGTTAATTGGCAAAGAGGATAAACTTTTTTATCAAAACGAAGGCAGTCTGGTGGAAATAAAACGAATTTACAATCGCCTGATATTCGACGACCTGCAGCAGCAAAAAGATTTAGGCAATATTGTTGACCTTACCCAACCCTGGCTGGTAGAATGGGTGCCGCATCCTAACTGGTTTTACCGCATCAGTAAATACACTTTGCCACTAATACATAATGCATACGTACCGGCTACCTATTACCTCAATGAAATAAAACAACTGCCTGCCGACCTCGAAAATTATGTGCTCAAGCCCCTGTTTTCATTTGCCGGTATGGGCGTATTGATTGACGTTACTGCAGCCGATATTGAAAAAATTACCGATCCACAAAACTGGATACTGCAACGCAAGGTAAAATATGCCGATGTTATCGAAACCCCCGACGGGCCAGCCAAAGCAGAGATACGCCTGTTTTATTTCTGGAAAAAAGGATGGGCCCGGCCGCAGGCCGTACATAACCTGGCCCGGCTGAGCAAAGGTAAAATGATTGGCACCCGGTATAATAAAGATAAAACCTGGGTGGGCGGCAGTGTGGCTTTTTTTGAACAGTAAACTGAAACAGATAAAACAACAGCATTATGACAAACGGACAACAACGCTTTGACCATTTTATTGGCCAGTTACAACAGTTACTGGTTGCAGCAGGCAAACAAAAAAATCCTGCACTATGGTTGTTCCGTAATAATGCCCGTACCCCATTATTTATGCTGGAAGGGCTGTGCAAGCTGTATGCAGGCCTGCACAACGAAAAGCGCTTTACCAAAATGAAAGCCCATTTTAAACTGCTTGAAGACGGTATTGGTGCTATTGATTATTACGATGTGGTGGCCAGGGATTTGAAACCAAATAAAAAGATACCCCCTGCCGTTATCAACTACCTGCAGGCCGAAATAAGGGAAAAAATACAACACCTCAACGAAATACTCACCGAAAAAAAATGGATAGGTGAGGCTGCTGAAAGATTGGATAAAATACAGCAGAAGTTACGTACGGCCAACTGGATGAGTGAAAAAGAAGAGTTACAGGCGATTGAACATTTTTATGGAACGGCCATATACGATATCATAGCATTTGTATCTGCCGAAGATTTTCATTTTGATGATATAGAGCATGATGTACACGAATTGCGGCGAAAGTTGCGCTGGCTCAGCATTTATCCGAAGGCTTTGTGTGGCGCCGTACAACTTGCAAAAAATAAAAAGGCACCAAAGCACCTGGCTAAATATGCCACAAAAGCAATTATAAGTTCGCCGTTTAATACCATGCCCGATGCCGGTGCCGCCCGGTACCTGCTGCTGCTGGATACCCGTTATTTTTATGCTTTAAGCTGGATGATTGCAGAACTTGGTAAGCTAAAAGATGAAGGCTTACATGCTGTAGCCGTAATAGAAGCCTTGCAGGCTATTGAAAGTATTGATACTGCAACTGCCGAAAAAAAGGCCTATCGCCTGTTTGGCCCGGCACAACCAACACTGCCGGCACTGCTGCAAAAAGCTGCCGCCACCTGCACCACTTATTTTGCCGAAAACAACCTGGAGCATTTGGTGGTTGGGGTAAGGAGGGTGGGGTAATTACAAGTAATTTATCTAAGGCAAAAAATTAGTGCATCCCCTGTTAAATATATAGAATGAAAAAATTCGCCCTTTTGTTGGCTGTAATATTAATGCACCAGTTTGCACTGTCTCAAACTATACAATGGGATGATTTAGAAAGTAGGATAGACCGTAAATACAATCTCACTGAACTAACAACACAATTAGAAAAAATAAAGCAGGAGGCGGCTTTGAATGGCAATGACATTGTGGTAGCCAGGTGTTTTTTTATGCAGATGAAAGTGGAAGATGTAAAAAATGAGGATACCCTTTATTTTATGAATGCATCATTTATGGATAGCATCATTGCGGCGAATAAAAACCCTTTGATGCAGGCTATGATGCATTTATTGAAGGCAAAAAGAATTGGCGGTTTCAGGAGCAGATTTTTGTTCAGGGGCAATAAAAACTTATTCAAACTGCCTCGGGGAGTACCGGATTACAGGTTGTTAACAGGGGTACAGTTGGATAGTGTAATTAATAGTCATTTTGAGATAGCGAGGCAATTTAGTTATGGTCTAACCCGGGTAGATGCGAACACAATTTTATGGCTGACCAAAGACCCGTTATTGTTTCTTTTTAAACCTGTATTTACGGATATAATTTACGCAGAACAACTGCATTATGCCGATGCCATCAAAGGATATACTTTTAACCCCGGAGCATCCTGGCTTTTAATGTCGCCTGATTCATTCATTACATCAAAGCAGCTACCCCCGGGATTAAATACTTCATTTGAACACACCTATAAATTATACAGCGATTGGGCAGCTTTTAATCGGGAAGCCAGTAAAAAGTTTTACTTTATAGAAAGCTTGGCCCGAAAATTTTTTTTTCAGATGCAGGGTAATGAAATGGACAGTGCTGGTGTATATTTCGAAAATTACCTGTTGCAGTTGAGGCAATCACCCTACAGTGCCGTAAAAGCGCATGCTGTTTTTCAACTATGTCTTTTATGGAAAAGCCGGGGAGAAAAATATGCGGATTTTTATAAAGTACAGTACGCCAATAACTATGCTTCATCAGCCATATTTGATACCACATACAGGTGGTATTTTAAAAAAGCAGTTGAATTGTTTGACGCTAACAACAAGGTGTTCGACAGTTTTGCTTACCTAAGAAACAGCTTGTTATTGCAAAAGGCGTTTATACAGGAAAAGAAAATCTCTTTTATAACTCAGGCCTATCATTTGCCCGGCGGATCAATTGAAGGTAGAATATTTTTTAAGAATACATCAGCCATTCATATCCGTATAATAAAGCGGTGGGCATTTGATGATATTAAGCTTCTAACCAGAGCCGATACATTAAGGTTGATGCAGCATGCTGCATATAAAGACACCATAATTAATTTACCACTGCAAAGTGACTTTCAAATACATGCTGCAAAAATTGTATTACCCGGAATGCCTGCTGGTAACTATGCCATTTTATTCAGCGATAGCTTCATCAACAACAATACTGGCGGCCTGCGCTACTGTAATGTGTATATTACCAATATTGCAGGCGTTAATGCCGATAAACGCCTCTTTATCCTACATCGAAAAACAGGAATGCCCCTAAATGGTGCCACAGTTAAATTTTTGCTGCCTAAAAAAAACAATCACATTAATGGTTTAAAACCGCTGATACAAAAAGTTAATGCATCGGGCTATATAGATGTGCATCATGAAGATGTTGATGACATATTGGCCATTTATGGCAATGATACCACACTGGTAACTTTTAATAAACCTAACAACAGTTTGCCCTATGAGGTTTATGATAAAGAAGATGATGAATTAATCGATTATTATGCGGATAATATGGTCATGCATTTGTTTACAGACAGGGCTATATACCGGCCAGGGCAAACGGTTTATTTTAAAGGGATATTGCTCACACGTAATCCCAAAACCGGTGAAATGATGCTGGTGAACAAAAAAAATCTTCGCTTTCCACTCTTCAAAAAACTGTTTAATGATGAAGTAAAGGAAACTTTACAGCTCGTTAAGCAAAAACTGGAAGTATTTGTTGAAGATCCTTTTGGGCGAACAGTAGATACAGTTAAAGTAAAATTGAATGAGTTTGGTGCTATTTCAGGTATGTATAAATTAAAGCCAAATGCACCAACTGGTGAATGGAGTTTTGATATTGATTTTGCAGATATGGATGGCAGAAATGAGGGTAAATTTAAAGTAGAGGAATACAAACGTCCAAGTTTTGAACTTGTGCTGGAAAAGCCCGGAACTTTTCTTCAATTGGGAGATAGCTTTTTTATTAAAGCAAAAACCCGTTCGTTCGCAGGCATGTTACTTTCGGGTGTTGCAATTGACTATACGATACATGTACGTTTTGATAAGGCTATACAATCTCTAAATATTAATGCAATTAATACTGCTGTTCAAAATTTTGAATTAGCCGATACCACAGGCATTACTGATATAAATGGAGAATTGCTTATCCCGGTATCATCGACATTACTGAATAACTTTATTTGTAAAGATGAGCGGGGCAGGTGTATGGCAACTTATTCAATTGAAGCAGAAGCAACAGATGCTACCGGCGAGTCGCATGAGGCAACACTTGAACTAAGGCTGAGTAACCAACCGGTAACCATTGAGTATAAACTGGCTAGGATTTATGAACGCAGTGCATTAGGGAAGATTGCAGTAAATGCCAGCAACGATTTTTCAGGACTTATTGTTAAAACACTCGAAGCTAAAATATACCGGGTTCAAAAATCTTTTAAATCCTCCTTATCGCCTGCTGCTGAAGATTACAGGTGGGAGAATCATGAATGGGTATATGGCGTAAAAAAAATAGAAAGTCATTCAGCAACGGACATTCAAAAGGAACTTGTTTATACCACTTTACTTAAGTCTGGCACAGATAAACTTACCATGCCTGCTGACCTGCTTCCTGCGGGCAATTACCAGCTTGAAATATCCTGTACAGAAAATGGCAGCTTGCTTGGAGTAAAGCAAAGTTATTTTGATGTTTTTGATAAAAAGACCAGCAGTTTTCCCGGCAATGATTTTTATTATCTGCCAGTAAACAGTGGTAAAGCAGGTGAACGACTACAGTGGTATTCGGGTACAAGAGAGGATAGCATCTATTCCATTCTTCACGTGCAGTATTATTCCAATGCTTCAGGAAAGCTGAAACCTAAACATAGTTACACGTACGATTATCATAAAAATGGTGTTATCAACTGGGCGTACATGATGCCCCGGGATGCTGTTGGAAAAATAAGTATATCGCATATTTACATTCACAGTAATCAGTTGCACATAAAAAATGAAAGCCTATACAGTGCTGCATCAATTAGTGATGAAACCGAAATCATAGTAGAGCAATACAGGAAGAACTTATCACCTGGCACTAAGGAAACATTTACTGTACGTATTACAACGGGCAACGAAAAAACTGTAGCTGAATTGATGTCAGTGATGTATGATGCTTCATTAGATAAAATTGAGCCGCATAAATGGACAATGCCTTACAACAATTATCAGTATGCCGTAAAATCTCATTGGCCATATAGTATAAATCAACTTACTAACACCGGTTATGGTACACAACCTTTATTGTACCATTACAATTGGGATAAGGATTCAAAAATGCAACCCCTGTGGTGGTTAAATCCTTTAGATTATGCTTATAATATGTTAGGCAGCCGAGATACAAAAATTGCCTATTCGAATGAAATGCTTGAAGGACGGCTTTCTGGTATAAGCATTGCTGCGGATGCGTTACAGGATGTGGTTGTAATAGGGTATGGTACTGCAGTTGCAAAAAGCATGACCGGCTCAGTTGTTACAATAAGGGGTGCTGCCTCAATATCAGGCAATAATGCACCATTAATTGTGCTGGATGGTGTATTGTTTGAGGGAGATATAAGTGCTGTGAAACCGGAACAGATAACTGATGCAGTTGTTTTAAAAGGCGCCGATGCTACAGGGCTATACGGAGCCCGGGCAAGTAATGGTGTTATCATTCTCAGTACCAGTGGTAAAGTGCGCCTGCCTGAACCCGAAAAACCCCATGTGGTAGTACGAAAAAATTTTGCTGAAACCGCATTTTTTCAGCCACATATCTATGCCGATGCTAATGGTATTTTCAATATCATTTTTGATATTCCCGAAAGTGTAACTGAATGGAATTGGAAGTTGCTTGCTCATACCAAAAAGGCTGGCTTTGTGTATGCAGAAAGAAAAATTGTTACGCAACTGCCCTTAATGATACAACCAAACATGCCCAGGTTTTTGTACGAAGGCGATAGTATCAGTATTCAGTCGAGGATAAGTAACCTTGATTCATTGCCGGTTTCAGGTGCATCTTTCTGTAAAGTGGAAGATATGGTTACGGGAGAAGATATTACCGCAAGCGTAACACAAACAAATAAACAGGCTTTTACAGTTGCAGGGAATACAAATGCTTCAGTAATGCATAGTGTACATATTCCCGGTGGTTTGCTCCACCCGGTAAAAATTAGGATTACTGCTGCTACAGGAAATTTTAGTGATGGCGAAGAATATATAGTGCCGGTATTGAGCAGGAAGATTTTGGCTTCGCAAACCATCCCTTTCCATTTCTCGGGTAAGGCTGATAGTGTGATGGCTATGCCCCGTTTGCCTGCAGGCGCCATTCCGGTTGGTGCCGGTTTGTATATTGAACCAAAACCACAAAAAGCGCTGTTGGATGCATTACCCTACCTGGCATTTTATCCGTATAACTGTGCCGAGCAAACATTTAATAAAGTATTTGCCCATTGTGTTGCCGTGCAGCTTTTGCAGGTGGATACTATTGCTCAGCAATTGCTTACAGCAATAAATTTAAAAACAGAACAGCAACATCCAAAGGCTTTACCAGGTGAATTAGCCGAAAATGAAATGCCCTGGCTGCAGCTGGCAAATAAGGAATTCAAACAGCAACAGCAATTACAAAAAGTATTGGATACAACCGAAGGTAAACGTCTTGCAGAAAAGTACATCAAAGAGTTGGAGGGTTTGCAAAAAACTGATGGTGGTATGAGCTGGTTCCGTGGCGGAAGCAGTAGCATATATATATCGTACTACTTATTAGGCGGTTTTGGAAAAATGGGCCAAAATGGTTTGCTAAATAAGCTGCATAAAACATCGCAGGATGTTGTTGAAAAAATGATTAAGTCACTCATCGCTTATGCTGACAATACATTTGCAAATCAGCAGGAAAATGCCTATTCGTTACAATACCTCTTATCAAGAAAATACTGGCTGAATCAGTATCCGTTAAACAGCCAATGCAGCAAAAAAGCTGATTCAGTATTGACTGTATGCTGGAGAGACGCCGACGGATACACACTTAACCGGCAGGCACAGTTAATCGTTGTAACACTTGAGCATAGTTCGTATGAAAGTTTGTTGTATAAAAAAGCAATGGCTTTACTTGAATCAATAAGGCAGCTTGCTATTAACGATCAAAATGGTTTGCGTTGGAAGGATATGAGCAATACAGATGATTTTAGCACTAATGATGAAGAAACAATGGCCTTATTGTTTGATGCCTTTTTAATTGCCGGAGATACACATTCAACTAATGCCGGGCTAATAAAATGGTTGTTGGGCCATAAGCAGCAACATAGTTGGCAAACTACAAAAGCAACTGCCGCAGTTATTGGTGTGCTACAGCAACAACAAGGTACAACAGTTAACCGGCCTGCCAACATTTCTGCAGGCTTTACAGATAGCACACTCAGCGTAACAAATAATATTTTAAATGGCAATACAACAGCTTTTACATACCTCAAAGCTTTACCCGGTACAGTTGTACTTAAGGCAACAAAAGGAGAGCCTGCCCCAGGCGGAGTGCTCTGCTATTATTTTTCTGATAATCCTGCAGATGCCAGTGCTGTAGTAAAGATGAACAGGAAAATTTACCGCATTTCCAAAAGCGGCCAGCAGGAATTACTGGAAGATGGAGCACAGGTACAGGTTGCCGATAAGCTTAAAACAATAATTACTATCGAAACAACCAGGCCGCTTCAGTATGTTTTTATCAATGAAAAACGTTCCGCTATGCAGGAGCCGGCAGATGGCTCAAGTGGGTATGAATATACCGGTGGACTTGGATATTATAAGGCGGTAAGAGATGCAGGCTACCAGTTCTTTGCCGAAAAAATACCATCGGGTAGTTCATCAATTGAGTACGAAACCATTGTTGCTAAGGAAGGCAGTTTTTGGACAGGTATTACTTCGTTGGAATGTATGTACCAGCCCATGTTAAAAGCATATACTCAGGGTATAAGGATTTATGTTGTTAAAGCTCAGTGAAGGCAGTAATAGGTATTACTACTCCCCCTTATAATACGTTTCCAACTCTTCCATCATCAGTTTGCTGCCCACAAAAAATGGCGTACGTTCATGCACATGGGTGGGTTCTATTTCCAGTATGCGGCGTTTACCATCTGTGGCTTTGCCGCCGGCTACTTCCACAATAAAAGCAAAGGGGTTGCACTCGTACAGGAGGCGTAGTTTGCCACCAGGTTTGTCGGTGGTGCCGGGATACATAAATATACCGCCTTTAAGCAGGTTGCGGTGTACATCACTTACCATGCTGCCGATATATCGTTGCGTATAGGGACCGCCGTTAGATTTTTCTTTGGCCTGGCATTCATGAATATAATCCCTTATCCCCGAAGCATACCGGAAAAAATTGCCGTGATTTACAGAGTAGATCTTACCAACAGGCGGGCATTTAATGTCTGGGTGGCTAAGGGTAAATTCGCCAATAGCAGGGTCGAGGGTGAAGCCGTTTACCCCACGCCTTGTAGCATATACCAGTATGGTAGAGGAGCCATAAATAACATAACCTGCTGCCACCTGCCGCACACCCGCTTGTAAAAAATCGGCTTCGGTAGCCGGTGTGCCTGGCGCTGTTACACGCCTGTACACGCTAAAAATAGTGCCGATAGACACGTTTACATCAATATTGGCGCTGCCATCCAGGGGGTCAAATAAGCATACATATTTACTATTGTTGCTGATTTCGTCATCAAATATTACCACATCATCCAGCTCTTCGCTGCCTATACCAGCACAACTGATGCCATGCCGCAGTACACCCATAAACTGTTCATTGGCATAAATGTCAAGTTTCTTTACTTCCTCTCCCTGTACATTTACCGATCCGGCATCACCCAATATATCTACCAGGCCTGCCTTATTCACTTCTACGTTTACCCTTTTGGCAGCAAGGCCAAGGTCGCGGAGCAGGTTAGAGAGTTCACCCGTAGCGTTAGGGAAGTTGCGCATCTGCTGGATGGTAAATTCGTCGAGGGTTTGTACCCTGCGGTTAATCAGGCTCATAAACAGAAAGATTTAATTGGCAAATAGCTGGTATTACAATGGCCGCCAAAAGTAAATAAATGCCCCAATATACTTGGACTAAATAACGCAATCGTGTACGTAAACAAATGTAGGCCTATTGGATATCCCCGGCAAAATGTTTTTTGCAATTGTTTTATTCCATCCCTGCTGCTTTACATTTGTACGCTTAATAAAGATTTTACAGCACTTAATATGAAAGTATTCAAATTTGGCGGGGCCAGCATCAGCAGCGTGGAGCGGATACAAAATGTGGCAAACATCATCCGGTTGTACGGCAACGAAAAGCTGTTTATTATCATTTCTGCAATGGGCAAAACCACGAATGCCCTCGAAAATGTGGCAGAAGCATTTTTTGCCGGTAAAAAAGACGAAGCCCTGGCATTGTTTGCAGCTATAAAAGAACAACACCTGCAGGTGGCTGAAGTGCTTACCGGTAAAGCGCCTGCAGGGTTTACCGATATTTTTACCGAAGTGGAATGGCTGTTGCATGATGAGCCGGTAAGGGAATACGATTATTATTACGACCAGGTGGTATGCGTGGGTGAACTGCTCAGTACGCTTATTGTAAGCGAATACCTGCAATATTGTGGTATTAAAAATCTTTGGCTGGATGTAAGGGATATTGTGCGTACAGATGATAATTTCCGGGATGCCGGTATAGACTGGAATTTTACACAACAAAAAGTGAATGAAATCGTCCGGCCTGCTTATGAAAAAACAGGTATCATCATTGCACAGGGATTTATAGGCGCAACGGATGAAAATGAAAGCACCACCCTGGGTCGGGAAGGTAGTGATTACAGCGCTGCTATTTTTGCCAATATGCTGGATGCCGAAAGCCAGTCGATATGGAAAGATGTGGAAGGTGTGATGAATGCCGACCCGAAATTATTTCCCGATGCCAGTTTTATCAGCGAATTAAGTTACGATGAGGTGATTGAAATGGCCTATTATGGCGCACAGGTAATACATCCCAAAACCATTAAGCCCCTGCAGAATAAAGGCATACCCCTGCATGTGCGCTGTTTTTTAAAGCCCGAATTAAAGGGCACCATCATTAGTGCAAAGCATGTAGCCGGCCTCCCACCCGTAATTGTGGTAAAAAGCAGGCAGGTACTGATGCAACTCACTTCAAAAGACTATTCTTTTGTAGAAGATACTTTAATTGATAAATGGCACCAATGGCTGCACACCGCTAAAATACGCCCCAACCTTACACAAAATGGCGCCATCAGCCTGCTATGCTGTGTAGATGATAACCCGGAAAAAATTGAAAAACTGGCACTTCAGGCCGCTGTATTGTTTGATGTGCAGCTTGAAAAAGATTTAACCCTGCTCACCATCAGGCATTACAACGATGCCATTATACAAAAGCTTACAGAAGGACACAGCCAGTTACTGGTACAAAAAACCAAAGACACCATACAGGTACTTATGAGAGAGGGATGGGTGATTTAATACAGTGGGGATAACGGCGTTAATCCAGTTCGCTGTACCGGTAGGGTGGGCGGTAATGATCAAAAAAATACCTGCCGCTTTTATGGCTGCTTAGCAGCATTTTTTTCAGGTGTTCGGCAAATTGCCTGGCTTCCGGTTCATCAGGCTTTAATTTTTTTTCCGTCATTTCAGCCAGTTCGTTGCCAGTGCCTGCTTTTGAGGTATCGGCAGGCTGCAGGCCGCTGATACCCATCTTCCAGCTATCTTCTTTTTTTACCCGGTATTTAAAAAAGTATACAAAACCATTTTTGCCCCGGTATACCGCCGGCTCTCTGGATACATACATGATAGAATCGATGTTGTTGTATTCTTTTTGTGTTACCAGTATACTGCGGGCAAGCAGCAGTGCTGTACCATACATAGCCGGAAATTGCCCGGCCCGGTTTATTTTTTCGAGTGCTGAAAACAGGCGGCTTCTTGTATTGTCTTTTGCCGCCAGTGCTGCAATAATGCTGTCTGGTACAGGCCGTTGGTTTTTGAGCAGGGCGATGGCTGTATTTAATTGTACAGTTTCATCACGGGATTGCAGCAGTTTGTTGAAAAATACCGGCACAGTGCTGTCTTTATCAAAAAACGGTGCTAAAAGAATGCTGTATTCGTCAAGGGGTGAGCTGCTTTGGTAACGGTTAGTAAAAGCAAAATTACCTGTATAACTGTCATCGTTATCCCTGTTTTCGTCCTGCATTTTTTTTTCATCTTTCAGCAGTTGTTTTTTCAGCAACATTTTAGCATCCAGCAAAATTTTAGGCATCCAGTTTTCGTAAGTGCCAGCCCGGATGTAGCCGCTATCCACCAGTGTTGCCAGCAGCGATAGCACGGGCTCTTTATAATCATCCAGGGTGGTAAGCTGCAGCAGGTCGGGGTAAAGTGTTGTTGCCAGCGCCAACGAATCTTCAAAAGCTGTAAAAAGTGTATGATATTCGTAACTGTTATCAAACACCGGGGGGTCGGTTAATATAAGCTGCTTAAAGGCTGCCGCTGCTTCGTAGCTGCGGTGCTTTGCAAGGGCCAGCAACACTTCGTTTTGAAAAATAGCTGTATCGGCTGTTTGCCGGTATAGCTGCTGCAGTGCTGCGGCTACCCGGGGGCGGGTGCTATCAGTTATATAGCCCAACTCGGCAATCAGTGCAGCCTTTGTTTCAAAATAATCTTTATCACCGGGTTGTAGTATATTAAGGGCATGCAGTAAGCCCGGTATATCCTGCTCCCTGAAACGGATACCCGAAATTGCTTTCCTGGCCCTGTCTTTTGTAAGGCTGTCGGTACTGGCAAAATGTGCAAAAAAACTATCGTTGCAGTTTATAAAAATATTCCTGCCCGGCTTCTCAAGGTAAGGGCTAAAACTATTGTAAATGCCGCTGATAAAATCGCTCTGCCGGCCAATTGTATCGCCGGTATGCACCAGGCTATACAGGTAATCATCTTTTAAAATAAGCAGGCGGTTAATTAACCTTGAGGAGCCGGTATCCCTCAGCACCAAATGACAGGCGGCAGTTGTGGTATCGGGCTGGTATATTTTTTTGCTGTATAAAATAAGATCGTTTGCATTGTAATGACTGGCTATTTCTTTTTCCCAAAGTTTTATCGTGTCGGCAATAGAAAAATAAGCAGGGTATTGTTGTATGTTGATGTGTACGGCTTCACCTGTAGAATCGCTGAAAAAAAATGCCTGCCTGGGTAGTGGCCAGTATCTTTTATCGCTGGCTTCGTACGACTGTTCCAGTGCGGCACGGTATTGATTATCCAGTTCGGGCAGTGCCGGGCTTTGCACTTTAAAATGCATAAAGCTGTCGGTAAAGCTGGCATTAGTGCCATACCGGTAACCTGCAAAGCGGAAGGAGTTGAAGAACCGTTCGAAATTATTTTTCTCTTTTTTGCTACGGGCAGCCAGCACAAAATAATGTGGCCCCTTAATGATGAATTTTGCCTGTACAATACTGCTGTCTTTCAGCTTTTCGGTAACCTCAAGGCAGGGATAGCCTTCAATTGTACCGTATTGCCTGCTTAACTGCCGTTCAAAATAATCCGGGGAGCGGAAAGATTCTTCCATTAGGTTTAATTCAAAACTGTCTTCATCCAGGAAGCCGAATTGGTGCAAAGATTTTTTTATCACCGTATAGGCTTCGCCGTTAGCAGCATCAAGCGCCTGGTATTGCCAGCCGTTAATGCCATCTGCCGTATTGTTGAGATAAACAGCAGCAGGCTCCTGCGGAAAATGTATGCTAAATCCGCCCTGTTGCGGGCTGTACTGCAATGGTTGTTTTGCAAATTCTTTCAGGCGTATGGAGCTAAAAAAACGGTTGCCTTCGGGGCCACTGATATAATTTTCTTTACCACTCATTTTAAACAGGATAACTTCAAACGGGAGTATAAACACCTGGTACCGCTGCAGGTCGCCCCGGCGGGTGCGGTTAATGATATCCAGGCCCCGGTATCCATTTTTAAACAAAGCTGTTTTTTTCAAAATTTTTCCGGGGATATTTTCATACAGCAGGCTGTCTGTTTTTTTAAGCACAGTAGCTTCAGGATGCCCAATAAGTGCCCCATGCGTTTTTACCCTTGTAACCAGGTAATAGCAGCCATTCGCCATATCGGCGTACTGCAGGGTGTAAGGATTATCCACGTTGCCACCCAGGTTGTACAGGGGGCCCGGCATATCGGCTTTATACAGGCCATCGGGTGCCGTGTGGGTATTGAATTGTACAGGCACTTTTAACCGGTCAATTGCTTCTTTGGCAGCAGCATCCCGGTGCAGCATTTTTACCGGGCGCAGGTGGTAGCCTTTCTTGCGCAGCAGTTCAATTACACCTTTAGGGCCGGGCAGGTGGGCGGCACCCACACCGGTAAACAGGCTTTGTTTTTGCATAATGCTGTCCATACTGGCGGCCTGTATTTGGTTGCGCAGGTACATGAATTTTTCCCTGAAAGCCAGGGAAGGTTCTATCAAATCGTTGAGAGAGTCCAGCAGGTCCAGGTTGCCAAGCCGGTAAGCTTCCTGCATTTTTTCGGTAACCTGGTATACCGATTCATCGCCGAGGTCGGTATTCCTGCGCTTCTTTTCTTTAGCCATATCGGCATAGGCTTCCAGGATAATTTTTTCGGTTTGGTAATAATCCTCCACACCCGTAGTGCGTTTGCCTAATTTTTTGCCCGTTTGATAAATGTACAGGTCAAGGAAAGTGTCTTCTTCAAAATCTTCGGTGCCTTTATAGTTGCGGTACAGCAGCCCGTTGATAATACCCGGCTCGGTGCTGAGTGCTGCTTTCAGTTGTGGTTCGTAAGCAGTCCACCTGAAACTGTTTTCATTCAGGTAATTAGAGGGGCTAATTTGGGTAAAGTTGTTGAAATTAAGTTTAAGCTTATCCAGCCTGTCCATCTGTTGCTGCCAAAGCTGCGGCTCCAGTTCAAGGGCAACGGCATCCACCCTGCGGATAGCGGTAAAAAAGCTGTCGCTGAGATGAAAAGCCATTTTACTGCTTACATGCATAGTGCCAAAAAGATAGGAGGGCTGCTTCATGCCATTGCCGGTAATTTCCCAAAGCAGCCCGGAGTATTTACCTTTTTTGGGTGCCTGTGCCCAAATGCTGCCGGGCAGCAGTGCTATTGCGGCAATCCTTAATACCATAAATATCCTGGCGTATATCATGCAGTGCGGCTTGCGGTTTTATTAAAGTTGCAGATAAGCAGGCAAACCACAAAATACCAGCCTCATTTTAACTGTTGTACCGGGGATATGTGGCCATTAATTTTTTAAAGCACAAAATTTGCCGGAATCCCCTACATTTGCACTCTTAAAATCATGCCGTAACATGATAAGTGCCCGGCAAAAAAGGGCTACATATCCCTGTAAAATATTACAGTACAAGGCATGTGTTCTACTTTAAAAACTACAGCTACACATGAAATTAAGCCAGTTCAGGTTTGACCTCCCTCTGAACCTCATTGCCCAAAACCCCGCCAAAAAAAGAGAAGACAGCCGCATGATGGTAGTGCACCGCAGCACAGGCAAAATTGAGGACAGGCATTTCCGCGACATCATGGATTACTTCGACGACAAAGACGTAATGGTGGTAAACAACACCAAGGTTTTTCCTGCCCGTATGTACGGCCGCAAGGAAAAAACCGGCGCCAAAATAGAAGTATTCCTGCTGCGTGAACTTAACCGCCCTAACCGTCTTTGGGATGTTATTGTTGACCCTGCCCGTAAAATAAGGGTAGGCAACAAATTATACTTTGGCGATAACGACGAACTGGTAGCCGAAGTGATTGACAATACCACCAGTCGTGGCCGTACCATCCGCTTTTTGTGGGATGGCACTGAGGAAGATTTTAGAAAGATGCTGGAATTTATGGGTGAAACACCCCTGCCTAAATACATCAAGCGCAAGCCTGATGAGGAAGACAGGGAGCGCTACCAAACGGTATATGCCAAGCACGAAGGCGCAGTAGCTGCTCCAACAGCAGGCCTGCACTTTAGTAAAGAGCTTATCAAACGCCTCGAAATAAAAGGGGTGCGTTTTGCCGAAACAACTTTGCATACCGGCCTCGGTACCTTCCGGCCTATTGAGGTGGAAGACCTGAGTAAACATAAAATGGATGCAGAATATTATGCCATTGACGAAACCGCCTGCAATATTGTAAACAAAGCAAAGATGGATGGCAAGCGTATCTGCTCGGTGGGTACTACCACCATGCGTTCGCTGGAGTCGTCGTTTACCGCACAAAAACTCTTGAAGCCCTCCGAAGGCTGGACGAATATGTTTATCCACCCACCTTATAATTTTTCGATAGCCGATTCGCTGGTTACTAATTTTCACCTGCCTAAAACCAGCCTGCTGATTATGACCTGTGCCTTTGGCGGTTACGACCTGGTGATGGAAGCCTACAAAAAAGCCATAAAAGATAAATACCGTTTTTTCAGCTATGGCGATGCCATGCTGGTGGTATAACTGTTTAATATTATCATTTTATTGAGCCCCTGTAAATGGGGCTTTTCTTTTTTTATAATTGTATAAATGGTATTGCATTTGCTATTGGATTAGTCTATTTTGCCCATCCCAAATACCAAAATAATAAACTTTAAAAAATTGTTTTATGAAAAAAATTATCTCTGCGTTAGCAGTAGCAGCAATGCTGTCCTGCATACCGGCAAAAGTTGGTGATGCATTAACAGAAAAAGAAAAACAAACCGCCATACAGTTTTTAACCGTTGCCGAGCAAAATATCCTGGCGGCTGTTGCAGGCTTAACTGAAGCCCAATTAAAATTTAAGCCCGAAGAAGATAAGTGGAGCATTGAAGATAACCTGAAGCATATTGCAACAACCGAAATATCACTCTGGCAGTTTACGAATGGTGCTATCACTGCACCGGCCAACCCGGAAAAAAGAGCAGATATTAAAATGACCGACGAGCAGGTAATGAAAAACGTGGCAGACCGCAGCACCAAGGTAAAAACCATGCCTGAAATGGAACCTCAAAACACCCCCTACACATCGGCCGAAGCAGCCCTTGCTTCTTTTAAAGAAAACAGGGCAAAGCTGATAACCTATGTTAAAGATACCAAGGCCGATATACGCAATCATGTAGCTATATTGCCTTTTGGCAGTTTTGATTGTTACCAGATGATCCTGTTTATTGGCGCACATAGTAACCGCCATTTACAGCAGATTAACGAGGTGAAAGCGCATCCCGATTTCCCGAAAGTAGTACGGTAACCATCAACCACTCCTCCTCCCGTTGCGGAGGATTTTTTATGCCATTTTTTGTACGGGCATAGGCATTACTTTTGCACTCGGTATGATAGCAATAGATAATAAACTGGTAAGCGACGATTTGATTGAAGAGCAGTTTGTATGCGACCTCAGCAAATGCAAGGGCGGCTGCTGTGTAGATGGCGATGCCGGCGCTCCACTGGCACAGGATGAACTGGCCCGGATAGATGAAGTGTATGATGCCGTACTGCCTTACCTGGATGCAGCGAGCATTGCCGAACTGCAAAAGCAGGGCCGCTATGTTTACGATAAACATTTTGGCTGGGTAACTCCCACCATCAACCACAGTATATGTGTGTATGGCATAAAAGATGAAAACGGAATTGTAAAATGTGGTATAGAGCAGGCTTATATTGATGGCAAAGTGCAATGGAAAAAGCCGATAAGCTGTCATCTTTTCCCTGTTAAAACAAAAATGAGCCGGGATGGTAAAACCGAATTTGTAAACTACCAGCCACGGGAAGATTTGTGTAAAGCCGCCTGCAGCCTCGGCAAAAAACTAAAAGTGCCCGTATATGTTTTTTTAAAAGAAGCACTGGTACGCAAGTATGGGTTGCAATTTTATGAAGCCCTGGAATCCACCGCTGCATACCTGCAAAAAAATAAGTAAAGCCCAATTCAACATTATTCAAATTCAACAACAGTTCATGCAACTCATTCATGTATTTACAGCCCTGCGCCGCCACCCACGTTCACCCGGTATTATTTTTTATTTTTTAGTACTTTTTTCCCTTGCATCCTGCTCTGTTAATAAAGCCAATATCGACAATAGCCTGGAGCAATATTTTAAGGAAAAAAATGTAGAAGGTTGTTTTACCCTGTACAATAATGCCGATGGTAAGATAACGGTGTATAATATGCGGCTGGATACCACAAGGTTTACCCCTGCATCTACTTTCAAAATTGTAAACTCACTCATAGGGCTTGAAACCAACCGGGTAACCGACGAAAAAATGCTGATACCCTGGGATGGCATTACCCGTGAGGAAGAAGCGTGGAACAAAGACCTTACTATGGAGCAGGCATTTAAAGTAAGTGCTGTACCTTATTACCAGGAACTGGCCCGGCGAATTGGAAAAGATACCATGCAGTACTGGCTGGATACGCTTAGTTATGGCAATAAACTCATTGGCAACAGGATAGATAGTTTTTGGCTTGATAACAGTTTGAGAATTTCACCCGATGAACAATTAGGGTTGGTAAAACGCCTGTATTTCGACCAGTTACCTTTTCAAAAAAGAACACAGCAAATTGTACGGGATATGATGCTGCAGGAGGATAATACACTCTACAAATTATCGTACAAAACAGGCTGGGGTATTGATGAACAGCAAAATAACATTGGCTGGGTAACAGGCTGGATTGAAGAAAATGGCCACCCTTATTTTTTTGTAAGCCTAATTAAATACCCGTTTAGTGATACGGCTATAAATATGGTAAACACAAGGCTGGAAATAACGAAAAATATTCTGCGGCATCTTGGCTTTTTCGAAGGTAAAATGTAGCAATCGCATAAATAATGCCGGGGTTTGAATTAAGATTGTTTTCACAGTATACCACCACAAATGCAGCTTACTTTGCGGCAAATACAAATGCAGGGCAACTATGTTTCACTTTGAGCATCCATACTGGTTACAGGCACTGGCAGCCTTGCCCGTGATGGGGATGCTGTATATATGGTTGTTGCAATGGAAGAAGCGTACGGTAAAAAAAATTGGCGACGACAATATGGTACGCCGCCTGGTGCAGGATTACAGTTCCCGGAAATTTTTTAGAAAATTTTTACTGGTAGCCATTGCTTATACAGCAGGCGTAATAGCATTGGCCAACCCACGTTTGCCCGGCGCCGCTACTGCCGAAAAGCGCAGCGGTATTGATGTTATGATAGCACTTGATGTAAGCCGCAGTATGCTGGCGCAGGATATCAGCCCTTCCCGGCTGGAAAGGGCAAGACAAATGATTTCCAGGCTGGTAGAAAAACTCAATGGCGACAGGATAGGCCTGGTGTATTTTGCCGGGAGGGCCTATTTGCAAATGCCTTTAACAAACGATAATGCAGCGGCCAAAATGTTTTTAGCTGCCGCCTCTCCCGATGCCGTACCCGTGCAGGGAACCGTTATTGGCAATGCTTTGCAACTGTGCTATGCCGCTTTTAACAGCACCGAAAAAAAATATAAAGCTGTAGTACTTATTAGCGATGGGGAAGATCATGATGAGGGTGCCATCAAAACAGCGAAAGCAATGGCGGATGAAGGTATAATTATTCATTGTATCGGCGCTGGTACTACAACAGGCGCTGCCATACCCGACGGAACAGTCGGCAATTTTAAAAAAGATGCCTCCGGTAATACCGTTATTACAAAACTGGATGAAAGCGTATTAAAAACCGTAGCCATTAAAGCCAATGGTATGTACCAGCCACTCCATACTGCCGATGAAACGGCCACTGCCATTTATAACCGGTTGCAGCAAATGGAAAAGCACAGCACTACGGCCGGTGGTTCTGTACAGTACAGCAGTTTATACCAGTGGTTTGTATGGCTTGCCATCCTGCTCCTTGTATTTGAAATTTTTGTTTCAGAAAAAATAAGCAAAACGGCAAAGCCTGTTGCCGGCAAGTTGGCAACTATTGTACTGCCGGTACTGTTTTTTTGTACAATGCCTTTAGCTATCAAGGCACAAAATGCCGGGACATATATCCAGCAGGGCAATGCAGCCTACAGCGAGGGCAGGTACGATGATGCAGCAGATAAGTACAACAAAGCAACACTTAAAGATACAGCCAGCACTAAGGCATGGTACAACCTGGGTAATGCATTGTATAAAAGTGGCCACCCGGAAGAGGCTTTACAGGCCTACGACGCAGCAATTTCAAAAGATACTGCAGCAGCCGATAAGGCCGCCACCTGGTATAATAAAGGCGTAGTGTTGCAAAACAATAAAAAGCTGCCGGAATGTATTGAAGCGTATAAAAATGCCCTCCGCCTCAACCCTAATGACGAAGATGCCCGGCTTAACCTGCAAAAAGCTTTGCAACAGCAACAACAGCAACAGCAACAACAAAAGCAGCAGCAAAACAAAAAAGACCAGCAGCAGCAGCAAAATAAAAAGCAGCAGAAACCTGCTGCCATGCCCAAAAAAGAAGCCGAGGAAAAGCTGAAAGCCCTGCTGCAGCACGAAAAAAACCTGCAGGAAAAATTGCGCCGTATGGAGGTAAATGCACCCGAGCGTCCTGAAAAAGATTGGTGAGATAACCTATCTTTACTGCCTCAAAATAATTTATGCGAATTATACAATCAGCACTGCTACTTACAGCCTGCACCATTTGCTTTTACTCCTGCATTGATACCGAAGAATATATTGAAGTGCATGATGATAACAGTGGGGTGTATACCATAAAAATGGATATGGGAAAAATGCTGGAACTGGCCAGCCAGTTTGGCGGGCAGGGGAATGCATCACAAAAGCCCATGCCTAATTTAGATACAGTTATTTTATTTAAAGATGCGGTGGCTGCATCCGGTAAGTTAACGGCCGCAGAAAAGGAATTGTATAAAGATGGTTCATTTAAAGTTACCATCGATTCGGCCAGAAATGTGTTCCGCATAGCGGTTTCCTGCCCGTTTAAGCAAATTAGCCAGTTACCCGAAATAAAAGACAACTTGTTCAATATGGTTGAAAAGCTGGGCATCAATGATGTGGTAGAGGGTAAATCGAAAAAAGGGGATAAAAACAGTGAGCTCTCCCTGCTGGATAAAGATGTAAGTGAAACTGTAAACCCTACTTCAAAAGGCTACCAATTTACTGCTGTGCCCGGTAAAATTGCTAATATCAACAAGAGTACAGATACCAACCTGCTGGCTTCGGATTCCATCATGCAGATGATGCAGCAGATGACCATGTTTACTGGAGATATGACCCTTACAACTGTGATAAAGCTACCCCGTTCCGTAAAAACAATCACCAATAAAAAGGCTGAACTTTCGGCAGACAGGAAGCTGATAACGCTTGTAAATACTTTAACCGATTTGATCGAAAAGCCTGAAGACGGAGCGTATGAACTGGAGTATTAATACCAGTGATTTTTGTTCAACAAAATAATACAGGTAAATCAGCAGCAGGGCCAAACAACCCTGCTTTTTTGTTGTTACTTTGCAACACATTTATACCACTATGCAGTTGTATTGCGAATCGTTAACAAGCTATAAGCGGCTTAAAACAAGAGAAGTAAATATCGGCGGTTTGTTGCTGGGCAACGGCCACCCCATACGGGTACAAACCATGACGACAACCGATACCATGGATACGCTGGCTACTGTAGAGCAATCTATTCGTTGCATCGAAGCCGGTGCCGAACTGGTGCGTATTACCGCCCCATCCAAAAAAGAAGCAGAAAATCTTTTAAACATAAAAAACGAACTGCGCCGCAGGGGATACAGTACTCCCCTGGTGGCAGATATTCATTTTACCCCCAATGCAGCCGAAATAGCCGCCCGTATTGTAGAAAAAGTGAGGGTGAACCCTGGCAATTATGTAGACAAGAAAAAGTTTGAACAGATTGAGTACACCGATGCTGAATATGCAGAAGAAATTGAACGCATCCGGGAGCGTTTTACGCCATTGGTAAAAATTTGTAGGGAATATGGAACGGCCATGCGTATTGGCACCAACCACGGCAGCCTAAGCGATCGTATCATGAGCCGCTATGGGGATACGGCCAATGGTATGGTGGAAAGTGCCATGGAATTTTTACGCATAGCACGGGCAGAGGATTATCACAATATTGTACTGAGTATGAAAAGCAGTAATCCGCAGGTAATGGTGCAGGCTTATCGCTTATTGGTACAGCACATGACGAATGAGTTTGGCGAATGTTATCCCCTGCACCTTGGCGTTACCGAAGCCGGTGATGGGGAGGATGGACGGATAAAATCGGCTATCGGTATCGGAGCCCTGCTTGAAGATGGCATAGGGGATACCGTTAGAGTGAGCCTTACTGAAGACCCGGAGTTTGAAATACCTGTGTGTAAGGATTTGGTAAAAAGATATACAGCATCAGCGGCCGAAGCCCCCAAAGTACCTGCAGCCGAAAAATTACCCTATTCACCTTTCGAATACAGGCGCAGGCAAACCTTTGAAGTGGGTAATATTGGCGGTACACATGTGCCTGTGGTGATTGCAGATTTAAGCAGGCTGGAAAATATTACACCGCAACACTTACAAAGCATCGGCTACCAGTACGATGCTGATACCGATAAGTGGCATATTGGCGATAGTGCCGCCGATTATATTTTTACCGGCCACCAGTTGCTCAATTTTGATTTGCCGGGTACATTAAAAGTAATTGTATATCCCGATGCATGGCAAACTGCAGCCGATACACAAAAATACCTGCCTATTTTTTCCGACAAGGGATTTAGCGAAGCGGAGCAGGCACATCCGCAAATAAATTTTGTAATGATAGATTGCTTCACTGAGGCTAACCCGGCGAGCACCTATGCATTTTTAGATGAACTGGCCAATAACCCTTCGGTAGTATTGTGCCTGAGCAGCACCAATGCCAATGCCATGCAAAGTGTACGGCGTATGTGTATAGAGTTACTCAACAGGAACATCAAAAATCCTGTGGTACTCATTACCGATAGTGCATGGAAAACGCCTGATGAACACCTGATACATTTTGCTGCCGAAACAGGCGCCCTGTTATTAGATGGCTTTGGCGACGGCATCTGCCTCGGGTACAGCAGGGCCTCAAAAATGGAAATGGTTAAAACCAGCGGCCGCACTTACCTGGAAGTAAAAGACAGTTACCAGTTTACCAACAACACTGCTTTCTCCATCCTCCAGGCCACCCGTACCCGGATTTCAAAAACCGAATACATCAGTTGCCCCAGTTGCGGCCGTACACTGTTTGATTTGCAGGAAACAACGGCTAAAATCCGGGCTGTAACCAATCATTTAAAGGGCGTGAAGATTGCCATTATGGGCTGCATTGTAAACGGTCCCGGCGAAATGGCTGATGCCGACTTTGGTTATGTGGGCAGCGGGCCTGGCAAGATTACCCTTTATAAAGGAAAAGAGGTGGTAAAAAGAAATGTGGACAGTGCCGTAGCGGTAAACGAACTAATTAGCTTGTTAAAAGAAAATGAGGCCTGGATAGAACGCAACACAGAGCAGTGAAAAAAATGTATGTACTTGATTCAAAAAATTGCACTAACATAAAATTATGCAAACAGATTTTTTGGTAATTGGCAGTGGCATTGCCGGACTAACCTATGCTTTAAAGGTGGCACAGGCTTGTCCGGGTAAGCAGGTAACCGTACTCACTAAAACGCAAAGCGATGAAACCAACACCAAGTATGCACAAGGTGGCATTGCAGGCGTAATGGATGCCGAACAGGATAGTTTTGACAAACATATTGAGGATACACTTATTGCGGGCGACGGGCTTTGTAATGAAGCCATAGTGGAAATTGTGGTAAAAGAAGGCGTGGAGCGGATTCATGACATCATTAACTGGGGCGCCCGGTTTGATAAAGACCCTGATGGCGATTATAAGTTGGGTAAAGAAGGTGGCCATAGTGAATACCGCATTTTGCATCATAAAGATGTTACGGGCAAAGAAATGGAAAGAGCTTTGCTGTCTGCCATTGCCGCACAAAAAAATATACAGGTTATCAATCATTGTTATGTGCTGGATATTATCACACAACATCACCTTGGTTACCTGGTAACAAAATCTACACCCGATATTGAATGTTACGGGGTGTATGTTTTAAATCTTCAGAATAATAAAATTGAAAAAATCCTGTGTTCTGTTACACTATTGGCAACCGGGGGTAACGGGCAGGTGTACCGCAGTACCACCAACCCGGCCATAGCCACCGGCGATGGTGTGGCTATGGTATACAGGGCTAAGGGGCGGATTGAAAATATGGAGTTCATCCAGTTTCATCCCACTGCTTTGTACGAGCCGGGTGTACGTGGGCAAAGTTTTTTAATAACAGAAGCTGTAAGGGGTGATGGCGGTATTTTGCGAAATCATTACGGCGATGCGTTTATGGAGCGTTATGATGAACGGAAAGACCTTGCCCCCAGGGATATTGTGGCCAGGGCTATAGACAATGAAATGAAGATTAACGGTACCGAGTATGTGTATTTAGATTGCCGTCATTTCAGCAGGGAAAAATTTGTGGAGCATTTCCCCAATATTTATGATAAATGCCTGAGCATTGGTATTGATATTACACAACACATGATACCAGTAGCTCCTGCAGCACATTACAGTTGTGGTGGTATCAAAACAGATGAGTGGGGGCGTACCAGTATAACTAATTTATATGCTGCCGGCGAATGTGCCAGCACCGGGCTTCATGGTGCCAACCGCTTAGCCAGTAATAGCCTGCTGGAAGCAATGGTATTTGCACACAGGGCTTTTGTACACTCAGTTGAATTGGTAAATACCGAGGCTGGTAATGCACAAAAACTGGTGCCAGACTGGAAGGCCGATGGTACCAATGCACCCAAAGAAATGATTTTGATTACACAAAGTGTAAAGGAACTTAAATTGCTGATGAGTGATTATGTGGGTATTGTGCGGAACAACGAAAGGCTGCACCGGGCTATGAAAAGGCTCGATTTGTTATTTGCCGAAACGGAAGATTTGTATCGGAAAACCGTTGTGTCGCCACAGCTTTGTGAGTTGCGGAATATGATTACCGTGGCGTACCTTATTGTTAAAAGTGCCGAGTTCAGGCACGAAAGCAGGGGCTTGCATTATAACACCGATTTTCCTGCCAAAAGTTCAATGATACAGAATATTGTTTTGTAACAACTCCGTTTAAAAATATGTTGTACTGATGTATTATATAGTTTATGGTTTGCTTTACCTTTTATCCTTATTGCCTTTCAGGGTGTTGTACCTGGTTAGCGATATCTTGTTTGTGCTGATGTATTATGGTTTAGGGTATCGCCGAAAAGTGGTAATGGGTAACCTGGATATTGCGTTTCCCGAAAAATCTACACAGGAGAAACAAAAAATTTCAAAACAGTTTTACAGAAATTTTTTGGACACGTTTATTGAAACCATAAAAATGATCAGTATCAGTAATGAAAGTTTTGAGCAGCGTTGTACGTTTGATGTAACTGTAATTAATGATTTGGTGGACAGGGGTAAAAATATTCAACTGCACTGTGGGCACCAGATGAACTGGGAGTATGCAAACTGGATACTGGCAAAAAAGATAGATATTCCCGTGGTTACTATTTATGCGCCACTTAGTAATAAAATTTTCGACAGGTTATTTTATAAAATCCGAACGAAATATAAGGGTGTGCTTTTGCCTACTACCAGTTTTCGTACACGGATAAGGGATGTGTATAAAGATCGCTATGCATTAGGGTTGGCTGCCGATCAAAACCCCAGTAATCTAAATAATGCCTACTGGATGTATTTTTTTACAAAAAAAGCTCCCTTTGTTACCGGGCCGGGAAACGGCGCTGTTAAAAAAAATACCGCTGTATTTTTTGTGTACTTCAATAAGACCAGGCGGGGGTATTACAAAGTGCAGGCAGATTTGATTGTAGAAAATGCTGCTTCAGCAACACCCCAGTGGCTTACCCTGCAGTACAGGGATTATCTTGAAAAAATTATTCGGGAAAATCCCGATAATTATTTGTGGACGCACCGCCGCTGGAAACATACTTTCAACAAAACAAACGAAATATTTCAAAGCAACTGGATTGATAACAGGGTGTAATTAATTCATGGCAGTTTTATCTTTTTCGACAGTAATTTTTCCCTGGTTTTTAATTTCTTCCCAGCCGCCAACAATATTACGCAGGTTGTGCAGGCCGTGTTTTTTTAAAAGGGATGCAGCAATTACACTGCGGTAGCCTGCAGCACAATGTATATACAGGTTTTTGTGGTCATCAAATTCGGCAATCACTGCTACATCGGTTAGTTCATCCAGTGGAATATTTACAGCGCCTTTTACATGGCCGTCTGCAAATTCTGTATCCCGGCGAACATCCACAATAAGCAGGTTTTTATCATGAGGGATATCCATTGCCAGTTCATCGGCTTCAATATCTATAACCAGGTCTACCGGTTCGCCGGCGTTGACCCAGGTGTCAAATCCACCTTCAAGATAACCCTGTATACTATCAAATCCCATCCTGTATAGTTTGCCTGCAGTTGCTGTTTCTGCACCGGGTGCTGTAATGAGCACCATGTTTTTATTTGCCGGTAATATGGCAGCCGCCCATTCTTCAAACCTGCCTTCGAGCCCAATAAAAATACTGCCCGGCACAAAGCCTGCCGTAAAATCGCCTGCAGGTCTTGTATCTAATATAATTACGTCTTCTGCAGTAATATTTTTAAACGCTTCAATGGTTAGTGCTGTAAGCTTTTTTGCAGGTTCCTGTTCCAAATTCCTGAATTTGATATGGTTGAAAAATAACAGCCTGCTTGTAGCAAAGGCTACATGCGGTACAAAGATATAAAAAACAAAAGCGGCTGCATTGCTGCAACCGCCCTGTACTTTTTTTGATGAAGATTATCCTACAAGATCGGTAACCATACGGCTGATTTCTTCAATACGCTTGTGGTTAATCATGTAGTAAATAAATTTCCCATCACGCTGGGTTGTAACAATACCAGCTTTGCGTAAAATTGCCAGGTGTTGGGATGCTACAGATTGCTCAAGCCTGAGGCGAACATAAATTTCTGTAACGGTAATCTTTTTTTCTTCATCAATCAACTTCAGCAATTGTTGCCTCAGTTTGTGATTGAGCGCCCGCAAAATCAATGCGGCTTTCTTCACATTGTAGTAATCAATTTTAATGGTACTCATAGATGAATTTTTTTTGGGCGGATAACTGCCCTGTTAAAGCGGAAGAGACATTTATCATGATATTGAATTTTAAAAGCCCTGCAAAGATAGTGATGATTTCATATTTGTAAAAAATATGTATTGATGGTAAGTGAATATACTATTGACATTAAGCTTACCTATTGCCAATACTGTGGAAGTCCTTTATATACAGTGGTGTTGAGGTGCTAATGGCTGAAAAATCACCCTGCAGGTATTTTTTATAAGAGGTAATACCCAGTGCTTTTGCGGTATCGGCAGCACTAATAAATTTTGCGTTGGGATGCTTGCACAGGGTTTGCCATTTGGCGCTGCCTGTTCCTGAAAAGTAGATGCTGTGATCATTTAGCCATTCCTGGAAGCTATCCGGCTCTACTATCAATGCCCGGGCAGGCCATACCATTTCCAGTGCATCATTGTACAAAGCAGTAAATACCTCCATCCGCCTTGCATCTGTCATCGGGCAAAAAAGCCTGTTAGTTGCTGCATCATGCCCCAGTGAAGCGATGGCTGCTGCTGCTTCTACAGCCAGCGAGGGTACAGCCACCAGGGGTATATTTAGGGCAAAGCAAAGTCCCTTGGCGCTGGACATACCTACCCGTAAACCGGTGTAAGAACCTGGCCCGGCCGATACGGCAATGGCTGCAATATCCTGTATGGGTATGCCTGCTGTGTGTAGCATTTCCTGTATGGCAGGTTGTACAAAAGCAGCATGATCTTTTTGATGCAAGGATTTTTTTACTGCCAGCAGTTCACCGTTGCTGGCAATACTTACTGTTGCTGCTTCAGTGCTGGTATCAATGTTTATAATCAGGGGCATAGCGTTGCTTCTTTTTTTAATAAAGCACAGGGGGTATAACGTGTGTCAATACCTGCCAGTAATTCCAGTAATGTAAGAATATGTTGCAGCCCGATAGCATTTGCCCATTCAAAAGCACCAAATGGGTAACCGGCACCAAGTCGTAATGCAGTATCTATTTCCGGTGGGATGCTCACGTTTTCTTCCAGTGCAAAATAGGCTTCATTAATAATCATTGCAATAATACGTGCCGCTACAAAGCCTGGTTCATCCGGCACTATTATATATTTTTTGTTAAGGCCGTTAAGCACGGCAGCAGCTTCTGCGTTTATTGTACCTGCTACTTCCCATATTGTTTTTTGCAAAAATCCCTTCCAGGCATTGATACGTATTACATGCGGTGGTGCCTGCAGTGTACTAAGGGTTTCTGCAACAGCATGAATAAACACGGGTACCTGTGTATTGTTGCAATCAAATGTTGATACCTCTTGCAGTATAAAAAAAGCATCAGCCACAATACCGGCGCTGTTATTTTTTTCAAGCCTTATGTAATGCAGCGTTTGTGCTGCCTGGTTCAGCTCATCCCACTGTTCATCACTGGCATATACGGCAATTGTCATCCAGGTATTTTTTGCAAAAATAGGTGGATGATTAAGATATATTTGTGTTCCAAAAAATCAGTTATGCAAAAAACAATCATCAATACAGCAGGAGCACCTGCTCCAATTGGGCCTTATAGCCAGGCTGTGCAGGCCGGTGGCATGCTTTTTATTTCAGGCCAGGTAGCTATAGTACCGGCAACCGGCGAACTGGTAACGTCCAGCATACAAGACGAAACAATACAGGTGATGGAAAACCTGGCGGCCCTGCTAAAAGCTGCAGGCTGTGGGTTTCAACAGGTAATTAAAACCACTATTTTTTTAAGTGATATGGCTTTGTTTGCAAGGGTTAATGAAGTGTATGCCACCTATTTTACCGGCGATTATCCGGCAAGGGAAACCGTAGCGGTAAAAGGGCTGCCCAAGAATGCCAATGTAGAAATTAGTATGATTGCTGTAATACCCTAATCTCCGATGAATGACCAACACTAAGCCGCTTGTGATTATTACCGCTAAAGCACATGATGTGTTGCTGGAAACATTGCAACAAAAAGGATATGCCGTTCAATACCTGCCTGCAATAGGATATCAGGAATTGCTTGCACTTATTCCCGGAGCTGTGGGTATAATTGTAACCACCAGGCTGCCTATTGATAAAAGAATGCTGGATGCCGCTGTACATTTAAAATGGATTGGCCGCCTGGGCAGTGGCATGGAACTGATAGATACCGAATATGCCGCTTCAAAAGGAATACAATGTGTAAGCAGCCCCGAGGGTAACCGAAATGCCGTTGCCGAACATGTACTGGGTATGCTGCTGGCGTTGATGAATAATATCTGCCGCAGTTTTGATGAAGTAAAACAAGGAGAATGGAAAAGAGATATCAACAGGGGTATTGAGCTTACCGGTAAAACGGTAGGTATTGTGGGTTATGGTAACACAGGCAGTGCTTTTGCAAAATTGCTGGCACCATTTGATGTAACCGTGCTGGCATATGATAAATACAAATTTGGTTTTGCAAATGCTTATATAAAAGAAGCCAGCCTTGAACAAATTTGCCGCTATGCGGACGTTATCAGTTTTCATGTACCCTTAACACCTGAAACAAAGTATATGGCTGGTACATCATTTTTTAATGCCCTCGAAAGAAAACCCTTTTTCATCAATGCCTGTCGCGGCACGGTTACAGATACTACAGCCCTAATAAAGGCACTGCAGCAGCAACAAATTCAAGGCGCAGCATTAGATGTATTAGAGAATGAAAAGCTGGAAACATTAACGGAAGTACAAAAAGAGCAGTTGCAGTTTTTAACCCATCAGCCCAATGTAATCATCACACCACATATTGCCGGCTACAGCCACGAAGCTTTTGTTAAAATGAGCCAGGTGGTGCTCGAAAAGTTAGGAATTTAGTTTTTTCTCTATATTTGCAGCAGATGCAACGCCTTGGGCAAACCAGGGCGTTGTATTTTTTTTCTGTTAACTGATTAAAATGATGTGTTATGGCTGAAACAAACTATGTAACAAAAGAAACCTTTGAGCAAATGAAGGTTGAATTACAGCACATGAAAGGTGTGGAACGGCCGGCGGCCAGCAAAGCCATTGCTGAAGCCCGGGAAAAAGGTGATTTGAAAGAAAATGCAGAGTATGATGCTGCAAAAGAAGCGCAGGGAATGCTAGAAGCCAAAATTAAATACCTGGAAGGCGTAATTGCCACTGCCAGGATACTGGATGAAACCACTATTGATGTAAGTAAAGTATCTATCCTTACTAAAGTAACACTTACTAACCTGGGTACTAAAAAGAAAGTTACCTACCAGATTGTATCCGAAAAAGAAGCAGATTTAAAGCTGGGGAAAATTTCGGTTACTTCACCAATTGGCAAAGGGCTCCTGGGCAAAAAAATAGGCGAAACAGCAGAAGTGCAGGCACCTGCAGGGGTATTGAAATTTAAGGTAGAAGATATTTCCCTGTAAAAAAATATTGTGCTCAAACTCCACCCATACGGCAACGGCTGTATGGGTTTTTTCTTTGTACTTTTAACCAAAATAAAGCCATGACGATATTTTCAAAAATCATCGCAGGTGAAATACCGGCATACAAAATTGCTGAAGACGAAAAGTTTTTTGCCTTTCTCGATATTTTCCCGCTGGTGGAAGGACATGTACTGGTGGTGCCTAAAGTAGAAACTGATAAATTTTTTGATTTAAGTGGTGATTATTTATCGGCCATACTGTTATTTGCAAAGCCCATTGCCCATGCTATTGAAAAAGCGTTTAACTGTAACCGTTGTGGTATTAGCGTGGTGGGCCTGGAAGTGCCGCATGCACACCTGCACCTTTTACCTATTAACAGTGCTGATGATTTAAACTTTACACGAGGGAAGCTCAAGCTTACTGCTGATGAACTGCAGGCTGTACAGCAAAAAATATTGGAACAGTTGGTTATGGCTTAATTACAATTGCCCTATAATTTGTAATTTGTAATAATTATTGCCCCTTAACAGGATGCCTTAACTGCTGATTTTTAAAGCTGCGGTATTCTTTTTTGCATTCCCAATATTCCCGGTTTTTACCAGTGTACGCTGGTGTTTAATTCATTTATCAGGAACAAAATAAACTACACATGAAACAAACTTTATCCTTCCTGCTTATTGCAATGCTGGCTACTTTACCCTTTATGGTTGCCGCACAAAATATGGTGGAAATAGCTACCGGCAATTACCATGTATTGGCCATCAAAAACGGCACCCTGTATGGCTGGGGCGATAATACTCAGGGCCAGGTAGGCATCGGTACAAAGTCAGTAGAATATGCACCGGTGCAAATTGGCGCCGCAGGCGAATGGAAGCAGGTAGCTGCGGCAGCCATGCATAGCCTCGCTATAAAAAAAGATGGTTCTCTTTGGGCATGGGGCTGGGGCAATAATCATGAGTTGGGATTAGGACAGGCCAAGTCGGAAAGCCTGGTACCGGCAAGGGTGGGTAAAGATACCAACTGGGCCATGGTATCCACAGCATTTTATAATACAGTGGCGATAAAAACAGATGGCTCCCTGTGGGTATGGGGCAGCAATGTGCAGGCAGGGCTTGGTGTTGGCGTTACACCTAACTCTGCAGTGTATGTGCCAACAAGAGTGGGAAAAGATAACGATTGGCTAACTGCAGTTGCTGTGCAGCATATTACACTGGCCATTAAAAAAAATGGCACTTTATGGGCCTGGGGCCGCAAGGGGGGCAGCGATGTACGTGGATTTGAAACAATGGAAGCTGTTACCACTGCCCCAACGCAGGTGGGTACAGCTACAGACTGGAAACAATTATTTGTGCACCGGCAGCATGGCCGGGCAGCCGTAATTGCCATTAAGCAGGATGGCAGTATATGCGCCTGGGGGCATAACAGGTCGGGCAAATTAGGTTTTGGCGATGAGCAGTACCGCCCATCACCAACCGTGTTGCAATTAAAGGGCGAATGGCAGTCGTTTGCCATTGCAGACGATTACACCCTTGCCGTAAGCGCCGATGGCAGCCTTTGGCATAGCGGCAGCTATCTTCAATGGGCCGAAACAAAAATGGGGGATAAGAATGGTTCCTTAATTTTTCAACGCACTAAAATAACCGGCAAGTGGAAGTCGGCATATTTTATACAAATGAGTGGCGTAATACTGGTTAGCGAAAATGGCGATGTGTACGGCTACGGCATTAATGCCAGGGGCGAACTGGGTAATGGCACTAAAAAAGGAAGCTGGAAGCCGGGGCTGATTAGGTTGTTGTAATTAAGGGAATGAAAGTTTTTATGCTAAACAATGTTCCTTTTACAGTTTTTTTAGAACGATAAAGACGTTGCCGGAAATGAATGCCGGGGGAGTAAAATAATAACAGTACAAGTGAGTGACACAACAATGCCCGGTAAAGTACAACTGCCCGTAAAAAATAAAAACCCCGATTATTATTAATCGGGATTTACAAATGTCATAGCACAAATTCTTTATTCAAACGTCGCCCTTACTTTCACTGTATCCTGCATCATCAGCCGCAATGCGGCAGAAATGGCATTGGCATCTAATCCAATTTCTTCATATAACTGTTTAGGTGTACCATGCTCCACCAGGCGGTCGGGTATACCCATTATTTGCACATCAGCTTTGTAGCCGTACAAGTTCATAAATTCGAGTATGGCGCTGCCAAAGCCACCCAGTACGGTGCCGTCTTCTATGGTAATTACTTTATCGAATTTTTTAAATACTTCATGCAGTAATGCTTCATCTAATGGTTTGGCAAAACGCATGTCGTAATGTGCCGGGTTAATGCCTTCGGCTTTTACATCCCTTATGGCAGCAGCAGCAAAATTGCCGGGGTGGCCAAATGAAAGTATGGCAACGCCATCGCCATCTTTTAACTTACGGCCTTTGCCAATTTCAACAGGCTCAAAGGGTGTTTTCCATTCCGTCATTACGCCTTCGCCACGGGGATAACGGATAACAAAGGGGTTGCCCGTACTATCTAACTGTGCCGTGTACATCAGGTTACGCAATTCTTTTTCGTTCATCGGTGCACTTACAATCATATTGGGTATGCAGCGCATGTAGGCAATATCGTAACAGCCGTGGTGTGTGGGGCCATCTTCACCCACAAGACCGGCACGGTCGAGGCAAAATACCACCGGGAGGTTTTGTATAGCCACATCATGTATCACCATATCGTATGCCCGCTGCATAAAGGAGGAGTAGATATTGCAAAATACCCTCATGCCCTGTGTGGCCAGCCCTGCACTAACCGTAACGGCATGCTGCTCACAAATACCCACATCAAAAGCCCGGTGCGGCATTTTTTCCATCATATATTTTAAAGAACAGCCGCTGGGCATGGCTGGAGTAATACCCATTATTTTATCATTCATTTCGGCCAGTTCAATAAGGGTATGGCCAAATACATCCTGGTACTTGGGCGGCTGCGGCAGGTCAAATTTTTTCTTTTGTATTTCGCCGGTTACTTTATCAAACAGGCCGGGAGCATGCCACTTGGTTTGATCTTTTTCGGCCAGGGCATAGCCCTTTCCTTTTACCGTTACAATATGCAATAGTTTGGGGCCGGGTATTTTTTTAAGGTCTTGTAAGGTATCAATCAGCTTCGAAATATTATGTCCGTCGATGGGGCCAAAATAGCGCAGCTTAAATGCTTCAAACAGGTTAGATTTTCCTGCAATGGCTCCTTTTACACTTTCGGTAAGTTTATGGGCCATTTTCCGGCTCAGGTCTTTTCCGGCTGGTAGTTTGCCCAGCATATTCCATACTTCTTCCTTAAGCTTGTTGTATGTAGGTGAAAGGCTGATGTCGGTAAGGTATTCTTTAAGTGCCCCCACATTGGGGTCGATACTCATGTTGTTGTCGTTAAGGATAATCAGCACATCACTATCGGCCACACCGGCATGGTTCATGGCTTCAAAAGCCAGGCCGGCAGTCATGGCGCCATCGCCAATTACAGCTATGCTCTTACGATTTTTTTCGCCCTTATATTTAGCCGCCATGGCCATGCCTAAGGCAGCACTGATGGAGGTGGAGGAATGGCCCACACCGAAAGTATCGTATTCGCTTTCACTACGTTTGGGGAAACCACTAAGGCCTTTGTATTTTCGGTTGCTGGCAAAAATATCCCTGCGCCCGGTTAATATTTTATGGCCATAAGCCTGGTGGCCTACATCCCACACCAGTTGGTCGTACGGTGTGTTATACACATAGTGTAAGGCCACACTCAGTTCCACTACACCCAGGCTGGCGCCAAAATGTCCACCATGCACACTCACCACGTCAATAATATACTGGCGCAGTTCATCACACACCTGGTGCATCTGTTCTTTGCTGAATTTTTTCAGGTCGGCAGGGCTGTTAATTTGGGCTAATAGTGGGCCTGGTTGTATTTCCATGAGTGTATTTTCGCTGTAAAGGTAAGTTTTTTGATTATTTGGGGCTGTAGGCGGTTTTGCATACCTGAACAGAGGTTCCGGCTATACGTTTCAAGCGCCCAATAGTTATTGGGTCGCTTTCCACTGCTATCCGGCAGCCCTTCAAGAACTAATCCATTATCAACAAACAAGCGATGCAAAAATTAGTTCAGCGGTTCCGCAAAACCTATAAGGTTTTTAAAAACTTATAGGTTTTTATTATAAAGCAACATTATGCCTCTAATGGCAGTCTGTATCCTGTGCCAGATAAAAATACATTATCCTTAATCCGGCACCGTTTTGTAAAACCTGTTTAAAAATGTTATGAAGTATATTTTTTGTTTTTTTATGTTGGGGGCGGGGTTTGTTTTTTACGGCTGCACCACCTGCTCTGTAAAGCAGGTGCCCTGCGAAGCTTTTGATGAACCAGCTTTTTCAACATGGTTTCCCTACACCGATAAAAGCATGTTGCTTTTTAAAAACACCTCAACTGCTGATACTTTTAGCTATATAATTTCAGGCGTTGGTGTGTCGGATGCTTATACCGCATCACGTGGCGGCTACAATAACCGTACCCAGGGTTGTACCTCATCGGCCTATATTTATGCCTTAAGTAATCCTGCCACTAATACCTCTTTTAGTGTGGATTATGATGTTTTAAAAATATTTGATAACGGGCCGGTTACCAAATCGCTGTTTATAAGCCTCCTTAACTCATATTGGTATGCAGGTGCCATAACCGAAACCACTATTGAGCCTGTTGCTAACAACTGGACAGATTCCATTACAATTACCAAAGTCCAGCAGCTTGAGTTTGATAATGGCCATATTTATCCTGCTGTTGTTATCCTTAGCAAGGATACCCTTGTAAATAAAAACAGTAAAGTGCATAAACTCTTTATAGCAAAGAATAGTGGTATTATTGGTTTCGAAATGTATCCCTCAAAAGAAAGGTGGGTAATTCAATAAATCATACATGCAGTTTCCTGTAATTATTTCATGGGGCGAAGTACAAATTCCCCTGCACGGTGTGCTGGAGTTCCTGGCTTATTTTGTTGGGTTCAGGTATTTTTTGCTGTTGCGTAAAAAATCAAAAGACAGCATTACTACAAAAAACAGGATATGGATTTTGATTGGCGCAATTACCGGTGCCATCATCGGAAGCCGCCTGGCAGGCGGACTGGAAGACCCCACCCAAATAAAAATGGCGGATAATGTACTGCTGTATTTTTATCAAAACAAAACGGTACTCGGCGGCCTGCTGTTTGGTGTATGGGGCGTAGAGGCTGTAAAAAAAATAATCGGCGAAAAACAAAACAGCGGCGACCTATTTGTATATCCCCTGCTGCTGGCTTTAATCATTGGCCGCATCGGCTGCTTTAGTATGGGGGTGTACGAAGAAACTTATGGCCTCCCAACAGCCTTTTTTACCGGTATGAACTTAGGCGATGGTTTGCACAGGCATCCCGTAAGCCTTTACGAAATTGTATTTCTGCTGCTGTTATGGATACTGCTGCTGCAAATTGAAAAACGCTATACATTAGCGAATGGACTGAGGTTTAAAATATTTATGATAGCATATTTATGTTTTCGTTTTTTGCTGGATTATATCAAACCGCATTACACCTACAGCATAGGATTATCGGCCATACAAATTACCTGTATAGCCGGATTACTATATTATGCCTTTGTGTATGTTTACAATAAAAGTTTATATTCATTTACAGCAATACATGCAGTAAGTAATTAAAAGATTTAAACACCACTTATGCCCGAACGCCCCTACACCTATTACGATTTCACCCTTAGCATTTGCAGTACCTGCCTTAAAAGGGTGGATGCAAAAATTGTATTTGAAGGCGATAATGTATTCATGCTCAAAAATTGCCCGGAGCATGGGTTTGAAAAAGTGCTGATAGCCGATGATGTGGCATACTATAAAAATATTCGTAATTATAATAAGCCTTCCGAAATGCCGCTGCATTTTGGTACAAAAACGCAATATGGCTGTCCATACGATTGTGGCCTCTGCCAGGATCATGAACAGCATAGTTGCCTCACCGTGGTGGAAATAACCGATCGCTGCAACCTGCAGTGCCCCACCTGCTATGCCATGAGCAGTCCGCATTACGGGCGGCACCGCACCGTTGCAGAAGTGGAGCAGATGCTGGATATTATTGTAGCCAGCGAAGGCACGCCCGATGTAGTGCAAATCAGCGGCGGCGAGCCAACCATACATCCTGATTTTTTTGCCATACTCGATATCGCAAAGCGCAAACCGATCAAGCACCTGATGGTGAATACCAACGGCATTCGTATTGCAAAGGATAGGACCTTTGCCGAAAAGCTGGCAAGCTACATGCCCGATTTTGAAATTTACCTGCAGTTTGATTCCTTTAAACCGGAAGCACTCGTTCAACTGCGTGGACAAGATTTAACGGAAGTGCGGCAAAAAGCACAGGAGCGGCTGAATGGCCTCAACCTTTCTACCACCCTGGTGGTAACTCTGCAGCAAGGGGTAAATGATGATGAGATTGGAAAAATAATAGAGTATGCCCTGCAGCAGCGCTGCGTTAGGGGCGTTACATTTCAACCCACTCAGGTGGCCGGCCGCAACGAGCATTTTAACCCCGCCACCGACAGGATTACGATGACGGGTGTACGCAAAAAAATACTGGAGCAAACAAATGTATTTCAACCCAACGACCTGGTACCCGTACCCTGCAATCCTGATGCACTGGTAATGGGCTATGCCCTGAAGCTGGGTGGGCAGGTGTTTCCCCTAACCCGGTATATCGACCCAGCCCTATTGCTCGATAGCAGCCGCAACACTATTGTGTATGAGCAGGACGAAACACTGAAAGAAAAAATGATTCAGATTTTCAGTACTGGTATTTCGGTAGATAAAGTGCAGGATAATATGAAACAGTTGTTATGCTGTTTGCCCCAGATTGATGCACCGGGGCTGAGTTATGATAACCTGTTCCGCATCATCATCATGCGGTTTATTGATGCGTACGATTTTGATGTCAGGGCCATTAAAAAAAGCTGTGTGCATATCGTACATAAAGATGGCCGTATCATCCCTTTTGAAACGATGAATTTGTTTTACAGGGACGAAAAGGAAGTATATTTGAAAACATTGCAACAGGAGCGAAGCCTGCAACTGAAATGATGAAAGCATATCAATATGTTTTGATAGCCAGCCTGTCGCTATTTGTGTTGTACGAGTTGGTTTTTAGTATGGTGGGGCAAAGGGCTGTATGGATGATGATGGGTGCCGATGGCTATTTGTTTGCTTTGTGTTATGCAATTGCCGGCTTGTTGGCATTGCTGTTTAAAAAAACCAGGATGGCCGGAACTGCATTATTAACCAGCGCCGGTATATTGTGTCTTGTTGGATATTCTATTTGTTCATCCATGCGTTTTCCGCATTAAAAATACGGCTATGGGATTTATATGGCTGCTTATACTGCTGATGCTTTCACCACTTATATTAATGCTGGTGGGCTTTATACTGTTGCTGAATAAAGATACAGCTACCCGTAAGCGGGGCCGCAACCTGCTGCTGGTGGGGCTGATACTTTTACTCATTGAAATTTTAATCGGGTATTCTGTTTGTTCTAATCTTAGTTTTCATTGATGGGGCATACAAACCTATAAGGTTTTTAAAACTTTATAGGTCTCCTGTACTTCAAAGCATCTGCAATATCAAATTGGGGTCGGGGCAGTTGGCTAAGTATTTTTCTCTTTCTGTTTTAGTACATACGCCCGGGTAATCCCCTTTTTTTTCCTGCATGTCTATAATCACCTGGAAGTGCAGATGAGGCGGCCAGTTGCCGTTTTCGGCAGGCGGGCCAAAGCTGGCAAACTGTTGGCCACGGCTGATATATGCTCCTTCGTTGAGTGCAGCAATATCCGGCAGACTAACGTGGCCGTATAGCGTATAAAAACTAATGCCATCCAGTTGGTGCAGCAGCACAATAGTAGCACCATAATCCCCAAAATTATTATTGAAGCCGGTACTGTGTACCATGCCGCCAATAGGAGCATATACCGCTGTACCAGCCCTGCCCCATATATCGATGCCTAAGTGGATTGTTCTGGGTTCAGTATTATTTGCTGTGGCATTAAAGTGGCTGCTCCGCTTGTATAATATCCGCTCTTCATTATACCCGCCAATGCCGTACTTGTAGGAGTTGTTCAACTTGCTGCTGATGTATTTTTCAAAAAGCGTTGTATCGGCAATCAGTGCTTCGGTAAGTTCAGTATTGGCAGCCGTAAAATCAAAATGATACAGTTTATCTGTAGCCGGGTTGTACTCCACCACCGGGTGAAAATCGTTTTTATATTTCAGCAGTACATTCATTTGTTTACTGTTTGTAACAGCCGCTCTAATACATAATACACAGCCGGGCAAAAGGTTGAGTTTTTAAGCGTAAGTTTTGGCCGCTTCAGCAATACATCTTCATCGGTGTAGGGGAAGCGCTGACAGTCGGATGGGCGTACGTCATAAATGCTGCAATAATTATCGGCACCTAAAAACGCACAGGGCTGCTGCTGCATCACATAGTCTCCTTCTTCATCTAGCCTCAGGTATTGCTGTATCAAATCACCCTCTTTCATTTTTAAGGATTTGGCTATGCGTTTAATATCCGGTATTTTAAACCGTGGCGAATAGCCCTTGCAACAATTGCCGCATTGCAGGCAGTTAATTTTTTCAAAAGCTTCTTCATGCAGTTGCGGCAGTGCTTTTAATACAGCATTTTTATTGGCACGCTGCAAATAATTGCTGTATCGCTTTTGATGGTCGGCCGATTTTTTTTCCCAGTTATTTAATAAGGTTTCTGCCATAAAAATTATCCCGGCTAATTGCTGTACATAGTGCAAGGTAAGTTGTATGCTGCAACAGGCCGTTAAAACTTGCCCGGATAAAATAGTTACTGTTGCAGCTTTTGGTACTATGGCGTGGTGGCCCCAATCATTTTTTTGATGATAACAATTTGCCCCAGGTGGTAGTGGGTGTGTTCAATAATACCCTGCAGGTTCCGGAAGTAACTGCCATATTTTTCCTGTTCAAAATTTTCCTGCAGTTTTTCGTCGGGCATATTTTCAACCAGGCGGGCAAAAGCTTCAGCATCGGCAAAGGTTTTTTGCAATAGCTTTTCCCAGTCTTCGGGGCCCCGTAGCGGCGGTAAAAGAAAGCTGTATGTATCGTGTGCCTGCAGCGGATGCCCCTGCAGCACTTTTAGTACCTCACTCACATAGTAATTAATATGAAAAACCAGTGCAGCAATACTGTTACAGTGCTGCACTGTGGTGGTGGCCATTTTCCAGTCCACCCCGGCTAAGGTATCCTGCAGGTTTACCGATGTCCAGTTGCCACCAGTATGAACCTGTCTAAAATGTTGTGCAATTTGTTTGGTGGTCGTTGTGTTCATGCAACGCTAAAAAAATGAACTTATGTTCCAGGTTCCGGTTGCAGGGTTTCTGCTGTTTCAGCCTCCCGGTTTTCGTTGTATTCAATAATAAAATTATTGCGGCCTTCGCCAACGATGAGCGACATAAAGCGAAGTTGAACCAGCTCCAGCAGGCTTAAAAAAAGAAATATGGCGTGGATGCGGTTTTCGCATACTTCAAATACTTTTTCGAAGGATACCGTTTTTTCCCTGCGGCAAAAATCGAGCATATACTCCCTGCTGCCTTCCATGGTGTAATCGTATTGCACCACGGTGTGTACCGGTTTGTTATTTTTTTCCTGCAGGCGCAATATTACTTTTTCAAAAGCCTTCATCAGGCGGAAAAGCGTTACCGTTTGTATCTCGGTGCCTTCACCGGCTTCTTCCCCAATTTTTACCAGTTCTTTTTGCAGGTTGCCTCTTTTAAACATCTGCATCCTTATCTCTTCCATTTCTGCCAGGCGCAGTGAGGCTTCTTTGAATTTTTTATACTCCAGTATTTTATTCACCAGTTCCTGCCGGGGGTCTATTTCGTTGCCCTGCTCATCCAGTTCTTTACGGGGCAGCAGCAGCTTGGCTTTTATCCGCATCAGGGTGCTGATGAATAAAATAAACTCACTGCTCAGTTCAATATTCAGTTTTTCCGACTGGTGTATAAAGTCTAAAAAATCGTTGGTGATTTTAGTGATGGGGATATTGTAAATATCCAGTTCGTCCCGTTCTATAAAAAACAACAAGAGGTCGAAGGGGCCTTCAAACTGGTCTAACTTTATCTGGTAGGTTGCATTGGTCATACTGCTGCTAATTAGTACACCTGCCGCAAAAGGGCAGGCAGCAAATGTATCGATTAGTTAAGAGAGTATCAGAGCCGGGTGCTAAGGCCGATGCCAAATGTGGATAAAACCTGTAAACCTAATGCCTGTGCCGGTTTGTTGGGGTTGGCTATATCATCATCATACAGCATATCCAGTGCATAGGATACATTAAGGAACTTGTTGATTTTAAACCGGAACTGGTTGGTCCAAAAGATATCGGGGCGGTTGCGGCCGCTTACATTATTATTATTGCGGATATAGCTGAAGTAAAAATCAAACTTGCCATAATAATCCACATTTTTCAATACTTCTTTTTTGGCCGTAAGGGTAACAAAAGTGCCTACTTCGCCACGGTTGGGTGAGGCGGGGTTGATGCCGTAAAATTTTGCCAGTGGTGTTTCAATTTTATCATTAAAAATACCGCCCTGGGCCAGGTAGCTGTAGGGGCCATTGCTTACAACTGTCCATCTAACGGCAAGGGGTGAGCTAAACATCGAAAACCAGTTGTTGGGCCTCCAGTCGATACCCGGGGTAACAACAATATAAGCTGGTGCAAAAAAACCGGAGTTGCGGCGTTTTTCGGTAGTGCCAAAATAATTGTACTGGTAACCACTGGCTAATTGGGAGCGTAACTGCCCCAGCATGCCCACCCAGGCTTTGTTCCATTTTTTGGGGCGCCAGGTGTATTTGCTGATGATGTCGAGCCGGTCGTTTATTTTACGCAGGCCAAGGGTGCTGGTATTTACAAGGCCATAATTTACATCCAGCGTATTGTGCCAGGAGCGGCGGCCCCACTGGCGGTTGGCAAAGGCATGAATGGAAAATATGCCGGATAATGTAAACTCATCGCCACCGGTACTCATCCAGTTACTATTACCAATTTGGCTGAGTGCTGCATTCAGGGAGATGCTTTTTGTCCACTCTTTAATTTTGGTGGTCGTTGCTGAAGTGTCGGCAAGCGATTTATTTGCAGCAGTATCCTGCGCCTGTATGGATATCAGTAATACGGTACACACCGTAGTACAAAAAACAACTTTCTTCATCTGCATGTAAGCCTGGTAATAGTTAAAGGGAGTGACTGCTGAACCAATCCTTGCGAAAATAAGTTTATTTTTTTACACCTTTTAAATTACAGTTTTACGGTAAGCCCAATGCCTAGTATTTGTTTCAATTGTATTCTCGAAATAATGTCTTCATCATAAATCATATCCATACTAAAAGTGGTAGCCAGCCATTTGTTGAATTTGAGTGCAACCAGGTTGGTAAAAAACACATCAATATTTTGCGGATTGCGTTTGTAATTGCTGAACAAATCGAGCCTGCCGGTATAGGCAATCCAGGGGGCAATTTGTTTGCTGTATTTAGCGGTCATATAAGCGCCTATTTCATTATAAGTTTTGGTTTGTGCGGCTACGCCAAATTTATCTTCATCAAAAAAATCATTGTCGTTTTTTAATATCCACCGGTTGGTGATGGGCGAAATAAAAATGGATAACTCCTTGTTGGGTCTGAAATCGAGCCCCAGCGAAACCAGTACTTTACCCGGTGCCAGCCAGTTGGATATTTTGGTATCGGTACTGTAATCGTAACCGGCAAGGGCCTGGCTGTTGAAGTTGGCTAATATGGCGGCAAAAAGTTTTTCATGCATTTGGCGGCCATATTTGCTGGTAAGGTCAATGCGGTCGTCAATTTTTCGAAACTTACCAAAGCTGCTGGCATTTTGAAAACCCAGTGCCAGGTCAATAAAATTATCCCAGGTATTTTTATCTTTTTTATAATTAAGGGTATAGTTAAATATGCCATTAATACCTACGATGCTTTGTTCGCCACCGGCGGCCCAGTTGCTCAGGCTGCCCTGGTTGAAGTTGATGATAAAAGTGCCGCCTTTTTTCCAGCCGGAGGAGTCGAGGCTTTTAATTTCTTTACTGGTTGAATTTTTTAGTTCCTGTATAGTAGCGTCCTGGGCATAGGTAGTAATAAGGCAATAGCAGGCGGATAAGGTTGCCAGTAGTTTTCTCATATTGTGTTGTTTGTAATAAAAAAGCATTGCTCTTTTGGAGCAATGCCGCAATATTAGGTAAAGTTGGTATTATTTTTTTAGGGCATCTCTTATTTCTGCCAGTAATTTATCGGTGCTGGATGGTTCGGCAGGTGCTGGTGGAGGAGCTTCGGTTTTCATTTTATTCATGCCTTTTACCAGCAAAAACAGCACAAAGGCAATAAAAATGAATTTGATTACAGCCGCCAGGAATTTACCGTACTTAACAGCTCCCCAGGCCAGGTGGTCAATATCGGCCACGCCGGCGGCTTTAATAGCCGGGTTAAGCAGCAGTGGTGTAATTACATCATCTACCAGCGAGCCTACAATAGCCCCAAATGCGCCGCCAATAACTACGGCAACGGCAAGGTCAATCACATTGCCCTTAATGGCAAAATCTTTAAATTCTTTAAGGAATCCCATAACTGATGTTGTTTTTGTTTTGAGTAATATTTCCTGTTGTGGAAAGCGTATGCTATAAATGTATAGCTAAAAAATTATTCGCCACAGATATTTACAGGCTATGTTTCCACAATGCTGTTTATAAATTATACCACCGGTAAATGTTATACCAGCTAATACAACCAACTTTGCGGCGTGAATAAAAATGCTTTAAACTGGTTGTTGTTTGTTGGGCTATCTATTATTTGGGGCAGCAGTTTTATTTTAATGAAGCTTGGTTTGGAGCATGGCCTCAGTGCTTACCAGGTAGCGGCCCTGCGTATTGCTTTGGCCGGGCTGGTATTACTGCCTGTGGCCATCCGCACATTCAGGCTGGTGCCGCTGCAAAAAATTCCGCTCATCATACTGTCGGGTACTTTAGGCAGCCTGCTGCCGGCATTTTTATTTTGCGTGGCTGAAGAAAAAATCGACAGTGCCCTGGCCGGAACCCTCAATGCCCTCACCCCCATATTTGTGCTGGTTACCGGCGCATTATTTTTCCACAGCCATGTGGCTAAGCATAAAGTAACCGGGATATGCATTGCTTTTGCCGGCATGGTGCTGCTGCTCATTAGCCGGGGTGGGCTGCAAAAAGAACTGCATATCGGATACACCATGCTGGTAGTGCTGGCTACGGCTTTGTATGGGTTTAATGTAAACATGGTATCTAAGTACCTGCTGGGGATATCCTCATTGCAACTTACCGCAATAGCTATGGTGGGCAATGCTATACCGGCAACACTTATATTAATCATTACCGGTTTTTTCCGGCTGCCTTTTAAGAATACTTCTATACTCATTGCCACCGGCGCATCGGCGCTATTGGGTGTGCTGGGTACGGCTGTTGCTACCGTAATGTTTTATGCCCTGGTAAAAAGAGCCAGCGCCGTATTTGCTACTATGGTTACCTATGGTATCCCCTTTGTAGCCATAGGCTGGGGCCTGTATTTTGGCGAAGATGTGGGCTGGAGCGAAATACTATCCCTGGTAGTTATCTTAACCGGGGTGTACTGGGCCAACAGGAGACATGTATAAAAAACCCTGCCGGTTCAGGGCAGGGTTTACAATATTATACTGCCTCTTGAACAACTTTCTTTTTAGCTGGTTTCTTAGGAGCCTTGGGTGTATGCGGAGTTTGAGGCGTAGCTGCAGGCTCAAATTTTACCGGGGCAATTTCCGGTGGCGGCGGTGGTGCCGGAGGGGGAGGGGGTGGTATTTCTTTTACCAATTCTGGCGGTGCTGGTGCAAGTGCCACTTCTGTGGTTGTTTCGGGAATGGGCGGCGGCGGCGGTGTTTTTTTACTTTTGCTGTGTTGTGCGCTTAGGCTGGCTGCTAGTAGCAATACCAGCGGCAACAGGATGATTTTTTTCATATTACAATGTTTGTACTGGGATGCTGTGGCACCGGTATTCCATAAAAAAATCCCGCCGGAGTAAAGTGGCGGGACTTTTTTGCGATCGGTTTTGGTAAACGGTGATACTGAAATAATCAGCGCTTTTCAACAGCAATTAAAAAGGGCAGGGCTTTTAAAATGTAACGGTAAGCTAAAAACAAAAGCACCTTTAAGGTTGAAAAGCGCAAATCGCCGTATCAACACCATCGAATGACAAAAACCGATACGGATATGCTGCACCGGGCATTAAAATTTTTATCACAAACTGTGGAATAGTTTAATGGCTGCTGGTTGCCAAAGTTTTATAAGCCGGTAAATAGTAAATTGCAGCAATTTTAAAATTCCGCATGCGCTCCATTTGCAAAAAAGAACTGCAGCAGTTTTTCAGCAGCCTTACCGGTTATATCGCCATTATCCTCTTTTTGCTGGTGAATGGCCTGTTCCTGTTTGTGTTGAAAGACAGTAATATTTTTGATTTTGGCTATGCCACCCTCGATCGTTTTTTTGAATTGGCGCCCTGGGTACTCATCTTTTTGCTGCCTGCCATTACCATGCGGTCGCTGGCCGATGAATTTAAAGGCGGTACTTTCGAAATACTGCGTACCCGGCCGCTTACCACCTGGCAGATAGTGCTGGGTAAATATCTGGCAGTGCTGGTGGTATTGCTGTTTGTAATAGCCCCTACTTTCATTTATGTTATTACTATTAAAAGCCTTAGCGCTACCGGCTCGATAGATGCTGGCGGTATTGCCGGCAGTTATTGTGGTTTGTTTTTATTAGGGGCGGTGTTTGCCGCTATAAGCCTTTGCTGCAGTGGTTTTACCAGCAATGCCGTAGTGGCTTTCCTGCTCAGTTGCTTTGCCTGTGTGGTGCTGTATTTTGGTTTTAGTGCCATCAGCCAGTTGCCTTTATTCCGGGGTGGTGCCGATTATTTTATCGAAATGCCCGGAATCGATTTTCATTATAACAGCATCAGCCGTGGTGTGCTGGATACAAGGGATATTGTTTATTTTCTTTCAGTAGTATTTCTTTTCCTATTTATTACACAAAAAAAATTACAGCGCCGCTGATGAGTTTTTTTAAATCACCTGCCGGAAAAAAAGCTATACTGCCTGTGGTGCTGCTGCTGGTAGTGGGTGTTAATTACCTGGCTTCCATCTGGCATACCCGTATTGACCTTACTGCCGAAAAACGCTTTACCCTTTCGGCTCCCACCAAAAAAATGTTGCGGCAGTTAGAGGATGAAGTGCAGGTATCTATTTTGTTAAAAGGCGAATTTCCCAGCGCTTTTAAAAAATTGGCCGGTGCTGCCGAAGAAGTGCTGCAGGAATTTAAAGAAGTGGCTGGTAAAAAAATTACCTATCGCTTTGTGCAACCCGATGATGAACTGGATGATGTGAATACAACCTATGCCGATACGGTAACAGCCCTTGGTATTGATCCCATTAATTTAAAAGTGCAGCTTAAAGCCGGCGAGCAGCAGCAGTTTGTATTTCCGGCAGCGCTGGTGCAGTATAAAGGGCAAACCACAGCCGTAAACCTGTATAGCGGCAATAAGGTATTTATTTCTCCAAAAGAACTCAACAGTGCCGAAGCGATGATGGAATACCGTTTTGCCGATGCCATCAGCAGGCTGGCACAGCCGGTAAAGCCATTGGTAGCTTATAGCATCGGTAATGGCGAGCCAGCCGGGTACAATACCTACGATATGGTGCAAAATGTATTGCAAAAGGATTACCAGTTGTTTACGTTCAACCTCAATACGCAGCCCGCCATACCCGATACCTTTAACCTGCTGCTGATTGTAAAACCATCAAAGCCATTTACTGAAGAAGCCCTGCTGAAAATTGACCAGTATGTAATGCATGGCGGCAAAGTGCTGATGTTTATCGATAAGCTGGAGGCAGAGATGGACAGCCTGCAAATAAAGAATGAGGTAATTGCTTACGATCGTGGGCTTGGGTTAAATGATTTGTTGTTTCGCTACGGGGTACGCATCAACAGCGATTTAGTAATGGATCTGCAGTGCGACCTGCTGCCCTTTGATGTAAATGGCAATGGCCAGTTTGAATGGTTGCAGTGGAATTACTTTCCTTTGTTCCAGTCGCCGGGTAACCACCTCATCAATAAAAACCTGGGGCTTGTAGCCGGTAAATTTGTGAACTCTATAGATACCGTGGAAGCCGAAGGGATTACCAAAACAGTATTGCTGCATTCATCTGCCAGCTCCCGGCAGATAGCCACACCGGCACTTATTAGCGGAAAAGAAAATGTGGTGGCACCGGAGCATGAGGCCTTTCAAAAAAAACATATACCCGTTGCTGTTTTGTTAGAGGGTAAGTTTACCTCGCTGTACCGCAACCGGCTTTCGCAGGCCATGAAAGACAGTATCGAAAGCAGTGGCGGCAGTTTTTTAGCATCGGCATTAGCCGACAATAAAATGATTATTGCAGCCGATGGTGATATCGTGTTGAATGGTGCCAGCAAAGAAGGGCCGATACCCATGGGAATCAACCCCTTTGCTTACGGTACACCCAAGGAATTTCCTTTTGCCAACCGGGAGTTTTTGCAAAACTGCATGGAGTATTTGGTAAACAGGGGAGGCCTGATTGAAGCCAAAAATAAAGATTACACCCTGCGGCTGCTGGATGTAAAAAAAGTAGATGCACAACGGAGCTTGTGGCAGGTATTGAATATTGCCCTTCCTGCGGGGCTTATTATTGTTTTTGCCTTACTGTACCAATGGCTCCGGAAAAGAAAATATGCCGGGAAAAATACTGTTGTATAACCGGGTTTTTAATTGCCTTACTGTATAAAACCATTTTAATTGAACACTACACAAATTTCATATCTCGTATTTGGTATAGTAATACTGCTGGCGCTTATATTCGATTTGGGCCTGCTCAGTAAAAAAAATAAAATTGTAAGTCTTAAAGCGGCTTTACGGCAAACCTTTTTTTGGGTAACGCTGGCATTGGGCTTCTTTGTTTTTTTATGGATAGAAAAAGATCAGTCGGTAGCATTGGAATACCTGAGCGCTTACCTCATGGAGTGGAGCCTGAGTATTGATAATATTTTTGTGTTCATCCTGATATTTAGTTCGTTTTCTGTTAAAGAAAAATTTTATGGCCGTGTGCTGCTCATCGGTATATTGATGGCCATTGTGTTCAGGATTGTATTTATCACCATCGGGGTGGCACTGGTACATCGCTTTAGCTGGGTGTTGTATATCTTCGGCGCCTTCCTGCTGTATACCGGTTATAAAATGTTTACCACAGATGATGATGAAGCATTTGATCCGCAGGATTCAAAAATTTACCGCTTTCTTAAAAGGTTTTTGCCGCTGGCTCCGCATGATGGTAATGGTAAATATATCGTAAGAGAAAACGGGAAGCCTGTGTACACCACTTTATTTGTGGTGATTATTTTACTTGCCGCAATCGACCTTGTTTTTGCATTGGATTCTATTCCTGCGGTAATGGGTATATCAAAAGACAGGCTGGTGATTTATACCTCAAATATCTTTGCTGTGCTTGGCCTGCGCAGCTTATTCTTTTTGCTGCGTGGCGCAGTATCCCGGTTCGATTACCTGCAACAGGGTATTGCCATTGTGCTGGTGTTTATCGGTGTTAAAATGCTGGGCGAACACTGGATCAATCAATGGATTGATAAAAATGTGCAGGTTTTTATTTCGCTTGGGGTGATTTTGTTATGCATCAGCGGTTCAATATTTTATTCCATATTTATTAATAAAAAAGGATTGCCGCAGGATAAGGAAGTATAAATAAAAAACAAGCCTTAATTTGTTCCGGCAAAATATGTACAGCATAGCACAAATAGCGCCGGTTATACATGCACAATGGCTGCAGCAACAGGCTGATGCGGTTATCGAACATATATTACTCGACAGCCGTAAGCTTGTTTTCCCCAAAACATCCTTGTTTTTTGCATTGGGCGGGCCACGCCGCAATGGCAATTTTTTTATCGGCGATTTATATGCCAGGGGCGTACGCAATTTTATAATCGATACTTCCTTTGATACTGGTAAAATGCAGCAGTACTCTGCCGCTAATTTTTTACAGGTGCAGGATGTGTTGGATGCCCTGCATGTTTTAATTGCTTTTCACCGAAGCCGTTTTGATATACCCGTTATCGGTATTACCGGCAGTAATGGTAAAACGATTGTAAAAGAGTGGCTGTACCAGTTGCTGCAGCAGGATTACAGCATTATACGCAGCCCTAAAAGTTATAATTCGCAAATTGGTGTGCCGCTCAGTGTGTGGCCTATGAGCAATAAGCATACCCTCGGCATTTTTGAAGCCGGTATATCGCAGCCCGGCGAAATGCAGCGCCTGCAACCCATGATACAGCCCACGCTTGGTGTATTTACCAATATCGGTGAAGCACACAGCGCCGGTTTTGAAAGCATTGAACAAAAAGTGGCAGAAAAGATACAACTGTTTAAAGGGGCTGGTACCATTGTATACTGCCGTGATGAACAGGTGGTGCATGAGGGTATAACAGCTACGTATAGCCCGGACGCTGTAAACTTATTTACCTGGGGCCGTCATGAGGAGGCATTGCTGCATATTGTATCCACGCAGGTGCAGCCCTTTAATACGGTGATTAAAGCCGAATACAAGGCTGAAAAACTCAGTATATCTGTTCCTTTTACCAATGATGCAGCTATTAACAACGCCATTACCTGCTGGTGTGTGTTGTTGCATAACGGGGTAAGCCATGAGGTGATTTCGGAGCGTATGCTGCAGTTAAAGCCTGTGGAAATGCGGCTCGAATTAAAGCAGGGCATCAACAACTGCTCGGTGATTAATGACAGCTACAGCGCTGATATTAACTCACTTTCCATTGCTCTTGATTTTTTACAGCAACAGCAGCAGCACACCAAACGCACCGTAATCATCAGCGATATTTTACAAAGTGGTAAAAGCGGCAGGCAATTGTACGAGGAAGTGGCCGGCATATTGCTGCAAAAAAATATCAGTCGGTTTATTGGTATCGGTCCCGAAATATGCCGGCAGCAGGAAGTGTTTGCCACATTGCCCAACACCGCTTTTTTCACATCTGTAGCCGATTTTAAAGAGCAGTTTCATACCCTGCATTTTTATAACGAAACGATACTGCTAAAAGGTGCCAGGATATTTGAGTTTGAGCAAATCAGTCATTTGCTTGAAGCCAAAGCACACCAAACGGTGCTTGAAATAAATCTTACTGCCATTACGCATAACCTGAAGCAGTACCAGCAATTACTGGCACCGGGTGTAAAAATGATGGCGATGGTAAAAGCCTTTAGCTACGGCAGCGGCAGTTACGAAATAGCCAATCTCCTGCAGTTTCATAAAGTAGATTACCTGGCTGTGGCTTTTGCTGATGAAGGGGTTGAATTGCGTAAGGCCGGTATCACCCTGCCGGTTATGGTGATGAGCCCCGAGGAAAGTACTTTCGACGCACTGGTACAATACAACCTTGAGCCGGAGTTGTATTCTTTTGAAATATTGAATGCATTCAGGGATTACCTGTCGCTGGCCGGTATCGAAAATTTCCCGGTGCATATAAAGTTTGATACAGGCATGCACCGCCTTGGCTTCGAAATGCAGGATATGGAGCAGCTAACGCAGGTGATGCAAAGCTCTAACCGCTTCAAAATACAATCAGCTTTTTCGCACCTTGCAGCAAGCGACAGCAGCCAGTTTGATGATTTTACCCAACAACAGGCTTCGCTATTTAATATATGCTGCGATGCCCTGCAGCAGGCAGTAAATTATCCTGTTATCCGGCATATTGCCAATACTTCTGCTATCATGCGCCACCCAAATTTGCAATATGATATGGTGCGGCTGGGAATAGGCTTGTATGGCGTGGATAGTAATGTTGCCATGCAGCAAAACCTGCAGAATGTAGCTACATTAAAAACCACTATTGCCCAGGTACGCCGGGTAAAAGCAGGCGATAGCATAGGCTACAGCAGGGCTGGTATGGTAAAAAAAGATACCACTATTGCAACGGTGCGTATTGGTTACGCCGACGGATACCCCAGACTGCTGGGCAATGGTAAAGGTAAAATGCTGGTGGGGGGTAAGCTGGCACCGGTTATTGGAAATGTATGTATGGATATGACGATGCTGGATATTGGAAAAATGGATGCAAAAGCTGGTGATGAAGTAATCGTGTTTGGAAAAGATTTACCCGTAACCACACTCAGCGACTGGGCTAAAACGATTGCTTACGAAATATTAGCCGGCATTTCGCAACGGGTGCAGCGGGTATATTATGAAGAATAAATTATTGAACTGAAGATGTATTTAAAAAAATTACGTACAGGCGCTATGCTTACTGTGGCGGTGGCTTTCATCCTGCTTGTGCTGCATGCTGTAGTGGGTAAGCATGAACTTTTTTTTTATTTGAATAATGATTACGGCACGGTACCCGATTTATTTTTTCGCTACTATACCAATGCTGGTGATGGTGCCGGCTGGGCTGTACTACTCCTGTTATTTATTGCAGCAGGAAAAAAGAAATTTATTCCCCTGTTGGTGAGTGCCTGCATTATATCCACGTTGCTGGTGCAGGTGTGCAAAAATTTTGTGTGGCCCAACAGTCCACGGCCTACTGCTGCTATTGAAGCCAAAGCCATGATACATACAGTGCAGGGGGTAAATGTGCACAGCACACATAGTTTTCCCTCCGGGCATACCACTTCTGCATTTTGTTATTTCCTGGTTGGCACTTTGTTTATTGAGCGGCGCTGGTTTGTGGCGGCAGGCTTTGTGGCGGCATTGCTGGCGGGCTGGTCAAGGCTGTATTTGGCTCAGCATTTTCCTGTGGATGTTGCTACGGGTATGCTGGCTGCGGTGATAGCTGTGTACCTTTCTGTTATGGTGCAGCAGCAATGGATGCAGCGCAGGGCGGCAAAGCAATAAAGGCTAAGAACAAAGTTCCTGCAGGGCTGCATCTATGGAAGGATATAAAAAAGTAAACCCGGCCGATTGTATTTTGGCGCAGCTTACCGTTGTGCTTTTTAATACTTCGATACTGCTTTCGCCTAACATGAGTTTCAATATTGGCGAGGGTACATGTGCCGGTATAAAAAATTTACCCCTCGTTTTTTGAGCAAGCAGCAAATTCAGTGTTTTATTGTTTACAGGCGCTGGTGCCACTGCATTGTATACCCCATTGTATTTTTCGTTTTCAATAGCGGCAATAAACATCCGGCAGAGGTCGTCGATATGTATCCAGCTTACCACCTGCCTGCCGTTGCCCAGTATAGCTGCTATACCAAAGCGTAATGGTTTTTTAAATTCGGCAAAGGCGCCGCCATCGTTACTTAACACAATGCCTGTACGAAAAATGCTGAGTCGTTTACCTAATTGTTGTGCAGGCAGGATGCTTTGTTCCCACTGCCGGCAGGTGTCGCCAAGGAATGCGCCGTCGGCAGGGTCGGTTTCGGTAAATCCTCCTTTTGCAATAGATGCGGCAGTATCGGGCCCGTACCATCCAATGGCCGATGCACTGATGACGGCTTTTACCTTGTTGTTACCGTTTTGCAGGCCTTGAACAATTAGCCGGCTGCTGAGTATACGGCTGTCCTGTATCATTTTTTTATAGGCGGGGCTCCACCGTTTATCCATTACGCCGGCGCCTGCAAGATGAATGATGTAGTCGGCCTGCTGTATGGCATTGCTGGCTACCTGCTGCTGCTCTATATTCCATTGTGCATACTGTAAGTTTTCATTACCTGTGCCGGTTGCCGTTTTTTTTCGGGAGAGTACAATTACTTTGTACCCTTTATAGAGTAGCTGCTGTGCCAGTGTTTTACCTACAAGGCCGGTGCCCCCGCTTATCAATACAGTTGTCATATTATTTTGCTAAATGAATACAATTTATTGAAACATTTGTTTGGTTATCTTGTTCATCGGGTACCGGGCCGCTTTATTTTTAAAACCTTAATTTTAATATCGATAAAAAACTTTACGATGGATTGCTTCTTCCGCCTCCTTATCTTTTTTTGTTTGTCTTTTCCGCTGACCACCACAGCACAGCAAATTATTTTTTCCGATCCTGAAAGGGAAGATATCAGGGAGATGAATTTTGAAATCATAGGTAAAGTGGGTAACAATGTGCTCATTTTTCATGATGTAAGATGGAAGTACACTTTTAATGTATACAACGACAGTATGCGCCTGCTGCATAAAGTGGAAACAGATTTTGTGCCAAAGAAAACCACCAATATCGACTTTGTGGCTTATCCCAATTTTGTGTACATGGTATACCAGTATCAAAAAAAAGGAATCCTGTATTGCGAAGCTGTAAAAATTGGCAGTGATGGAAGAAAAATGCAGGAGCCGGTAGTGCTGGATACCACCCGTTTGGGATTGATGGGTGATAATAAAATTTACTCGGTTATTTACAGCGAGGATAAGAAGAAGATAATGATATTTAAAATTCAACGGGTGGATGACTATTACAGTTTTGTAACAATGCTTTTTGATAACGACCTCAATTTGCTGCAGCGCCACCGCCTGAGTATCGATTATGGTTCCCGTCAGGATATTTACTCCGACTTTGTGCTGGATAACGACGGCGCCCTCATTTTTGGCGGTACCACCGACAGGGATAGACGAAACGACCCCTCTTCCTTTTACCTTGTTGTAAAAAAAGCCGATGCCGATACTTTTAGTAAAAAACGTATCGACCTGAAAGAGGCTTATATGGATGAGGTTAAACTTAAAGTGGATAATATCAATAAAAGATACCTCATCAATACCTTTTACCATAAAGAGCGCCGGGGAAATATTGATGGTATTTTTTGTGCGGTATGGGATGCCGGGGGCGACAGTATGTATGCAAGAGTGTTTGTACAACTGGGGGATAGTGTAAGAACGATGGTAAAAACATCGGGCAGTTCCAAAACAGCTTTCAACAATTTTTTTATACGCAATATTGTACTCAAAAGAGATGGCAGCTATCTTATTACTGCCGAAGATTTTTATACACAAACATCGGGCGGTGGCGGATGGAACCGCTATGATATGCTGTACACACCCGGCTTTAATACCTACGATTATTATTATTTCAATAATTACTATTATGGCGGTATGTACCGGCCCTTTGGCAGGTTTGGCAACCGCAGTACCCAGTACTATTATGATAATGTGCTGCTGATAAGTCTTTCAAAAACCGCCATGCCCGAATGGATAAATATTGTACATAAGCAGCAGTATGCTGATGATAATGACAATTACCTCTCTTTTGGATTATTTAATACGGCAGGTACCCTGCACCTGTTGTACAACGATATTGCCAAAAGGGTAAAACTGCTGGCTGAAAATATTATTACCCCTGATGGTAAGGCCCGGCGCAATCCTACTATTAAAACTCCCAACCGGGATTATGAGTTTATGCCACGCTTTAGCAAACAGGTGGGTGCCCGACAGGTAATTATTCCCTGCACTTACCGCAGCTTTATGTGTTTTGCCCGGGTGGATTTTTGATAAATACTGCAGATTGTTTTTTACATAGCACATTATTGCACACATTTGCAAAAAATAAGCATTTACCGTGAGAGGCACTTTTAAAGCCAATAACCCTTACAATACTTTTTTGCTGTTGGTATATGGCCTGGTGCTTAAGCTCCCTATGTTTTTACACCCGGTAGTGCCCCAGCCCCAGCCTTCAGATGGGTTTTTGTTCAGGTTACTGCTGCAGCAGTTAGAACATACGGGCAGTAAGTTGCCTTTTGTTTATGCGCTTATTGCTTTTTTATTATTGTATACCCAGGCCGCTACCTTTAACCAGTTGGTAAATAGCCAGCGGCTGATGCAAAAGCCCAATTACCTCACAGGTATGGCCTACCTGCTTATTACTTCGCTTTTTAAAGAATGGAATGTGCTGTCGGCTCCTTTGGTTGTTAATACTTTGCTGGTATGGGTTTGGGCCCGTATGAGTGGCTTACATAATAATCCCAAGCCGGTATCTGCCTTATTCAATATTGGTATTATCACCGGCATTGCCTCTTTCTTTTACTTTCCCTCTGTTGCTTTTGCAGCACTAATTATTTTTGGCCTGGTGGTAACCCGGCCTTTTCAACTGGCTGAGTGGCTGGTAGCTTTACTGGGTATGGCAACGCCCTATTATTTCCTGGCAGCCTATGTTTTTCTTACGGATAAATGGAAGGGGTATAAGTTGCCCGCCGTATCGTTCAACAGGCCACCACTATACGATACCGGGTGGATGCTGGCCGCTATCATCATCGTATTATTTACCTGTATTACCGGGTTGTTTTTTATACAGCAAAACCTGCGGCGCCAACTGGTGCAAACCCGTAAAAGCTGGTACCTCATTTTCCTCTATTTTTTTGTAGCCCTGCTGGTGCCTTTTATCAATACGGCACCCGGCTTCCGGTACTGGATACTTTGCGCCGTGCCTCTCTCTGTATTTGCCGGCAGCGCTTTTTTGTACCCCGATAAAAAATGGTTCCCTAACCTGCTGCACTGGATAATGGTGGCTTTTGTGGTAGCCTTCAGCTACTTTACAAGGTAAATTGAACAAGCCTTTGTACTTTTGGTCCTGATTTTTTATAAACCTTCAACAACCGATATGAAATTTGGTGTGATAATTTTTCCCGGCAGTAATTGCGACAGGGATATGATAGAAGCCCTGCAACAGGATATGCACCAGGAAGTAATACCCCTGTGGCACAAGGATAAAGATATTTCGATGTTTACAACCGATGATTGTATTGTGCTGCCCGGCGGCTTTAGCTTTGGCGATTACCTGCGCTGCGGCGCCATTGCCAAATTCAGCCCGATGATGCAAAGCGTTATCGGCTTTGCCAATAAGGGTGGTAAAGTATTAGGAGTGTGCAACGGCTTCCAGATATTGTGCGAAAGCGGCCTGCTGCCCGGGGTGCTCCTGCGCAACGAAAAGCAACAATTTATTTGTAGAAATGTATTTATTAAAGAAACTGCTTCGGGTACAGAAGGGGCATTAAAAATACCCATTGCCCATGGCGAAGGCCGTTTTTTTGCCGATGATAAAACTTTGGAAGCACTGGAAATGCACCGGCAGATTATATACCGCTATTGCGATGATAAAGGGCATATTACACCGGCGGCTAACCCTAATGGCGCTATTCACAATATAGCCGGCATCTGCAACAGGGAGCGTAATGTATTTGGTATGATGCCGCATCCTGAAAGGGCATGCAGCCCGGCATTGGGCAATGAGGATGGCAAAAAAATATTTGCCCACCTGTTTCAGCTTAACTAATGTTAAAAGCACCTGTAGTTGTAATTAAACCATTTGATTTACGTCTGTGTTTGTAGCTTTAATTAAACATAATAGTATCGGATGAAGAAGTTTTTAACTACACTACTCGCTGTTGGTCTTTATTTTTTTACAACAGCACAAATTAATAACCCGGTAAAATGGGTGTTTACTGCCAAAAAAATAGGGCCTAAAACCTACGAACTGCATATTACCGCCACGCTGGATGCCAAATGGCATATTTATGCACAGGATGCCGGCGAAGGGCCGGAGCCCACCACAGTGAGCTTTTCAAAAAATCCACTTGTACTGCTGGATGGTAAAGTGAAGGAACTGGGCAAGCTCGAAAAATCGTTTGACCCAAACTTTAATTCGGTACTGAAATATTATGCCGACAATGTAGATTTTGTACAGGTCATAAAACTTAAATCGGAAGTGCCTACCGTTGTAAAAGGCAGTATTACTTACATGGTATGCAACGACAGGCAGTGCCTGCCGCCCAAAGAAGTACCCTTTACCATAAAAGTAGGCGGCAAATAAAAATCATTCTTCCCAACAATACATGTTGGGATTTTTTCTAAACAGGTATTGCATGAAGTTAATACAGTGGCTTTTGATAGTTGTGCTATGCTTTGCGGCCATAATGCCTTTAGCAGCACAGGATACGGTGTATGTACACTGGAAGGCCGAAAGCAAAAAAAAAGCCAGTACAGGAGAATATACGGTTTACCTCAAAGGTATCATCACAAAGGGCTGGCATGTATATGCAAGAGGTAATGCAGCGGAAGGGCTGGATGGATTAACCGTATCCGCTGAAAATACCACAGCCGTAATGGAAGGTGCTGTAAGTATTACCGGCAACGAAAAAACAATTAATGATAAAATTTTTGACGGTGCGGCGCAGCAGGTGATAACGGACAGCATTGCGGTGCAGTTTACCCTCCGGTTTAGCGAAACAGTACCGCAAACAGCCAAACTGCAACTAAGTTATAACACAGCCAGCGATGCTTTTATCCCCGAAGAGCAGGTGGTAACAGTACCATTTGAGGATGGTGTGGCCCTGGCAACAGCATTCCGCATGTTGATACCTTCCATCAACCTGAAAGCACCCGTAAACGATTGTGGCGGGAGCGGCCTTGCCGAAACGCAGACAGGGTCATCGGGTTTGTTCACTATTTTTTTCCTGGGTTTTTTGGGCGGATTGGTTGCGCTGCTTACGCCCTGTGTATTTCCAATGGTGCCTTTAACCGTTTCGTTTTTTACCAAAAAAGCTACCAGCCGCAACAAGGGTATCAGCAATGCATTGTTGTATGGGGCATTCATTTTTTTAATTTATGTAGTGCTTAGTTTACCGTTTCATTTTTTGGATACGGTAAACCCCGAGATACTCAACAATATCTCTACCAACGTATATCTTAATGTGGCCTTCTTCGCCATCTTTATCTTTTTTGCTTTTTCGTTTTTTGGCTATTACGAAATAACGCTGCCGGGCAGTATATCCAGTACCGCCGACAGCAAAGCCGGGGTGGGTAATATTGCCGGTATATTTTTTATGGCACTAACGCTGGCGATTGTGTCTTTTTCCTGCACCGGTCCCATACTGGGTTCGTTGCTGGCTGGCTCCTTAAGTGGCGATGGTGGTGCGATGCAGTTAACAGCAGGTATGGCAGGCTTTGGCCTGGCGCTGGCCCTGCCTTTTGCCTTGTTTGCCTTATTCCCCAATTGGCTCAATGCCTTACCCAAATCGGGCGGCTGGCTCAATACGGTAAAAGTGGTGCTGGGCTTTGCCGAGCTGGCGCTGGCATTTAAATTTTTATCTAATGCTGATTTGGTACAGCACTGGGGCCTGCTTAAAAGAGAAATTTTTATCGCCATCTGGATAATTATCGGGGCACTTACTACTTTGTACCTGCTGGGAAAAATTAAATTTCCGCATGACGGCCCGGTACAAAAATTGAGTTTTTCAAGAAAAATAACGGCTGCCCTGTTTGGTTTGTTTACCCTGTACCTGCTGCCCGGGGTAACCAATACGCCCTGGGCCAATCTTTCATTAATAAGTGGTTTTCCGCCACCGCTGTATTACAGCATTTATCAAAAAAGCAGCGATTGTATACTGGGCCTCAACTGTACAAGAGATTATGAAGAAGGATTGAAAATGGCGAAGGCCCAAAATAAACCCATGCTGCTCGATTTTACCGGCTATGCCTGTGTAAACTGCCGCCGTATGGAGGAGAATGTATGGGTGCAGCCCGAAGTGTACCAACTGATGAAAGAAAAATTTATCGTGGTATCGCTGTACGTGGATGATAAAGCCAAGCTACCGGCAGAAAAAAGATTTACATACACCACAAAATCGGGCCTCGAAAAAAACATAGTAACGGTGGGGGATATGTGGGCAACATTTGAAACCGAAAATTTTGAAAATAATGCCCAGCCCCTGTATGCCATTATCAGCAACAATGAAGTGCTGCTCAACCGGCCGGTAGGGTATATGCCCGATGCCAAAGCCTACCTGCAATGGCTGGAGTGTGGATTGCAGGCGCTGCAAAAAATTACACCATAATCAAATTGGCAAAACATAAAAACAAAGCCCCCTGCAAAGAGGGGGTTTGTTTTGTTTGGGAGTTACAAAAACCTGTTTGGTATCTTCAAGTAAAATTTAATCTCGTTATAAGGCGATTTGTTTTTCAGTCATCATTTTACGCAGGTTAATAAGGCCATAACGCATACGGCCCAGTGCGGTGTTGATGCTGCATTTGGTTAATTCGGCAATTTCTTTAAAGCTAAGGTCGGCGTAGTGGCGCAGGATAATTACTTCACGCTGGTCTTCGGGCAGCATGTCGAGCATTTTACGTACCCTGTCGTGGCTCTGGCCCTGCATCATGCGTTGTTCTGCATTAGGTTCAGAGAAGTTGAGCACTTCAAAAATGTCCCTGTCATCGCTGGTTTTAATACTTGGGCTGCGTTTTACTTTCCTGAAGTGGTCCACACACATATTGTGTGCAATACGCAGCGCCCAGGGTAAAAATTTACCTTCATCCGTGTAGCGGCCGCCTTTAAGCGTATCGATGATACGGATAAACACATCCTGGAAAAGGTCTTCTGCCAGGTACTTGTCTTTTACCAGCAGGTAAATAGACGTGTAAATCTTGTCTTTGTAGCGGTTAACTAATGTAGAGAGGGCTTCAGTGTTTCCATCAACATACTGGTGTACAAGTTGCTGGTCGGTGAGGTTGGTCAGGCATTTCATGATTTCTACGGTTTTTTGGTTTATGATAGATTTGGATAAACCAATAAACAAAAAATGTGGAATTTTTTTAAGCGTAGAAGTCTAACTGATAGGCATTCCGGCTTTTCACTTTTTTGGATATTGGTGATGTGAAAATAGGATTCTTAAAAAGCCGACCAAATTTTTTTAACCTTTTTTTTCTAAATCGAGTATTAGAACGTACAATAAAAGTAAATCCCCGAAATGAGATACGCAATTTTACGTATTCTTTTTAGTAATTCTTTCACACCTGAACATATCCCGGGGCCAACGGTTATTTTTGTACAATTGAAATATGCCACAATCTACAACCTCCAATTTGCCTGCATCAATAAAGGCATCTGTCCCCAATGAGGGTATTATAATTAAAGGTGCCAGGGTACATAATCTTAAAGATGTGTCTGTAACGATACCACGTAACAAGCTGGTAGTGGTTACCGGTGTGTCCGGCTCGGGCAAATCGTCGCTTACTATTGATACCTTATTTGCCGAGGGCCAGCGGCGCTATGCCGAAAGCCTGAGCGCTTATGCCCGCCAGTTTATGCAGCGTATGAATAAGCCCGATGTGGATTATATTAAAGGGCTGTGCCCCGCCATTGCCATCGAACAAAAAGTGGTTACCCGTACGCCCCGAAGCACGGTAGGCAGTATGACGGAGATTTACGATTACCTGCGTTTGTTATTTGCCAGGGTGGGCAAAACCATTTCGCCGGTAAGCGGCCGTGAGGTAAAAAAAGATGATGTGGCGGATGTACTAAAAGCCATTGAGGCTTTACCGGAAGGCACCAAAGTATTACTCCTTGTTCCTTTTAAACAACATGCCAGGCGTTCGGCAAAAGAAGAGCTGGAAATATTGCTGCAAAAAGGTTTTTCAAGAATGGCTGTTGCCGTTGATGGAGCCGGATTGCAGCCGCAACGTATTGAGGATTTGCTGGAAGCAAAAACCATCAAACTACCCAAAACAAGCTATGTACTCATTGACAGGCTGCTGGTTAAAGCCTTTGATGAAGATGACCGGCACCGCATGAATGATTCTATTGGCACCGCTTTTTACGAAGGTGAAGGCGAAATGCTGTTAGAGATAGATGGCGAACGCATGTTGCACTTCAGCAATAAGTTTGAACTGGATGGCCTGCAGTTTGAAGAACCGGTGCCTAATTTATTTTCCTTTAATAATCCCTTTGGGGCCTGCCCCACTTGTGAGGGTTTTTCGCAAATATTAGGTGTTGATGCCGACCTGGTAATACCCGACAAACGGTTAAGTGTGTACGAAGGTGCAGTTGCCCCCTGGAAGGGTGAAAAGCTCGGCTGGTGGCGGGAGCAGTTTGTACGTGGCGCCAAGCTGATTGATTTTCCCATACACAAGCCGGTGATGGACTTAACGGATGAGCAGTTGAAACAGCTTTGGGAAGGAGAGCGGCATGTACAGGGTATCAGCGATTTTTTTAAAGAGGTAGAGCAAAATTTATACAAGGTACAATACCGGGTGCTGCTGAGCCGCTATCGTGGCCGCACCACCTGTACTACCTGCAACGGCTATCGCCTGCGCAAAGAGGCTTTGTATGTAAAAGTTGGGGGAAAGCATATTGGCGAATTATGTGCCATGCCGGTAAAAGATTTGCAACAATGGTTTGCACAACTGCAGTTAAGCGAATACGATCAAAAAGTGGCTAAAAGAGTTTTGACCGAACTGCAGCATCGCATCAAAACCCTGCTGGATGTGGGTTTGGGTTATCTTACCCTCAACCGGCTGGCCAACTCCCTTAGTGGTGGCGAAAGCCAGCGCATACAGCTTACCCGAAGCCTGGGCAGCAACCTTACCAATTCGTTGTACATACTGGATGAGCCATCCATTGGCCTGCACAGCAGGGATACAGAAAGGCTGATACGGGTTTTAAAAGAACTAAGGGATTTGGGCAATACCGTGGTGGTAGTGGAGCATGATGAAATGATGATGAGGGAAGCCGATTATATTATTGATATGGGCCCGCTGGCCAGTCACCTGGGCGGCGAAGTGGTGGCGGCAGGAAATTACGAACAAATCATCCATAACCCGGCCAGCCTTACCGGCAAATACCTTAAAGGCGAACTGAAAATTGAGCCACCAAAGCTTGTACGCCGGTGGACAAAATCTGTTGTTGTGGAAGGTGCCAGGCAGCACAATCTTAAAGATATTACAGTGGAGTTTCCGCTTAATGTAATGTGTGTGGTGAGTGGTGTAAGTGGTAGTGGTAAAACAACTTTGGTAAAACAAATCCTGTACCCTGCCTTACAAAAATTAAAAGGTGAGGGTGCAGATAAAGCCGGCCTGCACAAAGCGATTACAGGAAGTACAGATGCATTTACACAGGTAGAACTGGTGGATCAAAATCCTATTGGCAAATCATCCAGGAGCAACCCGGTTACCTATATTAAGGCTTATGATGAAATACGGGAGTTATTCAGCAGCCAGCCTTTAAGCAAAATAAGGGGCTTTCAGCCAAAGCATTTTTCTTTTAATGTAGATGCCGGCCGATGCGATGCCTGCAATGGTGAGGGGGAACAAATCGTGGAAATGCAGTTTTTGGCCGATGTGCATTTAACCTGCGAAGTATGCGGGGGCAAAAAGTTTAAAGAAGAAGTACTGGAAGTAACGTATAAGGATAAAAATATTTTTGAAGTACTGGAAATGAGTGTGGATGAGGCGATAGATTTTTTCAGCAGCGAACCTGCTGTGGCCAAAAAAATACAGCCACTCAGCGATGTGGGTTTGGGGTATGTAAAACTGGGCCAGTCCAGCAGTACCCTCTCGGGCGGAGAGGCGCAACGGGTAAAGCTGGCCTCTTTTTTGGGTAGGGGCCGCAGCCAGGAAAATATCATGTTTATTTTTGATGAACCCACTACCGGCCTGCATTTTCATGATATTAAAAAACTGTTGGCTTCATTTAATGCTTTAATTGAGCAGGGGCACAGCATTATTGTGATAGAACATAATACTGATGTAATTAATAGTGCCGACTGGGTGATAGATCTTGGCCCAGAAGCTGGTGATGGCGGTGGCAACTTAGTGTTTGCCGGTAAACCGGCTGATTTAAAAAAGTGCAAACAAAGTTTTTCCGGTAGGTTCCTGTAGTGGCTTATGTTTTTTTGTACTGGTTTGTTTCATGCCAAATAAGAACCGGGTGATGCGGTAAGGCCGGATTAAAAAAACGTAAAAGCCCACACTTAATACAAATGATATTACGGTTGTAAAAAGATATTTGCTGATAATGGTTTCTTCAACCTGGATTACATAAAATGTGGTGATCACTATAAAAGTTTGATGCAGGATGTAAAAGGGATAAATTCCTTCGTTGGTAAACGCCAGTATTTTTTTATTAAGGTTCAGGTATTTTTTTGCATAACCCAGTAAGGCTAATATAATACTCCAGGCACTTATAATCCGGAGGCCGATATACATAAAGTTCCCGGCATTAAAGCCCCATTCAGGCTCTTTATCGTTCCAGCGCAAATAATTAATGAGTATAAAACCAAAAAAAGCAATAGCCAGGTGTCTGCGCCTGTTGGATTCAATCGTTTTCCAAAAGCCGGCATGCACGCCAATAAAATAGCCAAAGATGAAAAATAAAAAGTAACGGGTAAATGTAGCCCAGTCATCTACCAGGGCATGTGTTTCGCTGGGGAACCAGATGTATAAAAACGAAGCGATAAAAAGTAAAACGGCAAACCACAACATTCCAAATTTTTCGCAGAAGCGGGCAACTGTATCAGTTAGTTTTTTGCCCTTGCCTGATTTTAAAAATACAAATAGCGGAATACCGATGATGGCGTATAAAAAAAGATAGGCAATAAACCAGAGGTGGTGCCAGCTCATATTACCTGCAGGATATGGGCCTGTTGTGAATATGCTGGGATAAAACTCCAGGATAGAGTTGTACGCAGCGCCTTTATAAATACGTTCAAAAAATATTTGTGGCGGTACCACTACCAGCATCCCAAAAATTAAGGGAATAAACAGGCGTTTGGTACGTTGCCAGATATACTGGCCTGTTGCGGCATGTTGTAACACAAACCAGGTGCCGGCTCCTGAAATAAAAAATAAAAGGGGCATACGCCAGCGGGATAAAAAGTAATTGAATTCCAGCAGCAGGTTACTGGTTTCCTTGTTTTTCAAATGCCAGTCCCACTCCGCCACAAAAGGCATGGCGCAGTGAAACAGGTGCAACAGCAGTATGGCAATTATCCTCAGCCAGTCCAGGTCGTAGCGTCTTTCTTGCATGTTTGTATGTACGTATAGCAGGTAAGTTTTTTACTGTGTTTATGAATTTTCGTTTTCCGGTTGTGTAACAGGTATCGAATGGTCGAACGGTAATTTCATTTGAAAAGCGATGTTTTCATCCAGTGTATCATCCAGTGTATCGATGCCGTATCTTATTTTTTTGGTGTCGTCATATACTAGTGTGCCAAACAGCCGGTCCCATATTGAAAAGGAATTGGCAAAGTTCATATCCGTCCACGGCCTTTTATAGTGGTGGTGAAACTTATGCATATCCGGCGATACAAATACTAAACCTATTGTTTTATCCAGCCATTTGGGCAAACTGATATTGGCATGGTTAAAATAAGTAAACAGCGCCTGGAAGCTGCGGTGCATAAAATACAGGCCAACTGGTACGCCCATTACAATAATCCCAATGATGGTAAAAAATTCCCGGATAATCCATTCGCCGGGGTGGTGCCGGGTGCCGGTACTTACATCCACATGCGTATCACTATGGTGTACCACATGAAAGCGCCACAGCGGCTTTACTTTATGCATCAGGTAATGGGGTATGTATTGGGCAAATAAATCCATCACAAAAAGGGTAAGCAGTATTTTTAACCAAACTGCCATGGGTACCCAGTTCATAATTCCGATACCCATTGCCGTTATCCGGGCAGATACAGCCACCGAAATGATTCCTAAAAGAATATTGATGATAAACGTAGTGCCCAGGAAAACAAGGTTTACCCCGGTGTGTCTTATTTTTTTATAGCGCTTATCAAATTGAAAAAGCGGTATTACAAATTCGAGCAGCCAGAAAAATACGAGTGGCAGCACTATCGTTAGTGCCCTTTGCGGCGTGCTGATATTATCCCAGAACTGAATAAACTTTTCCATATACTGCATTTGTGTCCAAAAGTTACGAAGTAAATCCGGATACTGATATTTGTTTTACAACATTCGGTACCGGCATTCAATACGATGATCAGTCCAGATATTTTCAGGGCTGATGTACGTATCCTTATAATCGATAATTACCCCGGCCCGGGCCATTATATCCCTTACCAGTTCGCTGCAGATATAACTTTTGTTTTTTTCTCTTTTACTAATGCGAAAGAGTATGCGAACCATTATCCTGAATATTTCATAGTTGTCGTACGGCCTGGTAAGTGCATCAAGGCCAAAGCTGATTCCCTTTTTTAATTTTTCTGCTTCGGCTGCAGGGTTAAGCCGGGCAATTACAATTTGTCCTTTGTAACTGCGTTTTTTACCCTTATAATCTTTCAGGTAATTCGATAAAGGTATAAGCCTGATTCCAATTTGCGGCTCGGCTTCCAGCATGAGCACACGGCCCAGTTCTTCATCTTTATAAATCACGGCCACATGGCTCCACACACTTTTGGTAAGTTTTTGTATGATGCCTGAAAACAAATAGCTGCCGCTGCAAAAAACAATATCGCCGGTTTTTAGATAGTCTCTTATTTTATGATAAGGTACTGTTGGCATTGCCTGTATCGCTTTTTTTGAGATGGGTTGTGCCATGGTGCTGGTTGCTGGTTACTTGGTGCTGGATGCTGGATACTGGATACTGGATACTGGATACTGGATACTGGATACTGGATACTGGATACTGGTATATCTTCCCTTATTTTCGTGTGTACTAAGTTAAGCTATTGATGAATAAAAAGAGATTGGTAGTAATAGGCGGTGGTGCAGCCGGTTTTTTTTGTGCTGTAAATGCGGCAAGGATGAACCCATTGCTGGAGGTTATCATTGTTGAAAAATCTTCCAGGCTGTTGAGCAAAGTGAAAATCAGTGGCGGGGGAAGGTGTAATGTTACGCATAGCTGTTTTAGCATGGCTGAGATGATAAAAAAATATCCACGGGGGAGTAATTTTTTAAAGAAAGCTTTTCATCATTTTTTTACTGTTGATACAATTGAGTGGTTTGCTCAGCGGGGCGTAGCTTTAAAAGCAGAGGCCGATGGCAGGATGTTTCCTGTATCCGATACATCGCAAACCATTATTGATTGCCTGATAAAGGAAGCCAATAATTATGGCGTAAAAATTTTAATGAACAGGGAAGTAAAAGAAATTGCCAGTGTGCATGAGCAATGGCATATTGGCTTTGCAGATGCCAAATTTTTACAGGCAGATTTTATTTGTGTAGCCACTGGCGGTTATCCTAAATCTTCTCAGTTTCACTGGTTGAAAAAACTGGGGCACAGCATTAGCGAGCCGGTACCCTCTCTTTTTACTTTTAATATGCCCGGTAATGCCATTACTGCTTTAATGGGTGTGGCTGTAGAAAATGTGCAGGTGAAAATTACCGGCAGTAAATTATCCTCCACCGGCCCTTTATTAATAACACACTGGGGGCTTAGCGGACCGGCTATCTTAAAATTATCTGCCTGGGCAGCAATAGAACTGGCTGCCGGTAACTGGCAGTTTCAAATTTTGGTGAACTGGCTGGCGGCCTTCAACGAAAATACATTGAGGGAAAAATTGCAGGCCCTGCGTTTTGAAATTGCCACACAAAAAATCATTAACCGAAATCCTTTTGCGCTGCCACAGCGGTTGTGGGAATATTGTATGCAACAGTGTGGGATAAACGAAAACCTGCGCTGGGCCGATTTACCGGCAAAAGAGCAAAACAAACTGGTTAAAATACTTTGTGCACAGGAGTTTGAGGTAAAGGGCAAAACCACTTATAAGGAGGAGTTTGTAACTGCCGGAGGTATCGCCTTAAATGAAATTGACCCCAACAGCATGCAAAGCAAAATTGTACCTCATTTGTTTTTTGCAGGCGAAGTGCTTGATGTAGATGGTATTACCGGCGGCTTTAATTTTCAAAATGCGTGGACCACAGGATGGATTGCTGCAAAGGCAATAAGTAGTTTATAAATACCTTTCTACCACCATATTTTTATGATGGTATACATGGCCTATTATCATTTGGCCAAGTTGCATTACACTAATGCTGTTATTATTGGCAATGCCTTTTTGGCTAAGCATTTGCGGCGTAAAGCCGGCAAACATCATCTCGGTGGCTTGGCGCAAGATTAATAATTCTTTTACCATGTCGTTCCAGTTTCTTGTATGGGCATCAGATTGGGCAGCGTATTCATTTTCATCAAAGCCGGGGAGGTTAGCCTGCTCGCCACGGGCAAAGCAAACTGCCCTGTAGCCCAGTATTCGTTCTGTATCTATTATGTGCTGCAGCATTTCCTGTATTGTCCATTTGCCTTCGGCATAGGCATACTGGTGCTTTTGGGCTGGTATGCTGTTGAAAAAATCTTCCAGTACTATTTGCTGATTTTTAAAAGCAGCGCTAATGTCTTTTTCAGGAACCAGGTCAATATATTTTTGAAAATAACCCGGGTAGCTAACAGGTGCAATTTTTGACATGCTTCAGATATTGTTCATCACAAAATACTAAAAAAGATTGCTGCATGCAATTAACCTTTTACGGCTTTTTTAAGCTTCGGCTTTGGCAGTACTTCTTTTTGTGTTTTGTTTTTGTAGGGTTGCTTGTGTTCTGCATGAAGCGTGCTGGCTAATTTAACCGCCCTGTAAGCATTAATGATGCCGCCTGTTTTGCACAGGTCGCTCATCGGGGCTGTTTTATCTGTTCCCGGAATTTTTACTTCCATATCCGGCGCCTGCACCGATTTTTCGATAACGTATTTAACCTGGCTTGCACTAAGTGAAGGATAGTAGCCCCAAATGAGGGCTGCGGTTCCGGCAACCACAGGGCAGGCCATGCTGGTACCTGATTCATTACCGTATTTATTGCCACCGGGTAAAGTGGAGTAAATGTTTACCCCTGGAGCAAATACGTCAACGGTTTTTTTGCCGTAATTGCTAAAGTAAGCGGTGTAACCTCCATTAGCCAGGTCGCCGCTGGCGCCAACTTCAATCCAGTTGGTAGCTATCTTGCCATCAAGGTATTTGGCACAGGGATAATTTTCGGTGCTGTCGGTATTTTTGGAATCGTTTCCTGCGGCATGTATAAGCAATACGCCTTTGCTTTCTGCATAGCGTACCGCATCATCTACCCAGTGTTTTTGCGGCGAAAAGCCCTTGCCAAAGCTCATGCTGATGATTTGAGCACCGTTATCAACTGCATAGCGGATAGAGTTGGCAACATCCTTATCATGTTCATCGCCATCCGGAACAGCACGTACCATCATAATACTAACGTTGTCGGCTATGCCTTGTATACCAATATCGTTGTTGCGTACTGCAGCAATGATGCCGGAGCAGTGTGTGCCGTGTGTGGCGGTGGCAGCCATCAGGTCGTTATTACCGTAATACCTGTCATTAATATCGTTTTCATCGTCCTGCACTATTTCTTTGCGAAAATCTCTTGGTGCCACATCCAGTGCATCTGCTTTGCTGATATCTTTTTGAAGATGTTCCACCAGTTCTTTATTGCTAATTTCATCTCCTTTATTGGCTACACATAGTTCCTGTAACAGCTTCTTCGATTTTTTTGCATCTTTATTAGTGGGGTAATAGGTTTCCAAATCGGCACAGGTATATTCTTCTTTATCCAGTTCCCGCTGTATGGTGGAGTCGCCCTTTTTAAAAGTGGTAAGCAGCCGCTTATACAGGAAAATTTCGGCAGGATTGATATCACCCAAAAGTTTTTGTTGCACTTTTTTATACAACTCAATTTCTTCTTTTTGTTCAGGCTTTACGGCATTTTCGTCTGGAGGTACAGCGCCATATTTGCTTTTAAATTTATGATACAGCCGTACGGCTTCAAGGCTGTTTTCTTTTACATTACGGCCATCCCTGCCACCCACAAAGTTCCAGCCATGTACATCATCTATATAGCCATTGTTATCATCGTCAATACCGTTGCCGGGTATTTCTTTTTTGTTGATCCAGAGGATGGGTTTTAAATCTTCATGAGCAGTATCAATGCCGCTATCGATAACGGCCACCACTACTTTCCTGGGCTGAAGTTTTTTAGTTTTTATGAAGTCGTAAGCTTTGTGCAGGCTGATGCCAAAATAACCAGCGCTGTCATGATCCAGCAGGTGCCAGCCTTTTGGCGGAGCTAAAAATGAATTTTGCGCCAGGGCAAGGGAGCAGAAAAAAAATGCGGCAAAAATTGAAAAGTAGATACGCTTCATTCCTTAAAGATTAACGGTGCAAGATATTACAATGTAGCAGTATAAAGGTTTTAGGGTTGCAATGATACTCTTTAAAGTGGCTAATCTTAACAAATTTTAAAGCAAAAGCCAGCGGCTAAAGTATTTTTCGGCCAGTTTTATCTCAATCTTGTTTTTAAAAATGCCGTATACGCTGCTGCCGCTGCCACTCATAGATGCGTACAGGGCACCGCAATGGTATAAATTGTTTTTTATTGATTCAATTTCGGGGTAATGGGGAAATATGGCATTTTCAAAATCGTTCACCAGGTATTGTTTCCATGCGGTAATGGGTTGATGTATTATAGTTTCAAGGATTTGTGCCTCCTGCTTAGGCTTTGTTTTGGCCAGTTCGCTAAAGGCCCACCCGGTATTGATATGTATGCCCGGATTGATTAAGAGTAAATGATAGCCGGCAAGCGATAATTGTACAGGCGACATGATTTCGCCGCGGCCGCTGGCATGGCAGGGCTGGTTGAGGATGAAAAAAGGACAATCGCTGCCTAACTGTAAGGCATATTGGATAAGCTGGCTTTGTGAAAGACCCAGTTGAAATTTATTGTTCAGCAGTTGTAAGGTAAAAGCGCCATCGGCAGAACCACCGCCCAGCCCGGCCCCCATAGGTATGGCTTTGTGCAGGTGCATTTGTACGGGTGGAAGCTGGGGGATATCATTTTGCAGCAGACGGTAAGCTTTTATGCAAAGGTTACTATCGCTGCTGCCTTGTACCAGTATGCCCGATGTGGTAAGTTGTATATCCCGGCTGGAATTATTTTGTATTACTTCAAGTGCATCACGAAGGGGAACAGGGTAAAAAACAGTTTCAAGATTATGGTAGCCGTCTTCCCTTTTTGAAAGTATTTGTAAGCCGAGGTTTATTTTACAATTGGGAAAAACCAGCATGCTTTAGGTGAAGGTGATGAATGAAAAGTGAAAAGTGAAAAATGAAAAGTGAAAAAGATGGTTTTCAGGATCCAGCTTTCCGTTGTAAACTATTTTCTTCTCGATTTTATTTCGTCCCTGATGGCAATGGCCCTGATATAATCTTCCTGTTCCAGCACTTCGGTGAGCAGGCTGTTCAGTTCCTGCAGGGTCATGGATTTAAGGTCGTCCTTGCTGCCCTGTTCGGTGGTAATAGGTGCCGTTGCTGCCGTGGCTTTTTTCTTTTCATCGTTTTCCATCAGTATGCCGGCGCTTTCCAGTATATTTTCGTAGGTGTAAATGGGGCAGCCAAAGCGTACAGCAAGGGCCAGGGCATCGGAGGTACGGGAGTCAATTTCCACCGTATCATTTTCGCTGCTGCACACCAGCTTGCTGTAAAAGATGCCTTCCTGGAGGTCGCTGATTACCACTTCGTGAAGGTCCACATTAAAGGCCATCATAAAATTTTTCATCAGGTCGTGGGTGAGTGGGCGGCTGGGGCTCATGCGTTCCAGCGCTACGGCAATAGCCTGTGCTTCAAAGCCACCGATAACGATGGGCAGGCGCCTTAATCCATTAATTTCGCCCAGTACCACCGCATAGGAATGAGTTTGGGTAATGCTGTGGGAGAGGGCCACTATTTCCAATTCTATCTTTTTCATATACAGGCTACGAAACTAAGGTTTTTTTACATAATCAAATTACTCTTTAGGCTTTGATACAGTCATGCTTGTGGGTTGTGTGTGGGTATTTTGCCGTGGTGTTTTTTGGGCGTTTTACAGGTTTGGTTTTGTTAGGTATAAAATGCTTTGCCACAGGGTTGTAAAATGCGCTGCCTGTTTCTGCTTATGTGGGGTATTCTTTAAAAGCTCTTCTGTACACAGTACGGGCTATGCAGGCAGGATGCTTAACTGGCCGACAGGTAAAAACAGTAGCGGTAATGCATACTGGTGATGGCTGCAGGTGTTCTATAAAACTATTCAACCACAGTGATAACTGTGGTTGAATAAAAAAGCTGCATAAAGTATTTTTTGTACAAGTGTGCGACGCCACCGCAGTTGATAGAAGCCGGGTTGCCGGGTTCATCAAATCATATTCCTTTTATTTTCTTCACTGCTTCAGTAATTTTTGGCACTACTTCAAATGCATCGCCAACTATACCATAATCGGCTGCTTTAAAGAAAGGTGCTTCGGGGTCTTTATTGATTACCACAATGGTTTTGCTGCGGTTAACCCCGGCCAGGTGCTGTATGGCGCCGGATATACCGATAGCGATATACAGGTTGGGGGCAATGGCAATGCCGGTTTGTCCCACATGCTCATGATGCGGCCGCCAGTGCACATCTGCTACCGGGCGGCTGCAGGCCGTAGCAGCGCCAAGTGCTTTGGCCAGGTCGGTAACGAGGCCCCAGTTTTCAGGTCCTTTCAATCCCCGGCCACCGCTTACTACAATTTCGGCTTCGGTTAAGGGCACATCGCCTTCTACCTTACTCGTAGCCGTTACCTGTATTTTTGGGCTGTCAACTGTTGTGCTAAAAGCTACTACTTCTGCCGTTCCTTCACTGGCCGTTACAGGGTATGCATTGGGGTTAAGTGCAATAATTTTTACCGCAGTATTAATGGAAACATTGGCAAAAGCTTTACCGCTAAATACGTTTTTCTTTACCACGAAGCCGTTGCCTGTATCTGGCAGGGCAACAGCGCCGGTAACCAGCCCGGCTTTTAACCTGGCACTTAACCGCGGCGCTACAGCTTTACCCACTATATTATTTGAAAACACAATCACTGTTGCCCCGGTTGTTGTTGCTGCATCTGCAATAACTTTTGTGTACACCTGTGCATCCAGTGTGTTCAGGGAAGCATCATTTACCGTATGTACTTTTTTGATGCCGTACTGCCCAAGTGCTGCAGCATCTGCAGGCGTACTGCCAAGCAGGATGGCTTCGGCCGTGGTGCCGGTTTGTTCAGCAATTTTTGCACCATAGCAGGCGGCTTCAATAGCTGCTTTTCGGATATGCCCATCGGCATGATCAATAAATATTAGTACACTCATATAGTTAAACTTTAGGATGAAATAAAAACCAGTGTGCTTAAAAAATCCGGCGATAAGGTTAGACCAGATTAATTTACATTTTCGTAATTGAAAAATAGTTGCTTAAAATGCTTTCGCTTCTTCATGCAGCAGCCGCACCAATTCTTCAGGGTTATCTGCAGGCACTAATTTAACCCCGGCTTTTGCAGGAGGTAAATCAAAACTAACAACAGCAGTTAATGCATCAACTGCTGTTGGTTCCACCACTTTCAGCGGTTTTGTACGGGCACTCATGATGCCTTTCATGTTGGGTATGCGTTGTTCGGCCACACCTTTCTGGCAACTTACCACTACGGGCAGTTGCACCGTATTGGTTTCAGTACCACCATCAATTTCTCTTTCAATGGTTGCTGTTGTTCCTTCTATAGTAAATTTTTCTGCAAGTGAAACATAAGGCAGGTTCAGCAGTTCGGCCAGCATGCCACCAATGGATGAGCCATTGTAATCAATGGTTTCTTTACCGGTAAAAATTAAATCATAACCACCCTGCTTTGCCACTTCTGCAATTTGTGCTGCAATGTAAAAGCTGTCCTGGCTTTCTGCATTGATGCGGATGGCTTCATCCCCACCCAGCGCAAGGGCTTTTCGGATGATGGGCTCTGCATCTGCAGCACCTACCGTTACCAGGTGAATAACCGTGGAGGCATCTGCTTCTTTTAACTCAATGGCCCGTACTAAGGCATACCATTCATCGTAGGGATTGATGATCCATTGTACCCCATCTCCTGCAAATTTCGTGTTGTTATCGGTGAAGGCTATTTTTGCCGTAGTGTCTGGCGTTTTGCTGATGCATACAAGAATTTTCATGTGGGAAAATTTTGAATCGTTAAAAAAGGTTGTTTATGCAACTAATACAAAGGTAGGGGTTGAAGGGATAAAGTGTGTCAAAAAAAATAAAAAATTATTTACTGTATGAGCAGGATAGAAAAGTTGCAGGATTTTTTACAAACATCGCCAGGCGACAGCTTTTTACAACATGCGCTGGCGCTGGAATACGTTAAAATTGGGGATGATGCTGCTGCCCGTAATTTGTTTGAAAGCGTTTTAAAAAAGGACCCGGGTTACACGGGCTCGTATTATCACCTGGGAAAATTATTAGAACGCAATAACGATACCGCCGCTGCGATTGAAGTGTATAAAACCGGTATGGCCGAAACTAAAAAAGCTGATGACCGGCATGCGTATAACGAGTTGCAGGCTGCATTGGAGGAATTAGAGGATTACTAAAAAAAACTAAGGATGGATTTACTGCAATGCTTTAAAGATTATGTGCAGTTGCATCATTTATTTGAGCCCAAAAGCAGGTTACTGCTTGCTGTAAGTGGTGGCGCCGATTCGGTAGTGCTGGCACATTTGTGTAAAAGGGCAGGATATGATTTTGCCATAGCTCACTGCAACTTTCAACTTCGTGCTGCTGAAAGTGAAAGAGACGAACAATTTGTACAGGAACTTGCCGGTAAATATGCGGTGCCTTTTTTTATCAAAAAATTTGACACCCGTGCAGCGGCAGAACAACAAAAAAAGTCGGTTGAAACTGTAGCCCGGGATTTGCGGTATCAATGGTTTGATGTATTGCTACAGGAAAACAGCCATCTGGATTTTCGCTATATCCTTACGGCACATCATGCCGATGATAGCATTGAAACTGCTGTTATGAATTTTTTCAGGGGCACGGGTATTGCAGGCCTGCACGGCATTTTAGCCAAACAGGGCAGGGTGGTGCGGCCACTGTTATTTGCACGGCGTGCCGAAATAGAAGCATACGCACAGCAGCACCAGTTACAATTTGTAACCGACAGCACCAATGCAGAAAGCGATTATACCCGTAATTTTTTTCGCAACATTCTATTGCCGCAGGTTAAGCAGGTATATCCTGATGCGGATAAAAATGTGCTGGCTAATATCTGCCGTATGCAGGAGACTGAACTATTGTACAACCAGGCCATAGCCCTCCACAAAAAAAAGCTGCTTGAAGTAAAAGGCAATGAAGTGCATATTCCTGTATTGAAATTATTGAAGGCCCGGCCGCTTTCCACAATAGTGTATGAAATTATAAAAGACTTTGGCTTTACCTCCAGGCAAACTGATGAAGTGCTGGCCCTGTTGCATAGCGATACGGGTAAGTATATCCAATCGGCCACACACCGCATTATAAAAAACCGCAACTGGTTAATCATTGCTCCACAGCAAACCGCAGCGGCGGCACATATCTTTATTGAAGACAAGGATAGAATTGTGGAATTTGAAACGGGTATATTGAAAATAGATCAAAAAACCGCTGCCAGTTTTGATATTCAGCAAAGTCCGCAATGGGCGCAATTAGATGCAGCAGATATAAAGTATCCGCTGCTGCTGCGCCGTTGGAAACAAGGGGATTATTTTTATCCGCTGGGTATGACTAAAAAGAAAAAACTCAGCCGCTTTTTGATTGACCAGAAATTATCGCTTACCCAAAAAGAAAAAACCTGGGTGCTGGAAATGAATAAAAAAATTATCTGGGTGGTGGGTATGCGTATTGATAACCGCTTTAAAATAACGCCGCAAACAAAAAGTACACTGCTGCTGCATTACCTGCCAAAATGAGGATGCGTAAACTCATGAAGGATACCCTTGAATAAGGCAGGCTGCAGGAACCACACCAGCAACAGGGTAAGCACCAGCCCAAAAATGCTGCCCCATAAATGAGCATCATGGTTGATATTATCGGCACTGCGTTTAGACATTACCACGCAATACACAACATACAATACTGCGTACACTAAAAACGGCATAGGGATGCCATATACACCAATCATACCCCAGGGATTAAATACAATACAGGCAAAAACTACAGCCGATACAGCGCCGGAGGCACCGAGTGCCCGGTACTGGTAGTTGTCTTTATGTTTTACAAAACTTGGGATACTGGCTGCCGTCATACCGGCAAAATACAGGATGAGGTAAGATAAATTTCCCCCCAGTGCATAGGCATAAAAATACATTTCTACCGCCCTGCCAAAAAAGAACAGGGTGAACATGTTGAAAAAAAGGTGCATGAAATCGGCATGCAAAAAGCCGGAACTGATGAAGCGGTAATATTGTTTTTCTCTCTCCATCCGGTAGGGCCAGAAGATGGCTTTATCCACCAGTACAGCATTTGAAAAACCTATTAATGAAATAATCACATTAGCAGCGATAAGTGCATAGGTAACCGGGTAATCCGAAAATTGCATGAGCAAAATTTATTGATGATGATATTTTTCGTTTTTTAAAATAGTACAGGCCCGGTACACCTGCTCGGCCAGTATCAGGCGTACCAATTGGTGTGGAAAAACCAGGGGCGACAGGCTCCATGTAAAGTTTGCCCTTTTTTGCACCACTTCGCTCACCCCGTATGCACCGCCAATTAAAAACACAAGCAATTTTACACTGTCATTAGCCCTTGACTGGATAAAAGCGGCCAATCCTTCGCTATTTAGTTGTTTTCCCCTTTCATCGAGTAATATTAAATAGTCCTCTTTTTTAAGCGCTGCCAGTACCAGTTCTCCCTCTGTTTTTTTGAGTTCGGCAGGGGGGAGCGATCCGGCATTTTTGGGTGAGGCAATGATATGCCATTCTGCGCTAAAATAATTACCCGTCCTTTTGGTAAACAGTTCTATCCCTTCTTTTACATAAGGTTCATGCGTTTTTCCTATCGACCAGAACTGTATTTTCATGCCTGATTTTATTCGGGCAAAAATGCACAAAGAGTTGGGATGTAAGAAATAAATCTCTATTTTTGCTGCCCGGTTTAACGAAATGGCTGCGTAGCTCAACTGAATAGAGCATCCCGACAAAGCGTCGGGAAGGTTTTAGGAAGAGGGATTACAAAGCGAAAAATAAACTGGCTGCGTAGCTCAACTGAATAGAGCATCCCGACTAATTGTCGGGAAGGTTTTAGGAAGAGGGATTACAAAGCGAAAAATAAACTGGCTGCGTAGCTCAACTGAATAGAGCATCTGACTACGGATCAGAAGGTTTCAGGTTTGAATCCTGACGCGGTCACCACAAGAGATTATCCAAAAGGTAATCTCTTTTTTATTGGGTCATGTTTAGTGTGTACATATTATACTCTGCTCAATTGGATAAATTTTATATTGGGTGTACAGGTGATGATGTTTTGGGCCGTTTGGCAAAGCATCTTTGTCACCATCGGGGATTTACTGCTAAAGCAAAAGATTGGCAGGTAATTTACACAGAGCGATTTGTTACAAAAGCTGCAGCGATGAGCAGGGAAAAACAATTGAAAGGATGGAAAAGTAAAACCCGGATAAATGAACTAATTGCACGCCGCTCAACTGAATAGAGCATCCCGACCAAAGGTCGGGAAGGTTTCAGGTTTGAATCCTGACGCGGTCACCACAAGAGATTATCCAAAAGGT
>CALMYJ010000032.1 GCA_937873715.1 uncultured Chitinophagaceae bacterium
GGAGCGAAAATTTAAAGCGTTACGAACACAATCGTAGCGCTTTTTTATTGTTTGATTTAGCCTTTAGTAATATTATACAGCAGGCAATAAGCTCATTTGGTTAGCGCATCCCGATTTTTAATCGGGAGGGTCGCTGGTTCAAGTCCAGCAGGGGGAGCGAAAATTTAAAGCGCTACGCATAAAGCCGTAGCGTTTTTTTTTATGTTACCCCGATTGTATTGTTGAAGCCTTTTATTTTAGGATTTAGCTGCCGGCAGCAGATTTAAATAGCCGGCAAACACTTACCTGAACAGGTACGACATCATATGTTCATCCACATACCTATCTTCTGCCAGCAGCCAGGAAAATTTTCTTAGCACGCCCTCTTTTTCAAACCCTGCATTTTCGTAAAGTTTTATTGCCCTGCTATTATTTGTGGCAACGGTTAGTTCAATACGCAAAAGCTGCATACTACGGGCCAGTTCAATTACACTGTGTATGAGTTGTGTACCCATTCCCCTGCCAGCATAATCCGGATGAATGGCCAGTCCGCCGAGATAAGCAAGATGTGCATTGCGGTGCTGCCCGGGAATAAATTTAAACATACCGCAAGGGATACCCTTTGGCTCAAAAACATATACAATTTCCTTTTGAAGCAAATCATTAAATACAGGTGTAAAAGCTGCTGCATCCATAACCTCGTACAGTAAGTATGGATTCACTTCTGGATGCATATATAACCCATAGATGAAACTAAAATCTCCATTGCTCATTTTCCTGTACATGCTTGTAATTATTTATAAAGCCTCCTTATCTGTTCTGAACGGGCATATCGGTAACCCTTCTTTACTAAAAACATTTCCAACCACCGTATTTCCAAAACCATACCGTACCGCCAGAGGCGCAATAATTTTATCGTTCCATACGGTAATAGCATTACCCTTAATCACTGCTGTTGCAGGCAACCACTGGTTGTTACTGCCGGCAATATAAAAGCCTTTAACCGTTTGCCCTTTACTCATTAGTCCGGTCGGGGCATTATCCAGCGTTACAATAATTTTATTGTTCTGTATCACCATCGTTTTATACACCGGGCTTTTATATGCGCCAATATTTTTTTTATACGTTTCGGCCAAAGCCCATCCTGCCAGTCTTTCGCCAACATCTTTTTTATTGGAAGGATGAATATTCGTAACCGAATCAATAAGGTCGGTTATCACCACCATGCCTGTACCGGCAAGCGGCATCACTTTAGCCTGCTGCTCCATTACTACGGCGCCTTCGTATGGCCTGCCGTAAGCATAGGGTGCTATTTGTACATAATAAAACGGGAATTCTTTTTTCCAAAGCCTGCGCCAGTTTTTAATCAGTGTGGTAAGCAATTGGCTATAGGTGTTACCGTTAGCAGTATTGGCTTCGCCCTGGTACCATAGTGCCCCGGCAATTGTATAATTTACCAATGGTGCAATCATACCATTAAAGTTCAGGCCAGGCTTTATCGGCCCCCAGGGTACTTCGGTAAGTTTGTTGGCAGCCGTTTTTAAAACAGGGCTAGACTCGATAGCTTCGGCAGGGGTCCACGCTTCGGCCGATGTACCCCCCCAGCTTGAATTGATTAAACCAACCGGCACATTTAATTCCTTATTAATTTTTTTGCCAAAAAAATAAGCCACAGCACTAAAAGACTTGAGGCTGTTGGAGTCGCATACCTTCCATGATACGGGCACATCTTCCTGCGGATACATAGCCGATGTACGGGGCACATGCAAAAACCGAATCTGGTTATTATAGCATGTTGGCAGTTCTTCCTTTACCGGCTTTGCGCCATTATTGTAACTCCACTCCATGTTCGACTGGCCGGAGCATAACCATACTTCGCCAATCCATATATCATTTAATTCTATTGGCCCACTCCAGCCCTTTACTGTAATAGTATAAGGCCCACCTGCAGCCGGTGTTTTAATTTTTGTAAGCCAGCGGCCAATGTTTTGCGATTTTATGGTATTGGTTTGATTATCCCAACTGGTGGTAATCTGTATGGGCTCGCCTGGGTTAGCCCATCCCCAAAAACTAACCGAATCATTTTGCTGCAGTACCATGCCGGATGATAATATAGCCGGCAGCCTGAGTTGTGCCGAAGTAACATGGCTTTGAAGGATAATAGCAAGAAGCAGGATTAATGGCAAAAAAATGCGTTTACTCTTCATCATCGTTAAAGTGTATTTTTTTGAATGGGTATAAAATTAATGTTTCATGAGATACCGGTATCCTGTTCTTTTTCGAAAAGATCACCGTCTTTGCAATCCTTTAGTAAATTACAGTACAATACAGGCTGATATGATTGCTGCACTACAGGCTTTGAGGGATTATTATGATACGGGTACAACCAAAGCGTATGCGTTTAGAATTGCACAGTTAAAAAAACTTAAGCACTCCATACAGCAGCATGAGCAGGAAATATATACTGCCCTGTATACTGATTTAAAAAAAAGCCCTGAAGAAGTATGGGTAACCGAAAACGGCCTGGTGCTTGCAGAAATTAATCATGCCATAAAAAACCTGCAACACTGGATGGAGCCGGAACGCAGTGCCACCAACCTGGTTAATTTTCCATCTTCCTCATTCATTATGAAAGAACCCCTGGGGGTAGTGCTGATTATTGCCCCGTGGAATTATCCGCTGCACTTGCTCCTCAATCCGCTAATAGGCGCTATTGCTGCCGGTAACTGTGCAGTGCTAAAAGCAAGCGAATATGCGCCTGCTACTGCCGCTGTTTTAAAAAAAATAATTGAAGCAGTTTTTCCACCCGGCTATATTTTATTTACCGAAGGAGACGGCGCAATGGTAGTGAACGACTTGATGCATCATTTTAGATTTGATCATATTTTTTTTACCGGAAGTACTGCTGTTGGAAAAATAATATATCAAAAAGCTGCCGAAAAACTGGTGCCGGTTACCCTGGAGCTTGGCGGAAAAAGCCCTGCTATTGTTGAGGCTGATGCTGCTGTAACGGTTGCGGCTAAACGCATAGCTATTGCCAAGTTCAGCAATGCCGGACAAATATGCGTGGCGCCGGATTATGTACTGGTGCATCATACTCAAAAAACAGCACTCATACAGGCACTGAAGAAAAGCATAGCTGCATTTTTTACTGACAATCCACACGCCTGTTATAACTATGGCAGGATGATTAACGCCAAACATTTTAAACGGGTGCTGCAATACCTGCAGGAGGGTAATGTTTTGCATGGCGGCCGTTACGATGAGGCAGACTTATATATTGAGCCAACGATTATTGACAACGTTACTATGAATAGTGCTGTAATGAAAGAAGAAATTTTTGGCCCGGTACTACCCATCATTAGCTATACCACCATACAGGAAGCAAAAGCTGTAATTGCACAAAACAATAATCCACTGGCCCTGTACATTTTTTCCGATTCTGCAAAAAAGGAAAAACAATGGCTCGAAGATGTTTCCTTTGGAGGCGGCTGCATCAACAATGCCGCCTGGCATTTAACCAATTATCACCTGCCCTTTGGTGGTAGGGGTTTCAGCGGTATGGGGCAGTATCATGGCAGGGCTTCATTTGATATATTTACACATAAAAAATCTATCCAGAAAACACCCGTCTGGTTCGACCCTGCCATTAAGTATCCGCCATTTAAAGGAAAACTGAAATGGTTTAAATGGATTATCCGCTAATGCGAAAACTAAAAACTATATCTATTGTTATAATTATGCTACTGGCTTTTGCCGCCGTATACGTTGAATTTAAAAATATGCATACCGAAAAGCTATCTTATCGTCAAAAAATACTGCATGCTTTTTACCCGGCCTGGATGTGGCTGAATGGCATTGCCGGTATAAATAAACTTACGCTTACGCATACCGCCATTCCACCACCTGTACCTTTTTATGATTTAAAAGCTACAGCTATTGATGGCAGCCTGTTTCATTTTGAAAAACTAAAAGGTAAAAAAGTTTTAATTGTAAATACAGCAAGTGATTGCGGTTATACCGGCCAGTACACCCAGCTGCAGCAGTTACAGGAACAGCACTGGGATAAGCTGGTGATTATTGGTTTTCCGGCCAACGACTTTAAGGAACAGGAAAAAGCAGATAACACAACCATTGCCACATTTTGCAAACGGAACTTTGGCGTTAGTTTTCCGCTAATGCAAAAAGCTATTGTTATCCAAAAAGAAGGGCAACATGAAGTATACCAGTGGTTGAGCAATCCTGCCCAAAACGGCTGGAACAGCAAGGCACCATCCTGGAATTTTTCTAAATACCTGGTGAACGAACAGGGTATGCTTACGCATTATTTCGATCCCGGTATCAGTCCATTAAGCAACATATTTTTAAAGGCATTACAGTAATCCGTCTTTATACTGTACCACCGGTTTGTTTTTTGCGGCTGCTTTATCTAAAGCTTCTTGTATTTCGCAGGTAAGCAGCCCACTGCCACCACCATAATGCTGTACTATAATGATTCCCGGATTTTGAAAGGTAAATAAAGCCCTCAGTTTTTTTTCGCTTTCTTCACTTATACCGCTGCAAAGCAGCACCAGCCGGAATGCCCGTTGCTGAAATAATTCAATCGCTACTTCATCACTCAGCGCTCCGCTGGCATTCCAGTTGCCGTGCTGGTTAATTAACCGCAATACTGTATCCATTATCTGCGGGTGCCTGCCTGTTACTAATATTTCTACCTGTTCCATTTTTATAAAATTATTTCGTTCAGCGCTTTTCTTTTCCTGGGTGCCAGCTCTCTTGATTTAAAAGGCTCATCCAGTTTTTCCGGTTCATCTTTATAGCCCAATGCTATTACTACCACAGGCTTCATGTTATCGCCCAGCTCAAATACTGTTTTAATTTTTGCAGCATCAAAACCAGCCATCAGGTGGGCATATATGTTCATCGAGGTTGCCTGTAATACCAGTGCGGCATTGGCTGCGCCAAGGTCATGCTCGGCCCAGTGATTGGCCGGGTGCCCTTCTTTATCAAAATCTGTTTTGGCTACAGCTACTATAAAAGCTGCTGCATTTTTTGCCCATGCAGCATTACCTGGCATTAGTGTTTGCAGTACTGCATCAAATGCTGTAGTATTTTTTTGAGCTGTGATGTACCGCCAGGGTTGTTCGTTATTGGCGCTGAACATCCAGCCGGCAGCTTCTATCAGTGTCATTAATGCTTCTTTACTAATAGCGTTATCCGAAAAACTACGGGTGCTCCATCTTTGCTTAATCAGGTCGAGTACAGGATAGGTTGTGGTTGCTGTTTTAGTGAGTGTCATGTGTATAGTGTTTTAATTGATAGTCATCGGTACTTCCATCAGCAACACTTCTGCAGGGCTGTCTGCTTTTATATTAAGCGTTTGCACATTCCATATACCAAAGCCATCTCTTGTTTGCAATTGCTGCCCGTTTACGGTGATATCGCCAGCAAGCACAAATACATATACGCCGTTGCCTTCTTTTTTAAGGTTATACTTTACTGTTATATCCTTATCGAGGTTGCCCATGCTGAACCAGGCATCCTGTTGTATCCATAATTCGTTTTTGGCATTGGGCGAAATAATGGTTTGAAGCGTATTGTGCCGGTCGGCTTTATTGAGGGTTGCCTGACCGTAGCGTGGCTTTACATTCTTTTTATTGGGATATACCCATATCTGCAAAAATTTTGCTGCTTCGTTTTTGTTTTTATTGTACTCGCTGTGATAAATGCCGGTGCCTGCACTCATTACCTGTACATCTCCCTTACGGATAACAGCAGTGTTGCCCATGCTGTCTTTATGCTCCAGGTCGCCCTCTAAGGGAATTGAAATAATTTCCATATTGTCGTGCGGATGAGTGCCAAAACCCATACCACCGGTAACAGTATCGTCATTCAGCACACGGAGTGCGCCAAAGTGAATTCGTTCCGGGTTATAATAGCTTGCAAAGCTAAAACTGTGATAACTGTTGAGCCAGCCGTGGTTGGCGTGGCCCCTTGTAGCTGCTTTATGTAATACTGTGTTGGTCATCTTTTTCTCCTTTTTATGCAAAGCTACCTTAGTATAAAGGCTGCTTCCATTGAACTGGATTAAGAAATGCCTGTGATATTTGTGTCAATTTTATTAAAAAGACACATCTTTATTCCTCAATAACTTTAATTTGCTTTGCTATGATACTCACTATTACGCTTAACCCATGTATTGATAAAAGTGCTGCACTAGAAAAACTGGAACCCGAAGCCAAACTGCGTTGTACTGATATTTTAAATGAACCGGGTGGCGGGGGTATAAATGTGAGTAAAGCGCTTAAAGAATTGGGCCATACTTCGGTGGCATTGTTTCCGGCCGGAGGGCACAATGGCAACATGTTGTGCAGCCTCCTGGATGAAAGCGGTATTCGCTATCATGCTATTGATACCAAAGTAGAAACAAGGGAAAACTGGGTGATGCTGGAAAACAGCAGCAACAACCAGTACCGTTTTACTTTTCCCGGCAGGGCGGTAGAAGAAAATGCCATCATCAGCCTTATAGATCAAATCAGGAATTTTTCGCCGGCTTTTGTAGTAGCCAGCGGCAGCTTACCCGCCGGGTTGCCCGATTATTTTTACGGGCTGATTGTAAAAACCGCTAAAGCTGTTGGTGCCAAATGTATTATTGATACCAGCGGACCAGCGTTGCAGGCATTGAAGGGGCGTGGTGCTTACCTGATAAAGCCCAATATCAGCGAATTAAGAAAGCTGTTAAATTCTCCCGACCTTGGCCCGATGGAAATTGATGATGCTGCACAGCAGGTAATAGCCGATGGCTATGCCGAAATAGCCGCCATAAGCATGGGGCCGCTTGGCGCCTGGATTGTAAGTAAGGACGAAAAATATTTTGTATCGGCACCAAAAGCCGAAAAGAAAAGTACTGTAGGCGCAGGCGATAGTATGGTGGCTGGGCTTACCAGCATGCTGCTGCAACAAAAATCTTTAAAAGAAGCAGTAGCTTTTGGTGTAGCCTGCGGCACTGCTGCAACCATGAATGCCGGTACGCAGTTGTTTAAAAAAGAAGATGTGCAAATGTTGTTTGAGCGGATAACCGAAATAAGCTAAAAGTTAATCCTATAAGGTTTTAAAAACCTTATAGGATTGAATAAATTTACCATCCCATCCATAACATTCCGGCCCCGCAAATAAGAATGGTTAATCCACCCAGTACATGTACATACCGTTCCAGCTTTTGTGTACGGGTAAAAGCAAGGCCATAATAGCCCAGCAATACAAGCGCCAGCATGGTAAGCAGTGTTATTGTGGTGTAAATGATTACCAGCATGGCCATACCCCACCAACTGTTTTGCGCAGCAGGATAATATAGTAAAGGAATCATAGGCTCGCAGGGGCCTAATACAAAAATGATAAACATCACCCAGGGGGTAACCCTGTAACGTTCCTGTGGAGTTACTGCCTGCCCGTGCTTATGTTCATACACATAAATGCCGCCGGTATCATCGGTATCAAAATGTTTGTGCGGTTTGTTTTTGTACAGGCGATATAACCCCCACAAAGTATAACCAACGCCAAAAGCCAGCATCACCCATGCGGCAATACCACCACGTACATCTTCGAGCCAGCTTACCCTGCTGAGCGACCAGCCCAATGCTGCGCCGCCCAATGCCAGTACAACCGAACTCAGTACATGGCCCAGTCCGCAGGTTACCGTCCAGCCGATGGTTTTAGCTACCGTCCATCCCCTTGCTTTTGAAAGGGCAATAAAAGGCAAATAGTGATCTGGCCCGGTAAGGGTATGTAAAAAAGCAATAGATATTGCCGTTAGTATAAGGGTGAGCATTTCCGGCTGCATAAATTATTTTTTACCACTAAGTCGCTATGTGTGCATTGCAACTTTACGGGTATTATTGATACAAATGTGTATTTGATGAAGTAGGGCATACAATTGCTCTGCACCATTACCAAGCAGGCGAACGATAAGCCCGTTAACAGGTGCAGCCGTTATGCCATACTCAATATTTAATTCGGCAGCTAACAGTGCTATTATTGCCTCCTGAGTTTTTTTTATATCAGTGTTTTCCTGCAGCCAAATCATACTGGCCTGGTGCGTATAGCCTTCTAACTGACCTATATCATTTACATCAATCAAGGTTGGCTGCATTAATAAGTTTTCTTTTATCACCAGTTTGTTTTTAATAAATACCTGTGAGATGCTGTGGTATTTTGTAAATCTGAACAGCTCTCCGTTTAACTTTCTGCCGCAGGTAAGCACTTCGCCAAAAACAAGTGTGCTGTTATGCCCAAGGTGAAAATCATTTCGGCTAACAAAACAGGATTGTTCATGCGGCACAGATGGATGCGGCAAAAAAAAGAATGAGGCATTATCGGCGACATGAATATTCATTTGTTGCCTTGCACCCTGCTTCATATTAAATAAGCGCTGGTAAGCCTGGGTATGCAATTGCAAAGCACAATTTTGCGCCACTTCAATTTTTATATCATACTCATCTTCATCCAGTATCCCCGGCGATGAACTCATAAGCATGAGCTGCAGCACACCGCCCTTTTTATTTTCGGTAATATCCGCTACTTTAAAAGGAGTGGTAAAAAAAGCATTTTTTAAATAAGAGTGCCCCTGCCTTTCGGCTACCTGTATGTGCAATTGTGCGTTCATCTGTAAAGTGCAGGCTCCCCCACATTTTCGAGCAGGGCATATTTTTTTATCCAGCCAATCACGGCATCAAGGCCCTGCAGGGTCATCAGGTTGGTAAATACAAAAGGGTTGCCCTTTCGCATTGTACGGGCATCTCTTTCCATTACGCCCAGGTCGGCCAGCACATAAGGTGCCAGGTCAATTTTATTAATCACCAGCAAATCACTCCTGGTAATACCCGGGCCGCCTTTACGGGGTATCTTATCGCCTTCGGCCACATCAATTACAAAAATAGTTACATCGGCCAGGTCGGGACTGAAGGTGGCAGAAAGGTTATCGCCGCCGCTTTCAATAAAAATAATTTCCACATCGGGTATCCTTGCTGCCATTTCTTCAACTGCTTCCAGGTTCATACTGGCGTCTTCCCGTATAGCCGTATGCGGACAGCCGCCTGTTTCCACGCCAATAATTCTTTCAGGCGGCAGCAGGGAGTTTTTGGTTAAAAATTCGGCATCTTCACGGGTATAAATATCGTTGGTAATAACCCCAAGGCTGTAGGTATTGCTTAATGCCCGGCTCAATCTTTCAATCAAAGCCGTTTTACCAGAGCCTACAGGGCCGGCTACCCCAATTTTTATATAGTTCCTGTTCATTGTTTAAATAAATAAGGTTGTGTACTTTTTATGATATTTTCCTGCTTATTTTTTACCTGCATACTGTTGTGATATGCTGCTTCACTTCGGCCCAGCTTTTTACAAATGGACTAAATCCGGTAATATCAGGGTCGTCATCAGCATCATTAAAATAGGCTATGCTTTTCCACAAAAAATAAAACTGGTCAGGGCCATACTTTTTCTCAAACAGATGCAGCATGTTATTCCATCCCATTACTTCTGTTAGTGCATATATATCAAAGAAATCCTTTTTTCTGCCTCTTCCGCAAACGGTATGCATTTTCATTGCGGCAATATCGTTTGTATGAAAAAGAGCAATGCCATTATTTTCGATGTATGGCTGAAGCAGGGTAGAAGGCTCATATACAAAATCACACTTTATGCCATTGATATATGTAAAAAGCATGTTCCGGGTGCTGTTTACAGGTTGGAAATGAAAGCCGGGTGTTGATGAAAGCAGTATTTCAAGTTCTCTTGTATCCAGCGGTGTTGAAGAAAAAATATCTAAATCAACCGAACGCCGGTGCCCGATTTGAAGTGCCAGTGAAGTGCCCCCTGCAAGTGCAAATTTTTTTTTTATTTCCGGGATTGAAAAAATTTGCTGCAACAGTGAGAATGTTTCTTCCTCAATGGTAAAAAGATGAAACATGTAAGGCAGATTTAGGAATATGAAAATAGTAACTGCAAAAGTCTGCTGTTTTGGGATCAAGCTCCCTGCTGCGTAATACAGCGGCCGATATCTCTTCACGGGAGTACAACCTGAGCAGCATGTAAAAATCTTCCAGAGAACCCCTGAGTAATACCCTTTCAATTACATAACGACTGTTCGTTTTAAGATCCACTTTGCCTGGCTCGGCATCCCAAAAAAGATTACGGCTGAACGGAAATTTTTCCGTGTTTAGTTTTTCGTCAAGGTGTGCCGTATTGATATGATTGAAATAATTGTACATGATTGTAAAATTAGCTATTGTGTGTTATAAACAATCCTCAACTCATATACAACCTCGAGTACAATTGCTCATGCTGCATACAGCGTATATCAAAGCCGGTGCAACACAGGCCAATTAAATCTTCATCGGGTTGTATAGATTGCGTGGCAAGTTGCTCAATCAGTGGAAGCAGTGCAAATAATATTTCCTGCCCTTCCTGCTGGCCCAGTGGCACCAGCTTTACACTATTGGTTACAAAACCGGCGGCGGCATTATAATAAAAACCAAACAAGGCCTCCTGCCTGCTGATACCTAATGCACAGGCAGTAAGGGCAAATACAATGCAGTAATTACCTGTGGTTTGTTGCTGCGTCACCTTTTCCGAAAAGTGCTTAAGCAAATCGTTGGCAGTAAGCGGTTGAAAAATTTTTAACAGGCGTATACCCATTTTTTTGCTGGCCTGGCGCATTTCAACAGGTAGTTTTACGGCGGTACATGCTGCATCTAACTGCAGCAGTTTATCCAGTAGCCCGTTTGCTGCTGCTGCATAGGCAAGCGAAACAAAAGCAGCATCGGTATATTGCAGGTTTCGGCTAAGCATGCCTGTTATAAACGCCCTGGCGCTGGCTTTATCCTGCACTATTTTTTGCTGCACATAGGTTTCCAGCCCGGCCGAATGGGAAAAGCCGCCTACAGGCAGTGCAGGGTCGCTAAGGTGCAGCAGGTGTAGTAACGCTGTATTCATGTCTGTTGGCTGGTAAGTTTCATGATTTTTGAAAAGAGGGTGCTGCCTTCGTTGCCGTGGGGGGCTACGGTGGTTTTAAGTTGCTGCAATAGTTTTTTTTGCTGCTGTTGTACCGCATAGCCCTGCGCCAGTAATAATTTGTACAAAGGCTGCTCAAAGGGTACCAGCAATTGGGCATCCTCGTAAAACAAAGGCAGGTGCTTGTTGCCAATTTCATAACATACCGATGCCATTTCGAACATGTTTTTTGGTGCAATTACCAAACAATCGCATGGAAGTATTTCAACTGCAATAATTGTTTGCGCATCCTCAAATAAAATATCTCCTTCTGTTAAGTCAGGGCTTTCATTTAAAAACTTAATTGAAACTTCTTTGCCGCCGTTGGTTTGTTTTCTTAAAATTCTTTTTCTTGTTTCGTGCCATTCCAGTTGCAGCCAGTCAATTATCTTTCCGGCCGTTTCAAAACTTCCAAGTCGCCCAATTTTATTTTGAATGAGCATCATAAGAAATCTGTTTTAATATTTGTCATCCGTATGCTATCAAATCAAAATAAAAAATACCGTTGTGCCAATGGAAGTTCCTTCATTGGCTCGCAGGTGATATGCACCCCATCCACTTTTACTTCGTAGTTTTCAGGGTTTACATCTATCTGCGGTGTGGCATTGTTGTGTATCAAGTCTTTTTTGCCAATATTGCGGCAGTTGCTTACGGGGGCTATCATCTTTTGCAGGCCATATTGCTGCACAATATTTTTTTCCAGAGATACTTTTGATACAAATGTGATGCAGGTATTGTATAAAGCCTTACCGGCTGCGCCAAACATGTGCCGGTAAATAACCGGCTGCGGCGTGGGGATGGAGGCATTGGGGTCGCCCATACGGGCTGCAATAATAAAGCCGCCTTTTATAATCATTTCGGGCTTGGCGCCAAACATTGATGGCTTCCACAAAATGATATCGGCCAGTTTGCCCGGCTCAATAGAGCCCACATAATTACTAATGCCGTGTGATATGGCCGGGTTAATGGTGTATTTGCTTACATATCTTTTTACCCTGTAATTATCATTCCCACTGCCTTCATCTTCGGGTAAGGCTCCCCGTTGTACTTTCATTTTATGGGCTGTTTGCCAGGTACGGGTAATTACCTCACCTACCCGGCCCATGGCCTGGCTGTCGCTGCTCATCATACTGAATACGCCCATATCATGCAGGATATCTTCTGCGGCGATGGTTTCGGGCCTGATGCGGCTATCGGCAAAAGCTACATCTTCCGGTACCGATTTATCAAGGTGATGGCATACCATCAGCATATCTAAATGTTCATCAATAGTATTTACCGTGTAAGGCCTTGTAGGGTTAGTGGAGGAAGGTAGTATATTGGGGTACATGGCCGCCTTGATAATATCCGGTGCATGGCCGCCACCAGCACCTTCGGTATGAAAAGTGTGTATCACCCTTCCGGCAATGGCTTCGATGGTATCTTCTAAAAAACCGCCTTCATTTAAGGTATCGGTATGTATGGCTACTTGCACATCGTATTTATCGGCCACTTTTAGCGAGGCATCAATTACGGCTGGTGTGCTGCCCCAGTCTTCATGAATTTTTAATCCCAGTGCGCCAGCCTCCACCTGCTCTTCGATAGGTGCAGTGGTGGCACAGTTGCCTTTGCCCATAAAGCCGAGGTTCATTGGATAGGCATCGGCAGCTTCCAGCATCTTACGGATATTCCAGGCGCCGGGTGTTACTGTAGTGGCATTAGTTCCATCGGCCGGGCCGGTGCCGCCGCCGAACATGGTGGTAATACCGCTAAAAAGGGCATGATCTATTTGTTGCGGACAAATAAAATGTATATGTGTATCTATGCCGCCGGCTGTGGCAATTAACCCTGCGCCGCCATGTACTTCGGTGCTGGCGCCGATAACCATATTGGGTGTAATGCCTTCCATGGTATCGGGGTTGCCTGCTTTGCCAATGCCCACAATTTTACCGTCTTTAATACCAATATCGGCTTTTACAATACCCCAGTGGTCGATAATCATTACGCTGGTAATTACAAAATCGAGTACCCCTTCGCTGCGTATAGCCGTTGCCGATTGTGCCATGCCATCTCTTATGGTTTTGCCGCCGCCAAATTTGGCTTCATCGCCATACACGGTATAATCTTTTTCTATTTCTATAAACAGCTTGGTATCGCCCAGCCTTACTTTATCGCCAGTGGTGGGGCCGTACATGTTTGTGTATTTGATGCGGTTGATTTTCATGTAGTGCTTAAATTTTAATGTTGAGCGTTGGTTGTGGGTTAGGAATACTGGTTGCTGGATACTGGATACTGGATACTGGTTGCTGGTTGCTGGTTGCCTTTGCATGGCCATCGCTTACTCCACCTTTCCATTTACCCCGTTACTAAAACCAACAACAATTTTATTGCCACCAAAGGGCACCAGTTCTACTGTTTTTTCTTCGCCTGGTTCAAAGCGAACGGCAGTACCTGCAGCTATGTTTAGCCTCATACCCAATGCTTTTGATCTTTCAAACTGCATTTGCTTATTTACTTCGTAAAAATGAAAGTGTGAGCCAACCTGCACGGGTCTGTCGCCGGTGTTTACAACGGTAAGGCTTAAGGTTTTTCGGCCTGCATTAATTTCAATATCGCCTTTTGCCAAAATGTATTCGCCGGGAATCATGAGTATTTATTTTAAATGATAATGATAAATTTTGAATTAACCTGTGTCCGGTGCAGTATTGTACACTCACGCTAATTTATTTAATGGGGTCGTGTACGGTTACCAGCTTGGTACCATCGGGAAAAGTAGCTTCAATTTGTATTTCATGAATCATTTCGGCAATGCCTTCCATTACATCGGCCCTGCTGAGTATGGTAGTACCGTACTGCATCAGTTCGGCTACGGTTTTACCATCCCGGGCAGCTTCCTGCAGGCGGCTGCTGATGAGGGCAATAGCTTCGGGATAATTGAGTTTAAGCCCACGGGCTTTGCGTTTTTCGGCTAATTCGCCGGCTAAAAACAATAGCAGTTTTTCGGTTTCTCTTGGCGACAGGTGCATGCCTCTTATTTAGTTTATTGTGTTAATGTGGTGGCAGGCAATCGAAGTATTAAAACAATGTCGTATTCAGACAGAAAAATACCGCCTCAATATACAATAAAATTTTTTGCACCCGGGCGGCAATAATAGGTTTGTTTTTGCGCTATTACTCTTGAAATCCGGCAGCCGCTGCGCTGCTAACTGAAAAACCAGCTACAGATGTTTTCTTGTATTCGACTAACCCTTATATCATTTTTGCTACTAGCGCTTACCGGTGCAAGGCCTGTTGAAGAAGGGCTTGTAGCTGTAAACCCGGCTGAGACCAACAACCTATTGCTGAATAAACATCACAACTGGAATCTTGGCAGCCAGGGCATTTCTTTCGATCTTTTTTCCTACGCTTTAAAAGGGTATACGGCATTGTGCAGGCAGGAGCTTGTAAAAAATGCAGAGGTGATTACATTGATTGACTTTAGCAAACCATCTTCGGCCGAACGGTTATTTGTACTCAATATCAAAACCGGTGCGGTTGTTTTTAAAACACTTGTTGCCCATGGCCGCAACTCCGGAAAAGAATATGCAACGGCATTCTCAAATATTGCTTCATCTTTTCAAAGCAGCCTGGGGTTTTATATTACCACAAACACGTATGAGGGTAAGCATGGTTATTCCCTGCGCCTTAAAGGGTGTGAAAAAGGAATTAATGACAATGCAGATAAAAGGGCTATCGTAATACACGGAGCCGATTATGTGAGTCATCGCTTTGTTCAGGATAATGGCTTTTTAGGCCGCAGCCATGGTTGCCCTGCATTGCCCGCAGCAGAGGCAAAAGAAATTATTGATGTGATTAAAGAAGGTACTTGTGTATTTATATATGCGCCACAAAAAAAATATTTCAGCCAGTCGGCTTTGTTAAAAAGCTAAAGGCATACGGTAATTGTTAGGCACGACAGATGAAGAAGAGGCCCCGTTAATCCTTACAGAGGATCGGGGTTTTTTCGTTTTTAAACATGAAGCAGTCCTAAAGGCGAATGACATTTTGAACAATAGATATGGCGGATGCCGAATACTTACAGGTAAAGGTATGCAGCAACAAACTGTGAGGCCACGCCAATAAGCAGGCCGGTATTAATTTCTTTGATAGTGTGATTGCTTACAATAAGACGTGAAGTGCATACAGCACCGGTGAGTATAATTGCAGCAAATAAAGGCCAGGTCATCAGCATTGTATTGGTAGCCATTACCACTATAAAAATGCCGGTAAGCCCACCCATTCCAATGGCATGCATGCTCACTTTCATCCGGATATTGGCCATGAGCGCTGCTGAGGAAGCCAGGAAAACGCCGAAGGTAAATGCGGTTAAAATGGAAGGGATTTCAGGCTGGTTACGAAAAACAAGATAGGCCCAGAAGAAAAATATACCACAGGCGATATAGGGTATAATGCGTTCTTTTTGTGTTTTTAAAAAAACAGACTGGCTGAAGCCGAGTGCTTTTAAAAGCAATACGGTAAGTAATGGGAAAAATACCATTGTATAGGCAACACGAATGATGATCCACCATTTTTCTTTTGCATCGTAGCCTATAAAATAATCCGGGTGTATAAAAGCCAGGAAGTACGTAACATACACTGGTATAAAAAGCGGATGAAAAATGTAAGAGAAAACCTGTGCAGTTAATTTGATTGCCGGGTTGTAATTAATTGTTATTGGCTGGCTGCTAAGTGATGGGGCTGCGTTCCATTCTGTGTTCATAAATATTACAATTCTTTACGCAGCCGGGCAACAGGTATGTTCAGTTGTTCCCTGTATTTGGCTACTGTTCTTCTTGCAATATTATAACCTTTTTCCTGTAGTAGTTCGGTAAGCCGTTCATCGCTGAGAGGGCTGCGTTTGCTTTCGCCTTCTATCAGGTTGCTGAGTATTTTTTTTACTTCACGGGTGCTTACTTCTTCACCACTGTCTGTTTGCAGGCTTTCGCTAAAGAAGAATTTAAGGCGGTAAGTGCCAAATTCTGTTTGCACAAATTTGCTGTTGGCCACACGGCTTACCGTACTGATGTCAAGGTTTGTTTTTTCTGCAATATCCTTTAATATCATGGGCCGCAGGTCGGTGTCATCGCCGGTAAGGAAAAAGTTGTGCTGGTATTCTACAATGGCTTCCATAGTGCTAAGCAGTGTGTGCTGCCTTTGCTTGATGGCATCAATAAACCATTTGGCTGAATCGATTTTTTGTTTGATAAAAAGTACGGCTTCTTTTTGGCGCCTGTCTTTCTTTGTGCCTTTATCATAGTCTTTTAACATATCCCGGTAACCTTCGCTGATGCGCAGGTCGGGGGCATTGCGGCTGTTAAGGGTTACTTCAAGTTTCCCGGCATTGTTAACAACAAAGAAGTCGGGTGTAATATATGTATCAGCATCGTTGCTATCGGCAACCTGGCCGCCGGGTTTTGGATTTAGCCTTATAATCTGGTTGATAACCTGGCGAAGCTGGTCGTCGGTAATACCGAGGCCACGCTGTATTTTTTCGTAATGCTTTTTTGTAAACTCATCAAAGTATTTTTCCAGCACCCGTATGGCCATGTATACATCATCGCCTGTATTTTGCTTACGGTGCAGTTGTATAAGTAAACATTCCTGCAGGTTGCGGGCACCTACGCCCGGGGGGTCAAACGATTGAATTTGCAGTACCAGTGCATTTACCTCTTCTTCGGTAGTTTGTACATTTTGCCTGAAAGCCATATCGTTTACAATGGCACTGGTTTCCCGGCGCAGGTAGCCGTCGTCATCAAGGTTGCCAATGATTTGTTCGGCTACTTTATGCTGGTGTTCGGTAAGGTTAAGCTGGCCTAATTGCTCCAGCATTAATTCATTAAAACCTGTTTCTACCCGGTGGGGCATGGTTTTATTGTCATCACTATCGGGGTAGTTATCGTCTCTCAGCCGGTAATCGCCAACCTCGTCGTCGCCATCCTGTACATATTCGCTGATGTCGATATTTTCGTATTCATCCTCGCTGCCGTCTAAATCAAATTCATCATCCGGGTTATCAAACTCTTCTTCCACACCTTCGTATTCATCCTTTTCATCTTCCTGACCGGTTTCGAGGGCTGGGTTTTCTTCCAATTCTTCTTTAATACGGTCTTCAAGCTGGGCTGTAGGTATCTGCAGCAGCTTCATAAGCTGAATCTGCTGGGGGGAAAGTTTTTGAAGCTGTTTTTGATATAATCCCTGACTTAAAGCCATATACTGCCGAGTTTTTCCCCATCATCTGTATGGGAAAATATTTTTTAATAAATGAGCATATTACCCCGGGGGTTAATACACCGTTGTAAAAAACGTATTTAGTGAAAGGAATATTTTACTATTATCCCGGAAAAGCCCTGTTACACAATATTTTGAGTATGTAAAAGCATTGAATTGCAGGCATAGTAAAATAGCTGTTGTTATTATCTTAGTTTAAGAATAACGGGGTAAATTTACAGACATTGAAACTTGTGCCGTGATTAAAAAACTTAAAATTTTGTTTTTCTGCATGATTTTTGTGGAAAGCGCCGCTTTTGCTCAAAAAAGTATCCAAAAAGCCTACACAGCACTATATGTGCAAAAAGCCCTTCCAGTTGCTTTATCGTATAGCCCTAATCCGTTGCAAGTGGTTGAGCATGATGGGAGCATTACAATTATTCCCCGTGATTTTTATTTTTCGAATGTTGGTTTTTTTTGTAAAAAAGAAGTTCAGATAGAAAAGCGTTTGGGGTTGCCAGTCCGTTTCAGGTTAGGGAGTGTAGATGCCTGCAATTTTTTGGAAGGAAAGAGGCGTTATGCCGGAATCAAATAAGAGCCGCAAAAGTCATTTCCAGGAATTTTGAGGGCAATTTTTCGGCCGGAGCTGCAAAAAAAGCTCATTTTTTAAAGTTTTGTAAGTTTCGTAATAATCATTCGAATTGCTAAAATTCAATTAAGCTTAATATTATATTGTTAAAAGTTAAACAAAAATTTAACTATTTGGTTATTTTACGGCAAATGCCCGAAGCTGGCAAAATGATAGCTGAAGCAGCTATAGGCCAAAAAAACTGTCCTACATATTAGTAGGTGTATAAGATAATCTGGTATTTTTAAATTTTATTGAATCTATCAGCCCCCTAAACCTACTTTCTTAGAAATGATTTAAGGGTGTTGAAACACTGATTTCTTTAATTGTTTTATTCATTAAACCAAAACGAGTATGAGAAAAATTGCACAGCTCTTTTTTGTGCTGGTACTGGCCAGCTCCAGTGCGCTGGCACAAAACAAAACTGTTACCGGTAAGGTAACTGATGAGAGGAACAACACCCCACTAGCGGGTGTGTCTGTTACAGTAAAAGGCAGCCAAGCTGGAACTACTACAGGAAGTGACGGTAGTTTTAGTTTGAGTGTACCGGCCACAACAAAATCACTGCTTTTTTCATCTGTAAATTACGTAGCACAAGAAATCAGTCTTGGTAATAAGGCTGAAATAATTGTGCGACTCATTTCTGAAGAAAAAGCACTTTCTGAAATTGTGGTTGTGGGCTACGGAACACAACGCAGAAAATCAGTAACTTCTGCAATTGGTAAAATTGATCCAGAGCCGATCACAAATTTGGTAACGCCCAGTATTGATCGTCAATTGGGTGGCAGAACAGCCGGTATTCAGGTTACCAGCCCATCAGGTTTGGTAAACGAAACGCCGCGGATCAGGGTTAGAGGCGTTAACTCAATCAATGGTGCCCGTGGGCCACTCATTGTATTGGATGGGGTGCCTATGGTGGATGGTGGATTTTCAAGCGTAGCCAACACTAATGCGCTGACAGATATTAACCCGGCTGATATTGAATCGCTTGAGGTTTTAAAAGATGGTTCAGCTACCGCCATTTATGGCTCACGTGCTTCTAACGGGGTAATACTGATAACAACTAAAAAGGGCAAAAGCGGCAAATCAAATGTAGTCTATAGTAACAACTTCGGTTTTTCAAACCCATACAAAAAATTTGACTTGCTGAATGCACAGGAATTTGTAACCATCTCTAACGAAAAGTTCAGAAACGCTGGTAACCCTGATCAGGCATTTATGAATTCAGACAATACCAATACCGACTGGCAAAGTTATGTATATCGCAAAAATGCTATGGCGCAAACACATAACATTAGCATTGATGGCGGAAACGACCGCACTACTTTCTTTTTCTCTGTAAACTATACCGATCAGGAAGGTATGGTTATTACCAATAAGGTTAAGCGATATGGTATAAGGGCCAATCTTGACCATAAAGTAAATAAATGGTTTAAAATAACCAATAATATTACCCTGTCTCGTACAGAGGATAACGATCAGAACACTGGAACCAACGCTTTGTCGGGAGCTGTGGCAAACTCGATGAGGGCCTTACCCAACGTAAGAATTTTTAATCCAGATCTTCCACAGTTTGGTGGGTACAATGTTTTACCTGATGGCTCTGCTTTAGGCCGCGATGCCAACCTGCGTACTATTGAAAACAACTATACCAATATCGCCTTCGTACTGGACAATAACAAGTATAATTCAACCAAACACCGCATCATTAATAATTTTGCCATAGAGTTGAAGCCGGTAAGCTGGTTAACATATACTTCAAGGGCTAATATTGATTACTATAATGGTTTTGATTTTCAATCGCTCGACTCACGCCATGGCGATGGCCGTTCTTCGGGTGGTATTGTTTACAACCAAAGCCTAAATAACCTTAGGTGGGTGTTTCAAAATTATATCAATGCCAATAAAAGCTTTGGGGATCATAACTTATTCGTAACCGCAGGTACAGAAGTTCAAAACGAAGAATTTAAGCGCTTCCACGGACAAGGAACAACAATATCAGATTTATTCTTTTTACAAGAAAACCTGATTTCAAACAGCTATGTAAATCAATTCTCCGGAGGTTTATATCAGAAAGGCCCGGGTTTTGTTTCTTATTTTGGTCGTCTGAATTATGATTTTGGCAACAAATATTTTCTGCAATTCTCGTTCAGAAGAGATGGGTTATCCAGATTTGCTCAAGATAAACGATTTGGTAATTTTCCTGGCGTTTCTGCAGGCTGGCGTCTTTCTGAAGAAGACCTCTGGAAAAATAGCAATATCTCCAAAACTATTTCCGACTTCAAAATCAGAGGTTCATGGGCTAGAGTTGGTAACGACCAGATTGCAGGTGGCCTGTTCCCTTTTTCCAGCCTATACGGTATTCGCCCTTATGGTTCCGCCAGCGGTATTGCCCTTGCACAATTGGGTAATCCTGCACTTTCCTGGGAAACACAGGATAAATTGGACATAGGCGCTGATATTGCATTTTTAAACGACCGTTTTAATTTAACTTTTGACTGGTTCAGCAACAAAAACAACGGCCTTGTATTAGCAGCACCACTGCCCGTATCCTTTGGTGTTCCGTTAAACCAAATTTATCAGAACATCGGTAATATGGAGAGCAGGGGTTTTGAAATTTCATTAGGTGGTAAAATAATTCAAACTCCAAATTTCTCTTGGGATGTAAATGTTAATTACACCAAAGTAACAAACAATGTGAATGCACTTTACCTTAACCAGGATGTTGTAACACCTTATAACATCCTGAGTGTGGGCCAACCAATAAATGCTTTGTTTGGTTATGATTTTGCCGGTGTAAACAGTGGTAACGGCAACCCAATGTATCGTAAAATTGATGGCACCCTTATACAGGGAGACATTGCTACATCTACATATTATACTGTGATAAAAGAGGACGACCCAACTTTGGGTACCCAAACCACACTTGCTGCAACTGATAAAAAGCTTTTGGGTAACGTACTGCCTACCTGGTTTGGAGGTATAAGTTCTGACCTGCGTTACAAAGACTTTTCAGTGAATATGCTTTGGCGTTATTCTGGTGGTAATTATATCTTTAATGAAACTAAAGGAACCTCCCTGCTTACTCAGGGATTTACGAATAATGGCAAAGTAATTCTTAACCGTTGGCAGAACCCTGGCGACATTACAGATGTGCCTAAGTTGTGGTATGGACGTGATAACTTTACAAATCTTCAAAACAATGCCAATTCAAGGTTTGTAGAAAAAGGAGACTTTATACGTCTTGAAAACTTACAAATTGCCTATTCTGTAAATAAAAAAGCGCTTGGTTCTATACTGAATGGGAATATTAAAAGTTTAAGGTTTTTTGTTCAGGGTCAAAACCTCCTGGTATTCACCGGATATACAGGTATAGATCCTGAAAATATTACCGAAAACGGAATTGACCTTAATACAGTACCGCGGCCAAGAGTTATATCAGGTGGTTTAAGTATTGGTTTCTAATTATTAAGTTTATCATTTAAGTTTCAAGTTATGAGTACAACAATTATAAATAAAAAAATATGGGTAGTGCCGGCAATAGTTTCAGCATTACTCTTCAGCAGTTGCGAAAAAAAGGTTTTGGACCTTGAGCCCTATTCGGCGTTCTCAGAGTCTGCAGCATTTGGTACCGCAGATAAGGTAGAATTATCGGTGAATGGTGTTTACGATGCCGCACAAACAGGATTTTACCAACCCACACCCGGCAGTACTGTCAACGAAACTGTAAGGGGTTATCCCTTTGGGGCGGCCAGCATACAACAGGGAGATTTACGGGGAGAAGACATGTTAAATCAGGCTCTTTTCTTCCAAATTACCTATGAGGCAACTATTAGTATTTCTTCAGCTAACAATGTTAATCAGTTCATGACATTATATACACTGATTAACAAAGCAAATATCACTATTGAAGGGGTTAGAAATGCTGGTACTGCCGGAATCATTTCCGCTCAAAAAGCTTTGGAATATGAAGGTGAGCTGAGGCTATTAAGAGCTATGGCTCATCACGAACTCGTTATAAATTTCTCACGCCCTTATGCTGATGGAAATGGCAATAAAGTTGGTATCATTTATTTTGAAAATGGATTGAATACAGAAGATAAAATTGCAGCAGCAAGAGAAACAAAAAGATCTGACTTTACAGTACAACAGAACTATGAAAAAATACTGGCCGACTTAGAATTTGCTGAACAAAATTTGCCTGCTGCTGCCGTGGTTAAAACTTACAGAGCTAGCAAAGCTGCTGCCATAGCATTGAAGATGCGTGCCAAAATGCACATGGGCGATTGGGCAGGTGTATTAACCGAAGGAGCTAAGATTGTTTCAGGCACTGCCCCCAACTATAGCAGCCCTATCGGGGGCTGGAAGCTGATGCCAACTCCTTTGGGGCCCTTTACAGCTGCTACTTCTGATGAAAGCATTTTCTCCATGAGAAATGCTTCTACTGACAATGCCTCTGTAAATGGTGCATTGGCTAACATGGCTGCCAGCGAAGCCTCTACTGCCGCCTCAGGAAGACCGGTAGGTGGTGGCCGTGGCCTGGTTCGTATTAGCCCTATTATTTGGAGTGATAGCCGTTGGCTTTGCGACGACCTTAGAAGAACAACCATGGTAAATACTTTTACATCAGGTGCAGCATATACTGAAAAATACAGGGATGTAGCCACACATTCTGACCCAGCTCCTCTCATCCGTTATGCAGAAGTATTACTTATGATGGCTGAAGCCGAAGCCAGGAATGGCGCAGGTGTATCTGCGTCTGCTGTAGATTATTTAAATGCTGTTAGAAACCGTGCCGTAACAAATCCTGCCAATCAATTCAGCACAGCCAGCTTTGCAGATAAGGATGCATTAGTTTCTGCTATATTATTTGAAAGAAGAGTGGAATTCTTAGCAGAAGGTAAACGCTGGGGTGATATTCATAGGCTGGCATTAGACCCCGTACATGCACCAATATCAGGCGGGGGCATCCCTTCGAAAGTTGGTACAGGTTTAGCAACAGCCGCAATGTTTAATTGCACCGGTGCTACTATTACCAGGTCTGTTGGTGCAATACCTTATTCTGATCATAGATTTTTGTGGCCAATTCCTGAAATTGAAACCCGCCAAAATCCCAACTACGCTCAGAACCCAGGTTATTAAGTTTTAAAATGAGTTTCTTTTAAGGGCTGACCAAAAGGTCGGCCCTTACTTTTTAAATGTAGGCTGAATGTTAATTTTACCAACCGCTTTAAAATTACAATCTATAAAGCGGATACTTAGGAATGTTCAGGCACTAGACACTGCAACAAAACTTTACTTTTTTTCTTCGCATTTTGAAGAGTTGATTTGTAAAAAGTAATTCATAAAGAGGGGAAATACAGTAGTTGTGTTTATCGAAATCAGGGCTTAGTTTCTCAAAGGCAGTTTATGCTAATTTTAAAGCCTATTTTTCTCCATTAATTATTCGATCATACAATATTTCCACATCAGCTTTTTTAAACAACTACGTGCCGGCATTCATGGTTGCTGCCGTACTACAGGCCATACCAAATGCTACCGCTTCTTTTAAAGATTTTTGCAGCAGCAGCATACTGGTTAACCCGGCCACCATACTATCGCCAGCACCTACAGTACTTCGCTTTTCGGCTTTTGGTGCTGTTACAAAATACTTTTCATCCTTACTTACAATCCATCTACCCTGTGGCCCCATGCTTATAGCGGCTATTTCTGCATAGCCATCAGCAATTACCTGCTGTGCTGCATCATCTATTTCCATCGGCCCAAGGTCGGGGCTGTTTAACAGCTTTCTTAGTTCGCTGATATTGGGCTTTATCAGGTAAGCACCACGCCCCTTTAATGCCTGCAACGCCGACCTGCTGGTATCTACAATACATTTTGCGCCGGCAGCATTGGCCGTTTTTACAATTAAGCCATAAAAATAATCCGGCATCCCGGCCGGCCGGCTTCCGCTCACTGGATATCATGCGCCAGGTTATCCCATTCCCTGCTAAAGGTTCTGTTGCTGCAGTACCGGCTACATCTGCGGCTTATGTATGGCCTATTCCAGCTAGCGAACTGCTGCTGAACTCATTAATGGTGCCAAACGAATAATTTATAAAGTTGGTCCTATATAGTAGATAAGCCGCTCCATTTGGAGCGGCTTATGTATTAAACTCTACCCGGAGAATATAGCCGGTGCTTGATTCCAAAGGAGGCGGGTCTTTTATATTCCTGAAAAATATTTGCAACCTATGCCCGCTAAGCAGGCTTGTACAAAAAAAAGCCCTGTAGTAAGGCTTAAATGAGTTGGCTTTGCAGGTTTTGTGGCTGAATAAAAAACACACAGTAGAGCAAGTATTTACTCTATTCCCGGCACTTCTGCCGCATCTTTAAAATAGTGTAGCCTCAGCACATCGTTCCAGCCATTAGGGTTGGTTTCAAAACTTTTGCTGCTGTAAAAAATCATGCCCTGTATATTGGGTTTGTTACGCAGGGCTTCTATCTGCCGGGGTAATTGTGTTTTATCCTGCCAGGCCGCATTGCTGCCGGCTTTGTAAATACCCAGGCCGATATAACAGTGTTTGCCGTAGGTGTTTTTGCTCCACCAGTCTAATAATACTTCGTAGGGTGCAGTGCGGTGCCCTATTTCCCAATACAACTGGGGTGCTACATAGTCAATCCAGTTCCTGCGCAGCCAGTTTAAAATATCTGCATACAAATCGTCGTAGTTACTGAGTGCGCCAATAGTGCGGCTGCCTTTGGGATCCCGGTCAATATTGCGCCATACACCAAAAGGGCTAATTCCAAAAATGCATTGTGGGTTTATGGCTTTTATCGACCTGGAAATTTTTGAAATAATCGAGTCGGTATTGGAGCGGCGCCAGTCGTCCAGCTTTAACCCGGCGCCATATTTTCGGTAAGTAGCTGTATCCGGAAAACTGAGCCCGGGTAATTTGTACGGGTAAAAATAATCGTCAAAATGTATGGCATCCACATCATAGCGGCTTACTACATCTTTTACCACATCGGCTACATATTCCTGCGCCTGTATGTTGCCCGGGTCAAAATATCTTTTGTCGCCATAAGTAACAAACCATTCCGGGTGCAGCTTTGTAATATGCAGCGATGATACAGAAGTAGTGTTTACATTAAACTCTGCCCGGTAGGGATTCATCCAGGCATGGAAAACCATATTGCGTTTATGCGTTTCAGTTATCATAAATTCCAGGGGGTCGTAATAAGGCGATGGGGGCTGGCCCTGTACACCGGTAAGCCATTCGCTCCAGGGCTCGTAAGGAGAGGGATAAAAGGCATCGGTGCAGGGGCGCACCTGAACAATAACGGCATTCATTCCATTGCGCTGGTGCATATCCAGCAGGCGTATAAACTCTGCCCGTTGCGAATCGCCGTTGAAGTTTCCCTTAGAAGGCCAGTCGATATTACTAACGGTGGCAATCCATACGCCACGAAACTCAGGCCGGGCCTGTGCAGTAGCCGATTTATGTATACATAACAAAACAATAATTGCTGCAAAACGGGTGCAGGCATGTGTGTACCAAAAAAAATTCATTTGTGCAGAGGGGGTTAGTGAGGTTGGCGTATCTTATCTAATAATTGGTTTAAAGTAGAGGCTTCTTTTTCAGAAAGGTTTTGCAGTAGTTTTTCAAACTCATTTTCATGGTAATCCATTTTTTCCAGGAGTTTTTTTCCTTTTGCAGATATTATTACATCTACCAGGCGCTTATCAGTTTTGCTGATTCCTTTTTTTGCCAGTCCTTTTAATACAAGCCTGTCTACTATACGGCTGGTATCACTCATTTTATCCAGCATCCGTTCTCTTATTTGCAGGGTTGATAAAGGTGTTTTGCTGCCACGCAGTATCCTGAGTATATTAAACTGTTGCGTAGTAAGCCCTTCCCGGTCAAAAAAATGCTGCACTTTTTCTTTCAGCCAGTTGTGGGTATAAATAATATTAATCATACCCTTTTGGTATTCACTTTTGAATGTAGCCTGGTTAATATCTTTTTCAATACCCATACTAAAAATTATTGCTGTGGCGGCCTGCTGAATTCATTGGTATAAATTTTTACCAGTACAATAAAATAGCTCACCAGTAAGGGACCAAAAATTACACCCCAAAATCCGAATAAACCAACACCCGAGATAACCCCAAAGATGGTAATTAATGGATGAACGTCCATAAGTTTTTTAAGTATCGTTAGCCTTGCTACATAATCAATATTGGTGATGAGTACAATGGCATAAATAAGCAAACCGATTGCTGCCTTTGTATCGTCTATGGCATATAAATATACCACCATCGGCACCCATATTACGGCAGTGCCTACCACCGGCAGCATTGAAAATATGCCGGTAAAAAACCCCCACAATACGTACTCCTGTATCCCAAAAATAGCATAGCCAATAGCCGCAATTATTCCCTGTATGATTGCCAGTACCGGTATGCCGATGGCATTGGCTTTTATCATGTTTTTGGTTTCGATGCCCAGCAGGTTTATGTTTTCGTCTTTGAGGGGTATAAAGCGGTGTAAAAACTTTTCCATCTCCCTGCCCCCTTTCAGCAAAAAATACAGGATGAAAAACATGATGGCAAAATTACTGAGGATGCCTGCTGAACTATTTAGAATAGTAGGTATAAACCTGCTCACTTTTTGTGTATACGAAAGTATATTGGCTGGCGATAACAGTTTCATCCCTGTTAGCTGCACTACTTTTTTTTCAATGAGCGCTGCTTTGGCCATAATCTCATCTGTATTACTCACAGCAGCTACTACTTTTTCGGTAATCAGCAAGATGGAATAATACAGGGGGATTGCAATAAGTACCAAACTGAGTGTTACAAATAAAGTAGCCGTAAGCGTTTTGTTCCAGCGTTTTTTAAGGGTAAGGGTAAAAAAATACTGGCGCAGTAGGATATATAAAGTAATAGCCCCTAAAAAACCGGGTAAAAAGTAAAACAGGTGTTGCAACAGCATTAAGGCTAATACTATAATTACAAGCAACAGTATTACCTGGCGCAGGCGGTTGTTGAAGATAGATGACATAGTATTATACGCTTTGTGGTACCTTAAGGTTGCGGCGGCTTACAATTAGTCTTTCCACACATTTACACCTTCGCTGCAGTTGGCACAAATATCGATATTAGCCCGGCTTTTCATGAGCTGGCTGCGAAATTGTTTGTAGTTATCGTTGTGCCATATTGTTTTAAATGACTCCGTTTTTAAATTACCCAGCTGGTGTGTGGCATCTTTATCAAAGCAGCAGGGCACCACCAGCCCATCCCAGGTAATTACATTGGCATGCTGCAGCTTCCAGCAGCGGTTGGCCAATTTGTTTTTTGCCTTGTAAGTGCCGTCAGCATTTTTTTTATAACGACTGTACTTGTCGATGGTGGGGATAAGCTGGTTGGGATCGGTTTCGTAATCGTATACCTGTGCGGTTTTAAAGCGTACGCCATCCACACCAATTTCTTTTGCCAGTTTTTTAATATCCTCTACCTGGTGCTCGTTGGGCTTTACTACCAAAAACTGGAAAAATACATAAGGGGTTTTGCTGTGTAGGGCCTTTTTCCACTTCATAATGTTTTTAGCTCCTTCAATTACTTTATGTAACTGGCCGCCTTTACGGTATTGCGTATATACATCCTGTGTAGTACCGTCGATGGAAATAATCAGCCTGTCGAGCCCACTTTCTACTGTACGCCGGGCATTTTCATCATTAAGGTAATGTGCATTGGTGCTGGTGGCGGTGTATATTTTTTTTTGCGAAGCATATTGCACCATATCTAAAAAAGCCGGGTTTAAATACGGTTCGCCCTGGAAATAAAAGATGAGGTAAAGCAGTTCTTCGTGAATATCATCAATCGTTTTTCGGAAAAAATCTTTTTCAAGCATACCGGTAGGCCGTGTAAATGCCCTTAATCCACTTGGGCATTCCGGGCAACGCAGGTTGCAACTGGTGGTAGGCTCAAAGCTTATTGAAACAGGATAGCCCCATTGCACCGGCTTGCCCAACAGGCGGCTAAGGTAAAAACTGCTGAGCACTTTCACGCCATTCCAAAGCCTTTTTGGAGTAAGCTTACTCAACAGGTTTACACTATCGTTCCAGTTAAAATCGGGCATAGCACAAAGGTAGCCGATATGTACAGCTTTAATTTCCGAGATTGAAAAATGTTGTTGAATAAGTTTTTGTTAACCCCTTTTCAGGATTCTTTAGAGCCTTTTTCTCCCACAAACCACTGCTCTTTATTTTTAAAAAGTATATTAAAAGTGGTTAAGGAACCGTAGCAACGGGTAATGTATTGCTGTATGTTCACTTTTTCTTCATCACCCAGGGTTTTGCTGCTGTTGATGTTTTGCTCAAGTACCCTCAGCCGGTCACGAAGCATCACTATTTTATGAAAAAAATCTTCAACAGGCATTTCTTTTGGCTTGAGTGTTTTGTCGGCCGGCTGTAAAAGCAGGGTGCCGCCAGTCCATCGGTCGCCAAGGGGTACGGTTTCGCTAACGCCGCCCCATAAACGCAAAATTTTAAGCAGTGATATTTCTGTTTCAGATTGCGTTTCTATTTCTGCCGAAACATTTTCTGCAATGATTTCATCAAGGTTGCCGTCGGTTTTGTCTATTTCTTTGATACCGTGATGGATAAATGAAATTAAATAGGTGGCATAGCGAATGCCAACAATTACACCGGGTCCATATTGCGTGTGCTGCAGCCTGGTGCCAATACCTAAATGGGTTTGATGAGTTTCCATAAAATGTTTTGGTTCAAAAATAAATGATTCGTTGGGTAAGTATCCGGTATGCGGCAAGGGTTTTCATTTTACAGCACCTGCACAGCAGGATGCTGTATAAAAACTATTCACCCACTTTATGTACCTGCGCTTTATACTGGTAAGAGGCATTGAGGATGTACTGGTAAAAATCAACTAAGCTGCTGGCCTGCGTAAATTCAAAATCGGGCCGGTATTCTTTTAAAAAAATATCCAGTTCATCGCCCTGCAGGCCCGTAATACGGCGAACCAGCGCTTTATTAAAACGATAGTTTACGTATTTTTCTTTCTCCTCTTCTATCAGTCTTTCCTGCAGCTTGCGTAATTGACGGTTGCGTTTAAAGCGGAAAATATTCACCAGCTCATTAATGTCTAACCCGGCAGCTCCGGTATAGCTATCGGAACTAAGGGAGAGGCCGGGCTTTTTGTAATCAAATATTTTGGCATACTCTTCCCGGTTGCGGATAGAATCCTGCTGGTAACTCCGGGTGTATATCCGCACTTCCTGGAGGGTTTTAAATTTTTCGGATACCCGTATGTGTAAGGCTATGTCGAAATTTGCCGGGTCTTTGATGTCTTTAACGGCAAATTTCATAGTGGGTTTGTAGTTGTAAATAAATGTAATAGAGTCTGTTTGCTGCACGCTGATGCTGTATTGCCCGGTAGAATCGGTCATCACAATATTGCCGCTACTGCTTTTAATAATTACATCTTTTACGGGTATTACTTTGGTAGAGTCGTACACGGTGCCATTTAACAGTTGCTGGCTGTAGCCATTTAAGTAGCTTAGCGTAAGTAAAGCAGTTGAAAGTATTGTTAGTATCCGGTACACTTATCGTGTTTGTTTTAAAGTGGGCAATATTAGCAAACAATAAGGGCATGTTAGCAGGCACCCGCTAATTTAACGGCGATTTTGTAAATACAGCAAATCTGCCACTACCCGGGGATAATGTTCATGCTCCAGGCGGTGTATTTTTTGAGCAAGCGTGTGGGCTGTGTCTGTGGACGTTACATCGCATTTTGCCTGGAAGATGATATGCCCATGATCGTACAATTCATCCACGTAATGTATGGTAATACCACTTTCGGTTTCACCGGCGGCAATAACGGCTTCATGCACATGCTGGCCATACATGCCTTTTCCCCCGTATTTGGGTAATAATGCCGGATGTATGTTCACAATTTTATTCGGATAGGCCTGCACCAGTGCCCCTGGAATTTTCCATAAAAAACCAGCCAATACAATAAAATCAATGCCTTCCAATTTCAATTGGGGTATATAGCTGTCTTCTTTAAAAAATTGTTCCCGGTTGATAATCAGGCTGGGTATTTTTTCCTTTTCGGCTATTTGCAGCACGCCGGCACCGGGTTTATTGCAAACAATTAAAGCCACTTTAATGGTTTCAGATAGCCTGAAGTGCTCAATGATTTTTTGAGCATTGCTGCCGGCCCCACTGGCAAAAATGGCTATTGAAGTGGCCGGCCTCTTTTTGCCGGTAAGCCGGGCCCACATTTTTACCAGGTAATTTTTAAAAAATGCAAACTGGCCAAATGGTACACTAACCATCAACACACATAGCGGCCAGATGATGGTGAGCACAATTATATAGGTAATCAGCCATATTGGCCCTTTGCCTATACCGGTAAAGCCCATCAGCTTCCGGCCAAGAAAACCGCATAAGCTGCCGCCGATAGCAAAAGTGCACAGTATAAGGGTAAGCTGCAAGCCATTCACCTTCCACTTTTGTTTAAGTTTTTGAAGCATGCAACAAAAGTGCTGCAAAAAATTGTGAAATGCAGTTGGTTTTGCCTGAAATAAAATGTGGCGAAGCCTGTTTACAAAAACATGACAATCGAAAAATAAATTGTTCAACAATCGGCTGAAAATCAAGCTGGATGCGGAAAAAATTTTTTTCAGAATGTTGATATTATGTCAACATCCTTACTTACTTTTGCACCGTCCAAAGCTATTTTTCCAATAAAATGCCCTATGTAGCAAAGCGTATGAGTCTTAACAGAAAAATCTCTGACATCTTTCGTTCAAGCCTGCTTCTCGTTGCTTTAATCTCCCTTTCGTATACCAGTGTGGCTGCTGATGGTGAGGCGTTGTTTAAAGCGAATTGTGCCAACTGTCATAAACCCGATGAAGATTACACCGGGCCAATGCTTAAGGGGGCAAGAAAAAGGGCTCCAAGTCCTGACTGGGCTTACAAGTGGGTAAATAATGTGAACGCCATGCTGGAAACCGATGCTTATGCCAAATCGCTTTTGGCTAAGTATGGCTCCAAAATGACCCAGTTCAACCTGCCCCAGGAAGAGATAAAAGCTATATTAGATTATGCCGATGATTATGTGCCGCCGGTAAAAGAAGCTGCTGCAGGTGGTGGTGGTGCTAAAGAAGATAATTCGCTTTTGTTTGGCATACTCACCCTCATCTTAGCCATCATTGCCCTCATCTTAGTGCAGGTTAACAGCAGCCTCCGCAAGCTTTCTGATGAAAAAGAAGGGGTGCTCCGTGCAGAACCTGTACCATTTTACCGTAACAAAACCTACCTGATGGCAGGTATCCTGGTGTTGTTCTGTGTAGGGGGTTACTACACCATCAATGCCGCAATTGGCCTTGGCCGCCAGCAAAATTACCAGCCCGAACAACCTATTTACTACTCTCATAAAGTACATGCCGGCACAAATCAAATTAGCTGTCTATACTGCCACGGCGGTGCCCAGGATAGTAAGCATGCAAATATCCCTTCGGTAAATGTGTGTATGAACTGCCACAAAGCCATTAAAGAATACAAAGGCGACCCCATTTATAAAGAAGATGGTATGCAGGTGAACGGTACGGCCGAAATTCAAAAATTATACGAATATGCCGGCTGGAACCCTAATACAAAAACATATGATAAGCCCGGCAAGCCTATCGAATGGGTAAAAATACACAGCCTGCCCGATCATGTATATTTCAACCACAGCCAGCACGTAAAAGTGGGTAAGCAGCAATGCCAAACCTGCCACGGCCCTATACAGGAAATGCCCGAAGTGTACCAGTTTAGCGACCTGAGCATGGGCTGGTGTATCAATTGCCACAGGGAAAGCAAGGTTAACTTTTACAATAAAGAAACTGGCGAAGGCAATAAGTTTTACAGCATTTACGAAAAATTCCACAATGATATTAAAGAGGGTAAGCTGGATAGTGTAACCGTAGAAAAAATCGGTGGTACGGAATGTCAGAAATGTCACTATTAAAAATATGTAAAAGTGAAATGAGCGCAGGGTGAATATGTGTCGATGTAGTTCAGGTAGCGCAAACTTTCAAATTGTCCAATTTTCGAATTTTCAAATCGTAACATGGGAAAGAAATACTGGCAAAGTTTTGGTGAATTAAATCAGTCAGAGGCTTTTCAGCAAAAGGCGCAAAATGAGTTCCAGGAAGAACTGTTGCCTTTTGAAGAACTGGATGGCAAGGGCGTAATGGATGCTAAAAGTCCCCGTAGGGATTTCTTAAAATACCTGGGCTTTAGTACGGCTGCAGCCACACTGGCTGCCAGTTGCGAAATGCCTGTACGTAAGGCGGTGCCCTACCTGCAAAAGCCAGATGATTTAATTCCCGGTGTAGCCAATTATTACGCCTCTACTTATGTGAGCGAAGGCGATGTAATACCTGTAGTGGTAAAGCAAAGAGATGGCCGCCCTATTAAGATAGAAGGCAACGAACTTTCTGCCATTACCGGTGGCGGAACCAGTGCACAGGCCCAGGCCTCAGTATTAGATTTATACGATAATATCCGCCTGCGCTACCCATCACAAAGTAATGGTAAGGATTTTAAAGAGGTGCCCACTTTTGAAGCGCTGGATAAAATGATTGCTGAAAAATTAGCAGCCACCGGCGGAAAACCGGTAGTGATTTTATCCTCAACCATTAATTCCGCTACATCAGCACAGGCTATCAACGAATTTTTGGCCAAGCAGCCTGCAGGAAGCAAGCTGGTGCAGTACGATGCCGTAAGTTATAGCGGCATGCTCCTGGCCAACGAAGCTACTTTTGGAAAAAAAGCTATCCCATCTTACCATTTTGATAACGCCAAAGTAATTGTAAGTATAGGGGCTGATTTCCTCGGTACCTGGCTCAGCCCTGTAGAATTTTCTGCTCAGTATATTAAAAACAGGAAGATAACTGGCGAAAAACCTCAAATGAGCCAGCATATCCAGTTTGAAAGTTCCCTGAGCCTTACCGGTAGTAATGCCGACGACCGGTACATCCACAAGCCATCCGAAAAAGCAGCAGTGGCCCTGGCCCTGCTGGCTAAATTAGGGGGCGGTGTAGCTGAGCCTGCTATTGCCGACGCAGAATTGAAAAAAGGAATTGCAGCAGCAGCAGCAGCCTTACAGGCCAACGCCGGTACAGCATTAGTGGTGTGCGGTAGTAATGACGTAAACCTGCAGGTGATTGTAAACGCCATCAACGATAAAATTGGCGCTTACGGCAAAACGATTAACTGGGCCATTACTTCCAACTATCGCCAGGGTATTGATGCAGACATCAACAGCCTGGTAGCCGATATGAATAGCGGCAAAATAGGAGCCCTCCTCATTAACGCTACCAACCCGGTATATACTTATTACGACAGTAAGAAATTTGCGGATGCTCTTAAAAAAGTGCCGCTTACTATTTCGTTCAACCCAACCATGGACGAAACCACTGAACTATGCCAGTTTAGCATCCCAACACACCACTGGCTCGAAAGCTGGGGTGATGCCGAACCAAAAACCGGCTATACCAGCCTGTTGCAACCCACCATTAACCCATTGTTTAAAACAAGGGCTTTTCAAACTTCATTGTTGAAATGGGCAGGCAACGCTAGCGATTACGAAACCTATTTCAAAAACTACTGGACGGCCAAATTAGGTGGTACAGATGCTTATAACACAGCTTTGCAAAATGGCGTGTTGCAACCTGAAACACCTGCTGTGGCAGGCGCTTCCTTCAACTCAGGTGCTGTAGCAGCAGCGGCCGCTACAATAGCCAACATTAAGGGCGGCGATTACGAACTGGTGATTTATCAAAAAATAGGCATGGGCCATGGCACACAGGCCAATAACCCCTGGCTGCAGGAATTGCCCGATCCTATTTCAAAAGTAACCTGGGATAACTACGCTATGGTAGGCGTTGGTTTTGCCAAAGACATACTCGGCCTCGATATACTGGATCCACACCAGAAAAAGAAAGCCGATGAATACGAAGTACAGCCTGAAAAGCCAACCATCAAGATAATATTAAACGGTAAAGAATTAGAGTTGCCTCTAGTGATTATTCCGGGTATTCATCCTAAAACTGTGGCAGTAGCTGTAGGTTATGGCCGTACAAGTGCAGATGAAAGTAAAACAGCCGAGTATATTGGCCGCTCTGCCAACAAAGCCGGCTTCAACATTTATCCTTTTGTAACCTTTGATGGTACTGGTTTCCGGTACACAACACCCATAACCGTAGCCAAAACCGGTAATACTTATGCTGTAGCGCAAACACAGGTACACGGCTCATCTGAAAGCCGCCCGGTGATTTACGAAACCAGCCTCAAAAAATTTATCGACAACCCCAAACAGGTACTGGCCGCCGCCGAAAAAGAAAAGGCGATGCTGATACCTTACGGGCACGACGATTATGTAAAAGATGCCACCATTTATCCGCATTATGAAAAGCCGGGTATCAAATGGGGCATGAGCATCGACCTGAATACCTGCACCGGCTGCAGTGCCTGCGTAGTAGCCTGTACGGCCGAAAATAATGTGGCTGTGGTAGGTAAAACACAGGTTATCAGGGCACATGAAATGCACTGGCTGCGTATCGACCGTTATTTTACCGGTGATATGAACAATCCGGATGTAGTGTTTCAGCCCATGCTGTGCCAGCATTGTGATAATGCTCCTTGCGAAAATGTGTGTCCTGTAGCCGCTACCAACCACAGCAGCGAGGGTCTCAATCAAATGACGTATAACAGGTGTATTGGCACCAGGTATTGCGCCAATAACTGTCCGTTTAAAGTACGTCGTTTCAACTGGCTGGATTATACCGGATCCGACAGCTTTAAAGATAATCAACAACCATTGATAGGTACTGATCTTGATGAGTCTGTACTGCAGATGAACGACGACCTTACCCGTATGGTGCTTAACCCTGATGTAACGGTACGTGCCCGTGGTGTAATTGAAAAATGTTCTTTTTGTGTACAACGCCTGCAGGAAAGCAAGCTGGCTGCAAAAAAAGCCGAAGACCCTGCGCTTGTAAGGGACGTAAAAGTAGCCTGTGCACAAGCCTGCCCCGGCGGTTGTATCACATTTGGCAATGTGAACGATCCGGAAAGTGAGGTTTCAAAAGCAAGGGCCGACAAAAACAGAACATTCTATGTACTGGAGCAACTGCATGTGCTGCCTAACGTAAGCTACTTAGCCAAAGTAAAAAATACCGACAGGAACGTAACCAACGAACTGGAGGAAGAGCACCACGGCGGTAGTCATGGCGGCGAAAAGCATGCTGAAAAGGCTCACGGATAATTTTTGACTAATAAGCTAAAAACAAAAAGTAAATATCTAAAGCGTTTTTGGCCTTTGATATTCAACTTTTTACTTTATAAGATATGTCACTATTAAAGTACGAATCGCAATTAAGGGAACCATTGGTAGATGGTAACAAAGATTATCACCAGGTAACTGAAGATATTCTTCGCCCCATTGAGGCAAAGCCCACACGCCTCTGGTATATTGGCTTTTACATCAGTGTAGCACTCTTGATGTTTGGGGTGTACAGTGTATACCGGGAGATTACCTATGGTATTGGCCAGTGGAACCTCAACAAAACCATCGGCTGGGGTTGGGATATTACCAACTTCGTATGGTGGGTAGGTATAGGCCATGCCGGTACCCTTATCTCCGCTATCCTGCTGCTCTTCCGCCAGGGATGGCGTACAGGGGTGAACCGTGCCGCAGAAGCGATGACCATCTTTGCGGTAATGTGCGCCGGCCAGTTTCCTATCTTCCACATGGGCCGTGTATGGATGGCCTTCTTTGTACTGCCTTACCCCAACACCCGTGGGCCGCTGTGGGTAAACTTTAACTCACCCTTGCTTTGGGACGTATTTGCGATATCTACTTATTTTACCGTATCACTCCTGTTCTGGTACTCCGGCCTGTTGCCCGACTTTGCAACAGTAAGAGACAGGGCCAAAACCAAACTGCGTAAATTATTGTATGGCATTGCCGCTTTTGGATGGACCGGCAGTACCAAGCACTGGCAGCGCCACGAAAGCCTTTCATTAGTGCTGGCAGGCTTAAGTACACCACTGGTACTTTCGGTACACACTATCGTATCGTTCGACTTTGCCACATCAGTAATGCCCGGCTGGCATACCACCATCTTTCCGCCTTACTTTGTTGCAGGTGCTATCTTCTCCGGCTTTGCAATGGTGCAAACGCTGATGATCATCCTGCGTAAAGTTTTTGGACTGCAGGAGTACATCACTATCGGCCATATCGAGGCCATGAATAAAGTAATTGTACTCACCGGCTCTATTGTGGGTATTGCCTATATCACCGAGTTATTTATTGCCTGGTATGGTCAAAATCCATACGAATGGTATGTGTTTAAAGAAAACAGGGCTAACCTTTTTAGTCCCTATGGCTGGAGTTACTGGCTGATGATGTTCTGCAACGTGGTATCCCCACAAATGTTCTGGTTCAGGAAATTAAGGAGAAATATTGCCTTCACTTTCTTCATGAGCATTATTGTAAACATCGGTATGTGGTACGAACGTTTTGTGATTATCGTAACCTCCACTTACAGGGATTACCTGCCATCATCCTGGAGTACTTATTACAGCCCCACTACCTGGGAGATAGGTTTTTACCTCGGAACATTTGGCTTATTCTTTACCTGCTTCTTCCTGTTTGCCAAGTATTTCCCGGTAATTGCTGTGGCTGAAATCAAAAGTATTTTGAAAACAAGCGGTGAGAATTATAAGGTGAAAATGACTGACCTGGAGAAAAAAGACAGTGAGAAGTTTTATATAGAAGAAGTAGAGCATGCACATTAAACGGTTAAACGTTTTGAACCCTGAAAAAAAGGTTCTGTGCCATTTTTAACAAACCATAGATTTTAAATAACATGGCTGGAGGAATTAAAAAATTTGTTGTTGGCTGTTTCGATGACGAGAAAGTGCTGTTTCCTGCCGTAAAGCAGGTACGCCGGGCTGGCTATAAAATACATGATGTGTATACGCCATTTCCGGTGCACGGCCTCGATCATGCACTGGGCCTCAGGGAAACAAGCCTGCATACTGCTGGTTTTATTTACGGTATTACCGGCACCACTACGGCGCTTTCCTGTATTGGCTGGATTTTTACCAAAGACTGGCCATTAAATATCGGGGGTAAGCCACATTTTGCATTACCAGCCTGGATACCTATTACCTTCGAGCTTACTGTATTGTTTGCCGCTGTGGGTATGGTGCTCACTTTTTGCTACCTCTGCCAGTTATCGCCTTTTATTAAAAAACATCATTTTCATCCCCGTGCTACCGATGATTTATTTGTAATGGCTATTGAGTGTTCTGATAAAACCAACGATGAGGAAGTACAGGCTTTTTTAAAAAATGCCGGTGCCGTGGAAATAAATGTACAGGAAGCCGAAACCGGCTGGTGGCTGGGCAGGTACGACAGGGAGCAAAAGCTGTACAGGGAATATGAAAAAGGGTACTAAATTGATAAATGCTTAACTGATTTATATTAAATGAAACGATTTACATCTATAGTGCTTATAGCAGCAGCCGTGGTTAGCATCAGCAGTTGTGGAAGCAGCAAAAGGGAGCCCGGAAAAATATATATGCCCGATATGGCCTACAGCCGTGCATTAGAAACCTACAGTCTGCTGGACTCGAGCAAGTTTACCGCCGATGTTAAATATCTGGGTAAAGAAATATTTTACAATGCCAAACCCGTGGCCGGCACTATTGCCCGTGATGAAATTGCAGAGTATACACTGCCGGATGACTCGGCCGGCTATGCACAAAGTGCATCAATAAAAAATCCATTGCCGCCATTAACCGGTGCTGATAGTGCTGAGGCTGCAAGATTATATAACATCAATTGCGGTATTTGTCATGGCGCCGATGGCAAAGCGAATGGCCCGCTGGCCACTTCAGGTAAAATAGGTGGTGTAGCTAACCTGGCCCTCGACCAGTATATTCAAATGGCAGATGGTACCATGTACCACTCCATTTATTACGGTAAAAATAATATGGGTAGCTATGCTTCGCAACTGAGCAGGAAGCAACGCTGGCAAATGGTCCAGTACATACGTACCCTGCAGCCTAAACCGGCAGCAGCAGTTACGGCAGGACAATAATTACATTCTTATAATTTTATAATAAAGGATTAGATGAATCATTCTTTTGAATTACCCGGCGGATATAAAAAGTGGACATTTGCCCTTTTAGGGGTTGGTGTAATCGCCTTGTTGTATGGCATTTTTGTGTACCATCCATTTGGCCATGCGGCACACGGCGAAATTACCAATGGCACCCGCTTTTGGTCGGTACTGCTGCAAAACAGTACCTATTGGCTACTGCTGGTTAATGCAAGTATGTTTTTTATTGGTGTTACCACTTTGGCATTAGGCGGATGGCAGGTAGCACTGCGCCGTGTACCCGAAGCTATTTCGAGTGTGGTGCCTGTGCTGGGTATCATCAACTTCCTGGTACTAATGGCTATTGTATTTGGCGGCAGAGATGACATTTATCACTGGATTAATAAAGAAGTGGTAGAAAACGATCATATACTCCGTGGCAAAAAAGGGTTTCTTAACCCCGTATTTTTTACAGTATGGAGCGCCATTACCCTGCTTATCTGGTGGCTGGTAGGGCAAAAAATGAGGAGCCTGAGCCTGAAAACTGACAGCGAAGGCCATATGGATTATGAAAAAGCCAAATGGTGGATGAATCAAAATATTATCTGGGCCTCTGTATTTATTGTATTCTTTGGGCTTACAGTGGGTTCTACAATACCCTGGTTGTGGCTGATGAGTATTGATGCACACTGGTACAGCACCATGTTTAGCTGGTACACATTTGCCAGCACTTTTGTAGCCGGTATGTCGCTCATAGCGCTGTATATCGTTTTCCTGAAAAACAGGGGGCAACTGGAATATGTAACCGACGAGCACCTGCATGATGTGGGCAAGTTTATGTTCGCCTTCTCAGTATTCTGGACCTACCTGTGGTTTTCTCAATACATGCTTATCTGGTACGCTAATATCCCGGAAGAAACCGGCTATTATAAAATAAGGGTGCAGGGGCCATTCCGCGGCATTTTCTTCCTCAATCTTATTTTAAACTTTATCTGTCCGTTCCTGATACTGATGCGTAAAGCTTCAAAAAGAAACTATACCCTTATTACTTTTATGGCGGTGTTAATCATTTTTGGCCACTGGATAGATTTCTGGCAAATGGTAATGCCCGGCACCATGAAAGAAAAGGCACAGCTTTCATTCTTTGAATTTGGTATTGCGGCATTATTTATAGGGATTATTATGTGGAGGGTTGGAGCATTTATAAGCAAGCATCCTTTAACAGCTAAAAACCATCCTTTCCTCAAAGAAAGTATGATTCACCATACCTGATAAAAAACAACAAAAAGATTATACAACAGTACGGGATAACAATTACTGAAAATAATTTTGCATTATGACAGAGATTTTGCTGATAGCGATAGTAGTAATGATTTTCGTGGTCATCTTCCAGATAGCGAAAGCCAGCGAATATGTAAGTGTGCTAAAGGGCGAAGAAAAAGCCCGGAAGCAAAATAATAAAATCAATGCCTTTTTGTTGATTGCCTTTTTGGTGCTCGGGCTTATTGGCTGCTGGTGGTGCAATGAGTTGTATTTTAATAAAACACTTTTTCCGCAAGGCGCTGCATCGGAGCATGGCGAAAAAATTGACCTGATGCTGTATATCACTATAGCCGTTACCGGGCTTGTGTTCTTCATCACCCAGATTTTACTTTTTTGGTTTGCCTTTAAATACCAGGAAAAAGATGGCCGTAAAGCGTACTACTTTCCGCACAACAATAAGCTGGAACTAATATGGACAACCGTACCAGCCATATTCCTTACCGTGTTGGTAGTATTTGGCCTTAAATACTGGTTTAAAATGACCGGCGAAGCGCCCAAAGATTCTATCATCGTTGAAGTAACCGGCCACCAGTTTGGATGGGAGTTTCGCTATCCCGGTCCGGATAAAATTTTAGGTAAAAAGGATTATAAACTCACCAAAGGTGCCAACAGCCTTGGCGTGGATTTTAGCGACCCCACCAGCCACGATGATATTCATGTAGGCGCAACCATGCACCTGCCTGTAGGCAAGCCGGTAAAAATGGTGATTAATGCACAAGACGTAATCCATGATGTTGGCCTGCCGCACTTCAGGCTTAAAATGGATGCTGTACCGGGCATACCCACCACCCTTTGGTTTACCCCAAAATACACTACTGAAGAAATGAAAGTAAGAACGGGTAATCCCAATTTTACTTACGAGATAAGCTGCGACCAGATGTGCGGCAAGGGCCACTTCTCCATGAGGGGGGTGATCATTGTTGAAAGTGAAGAAGATTACAAACTATGGCTGGCTTCGCAAAAGCCGGAATATTTTACCATCTTTCCCGAAAAAGCACCAGGTGCAACACCGGCTGCCGATACAACTGTAGCGAAATCTGGCGCAGTAGCAGCTATGATGGAAAACTGATTTGATTAAACGAACTTGAAATAAAGATTTTATGAGTACCACAGCAGCAGTTCACGACGCACATGCACATGATGTACATGATGCCCACCACGAGCATCATCATCACGAAACATTTATCAGCAAATATGTATTTAGCCAGGATCATAAAATGATTGCCAAACAGTTCCTGATTACAGGGATGATATGGGCAATCATCGGTGGCTTATTTTCTGTACTCTTTCGTTTGCAGTTGGGCTATCCCGAATCTACCTTCCCCTGGCTGGAAGACTTTTTGGGTCATTGGGCAAAGGGTGGTAAACTCAACCCCGAGTTTTACTATGCCCTGGTTACCATGCATGGTACCATCCTGGTATTTTTTGTATTGACAGCCGGCCTAAGCGGTACTTTTGCCAACTTCCTTATTCCTTTACAAATTGGTGCAAGAGATATGGCCAGCCCGCTGCTGAATATGCTCAGCTACTGGTTCTTCTTCCTGGCATCTATAATTATGTTTGCCTCTTTATTTGTGCAAACAGGCCCGGCCAGCGGTGGCTGGACGATTTATCCGCCACTCAGTGCCTTAGGCGATGCTTCCAGCGGTTCAAAAATTGGTATGGACCTCTGGCTGGTAAGTATGGCAATGTTTATTGTAAGTTCCCTGCTTGGCGGCTTGAATTATATCTCCACCATTTTGAATATGCGTACCAAAGGCATGAGCATGACAAGGATGCCGCTTACCGTTTGGGCCCTGTTCTTTACTGCCGTATTAGGGGTATTATCTTTCCCTGTATTATTATCAGGGGCCATATTGTTGTTGTTTGATCGTAACCTGGGTACCAGTTTTTACCTGAGTGATATAGTGATTAATGGTAAAATATTACCCAACGAAGGTGGAAGCGCCATCCTGTTCCAGCACTTGTTCTGGTTCTTAGGGCATCCTGAAGTGTATATCATCCTGCTGCCGGCCATGGGTATGTCGTCTGAAATTATTTCGGTAAACAGCCGCAAACCAATATTTGGTTATATGGCGATGGTGGGTTCTATGTTTGCCATTGCCATACTGGCCTTCCTGGTATGGGCACACCATATGTTTGTAACCGGGTTGAACCCCTTTTTAGGTGCTTTCTTTGTATTGCTTACCCTGCTTATTGCGGTGCCTTCGGCTATTAAAGTGTTTAACTGGCTTACCACTTTGTGGAGAGGTAATATACGTTTTACCCCTGCCATGTTATTTGCTATTGGTTTTGTAAGCCTGTTTATCAGCGGTGGTTTAACTGGTATATTCCTGGGCAACTCTGCTTTGGATATTCACCTGCATGATACCTATTTTGTAATAGCCCACTTCCATATTGTAATGGGTGTGGCCTCCTTCTTCGGCATGTTTGCAGGCGTGTACCACTGGTTCCCCAAAATGTTTGGCCGCTTTATGAACAATACCTTGGCCTATATCCATTTTTGGGTAACTATTATTGGTGCCTACCTTATTTTCTGGCCTATGCATTATGAGGGTTTGGCAGGTATGCCCCGCCGTTATTATGATTACGGTATGTGGGAATCGTTCAAAATGTTTGGCGGCCTCAACCAGTTTATCAGCTTTGTATCTATGATAGTATTTGCTGCTCAGTTGCTGTTTGTATTCAACTTTATATACAGCATTTTCAAAGGCCGCAAGCTTACTGCGCTTAACCCCTGGGGGGCAAATACATTAGAATGGACTACACCATTGCGTCCTGGCCACGGCAACTGGCCCGGCGAAATTCCGGAAGTACACCGCGGCGCTTATGATTATGGTAAAGATGGCAGGGAATTTATTTCGCAAACTGAACCGGTAGGACCCAACGAAAGCCATCATTAATTTAAATTGGCGGTTGGTTTTTTTAGATGAAGCAGCGTAATTAATGCTATGTAAAAATTGCCCCGCTCTTTCGTCAGTGTGAACAGAAAAGGGCAGGTAATTATGACGAATAATAAAGACAGCATCACCAGTTCAGCCTCCTTTGTGCTGGCAAGTAAAGTGAAGGATTACTTTCAGTTGGTAAAGTTCACTTTAAGCTTTACAGTGGTGTTTAGTTCGGTAGTTTGTTTTTTAATAGCGCCAAACGAATTAATATTTGTACGGCCGAAATTAATATCAGTTCTTTTACTTTTTTTGGGTGGTATGCTGGTTACCGGATCGGCCAACGCCATTAACCAGGTGGCAGAAAAAGATACAGATGCGGTAATGAAACGAACTGCTAAAAGACCTGTGGCCAGTGGCAGGATGAGTGTGCAGGAAGCAACCATCTTTGCAATTGTTGCCGGTGCTTTAGGCGTAGCGGTAATGTGGCACTGGTTTAATGCAGCATCGGCGCTGCTTAGCCTTGCCAGTCTTTTTTTATACGGGTTTATATATACCCCTTTAAAAAAAGTAAACTCTATCGCTGTGCTGGTAGGTGCTGTACCCGGGGCATTACCCTGCCTGATAGGCTGGGTGGCGGCAACAGGCGAATACAGTATTGGCGGATGGATATTGTTTGGCATACAGTTTTTCTGGCAGTTCCCTCATTTTTGGGCAATTGCATGGCTGGCACACCAGGATTACACTAAGGCTGGCTTTAAATTGTTGCCCGGCGATAAAGGGCCAACAAAATTTACGGCACTGCAAACGGTAATATACAGCGCCCTGATGATACCCTTTGGATTATTGCCCTATTATATGGGCATTGCAGGCCTTACCAGCCTTTGGGTATTATTGCTGTGTAACCTGTGGATGGTATATGTAAGTGTATTGTTGTTTGTGAAGATGGAAGTAAAGTATGCCCGGTATGTAATGTTCAGTTCCTACTTTTACCTGATGGTGGTGTTGCTGGCATTGTATATGGACAGGATAATGCCGGTAATGCAAAATTCTGGTATTTAAAAAGGGTTGCTCAAAAAAGAACAGGCTGCTAAAGGGTGCGACGCCACTAAAGCTGAAGGAAGAACAAGTGTTGACAACAAAATAAAAATCATTTTTGAAGGAATAAGTGAGTATGGCAACAATGGCAATGGAACAGCGCAAAAGGATACATCCGCACAAGTTTACGCTTTGGGTGGCTATCGCCAGCATACTAATGATGTTTGCAGGCCTCACTAGTGCTTATATTGTAAAGCGTAACCAGGCCAACTGGTTTACGTTCGATTTACCTAAAGTACTTTGGTACAGTACAGTGGTGATAATTGTAAGCAGCGTTACAATATGGATGGCGGAGCGCCAGTTTAAGCAAAGGGAAATGATGGCTTACCGCAGGTTGCTTACGGTTACTTTTTTGCTGGGTTTGCTTTTTGTAGCGCTTCAGGTAATAGGCTTTACCACCATGTGGAAAAATGGCCTCACCCTGCAAAAAAATGTTTCAATTTCGTTCTTATACATCATTGTGGGATTGCATGCCGTACACGTACTGGGCGGTGTGGTGGCGCTGATGGTAATGTTTGCAAAGGCATTTAGCCGGAAGGTACGTAACTATAACAGCGTACCGGTAGAAGTAATGTCAACCTACTGGCATTTTGTTGACATACTTTGGATTTATTTGCTGGTTTTTTTATTAATGATACGATAGTGTTTTTTCAACTTATAACAGAGAATTAATGAGTACAGCAGCAGTACAACACAACACAAAATGGTGGGCAGGCGGAAAAAGCCCTTTTAATGCAAGCTATGGCAAGGTGATGATGTGGTACTTTTTGATGAGTGATGCATTTACATTCGGCGCCTTCCTGATTAGCTATGGCACTATCCGCTTTAGCCAAAATTACTGGCCAGATCCCAATACGGTATTCAATGCCTTTCCGGGCTTTGGCCACCAGGACTTACCACTTGCCTTTGTGAGTTTGATGACCTTTATCCTGATTTTTAGTTCGGTAACGATGGTACTTGCCGTACATGAAGGGCATAAAATGAACCGTAAAGGGGTAGAGAAATATATGATTCTTACCATCATTGGCGGTATCGGCTTTTTGGCTTGCCAGGCTTGGGAATGGACACATTTACTCACCGGTGAACATATTGCAATGCTCAACGATGGTTCATTAAGTGTAGTACCCACCACCGTTTCTACCAATCCCTGGGGCCCGGCGGTACCGCACGAATCAATAAGTGCTGCCTTACAGGCAACCCCTCATGATAAATTAGTGGAAATTGCAGGAACCCTGCATCATGGCGGCGCTGCCCACCACGATATGTCTGCCTTATCATCTGCCGAACTGGTTAACATGATACAGGCCTCCTCCGACCTGCATGTAACTAAAACCGGTCCTGTGGCTTTTGGTGGTTATTTCTTTGGCATCACCGGTTTCCACGGTTTTCACGTACTGAGCGGTGTGGTGATTAACGTAATTATGTGGATTAAAACCAGGCTGGGCCATTTTGACCAGCGTGGTCATTACGAAATGATAGAAAAAGCAGGCCTCTACTGGCATTTTGTAGATTTGGTTTGGGTGTTTGTATTCCTTTGTTTCTACCTAATTTGATGGTTAATTTTTTTGAATAAGCATAAGCGAAAATTATTGTTATGAGCGAACATGCAGTGTCATCTCCCGAAATTACTTTTGCCCACCCGCCAGCAGAAGGTACCGGCCGGATATGGAAAGTATTTTGGATTTTATCTGTAATTACAATTGTAGAACTGGTGCTGGGTTTTGGCCTGGCAAAAGACTGGTATGGCGATCCGGAAAAAAGCAGCGGCCTTATACTTTTTGTAAAAGGCGTAATCTGTATTCTATCCCTGGCTAAGGCATTTTATATCGTAGGGGTATTTATGCACCTGGGTGATGAAATCAAAAATTTTGTGATGACGATTGTGGTTCCCCTGTTGCTTTTTATTTGGTTTATTGCTGCATTTTTATGGGATGGTGATAGCTGGAAAAACCTGCGTAACCGCTACCAGGAAAAACTGCCTGCAAAAACCGAGCAGGTGGCGCCCGCCGCAAAAGAGCATGGAGCGAAGGATTAAGGATTATACCATTTTGTACAAATAACTTCAACCATCGCCCCACAACAGGCGGTGGTTTTTTATTAAAATTTGTGGAATTGATGTTATGGGTAAAAAAGCAATTTTAGGACTGATGCTGGCAATACTGCTGCCGCTTACCGGTTTCTTAACGGTAAAGTATTACAGCCAGAATACGGTGCAAATGCCCGGCCGTTTTTTTTATGACAGTGTGGCCGTTATCGAAAAAAATGGGAAACGTACCATCGATACCGTATGGCACCGGGTAAAGAATATGACATTTACCAACCAGTTGGGCAAAACCGTTACCCTGGATTCGCTGAAGGGAAAAATTATCGTGGTGGACTTTTTCTTTACCCGTTGCCCAAGCATTTGCCCGGGGCTCGCCAAAAGCATGCGTAAGCTGCAGGATTCTTATACCGGGGGTAAAGACAGTATTGTGCAATTTCTTTCCGTAAGCATCGACCCGGAGCACGACAGCGTTCCCAACCTGCGCCGGTTTGCCGATAAGTACAGTGCCAACCACAACAACTGGTGGTTTGTAACCGGTGATAAAAAAGAGATTTACGATTTTGCCCTCAACGAACTTAAAGCTAATGTGGCCGATGCCGATGTGGATACAGCTTTCATCCATACCTACAATTTCTTTTTGCTCGACAGGGACAGGGTGGTACGGGGCTGGTACGATGGCTTCGACGGAAAGAAGCAGGCTAAACTGGTAAAAGACATTCCATTGCTGATGCTCGAAAAACCTAAAAAGAGAAGTTTTGGCGAATTTTTAAAAGAGCTTTTCAGCCGAAGCTGATTGGTGTAGGCAGTGCTGTAAAACAATCATCATTATTACCATTCAATCATTATCAATTATTCATGAATATGCTTTCTCCTGTACTTCAAAAAAACGATACTAAGGCCCGATGGCTGATAGGTATTTTTTCGGTGGTGGTTTTTGCTGTGGTTTCCGTGCTGGGCAAATACAATCTTGCCGGTAAGGTTAACTTATCTTTTGATGTACACATTTTTGCCCTCATCAGCGCTGTGATTAATGCTATCGTATCGATATTGCTGGTGGCAGGGTTGCTAACGGTAAAGCAAAAACGCTTTGTACTGCATAAAAAAATTATGCTGGCCGCTATGCTTCTCTCTGTTTTATTTCTTGTATCCTATATCTGCCATCACCTGCTGGCCGGCGAAGCCATTTATGGAGATACAGACGGTATTAAAGGATTAAGCGAAGCCGAAAAAGCAGCGGCAGGCAGCAGCCGTACTATTTACCTGCTGATATTATTAACGCATATACCATTGGCCGGGCTGGCATTACCCTTTATATTATTTGCAGCGTACCGGGCACTCACCGGGGAGTATGATAAACACAAAAAATTAGTGCGTATCATCTGGCCGCTATGGCTGTACGTGGCTATTACCGGGGTAGTGGTATATATAATGGTTAGCCCTTATTATCAATAAAACTACAGGCCCAGTTCCTTTACAGGGTCCCAAAACAGTTTTTCAAAATCAACCACCTTATCGTCTTTAACCATCACTTTTTCCTTTTGTAGTAAATCTTCCATTAAGGTGGGTGTGGCAAAATGATTTTTGCCGCTGAGCATACCGTTGCGGTTTACCACACGCTGGGCAGGCACTTTGGGCTTGGCTAAATGTGAGGCATTCATAGCCCAGCCCACCATCCTTGCCGACGATTTGGTGCCGAGGTAAGCAGCAATGGCACCATACGAAGTAACCCGGCCTTTGGGTATCTGCCGTACTACATCAAATACATCTTCAAAAAAAGAATATTGACTGGTTGTAGCCGCTTTTGTGGTGCTGGCGCTTTTACTGTTTTTCTTTTTCATGGTTATTAATGCCGGAAGCAGCTAATAACCGGCTGCGTTTTGGCTCCGGCACACTAATATACGCATAAGGACAATGCCTGCAGCCATTGCCACAGCAATAACCTTTTTCAAGATGGTATTGGGCGGTAAGCACCATCAGCCCGTTGGGGTCGTAGTAAAAATGTATACCTTCCTTAAATTCACTCATCCCTGGTCGTTATTTTCAGTTTCTTTAAGGTATAACTGAAAGGCAGCATCTTTGTTCGCAATAAGTTCCGGCAGGGTAAACTGCAGGTAAAAAATCCGGTTGCTGCCGGCAATATCTAATGCTTCGTAATGCGTTTTAATCATCAGCCGGGCATCGGTGGTTTGGGTATATACGTTATCGTAATCAACAGTAATTGCCAGGTTGTAATGCAGGGCCACTGCTTTGGTAAACTGGTACAATGCCGGCGAGTCGGTTTTTAAATGGATAAGTCCGCCTGGCCGCAGCACCTGCTGGTACAATCTTAAAAAAACAGGATGTGTCAGCCTTTTTTTTGCCCTTGAGGTACGCAACTGGGGGTCGGGGAAAGTGATCCAAATTTCATCGACTTCGCCGGGTGCAAAATAGTTGGGGAGCATGCCGATTTGTGTACGCAAAAATGCTGCATTGCCGATATGTTGTTCCAGGCATTTTTTGGCACCGGCATAAATCCGGTTGCCTTTTATATCAATACCAATACAATTTGTTTCAGGAAATAATTGTGCCAACCCCACCGTGTATTCTCCTTTGCCGCAGGCCAGCTCCAGCACCAGGGGGTTGTTGTTGCCAAAATGTGCAGCCCACTGCCCCTGCATACCCTCGGGATATTCCTTTACATTTTCAAATGATTTGATGGCGTTAAAACGAAGTAATTTTTTTTGACCCATGGGCGCAAATATAGGGTATAGCGGTGGTGACTGCGGCCGGCGGGATGGTATAAAAAGCTATAGACCTGAAGTGTTTCTGTATTTCATTCATCAACCCTAGTTTGTGGCCTACAATCCATTCTTCACTGTTTGCTGTTGTGTATTCAGCCAGTTAATTTTACGTAATAAAGCTATAAATTATTGATGGAATCTTTTGCCTCAGGGAAAAGCGAACAGATTGGCATTGATGAAATCCTGAGAGGGAGGAGCTGAAATTTTTTACAAACTTCGTGTGGAAATTACTAATTATATATCTTTTTTCAAGTGTTTTTACGTGAACGCATTAAAATAATATTGCTTAAAACCCTTTTCCAGAAAGGATTTTACGAATATGTGGAAAACCTGTTGATTCAACCCACTTGCAAAATTAAAATTACAGATATATGTTTACGTTAGAAACCTAATCAATCCATTCATCCCAATTAACCAGTTAATTCACAAGATTTATTTTCTTCAAATATTTTTCTACCTTAATCCAAAGGAAAACATTTGAAAATACCTGCTACACGCTTACGTCTGTACGTGTGGTTTGTTGTAAATCGTAACACAACGAATTTTTCCGCTTTCGTATAGTAGAGTTGAAGCACAATGTTCTTGTCGCTTTGAATCTCTTTTATTTTATACTTATAAAAGAGGCGTGTGTCTTTTGTGAAAATTAAATAATGAAATATTTATATATTAATACCCCAGTATGGAAAACAACATAAAATTGATTTCCATAACACCCGAGCTGGTATTTTAAAATCCAAAAATGGGTATTACAGTACGAGGGTATAATTATCGTTTGAAGCATGTTATAACCAAAAATATCAATGATGAAAAAATTTCTTTTGTTGCTTTTATTCTATTGCTTCTCCTCATACATAGCGTCCTCTCAAAACAGCTTTCCTGCTTCTGGTTCAGTAAGCATAGGAAGTATCAATGCTGATACCTCGGCAATACTTGATATAGTTTCTTCTGCAAAAGGGGTTTTAATTCCACGCACTTCCACGAGTAGCAGAAATGCCATCAATGATCCGGCAAAAGGGCTTATTGTATTTGATACAACTGTTGGCGCTTTTTCGTACTACAATGGAACATCATGGACATACATTGCAGCAGGCACTTCAACAGCATGGGGACTTACCGGGAACAGCATTACAGGCGGCAGTCATTTTATAGGCACAACCAACAATACCGGATTGAGATTCAGAACAAATAATGCAGAAAGAATGCTAATAGATAGTACTGGTTTTGTTGGGATAAATACTACTGTACCAGGTGCATTTCTGCATATTACAAAAGATAACATTGGCGTCTCGCAAACAAATGCAAACGGAATCTTTTTGCAAAATAACACACCAGCTACAAGCACCTTACAACAATATTCGCCTGCTATTGTTCTGGCTAACTCCAGTTGGACAACAAATGGATCTGGAAGTGCACAAAGCCAAATATTACGAATTGATAATGCCCCAGTACAAAAAACAATTAGCACAACATACCCAAAATTTAGAATACAGTCATCTGTGAATGGAGCAAGTTTTGCAGACTTGTTTTCAGTCGGCGGTACTCAAACAGGTAATACAGCAATTTATTTGGCTTTGCAGGGTGTCAATATTTTAGACGTTGGGGGCGGGTTCAATGATTTAATTGCCAATTCAACCAATGGCATGCGCATGATCTCTTCACATTACCTGCAAAGAGCAGCAATGAGTAATAGCGGATATTGGAATTTTACACCGGCTGATTTGACCGGGTCATTAAATACGAGTTCAATAAAATTGAATCAAACCTGGAATACCACCGGTTCCCCAACGCTGATCTCAGCCAATGTAAATAATACTGCATCCGGCACATCTGCCAATCTATTCGATATTCAGGTAGATTCCATTAGCCGATTTAGGGTAAATAAACATGGAAGATTAATTCTTTGGGGGGGTATTGAACAAACTAATAGCGAAGAAAAAAATTTGTTTTCAGGTAATGTTGGTATAGCCACACAAACTCCAAATGAAAAATTGCATGTAAGTGGCAATGTGATAATCTCCGACACGCTAAAACTGCCCATGGGTGCAGGTTACGGCAAAGTATTAAAAAGCGACGCACAAGGCAATGCAAGTTGGGAGGAAATAGCTATACAATCAGCTATACCTACTCTTCAGGAAGTTACTACATCTGGAAAAAACACTTCTGATACTATAACTTTGGCTTCAATTGTTAGCACCAACGACATAAAAGTTAAAAATATCAGTATTGGCAGGGGAAATGGTAACATGCATGGCAACCTCGTTGTGGGCAATAATACTTTACAAAATAATACTACGGGTAAATACAATATAGCCTTTGGTGACAGTGCCCTTCAATTGAACACAACCGGAAATCAAAATACAGCAATAGGTGCTTTTGCACTTGCTTCACTCAATACTGCATCTAACAGCAATGTAGCCGTTGGCGCTGGCGCATTGTATATGCTTGAAAGTACAGCCTCCCTACCAAATGTAGCCATTGGTACTTCAAGTATGTACTCAACAACAACTGGTGGAGGCAATACGGCAATGGGTAATGCTTCTCTTTATGCAAATAAAGGGGGTGCCAATAATGTTGCATTGGGATACTGGTCGATGCGTTACAATCTTTCCGGAAACGAAAATGTTGCAATAGGTACAACGGCATTACGTGAAAATAGGTCGGGCAATAGGAATACAGTAATTGGTCGTGAGGGGCTTCGGAATGATACAAGCGGCCACAACAATGTAGTTATCGGTTATCAAAGTGGATATAATAATTTTAACGGCAGTAATAATGTATTTATTGGCTACCAGGCTGGCTATAATGAAGTAGGCAGCAATAAACTCTATATTGCGAATTCTGCAACAGCCACTCCATTAATTGCCGGAGATTTTAATACCGGAAGATTAGGCATAGGCACTACTTCAAATCCAACAGATAAACTGGAGATTGCGGGTAGCGTTAAAATACATGATACCTTAAAAATACCAACTGGCGCTGGGGCTGGTAAAATATTAACCAGCGATTCACTTGGCAATGCAACCTGGCAAAATATTACTACTGGTTCAACTAGTGAATCAGGCTGGAGTGTTCAGGGCAATTCGGGCACTATTGCGGCTACAGATTTTATCGGCACCACCGATAATGCGCCTCTTACCTTTCGTACCAACAATGTGGAGCAAATGCGAATTGATGCCGGCGGACGTATAGGCATTGGCACAGTAAATACAAATGATACCGCTTTCAGGCTTTTTGTTGAAAAAGGCATCCATACCCGGAGGGTAAAAGTAGACCAGGAGGAGTGGGCCGATTTTGTGTTTGGAGAAGATTATAAGTTACCTTCTATTGCCGAACTGGAAACTTTTATTAAAAAAAATCATCATCTCCCCGGTATACAATCTGAAGCAGAAGTAAAAAGAGAAGGTGTTGACCTCGGCAAAAATCAGGCTGCATTATTACAAAAAATTGAAGAGTTAACCCTCTATATTATTGAACAGCACCAAAAAATAGAAGCGTTGCAAAAACAAAACAGCCAAATGAATAACCTGCAATATGAAGTAGATGAATTAAAAAAACTACTCATTAAAAATAATATACAGTAAAGGGTAATGCTGCAGCTTAAACATTACATACTATTAATGCTGATTTGTTCTTTTACTACCGCTGCCGCCCAGAAGCCACAGCGCAACGATATGCATGATTCCCTAAAGCAGACGCTTTCTTCAATAACCATCAATATAAACAAAGCAGAGGCAAAAGCAACGACACTAAGCTCAAATGCAGTTAAAATAAAAGACAGTATTGCACAAACCTTAGAAGCAGTACCGAAAAAATTTATCAACACCATCGATAAAAAAATAGATGCCTATTCAGGCAGGATAACAAATAAAACAGTAAAAACGCTGGAAAGGCTTAGCCGCTGGGAAACAAAAATAAAAAAGCAACTTGAACAGGTAAGCCCTGAAACTGCTAAACGACTGTTTGCAAACAACCGGCTAACATTTGCTGCCATGCTGCAAAAGGTAAAAGATGGTGAAAGCATAACAAAGGACTGGCACAAACAATATGATGAATACCGGGATAAGCTCACGGTAAGCCTGAAATACTTAGACGAACAGAAAGCATACCTGGATCAAAAAATGGTACAGCCGCTGGCCAAAACAAAGGCGAAGATGGATGAGTTGGAAAAAACAGTAGATAATCATACGACGCTGGAAGCATTAATGAAAGAAAGAAAAAAAGAGTTAGTGGATGCCGCATTTGCAGTGTTGGGCAATGGCAAATACCTCACAAAGATGAATAAAGAAGTATGGTACTATGCAGAAACCATGAAAAACTACAAGCAGTTATTTAATGACCCTGCAAAAGCGGAAGCAACAGCAAAGCAACTGCTCGATAAAATACCGGCCTTTAAAAATTTTATGCAGCAGAATAGCATGCTGGCATCATTGTTTGGTCAGCCGGGGGATATGGCCGCCACTGCTAACCTTGTCGGCCTGCAAACCCGGGCAGGCGTACAAAGTCTGCTGCAAAGCCGTATAGCAGCGGCGGGTCCAGGCGCACAGCAGGTAGTGCAGCAGCAGATGCAGCAGGCACAAGTACAACTGAACCAGCTTAAAGACAAGCTGCTCAAAAACCCCGCCTTTGGCAATGGCGGCGGCAACCTGCCCGATTTTAAGCCGAATATGCAGAAAACCAAAACATTTAAGCAGCGGCTGGAATGGGGAACAAATATCCAGTTTGCACGCAACAGTAATTTACTGCCCGCCACCTCCGACATTGCACTAACGGTGGGGTATAAGCTCAATGACAGGTCGGTGATTGGGCTGGGGGCAAGTTATAAGATGGGGCTGGGCAGTATCAGTAAAATCCGCTTCAGCACTGAGGGCCTTGGGCTGCGCAGCTTTATAGACTGGAAGCTGAAGAAACAGTTTTTTATAAGCGGGGGATATGAAATGAATTACCTGCCCGGGCTAAGTGAAATTCAATTGCCGGCAGTATATGGCAGTGCAGCAGCCTGGCAGCAATCGGCGCTGCTGGGTGTCAGCAAAAAAATACCGGTAAAAAGCAAATGGTGTAAAAGTACTAAACTGCAACTGCTCTACGATTTTTTGGCAGGGCAGCAGGTGCCACCGGGACGCCAGTGGGTGTTTAGGGTGGGGTATGAGTTATAAAAAATAAATAGTAATTAAAATAGGGAAAATATGTTATTCAGGCTTTTATTTTTCAGTATTATGGTGATGGCTTCAATGGCATCTTTGTCACAGGAGCCATTAAAAAATTATCATCAAAAGATTATTCCTGTATCTCCAAATGCAGCAGCTATAGAAAAATATATTGATTACCCTATATCTGGCCACACAGGTGTTCCATCAATTTCAGTTCCAATCTACTCATGCGAAATAAAGGGTTATACTTTGCCGGTTTCAATATCTTATCATGCCGGTGGTATTAAAGTAGATCAAGATGCCTCAAATATTGGATTGGGTTGGGCATTAAATGCTGGAGGCGTCATTACAGCAAAGGTAAACGGTATAACAGATGATTTTTCAGGGATGGGCAATTCGCATCCACAATATCAGAAAATCAAAAACTTAAGTTTTGTAACGTCCTACGGGCCTACATATATGGATTGTTTTAATTTAGAACTTTTGGATGATCCCTTTATTATATATACCGGCGAAGATATCGAATATCTAAGGAATGTTATAAGTTATAACGATGATTCTCAACCGGATATTTACAGTTTTCAGTATGGTGCTCGTAGCGGACAATTTTTTAAAGATGAAAATGGAGTATTCCGAACAATCCCTTTTTCCAAACTTAAAATCGAAACGTACTCTGCTTTAAATTTTTCCGGTTTTGTCATAATAGATGAGGAAGGTGTTCGATTTGAGTTTACTGAAATTTCAGGTTCAAAAGGAGTTGAAGCTAATTCATTAAACCCCTTATATGGCAAAGATGCTATATACAGCAACTACAGGCCTTCATACAGTCTAACAAAAATACAGACCCCCAATGGCGGTGAAATGAATTTTACTTATGCACATCAGAACTACAATAATCTGATGCAGATACAGGCAAATAGGGATAAATACTTGGTGCCCGAGTCTGGCTGCTTTCAATACTATAATGGGGACATGAAATACCGTTATACCTCTTCAACTATGGAGATGCGATACAACGACAAAGTTATTTCTTCAATTAGCACAAATAACGGCCTAGAGGTTGTTTTTGAGTATGATTCAGAACCAAGGCTGGATTTACCAGGAAATGGATCAACTATGACGGGAGCCAGGGCACTTAAATCCATTGCAATGCTTAGGCCAGGTACTGAGCCCGAACAAATTAAAAAAATCAATTTTTCACATAACTATTTTTCTACCGGCGGTGGCATGGCTTCAATGTATAATTACAGGCTTCGCCTTGACGCCCTTCAGGAAGAGGGCAAACCGCCCTATCAATTTTTTTATAATACCACGCCTTTACCGCACCGACTTTCTTTTGCACAAGACCATTGGGGTTATAGTAATGGAAAATTCACCAACACATCACTTTTTCCGAAAGATATTGCTCATCTTCTTCTCGATGGTGCAGACCGGGAGCCTGATTTTGAACATACACAGGCTGGCGTACTTTCCAAAATAATATACCCTACCGGAGGGTTTGTGGAATATACTTACGAACCTAACAATTACCGGGTAATAGCAAACACCAATAAATACACAGAATATATTGGCCCGGGAGTAATTTATCAACCAAATAATACTCAGTCAGAAACTTTTAGTATTCCCGAAGGTGCAATTGCAATAAGGATTTTTTATAACAATGCTTTTACCGGCACCGAGGTGCATAATGATGAAACATACATATACTTGGATGGCCCCAATAATTACCACTTGGTAATGACGGGAGTGAATAATGAAGGCCAACTGCTCAGTTTGGAGCCAGGTGAATACACCCTAAGCATAACAGCAGTTGGTGATACTTATCCTGCTTCCGCATCTATACGTTGGTACAATACGGAAGTTCAGCCCCCACATAATAAAATAACGGGAGGCTTACGTATAAAAAAAATAAAAGCCTACTCAGCAAATAACACAGTTAGTTACATAAAGAGTTTTGAATATCTGAAACCAGGCACTGATGAATCTAGTGGTATTGTAATGTTTGAGCCTGCGTACATTCAATATAATATTAGTGATTTTTTTGTCCCAAATACGGGTTGTGGTGGTAATTGTGGATTTATACAATGTTCTTATTTGAGTCAAAATAATAATAGCTACCTGCCTTTGTTTTTTGAGAACGGTTCAGTAGTTGGATATACGGATCTTACAGAGTATGCTGCCGACAATGATGGGCCAGATAAATATACTAATGGATACAAGGAGTCAAAATATATAGTAAATAACAACTATGATCTCAGCTACACACCTAATTTTCCTTATGTCCCACAGATATTATTCAACTGGATGAATGGTGCTCTTTTGTCTGAAAAAGTATATTCTAAAAGAAGTGATGGAACCACAAATCTAGCCAAACAAATTACCAATACATATAACTATAACTTTTTTGATAATGGCATGGAAAATCTGCCAAATACTTTTAAGGCGTTAGGCGCAAAGATTGGGTTATTGAAAGGAATGGATATATGTAGGTCAGGGTGCGACTGCACAATACCTAATGCAATATTTTCACAAATACAGTTTGGTGTCGCTGGCTTCAAAATTTATTCCTCATGGCACTACTTGACTTCACAAACCGTAACAGAATATGATATTAATGATAACGTATTAACACAAGTATACTCATACGACTACAACCATGATAATATTCTGCCCCAGGCCACAGAACGAACTAATAGTAAACTTGAGTTAATAAGAAAGGAATTTAAGTATCCTGGAGACTTTGCCGCAAACCCGGTTTATGCTGAAATGCTGGCACGGAATATGATTGCCCCTGTTATTGAGGAAACCGAATGGAACACCAATGTAATTACTGAAAAAACTGAATTAGTTTATGCTATTAATCCTGTTACCAATGTGCCGTTGCCTTCCGAGTTGATAAGATACGATCCCCCTACCAGTTTAGCACAATCCCTGAAAAAATTCCAGGTTTATGACCATAACAACAACCTGGTGCAGGAAACCCAAAGCGATGGCATTACAAAAGTGTATACCTGGGGTTACGCCGGTAGCTACCCGGTTGCAGAAACCCGTAATGCTCTTTTAAATGAAGTGGCTTTTACCTCCTTTGAACCGGGTACGGACAGCCGCTGGACGGGTATACAGCCCGGGGCCATACATGCCGTAACAGGAGGCGGCAGCAGCATTACCGGTAATCATTTTTATACGCTTACCGGCAATCCGCTTACATCCGAAGCCCTGCCTACAGGAAAAACATACACGGTATCTTATTGGAGCAGTAACGGAGCTTATGATGTAAACGGTACAGTGTACCGGCAGGGTAAAACGATAACAGTTAACAATGTACAATGGACCTGCTACGAGCACCAGGTTATAGTTGATAACCCCATATCTATATCGGGTACAGGCAATATCGATGAACTACGCCTGTATCCTTCTGCCGCACAAATGACCACTTTTACCTACAAGCCATTTACAGGCTTAACCAGCCAGTGCGATATGAATAACCGCATTACCTATTTTGAATATGACAGTCTTAGTCGGCTGATGATGGTAAAAGATGAGGATGGAAATATCCTGAAAAAATTTGAATACCAGTACTATGAATAGTAACACGATATCATACAGAAACTTTAAGCTTAAACGAATAGTATGACAATGCAAAACACTATAATTATTGCTTATAGCATTCATATACGTCTGTCAGCTTTTTTTTCAAGATTTGTGTTATTGCTAATTTCAGCGATGTGTATGTTGGGTTATAACGCAGTAGCACAGCCTGTCAACAAGCCTGGTACCACTACCCAGCCACCACAAGCAACAGGCGCACCGATAGTTTTTGAAACAGATTACAGCGGTAACCCTGTAAACTACATACGCACTAAGGAAGCGCTTGGCCCCTATACGGATATCAGCGCTTTTAATGCAGCACCATATACTGGTGTAAAAGCAGCTACACAGTATTTAGACGGGCTTGGCCGCCCTTTTCAAACTGTATTGCGGCAGGCCACCGCAGGTAATACTCCTGTAGATATAGTAAGCCCGGTAGTGTATGATGAGTTTGGACGTGAGCAATACAAATTTATGCCCTTTGCAGCCACCAGCAGCGACGGCAGCTTTAAAACCACACCCTTTGCCGCATACGGTAGTGGCGGCTTTATGCAAAGCCAACATCCCGGCGAAACATTTTTTTATAGCCAAACAGTATTTGAAGCTTCCCCACTTAATCGTCCACTTACGAGCTTGGCCCCGGGTAACAGTTGGGTGGGTAGCGCCCGGGGAGTGCAAAAACAGTTCCTTTTTAATACAGAAGAAGAGGGGGTAAGAAAATGGTTTGTTGGGCAATCCCAAAATGAGTATTTTTTCACTAGCACCCCGGTAAACCCTGAAGTGCAGGCTGTTTATAATACAGGACAGTTATACAAAAACGTAATCATTGATGAGCAGGGCAGCAGTGTGGTAGAATATAAAGATAAAGACGGCCGAGTGGTTTTAAAGAAAGTGCAGGCCGAAGGGGTACCTGCTGCTGCTCATGAAGGTTGGCTCTGCACCTACTACGTGTACGACCATTTTGGCCGGTTGCGATTTGTATTACAGCCAAAGGCTGTTCAATGGCTGGAGGAACATGAGTGGGAAATAACACAAGAAATACTGGATGAACTCTGTTTCGGGTATGAATACGACCACCGTAATCGCATGATAGCAAAGAAAGTACCCGGTGCCGGCTGGGTATTTATGGTATATGATAAACGAGACAGGCTGGTATATACACAGGATGCTAATATGCGTAGCAAAAGGCAATGGCTCACCACCTTGTACGATGAGTTAAACCGACCAGTGGCCACCGGTATGCTCACATATCCGGCAATGCCCGGTGGCGAATCAATGCAGCATTTTATTGCACTTCAGGAATTTGTAGATGACAATAACACCGGTTTAAGCACGCTAACATATCAAAAACCTGCTACTACCAGTCTGCCCGAAGAAATTGTTCTTAATGCTGTGCAGCAATATAAAAGGGAGTATCAGGCCTTGATGTCAATTGTTCTGGAAGATGGCTTTGATACAGATCCTAATGCTGTTATCGACGCATACATTAATACAGCAGTTGGTACACCTACCTCTACCGCCGAGTTTGGAGTTTACAATCCCCCCCTTCCTCCTGAACACAGTTTTATTGCCCTTACCATTACACATTATGATAACTACAGTTTTACCGATAAGGGATACACTACACTGTATCATCCGCAACTAACAGGAGGCAATAACCAATATGTTTCGTCGCTCCCATCGGTTGCACAGCAACAGTTGATATTTCATAGAGGAATGTTAACCGGTACAAGTATTCGAAGCATACCCTATCCTGATGCATTGGAATTAGGTAAGTGGCATCACTCCGTAACCTTTTACGATGATAAAGCCCGGCCCGTGCAGGTGCAGGCCGATAATTACCTCGGCGGTAACGACATCAGCACCATGCTCTACGATTTTAGTGGTAAACTGCTGTGCACTTACCAGGTGCATGATAATCCGCAGAACCCCGACCCCGAATTGAAAACAATAGCCATTCGCACCCGTACCGAATACGACCATACCGGCAGGCCGCTTAAACTGTACAAAAAAATAAATGATGCCGGTGAAAAGCTGGTATCCGAAAGCAGTTACGATGCCCTGGGGCAGCTAACCGAAAAAAAGCTGGGGCAAAAAGCAGATGAGAGCTTTGTGGAAACGCTGCATTACGAGTACAATATCCGGGGTTGGCTCAGGGGCATCAATAAGGATTACGCCAACGGCAGCAGCACCAATAGTTGGTTTGGCATGGAATTAAACTACGACTGGGGCTTTGAGAATAACCAGTACAATGGCAATATCAGCGGTACTAAGTGGCGGAGTAAAGGCGATGGAACGCAAAGAGCCTATGGCTTTGGATACGACCGGGTAAACAGGCTGCTGTATGCCGACTTTAACCAGCTCACCAACAGCAATTGGGATAAAAGCGCCGGAGTGGATTTTACCAGCATAATGGGTGATGGCGCCGATTACACTACCGCTTATGATGCCAACGGCAATATAGTAGCCATGAAGCAGTGGGGGTTGAAGCTGAACAGTTCCATAGTGATAGATGACCTTACCTACAACTATATCCCTAACAGCAATAAATTACTTAATGTAATAGATGCCGCCAACGAAACTGGTACAAAACTGGGCGACTTCAGGGCCTCGCAAATCTACATGCAGCAGGTGCTGCAAAAAACAGCTTCAACTGAAGATTACCGCTATGATGCCAATGGCAATATGGTACTGGACAGGAACAAAGATATACTGGTGCTTAACAGCGGGAACGTTGTAGCCAATGGCATACAGTACAATTATCTCAACCTGCCCTGGCGTATAATTGTAGCCGCCACACAGGCAGAGGCCGGCAGCGAAAAAGGCTCGGTAAACTATGTGTACGACGCTGCAGGCAATAAGCTCAGTAAGCTAACGGTAGATAAAAGCAGCAATGGCACACCCGTAACCACCACAACCACCTACACCGGCGGCTTTGTATATGAAAGTAAAGAAACCATACCTGCCGATGCCAATACCCCCAACCAGCCGCTTACCCTGCAGTTTTTTGCGCAGGAAGAAGGCAGGATACGGGTAAAGGAAAAAATGGAAAACGGAACAACGGTAAAAGAGTTTGTGCATGATTATTTTGTAAAAGACCATTTAGGGAATGTACGGGTAGTATTGACGGATGAGCAGCAACAGGATCAATACCCTGTTGCATCACTTGAACCCACCAAGATTGCAACAGAGAAATTGTATTACGATATACAGTATGCCAATGTGGTGGACAAGACAACAGCAACCGGCATCACCAATTATATTAATGATAATGGCATTGGCAATAACCCAACTGATGCAGCCTTTAGTGCAATCAACAGTACCAAGCTTTATAAACTTAACAGCAACACAGCAAAGACAGGATTAGGAATAACGTTGAAAGTAATGGCAGGCGATAAGATAGATGTGTTTGGTAAGAGTTACTATTTTACCAATACCAGTGGAACAGGTGGCAACAGTACCTTACCTGTTATAGATTTACTGACTGCATTTTTAAATGCACCATCAGCAGCAGCAACCACCTCCACACATGGCGCAGTAACGGCAGCAGCAATAAATACCACCAGCGGCATTACAGGCATTAACAGCATGATAACGCAGCATGATAACCAGAGTAATGCCGCCACTACAAAGCCGAGGGCATTTATTAATGTTATCTTTTTTGATGAACAGTTTAAGAGTTATGATTACCGGGTAAGCATGGTGGGCAGCAACAGTGTTGTTAAAGACCATTACAGCGAACTGCAAAACATAGCAGTAAACAAAAGCGGTTATGTGTATATTTACTGTAGCAACGAAAGTCCTGTGAATGTGTTCTTTGATAATGTACAGGTGGTGCATACGAGGGGAGCTTTATTAGAGTGCAACGAATTTTACCCCTATGGCCTGCGGGCTGAGGGAATTTGCAGCCGTGCCGCAGGCTCTATGCTTAACCGTTATCAATACAACGGGAAAGAATTACAGAACAAAGAATTTAGTGATGGAAGTGGTTTAGAGATGTATGATTATGGGGCAAGGATGTATGATAATCAGATTGGGAGATGGCATGTAATAGACCCGCTAACAGAAGTATCAAGAAGATGGTCGCCTTATAGTTATGCTTACAATAATCCACTTCGCTTTATTGACCCCGATGGAATGTTGAATGCTGATGCAGTTGAGAGGGAGCATTTGCGTGATTACGACCCCAATAGAGAAAAAAGCCCTTGGCAATTAGATAGAGAGAAAAAAGATGATAGGGTTGAAAACGATGATCCACATCATGGTGGATATAGACCAAATTATATTGCCAGCACATATGTTAAGAAAAACAAGGATGGTTCATATACTGTAGTGGATGCAAAAGATGATGGCGATAATAATATTTATGTAGTAGGAGGCGATGGAAACAGGACTGGCGAAGTAATTGGTCAAACGGTTAACCCTTGGGATTTTATGTACACCAATGATTCCGACGGAACTTTTGGTGCACCGGTAAGAGGGGTAACTTTTAGTTTAAATAATTTGCCTGACGGCAATCAAACAATATCTTCACTTTCTGCTCAATGGACACTTACTACATCAGCTTTGCAATCAACTGCCGGGTCATTAGCATTGCTTGCAGTGTTATCAAGAAATGGCGGCACTTATGACATCAAAACGAAATACCCTGCAAGTACAGGGGGATTTTATACTGCAGTTTCTTATGATGGCAAAATAACCACTGCAAGAACTTTAGGAAATATATTGTTTGGAATGAACATGCGAACTATTAATACTGTTACATTAACTCAACTTACAACACCGGCTAAGGTATTTTATATGTCTGTTATGCCCGTAGTTGGTGCATATAACCAAAGTCAAAATCATGGTAATGGTTATAATGCAGGTTATCCTTTTTATGGTGAGCATACTTACTCCGGAACAGGAATTTATTTTGGCTTCTTTGGTAAAACCCCTTAAAATATTAAACACATGAATACATTATTGCTTATCCCACTAATCAGTATTTTTTTAAGCTGCAATCAGGATGAGCCAAAATTTTTAAGAAAGCAAATTGATAATAAAGACATTGTTATAAAATGGTATTATCATAGCTATATTACAAACAATAGCCCCGACTTTGTAGTGGCAGAAAAGAATGGCAATAAAAAAGAGATTTACAAAGCAACATGGGTGATCCTGAATGTTACGCTTCAAGACAGCACCATTATTTTAAAGCTTGTTGAACCCTCAAAGAATTTGGTATTTACCAAGAAAGTTGATGAAGAAGTTTTTGGTTACAAGATTAAGCTGGATACAACCGGCACTTACGAAGAACTAATGCGAATACCTGATGGAGTAAAGGAAGGTAATTGATTAATTCCCTCTTTCACCACATCAACCCGGCGATATTACACATCCAGGCGGAGTAAAGGGGTGTCAATTTTCTACAAAAAGCGATAAGGTATCTTCCTTCCCAGCAACGTCTTCCAATTAAACGTAGTCATCCTAACAATCTAAAAATTCCCAGCAACCGTCTCTTTGCATAGCTATGAGCGTGGGTAAAGGACATTGCGTTTTTTGGAGTCCTGATCCTATTATAATTCCCAGCAACGTCTCCGGCACGGGACGTTGCGCTCAAAAACCACCTGTACTAAATACCCACAATTTGCTACCTTTAAATTATGCCAGTACAACGTACCATTCCATATCAAAGCGGCACCTTTTTTATCACTTTTACCTGCCACCAATGGTTACCATTAATAGACAAAACCAACGGATACGATATTGTTTACAATTGGTTCAGTCATTTAAAAAGCAAAGGGCATTTTATTAATGGTTATGTTATTATGCCTAACCATGTGCATGTGCTTATCAGTTTTATTGATACTGCACAAAGCATTAATACAATAATTGGCAATGGAAAAAGATTTATGGCTTACGAAATAATAAAGCGCCTGGGGCAGCAGGGTGAAAAAGAGTTATTGCTTCGGCTGGCACATAATGTAGAGGCCAAAAGAAAAGCAAATAACAAACAGCATAACGTATGGGAATTGTCGTTTGACTGGAAAGAATGCAGGAGTAATGACTTCGTTTGGCAAAAATTAGATTACCTGCATAATAATCCATGCACAGGTAAATGGCAGTTGGCAATAAACAGTGTTGAATACCTGCATAGCTCTGCTAAGTTTTATCTTACAGGGGAACAGGGTATTTATCCGGTAACTAACTTTATGGAAATGGAAGATGTGGCCTAATTCCCAGCAACGTCTCCGGCACGGGACGTTGCGCTCAAAAACCACCTGTACT
>CALMYJ010000033.1 GCA_937873715.1 uncultured Chitinophagaceae bacterium
GCAGGCTATACTTTTACCGGGTGGAGTGGCGATGCCAGCGGTACTAATACCAGCACTTCAGTAACGATGAACAGCAACAAATCGGTTACGGCAAACTTCCAGCTTAGTTCAGTACCAACCACCATCCGTATTGAAGATGATGCCACAACAGCCACAGGCCTGTGCCTCTACGAAGGCACTATCAGCAATAACAGTGGTGCCAATAATGGCAAAGTGATTAACCTGACCAATTCAACTGCCAAAGGCGTTAACTGGAGAGTAGGCGTACCGGCTTCAGGTTCGTATACCTTAAACTGGCGTTACGTAAACAGCAGCACCAGCAACACGTACAGCATGAGGCTGATTGTAAATGGTGTTACGATCAACGAAACACTGGCATTCCCAAAAACCAGCAGCAGCACAGTATTTGCCAATACAACGGCTACGGTTACCCTAAATTCAGGCAACAATACAATCAGGCTGGAAAGCATTACAAACAATGCCACCGCTGATATTGACTGGATTGAAATAACCGGCAACAACCCTGCCGCAGCAAATTGTGGAGCAGCCAGGTCAATGTTAAATAGCACGATGACGAATAGTGAAGTGGTACCTGCAATTCAAAAAGCTGGATTATATCCCAACCCGGCAAATGGCACAGTGTATGCGATAGTGCATCTTCCTGTTGCAGATAAGGTATCTATAACGATAATCAACGCTACGGGCAGCATCATTAGCAGCACGGGCAGCAGGTTAACCCCACCCGGTTATCAAAGAATTGCTTTAAATATAGCTGGTCAAAAAAGCGGTATATATACCGTTGTTGTTTCGGGTACATCAACCGGCAGAAAAACATATAAATTAATTATTCAATAAAAAATATTGCTGGCCTTTCAAGAAAAAAACGCCCCGTTTTAACGCACATTATCCTGTAGTTACTAACCCTTAAGCTGCATCTTAACCGATGCAGCTTTTTTATGAATTATTAATTTTTAGAATCATATAACCATGTGTTAATATTTTATAAAAACCTTAAAAAACATGATATAAACAATATAAAATTCAATTTTACTCCTATTTTTGCCCTGTTCTTAATAATTCAAAAAATGAAGGCTATCATAAAATATACCGTAGCGCTCTTCCTCATCAGCATATTTGTGCTGCATGGAGCTGCACCCCTGGTAGCCGGTTTTTTGCAAAAGAACAATGCAGAAATTTCCAGCCTTTATTCGGATATGGAAAACGGTAAAGAAAACCCTGAGCAAAAGGGTACCGAAGAGGTTAAAGACCTGTATTTGCATTATACCACTTTGAAACCTCTATGCCATGGCTGGTTTAATAAGGGTATTACAATCATTTTACCCCCGGTGGGTATAGATATCCCCCACCCGGGTATATCTATACCCACTCCCCCTCCCGAACAACTGGGCTGATTTTTATTTGCACTTCACTGATGCAACTTCACCATGCCCCATTGTAAAGGGCTCCAGATTCATTTATTCATTTTTAAATCTTACTACCATGAACACAGTATATAACAACCTGAAAAAAGCAATCTTATTTGTATTTGCCATTTTAGCCGTATCGGCTGTATCCGCTCAGAGCCTGTCCGACAACCAGATTAAGAAAAATGTGGTATCAATAGATGGCCCTTTGCAAAAAATTGTGCAATTAAAGCCTACTGAATTTGAGTATGATACTCAAAAATACAAACACCTTCAGCTTAAATCAGGCAAGCAATTTGGCTTTAATGCCGAAGAAGTGCAGAATGTGCTTCCGGAATTGGTAACTGAAAAAAACATCTCTTTCATGTTTGGTAAAAACAGCTACAGGGATGCAAAAATAAAAACAGTGGATGAAGCCAGCCTGATTCCATTACTGGTTGCTTCCATCAAAGAACTGGAACAACAAATTGCACAACTGAAAGCAGAAATGCAAACCGTAAAAAGTAATAAAGCACTCTCCGGGGTGTATTAAACTACATTACATCAACAGTTAGCCCCGGGAGAAATACCCGGGGCTTTTTTTATACCAAAGTGGAAACATGAAGGGCTATATACATGGCCTTTATATCTTTGCAACATGAAAATTTTAATGGTATGCCTCGGCAATATTTGCCGCAGCCCTATGGCAGAGGGTATTTTACAACATAAAGCACAGGCAGCAGGATTAAACTGGTTTATTGACAGCGCTGGCACCAACGGCTACCACAATGGCGAAAGGCCGCATCGCTTATCTCAAAAAGTTTCTAAGCTGAATGGTATAGATATCAGCCAGCAGGTAAGCCGCCCTTTTGTAAAAGAAGATTTTGAAAGGTTTGATAAAATTTACGCTATGGCAGGCGATGTAATAGATGAAATGAAAGCCATTGCAGGAAACAGGTTCGATACATCTAAGGTAGATTTATTACTCAATGAACTTTACCCGGGTGAAAATGCCGATGTACCCGATCCCTGGTACGGCACCGAGCCCGGCTTTCATGAAGTATTTGAATTAATTGAAGAAGCCTGCGAAGCTATCATTGCAAAAGCCACGATACCACAATAAAAGCGAAAATTAAAAAGCAAAAAACAATTCACCATTCCCATTGACCATTCCCCATTCCCCATTCACCACTAACCATCCACCATACAGAAATATGCCCAAACCTTCATTACCCCAGGGAACAAGAGATTTTGCAGCAGACGTTGTAAGAAAACGCCAGTACATTTTTAACACTATAAAATCTGTATTTGAACTGTACAGCTTTGAGCCGCTGGAAACACCGGCTATGGAAAACCTGGATACACTCATAGGAAAATATGGAGAGGAAGGGGATAAACTGATGTTTAAAATTTTAAATAACGGCATCAGCAACCCGAAAAATATTGAAAAGTCTAAAGCCGGATTTGAAAAAGTACTGGAAGGTAAAAGCAGCAGCGACCTTACTGAAAGAGCGTTAAAATACGATCTCACTATTCCCTTTGCCCGTTATGTAGCCATGAACCATGGCCGGCTAACTTTCCCATTCAGGCGTTACCAAATACAACCGGTTTGGCGGGGCGATAGTCCGCAAAAAGGCCGCTACCGGGAGTTTACCCAATGCGATGCCGATGTGGTGGGCAGTAAATCGTTGCTTAATGAAGCAGAACTGGCATTGATTTACCACGACGTATTTACAAAGCTTGGCATTGCAGGATACGAACTGCGGCTCAACAACAGGAAGATACTGGCTGCCCTTGCCGAAACCTGCCAGGCTGCCGATAAAACCGTTGCCATTACCACAGCCATCGACAAGCTGGATAAAATAGGGATGGAAAGAGTAAAAGAAGAATTACTGCAAAAAGAACTAACGGCCACGCAGGTAGCCCTTATTGAACGCTACCTCAGTATGGATACCCAACCGGGTATCACCTTAACGAATGCAGAAAAAATTGCTTTTTTAAAAAATTTCTTTGCTGCATCCGAAACCGGTATGCAGGGCATAGCAGAGCTGGAATACATTATTGAAATGCTGCCACCCGAAGTACACCTGGTCATCGATACCACTTTGGCCAGGGGCCTCAATTATTACACGGGTGCCATCTTTGAAGCCAAAGCCCCTGCTGCGGTAAAAATAGGCAGCATCGGTGGCGGCGGCCGTTATGATGATCTTACAGGCCTGTTTGATGTACCCGGCATACCGGGGGTAGGCATCAGCTTTGGGGTAGACAGGATTTATGATGTACTTACCGAACTCAATCTTTTTCCTGCTGAAGTTCAGCAGGGCACAAAAGCCATATTCTTCAATATGGGCGAAGCCGAAAGTTACTATGCTTTTGGTATTATGCAACGAATGAGAGCCGCCGGCATTTCATGCGAAATGTACCATGAGCCTGCAAAAATTGCCAAACAGTTTTCGTATTCTGAAAAAAAGCAGATAGGCTATGCCGTTATTATCGGTAGCAGGGAAATAGAACAACATTATTGCGTGGTGAAAAACTTAGCCACCGGCCTGCAGGAAGTAGTGGTATTCGACAACCTTGCGGCCTACCTCGGTCGTTAACCGTTATACAGTTTCAACAATCAAAGCAGCCCCCTGCCCCACCCCAACACACATGGTGGCGAGGCCGTACTTGCCTTTACGTTTTTTCAGTTCATGCACCAGGGTGGTAATGATGCGAACACCACTGCAGCCCAATGGGTGCCCTAATGCAATGGCACCGCCATTTACATTTACTTTTTCTAAGTCAAGCCCTAAATCGTGTATGCAGGCAATACTTTGCGATGCAAAAGCCTCATTCAACTCTATCAAATCCATATCGCTTACGGTAAGGCCTGCACGCTGTAATGCTTTGGCCGTAGCAGGCACGGGGCCAATGCCCATGATGGCTGGGTCAACCCCGGCAACCGCCATACTTACAATACGGGCCATAGGCTGCAGGTTGTATTTAACCACAGCAGTTTCAGCAGCTAAAAGCAGGGCAGCAGCCCCGTCATTTATCCCACTGCTGTTGCCTGCAGTTACGGTACCATCTTTTACAAAGGCCGGTTTTAGAGTGGCCAGCGCCCCAAGCGATGTTTCTCTTGGATGCTCATCTTTATAAAAATCAAACACATTTTTTCCATCCTGTACCGTTACCGGCACTATCTCCTCTTCAAAGCGGCCCGCTGCATACGCTGCCGCATATTTTTGCTGGCTGGAAAGAGCAAAGCCATCCTGGGCCTGCCTGCTGATACCCCATTGCTTCGCAATATTTTCCGCCGTTTCGCCCATCGAATACGGGTGATACAGGGCGGCTAACTTTTCATTGATAAAGCGCCAGCCCATAGTGGTATCGTATAAAGCTGTATCTCTTGAAAAAGCACTGCCCGATTTGGACACAACAAAAGGTGCCCTTGTCATACTCTCTACCCCACCGACTATCAGCAGTTCGCCATCGCCGCACCTAATAGCCCTTGCGGCATCCATTACAGCCTGCATGCCTGATGCACAAAGCCGGTTAACTGTACTGCCACTAACGGTTACGGGCAGCCCGGCAAGCAAGGCAGCCATCCTGGCTACATTACGGTTATCTTCGCCACTTTGATTGGCAGCACCGGCAATCACATCTTCAATAGCCGATACCTCCGCAGTATTATTCCTGCGGATAAGTGCCTTAATGACCAGCGCCAGCAAATCATCGGGTCTTATTGTACTTAAGGCGCCGCCATATTTACCTATGGGCGTACGTACCGCATCTATAATGTAAGCTGTTTGCATAACTGCTCGATTTTTCTGTATTGTACCGGGCCGCAGTAAAAATCCTCCGGCTATAAAATGGATGACAACCCCTATTGCAATATAAACAAATATCCGCCCATGCTTTACTGGTTTTGTATCTTTGCCGCATGGTTACCACAAAGCCTAACATACGCCACCTCGATATTACAGCCCTTGCGGAATACTTTGCCGGTATTGGCGAAAAAAAGTTTCGTACCAAACAGGTACATGAGTGGATTTGGAAAAAAAATGCACAGTCTTTTGAAGACATGACCGATGTATCCAAAGAACTTCGGCAAAAACTGGCTGAATCATTTTCATTTCCTGCTCTGCTGGTAGATGCCACCCAATACAGCAGCGATGGCACCATTAAATCCAGGTTTTCCACTCATGATGGTTATAAAATTGAAGGCGTATTAATACCCACAGAAAAAAGAAATACCGCCTGCGTATCTTCTCAAATAGGCTGCAGCCTTACCTGTAAGTTTTGCGCTACCGGCAAAATGGAACGCAAGCGCAACCTCGATTACGATGAGATATACAACCAGGTGGCCCTCATCAACCAGCAAAGCGAAAGCACATACAATAAAAAACTTTCTAACGTAGTGTTTATGGGTATGGGTGAGCCACTGCTCAATTATAAAAATGTGCTGAAAGCCATTGATATGCTCACGTCCAACGACGGCCTGGCCATGAGCCCCAAACGTATTACCGTATCTACTGCCGGTGTGGCAAAAATGATAAGGCAGCTCGGGGATGATAAAGTACGCTTTAACCTGGCTCTGTCGCTGCATGCTGCCGATGATAAAAAACGAAATGATATCATGCCCATCAATGAAAGCAACAATATTGCTGAACTGATAAAAGCGCTTAACTATTTTTACGACAAAACAAAAAATGATATTACACTGGAGTATATCCTTTTTAAAAACCTGAACGACTCCTTGGAGGATGCTAATCACCTGATGAAAATTTACCGGCAGATACCCACACATTTAATTAATGTAATTGAATACAACCCCATTGATGGCGCCACCTTCCAAAAGCCCGATGAGGAAGCTACCAACGCCTTTACCGGCTACCTGCTTAACAACCGGGTAAACGTAAGAGTTAGAAGAAGCCGGGGAAAAGATATAGATGCAGCCTGCGGCCAGTTAGCCAATAAGTGAGGGGAGGCTGGGTGCTGAATACTGGATAAAAAACCTTTTAATACTGTTGCAATAACAGCAAAACAAAAACAATGAATAAAAAATTCTACAGCAAATTTACCTCTCCAAAAAACAGTGCCGTAAAAGAAGCCCACAAACAAGCCAAAAAGAAAGCCAAAAAAGAAAGGGCCGAAGCCATCAATAAACGCTTTGATGAAAAAAGAAGGCTAAAGGCCGAAGCCAAAGCAGCAGCCGAAAATGCTGTAAAAGAGGTAAAGGAGCAGAAAAAAAGCCCCGTTATAAAAGCTACCGGCGCCACTCCCAATAAGAATTTTAAAGAAATGCCCCTCAATAAGTACCTGGCACATTGCGGCGTAAGCAGCAGGCGGGATGCAGTTGAGTTTATTAAAGATGGAAAAGTAAAAGTAAATGACAGCATCATTACAGAACCGGCGCACCGGGTAACGGGCAACGATACCGTAAAAGTAAATGGCAAGGAGGTGTTTATTTCAAAAAACCTGGTATACGTTTTACTAAATAAACCAAAAGATTATATCACCACCACCGATGATCCGCAGGGCAGAAAAACTGTACTGCAACTGGTAAAAGCCGCTACACCGGAAAGAATTTATCCCATCGGCAGGCTCGACCGTAATACCTCTGGTGTGCTACTGTTAACCAACGATGGTGAGCTTACCCAAAAACTATCGCACCCCAGCTACAATATTAAAAAAGTGTACGAGGTAAAATTAGATAAGCCACTTACTAAGGCCGATTTCGATAAAATACTATCAGGCATCAGTTTAGAGGATGGCGACATAAAAGCCGATGCACTGGCTTATGCAGATGCAAGGGATAAAACCATTATTGGTATTGAAATACACAGCGGCCGCAACCGTATTGTTCGCCGCATTTTTGAAAAATTAGGCTACGATGTAAAAGCATTAGACAGGGTACTATTTGCCAACCTCACCAAAAAAAATGTAGAACGGGGCAAATGGCGTTTTTTATCCGAAAAAGAAATAAGGTTATTGAAATACATGAATGCCGGCAAGAAAAAATAACATGGACATTCCAGGAAAACCTATGACCCAAAAAGTTTCAAAACAGGCAATAGAGATCATTTTTGAAAACGATAGTTTTCTTGCAGTTAACAAAGCTGCCGGTATACTTACAGTACCCGACAGAATGCAAAGCGAAACCTCTTTAAAAGATATCCTGGCTGCAAAATATGGCAGCATATTTACCGTACACCGGCTGGACAGGGAAACAAGCGGCATTATCTTATTTGCAAAAAACGAAGCTGCACATAAATATTTTTCTACACTGTTTGAAAACCGTACTGTTGAAAAATTTTATACCGCACTGGTACACGGCACACCATCCCAACGCACAGGATTAATTGACGCCCCAATAGCAGAACACCCCGTGCATAAAGGGCAGATGTTTGTTACCCGGCAGGGTAAAGCCTCTTCAACTGGTTATGAAGTATTGGAAACATTTGGCCGCTACAGTCTGGTAAAATTTTTATTACACACCGGCCGAACCCACCAGGTACGGGTACACGCCAAACATATTGGCCACCCGGTAGCCTGCGACCCCCTGTATGGCGATGGACAGCCCATCCTGCTCTCCACTATAAAAAAGAAATACAAGCTCAGCAAAACCGAAGAGGCAGAAAAACCCATCCTCAGCCGTGTGGCCCTGCATGCCCACCAGCTTATTTTTAAAGATACTGAAGGGAGCAACTTTAATCTTACAGCCGAATTTCCAAAAGACATCAAAGCACTGCTCCAACAATTAAGAAAGCAAAATCACTGAACCCAAAAAATGCCTGTTCCATAAATGCAGGCATTATCACTACAAGCATCCAAACGCAGTTTTTTATACACCGATTAAACAGGCTTATCTTTATTACCCACTAACAGCCTCACTCATGTACGAACAAATTAACCGATATGCCACCCGGTGCCTGCCCTTTACCAACGAAGAACTGCAAATATTCAACAGCCTGCTGGAGCCGAGGCATGTACCCAAAAAAACTTTCCTGCTGCAGGAAGGTGAAATATGCAACTTTGAAGCCTATGTGGTAAAGGGCTGCATCCGCAATTATTATATTGATGAAAATGGCTTTGAAGTCATCCTGCAGTTTGCCACCGAAGACTGGTGGACTGGTGACATTGCCAGCTTTTATGAGCAAAAACCCAGCCGGCTATTTGTGGAAACCATTGAAGATTGCGACCTGCTGCTATTTAACCCACAAACCAAAGAAGAACTGCTTACCCGTGTGCCCAAATTTGAACGGGTATTCCGCCTGATGGTACAGCGCAGCCTGGCAGCCACCATCAACCGACTAATCAACACCATTTCCAAAACCGCACAGGAAAAATACCTCGATTTTATCGAACGCTATCCTCACCTGCCACAAAGAGTGCCACAGCATTATATTGCCGCATACCTCGGCATCTCACCCGAGTTTTTGAGTAAGGTGAGGGCCAGGCTGGCCAAAAAACAGGAATAGTTATCCTTTTTTAAAAAAATAAAAATCTTGTCCTAGTTCAATGGCTACAACAAATTAATGTTTGAACTTTGAATTATCAAAAAAAACAAAGTATCACAACATTAAAACAAACGAACATGGCAACAATTAACTGGGTAGTCGATCCCACTCACTCCGAAATTGGTTTTAAAGTAAAACACCTGATGTTTACCAATGTATCTGGTAAATTCAAAAACTTCAGCATCACTGCCCAATCGGCTGATGAAGCTTTTGATACACCGCAAATCAGTTTTACTGCCGAAACCGGCTCAGTAGATACCGGCAATGAGCAAAGAGACGGTCATTTAAAAAGCCCCGATTTTTTTGACGCTGAAAAATTTCCGGAAATCTCCTTTACCTCCACCGCATACAATAAGCTGGATGATGATGGCAATTACGAACTAACAGGCAACCTTACCATAATGGGTACCACCAAACCTGTAAAGCTGGCCGTAGAGTTTGGCGGATTGGCCAAAGATCCCTGGGGTAATGTAAAAGCAGGTTTTACCATAACCGGGAAAATTAACCGCAAAGACTGGGGCCTCAACTGGAATGCAGCGCTTGAAACAGGCGGTGTACTGGTGAGTGACGATGTACGTATAAATGCAGAAGTGCAATTAGTAAAATCGTAAAATCATAAACAAATCACACTATTAAAGTTTATACAGTAACATGTATAAACTTTTTTTTCAACAGGCGGTCATAACAGGATATAGTTGCATTTTTACAAAAACAAATCCCTTATGCACCCGGGAATTACAGCAAACAGTATAAAAACGCTGCAGCAAATTGTTGGGGAACCCTACGTATTGCAGGATACTGAAACGCTTACCACTTACGGCCACGATGAAACGGAAAACCTGCTGTACCTGCCTGCTGTAGTAGTAAAGCCACGTACTGCCGCAGAGATAAGCGCTATACTAAAATGGTGTAACCGGGAAAAAATTCCGGTAACACCCCGTGGTGCAGGCACAGGCCTGAGTGGCGGCGCCCTGCCGCAATTAGGCGGACTGCTTTTATCAACCGAAAGGATGAACAGCATACTGCACATTGATGAGCAAAACCTGCAGGTTACCACCGAGCCCGGTGTAATTACCGAGGTGCTGCAGGAGGCAGTAAAAGCTAAAGGGCTTTTTTATCCACCCGACCCCAGCAGCCGCGGCAGTTGCTTTATTGGCGGTAATATTGCCGAAAACAGCGGCGGCCCCCAAACCGGAAAATAAGGCGTGGGTAAAAATTATTTGCTCAACCTGGAAGTGGTATTGCCCACCGGCGACATCATCTGGACAGGGGCCAATGTGCTTAAAAATTCTACCGGTTACAACCTTACCCAATTGATGGTGGGCAGCGAGGGTACATTGGGCATTGTTACCAAAATTGTTTTGAAACTTATACCACATCCCAAATACGACTTACTGATACTGGCGCCATTCCCATCGCTCGAAAAAGCCGGGGAAGCCGTAAGTGCGGTGTTCCGTGCCGGTTATACACCAAGTGTGCTGGAGCTGATAGAAATTGATGCCCTTCAAATTGTAAGCGCCCATCTTAACGACAATAGCATTACCATAGATGATAACACCGAAGCTCACCTGCTGGTGGAAGTGGATGGCAACAATATGGATGTACTGATGCAGGATATGGAAGCTATTGCCGGGCTGCTTAGCAGTTATGGCTGTGGCGAAATTTACTTTGCAGATGATGCACAGCAAAAAGAAAAACTGTGGCGCTTACGGCGTCGTGTAGCCGAAGTGGTAAAATTAGAAGGTTACACCATCGAGGAAGATACCGTTGTGCCCAGGGCTACCCTGCCAGCCTTGATACGTGGGGTAAAAAAACTGGGAGAAGAATATAACTTTAAAGCCGTATGCTACGGCCATGCCGGGGATGGCAACCTGCACATCCGTATAAAAAAGGAGGGCAGCCTGTACAGCCTTAATAATCCTGAAATGGTACCGGCACTCAGGGCCATGTTTCAACTGGTACATAGCCTGGGCGGCACTATCAGCGGCGAACACGGCATTGGCCTGCTGCAAAAAGAATATTTGGATATTGTTTTTACAGATACCAATTTGCATTTAATGAAGGGCATCAAAAAATTATTTGACCCAAACAACATTTTAAACAGTGGTAAAATCTTTGACCTGTAAACCTGATAGTATGAAAATAAAAAATGTAGCACTTACGGTATTGATTAGCCTTGCCGCAACATTTGCCTATGCCCAAAAAGATGTGGATGACGAAAGTGAAGGTGGCTTCAAGAAAGAGCACCTTTTTACCGGCGGTACCATCAACCTGTCTTTTTTTGGCAGCACCACAGTACTTGGCGCCACACCACAGTTGGGCTACAGCGTTACCAGTTGGATGGATGCCGGCATTGTAATGGGCTATACGTATATCAGCCAGCGCTACGCCAACAATGATAAATTAAGGCAGACACTCATTGGCCCCGGCGCTTTTGTACGCCTGTTTCCGGTAAACTTTTTATTTGCCACGGCGCAGTTTGAACACAATTTTATCCGCTATAAATACATCTACAATACCGGTGGCAACGAAAAGCTGAACCTCAATGTAAGCAGCCTGCTGGTAGGGGCAGGGTATTCCAGCCAGCGCATGGGCCGAAATAGCCCGTATTACTATTTTTCTGTTTCGGTAGATGTGCTGCAAAACCCCAATTCGCCCTATACCGACCAGTTTAATAATTTACTGCCGGTGGTAAATGCAGGTTTTAATATTCCGCTTTTCCAGGGAAGCCGTAAGTAAATTACTATACCCTTACAAAAAGTTCATCCGGGGTATTGATGACTGTTACGGCATTTTCGGGGTTGATGTACAGGAAGCCTTCCTGCTGCATAATGTGCAGGTGCTGCAACAGGGCATCATAAAAGCCGCCGGAGTTGAGGATGAATACGGGCTTATTATGAATGCTTAACTGGTTCCAGGTAAGCACTTCAAATAGTTCGTCCATAGTGCCAAAGCCACCGGGCAATATAATAACAGCATCCGATTTTTCGTAGAGCATACGCTTACGTACATGCATATCCTCTACCACTATCAGTTCGGTAATGCCATTATGCTGCCGCTCCCACGAAGTAAGCAGTTGCGGAATAATGCCAATTACCGTACCACCTTCGGCCAGCACGCCATTGGCCACCACACCCATCAGGCCCTTGTTGCCCCCGCCATAAATCATGGTGATATTGCTGGCGCCAAGCAGGCGGCCCAACTGGTGGGCATGCCGCTGGTACAAAGGGTTGTTCCCATCATTGCTGCCGCAAAAAACGGCTATTGAATTTACCTGCATAGCGAAAGATTTAGCTGCTGCAAAGACACAACAATTTTACAAACAGGCAATTTTAAATTTAAGTAAAAATGCAAAAGATGTATGTACGGCTACCCGGTATAATTCCTTTCTCCAAACAGCAGGCTGCCGATGCGTACCATTGTACTACCTTCTTCCAGGGCAATGGTATAATCGCCGCTCATACCCATCGAAAGCAGGTTGAATTGCCCACCGGCATTTGCAGCATACTGATCAAACAATGATTTTAAATACCGGAATTCCTGCCGCACCAAAGCCTCGTCGTTGCTAAAGCTAGCCATGCCCATCAGTCCACGTATGCGTACATTTTCGTAAGCCGCAGTATTCAATTGAAAAAGTCTTGCGTCATCAAAACCAAACTTTGTTTCCTCTTTTGCAATATGTACCTGCAGCAGGCAATCGATAACCCGGTTATTTTTTGCTGCCTGTTTGTTAATTTCTTTCAGCAGGCTTTCGCTATCCACCCCATGAATAAGGTGTACAAAAGGGGCAATATATTTTACTTTATTGCTTTGCAGATGGCCGATAAAATGCCAGCGGATATCCGTTGGCAGCACGGCGGCTTTATCCACCAGTTCCTGCACATAGTTTTCACCAAAATCCCGTTGGCCTTCCTGGTATAAAGCCAGGATATCTTCAACAGGTTTGGTTTTACTAACGGCCACCAGCGTGGCTTTTGCAGGCAAAGCCTGCAGTAAATCGTGGTATACGGTGCTATTAATACTCATGCAATATATGAACCACGAATATACAGCATTGAGCAGGGATTAGATGCGGTGTAACTGCTTTAGGAATGTGGGTAGTTTTTTTTCGCTGATGAAAATTAACTGCTGAATGAAATTATAAATGCTCCACAACAACACGGCTGCCTGGCAGGGTGGTATTTTCGGCAGATCCTTCGTGCCTCAGGATGACAGCAGGATGATACCTATTCATTCCAATAATAATACAGAGAGGAATCTTTAAAAGTGTTTTGTCATTCCGTCCCGAAAGCATTCGGGAGAGGTATCTGCCTGGCAATAAAACTGAAGCTGAGTATTTGCAGCATTTTCAGGCAGATCCTTCGCTTCTCTCAGGATGACAGGAGTGGTGGTTTTATCATTTCGTCCCGATAGCAATCTGTAGAGGAATCTTTCGAAAATTGCTTGTCATTCCGAGGAACGAGGAATCTGCTGAGCAGCATAACTGGAGCTGAACATTTGCAAGGTTACCCGGCAGATCCTTCACTGCGTTCAGGATGACAAAGAAGCCCCAGGATGACAAACAAGTTCCGGCAACCTTTATGTATTCCGGGCAGCGTTTTAATTGCAGGCTTTGGTAATGCCTATTTTAAGATGCCCCTGCTGATTACAATGCGCTGCACTTCGCTGGTGCCCTCGTATATCTGGGTAATCTTGGCATCCCTCATCAGCCGCTCTACATGATATTCTTTTACAAAACCATAGCCGCCATGTACCTGTACCGCTTCGGTAGTAACCCACATCGCCGTTTCGCTGGCATACACTTTGGCCATACTGCTGCTAATGGTATAATCGAGACCGTTATCTTTTTCATAAGCGGCTTTAAGGCAAAGCAGCCGGGCACATTCAATACGGGTGGCCATATCAGCCAGCTTAAACTGTATGGCCTGGTGGTGCATAATTTCTTTGCCAAAAGCTTTACGTTCTTTACTGTAAGCCAGCGCCCTTTCGTAAGCACCTGCAGCAATCCCCAATGCCTGCGAAGCAATACCAATGCGGCCACCGGCTAATGTTTTCATCGCAAACTTAAATCCAAAGCCATCGGCACCAATACGGTTTTCCTTAGGCACTTTTACATCGTTAAATAAAATGCTGTGTGTATCACTGCCGCGGATGCCCAGCTTATTTTCTTTTGCCCCAACCACCACACCGGGCCAGCTTTTTTCCACTATAAATGCATTAATGCCGTGGCTGCCTTTGGCCACATCCGTTTGTGCAATTACCAAATACACCGATGCAGTGCTGCCATTGGTAATCCAGTTTTTGGTGCCATTCAGCAGGTAATAATCTCCTTTATCTTCGGCTGTGGTTTGTTGTGATGTGGCATCGCTGCCGGCTTCGGGCTCACTGAGTAAAAAGGCACCAATGTATAATTGCCCGTCTTTATTACCCTGTGCCAGTGGCGTTAAATATTGCCGTTTCTGAGCTTCAGTACCATACTCCTGCAGGCCGTAGCATACCAGGCTGTTGTTAACACTCATACATACACTTACACTGGCATCCACTTTACTTATTTCTTCCATCGCCAGCACATAACTAATGGTATCCATACCGCTGCCGCCGTATTCAGGCTTTACCATCATACCCATAAAGCCGAGGCTGGCTAATTGTTCTACCTGCTGTTTTGGAAACTGTTGTTTTTCGTCACGTTCAATTACACCCGGCAGACATTCGTTGAGAGCAAAATCTCTGGCAGCTTTTTGTATCATCAGGTGTTCTTCTGAAAACTGGAAATTCATGGGCAAACAAATTTGATGCAGTACAAAAATAAGGGATAGAAACTAATGATTGTTAGTATTTATAGAGGAAGTCTTTACTGCACTGAAGGCAATGTATATATCGCAATACTTCACCATCATTTTCCCCAAATGGGCAGGCTGCGCAACCGGAGTTTACCGGCAGATTGATTGTACCATGTTTTTAACACCGCTGTATCGAGGTTGCGAAGGCTGCGTTCAGAAAAGATCCAACTCATGGGCACATCACTACCCGAAGCTTCAAGCGGCACTTCAATAATTTGCCCACCCAGGGCAGCAACTTCTTTTTGAAGCAATGCCCTGTAAGTAGCACCACTGCCGGCACGGGTATTATATATACCATTGGCGATGCTGCTAAACTCGTTTAAAAAACCTGTAGACTGAAAAGCAGATGAATCCGGGTCGCTAAACATGATTTGTATGACCCAGGGTTTTATTTTGTTAGCCCGTAAAACGCTATCCAGGTCCTGCAATACTTCAAGCATTGTTTTGCTGCCGGCGTTTTCAACATAACCGCCATCCACATAATGATACACTTTATCATCAGCATGATAAATGGCTGCTGAAGGCGAAAAGAGTGGGAACCTGGTGCTAAAGCCAACTGCAGTGCTATAATTAATGCCATGCCGGATTTTTTCTCCCAGCAAATCTCTTTGCCTGGCCAAAATAAAACTATCGGCCCTTACATTGCTGATATAACACTGCAGGCCGGTTTCTACTTCCACCGTATTGATAAACCATGCCGGCATAATGGTATGGCCGGGTGCATGATTATTATAATTAGAGAGGAAATTGGTGGAAAAAACATTTACATCCTGTGGCTTTTTAAACACTTTGCCATAGCTGTGTTCCCATGCTTTTTCAAGCGCCACAGCCCTGTCGAAACGCTGTATGGGTGCAGGCCACAGGCAGGCAAGTATATCGCCATACAGCCATTTTGCAATAGGTGCCGATAACTGATCCTGGCTAAAAAAGGCTTTGGTGGCATGCTGGTAATAATCGGCGGCTTTGTTTTCAATTGTTGGTTCAATATAAGTGATGGCATTAAAAAAACTAATCCCTAAAGTACCTCCTGATACAGTAGAGAAAGCATACACCTGGTCTTTAAACCGGGGTAGCGTATCCATTATTTTTGCCAGCAGCAGTGCAGCGAATGCTCCGGTACGTGATGCCCCACCTTCGGCAGTGATGAAAAACACATTGCGGAGTGAGTCTGCAGCGGCAGTGCTATCTCCTTTGATCTCCTGAAGCGGCATTTTGCGGATATACTGCTGATACCACTGGCCAAAATGTTCATGGAGGGGAGGCCTGATGCTATTAAATGCTGTAGTATCACTTTTACGCACCGGGTGATCGCTATTGATATAGGATACAATAAGTACCCATATAAACAACAAGAAACGTACAGACAGTTTGATATTTCGCCTGAAGCGTTTATCAATATATAACAGTCCTGTGTATACGCCCAGCCAGCAGGCAAAAGAAAGACATACTAAAGCAGGCACACCAATAACATTATACGAGACTAAGTCTCCGGCAGAAACAAGCAGTAAAAAAATTAGTGAACTGATAGACACTACATGCACCTGCAGGTGGAGTGTTTTATAAAAAGAGGGATTGTTTTTATACATCCAGCGGTAATAACCACCTGCCTGCTCCAGCATCAAAAACTCCGGTTCATCTTTTGCATCTGCACTTTTATTATTTTTAGCAGCCTCATAATCTTTGTTTCGTACAGGCTTGGTGTTGTGTGTGGAAAATTCTACCGGCATAAAAAGCTCGGGAGCCCGGTCATGCTTTTTGGTATAATTTACCGGGAAATGGGTAATGGTATTGCAATTGCTGTCGTGCACATCATTACATCCCGGCGCATGTGGGGGCAGCGCTTCAATTAAACTGGTGTAGCGCTGGTAGGTTTGTACAAAGTCGTAATGCATGGGCGCTGTATTATCATCTTCAGCCTCTTCGGCTGCCTTATCATGCTCATACATTTTATCCAGCACCTCCTGGCGCTCTTGCTTTTCTTCAGGTGTAGGCTCGTAGCCTTTAAAATTATTCGCCTTCCGAATCATATATACAAAATCGCTGTAGATGCCAAAGAGCTTATTGGCCCAGCGCAACTCCTCGGCACTCACTTTATACCACACCTTTTTTTTTCGGAGTTTGCCGATATAAAAATCATCGAGATAATATTTGGAAAGCAGGGCAAACAACAGTACGAGCAAGACTAACAATGTGGCAAATGGTAATACATCATGCATTTTCCATTGCTTTACCGAAGAAAAAGTAACGATGATTACACTAAGCATTACTATCATGATGGGCAATAAGAGGTATAAGGTGCTTACAAATTTTTGCGCTTCTTTCCTAAAGTTTACCCTTTCGTTAGTGAGCAGTAAGCCGGAGTTGTCGGCCACATAAATTTTATACCTGGCACCAAATTCGGAAACAAGGCACCAGCCCGTAAGACCGAATAACAGCGAAATGGTGGATAAGATTTTAAACTCCGATAAATCTTCAATCACCACCAGTATCACATCTTTACCCTGTGGCAGCATGGTAAAAATGAGCAATGCCAGCAGGTTAAAAACAAAAAAGAGCCGGGTGGTTTTAAAGATATCGTTGAAGTCGGTTATTTTATCTTCCAGCTTAATACCCCGGCCGGCAAAACGCAGGCGCCGGAAGGCAAAACATACCAGCCGAAAAATATACAACAACACTTTTTGAAAAAGGTCTTGTATGGGTTTTAGGATGTTCATGAGCGGTGAGTTGAATATTTAAAATTCAAAAAATATACAGGGTACTCAAGTGGTAAAAATTAATTATGGCTACCAAATAAATTCATTTTATAGCCTAACTGAAACTGGGCAAAATTTGCCTTCGACTCTTTAAAGTTGTTGAAATAGCTAAACCTTAAATAAAGGCGCTGATCTTCATTCTTGTGCGGAAAGTAAAACATGGAAAATGCAGGATTAAAAATAAAATTGATACCAGCATTTTCGAAAGGAGCATTGGTAGCAAGTTTTTGAAAATTAAACCTGATATTAGTTTCCATCCCAAAATTTTCAAATCGTGTAATTCTATATATCAGTTCAGGGTAAAAATTAAAAAAATTGATGTCTTTACTGAAGTTTGCAACTGAGTCGCCATTTACAAGATTTATATCTGCACCTGCGTTGATATATATCTCCTGATTAATGCCAATACCAAAGCGAATAACGTTAAACTTTATACCAGCCTGCAGGTAGGCAATTTGATTAAGGTAAGTTCGACTAACAGAATCTGCACCGTTGATATTTTTACTGATATTATTAGAATCGAGTGAAGCGAATTTGCTATCGAATTTACTCAGTCGTAAATAAGGCTCTACATAATTATTCCAGATAATATCACAATTTCTTTCGTTAGCTGTATTACTGGTAATCCTTGAACTTATTTCGGTTTGAACAAGTCCGTTTGGTTTCCTGTCAATTAAGCCAAGCAAATCAGTGTATACACTTACATTCAGCAATTGATTGAGCGATGAGCCAATTTTGAAAGTATCCCGTCGTGTATCTTTATTTAAATGCATTTCTGCATCACCCGGAAAAACAAGCCTTCCGAAATGTTTATAATCGAGGATATCGCCAAGCAATATGTATGCTTTATCTCTTACATCATTGTAAAGAATTGCATCACTTTTTCTTTTATAGAATCTGGGGAAATTTATCGGCGCTTTCCTGTTTGTAAAAATCCGTCCATCTTCCAGTTCAATTTTAAGTCCGTGTTTCACAATTCTACCCCCGGCCGTTGTTATATCAACCGACCTTACTACAGCGTTACTATCCAGTGAATTTTTAACAATAACATTTGTACCCTTTAGTATCAATTCACCTACCGGGGTATAATGTTTTTCAGATGAAAGTGCTGCATCAATACGGGCATTAACCTCCGCTTTAACCCTGTCCTGCTCACTTTTTTCAATAATTCTTTTTTGAGCGTACTGGTACAAACTGGTTCTTGTATCAATGTATGAGGCGTTTAAAGCACTATCCCCAATGGGCATAGTGTATCTACCATCAATCACCGTCATTATTTTATCAAACTCTTTTATATAAACAGCACTGTCAAATTTTAACCCCAAAAAACCGCTGTAATAAAACTTGTTGCTTTTAGTATTTTTACCTATATCAACAGTAATGGCATTGATACTAAACTGGTAATTTGCTTTATCTGATTTGAGTATATCAAATTCGTAGGTCAGGCTGTCAAAAACAAATGGAGTTTGGGCCGCTGTTTGCATGTGTATGCAGGCTGCAGCCATCAATAGCAGGAGAAGCTTTTGCATAAATCAATTAGTTTTAGGTTTAATAGTTAAGGCATATTCAGTTCAAATATTGACCTATTCATAAACTAAAACAATCGTTAAAACACCTGGCCACAAGGGTATTTTAACTGCAAAAGCCACAATAACCAGACAGATATTTCCGACGAAGAAGATGGGAAATGCAAAGCCTAAGTATCTAGTTTCGGGTTTCAAATTCTTTACGCAGTTGTATATTTTGATTTTAAAACCTGTTTAAACCTTAACAGGAAACTGAAGTCAGAACGACGTAGTTTTGAATTATAATCAACCTTTGCATAAAATATGCCTCAGATAAATAAACCATTAGCGGCAATCATCCTGGTTAGTTTTTGTATTCTTCTCACCGCCTTTATCAGGCCTGCCTATAGCCCCACCCCCTCCTTTACCATGCCCTGGAAAAAAGCCGGACTTACCAAGCAACAGGCGGCTGCCCACCTGCTGGACAGGTTTGCCTTTGGCGCTACAGCAGGCGAAATAGAAACGGTGGTACAAACCGGGCTGGAGCAATGGTTTGAAAAACAATTGGAAGGCAAAGCGGAGGATAACAGGCTTGATACCCTGCTGCAACCCTACGATGCCATCAACCTCAGCAATGAAGATGTATTGAAAAAATTTCCACGCCCGGCCAAAGTATTGAAAGAAGCGATTGACGAGGGCATTATCAATAAAGATGAAATTGATAAGGATAATAAAAAAAGTTACCAGGGGAGGCTGCTGGTTTTTATGCAGCAAAAAGGGTACCGGCCACAAAAAGAACTAATGCAGCAATTTGCAGCACAAAAAATTATACGGGCAGCCTACAGCCACAACCAGTTGCAGCAGGTACTCACCGAATTCTGGTTCAATCATTTCAACGTATCGGCTACTAAAAACGATTGCGCTGCCTATATCCCGGCTTACGAAAGAGAAAGTATACGACCCAATGTGTCAGGAAAATTTTATGACCTGCTGCTCGCTACTGCACAATCACCTGCCATGCTGTTGTATTTAGATAATTTCAACAGCAATGTGTCTAATGCAGACCAAAACAATAAGCAGCAACAAATACAACAAAGGATAGATGCTGCTATAACAGAAACGGTTAACCGGGATACTGCAAATACCAAAATGCTGCAAACACTGCAGCAAAACAAAAAATTTCGTGGGCTCAACGAAAACTATGCCCGTGAAATTATGGAACTGCATACCCTGGGTGTAGATGGCGGCTATACCCAAAAAGATGTTACTGAAGCAGCAAGAATACTTACCGGGTGGACGGTGTATCCCATGACCAGTTATGCCAAATCAAGTGTTGGCACAAAGCTGCTCGACAAAATGGGCCCCGAAAAATTTGAAAAGCAGGGCTTTGTTCACCGTGGTGATTTTTTATTTGCTGCCAACCGTCATGACACTAAAGAAAAAACGGTGCTGGGCAAAACATTTCCTGCAGGAGGCGGCTACCAGGAAGGCGTACAACTATTACAAATGCTGGCAGAACATCCTTCTACTGCAAAGTTCATTTCAAAAAAACTGGCGGTGCGGTTTGTAAGCGATAACCCACCCCAATCGCTGATAGATAAAATGGCCGCTACTTATTCCAAAACAGGTGGCAATATAAAAGCGGTACTTCTTAGTATGGTGAGTGCTCCTGAGTTCTGGAGTAAAACCGCATTAAGAGAAAAAACAAAATCACCTTTTGAACTGGCCATAAGTGCGGTACGGGCTGTGCAGGCCGATATAACCAATCCTGCAGGTTTACACAAATGGATTGTAAAAATGGGCCAGGATATGTACCGTTACCAGGCACCAACCGGCTTCCCGGATAAAGGACAGTACTGGATCAATACCGGCTCCCTGCTCAACCGTATGAAATTCGGATTAGCATTTGCCACTCAAAAAATACCTGGCATCAGCTTTAATCTTGCAGCGCTTAACCAGCACCGTGAGCCTGAGAGTGCTGAAGCAGCTTTAAAAACTTATTGCAACCTGCTGCTGCCCCAGCGCAATACAGCCTCTACTATACAAAGACTTACCCCCCTGGTGAACGACCCCACGATTAATCAAAAAATTGAAACAGCCTCAGCAAAAAAGAATACTAATACCAATGATGTGATGAATAGTGAAGAAACGATGTCAATGCCTGCATTTACCGGTAAAGAGAAAAAAATAAAAAAAGAAAATAACGATACCGTAATGACACAAACAGTGCCACCCGACTACAGCATGCTGGCACAGGTGGTAGGTATCATTATCGGCAGCCCCGAATTTCAGCGGAGGTAAAACGATTAAAAATTTTTAAGTATGGCTTCAAGAAGAATATTTGTAAAAAATGCAGCACTGGCTGCGGTGGGTATAGGCATAGGTGGCGTGCCTGCATTTATTGCCCGTGCCGCCGGTATGTATAAAATTCGGCCGCCTTACAAAAAAAGCAAAACCCTGGTATTTATTTTTCAGCGTGGTGCCATGGACGGGCTGATGGCGGTAACCCCTTTTACCGATACTTATCTCAAAGCCGCAAGGCCGGGCCTGTTTATGGATGCAGCCAAAAGCAGCGAAAAACCTTTGATTGATTTGGATGGCCGCTTTGGCCTGCACCCGGGGCTGGCAGCATTTGAGCCATTGTTTAAAGAAAAAAGACTGGCCATTGTACATGGTATGGGTTCGCCCAACACTACCAGGAGCCATTTTGATGCACAGGATTATATGGAAAGTGGTACGCCCTTTAATAAAGGCACAGCCAGCGGCTGGCTAAACAGGGCTGTTGGGCAGCTTGGACACGAAGCTACACCATTCAGGGCCGTAAGCCTCACTTCGGCTTTGCCCCGAAGCTTTTACGGCGATAATGAAGTACTGGCTATCAGCAACCTGAACGATTTTGCATTAAATGGAAAAGGTATGCCCCCGGTAAATATGGCCGCCAAAAGTTTTGAAGAACTGTATGATGCCACCAGTTCTTCCTTACTGGGAAAAACCGGTAAAGAAAGTTTTGAAGCCGTTAAAGTGCTGCAAAAAGCAGACACGAAAAATTACAGGCCTGCTAACGGTGCCGTATATCCTGCTACTGCATTAGGCGGTGCACTAAAGCAAATTGCACAATTGATAAAATTAGAGGTGGGCCTTGAAGTAGCTTTTGCTGAAAGTAATGGCTGGGATACACATTTTAACCAGGGTACTATCAATGGGCCTTTTGCACGGAATATTACCGACCTCGGCAACAGCATCAGCGCCTTTTTTACCGACCTGGGCAGCTTACAGGATGAGGTAACAATAATGACTTCAACTGAATTTGGCCGTACCGTAAAGCAAAACGGTACCAACGGCACCGACCACGGCCGGGCAAGCTGTGCCTTTGTTATTGGCAACAATGTACAGGGCGGCAAAGTGTATGGCAATGTACAGGAACTGGCACCAGAAAACCTTGCCGATGGCCGCGACCTTGCTGTTACCACTGACTTCCGGAGCCTCTTTAGCGAAGTGGCAGGCCGGCACCTGCGCCTTACCAATACTGCTGCGCTATTTCCAGGCTGGCAAAATGCTGATATTGGTTTAATGCTTTAGTACAAAAAATACAGGCAGGGTTTTCCTGCCCGTATTATTATACACCATGTTGACTGCTCAATATTTAGCAGGATTAATACACCATAATTTTTTGTGTTGCCGGCGTACCCTCACTGAATACCTGCAGCAGGTACATACCCGGCTTCAGTACTGGTAGCGTAAGCTGCCATACCTGGCCGCTACCCCTCCACTGTTGTAACATTTTTCCCTGTAAATCAACCAGGCTTATGGCTTCTATATTTTTACTGTATTGTACAGTTATCCTGCTTTTTGAAGGGTTGGGCATTACCAGAAGTGGGCCAGTGGTAATATTTGCCTGCAGTACAATTATGGCGCTGTATTTTTTTCGGCCATCGGTATCCTGCAGCACCAGCCTGTACCAGCTTTTGGGCGCCGGTTGATGATGCAGCCATTCGTAGTGCAGGGCCTGCTGGCTAAAGCCGCCCGGCGCTTTTGTATCGATTGTTGTTAAGGGCATAAACCTGCTGCCATCAGTACTGTACTCGATGGTAAAGCTTTTGCTGTTGTACTCTGCTGCTGTTGACCATTGCAGCAGGTTGCCCCCCGATTTAACCACACCCGAAAAACGTGTAAGCGTAACCGGTACTACCCTGCTAAGTACAACAGCGGCCTCGGCACCGGGTAATTTAAGTTCTTCGTTTCCTACCGAATCAACAGCCGTAACGTAAAAACTATAGCTGTGATCGTAATCACCTGCTACGAGCAGGCTGTCGCCCACCAGGCTGCCAAAGCGAAGCCATGGGCCGCCGTTGTCGCTCATATATACAGCATACTCGTATATACCGGCGCCTATATCGCTGCCGCTAAAGCGGAGGGTGATGAGGCTATCACCAGCCGCTACATTTGCCTGCATAGTACTGGCTGGTTTAATGGTATCAAGTGTATTGTGCCAGGTGTTGGTAATAATAGGTTCGTTATCATCAAAAATAATAGCAGCCCGGTTACTGAACACTGTGCCGGAAGGCAGTCTGGATTTAGGTTGCACAAAGTAGGTAACGCTGCCCTCCCCCTCTGGCATACTGATATTTGGTGGCAAAAAACCATCCAGCAGCGGGAAGCCGCCTGTGGCCGCATCAATAGTGGTAAACTGCCAGTTTACCACACCGCTAACCGTATTGGCAACAGCATTGATACGCAGGCGAAGCACAGGGTTAAGTTCAACCTCCATTGCTATTGATTTACGGGCAGGGGGCACACGATACACACGGTTGCCAATAGTAATATTGCCAAAGCTAAAACTGTGCATATCAAATAAAGCCGTATTAAGGGTATCAAATATTTGTACCACCTGCGCTGCTGCCGAAGCTGTTGCCAGGTTTTCGAAACTGACTAAAAAATGCTGCATGGTGTTGCTGCCAATATAACCAGCGGTGCCTTTACCCGCCGGCCCGTAAATAGCATTAGGGTCGATTGAAGTAACAGCTCTTGTGGGTTTACGATCCAGTTTGTCGTGAAAGAAATTATCATCGAGGTGCCGCTCGAGGTACTTGCGCTGGCGATTTAATTCAGGGGTATTCTGAAGTATATCCTGCAACAGGTCGAGTTTTTTACTCAGCTTAGCGCCGTATTTAGCCTCATCGTACAACTTCTTTAGTTTGGCAAGCCGGGTAACATCAATGCCTTCTATTTGCTTGCCCGTTTTATTGATATACTCCACATATTTTTCAAACATTTCGGGCGACATATCGGGACGTTTGGCCATATACTGATTGGCAAACTTCAGGCGTTCCTGTATTTTTTTTGCCCTGTTAACCGCCGCTTTTAAGGTAAGATCGCCGGCAGCCTGTAAAAATTGCTGGATGGCATATTCATTATTTGCCTCAGTTTCTTTCAGCCAGTCCTGCAATATGGCGGCATCATTTGTTTCATAGCCATCATACCAGCCCCAAAATTTTTTACCGGCTGCTGTTGCGGCACTTCGCATGTGTTTTTCGCCAATCTTGGCGGTTTTAGTAAAGGAAATAAACAAGGGGTTGTTAGTTTTACCTGCGGCCATATCGGCAGCATCGAGCAGTTCGGTACCTACCGCATTGTTATAATCAGTGTACACCCCTGTAGCCGGTGAACCAAAAATATTGGGGCGGTGGGTAAAGCTCATAAAGTTTACATCGCCTGGCGCCGCTGCCAAAGCAAAGAAGGGATAGCTCACCACCTGGCCGGGTGGTATATAGGGCACCATAAAGTAATGAATATATCCATTAAACGGCTTTCCCTGAAAGGTATCGATAGCTGTGGTAGTATTGAGGGAATCAAAGATGTATTGAAATTCACTGCGATCAACCATATATACCGAATCCCCATCAATCAACGAATCAACCCCTGTAAATGAAGGCTTGTACAGCGGCCACTCCCATTGCACCTCCACATTATTGGACCATACCATAGCCACCACCACCCCTGCTGCCGTTACATTGCCGGTATTGCCTACCAGCAGCGAAAAGCGGTTGGGCCTGTTGGTGCGCCATAGTGCAGGACCCTGTACGGCAGACCATGCATAAGGGTATAATAAAGTATCCAGCTTAAATCCATTGGGGTAATGTAACACAGGCATACCCGGTACCGTTATTTCCACATCGTAATACCCGGTGTCGGCATTATGTAAATCAAATTCAACGGTGAGTACATTTTGCTTGTTATTGCTGTGTACATCAAAAGGTGTAATTACCGTGTTGCCTTTAATCAGTTTTACAACCGTGTAGTTATCTAACCCGCCGCCAAACACCTGCATGGCAAGGTTGCCTCCGCTGCCAGCACTTTCCGGCGTATAGTATTCCACCCCTTTAATACTTATTTCGGCCAATGCAGTATCAGTAAATGCACAGGTATTATTAACTGCCACCAGCCTTGCTTTGTAAAATCCCGGACTGTATGTTTTTAAAGGATATGGCAGGGTACTTGTAGTGTTGTCGCCAAACTGCCACAGGAAACTGTCGGCTGCTGTAAGTTGTGGACGGAATCCCACTTCGTTGCCCATTTGCTCAAACTGCATAGTCGCTTCAGGCGTACGGTTTTCAAACTGCAGCCTGAACTGGTAAGCAAAGCTGCCGCTGCTGCTGAGGCGCAGGTAAAATGTACCCGCCTTAAAACAATTAACTACAATAGTATCATTTAGCTTTTGCCAGGGCTGCACATTAGTATTTTCTTCAAGAAAGCGCTGAAATGGTGCGTTAAAATCCTGTTGGGTTTCATCATAACCCATTGCAAAAAGATAGCCGGTATTTACCGAGTTGGTACGGGTAGCTTCAATGAGCAGCTTTAATGTACCGCCCCGGGGTACCTGTACCCGGTAGTAGTCATGTTGATCGTATGCTGTACGGTAAGCATAATAAATATTCCCGGTGTATACTGAATCGAATATTACAGGTGTGGCGGCAGCAAAATTATTATTCGGCTCTGCATCAGGTCGGGTAGTATCGGCAACAGTAAACCACACAGTGTAAGCAAAACCGGAACTGCTTTGCAAGCGCATATACAGGCTGTCGGCAGCCCTGCCTTCCACAACCAGCGAATCGGTAACCGTTGCACCCGGCAGCACATTGATATTACCTGCATATTTATACGCCAGCAGGCCATTTTGTTTTCGTCCGTCATAAAGCGCCATGTACAGGGGTGCGGCACTGGTACTGTAGTTGGTAGCGGTTAGATGCATTTTTATGGTGCCATATTGTGCCTGCCATCCTTTATAAAAATCATCGATATCGGTAATGCCGGTGTATGTAAAACCCACATTGCCCTGCGTCTGAGCACCAGCCTTAATAAGTGTTGCGCTGTTCCAGTCATTATTCGGTTCCGGATCATCCACTGCAGGGTTCAATAATTGAAAAGTAAAAGCGTAATTAAAGGCAACAGCAGAGCTACCCTGGGCTACAAATCGAAAAAAAATGCTATCGGCACTAAGGCCAACAACATTGAATGTATCCTTAATACTTTGCCCCGGCGATATGCTCGTTGTATTCCCTACATATCGTTGAATAATAAAAGTACTGAGCTTTCGGCTGTCGTACAGGCTAAATAACAAAGCCCCGGGCTCAGTTCCGGTGTTTTGCACCTGCATGGCTATCTGCAAATTGCCGCTGGCAGGCACAATGGATTTAAAAAAATCTACATTGTCATTTAACGTATTTACCTCGCCATTAACAGGCAGTGCAACTATTGCCTGCGAAGCCGTTTCCAATGTGTTGTTCGGCTCCACATCCTGGCAATACCCGGATATTGCACAGGCAAAATAGAATAACAATAAGAGACAGAACCTGCCTGCATAAAAATTTAGTAACATGATGTATTGATTTAATCCTGATAAAAGGATAAGGACTTAAGTGTTGTGCTGAGGGTTGTTACTACTTGCTGTTCAAAATTATAGAAGGATAACAGGGGGTCTATACCCAGTATTGGGTATTTTTTGATGCTTTATTATTCAAGGCTACAACAATTGTTGCTCCTGTATAAAACGAATGAGAGCGGCTTCGCCTTTGGTACCGGTTTTACGGTAAATATTTTTTCGGTGTGTTTCCACAGTACGTTCGCTTATAAAAAGTGCTTCAGCTATTTGCTTATTACTATAGTGTTGTATAATACAGCCAATAATCTCTTTTTCTCTTAATGTAAGGTTATAGGAATCATTACGGGTGCGGAGGCGCTTGAATTTTTCGTACTGCGCAATAACAGGTGCAGCGAAATACTGGTAGCCTTGAGCAATGGTTGTTATGGCTTGTATGAGTTCCTGGCGCCCGGCTGTTTTGGGAATAAAGCCATCCACACCGGCTTCGTCAATCATTTTCTCAATCAGGTGTCCGTCCTCACTCATAGAGAGCGCCAGCAGTTTTATGGAAGGTAATGCGCTTCGCAACTCCATGCAAAGACTATAGCCATTATAATGGCCCGGCATTGTAATATCAGTCAGCAATATATCTACCGGTTGCCGCTTTAATATTTGCAGCATTGCACCGGCATCATTGGCTTCGGCAACCACCTGCATATTTGTACTATGCTGCAACAGTAATTTCAAACCGTCAATTACAATCTGGTGGTCGTCGAGTATGGCGATATGTATAACCGGGATATTAATATTGCTAATTTTTTACAGCGGAATATATATTATCAATGCAGTACCCTTTCCCGGCTGGCTTTGCACATCCACAGTACCACCGAGGTATTGCACCCTTGAGCGGATATTTTTAAGCCCGGTGTTGCTGCTGGCCATATCAGTCATATTAAAACCAACGCCGTCATCTTCAATAGTAATATCGATTCCCTCCTTTGTTCCGATTAATGCCATATCCATCCTGCTGGCTGCTGCATGTTTTAAAATATTTTGCACAGCTTCCTGTACAATGCGATAGATGTACAAGGCTTTATTTTCGGGCAGTTGAACAAAATTACCTTCAGCAATAAAATGAACATGCAGGCCGGGTGTATTTATTTTATCCAGCAGGTCCTGTATCGCAGCCGAAAGTCCGCCGTGGTTGTTTGCCATAGGCATCATGCTGTGGCTGAGTTGACGTACTTCAGTTGCCGAATCTTCGAGGAGCGTTTGAATATTATTATAAATCATTTTTTCCTGCTGAGGCATATCCTGTATTTTTCCCTGCAATGCTTCAAGGTTCATTTTGGCTGCCACCATTTTTTGAGCTACACTATCGTGTAAGTCGCCGGCAATACGTTTGCGTTCTTTTTCTTCTGCTTCCAGCACGGCCTGTGTAGTACGTTCCTTTTGCAGTGCTTCCACTTGTTGCCATTTTAACAGTTGTGCTTTTTTTCTTTGCCTTATAAAAATATATCCCAGTAATATGGTAGCGGCCAGTATTGCGGCTACGGTAAATAACAGGATATTCTTCCTCCCCAGTTCGTACTTCTGCTGAATGATGGTATTTTCTTTTTTTTGTAATTCATATTTAGTTTGTAATTCGGCAAGCGCCTGTGCCGAATTCACTTTATACACCGAGTCTTTAACCTGCAGCAGCTTCAACATGATTTGGCTGTAGCTGTTTATATCGCCTGCTGCTTTATAATTTTCTGCCAGCGATTTATACATCAGTTGCAGCAGGTTGCTGTTTTGTAATTTGTCACAAAGCGAAATAGCTTCTTTTGCCACTGCTTCGCCTTTGGCATAGGCGCCAGTGTTAGCATATACAGAACTAAGTACGCTCATATCGGAGATGATATAAAACATATCACCCAGGTTTTTCCTTAAAGCGAGGCCCTGCTGCAGGTATTGCTCAGCTTCATTTTTACGGGTAGTATAGCTAAGGTATAAACCCAGCAGCCCTGACAAATGACTTTCAAAAAAGATATTGTCCTGCCTGTTTGCCAACTGCAGGCCGTAGCGCAAATACTTTTCGCAGGAGTCGCCATCCTGTTTTTTTCGGGCAGCCTGGTACAGGTGAAGCCAGGCAAGTCCTTTATTACCGGTCATAATCACTTCATATTCGGTATACTGTGGCTGGCTTGGGTGTGGCAGGCGTAACAACCCTTTATCATACCATTCAATAGCTGCTTTATCCTGCCCCATGCCAATATACACAGATCCAATATTGGATAATGCCGAAAGCTGTGTAAGCAAATCATCTTCCTTTTCGGCTATCGCTAACAGGTTCAGCAAATAATCTACTGCTTCTTTTTGCTTACCCATCCTAAAATAATTAACGCCTTTCAGTGCGGCCAGTTTACCATACAGTTCTTTTTCAGTGCCGCTGTACTGCAGGATATTCAGTTGCCTGTTGATAATGGTAACCACCGTGTCAAAACGGGCTTTCTTGGAAAAGGCAAAAGCCATATAGTACTCGGCCAGCGCCTGCTCTATTTGATTTTGATGTTGCTGCACTGCTGTTTTGGCCAGTAAGGCATATTGGTACAGTGTATCAGGATGCAGACTGTTGCGTTCGTTACAAATGGCAAAGAGCGCTGCTATTTTTGCGTTGACCGTTTCAGCCTTATAATACTGCTCCTTAAGGCCTGTGATACGTGGGGTTTGTGCATAGTGCTGTAAGGGCACCAGTAATAACACCGCTATATATCTTTTAAAACGCAGCATTTTTGTTAACAGCTATTTACCAAATATAACCAATGCTTTAATTCGTTAAAACTGGCTTATGCGGCGATTAGTATGTGGCATAAAAAGCAAAACCCCGGTAGAAACCGGGGATATTGCATTGTTTATTCTTATCTACCAAAACTTAAAAACTTATTTGCCCTTAATCCTTCCGGCTTCGCTTTCAAGACCGGTTTTACGCTGGCGGGCGGCTTTTACCTGGCTGCTGCCAAAGCGCCAGTTGAAGCTGGCCCTGAAAGTGCGGCTTTCCCAGTTGCCCCCACCCCTGATATACAAACCACCAAAATCGTTGGTAGCCGTCCAGGGTGCGGTAAAGAAAATATCAGTAACGGCAATTTTTACTGTAGCTCTTTTTTGCAGTACCAGTTTTTGCAGGCCTGCATCTATTGCGCCCTGCGAACGGGTTTTCCAGGTACCACCCCATACACTCGGCCCATTAAACCAGCCACTCAATTCTGCAGTATACCCTTTGCCTAAGGTAAACGTATGTTGCATATAGGCACCAAACGTAAATATTTCCCTGTCTACTTTATTTTCACCAATCACCCCATCAAACATCTGCATATTGCCATACACGTTGGCATAGCCATTCCACCAGGGTTTGATGGGCAAAGGTGAACCAACACTGAGGCTGATGATTTGCTGGCGTGCCAGGTTTTTTTGCTGCACAAATGTGGCGTTCTTAACGGTATCGGTTGCTTCAGTTGCAAAATCATTCACATAGCTGTAGCCCAGTGTTGTGTTTAGCATGCCGCCTAATATATGGCTCAACTCTACATTATGGGTGTACTGTGGCCTCAAAAACGGGTTACCCCTTTCGTAAGTCAGTTCATCCAGTTTATTTTCAAAAGGATTTAAATCCTGGTAGCGGGGCCGGTCAATACGGCGGCTGTAAGTAAGGTTAAGCGTATGCTTCTGGCTCATATTCCAGGTGATAGCACCGGAGGGAAACAGGTTGAAATAATGCCGCTTTACCCTGTCATCTTCACCCGCTGTTCCGTCATCCCTTTTTAAGTCGCCATCGCTATTGGTTTGTTCTGCCCTTAGGCCGGCCTGGATGCTCCATTTTTCGTTCAGTTGCTGCTGGTAATTGATATAAGCTGCATTCACATTTTCGGTGTACGCAAATGTGTTGCTTTTATCCAGCACTTTTGCGGGCTTATCCAATGCGGTATCCTGGAAAAACTCAAAAGTGTTTTTGGTTTTTACATACGAAAATTTTAAGCCGTACCCTAGCTTTCCCTTGCCCAGCTTTTGCTCTACATCCAGCTTGGCAGTATAAATATCGATATCGGTTGGTGTATTGTTCCTGTTTACCACACGTTCGATAAAGCTTCCGGGATATACGTAATCGTTAGGCTGTATGCTCCTGGCCTCTCCGCGGAATACACCGTAATCGGCATCAAAATTAATTTCCCGGCCGCTGGTATCGGCATAGCGGTAGTTCAGGTTAAAATTGGCATTGGTTCTTTTACCGGGTACATTGTTCCGGGCATTTAACTGTTTGATAAATTCTCCGGTGGGCTGGTAATATATCGGCGCTACGCTGGAACTGCTCCATTCACTGTTGCTGAAATTACTGGTTACCAGCACGCCAATTGTATTCCTGCTGTCAATAAAATAATCAGCACCGGCTTTAACATTAAAATTTTTATTGTCGCTGTTCATTACGGTTTTCTGATCGTACAGCGTATCTTTTTGAATACGGTAAATATTCAGTTCATTCTGATAAATACCCCTGTTGAAACCGGCATTGCTAAACAGGTTTATCTTTTTATCCCTGTAGTTCAGGTTTACCGAGCCATTTCCTTTTGGCGTTATGCCTTGTACAAAACCGGCATTTACGCTACCGTTAGTACCAAATTTTTTGTTCTTCTTCAACCTGATATTGATAACACCGGCATTACCGCTGGCATCGTATTTGGCGCTGGGGTTACTGATCATTTCTATCGCTTCAATATCATTGCTGTTGATGCTACGCAGGTATGCTGCCAGGTCTTTGGTATCCAGTTGCATCATCTTACCATCAATATATACCCTTACGCCTGTTTTGCCTTTCATGGTAATATTATCGTTATTATCTACCTGTACGCCGGGACTTTTTTGAAGCAGTTCCATAGCGGTACTGCCCTGGGCCGTAATGCTGGCTTCCACATTAAACACCGTTTTATCAGCTTTTACTTCCACCAGCGGTTTTTTATTGGTAATGGTTACATCTTTTAGGTTGGATGTTGCCGGACTAAGCGATACATCAGCAATAGTTACATCTTTACCGGCGGCTACTGTAAATACATCAGCGTATTGTTTTTCAAAACCTACAATAGAAAAGCTTAGTAAAAAATCGCCCTGTTGTGTAGTGCTGATGCCATACTGACCCTGCTTGTCGGTAACATCAATTTTTACAAGTGAGCTGTCTTTTGCATGGAGAAGCGAAACGGAAACAGACTGGAGCGGCTTACCCCCCTCGTCTTTTACTTTGCCCTGCACTTTAGATTGTGCTTTGGCAGAAAATTGTGCAGCAAGGAGCAGCACAACAAATGTTGTTCTGGTAAAATTTTTCATGCTATACTTTTTAATTGGTACGCAAAATAGTGTGAAATGTTACAGTCCTATTTTGAAATTGGATGAAATGCGGCTTTGGGAAGATGAGTGGTGCAAAGCAGGTAATTAAATTTATAGTATGCTTAGGGATGATCTTGTGCAAAATAACCCTCCGCCGCTGTGGCATTCATGAAACAAAGCCTCACGGCTCCTGTCATCCTGAGCGAAGCGAAGGATCTGCCGGGCAACCTTGCAAATGCTCAGCCCATGTTACACTGCTCAACCGATTCCTCCTTACTCGGAATGACAAAAACACCACTCCTGTCATCCTGAGCGAAGCGAAGGATCTGCCGGGTAACCTTGTAAATGCTCAACCCCTGTTACACTGCTCAGCAGATTACTCCTTACTCGGAATGACAATACCATATCATAAAAAAAGGAGGCCCTGTTAAGAACCTCCTTCCTCCTTATAATCTTTATGCCG
>CALMYJ010000034.1 GCA_937873715.1 uncultured Chitinophagaceae bacterium
CGTATATTAATTTTTTTACCGGCAAAATCCATCGTATCGGCCAGTAGTTCCAGTTGCTTTAAATATACCAGCATATCCTGCCCCACCCAGCCATCAATTTGGTTGAACCGTATATTACTCAACTGCACTTCTTTTAAATCCAGTTCGAGGCCTCCGCCTTTTTTTTCTTTTTTGGGGCCCGAAAAATAATCGGCAATAAACTGATAATTCCATACCGAATCTTTGCCGCGGCGCATGTTAACCAATGCATCGCTAAGCCCCACATACTCCAGTACGGCTTTATCTTTTACAAAAAACCAGTCGGTAATTTTTACTTTGGCAGTACCGGCGTACAGCAGCGTGTCTTTAGAGCGGTCTTCTACAAGCAGTCCTTTTATTTCAAGTTTATTAAAAAAACTGAGGTCAATATGTTCAATCCGCACTACGGTGTTCAGGTCTTTTGAAAGCTTTCCGGCTACAATTTGTATCAGCCAGTTTTGCACTACGGTTAAATGCAGGGCTGCGTACAGCAATACAATTATCAGTACCAGGGTTACTGTTATTCGCTTTAATATTTTATATGCCGGGCGCAGGAAAAATGTAGTTTACAGTGAGATTTTTGTAAAAATACTGATTAGCTGCTGTTGGGCAAATTAAGTGCCAAAGCAACTGTACAAAACTTGCCGGATGTTAAGGTATAAACAATGTGCCGGGAGATTAATCGCCGTACTATTTATCCCTGGTTACCCTCCAGTAAAGAAACCGAAAGAACGTCCTGGCCGGTAGCATCGCCAATTTCCTGTAGTTTGCCAAATGCGGCAGCGGTGGCATAATTCAATATATCCTGGGGCTGGTGCTGGTTATAAAAACCATAAATAAGGCCACCCATAAAGCAATCGCCACTACCAGAACGGTCGGCTACACCCTGGCAGCTAAATTCCGGCGAATGGTATGGCTTGCCTTCATGAAAAAGAGTGGTATAATAAAGTATCTGGTTGGCATTGCCATCAAAACGGTAGGTATTGGCTACAGTATGGCAATTGGGAAAGCGCTGTATAATTTCTGCTGATGTAAGTGCGGCATGATCGAGGTATGCCTGTTTGCTTTTTTTATCATGTATCTGTGGGTCGATGGATGTACCCAGCAATGTATTTGCACTCCAGATATTACCCATTACCACATTACAGTACTCTACCAGTGCAGGCATAATTTCTGCAGGGGCTTTCCCATATTTCCAGAGGCGGGAGCGGTAGTTGAGGTCTACAGAAATGGTAATGCCTTTTTGAGCAGCGGCCTTCACCGCTTCGAGGCATACATCGGCTACATTTTGATTTAAGGCAGGACTAATGGCAGAAAAGTTAAACCAGGATACATCGGCCAGCACCCTGTCCCAATCAATGGTACCGGGTTTTAATTCAGAAAAAGCCGAGCCTTCCCTGTCGTACACCATATTGCCTTTTAAATCGGCCCCACGCTCTAAATAATATAAACCAATGCGCTTACCGGCAAATAATACAGAGGAGGTATAAATACCATTGTATTCCAGGTAATGCATCATGTGCCTGCTCATAAAATTATCGGGCAATACCGTACAATATTTTACAGGCACATTCCATCCTGCAAGCGCTGTAGCAACATTAGCTTCTGCACCGCCTACATACACCATCATAGGCTGCTTTTGTACAGCACTACCTGCTGCAGGTGATATACGCAGCAGCATTTCACCAAAACACAATACTTTCTTTTTTGCCATAATTAAGGGGTTACAACAAAAGTACATCCTTGCTGTTTATTAACAACATGATTGCATGATGGAGTTAAAAATTTAGGCAAGTACTATACAAAGTAATACCGTACTATAATTATGGACTGCTATTAGCAATATGCAGGGTAGCCCCGTTGCTAACAATTATGGCTGCCCCTTTTTGTACCTGCAAGCTGCGGCAGGCGGCTTGTGTATCTACAACCGGTTGCTGTATGCTGCTGCTTTCGATTGTTACATCTGTATACTCATCGGGCAATACACCACAGTTCCAGTTAGCGGCATTATCCCATTTATTGTCTGCAACACCCTGCCAGCTATTTTTAAAATGTAACTGAAAGGCTGCAGTGGTATCTGTAACCCCCTGCTTTGTAATGATGCAGCGAAACCTATATGCTGCAAAATTTGTTGGCGGCTGAACCAGCCGCAGGGTATCTGACTGCACACCTGTAAACACCTGCGAAGCTGCTATATTCGTAAATCCATCGCCTGTATTTAGCTGCCATTGGTAGCTATTGCCTGCGGCATGCAGCGCTGGCGCAAAGCTAACCGTATTACCTCCGGCACATACTGAATCGTTAATCACCACGTTGGACACTTTTACCAAAAAAGAATCCTGCAGGCAGGGATTGGGACCTGCATTATCGGCAACTTTATACAAGGTGGTTACTGCAGGTACTGCTATCAATGCAGTGGCGGTGCTGATACCGGCAGGGTTTTGCCAGTAGTATTGCCCCGGCCAGGAAGCAGTAAGCGTAAGCGGCTGGCTACCTTCAGCATAAATAGTATTGTGCCGGTTTACGTTCTTCATAATGGTAAACCTGTCACCGATAGTACCATTGCTCCGCAAAAATTTTGCATCAAGGCGGTTATCCTCCACATCAATTAAAAAACACCCGCCGGTATTGAGCGAAAACGGATGAGAGCCGGCAGGATTATTAAAGAGTGCAGTAGTATTGGACACACCAGCCCCTGCAGATCCTGATACTACATACACCGTTCCATGATTTACTTTACCCGGCGGAAAAATATATGGACAGGAATTTGCGCTGCCATCGTATTTGCCTGAAGAGGCCTGCACCGCATGTACCTGTTTTACAAAAGCAGTGCTGTTAGCAAAAAAATCTTTGAGTACATAGGAGCGTTCGTAGGCATGACTGTGACCACAAAGCACCATATCCACTCCATAGCGCTCCAGTATGCGGATAAAATTATCCCGTATAGCCTGCAAATCCCATTCTGTATCGGAATTATGGCTGCCAAATGTATAGGGCGCATGATGCCAGTACGCTATCACCCAGGGTTTTGTATTGGCTTCAAGATCGGCTTTTACCCATGTGGCCTGTGCGCCAAGTGTATCATAAAAACTATTGGGGCCCTCTTTACCATAAGAATCAAGCGAAAGAAAATGCACATTACCAATATCGAAAGAATAATAGGATGGTGTGCCTGAAGGTACGCCCCCGCATTCGCCCTTTGTGGGAAAACTAAAATTGGTGTAATAAGGAATATCCCTGCGTACTTTGTAGGCCTCCCTGTCGGCATAGTCGTGGTTGCCCGGTGCCGGGTAAAGGATATGGTTTTTTAAAATATTGTTTCCATAAATATTAAAGAAGTTATACTCATATTCCGATTCTGTGCCGTTCATATAGGCATTATCGCCGAGTAATATCCATGCAGTGGCTGCATTACCCGGAGCGCCAATATAATTTCGGTAAGCCTGCAGCGTGTTGGCCTGGTACGAAAAATCATTACGACCACAATCACCAAAAGCTACTATTGATACTTTAGTGCCGGGTGTATCAGCAGGCGGAGTAGTAAAATAGTTATCTGCACCACCTTGTAATTGTATAAAGTTGCCGTTATACAAAGTACCAGCTTCGTAGTAATATTTTGTACCCGGCTGAAGGCCCTGCACCCTAATTTCATGATGGGTGGTGCTGGTATCTAAGGTATGTACTGTTTGAATTTGCCCTTCGGCCGGTATGATGCGTACACTGCTGTTGCAGGCAATATCTGTGCGCCACCTGAATGTAAGGGCGCTGGTGCTGCCCGCCATAATGTAAGGATTACGGGTAATAGCAGCGCCGGCACCATATACACCTGTAAGTTCCATGTCAAAATAAAAATCACTGCTTGTTGGCGCAGCCTGGTGTACTTCCACAGCAATGGTATTGTAGCCCGGCACAAACAGGGATTTTGAAATTACAGCAGCATACATATCTGCACCATTATTTTCAATAGCTGTATTGGCCAGTGTACTGTAAGAGGGATTTGCTGCTATATTATTGCGGTATGCTTCCTGCCCGTTTACCCATATTACCACTGCATCATCAAAGCGGGTGCTGATTTTGAAATTATCATACTGTGCAGGGTTGGTAATATTTACTATTTTACGAAAATACAGGGTAGGATACCTTGCTCCTGTTGCTCCGCCGCCACCTGCGCTGTTATCCTCCGGTATATAAGTATTGGCCACAGGTATGCTGCTGCCAAAACCAAAAGCGGCTAACCGTGGCAGCCAGCCGGTTTCAGCATATTCCAGTTCCTTCCAGTTAGTACCGTCAAGGTTGGTACCACCACCCCTGTACTTCCATTGTGGCGCCGATGTAGTATTACGGCCATACCGGATAAAGGTATCCTGACCGGGCTGGTTGGCAACAGCAAAATAAAAATTACTGCCATTGTTATTATGATAGGTAATGGTATAAAAATCTGCATCAGTGTTAGCAATATTCAGGTCCTGGCCCGATGTAAAAAAATAGTAAAAAAAACTTCTCCCGGCAACTACATCGGCCGCAGGAATATCAACATAGTAGCTGGTGCCGGTTCCGCTGTATTGCATGGGTAGCACTTTACCCCCCGCCGAAAAACTTATGCCGGTATGGTACCTGAGATATGGCCATTGTCCTTCAGGGCATACACGGTTCATATCAACGTAAAGGCGTACCTGCTGCCCGGGCTGCGCTTCGGCAGCGCCGGGTATGCTGTGGCTGGTAAAGCTGGCCGGCATACCCTGCACCCTAAATACAATAAGCTTTCCCGATGGATTAACGCCGGCATTTTGTGTTTTAAACACATAGTTGTCGGCGGTATCCTGCACATTAAAATACATACTGCCGTTTACCGTGCAGGAACTGTTCAGCGTATATGCTACTGCAGGAGTAAGTAAATTATCAGCACCCGGTGTGGTGGTGTTTTGTTTTACGGTTCCGCTCCAGTCTACCCCCATCCTGAAATAACGGTTACCAGTACCCGTAGGGTTGAGTGTAGCGATATACGAGCCGCCAAGCGATGCAGACATATAAGTGAACCCTGTATTACTGTTACAGGTACTGTTCCATCCAGTTGAGAAGCCAGTGCCTGTTACAGCATTTTGTGCAACCGAGAACGACACTATTACAAATAGCAAAGCGGCAATGCAGGTAATTTTCATACAACATTTTTTAGCAATCAATTATTGTGTAATAAATACACATAAGATTATGTAAAGTAATGCTATTTTTGCTTAATTACCACCTTATCAGTAAGGGTATGTAAAAAAGATAAAAGGGCTTTTTTTTCGCCAGCGGTGAGGTTAAGCTGCTGTAGCGGTAATGTTTGGTTCGGTTGAGAAATACCCAGCCCCCAACCTCCGCCTTTATCATAAAAGTCAATAACTTCTTCCAACGTATTAAACACACCATTATGCATATAAGGGGCGGTAAGCGCTGCATTACGCAGGGTAGGCACTTTGAAGTGAAATTCCATTAAAGGGTGCGGATATTTATAATACCTGCCTTTATCCGGATCGATACGGCTACTGTTTTTACTTTCCGGAACTGCAATTACTTCGGTTTCCTGCCTGTCGTACAAAGGCGGTAGCTGGCCATTATACAACGGTAAAAAATGACAGGTGGCACATTTTGCTTTTCCAGCAAAAAGATTAAACCCGTTAATTTCCTGTGCTGTAAAATCGTTCGTTTGGCCACGCAGGTATTTATCTGCCCTTGCATTTAATGATACCAGCGAGCGGATGTAAGAAGCAATTGCGTTTATGATATGCTGTTCGGCCAATGCCCTGTTTAAATGTCCAAAAGCGTTTATCCATAAACGGTGGTAGGTGGTATCTGCAAATAAGCTATCAGAAAAAACCGGCAGGCTGCCATTCATTTCCCTGCTGTTGGTAATTACTTTTTCGATTTGTTCTTCGAGCGATGCCACCCTGTTATCCCAAAACTGTGCGGTTTGCAATGCTGCATTCCACAAAGTGGGTGCATTACGGCTTACCGTATTATGCCCATCTAAAGCTATACTTTTTGCCAGCCCGTCGGTAAAAGCTTTATCAGGCTGATGACAACTGCCACAGGAGCGTATACCCCCGGCCGATAGAGCAGGGTCAAAAAACAATTTTTTGCCTAATACAGCTTTTTCGGATGTAAATGAAAGATCGTCATCATTATTACCGTCAAAAAAATCCATATTAAACAAATCGGCAGCAAAAAGATTCGTAAAATCATTTTTGAGTGGCATTAACATTGAAGGAAAAGGAATATGCAATTGATGCTGAAGCACAGCAACTGAAGCCATTAAGGGGTGCATATACTGCCTGATGAAGAATGCCCGGTTAAAACTATTAAACCGGGGGTGTTGCTGCAGGTAGGCAATGGCCTGCTGCGGCAGTGTTTGCAACAGGCCCGTATCTTTTGTATAAAATAAATTCAGTGTAGCCTGTACGCCCCTTAGAGCAGTAGCAGCTTCGGGTATGGAATAGTTTGCTACCGGCGAATCGAAGCCGGTAATACCCAGTGTAATGATACGCACAAGCTGCAACCTTAAAGCAAAAAATAAACCTGCTGCATCCACCTGCAATGCTTCGCTTTTTTGCAAAATATTTTTTACGGTTTGTATTAATGCTGCCGTTTCTTTTATTGCTTCAGTATAAACTATCTTTTTATCAAATAGTAAGGCTTCCAACACCTGGAAGCCCTGCGGCTCAATAGGTATATCGGTATTATCTGCTTCAAGCAGCGGAACGGCAGGCCCATTAATCAACCTTGCCTCCAATGGAAAATAATATTCTGTAAAAAACTCTGTACGCTTATAGCTATACCTTGCCTTTGCAAAAGCCTGCCTGATAACTGGCACAGGAGCAGCGAGGCGCAACTGCTTGTGGAGTGCTGTAAGTGTATGCAGGAGCAGCCTATTTTGCTGCTGGTAATATTTTTTAGCTTTTAATGCCGGCTCATCTGCCGGAGGCCTGAAAAAAAGAAAAGGCAGCAATGCTATTGCCGCCACAAGTACTATTGTAAACCTGGTGGTGCTGCGCTTCATATAACTGCAACCGGGTAATGGCCTGCCTATCAAATATACTGTAATAAAAAGTGCCTGCATATTATGCAGGCACCGTATGTCGTTTTTATAAAAGTTTATTTTACGCCGAAACCAAAATAGTGATTGGCATTATTGAAGCAGATATCCTGCACAATTTTACCAATCCATTCCTCATTAGCCGGTATTTCGCCATTTTCAATTTCGCTGCCAAACATATCGCAAAGCAGGCGACGGAAATATTCGTGACGTGGATAACTCATAAAGCTGCGGCTATCCGTAAGCATGCCCACAAAACAACTGAGCAGCCCCATATTGGAAAGTGCATTGATTTGTTTGGTCATGCCGTCTTTTTGATCGAGGAACCACCAGCCCGAGCCAAACTGTATTTTGCCTCTTGATGAGCCATCGTTAAAATTACCAATCATAGTGGCCATTAATTCATTATCGGCAGGATTGAGATTGTATAAAATTGTTTTAGCCAATTGATCGGTACCATCCAGTTTGTCCAAAAACTTGGCCAGCGCCCTTGCCTGCGAAAAATCGCCGATAGAATCCCAGCCGGTATCGGGGCCAAGCTGGCGCAACATGCGGCTATTGTTGTTGCGCAAAGCGCCAAGGTGGTATTGCTGTACCCAGCCTTTTTCATGATCCCATTTGGCAAACTCAACCAGCATAGCCGATTTAAACTTAACATTCTCCTCGTAGCTTAATGCTGCACCACCTCTTATTTTGCCGAATATATTTTTAATTTCAGCATCGGTGTAATCTTCTGCATATATAATTTCCAGCCCGTGATCGGATACGCTGCAGCCGGCAGTTGCAAAAAAGTCGTGCCTGTTTTTTAACGCTTTTAAATAATCATCATAAGTGGAAACACTGATACCTGCAGCAGCTTCTACCTTATTTACATATGCATTAAATGCTGCTGCATCATCTACATTCATGGCTTTATCGGGCCGGTAAGCTGGTAAAATTTTTATTTCAAACCCATCTGCCTTTATTTTTAAATGGTGCTCCAGCGAATCAATCGGATCGTCGGTAGTACACAGCACTTTAATATTCATTTTGCGCAGCAGGTTGCGTACAGAATATTCGGGTGTACGCAATTTTGCAGAGGCTTCTTCATATATATCACGGGCGGTGGCAGGCGATAAAATTTTGTCGATATTAAAATAACGCTGCAGTTCCATGTGCGTCCAGTGATACAGAGGGTTGCGTACGGTATAGGGCACAGTTTCGGCCCATTTTTCAAATTTTTCCCAATCAGATTTATTGCCCGTGCAATAACTTTCGTGTACGCCGCTGGTACGCATGGCCCGCCATTTATAGTGATCTCCATACAGCCAGATTTGTGTAAGGTTCTCGAAGTTGGTATCGTTGGCTATCTGGTCGGGCGGCAGGTGATTGTGGTAATCAATTATGGGCATTGCTTTGGCATAGTTGTGGTATAATGCCTGCGCTGTTGGACTATTAAGAATAAAATTATCGTCTAAAAATTTTCTCATACAATTCGTTATTGGGTTTAATCAGGATAGTATTTAGTACTGCAACGATAGGATTGTTTTTGTAAAAAGCAATATTACTTTATGAAATTACGCTTACAGTTTAAAGACTTACGCCCCTCTTCCATGGTATAAAGTCATCCTGATTAAGCAGTACAGCTTTGGGTATTACTTCGCCACTGGCGGCTTTAATGCAATATTCCAATATAGCTTCTCCCATCTCTTCAATGGTTTTTTCGCCTTCAATTACCGGGCCTGTATCAATATCGATGATATCGTTCATCCGCTTGGTAAGGTTGCTGTTGCTGGATACTTTGATAGTGGGGCAAACAGGGTTACCTGTTGGGGTACCCAAGCCTGTTGTAAACAAGATTAAAGTAGCACCGCTGGCTGCTTTGCCGGTTGTGGCTTCCACATCGTTGCCGGGTGTACATACCAGGTTGAGGCCGGGCTTCGTAGCAGGCTCGGTATAATCCAATACATCTACTACCGGTGATGTACCTCCTTTTTTGGCGGCACCGCTGCTTTTGATGGCATCAGTTATCAGTCCATCTTTTATATTACCCGGTGATGGGTTCATATGAAAGCCTGAGCCTGCTGCTTCGGCGGCATCGCTGTAGGCCTTCATCAGGTGCATAAATTTTCGGGCGGCTGTTTCATCTTTTGTTCTGTCGATAAGATTTTGCTCTGCACCACATAACTCCGGAAACTCGGCCAGCAATACCCTTGCACCAAGTGCTACGAGCAAATCGCTGCAGTAGCCTACTGCAGGATTGGCCGATATTCCACTAAAGCCATCACTGCCGCCACATTTTACACCCACACACATTTTATGTAAGGGTGCTGGCCGGCGTTCAATTTTATTGGCTTCAACCAACCCTTTGTATGTTACTTTAATGGCATCGGCAATCAGTTGTTCTTCGCTTTGCGATTGCTGTTGTTCAAAAATGTATAAAGGCTTATCGAAGTTGGGATTGAGGGCATTTAAATCTTTTTTAAAATCCTGCACCTGCAGGTTTTGGCAACCAAGACTTAATACAGTTATGCCGGCCACATTGGGGTGGTTGGCATAAGCGGCCAATAGCTTGCTGAGTACTGCTGCATCCTGGCGAATGCCGCCACAGCCTCCCTGGTGATTTAAAAATTTAATGCCATCAATATTTTTAAATGGGCGCTGGTGTGCCGGTGCTGGTTGCAGGTCGAGAATATTTACATCATCAATACTTTCGCCTTTTTGTACCGCTTCGAGCAGGCGGTGTGCATATTGCTTGTACCTGTCGGTAACGGCATAGCCTAACTCGTTGTGCAGGGCTTCTTTTATTACATCGAGGTTGCGGTTTTCGCAAAAAACGGTGGGTATAAACAGCCAGTAGTTGGCGGTGCCCACACTACCATCACTGCGATGGTAGCCGTTAAAAGTACGATGGGCAAATTTCGACACATCTGGTGCTGTCCACTTATAATCTACCTTGCGGTATTCATAAGGCGCTGCTGCATGTTTTACATTCTCTACATTCATCCAGCCACCTTTGGGAATAAATTTTTGTGCTGTGCCTACGAGTACACCATACATGATTACTTTATCGCCGGGCTGCAAATCCTGAGTAAAAAACTTGTGTTTTGCCTTAACGTCATCCTGCAACACATAAGCCTCATCTTTATAAACTACGGTATCGCCTTTTGCCAGATCGGTAAGTGCCACCAGCACATTATCGCTTTCGTGAACTTTTAAAACCTTATTTTTCATTTTTCCTGTAATACCTTTTTTGTTTGTAAAACTGCCGGTAAGCCTTCGCTTATCATCATATTTAATTTCTCTGTTACTTCCAGTTCCAGCCCGTTTATTTTGCTGAGGTTGGTATCCCACATATCAATATCCGACAATACTTTGTGTACCAGTTTTGCGCTGTCGTATTTTTTCCAAAGCTCATAAAAATAAGGAGCTTTTTCATCGTTGATAAAGTATTCTCTTTCTTCAAAAATGCCATAATATTTTTCACCTTCCTGCTTTACGGGTTTCATAAATAAAAGATAGGCGGCCAGGCAGGTAGCGAAATTTTCGGGTACTGTATTGTATTTTTCCCAGTACTTCAGCAATACCGGTATAGCCCTTGCTTTCATCTTCTGGCTGTAGTTCATGGTAATGCTAAGCCAGTGGTGTTCTATAAAAGGGTTACGGAAGCGGTCGAGTACTTTGCTGCCAAAATCTTCAGCCTGCAGCAAAGGTACTTCGTAAGGGATGGCTGTTGCTATTTCCTGCATCATCAGGTCGGACAGGAACTGGCTGAAAATACCGTCGTCCATAGCTTTTTTTACGGTATCTAAACCGGATAGGTATGCTACCCCACAGGTAAGTGTATGCGTAGCATTGAGCAAACGGAGTTTTAATTCTTTAAACAGGGTAATATCATCTGTAATCACTACCCCATCATCGGCCCGAGCAAACGAAAGCACATCGGCTACATGCTGGTTGCCCTCAATGGCCCAAAGGCGGTATACTTCTGATACGATGAGCAGTTCATCTTTAAGACCTATTTTTTTCTCCATTTCTGCAGCTACTTCTTTATTAGCGCCGGGTACAATTCTATCTACCAGCGAATTGCAGAAATGGTTGCAGTTTTCGAGCCATTCAATAAATTTTTCGTCGAGTGCATTGAGGTGTGCCAGTTCTAGCACAATTGACTCAAGCCGGCGGGCATTATTATTGATAAGCTCGGTGGGTACTATTACCATACCGCTTTGCTGGCTGCCATCAAAGGCCAGGTACCTTTCGTATAAAAATGCCAACAGCTTACCGGGGTAAGATACAGGCGGGTGCTTGCGGATATCTTCGTTAACCAGTTGGATACCTACCTCGGTGGTATTAGAAATAATTACCTGCATGAGCGGATTGTGTGCACACTCCAGTACAGCAGCCCATTCGCTACTGGCCGATAGTACCCTGCTGATGGCAGAGCATACAATATCTTCTTCTACTTTCACGCCATTCTCGTACCCTCTTACACAAAGGGTGTACAGGCCATCCTGCTTATCGAACGCATCGGAACCTCCACTACTGGTAGATTTTACCACTACAATTCGTCCGTTAAAAACACCCTGGCGATTTGCTTTGTCTATAAAGTAATCGGGCAGGCCGCGGAGGAGTACACCAGTGCCAAACTGCAGCACTTTTTCGGGCAAATCAAATAAGGCCTCATTGGGCGTTATTACCTTTTTGTTGTGTACGTTTTTCAGGTTGTATCTTGATAGTAACATAGTCTTTTGCTTTAGGTTGTTGGTTGGGTTTTATTAGTGTTTAGCATCATGGTTCAAAAAAATCATTTCATCCATTTTTTTGTCCATTGGGTATAATATTCTTTTAATAATTCTGCCGGCTGTTCGGTATACCAGGCATAGCCTATTCTTCGCTCATGTTCAATTTCCTGCAAGTCCTTTTTTCTTATACCATCACGCCCTACAAAAAAAGGCTCATTGGTATTCAAATCGTAAAACCTTGCCCAGGTTATATTTCCGGCTACCGGCACCAGCACCCTGTCTTTACCATTGGGTGTGTGCGCCGATACTATTTCTTTAAATTGGTATCCTTCTATCTTCACCTGCTCAAACCATTGTATGCCATTAATAATGGCTTTTTTGATTGCTTTCCCGGGCTTATCCTGCCGCATCAAAAACCGCAAAATTGCCACCGATTCCTGGCCGCTTAGCGAGGGCAGTTCGTAAGCCCTGGCAGTGGCAGGCTGCAATGTTTTGGCATCGTATTGTGCACACCACACAGTTAACTTTTTGCGCTGCTTCAACTGGGTACGCAATATACACTTGATGCCCTGCTGAATGGCCTGTGCACAACGCCGTTGAAAGGATTGCGTTATCACTTCCATATCGTTGCGGCCCTCCAGCACATCGGCCAGTACATTCAGCACATTTATCATCGCATTATCATTGTACGTGATTTCGCTGCGGTAGCTGCTGAAATCCGGATAATACTGCGGCCATCCACCATTGGCATACTGTGCCTGTAGCAGGTAGCCCACGCCTTTTTCTGCTGCTGTCAAATATCTTTTGTCGCCGGTTTTTTTATACCATTTTGCCAGGTACCTTATTTCCCTGGTAGTGGCGTTGTTGTCTATTGTTGCGTCAATTCCTGATTCGTAACCGGCTTGTATCTCTTTTTTTTCAGTTTCGCTGAATAAGTGGCGGTAATTTATTTTCTCTTTATTAAAATGCTTGGGCCATCCGCCATTGGCCCTTTGAAACAGCAGCATATTTTCTGCTACGGTATCATAAAAAATTTTACCTGTTGCCAGTGGTTTTTCATAACTGTCATCACTACCTGCTTTTACAGGTACAGCATTGGGTTTCCACTTATAATCGTACACCCATGCCGTATTGATATCATTGATTCCAATATCACCGGGTAAATTATTCCTGTGCCAGGCATAATCCCCACCTTCTTTATGACAATTGTAATAAAAAACCCTTCTCCCCCACTGGATAGTGTTTGGAGGAACAGCAGCTTTTTGGTAAATATCTGCATCGGCCATGTTTTGGGCAAAACTGCAGTCGAGCAAATAGAACTGGGCATCCCTGTGATACCGGCCCAGTTTAAACCCATCGTCTCCTGTAAATGTACAATTAAAAAATACAGTTTTTGACTGATGGTTTTTGCTGCCGTCGTGCCAAATGGCCGCCTCCCGGCTATGGCAGATAAACAAACAATGATCTGCCAGTGCCCAGCCACGTGGACAGTACATATCCACGCCGCCTTCAAAAACACAATCCTTAAAAAAGAACATCCCTTCTGCTGCATTCCAGGGGCTAACGGTATCGCCGCCACCCGACCGGAAGATGCAGTTTTTTACAATTAACCTTGTGGTATTATACGACCGCAGCGCCATTTGGTGCCCGGTAGTTTTTACCTTTTTTTCTTTAACAATCGAATCTGCAGGGCAGGCAATCATTGTATCACCTGTTGCCGTTGTACCATAATCGTTGATAAAAGACATATTCTCCAAACAAAGATCACTGCCTTTTAAATTAATGGTAGCGGCTCCCCAGTCATCTGCATTGGTGCATCTGAATTTATCCCTTGCTTCACTGGTAACTACTGTTGTTTGTTCGGGACTTTCGCCACGCAGGGTAACAAAGTTTTTTTCTACAAAGAGCTTTTCCCGGTACACGCCTTTTTTTACCAGTATTACACGCTGGCCGAGTGCTTCATCGGGCAGGCTGTTGATGGCCTCTTGTATACTGGCAAATTGCCCCGAGCCATCCTGCGCCACAATTATTTCTGCCTGCTCCACATTTATCCGCATCGAAAAAAGCACCGCAATAATAGCAAGCCCTCCAATATATTTTAACCACCGGTTCATCATAGGCAGTTGCTTATTTTTTCTTAGTTGCCTGTGCTAGCAACCATTGCACCATTTCATTTGCCGCTAAAAAATTTTCGTATGCTGCCGGTATTTTTCTGCCATCCAGGTATTCATTGTAAATCCATGGGTCGCCTACAGCCAGTACAGTTCCCTTTCCAAATTTTGCAGTGGCAAAAATTACTTCTCCATCCTGCTCAATCAGCGGCTTTGCCGGTGCTTTTACTTCCAGTGTACTGATTTCTTTCAGGTACATTTTTTTGGTTTGGGTAAAAACAGGGTTGTCATTTTTATTATAAATGGCCCCGGTTTCAAACTCTTTGCCTTGTACCATATTCCTGCTCTTATCGGTAAAGCGTATCCCAAATTTTGTTGCCAGTTTGTTAAACTGGGCCAGATCGCAATTGGCGCTATCATTAGTCATGAGCAGCAGCACACCGCCACGTTTTACCCATTGTGCAATGGCTGCAGCAGCTTTATCGTCCATATAATTAGGCTGCTTTGTATCCTTCCAGCCATCGGGGTCAACTATAATGTACACCGATGCGTTTTTGAGGTTCTTTGCTGTTGGTGCCACATCGAGGCTGCTGGTAACTGCTCCATAGCTGTTCCAGATATGCCCAAACAAACTGAAACCACCCTGGTCGGTATCATCCCAGGTGTAGTGCCTGCGTACCAGCCAGCCGTAACGATTTTTTTGCCACTCGTTGTTGAACCAGTTATCGAGTACTACATTTTTTCCCTTACCTGTTTTGGGCAGGGCTGCCTGCTCCATTTCGGCACTGCACATGATGAAGGCACCTACGCCTTTGGGGTCGTTTACTACTACAGGTTCGCTCATGTAATAATCAAAGCTGCCATCCCTGTAAGGTTTACCACCCAGGCCCGATACGCTTACTGTGCCTTTAAGGTTGGTTTGTCCTTTATCATCTACTTCAATGAACTCTTTAATAATACCATCGTAGCCTTTTTGGGCATTGCTGAGATACGAAGCCGGGATATATCCCTTACGCACCGCTTTGGCAATAGTATACACCAGCATACAGGAGGCCGAAGCTTCTTTGTAATTTTTAGGGCGGTTGGGCAAATCCACGATATCGTACCAAAGCCCACTTGGTGCATCCTGCACTTTTACAACAGCCTTTACAAGGCGATTGATGATGCCAATAATGTCCTTACGGCCGGGGTGATTGGCTGGAAAATAATCCAGCACATCTACCAGCGCCACACCATACCAGCCCAATGCCCTTGCCCAAAAATGCGGCGAGCAGCCCGTTACTTTATCGGCCCATTTTTGCTCACGGCTTTCATCCCAGCCATGATATAATAAGCCTGTTTTGTTATCTCTTGTGTGTTGTTCAATCCATACAAACTGCCGGGCTATATCATCAAAAGCCGTATCCTGCCGGTGGTGCATGGCGTACTCCGCATAAAATGGCTGCCCCATATACAAGCCATCGAGCCACACCTGCCAGGGGTAAATTTTTTTGTGCCAAAAACTACCCTGTTTTGTTCTTGGGTGCTCATCTAACTGCGACCGCAGTAAATCAACTGCTTTTTTATATTTGGTTTTACCTGTTACATCGTAGAGGGTCATTACTGCTTTACCATTGTTCAGGTGGTCGATATTATACTCCTCTTTTTTGTAATCTTTTATACTGCCATCTTCCCGTACATAAAAATCCATGCTATGCCTGATGTACTCAAAGTATTTCCCATCGCCATACAGTTTCCAGACTGCCTCAATACCTTTTAAAATAACGCCCTGATCGTAACTCCAGCGGGCCGGCTTACCCGGTTTGGGTGCAAATGAATCGGGCCATATATTCATTGCAGTTTGCGCCATTTGCTGCGAATAGGGCAATTGCTGTGCTGCAACATTTGCTGCTATTAAAATTGCTATTACTGTAAATACATTTTTTTTCATTCCAATTGCGCTATTCATTATTGTGTGATGCAGCAGTTACCGGCTATTCTTTTTTTTCTTCTTTTTAGCTTGCGGTGCCGGGGCAACAGGTTGCTCCAGCCAGGATACTACTGCCGGGGCTGCACCATAATCGGCTGCTAACTTTTGTTTTGCTCCTTCGGTATTGCTGTTCAGGAACAATATATCCCTGCTTCTATCACCCTGCACCTGTAGCAACAACTCAGCACTATCCCTGTAGCGGATATTATCCAGCCTTATTTTATCACTATTGAGTACATATACCAGCGGGTTAGATTTTTTTGTAACCAACAGGATATTTTTTAAGTTGATGCCAGTTGCTTCCTGTATATCTATTCCCTCATTGGCCTGCAGGGTTGCATTTTCAATATGTATATTTTCAATATGCATTTCGGGAATGCCCCTTACAAAAATGCCTTTTGAGGCACCATTGCAGGTAACATTACTGATATGAATATTCCTGAACCGCGGTGTGGTTTCATCCACGGGTTTAAACTCTACTTTTGGGGGTTCTCTTTTTTCGCCGCTCATGGCAACAGGGTCTTTAGCGGCATAATACATATCGAACAAAATTGCTTCAGCCGGGATATCGAGCATATTTACATTGTCGATATAAATATTTTCAACTATACCCCCGCGGCCACGGGTAGTTTTAAACCTCAGGCCTATATCGCTTCCGATAAAGTTGCAGTTGCTTACAAAAAGATTATTAGCACCGCCACTCATTTCGCTGCCTACTACAAAGCCGCCATGTGAGTGGTATACGGTGCAGTTATTTACAATAACATCTTTTGTAGGCATCCCTCTTTTACGCCCTTCCTCATCCCTGCCACTTTTAATACAAATACCATCATCACCGGTATCGAATACACAATCTTCTACAAGGGCATTGCTACAGCTTTCCAAATCGAGGGCATCGGTATTAGTGCCATACCAGGGATTTTTTACTTTAAGCCCTTTTAGGGTAATATGCTCACTCATCATGCAATGGGTGGTCCATGCCGGGGCGTTCTCGAAGGTTACTCCCTTTATCAACACATTTTTACATTGGTAAATGCGTATCATATTGGGACGTAAAAAATCTTTTACATCTTCAAAATCAGAGAGTGGCTGACCCGGTTTTAATTTACCAATATTGTTATCTTTTAGCCCTTTAAGTGCTTTTACGGAAGAGTACCAGGTCTTTTTATCCTCGGTAAGCACGCCACCATATTTTTTCTGGTGGTTCTTCCACTGCGATTCACTCATTTTGTCTTTCTTGAGCGGACGCCAGTAAAAACCATTGCCATCAAAAATACCTTCGCCGGTAATGGCAATGTTCTCCAGGTTTTCGGCCGTAACCGGCGACTGGCACCTGGCGGCATCCACTCCTTCGAATGAAGACACTACTAATGGATATTGGTTAAAGTCGGGACTGAAAATAACCAATGCGCCTTTTGCAAGGTGCAGGTTAATATTGCTTTTCATGATAATAGGACCAGTAACAAAAGAACCACGGGGTACCAGTACTGTACCTCCCCCTTTGGCAGCGCAGGTTTCAATTGCTTTGTTGATGGCGGCAGAGTTAAGGGTATAGCCATCGGCCACTGCACCAAAGTCGAGAATATTTACAGTATCCAGCCTAAAATGCGGTACATAAATTTTAGGCAGTTCATAGCTATACTTATTTTTAAATGGGGATGCTTTTAAAAATTTCTTCAGGCCTGCATCCTGGCTATTGATGGCGCTGCATACCAGTGATGCTACAGCCGTTGCACCATATTCACTAAAATGTGTATTATCTTCTTCCTTTTTACCGGTATAATTTTTAAAGTGGTTGGCCGGTATGTGCAGGAAAAGTCTTTTAGAATTTTCGACACCTTCTTTTTCAATCAGTTCTTTTGAAAGCTGGTGAAGGTCGATAAGCTGAACGTTTAATGTTTTTGCAACTGCCCGTACCACATCGGGGTATTCGCCATGCTGATCTACAAATTTGCCCTGTGCATCAAATTTGCGGCGCATTACCGGCGTAAGGAGTATAGGGGTAGCACCTTTGGCTTTAACCTCGTTTACCATACGCACCAGGTTGTCTTTATAGAGGGTGGCAGCAGGTGCATAACGGGTGCTGTCGTCTTGTTTGCTATCGTTGTGCCCAAATTGAATCATTACAAAATCGCCCTGCTGTACCCTTGTGATAAGTTTTTCCCAGTGATTGAGTGCTATAAAGCTTTTGGTGCTGCGGCCATTTACCGCATGATTTTCAACTAGGATATCATCATTAAGGTATTTGGGTAAATACTGGCCCCAGCCTCTTTCGGGATTTCCCTCAAGTGGTTTATCGGCCATAGTACTGTCGCCGGCAAGAAACAAAACGGGTTTTCTATCGGGTTGTAAAAAAGCAAATCCGGAAACTACAAGTGCTGCTATGGCAATATATTTTTTCAAGCAAAAAGGTTTTAAGCAAGCTGATAACAGCCCTTATTTTAAATCGTTAATATTGATCACATCCATATCGGTATACACATAATTTTCGCCGGCCATACCCCATATAAACCCGTAATTGGAAGTACCGCAGCCACTGTGTATACTCCAGGGTGGCGATATAATGGCCTGTTCGTTACCCACCACCAGGTGCCGGGTTTCGGCAGGCTCACCCATGAGGTGTATAATTTTTTGATTTTCGGCAAGGTCGAAATAATAGTAGGCTTCCATACGCCTGTCGTGTACATGTGTGGGTATGGTATTCCATACGCTACCTTCTTTTAATACAGTGAGGCCCATAACTACCTGGCAGCTTTTAAGGCCTTCGCTGTGTATGTATTTGTACACGGTGCGCTGGTTGGCTGTAGCTGCAGCGCCTAAATCAACCGGCGATGCTTTTTCTCTTTTCATCAGTTGCACTTTATACTCTTTATGGGCAGGTGCACTAAACAGGTAAAATTTTGCCGGGTTGTTGCGCTTAGCCGTTTTAAATTGTACTTTTTCGTTGCCCTTGCCTACATACAGGCAATCGAGTTTTCGCAAAGCATAAGCTTTATCATTTACAATCACTTCGCCATCCCCGCCGGTATTGATGATGCCTATTTCCCTGCGTTCCAGGAAAAAGTTTGCTTTTAGTGCATCATACACCGGTAGTGCTATTTTTTTATTAACGGGCATTACGCCGCCAATAATTACCCTGTCGTAATGGGTATACAACAGCCTGATTGTATCGGGCTGCATTACTGATTCCATTAAAAAATGCTGCCGCAGTTCATGTGTGAGCATGCCTGCGGTTTCTTTAGCGCTATGATGATACCTGATTTCCATAAAATTCATTATCTGCCAAGCCAGCCGCCATCTACGGCCAGTATGGTACCGTGTACGTATGCTGCTGCATCGGAGCAAAGAAATACAGCGGAGCCTTTAAAGTCGGTAGTTTCGCCCCACCTGCCGGCAGGTATCCTGTCAAGAATGGTTTTATTCCTGGCTTCGTCGGCCCGAAGCGCTGAAGTGTTGTCGGTGGAGATATACCCCGGTGCAATACCGTTTACATTCACCCCCTGAGAAGCCCATTCATTGGCAAAGGCTTTAACCAGCCCGGCAATCGCTGATTTACTTGCTGTATAACCGGGAACGGTAATACCGCCCTGGTACGAAAGCAGCGAACATATAAATACAATTTTACCCGATTTGCGTAGCAGCATTTCTTTACCAAACTCACGGGTAAGTATAAACTGAGCATCGAGGTTCACCGAAATCACTTTGTCCCAATATTCATCGGGATGCTCGGCAACCGGCTTGCGTAAAATCATACCGGCGTTGTTCACCAGTATGTCCACTACAGGATGGGCTGATTTCACAGTATGGATAAAATCGTATAAGGCAGTACGATTGCTGAAGTCGGCGCTATAGGGAAAAAACTTACGGCCCAAAGCGGTTATTTCTTTTTCAGTATCACTCCCGGGCTGCAGGGAGGCGGATACACCAATGATATCTGCGCCTGCTTCCGCAAGTGCTATAGCAATCGATTTTCCTATACCCTTGTTACACCCGGTTACCAATGCCACTTTTCCTTCAAGGCTGAATAAATTCAATACTCCCATAATAAGCTCCTTTCCTATTTACTTTGCCTTGCTTTCGCCGTAAATATCAATAACAATTTTACGCCGATTCCGCTAAGTATTCACCTTGTATATAGGTTTTTATTTATGCAATCGTTCCCGACATCGGTATCGTTCAAAAGCAGATATAATTATTTTTTTATTCGTTGGTTATGAAGCGTTTAAACAAAAAAATAATTTTGCTAAAACCCTTTAGGGTACTGGCTTTGCTGCAGTATGGCAACCGGTGCAGGTGAGGCATTTTTTTCCGTTTAACCACAACTGCCGTTACAGTATTTCCTGACCTTATGAATTAAATAACCAGTTATTTACCGGGAAAGCTGCTACCTCACCTGTATAGTTTTTATACTACTGCCAGGTGCTTAACAAACCGGTGTAGCCATTCACATAAAAATTGTAGCTGCGGCTATTGTTATCCCTGTAAGCGCCTATTTTGGTATATATGGCAATGGCTCCTCCGGCGCTGGCATCGGCAGCTATAGCTGTGCCCGGGCGAAAAATTTTGATCATCGCAATATCGGCGGGGGTAATCCAGAGGGGAATATCGGGGTCGAGCCGAATTTCGTTGAGGTACATATCGGTGACAGCTCCCCTCCATGTAAAATACCGGTTGCCGGTTTGATTGTCTGTTTCAAGGCGAAGCCCACCTACTTTAATGCTGAGATAGATAAATAAATCCGGTGCATTGGCTATTTCATCAGAACTAAGGCCATCCAAAATGATGGCATCCTGCCCCGAAAACATCCCGGTTGAATTTTCCTCGTCAAACTCCTCGAGCCTGCGGCTGGATTTAGACTTAATCACCACTTCGGGCAAAATAATTTTATACTTCAGGTTATCGGGCTTAAACCGGTATTCGGCCGTATCTTTTGCTGTTAAGCTTCCCGGTTGGCTGCCGATTGTAATAAAACCGGTATAAGAAGCGGAGGGGGTAAAGGCTGAGTCGAGTGGTGTTTGTATGGCTATCTGTAGGTCGTTGTACTTTTTTTTAGGCCGGGAAAAAATGATAAAGCCTGAATCCTGGAAGAGGAGGTTTTTAATACTAAATGCATAGGCGGCATTGAGTGCGGCTGTATCCAATACAGCATCTTTATCTTTTGAAATCAGCATATAATTCAGCTTTTTATCCCGCCGGGATGCATTGAGCAGCCTGCCATTCAGGGTGAAAAATTTTTTTTGCAACAGGAAGTTGAAGGCATACAGGCCATATGGCATACTGCTATCTACCACCAGCTTAGCCTGCACATAGCCGTTAATAAGTGGATAGCGGTATTTCCAGCGGCGGCCGGTTTTTACATTTTCTATCCATAGTTGTATGGTGGCTGTACGGTCGCTGCTTTTCTTTACAGGGAAATTAATGTCCATAACAAGGGTATCGCCGGGGTGAGCATTGCTATGGCTTATGCTTACCACTATACTATCCTGCACCTGTGCACAACAATAATTTGTGAGCAATACAAAAAGGGATAACCATGCATTTTTCATTGGGCTGTAAATTAAACCAAGAAGCTAAACTACCGTTTACCACTATTAAAAAAGCTGCATCTGGTGATGCAGCTTTTATTTTTTTATAACACTACTAAAAATTAATAGTTGGGATTTTGGCTCAGGTTAGGGTTTGAGCCTCTTGTAACCTGTGGTATGGGTAACAACTCTGCCTTACCTGTGTTAAACCCGATGGCATACCGGGCCAGTATTGTAGTGGTAATGCTTGAACCTATCCAGCTAATCCTGGTGGATGCTGGTGGTGCTTCGGCGGTTGGTGGTGCCGGCTCGTACAAGGAGGTTGTCCAGATACTACCATCATCGGCAGTAGTGCCGGTACGATAATACATGCTGGTAGGAAAGCCTTCGTATGGCCCTTCACGCAATTCCATTAATTGTAACTTAGCCCTTGTTTCGTCAATTTTAGATTTTAACAGGTTCCAGCGCAACAAATCGTATTTACGCAAACCTTCGCCACAAAATTCAAAGGAGCGTTCGTTTACTACCGTATTAAAGAAATCTGTTTTGCTGAGGCCGGGTGTGGCATCAATTGCAGATGGGGCATCGATGGATAAACCAAAGCCGCGGCGACGTACTTTATTTAAAGCTTCGTAAGCGGCAGGTGTTGGGCCGTTTAATTCATTCTCTGCTTCTGCAAACATCAGCAACACATCAGCATAACGTATCAACTGCCATTTTAAACTAAAATATTGAGCCGCATCTGAGGGAGATGGCGCAGGGTTGGTAATCCAGTCTCTTCTCCATTTACCATCGTTTAATGCTGTTGGGCCCTGGGCTACTTTTGTTACACCATCGGGCTGTACATTATAAGGTGCAACATTTACATCCCGACGCTGGTCCAGCGGATTATACGCATAATAGTGCGTAGGCAGTACCAGTACGCCCCTGTTGCCAAAGCCACTTACTGTAGGCCCGTTGTAGTAGCCCATTTTCGAATCGGCACGGGCGGCTAAACCTATTGCCCCTACCTGGAACATTAATTCGTTGTGCGGATCTACCACAGCACGGCCACATACCTGGTTTTTCCATAAATCTTTATAACTGGGGTTAAGCTGGTGCACACCGGCAGCCATTATTTCGGCACATTCATCCCTGGCTATCTGGTAGTATTGCTGGTAATCGGGCCTGCGTTCGATAGTACCATTTTGACGTAAAGCATACCCCCCCCTGAACAAAGCAATTCTTGCTCTTAATGCTTTGGCTGTGCCCTTGGTGATACGTTCATCGGGCTGATCGCCAATGGTAGATAACTGGTTGGCCCAGGGCATTAAATCTTCTGCTTCTTTTAAGTCTGCTATAATTTGATCATAAAGGCTGTCCTGGCTAATCCTGCGTGGCGTTGGGTCTAATATAGCCAGTGTTGAAGCAGGCAGAAAATGTGCCGGCAAATCACCCCAGTTTTTGATGGCTTCGTGGTAAAACTGTGCCCTTAAAGTGAGGGCCTCTCCAAGCATACGACGCAGTTTGCCTTTTTCGATATCACTACCGCTGATGTATGCATCCATTTTGGGAATATTGACAATACAGATATTGGCATATTCGATGCCCCTGAACAATTGTTCAAAAGGACGTTGTATTTCAATATTGGCCGGGGTAACTATATAGCGGGCAATATCCCTGCGGCCATTATCGTCGCCGCCGGAGGGACCGAATGTTTCATCGGTATCCAGGGGAAAATACAGGCTTAAAACTTTTCCGTAACCCTGATCGCCGGTAAGTTGTGCATACACGCCAGCTATAGCATGAAAAACGGATTCGGAGTTTTTGAATACTACATCTGGACCTACTTCGGTTATAGGATACTTGTCCAGAAATTTTTTGCAAGACAACAATGTTGTTGTCATCATAAAAATTCCAAGGCTGTATAGTGTTATCTTTTTCATATCAAACAAGATTTAAAATCAACTCAACAAAAAATTAAAACGATGCATTAATACCAAACATATAGAACCTGTTGCGGGGGTAGGGCGAATAATCCACACCGGGTGAAAGGGCGCCTCTACGGGTGCTTACTTCAGGATCGTACCCTGTATATTTGGTAAACACATGCAGGTTATTAGCCGTTAAATACATCCGTAGTTTTTTGATACCTACCCGGCGCAGGCTACTGGCCAAAAAGTTGTACCCGATGCTAACGTTATTTATCCTGAGGAAGGAGCCGTCTTCAATAGCCCAGGAATGTAACTGGAAGGCTGCACCAGAACCCCTGATTGGGCTCCAAATGGTAGCATTGGCATTAATTTGTCGCAATGTTTCTGGGTCGGTAACCCTTTCGCCACTGGCATCTATATTCTTCCAGCGGTCACGCATAATACCCAGTAAGTTTGATGCAGGGGTATATCCATTGGTAAACTCTACTTTATTGGCATTCATTACACTGTTACCATACACAAAGTTCAGGAAGACACTAAAGTCCCAGTTTTTGTAGGTAAACTGCTGGTTAAGCCCACCGGAAAACTTAGGCTGTGCATTACCAATTATGGTGGCATCATTATCCAGGTCAATTTTACCATCCCCATTTAAATCTTTATAACGGATAGTGCCCGGTACTACATTTATATCACCAACGAGACCTCCATTAGTTGGTATGCCATCTTTTAAGGTATACTGTTGTGTAGTGGGGTTGTAATTAAAATCGTCTACTTTATAAAAACCATCCGTAACGAGACCGTACATAGAACCTACCGGCTTACCAACCTGGGCTACAAAATCGAAGTATTGGGTAGAAATACCCCAGCCGGAGTAAACAGGTATCATATTTTGACCGGGGCCAAGGGCTACAATAATATTACGGTTAGAAGTAAGGTTGAATGTGGCATTCCAGCTAAATTGTTTTTTGCGGATAATGGTACCATTTAATTGTACTTCTATGCCACGGTTACGGGTTTCTCCCACATTTTGTATCTGACTGGTATACCCATAGCTTGAGGCAATGGGCACATCCAACAGTAAATCTCTTGTATTATTCTGGTATACATCCACGGTTAACCCCAGTCGGTCGTTAAACAGGGAGATGTCTATACCAATATTTTTACTCACTGTTGTTTCCCACCGGGTTAAATCATTAGCCAGTGATGTTGGGGTAGCGCCATATACATTTTGATTATTCAGGCCATAATAATATGTGTGGGCACTGGCAGAGGTAAAATTGGGCATATACAGGTAATCTGCAATACGGTTATTACCTACGGTACCATAGCTTAGCCTGAGTTTTAAATCGCTAACTGCGTAAGCTTTGTCCATAAATTTTTCCTTAGAAATTCTCCAGGCAAATGAACCGGAAGGGAAATAGCCCCAACGCCTTCCTGGAGCAAATTTAGAAGAGCCGTCTGCACGCATGTTGAAGGAGAAAATATATTTCTTACTCAGGGTATAGTTAACCCTTGAGAAGAAAGAGAGTAAGGAAGACTCTTCTTGTCTTTTGAATGGGAATCCAACAAATGACTCACCAAGTCCCAATTGATCAAAAGCATCTTTTTCGCTGATGAAATTAGGGAAATACCTAAGCTGGCGATTGGCAATATCTCTTTTGAAAAGCACAATTTCCTGGCCAAGCACTACATCAAAATCATGGCGCTTGCGGTAATTGTTTAGTTTATAGGTCAATACGTTTGAGTTAGTAAACTGGCGCCTTAAATTAGAATCAAGCCGCACCACCGGCATTTCGCTGCCAAAAAGCCTTGAGATAGAGGATACCGAGTCGCTAAAGTGGCGATCCACTAGTTGCGACCTTTCGTAACCAACCGTTGTTTTAAAGGTGAGGCGTTTATTGATATTATAGCTTACATAGCCCGTAAGGTTATACGCATTAGTTGTTTTAAGCCTGTATTCGGCTGCATTCAACTGTAAAGGATTAATCAGGAAAAGCCCGTTACCCGGATTCTCATCTTCACCGGCATCATCAAATGGATCTTCAATACCCTCTCTTAAGAAAGGACGAAACTTAATGATATTACGCAGCCTGTTATAAGAAGAACTCCGCTCGTCTGACACACCAGCGCCCATTACATTCTGGTTGTTGTAACGGCCGGTTACACCAAACTTAATATTCTTGGCCGGCTTGATATCAATTTTTGCGTTAAAGAGGTTACGTTTATAGTCCGAACGTAACAGGATGGCCCTTTCGTAGTTATTGGTATAACCAGCGGTAAAAGTGGTTACATTATTACCCCCGCTCACAGATATATTGTTGTTAGCTACTATACCGGTACGGCCCATAATTTCATCCTGCCAGTTTACCATAGGGCGCTGCTTATACACCTGCAGGGTATCAAAACTGGAGCCAAATCTATTGATAAAATTATTCCTGTCGTTGATATTATAGCTTGATCTTTCCCAATCCCACTCAATCATTTCATAGGGATCTAATACATCGAGTTTCCTGTACAGTTTTTTAATACCAATGGCTGTATTGAAATTTACGGTAAGCTTACCCTGGCGGGCATTTTTAGTAGTTACAATAATTACCCCGTTGGCACCACGGGCACCATAAATAGCCGTAGCCGCCGCATCTTTCAATACGTCGATACTTTGGATATCCTGCGGTGCGATGGTTGATAAGCCGTTATCCACCTGAACGCCATCCACAATATACAGCGGGTCGTTGCTTTGGGTAATGGATCCTCCGCCACGTACGGTAATTTTTACATCCGCATCGGGGGCACCTTCTGAAGTAGTTACCTGCACACCGGCAAGGCGGCCTGTCAATGCTTCGGAAGCATTGTTGATTGGCATATCCTTAATATCTTTGGCAGTGATGGAGGAAACGGCACTGGAAACTTCTTTTTTCTTTAAAGTGCCATAACCCACATTCACCACTACTTCGTCCTGCACTATTACATCCTGTTCCAGTTTGATACTCACTTCTGTTTTACCATTAGTGGTAACCACCGACGATTTATATCCAACTGCAGAAATAATTAAATCATACTTATCTGCTTCTTTTATGGAAATGGAAAAATGCCCAGCGGCATCTGTTTGTGTACCTTTTTTTGCGCCTTTGGCAAATACACTCACTCCCTTAATAGGAGCACCCGTTTCGTCGGTAATAGTACCCTTGATGGTTTGATTTTGTGCAAAAGCCGTAACAGAAAATGAAAAAAGGAAAAATAATACAACTGCCAGTTTGTTCATATAGCAATATTTGTTGGAGAGATTAAAATTTTATGCAACCGTTTTACCGATTTAAGACACATATTTTGAGCATTATGCTGCAAAACAGGGGTCAATATTACTGTGTTTTTGGGGGCTTAGTCCCTGTTTAAATGGGTATTTTTATGCAATCGTTGCCGATAACGACAAGCAGTGCCCCTGCTTATTTTAATGGTAACCGCATATTTTTAAATCCCATAAAAATATTATTGGTTATAGATGCACTATAGCTAAATAATTCACAAGCAGGTTATAAAAATTACTGTCGCTTTACTGCCTGTCGGGCTAATAATTTCCAGGCACTTTTGTGCTTGTGCCATACCAGTATTATGCTAAGCTTTACTTCGCCGGGCTTTCCATTATCGTTGGTTACTGCATCCAGCTTATGTCGCACAATAGCAGTTTTGCCGGCTATTGCTATAGTTTGGTCGGTGAGTGTGATGGATACAAAATCGCTGCGGCCACTTACAATTTTTCCCACAAAGTCTTTTTTATCATCAATAGCGCCGCCAGAATGACCATAACTCAATTGCTCGTCGGCCAGGATTGTAAGTGCCAGCGAATCGGCATTAATCATGGCCAGCCGCATTTGTTCCACAGCGGCGGCAACTGCAGCTTCATCTTTATGCTGTGCCTTAGCTGGCGCTGCACACAAAAAAAATACAATAAGCAGCAGGTTGAATGTACACTTTTTCATAACCAAAATTTTAAATGCGCTTCCTTTGAAAGCCCCTTTTAACCACAACTTTTATTGTATAATGAGTAAATATTTGCCCTTCCCTGCATCAACCCGGCTGAGGACGTTGAAAAAAAGATGATCAGTTAACACCTCCGCTTCAATTACTTCCGCTCAATACGAAACCAGTCGATATCCGCATATCCCCCATCGTTAGTTTTGACGATACGGCTGCAAAACAGCCCCAATTTTGCGCCAATCCACTTGCCCGGTGTTGCTGCAAAATTAGCTTCCGCCAGCTTAAAATCTGTACCATTTGCACTATACCAAAAACTGCATTTAGCCCCTTTCTCTACCGAAATTTTCAGGAATAGCTGTTCCCCATTTATTGCCCCCAGTTCTTTTTCGGTTTCAGGCTTGTCTTTATCAGCATTAAAGCAGGTATTATAGGTAAGCAATAGCTGGCCATTACGTTTTACTGCCGACAGGAAGGCGTAATTAATTCCCATCATGACAAATCCAAAACGTTCACCCTCAGTTTTGGCGCTAAACGACAATTTCACGGTTGCTTCAAAGGTTTCAGCAGGCAGTTTTTGCAGCAACAGGTTGGGCATGGGCCAGATATTTTCTGCCGAATCGGTACGTAATACAGTATTCATTCGCAATACGCCACGTGCCGGGTAAGGCATAGCCCACCAGGTCTGTGGATTGGCATGCCACTGCCATTGCAGGCCTATCCCGTTTTCATTAAACTCATCGCTTTCCGGCATGGCAGGCAGCTTATACATTTTTGCAGTAAATGGCACCCGGTATGCTGCTACCGGCTCGCCAATACCATCGCCATCTGCATCGATGCCAATTACAGGCCAGTCGTTTTTCCACTGCATGGGCTGCAGGTGAACTATACGGCCATAGGCACCCTCATCCTGGAAGTGCAGGAACCAGTCTTCGCCATTTGGCGCCTGTACCCAGGCACCCTGGTGTGGCCCGTTAATATCCGTATTGCCCTGTGCCATTACCACTTTTCGTTCATACGGCCCTGTTACCTTCCTGCTCCGCAACACCACCTGCCAGCCGGTAGATACGCCACCGGCCGGTGCAAAAATGTAGTAGTACCCATTGCGCTTGTAAAATTTAGGGCCTTCAATAGTTGGGTCGATATTATTGCCATCATACACCAATGTAGCGGCACTGGTTACTTTATCCGCCGTAGTGTTGAGTTCTTTTACAACAATTATACTTTTAAAGCCTGCCCTGCTGCCGGCGTAAGCATGCACCAGGTAATTTTTTCCATCCTCATCCCATAAAGGGCAGGGGTCTATCAGGCCCCTCCCTGCTTCAACCAATACAGGGGCCGACCAGGGACCCGTAATATTTTTTGCTTTGATTAAAAAAATTCCCCGGTCGGGATCGGGATAATAAATATAAAATTCGCCTTTATGATAACGAATAGCAGGTGCCCATACCCCATTACCATGCTGGGCTTTATCAAACACATCTGTGGGTTGCAACTGCTGAAGCGCATAGCCAATCAGCCGCCAGTGCACCATGTCTTTGCTATGCAGCAGGGGTAAGCCGGGCACACAGTTGAAGCTGGATGCCGTCATATAATAATCTTCCCCCACTCTTATTACATCGGGGTCGCTGTAATCGGCATACAATACCGGGTTGCGGTAAGTAGCCGGCTGTGGTGATTGTACCACCTGTTTTACTTGTGCCGATACATTGAAAGAAGTAAAAAAAATGAATAAAACCAAGGCTGTTTTTTGGGAACTGATAAGCATATCCTATTCATTAAAACGGCAAGAGGCATCAACCCTGTGCTGCCCCTTGCCTGCTGTGATTTTTATAAAACTTTTTTCTTTTTTTTTAATGCTACCAGTTTTGCCGCGGACAGGAATCATCAAAACGGTTTCCAATCAAAAAACCAATAATGATTTCATGCGTATTCCTGGAGTACTGGTTTAAGGCAGATGGGGCTACATCGTAGGCATACCCAATATTAAAAGTATTGGAAATATTCATGCCGGCCATAGCAGCAAACCCACTCAACTGGTCACCAAAGCGGAAGCTGCTTCCAATCCAGGCAAGATCCCGGTACTGCAGTTTGGCATTAACCATGGGCTGCATAGGTGCAGGCTGTACATATTGCAGCATGATAGATGGGGTAAGCGACAGGTCGTCGCCCAAAAACACTTTATACCCTGCGGTGATAAAATAATGCGGCAGGAAACTGGCCCCGTATTTATTATCGTTGATAAAACGCATTTTGGCAGGCACGATATTCATTACTGATATACCGGCAAAATAGTCGGCACCATACAGCCAGAGGCCTGCACCAATTTCTGGTTTTATTTTTGAGATTTCACCAGAGGCATAACCCACTGCCGGGTCATCCTGAGGGGTGTTGCCCCAGTTAATTTTTGAAGCGTCGATATTTACCGATGTCATACCCAGCATAAAACCGCCAGAAAGGGTGGTACGTGGGGTAAGCCCTTTGTGATAAGCATAAGTTAGATAAGCCCCCCAGCGGTTCATATAGCCGGTTTTATCACTCACAATAGTACCCCCAATGCCATGATGCGGCTCGGGTGCGGTGTATTCTTCCATATAGGAGCGACCCCTGGGATTTTCGCCGGGTATTTGAAAAGAAGTGGCTGATGTGCGGTAGTCTTTTTTACCAATAGGCCCGTGTATAGACATATAAGAGGTTACAGGAGCTCCATCAATACCCACCCACTGGTTACGGTAACTGAATTTTAAATCCGTATAATTTTCGATACCGGTAATAGCAGGATTGAGAATATAATTATTGAGGATATACTGCGTATAAATGGGTTTTTGCTGAGCCTGTGCCACACCTGCCGCAATCATCAAACAAATTGTTATGAACTTTTTCATATGTGCAACTTTTTGTTTGCGGCCTCCTGCGGAGGCCGCAAACAGTACTATAAATTATTTCAAAATGGTTACATACCCTGTACGTGGCTGACGGCCACCACCGGTTTCAATTACATAATAATAGGTACCAAATGGTAATGGTTTGCCCTTGTAATTACCATCCCACGGCGTATTGTAACCAAGGCTTTCAAACACCATCTGGCCGGAGCGGTTAAACACCCTTACCCGTACAGCAGGATAGTACACCAGGTTTTCAATTTCCCAGCGGTCGTGTATCTGGTCGCCATTAGGTGTAAATGTGTTTGGTACAATATAGTTACGCACCACCCTTACATAAATTGATTTTTCGCTAAAGCAACCAAAGGTTGAAGTGGCTTTAAGGTTGTACGTAATATCATTTACAGGTTTACCCGATGGTGAAGCGATAGTGGTGCTGTTCAGGTAAGTACCTGGTGTCCACAAGAAGGTAGCGCCATTGCTGATGCTGGGCGACAGCTTCATTACATCTCCTTCCAGCACATTTAATTCTGTACCTCCAAAGTCTATCACCGGTGTGGGGTCTACCACTATTGTTCTTTCGGCAAAATCGGTACAACCGGTAAGCGTTGTATATGTATAGCGGATGGTATGGGTGCCTGCGCCTGCAGTTTCCGGTGAGAATTCAGGACTGGTGGTTACTCCTGAACCGCTATATGCGCCACTACCCGGCAGGTTAAACTGATCCGAAGCGCCTGCAAGGTTAAATGAAGCAGCTTCCTGGCAAACGGCAGCTAATTGGTTAAACTGAACTTTTGGCGCTGCAAGCATTACAACATCTTCAAAATAATCAGCCGAGCAGCCCACCCCGCTGGTAGCCCTTACCAGCACCCTGTAAGTTCTGGTGGCAGGTGTACCAAATTCGGCAAACGTGTGCGGATAATCTGTATTTACCCCAGGTGCATTAATCACATCCTTTGCATTAGGTGCATTAAGGTAGTCCCAGAAGATTTCAATTTTATCTACATCGCCATAACCATTTACCACACTTTGATCTTTAATACTTACAGGCAGGTTGCTGCACAATGCGCCTGTGGTATTGATGCTAAATAATGGTGTAGGTGTATTGTAAGCTTTTACAGGTGCCGTAAATATTGCGGCACAACCCTGGTTCGAAGTCGCTTTTAATGTTACCTGGTATTCGCCACCGGTAGCATAGGTGGTGGCAGGTGCGGCGCCTGTACCAGTTAGGCCATTGCCAAAATCCCAATCCCATGAAGTAATGCTGCCACTGCTGATAGTAGCCTGCTGTGTAAACTGTGCAGTACCGGCTGGTATACAAATAGCCGATGCCGTAAAGTTACTTACCGGGTTGGGGTGTATTACTACCGGTACGCTATACGCCGCAGCACTCAAACAGTTATTGGCGTTTTTAAGTGCCAGCGATACGGTAAAGCTTTGTGCAGTGCTAAAAGTATGTGTTACCGGTCCGGCTGTGGTTTGTGTTAAAGTAGTGCCATCGCCAAAATTCCAGCTCCATTCGGTAATACCACCGGCAGCATTAGATACCGAGGCATCCGTAAATGTGATTACACTATCGGCACAGCGGATGTTGGAGAAAGTAAAGTTGGGTACCGGGCTAAGGTTAACGTCGAACGACTGTGTAACCGGAGCCGAAGAACAACCTACAGCAGAAGTTACTACCAGGGTAACCGTTTTGTTACCCCCTGCTGCATAAATATATACCGGGTTTTGGTCGGTACTGGTACCACCGTCGCCAAAGTTCCACTGCCAGCCCGATACGGTACTTGCAGGTGCTGTACTTTGTGCAGAGCTAAAGTTGGTATTATTACCAAGACAAACACCTGCAGGTGCAGTGATTACAGCCACAGGCTGGGTATATACACCATTATAAGTTTTGCTCGTACTGTTTACACAACCCTGGTTGCTGGTTGCGGTAAGTTTGATGGTATAAGGCCCAACGGCAGTATAAGCATGTACCGGGTTGGTAGCTGTGCTGGTGCCGCCATCACCAAATTCCCAGGCATAGCTTACCTGTGCCAGCGTACCATCGCTGATGGTAGTGGTATTTGTAAAAGTACCTGATGCCGTAGGTAAGCAAAGGTTACCGGGCAGGTCAAAATTTGCAACAGGTGCTGCAGCTATTGTTACTGTTTTGCTGGCGGCCGTGCTGCTGGTACAACCCTTATCAGTAGTTACGGTAAGGGTTACGGTAAAGCTACCTTCGTTGGCATATTGGTTAGTAGGATTTTGCTGGGTGCTTGTTTTAGTATCACCAAAAGCCCATGCCCATGCATTTACTGTACCTGCTGCCGAAGTAGAAGCATCGGTAAAAGTTACTTCTCTTGTAGTACAGTTGGCTACAGATGTAAAGTCGGCTACAGGCAATGCATTTACAACAGCCGTAGCGGTAACAGCGGCTGAAGTACAACCTGCACCGGAACTAACGATTAAGGATACGGTATAATTACCGGCTGCAGCATAAGTATGCGTTGGGTTTTGCTGGGTGCTGGTAGCGCCGTCACCAAAATCCCAGGTCCATCCGGCAATAGCACTGCCCGGAGCCGTGCTGCCTGCTGATGAGAAGCTTGCTGTACCCCCTGCACACACTTCGGCAATAGTGCCAATAGCAGCTACCGGCCTTGCAAATATGGCACTGTAGGTTTTAACGGTTGAGTTGGTACAACCCTTGGCGCTAATTGCCGTAAGCCTTACATCATAGTTGCCGGTATTGGTATATACATGCGTAGGATCTTTAAGGGTGCTGGTGCCGCCATCGCCAAATTCCCACTGGTAAGTAACCGTGGCAATAGTGCCATCGCTGATGGTGCTGGCATTGGTAAATACCGGGGTGGCATTGGGCAGGCAGGTATTACCCGGCAGCACAAAGTCGGCCACAGGCGATACATCAATGGTAATTTGCTTGCTTGCCGGTGCAGTGCTGGCACAGCCATTAACCGTTTCTACACTCAGGGTTACGGTGTAAGTGCCCGCAGTAGCATACACATGCTTGGGGTTTTGGGTGCTGGCAGTAGTGCCATCACCAAAATCCCAGTTCCATTTGCTGATAGTTGAGCCCTGTGCATTAGAAGTATCAGTTACCGAAATTTCACGGGTGGTGCAATTCAAATCATAACTAAAGCCTGCTGTTGGCGGTGGAATAATACTAATAGTATGTGTGGCATCTGTAATTGAAGGACAACCACCTGCTGATTTAACAGAAAGTGTTGTTACATGATTGCCGGGAGTATTCCAGGTATGGTTAGGATTTTGTAAAGTGCTGGTAGTACCGTCATCAAAACTCCACAACCATTCAGTAATGGTGCCTATAGCCACAGTGCTGTTGTCTTTGTAAGACACTGCAGTGCCGATACAAATATCAGCCGGAGCATCAATAGCCGGTACAGGCGTAGCTTCTACGGTAATGGTATCCGTGTAAGTTTTTACACAGCCTATAGGTGTACGCACCGTTAGGGCCACAATTTTTTGACCGGGTGTAGCCCAGCTTTGTGGCGGCGGGTTTTGGCCATTAAAGGTTTTACCATCGCCAAAATCCCATTCCCAACTACTGGGAGCGCCTGATGTGCCGGTACCATATGATGCCTCGGTGAAAGATACATTGGTATTGGCACAAGCAGCTTTTGTACTGGGTGTAAAGAACGCTTCAAGGCCGCCACCAAAATCAACCAACAGGCTGTCGGTTGAAATACAACCCACCGTATTTTTTGTAGTGAGTTTTACTTTGTATTCAGTAGCACCGCCTGTAGGATAAGTATGGCTTTGCGGTGTGATATTACCGGTGGATAGTTTAGTACCATCGCCAAAATCCCATTCCCAGCTCAGGATATTGGTACCCACCATCGGGATGGTATCGGCCGTAAATGGAACAAGTGGGTTATTACAAGCAGGGTTGGCTGCCAGGTTCAGGTTATCCTGGCCCACATTTACGAGAATGATTTCCTGGTCTTCGCCGGGGCAATCGCTGGCAAAAGTACCATAGGCCGTTACTTTAAAGCGGTATAAGGCCTGCAAAGCAAAAGTATACTCTACCGGTGCTTTGTAAATATAAAAAGTACGACCGTTTACATCCACAGTGCCTTCATACTCGGCTTTACCAGCCACTATAGGGCCTACAATACGGGCATTGGGTGTTATCCTGGCATCGTTGGGTTCCCATACCACACTATCTACCAGCGTTGGATTGTAAGGGAAAGCAATTTTTAAAGTAATTGGCAGGTTCACGCAGGTACGTACTACCGTACTGCTGGAGTCGGTACCTTCGGGGTTAACCGAAATTTTATACGAAGAGAGGTTTTTAACCGCTGTACCGGCATTGAAGCCATAACTTTCGCCGCTTGCCACACCATAAGCAATAGCATTGAACGGCACGGTAGAACTCATCACATGCGTAGCCGGGTAAGCCACCCTGAACTTAGCCCAGTAATAATTGGGATTAGTTGGATAAGGCTTAAATGCTTCTTTAATAGGCAATAAAGCTCCTGCCTGGTATTGCTGGCCACCAGCAAAACTGCTGCGCCCCGTATCCACCATCTGGGTAGGATTGGTAGTTGGGTTTAGGCGGAAGGTTTCTACCCCTTCTTTTTTTATCACCACATTAATATACCCTGCACCGCTAGCATTATTTTGGAATGCCGGTGAATACACTACTGCATTAGTAATAGCCTGCTGGGCGCCGGTAAGAATAATCATTTCAGGGTCGCCCTGGCCATTATTGCCTATCGCAGGTTTGTCACCGCAATCACCGGCAGTAATAAACTGTGTAACGCTAATTGGCTCATCACTCTCAATTTCAAGCGGAGTGTTTGTTTCTACAGCATAGTAGCCACCGGGGCTGTTGGCAAATTTGGTAAACACATAATAACCATTGTATCGTGGTGCACCCGATTTAGCGCCCGGTGTGGTAAGCAAAGTATTGCCATGCGTGGGATCGTTTATCCATACTTTTTGATTGGCGTCCCTTACATACACCCTAAAAAGGTTGTATTCCATCGTTTTGGTGGGTACGGTAAAGTATTTGGTATCCCAGGCCACACTGGGTATCATTTGCTGTACCATGTTATCAGAGCCAGAGCTTACATTAGATTCAGTACAGTTTACCGGTGTGGTTACCATACAACGGCCATTGCCGCCAAATACAGCAATTTTTTTATCGCAATCTGTAGTGATGGTAGTTCCACTTAAGTCGAAACCGGAAGAACTTGCACCACCACTGCTGCCAGTAATCACCCCTACTGCATTAAATATCTGCCCCTTATTTAGGGTGATGGTAAAGGGCACATTGGCCGGGTACTGTACCGGAGGATTATCCACCAGTGCCCCCGCAGGAGATATAATACCTGATGATGGTGTAATGGTTATTTTGGTATCATCCTCTGCTGCTATGATAAAAAAGTTTGAGTTGGGCAAACCGTTATTACTTTTTCCGGCATAAGCCTGTACCACATAGTTAGAGTTCCATGTTTCGGTAGGAAAAATCATAGCACCACCGGCCGAGTTGCCAGTAGTAGCGATATACATCCATACCGATATTGGGGCACCATTAGTAGAAGTTACACGGATAGCTTTATTGCTGATGCCGGTAGCAAAGAGGCGGGTGTCCTGGCCAGGTACCAGCCCGTCGGGGAAGGTAGTAAATGCTCTTGTACTGTTGGCTGGTACAGTTTGTGTTTGGTTATATGCACCGGGTATACCTGGTGTTTGTACATTCACCGTTGCAGGCTGATTGCCAGCGGCAACATATACGGTAAGATAGGGTTTGTTATTAGAGGTAGGCGCCTGGTTCATCCTGTTCTGGTAAGCAAAGCCCAGCCAGAAATCGGTGCCCCGGTTGGTAATATCATCCGGCGAAGGCAGCACCTGTCCGGTAAGGTTTACCACATCGGCATTTACAGCGGTTACACCGCCACCGCTATGGGTGATTACCCCGGTAAAATTGCCAAAAGTACCTGTTGGCAATCGTACAAAGATGGGGGTACGGGGTAATGTGCCGCCGGTATAAGGTATGGTTATGCTATTGCCATAACCAGTACTGCTATTAAGTGATATTCTAAATCCTGAAGCTACGGGTACACTCACCGTAATGGTACCAGTAGCGGGTGTAAGATTTTGGCCGGTAAGATTGTAGGTTACGGTAATGGGGTTGGAGCCGAAATACACTTCACCAAAATCGATTACACCGGGTATGGCAACCAGCACAGGCTCGGGTGCGCCGGTGGTAAAGCATACATCATCGCCATAGGTAGTACCCAGTGCATTGGTGGCAAAAGCCCGGTAGCAATATTGGGTAGATGGCGCCAGCCCCTTCATAAAATCGGTAAAGTTGCCGGTAGCGCCATTTAAGATTACCCTGCCGCTGTTAGATGCCAGGGTAGCGCCACCATTACTGTTCCATACAAAGCCTACTGCCGATACGGGTACACCACCGCCATCGGTAACGGTACCGCTACCGGTAGCTTTGTTTGATAAAACACCACTTACAGGATTAGTGGTAACAGATGGTGGTGTAGGTGCAAGTGTGGTAAAACTGCGTACGGCACCATACTGGATGCCAAACTGGGTAACGATATACGTTTTAGCCCAATACTGCGTAGCAGCATTTAATCCAGTAATATTACTGTTAATCACACCTGCACCACCATTGGTTGTTTTTGTTTTGGCAGAAGTATCCATAGTTGCCAACTCTGCTTCACTTGTGCTATATATGACACCGCTTTGCTTTACGAGATAATACTTATTTGGGTTTGCAGCTTCGTAAGAATACGTACCTGTTACAGTACCTGAATATTTACCTGTAGCTGTAGCACTAACTGTAGTAACGGTTACCGGTAAAGCTGTAGGCGAATAAACAGTGCCATTAAAAACCATTGGTGAAAAACGAAAACCTTCATCATCATCATCACTTGCAGTATTACCGTACACATAAAACCTGATAATGTAAGTGTTTGCTGTTGGGCCATTTCCACTGTAAAATGTTTCGTTTGTATTAATTGTTACAGGTATATTTAAACCACTTGCTGTACCGCCTGTAATATTGATTGGAGCAGAAAGATCATACCAAGGACCAGTACCATTAACCTGAAAACGGGGCAAAATCATCAGGTCTATTGGCCCATTTTCAATTTGTTTGATAGTGAAACTAATAGAAGTAAGGTTAAAATCGTAACCAAGTTTTGGATAAACCGGATACTGGAAATGATAGTTATCGGTAGGTTCAAAAGGCCAAAGCTTAGAAGGATGGTTTTTGAGATTTTTTATCCGCCATGCTGTATTATTTGGCGCATTTGATTCCAACTCACTCCCTACCTGCATAGGCAAAGCAGTAATATTGGGATTAGAAAGAGCAGGATTATAATTAAAATTGAAACCACCTGCACTTACCATAGGATAGGTTGCTATCACCTGGGCATTAAGTGATGTGCCAAAAAAAAATTGCAGGTTTAAAAGTGTAATAAAATAAAAAAAAATGGCCCTTTTAGATGCCTTAAAAGTAACGTTGCTCATATTGACAAGTATATATTATTAATTTAGAGTAGGATTAACTCAATTTTGTTGCCTCTAGTATTAGCAACTTACGCAAACGTTGCCATTGAATGCAATTTATAATTAATATTTTCTCATTTATCCCCAAAATTCTAAATCCCATTTTAATGGAGAGGCACCAAATTTGGGTAGAACATAGAGTATGAATTAAAGGCTACTTATAGATTAAAATATATTTATACAAATATTACTTAGTAATAATCATTTTTTTTGTATCAATAATTTTATCGTCAACTATTAGAGTATATAAGTATATCCCACTCGTTAGCGTGTTTGCAGGTAACATCAGGTTTCTTGCACCTCGATCATTTATTTGGATTTGCTTTACTAACACACCGCCAGCACTATTAATTATAATTTTAGCGTTTTTTGACATTTGAGGTACAAAGTATTTAATATTTGTGTTTGTATTGGATGGATTAGGTGTGCTTTGCTCCAATTTAGCAGAACTACTTGAAGTGCTGTTTAACATTTTCTCATTTTTCAACTCATATATAATGTTTTTCAACTCGTCAATTTGTTTTTGCAGGCTCTCTATTTTTGCATCCTTTTCTTCACTAACCTTTGTTAACTCTTGTATTGATTTGACAATTGGCACTACAAAATCAGAATACCTAAGCCCCATTATCTTCCCTGTCTTATCTACGCCACTAAAATCAAATCCAATGTTTTCAGCAGCCTGATTAACTTCCTGGGCTAGAAACCCTGTAAATGTTACTTTTTCAAGTTCGCTTTTGTTCATCTGCATAGCCATATCATCACTTAACCCTAACAACTCATTCTCCTTTTTAACATTATAATGATAGGTAACAGGACGAAGTTTTGTAATAAAATTTAATCCCGGAACGTTTTCTTTAACATCATCTTTAACCCGGGCATCGGAAAAAGTAGTCCAAGCTACTTGTCCTCCAATGCTAGTTACAGAAGTGTTTCCTATCCTTACCTTGTTGCTTGCATCAACAACTGCTCCATTTCCAATGGCTGTCGCATTAGTCAGGTTGTTTGCACTTACGTTTGCGGCATATCCAATTGCTGTGTTATATGTTCCTGTTGTATTTGAATATAGACTTTGAGTTCCCACACCAGTATTCCCTGATCCTAAATTTGCGTATAGAGATCCACAACCTATAGCAGTATTATCTGCTGCAGTAGTATTTGAAAAAAGAGCCTCATAACCATTTGCAGTATTACAAGATCCTGAAGTATTATTCTTTAACGAAAAATAGCCAGTTGCTGTGTTTTGAGCACCACTGGTGTTTGCAACCAAAGATTCATAACCAATTGCAGTAAGATTATTAGTTGTTTTATTACTATATAATGCTTTGTACCCTATAGCAGTGTTCGCTGCTGCAGTTGTGACTTGTATAAGAGCAGCATTGCCAACAGCAGTATTTCCAGAACCAGATATATTATCTGCTAAAGCATAAGTACCAACAGCACAATTACCATTTCCATTTATATTCTTTCTGAGCGCCCAGCCCCCACCAGCAAAATTATTCTCGCCTGTAGTATTTGAAAATAATGACTGATAGCCAATAGCCGTATTATATCTTGCGCCAATATTTGAATACATTGATTGATATCCAAAAGCTACATTATGAGTGCCAGTAGTATTTGAAAACAACGACTGATAACCGAAAGCAGAAAGAAATTCACCTGATGTATTTGAATATAATGACTGATAACCAACTGCTGTTAAATTGCTAGCATTAGTATTTGAATATAAAGCATTATGTCCAATTGCAGTATTTCGACTGCCAGTCGTATTGCTATATAAAGATGAGTGGCCGAGAGCAATATTCGTATTTGATGCGACATTGAATAAAGCTCTTGAACCAATAGCAATATTACTATCTACAGCCCCTATGCCAAAAACAGTGAAATTTCCAATTCCAATATTGTTATTTCCAGACCCTACCCCTCCTAAACTTTGGTATCCAACAGCAGTATTTAAATAACCTGTTGAATTATTAATTAAGGCAAGGTGTCCAAAAGCAACATTACGATACCCGGATGTATTTGTAGATAAAGCATTATCTCCAACTGCAGAATTTTCGTGACCTGAAATATTCTGCGTTAATGCTGAAAAACCGACAGCAACATTTTGATAACCAACGGTATTTACATTTAATGAATTATTACCAACCCCAACATTTCTACTCCCGGTTGTATTTGAGAATAATGAATTATAGCCGATTGCTGTATTATAAATGCCCGATGTATTTGAAAATAATACCTCATACCCGAAACCTGTATTACCTTTTGTGTAGTCGTAATCAATAATCCCAGACTTGACATTATTAACTTTTATTAAAAGATATTTTGCATCCGTTGTACCCAAAAAATTAGTTGGCGGATTAGTGCCAGCATTACCCGTTAAACTCCATTGTGCCGATGCAGTATTAGCGTATACAAAAAGTAGAAATATATTGAAAGCTTTCTTTCTCATAACTTGCAATTGATAGGTTTCAATAATAAAAGATTATTCAGATAGATGGTAATCTATTTTTTAAAGAAATAACGCAAAGAAATTTCATGGCCGCCGCTGCCGTCATCAAAGAGGCTGAGTGGGCTGTTGTACTGGTCGTATGCATAGCCAATGGCCAGCTTATGATCTACTTTTACCCCTACATAGGCTGTATAACTCTGCTTCAGGCGGTAGTTAAAACCAAACCACACAACGTCCTTATGATCCAACATCAGGCCTCCGGAAGCCTCGGCCGGAAAGCCGGGCACGAATAATACCATCGCATTCGGTACCAGGGTATTGTCTTCATCTACTTTTAAGGAGTAGTTGGAAGTAATGTAATAATGCCTGTACAACCTGCCCTCGGGGTTGGCCGCCGTTTTGATATAATTAAACTTGGTTTGAATGATATTTTGCACGGCAAAACCCAGGTTGAAGTTTTTGGAACGGTAATACACACCTGCTGCCGCATCACCTTTAATGGTATTGCCATTCGCTGCCAGCAGGGGATCGTTGGGCAGGTCGTCGGCAATAGCCGCTTTGTTAATGCGGTACTGCATCAACTGGCCGGCAAAGCCGAGCATGAGCCTGCGCCCCTGGCCATCCAACTGTACGCTGTACGACAGGTTAACCTGTGCGGCACTCCGGGCTGTTGGGCCGGTTTTGTCATCGTACAATACTACGGCCACGCCGGTGTTCTTTTTATCAAAATAGGTATCGCCATACAGGAAGGTGGTTTGCGGGCCACCGTTGAAGCCTGTCCACATTTTACGGTAGGTGCCGCCAACAGACGATTGTTCGTTGGCGCCGGCAGCCGCCGGGTTGAACACAAAATTGTGTTTCATAAACTGGCTGAATGTAAATATCTGCTGGGCATTTGATGCCTGTGCAGCCAGTACAGCCGGCAAAGCAATGGTTAATAATTTCCTGAGCATATTACAATTATTATTGGTCGTTTTTATAATTGGTTTCTTCAAATACTTTTTACCGCATTAGCGCATGATGGTTACATTGCCTTTATAGAACCTAATCGTTCCGGCAGAAAGTTTTGCTTCTATCACATAGTAATAGGTGCCGTCGGGCAGCGGTTTACCGCCTTTTGTACCATCCCAGTTGTTGCTGTAGTTTTCGCTCTGGAACACCAGGCCACCCCAGCGGTTGTATACACTCACTTTTAACTGCTGTGCACACTGGCCGTTACTTACCAGCCACCTGTCGTTAAAGCCGTCGTTATTGGGTGTAAAGGCCGATTTTGGCGTTACACAATCACCTTTCACGGTAACGGTTATATCATCTGTACGAACGCAACCGCCACCGAGGCTAACCGTTAAGGTGTACGTATAAGTTCCTAACTGCTCTGGTGTAAGCACAGGGTTAAGCACATTTGCGTCGGACAGCCATTGTGCAGGCGACCAGGAATAAGTGGCACCAGCAGTACCGGTAGCATTTGCAAATGGTACGGCTACCCTTACCGGTGTTTCTTCAATATCGGGGCCTGCAAAAGCATCGGGCAAATTATTTACCACGATAGTAGTGCTTACCGGCTGGGCGCAGGGGCCATTGGTATACGTAATGATATGCGAACCAGCGCCTGCAGTGGCAGGGTTAAACTGTGCACCAGTTACACCCGGGCCACTGAAAGTACCACCAGCAGGGCTACCCTGCAGGGTAATGGCATTATCAGTAATACAAAGTGCATTTACCGGGGTGATGGTTAAAGTTCCGGCTGCATTTACCACAATGGTTTGTTCTACAAAAGTGCTGCAGGCTTCCCCTACGGTAAAGGTGTAGCGCAGCGTATGTGTACCGGCACCTGCAGTAGTGGGGTTAAATTGTGAACCAGTTACACCCGGACCGCTAAATACACCACCAGCAGGTGTTGCCACCAGGTTGATGGGCTGTACATTGCTGCATATTGGATTAGGTGTGGGTGCAGTAAACACCAGGTCGGGCAGCGGGCTTGCCGGTAATGATTTGGTAACTGTGTTGAAACAGCCAATTTCGTTTACAGCCAATAAAGTATAGTTGGCTGCAGCATTATCGGCAGGGTTTTCAATTTTTGCATTCTGCAAAATGCCTTCCGGCTCTGCAACGGCTTTACTGTCGTTGTCGTAGGTCCATTTCCAGCTAATGATATCGTAACCCAGGCCGTCGGATTTATCTTCCAGCAATACAGAATCGTTGATGCATTTATCGTATGTAATGTCGAATGCTGCATTAAGCCCGGCAATTACATCGATATTATAACCGATGGTTTGGTCGGTACCCTGTGCACAGGGGTCGGTAGTACGGTCGTCGTAAGCAGTAACATTTACCCTAAATGCACCCGCCTGTGTAAAGGAATAGCTACGGTCAATCCTGTATACGTAAAAAGTCTGGCCGTTGGCTTCAAAAGTACTGTCGGCAGCAAGATAGCCTGAAGCAGCCTGAAGCGTAGTATCGGTAGCTGGTGTTACCGGTGTATTATCTGCGAAGGATACGGTTATTTTATTGGTTTCGTAAGGCAATACTACCGATACCTTAAACGCTGTACCACGGCAGGTATTCAGCCTTTGCGAAGGACCGCCATAAGGGTTTTCGATAATGAGCGGCACCGAAAGGTCGTTCAGCCTTGTACCGGCATTAAAGCCATAGCTTTCGCCCTGGGCAGTACCATAAGCAATCGCATTAAATGGAATATCAGATACCAAGGTATGCGCTTCGGGGAAGTTTACTTTAAACCTTGCCCAATAGTATTCGCCATCGGCATCAAAAGGTATAAAGGCATCTTTAATGGGTATTAAAGCATCGGCTGGCTGGAAGGCCACACCTGCAATAAAGCTGCTGCTGCCGGTATCCACCATCTGGTCGAGGTTGGTAACGGGGTCGAGTTTGAATGAATTAATACCGTCTTTGGGGATGACCACATTGATATAGGCGCCACCGTTATTCCCGTTTTTAAATGAAGGGGTATATACGGTTACTTTATTAATCGCCTGGGCCGAAGGGCTAAGGATAATCATTTCCGGATCGCCCCTGCCGTTCATACCATAATCGGGCTGACTGCCGCAGGATTCTGAAGCAATAAACTGTGTTACACTAATAGGCCTGCTGGCTTCAATAACAGAAGGCTGGTTGGTGTATATTTCGTAATACGTATTATTGATTATGTTGGTAAGTGGTGCATCTTTGGCCGGGTTGTTTACCCAAACTGTAGTTGCCGGATCATCAACATAAATCCTGATGGTATTATACTCCATGTGCTTGGTGGGTACGGTATAATACTTAGTACCCCAGGCCACTTTAGGGAACATTTGCTGTACCAGGTTATCGGAGCCGGAGCCGGGGTTAGGACAAAGATCGGTGGTGAGATAGCTACGGCCATTACCGCCAAATACGGCAATCTTTTTACAATTGGTACTGCGTACAGTAGTGCCGGATAAATCCTGGCCAAAGTTGCCAATGATATTACTGAGGGCATTAAATACCTGGCCTTTATTTAAGGTGATGTTATACGTTTGGCCAGCAAAATATTTGATTTGCTGAGCCGGTGTACGGGTAAATAAAGTGGTATTGTTATTAGCTGCCCAAAAGGAATCGAGGATATCTACTGTTGGTGTAAATTCAATTTCGGTACCATCTTCTTCAGCAATTACAAAGAAGAAGGAATTGGGGTTACCGGCAGAGTTGGAATTACTGCCATAAGCCTGTACCGAATAAGAAGTATTCCAGGTATTGGTTGGGAAGATAAGGCTACCGGCAGCAGCATCCTGTGCAGAGTAGCTGTACATCCACAGCGAAACAGGTGTACCATCTTTTGTGTATACATGTATACCCCTGTTGCTGATGCCGGTGTAAAACAGCCTTGAATCCGGCGCACCTGAAGGGTTACGGTTTACATTATCGCCACGGGGGAAACCAGATATTTCTCTTACTTCACCGGCAATTAAAGGTATTTCCTGTGTTGCAAAGCCACCGCCCAAACCGGGCATTTCCACTACCACGGTAACGGGTTTATCATCCGGTGCAGCCACATATAAAGAAAGGTTGGCTTCTTCACCATCTTTCCTCGCCATCTGGGCATGGTAAGCATTACCGAGCCAGAAATCGTTACCCATATTAGAAGTTACATCGGGTATAGGTAAACGGCCGTTGCCGGTAAGCAAAGGAGATACATTGTATAAGCCTACAGCGCCGCCACCAGATTGTGTAACCTGTCCGCTATAAGCGCTGAATTCAGTTGGCCTGAAGGTAACAGTAACAGTTTGTACAAAACCAGTACCGGTATAAGTTATAGAAGCCGGCGATACGGTAAAGCCTGCAGGTACAGTAATGGTTACAGTGCCATCGGCAGTGAGGTTTTCGCCGGTAAGGGTATACGTAAGGCTGCTGGAACTGCCTATAGCAGTAGCAGGGAAGTTCAATGCAGTTGGATTAGCAAATAATGAAGGCTGCGGTTCGGCAGTAGTGAATGTTACTTCGTTGCCATAAGCCGTGCCGCTGCTATTGGTAGCATAAGCCCTTACATAATAAACAGTAGAAGCCGCAAGCCCTACAATCTGGCTGCCAAAGGAGCCTGTTCCGGAGCCATTGGTGGTTGTGTTGGCCGAGGGCAGTTCAGGATTAGGCGAAGTGCTCCATACCACCCCACGTACGGTTACATCAGTACAACCATCGGCAGTAACATCACCGCCTGTTTGTCCGCCAAAAGAAGTGATATTGGTTACCGCAGTAGTGCTCACTACCGGGGTAGATGGTGTGGCAGTGGTTACCGTTTGTACGGCACCATAGCCTGTACCCATACTGGTAGTACCATAGGCCCTCACATAATAGGTAGTACCCTGTGGTAAATCGGTAAGCGTTGCAGAAAATGCACCAGTGGAATTACCGGCATCAGTAATCACATCATCGGCCAGGGTTGGTGTGGTATTGGTAGTGCTGTATACAAAGCCACGGGTTACCTGGGCAAAACCACCGTCATCATCCACACTGCCATTAAACGTAAGCGTGGTACAGCTAACGCCTGTGGCAGCCGCCGTACTCACAACAGGTTCTGTGGCATTATTCAAAAAATCAATAGAGGTTACGTTGAGGTTGCCCGAAAATTGCAACCTGATATATACGCCACTGCTTAATAAAGTAGAGGGCACAATTTCAATACTGTTACAAGTGGTGCCGCTAATGGTGCCTGTTGCTGTAGATTGAATAGTGGTGTAAGTGCCATTTTGTGTAGCAGAAACAGAAAGACTTGAAAACACCCTGTTACTGCCCGTACCGGTACCCCTTACCGTTATTTTGGAAATATTTCCAAACACAGGTAAAAAATAAAACTGGTTGCTGCTGGTTGGCGCTCCTGGCGTATAACCGAAACAGTTAGCACTGTTATTAAAACTGATATTACCGGAGCTGCTGCCATTATCCCTGAAATAAGTACCCACCCCGGGCATTTCGTAACCACGGGTGGTAGCATTAAAGGGAGCAGCGCTAAAATGAAAAGTAACCTGGGCTTTTACGGCTACCGTAAAACAGGCTAAAAGCACGGGCAGCAGGCGCCAGCGCAGGAAAAACATTTTTTTACTAAACATGTTTGTGTAAAAATTATTTGTCATTGGATAAATAAATGCAGGTAAAACAGGCAGCTTTTCTTTCATACAGCGTATGCATTATGTAAGGTTATAAAAGAAGTTAGAATATCGTTTTGGCAAAAATTGAACCGGGAAAGGATTTCATATACTGGCAATCATCGTACCGAAATTTTTCAAGCAGGTTCATTTAAGCGGTTTGCAAGCGATGCGTTAAGCTAAATTCAGGTTGAAAATTAGTAATTATATCAGTAGCAGTGAGTAATTACTACGGATAATTTTATGCAATCGTTGCCGGTATCTTTATACCTTAAATTCGCTGCAAGCCTTTACAATCGGGCATTACAACAAATTATTGCTTTACACACACCCAGCAATTGCCAGCTTCATAACACCTGTGATAACAACTACTTATTGCAGCATTATCCGGGTGGCAGTTTTCAGTTACAATGCAGCACAATGCATAGCAACATCAAAACAAAAGAGGCTGCAATTACTGCAGCCCCCTTTTTTGCTCAACAATACAATATGTTTACTCTACGATAATGCTTTTTACATAACGGGTTAATGTGCTGGTTACATGCACACTGTACACACCGGCTTTAGCAGCTACCGGCAGGTCGGCAACAATAGTTGAGTTATTGCCATCATGCCTTAACTGGCGGGTAAATACTTTTTGACCCAGGTTATTGAATATATCAATGTTATAAACTGCTTTCTCCAGGTTTTCTAACTGGATGCTTACGTTATTGCCTTTTACCGGGTTAGGATAGACATTTACGTTAGCACCCGCCCTTGAAGTATTGATGCTTACAACCGGGCTGTATTTTACAGCGCCATATACTTCTTCTGACCTTACCCTGTAAAAATTATTGCCTTTGTAAGGGTTATTGTCTACAAAGCTGTAGCTGTTCAGCAGGCCATTATTCGACTTTGGCTGCAATACTACCAGCGTGGTGAAGTTGCGGCCATCATTCGATTTTTCGATGGTATAATGTTTCACTTCAGATTCGATGGCATTGCCAAAATCAAGTTGTATACCTGCGGCCACTTTAGTACCCCTTACATTTACAAATGCTACAGGCGTGGTATTGGTATTGGTTAAAATATAGGCGGTAGAAGCAAACGGTTCTACTACAACCCTTGCCACATAAGGATCGGCCAGTGTACCAGCACCAGTTACCAGTGCAGGTGTGGTAATCCATTGAGAGCCGTTCCATCCGGCAACATATACTGTTTGAGAACCGTCACTCACAAAGCCAGAACCACCTACATCAGCCAGGGTCCAGCCAAAACGAAGCGTATCGGCATTACCGCCGGGCGTACCTTCTGCAATTCCCCATGCACGGGGTAAAGTTTGTGCAGGCGGTGGTACCACCGGTACATTGGTAAGCCCTACTGTATATACTTCAGTTGGGCCGCTTTTGCTGCTGATAGAAAGTGGATTATAGCTGCCTCCAATACCTAACGGGAAGGTAGTACGGGGATTGCCAGAACCACCGGGCACGCTTCTAATAACAGCTCCTGTACCGGTAACCTGGAAGGCATTTTGATTAAAGTTCATTACAGTAGCCAGTGTGGCATCTACCACACCACCATTGGCAATAGTAAGATTGGCTACACCCGGAGCAACAGGAGAGGAGTTGAAAGCAGCGCCTGTTTTAATAACACCGGTGCTACCCACATTAAGATTTACCTCTCCGCCTTCTAATGAAAATGCTGTAAGGAAGTTCTCTGTTTGTGTAGAGGCTGATAAATCAAGTGTACCGTTGATATTGTAAGTATATTTTCCAAAACCGCTACCTGAACCCAAACCGTTATTACTAAAGTATCCGCTGGCATTGTTTAGTGTTACAGTTCTGCCGGCAGCAATGGTAAGGGTAAAATCATTTGTAGGCTGGGGGTTATAAATTAATGACAGCGCATAGTTATTGGTACGGGTGAAGGTGATATTTTTATCAATGGTGATGTTCAAAACGCCACTGGCACTACCAAGCCCACCGGGCACCCTTAACATACGTACAATAGTGCTGCCAGATCCGTTAATGGTTACATTCTGGCAGTTGGTACCTGGTTCAAAGTAAATACCATCATTATCCCCGCCTATTTCGCCATTATTGGTAAGCGTGCCGCTTTGAGGATAGGTAAAGCCGGTACCACCGTTTACCAGTTGTACCCTGCGGTCGGCTGCTTCATTGGCCCAAAGCTTAGCGCCATTTTCTACAAGCATGCCAAAGCAGGAACGGTTTGCACCACCCATTGTAATGGTGTGGCCGCTACGGATATATACAAAATGGGTACCACTGGGAGCACCTGCAGCCGGTGTACCACTACCCTGTGCGCCGGGTGTATTGTTACCAGAGTTGGTAAAAGTTTCCCAAGTGGCGGCACTTGCCCAGGAGCCTGAAGCTACCGAAGCATAAATAGTTGGATTTTGTGCCTCGGCATTAGCCAGCAGCAACACAGATAATAGTAAACAGAAAAAACGTGTAAACATCTTTTTCATAAATGCAGTTTTAAATTCCTGATGGTGTATGTATGTAAATCGATTTCAAAAATAAATAAATATGGCCTGAAAAGTATAATAAAAAAAGGGTGGGATTATGAGGGCTGCATTACCGGTACTTTTACAACAGATACTAAAGTAAATTTTATCTACTACAGTTTCGCTTGTATTATCCATAGCGCAAAGCCGACATATTTAGAAAAATTACCGGCAAGCAGTTGATACAACCAGATGGATTATATCCGGGAATAGCTGGACAAAACTAATTGATTATTACTATGCCCAGCAAAAAAAAAGCCACAATCCCGTTTTTGAGATTCTATTTTTTACGCAAACGTTGCCAATTGCCAAAAACAAAAACCCTCGTTAAAGGACTTTTGATTTTTCTATGCACAAAAAATTGAAGTTTACTGTTTTACAAATTTCACAAACTCTGTTTTGATGCCATTAATATATACCAGGTTGTAATTGCCTGCGGGCAGCATGGCGGCATTTACCGGAGTTTGCACTGCATCTCGTTGCACATTCAGTTTCAACACCTGCCTGCCGTCAAATGCATACACTTCTATCTTGGCGCCTTCTTTGGCCTTTGAATGAAATACATACATATTGCTGCTTACCATATTGGGCAGCACTTTAAGGCTATCGCCCCTGCGGATATTTACCGATGTGGTAAAACTGTAGGCAAAACCACCATCCCTGTCTTTCATCTTAAGCCGGTAAAATGCAATGCCCGAAAAATCATCATTGTCGGTAAAACTGTAATTATTTTGGCCGGCCGTGTTCCTGGCACTTACATGCCCCATAGTGATAAACCGTACACCGTCAAGACTTCTTTCCACATCAAACTCCCTGGTATTTTCTTCATTACTGGTACGCCAGTTCAGCATTACCTTATTGTTGCTATAGGTAGCATTAAATGCCAACAGCTTAAGTGGTGTGGGTGTGGTAACTACTCCTTTAACAGCCACATTTTTTAATAAGGCAAAACGTGGGGTACCGGTGCTGCCACAAGCCCAGTATAAGCGTATAGTGAGTGTTTCGCCTTCATTTAACTGTACGCCTGTATTGCCTTTCAGCGCCAGCGCATAATAATCGGCAGGGCCGCTGTTGTTTTGTGCCAGGGTAAAGGATTTGGTGAAATTGCCGCTTGCGGCAAATGAAAGAGCACTGCCCGAAGGCCCTACCCCATCTGATATTTCTGCCGAGTCGGCCGGGGAGCCAAACCCGTTTTTAGAGTATACAACAGCCATTTTTGTATTACTGTTGGTAGCATAAAAATTACTGAACAGGGTAATTGAATCCAGCCGAACCGAATTGCCGGGAGATGCCGTAACCGTAAACTGCTGGTAATGTGTGCGCCTTAAAGTACCCCCTACCGATTGCCAGTTGTTACCAGCTGCATTGGCACCAAACGCCTGTCCATACTGCACTGAATAGGCCGGAATAGTACCTGGCGGTGCAGGTAAACTGCCATCGGTGGTAAACAGGTTGTGCAGTGTAGCCGTACTGGCCGTAACCGCTGCTGAGCGAACTGCTGCATTATCGGCAGCATTGGCTGTGAGCGGCCACTGTTGTAATAAGTCGGAACTGGAGGGTGGTACTGTTTTACCCGATACAGGCACATAAATTATGGCTACCCCATTCGTTTCGTTGGCAATACTGCCCGTATAGGTATCCACAGCACCAGCATTGAGCCGTACATAAATAGTAAGGGTACTTTGTGTGCCCCCCACCGGCGTAAGTACTAATGGCGTGGCGCTATTGTACCAGTCGATATTATTGGCCGATACTTCAAAATCGGTAGAAGGCGTAATGCTGATATTGCCCGTTAAATTGGCGCCGGAGATGGTATAAGTTTGTGATACCGATGGGGTGCCCAGTACCTGGGTAAATCCGCAAAGGGTAAGAGCGGCAGGAGCATTTACCTGCAAGCTGGCCTCTGCCGAAACCCTGATGGTATCCGTAATATGACTGGCGTAACCATTTTTAGAAGCCACAACGTAATAATAATATGAAGTGCCCGGGGCAGGCAGCGAAAAATCGGTGTATTGAAAATTGATGGCTGTATCACTAACAGCAGTTTCAGTATATATTTCTGTAAAATTACTTTTATCTGCCGATCGAAAAAGCTGGTATTTAATACCGGGCAGGGGCCAACTGATGTTCCACCGGAATAATGAAGACACGGCACCAGTACTTACCCTGAAATTAGAAACAGCAATATCTGCAGGCACATTGCTGCAGTTACCGTCTAGCAGGGCGCATGGATCCCAACTGCCAAACATAGCTGCCGGGGTATATGCTTCGGCTTCCTGCTGGGTAAGCTGCGATGACCATGCCACTCTTTTACTTACATCTACTGGCGCACCGCTGAAAAATTTACTTTGATATTCGCTGTAACGCAAATTAGCCGTTATGGTATTAGCGTTCCATACAGCCCATCCATCCGGGTGAATGTGCTGGCTCATAAGCGTATTAATAAATACGGTATGCTGTGCTGTACCGGCTTCGCTGGGGCTTGGCCAGGGGCGACTTAAATAATACAGGGTATTGCCGGTATTATAAGGCAGGCGGGCATTGCGAAAAACAAAACCATAGGTTTGGCCAGCCGGGGTATTGGGTGCTGTAATATATGATACCCCTGCGCTGGTACGTGTTTTGGCATATACCACACAGGAATCGAATAAGGCAATGCTATTGCCAAAAATAAAATCCACGTTGCCATCAATATAGCAATGGGTAAAATAGGCTTTTGGGGGGCCGCCGCCTTTTAAGTAAAGCGTATCCTGGTTGCCCAGGAAACGGCAGTTTTTAAATGCAGCCCTGTCATTGTTCACCACGATAGCAACCGCCTGCGATCCATCGCCGTAGCTGTTTTCAAAAGTGATGTTCACTGCGCTAAAGTCGGTGGCATTAATGGTAACTGTAGCAGAATTTTGGGTGCCCAGTGTAGCGTTGCACGACGTATTTTTGGCCGCATAATCATCATAGGTGATAATCACATTGGCCACGGTTTCGCCTACAAATTTCAAGAAAGGCTTATTGGAGGGCACTGTAATTTTTTCTTTATAAATACCATTCTTTATAAAAATAGTATACGGTGCTGTAAGCCCGGTGGGTGCAGCATTTACGGCTTCCTGTATCGTAGTAAAATTACCGGAGCCGTCTTTAGCTACAGTAAGGTCGTAAGCAAAAGTTGCCTGGGCCGCACACAGCGCAATAGCCAGGAGTGTTGTACAAATAAGTTTCATCATATCGTTTTAGTAAAGGCACCGGGCTGCAAAACAATCAACCAACCGGAACAAATGCTGAACAGGCAGGAAATTTCATACGCCAAGTGCACACAAAATACTCTTATTCGTGAAATTATTACAAGCTGCTGCATTGAATTAATTACGCAAACGATATCGAATCTGCAGGTAAAATGGATACAACCCTTTAAGCTACAATTGCATGTTGTTTAAAAACAATTATCTTTAACCCGTTAAACTTTATAACAGGTTTGCACCTGCTCCTACCGCTACATAAACTATAAATTGCTGCTACAACAATGTACGAAGCTATTACCATTAAAGATATCAGTAAAGCGCTTGGCCTTTCTACCTCCACTGTATCCAGGGCACTGAGAGGCAGTTACGAAATTAGTTCCGAAACCAAAAAGCTTGTGCTGGAATATGCCGAAAAAATCAATTACCGCCCCAACCCGGTTGCCTTAAGCCTTAAAGGGCGGCGCAATTGTTCCATCGGCGTAATTGTTAGCGAAATTGCCAATAACTTTTTTTCGCAGGCTATCAATGGTATAGAATCTATTGCTTACAACCGCGGCTACCATATTATTATTTCGCAAAGCCATGAATCGTACGAAAGGGAAGTAGTGAATATTCAGCACCTTGCTTCAAGGTCGGTAGACGGCCTGCTGGTATCCCTCTCCAGCGAAACCAAAGATCTCTCTTACCTGATGAATATGCATGAAAAAGGAATGCCCATTGTTTTTTTTGATCGCATTTCGGAGGGGCTCAACACTTTTAAAGTAATTGCCGATAATGCCAAAGCATCTTACGATGCCACCAACCACCTTATCAAAAAAGGATACAAAAGAATTGCCCATATCACTAATGCTGTAAACCTCTCTATCACTAAAGAAAGGCTGGACGGCTATAAAAAAGCCTTAGAAGAAAAGGGCTTGCCGTACAACGAAAAATATGTGCAATACTGCAATCATGGCGGCATGGTTGCCGAAGAAATTGATGTGGCCATCAAAAACCTGATGAGCCAAAAGCAAAAGCCCGATGCAGTGGTAACGGCCAGCGACCGTATCACTACCTGCCTGCTATCTGCTGCCAAAAAGCTAAAACTTAAAATACCTGAAAACCTCGGCGTGGTAGGCTTTACCAACACCAATATTCCCGAATTATTTAATCCCCCGCTTACCACTATCCGCCAACCGGCTTTTGAAATGGGGCAGGTAGCCACTGAACTGCTTATAAAAATCATTGAAAGCAAACGGCCTATTACAGAGTTTGAAACCAAAATACTGGACACCGAACTTACGGTAAGGGAATCTGCCTGATTCGTTTAACCTCTATCCCTTTTTTATAGAAAAAAATACCGGTCATTAACCGGTTTTTTTATTTAAATAGTATTTATACCCCTTTTTATCTGCCTTGCTACGGCCTGAAATCGATACCGGCATCGTTTGCACAAATAAAAAAAATCAAACACTATAAAATCATCAAAACCTTAAATAGTTTTAACCCACGATTGAACGATGCTTGTAAATAACGATGCTTATTCCATTTCTTCATTTTATAAATTTTCAAAACAATGTTAGTAAAAGTAAAGAGTGCTTTCGTAAAGTTCCTGAAGGCCATGATTGAGTTGTAATTGAACTACTAACCTTATCCCCAAAGATTTGGTTAATGATTGCTTAAAATCCACTTTGAATACCGCACTAAAGATTGTCCCAAAAGTTATCAGCAAAAAAATCAGTAGGTGATTATGAACTGTTGAAATGTACTCCCCCAAAGAACCCTGCACTACCCGCTTTTGGGCCAATCTTATTTTAATTCCGCACCACACTGCTGCAACTGCTAATGAGGGCCATGCATACCCGGGCACCATTACATGCTTTTATACCTACTAATTAATAATTGCCAAATGAAAAAAACACTACAGCTTTTACTGGCATTTGCACTGCTCATGCCTGCATCTCTTTTTTCGCAAGACCAATGTGCCCCTGTAGGCTGGGCCACGCAAAACGGTGGTACCACCGGTGGCGGAAATGCCACACCCATTACCGTTACCACGCTGTCGCAATTGCAAACCCAGGCCAGTTCCTCAGGTGCCAAAGTAATTTATGTATCAGGCACTATGGGTTCGGGTGTTAGCACAAGGGTAAATGTAGCAGCCAATAAAACCATCATCGGTATGCCCGGTGCAAAGCTGTTTGGCGGTTTTGATGTAAAAGCCAGCAATGTTATTATCCGGAACATGATTGTGCAGGGCCCCGGGGCTGTAGATGTAAATGGTGTAGATTGTATCACCATCGATGGCAGTTCTACCAGCAATGTATGGATAGACCACTGTGATATTTACGATGGCCAGGATGGCAACCTCGATATTACCAATGGAGCAAATTATATCGCCATCACCTGGTGTAAATTTTATTATACATCCGCCTCAAGCAACCACCAGTTTTGTAACCTCATCGGCAATTCCGATTCCAAAACTTCTGACCGAGGGCGGCTTAGAGTAACCATGATGTACAACTGGTGGGGCGCAGGCTGTAAAGAACGTATGCCCCGTGTACGCTATGGCCAGGTGCATGTGGTAAACAATTACTTCAGCAATACCAGCAACAGCCATTGTGTACGGGCAGGCCGGGAAGCCAACATCAGGGTAGAAAGCAATTATTTTGATGGCGTAAAAACACCTATTGATTTATATCAAAATGACTTTACGGCTGTTACTGCTGTTAATAACACATTTGTATCCACATCGGGTAATACATCTGGCAGTGGAACAGCATTTACACCACCTTATTCTTTAAGCATTTCACCCTCAGCGAATGTAAAAACCCTGGTAATGGCAGGCGCCGGCGCAACTCTTGCCAGCCCAACCTCCTGTGGCGGTGCCCCTCCAGTTACATATACGCTTACAACTTCAGCCAATCCCACAGCAGGCGGCACCGTTAGCGGTGCAGGAACATATAATTCTGGCACTGCAGTAACTGTAACGGCTACTCCTGCAAGCGGCTACAGCTTTACCGGGTGGAGTGGCGATGCCAGCGGCACAGCTACCACCATTACAGTGAATATGAACAGCAATAAAAATGTGGTAGCCAACTTCCAGGCCACCTCACCCACCACCTACACACTTACCACCACAGCTAATCCATCAGCAGGTGGCACAGTAAGCGGGGCTGGCACTTACAATTCAGGCAGTGCAGTAACTGTAACGGCTACCCCTGCAAGTGGCTATAGCTTTACCGGGTGGAGTGGCGACGCCAGCGGCACCAATACCAGCGTAACTATTACCATGAACAGCAATAAAGCTGTAACGGCAAACTTCCAGCAAAATGGCGGTGGCGGCACAAGCACCATAAGAATTGAGGATGATGCCACAACCGCTACCGGCCTGTGCCTTTACGAAGGCGCTATTAGTAACAACGGTGGTGCTAATAATGGAAAAGTGATTAATCTTAGCAACTCCGCCGGCAGAGCGGTAGAATGGCGTGTAGGCGCAGCGGCCACTGGCAGCTATACCTTAAACTGGCGCTATGTAAACAGCAGCACCAGCAATACCTATAGCATGAGGCTGATTGTAAATGGCACAACACTCAACGAAGCACTTCCCTTCCCTAAAACAAGCAGCAGCACAGTATTTGCCAATACAACTACTGCCGTTACACTTAACGCCGGCAATAACAGCATTAGGTTAGAAAGTACAACATCAAATGCAACAGCCGATATTGACTGGATAGAAATAACCGGCAACGCACCCACTGCTGCAAACTGCTCGGGCGAAGCTCCCGTAAATTATACACTTAGCACAACAAGTGTACCGGCAGCAGGTGGTACTGTTACAGGTGCAGGAACATACAGTTCTGGCACTTCGGCAACGGTTACGGCTACACCGGCAGCAGGCTATACTTTTACCGGGTGGAGTGGTGATGCCAGTGGTACCAATAGCAGCACTTCGGTAACGATGAACAGCAACAAATCGGTTACGGCAAATTTTGCCCCCATCACTTACACACTTACCACCAGCAGCAGCCCGGCAGCAGGCGGTACCGTTACAGGCGCTGGAACATACAACTCCGGCACTTCAGTAACGGTTACGGCTACACCGGCAGCAGGCTATACTTTTACCGGGTGGAGTGGCGATGCCAGCGGTACTAATACCAGCAATTCGGTAACGATGAACAGCAACAAATCGGTTACGGCAAATTTTGCCCCCATCACT
>CALMYJ010000035.1 GCA_937873715.1 uncultured Chitinophagaceae bacterium
AAAACATTTCGGAACATTTTTAAAAAATTCAGATTTCAGCGTTTAAAACCCGTAACTTATATTCGCAAAGCAAATCAATCTCAGTCAATTATATAGGCTTGTATCTTCAAAATACGGCCGGGTAAGCAGCAATGCTATGGCTGATGATTGATTTGCAACTATCTCACCACCCGGCCTTTTTAAAACTTAAAATTCGCTGTCAATACCTCCCATTTACGCTTTTGATAGCCCCCCTTATTGTTTACACTTACCCCTTGCTCATAACTTTTTTGCTCCCAACCATAACGCTTTGTATATTCAGCAAGTACCTCTGAAGGGTAAGATGACAGCAGAAATTTACCCTTTATACCCGACAGTTTTTCAAGCAACAAAGTAAAATCTTCAGCCGTGTAGCCATCATAATGACCGCAATTGCTGTTAAAATAAGGAGGATCGCAATAATGAAAGCTTTCTATACTATCCCTGCTCTCAATAACATATAAAGCATCAGCACATTCAAGCTGCGCATCCTGAAGACGTATTGCCAGTGCCTCAGTAAAGGTATCCCTTTTATTAGTGATTTTTAAAGTAGTAGTTCGTTTCGACTTATCGTAACCCCAGTTACCATCTATCTTGCTGCTAAACCCCTGGCAGCATAATACCCAAACTGCCCAAGCCCGGCGCACTTCATCAAATAAGTGAGGACTTTCGTAAACTACTACAGCATCCCGATGCTGCCATCGGCTGTGCAAGGTTACTTTAATAAGACTTTGAAGCTCATTAAAGCGGTTTTTCAACACACTGTAAAAATTAATCAATTCCCGGTTAGTGTCATTAAGAACTTCTACCCCACTCGGTTTTTTCGAAAAGAAAATAGCAGCTCCGCCACAAAATGGCTCATTGTACAATGTATGCCGCTGCGCTTCTATAATCGGCACAATTAGTGGTGCCAGTTTTTGTTTACCGCCATAGTAGCTGAGCGGTGTTTTCATCAGTTTTTTATGCATAAAATTTGTTTAAGGCTTAATGCTTGTATCCTCAAACAAAAGCCCCCTGTAGACACAAGGGGCCTTAACCAAAACTAACTGCGTATGAAAAAAAATTATTCCAAAACCCAACTTACTATGATGAAGCCTCCTGGCACTATATCTTCAGGCTCTACCGGCAAAGGCGGCGGCCCTGAGGCCATACCATTATCAATAAGTATAATGCTTTCAAACGGCTCAAGCATCACACTATTATCATACACCTGCCCAAGCATATCCATCTTACGCAAGCCTGTAAATATGCCGCTTACAGGCAGTAACCCATCATTATACATAAAGCTGTGCCCGGTTACCGGCACCGGTGCTACGCTGCTGTTCACATCCTTGCCATAAGTACTTTGCCACGCAGCATAGCTTAAATTACTAAACACAGTGCTGCCGCTGCCGGTAAAGTACCAAAGCTTTAGCCAGTTGCTGCGTGTGCAGTGTATGTAGTTGCTGTCGATGGCACCAAGGCCAATTACGCTTTGGGCCAGCGTTTGCAAAACGGGGTAACGCAAATCACCATCCCAGTAGCGCAGGTATGCCTGTGTGTTATTGGTGCTAAAAAACACATTACGCTTAATCTCAAGGCCGCTTATAGCGCTGAAGTCCTTGGCGTTTATTAGCACCCCCTCCACGCAATTGTACACAGTATTGCCTCGCAGCACCACATTTACAGGATTGTTCAACTGAAAGCCCGGGCCAGCTATATCCGCCACAGTATTGCCTTCGCAATACACATTCTGCGTTTGGTCGTCAAGATATAGGCCAACCACATCAGGCTCTGGCACTGCCTTTATCGATACATCAGCCCCCGGGCATTGCACAATGATGTTATGCCGCACCAGCCTGTTTGTAAATATCTTAGTCGGCGGCGTACCATCATTTCGGGTAAAGCTGTAAATGCCGCCATGATCTTCAAGCACACGGCAATGCCTGCTGGTAAAGTTTTTCTCAATCAAAAAATTAGTGCCCTGAAACTCAATAGCACCATGCCCTGTATTGGTTACACGATTGCCGCTGATAATATTGCTATTGCCAGCACGAATACTATCTACCTCAATACTCACAGCCTTGTACTGCATGGTGCTGGCAAATGCACCATGCCCGGCCAGCAATGCCGTGCTGTCAATTACATTATCACTAACGGTTACGTTCACCCTCTCCCGGTTGGCCACACGTATAGCCTGGCAGAGGCTATGCTTATAGCTGTTGCGTTGAATAACAGTATTACTGCAATTCCAGATGTATGTTGCCATAGTATTGTGCGCAAATTCGCAATCCTCCACAGTAATACTATTGCCCAGCAAGGCATGCACGGCTGCAACATTGGCCCCGGTAAATTTTAAATGCCGCAGCGTTATCTGCTGCCGGTTGCCAATATTTACAAGCGTATCAAGCGTAGTGGCCTGTATGGTATAATCTGCCGGGTTGGCGCTGCCAAAAAACATGCGCAGGCTGCCGTTGCTGCTATCCACACGCCACTCGCCAAAAGCATCAAGGCAGGCCTCGTGGTTTTGCACAAAAAAACCGTAGCCGGTAGCCTGGCTGTAAAAAGCCACGTTATTGCCAACACTGGTAATACCACGCTGCGGCACATAGTTTATGGTGCTGCTGCTCTGGCTCGTTATCCGGCCCCTGTCTATACGCCAGCCGTTTTTAAACGCTACAATATCGCCGCCCACAAAGGAGGGCTGCCCACTGAGCAGGCTATACACCAAACTGCTGCTGGTGCCGCCATTGTTGTACCAGTAAGTACTGTTAGGTGTACGGGCAATGGGCCGGGCCACGCCATTTACCAACACTATGTTGCAGTAATTTTTAATGCCAGTTACCGCCTTACTGTACTTGCCGCCACCGGCATTCGTCCACACGGTTATTGTTTCAAGGCCGGTAATTACCGGCAGCGGGCCAGTGCCATAAGCATCGTAAGTTATGTTGTTCGCCTTGGGTCTTATCGTGCCGTAAAAGCTGCTGCCCCGGGCAAACAGCACCACATCGCCACTGGTGGCTACTGCGTTTACCTTGGCTATACTTTGCCACGCAGCACCAGTGCTCGTGCCGCTGTTGGCATCGCTGCCGGTATTGCTCACATAATAGGTATCAGCATCTGCCGCATACAGCAGCAGCATGGCTATAACGGTAAGGTATACTTGCTTCATCATTGTACAATTGTAGTAGTGGTGGTGCTCACAGCCCTCAGGGCGGCTATGCGGCGGTTCAGCGCATCCAGCGCCGTTACGATACTATCTATGCGCTGCAGGTTTACAAAGTCTGCCTTGCTAATCATGCCATCATTCTTAGCCGTAGCCCTGTACACCATAATGGTTTTGTTAGCGCTGTCAATTACCAGCGGACTAATCGCTTTGGTTATAGCCACTCTGGCAAGCTCCTGCCGCACAACGGCACGTATAGCGCTATCTACATTGCTGCTTTGCGCCGAGGCGCTCATGGCCGTTGCCATAATTAAAATGGTGAGTAATTTTCTCATTGCTTTTTCTTTTTTCGCTGCGCCGCTAATTGCAGCAGCAGCTCGTTATACTGAATAATAAAATCGTACTTATCCTGCGGCACCTTGCCGTACACAAGTTTGGCAGCAGCATTAATATCTGTTCGCAACTGCTGCACATACATAGCGCTGTCTTTGTTTATGGTGCTGTCTTTTTGCGCTGTTGCAAAAAAACAGATACACAATGCTGTTATAGTTAGTTTGAATCGCATTTTAAAAGCCTTTTACGTTAAAATTAAATACCAAATTACCAGACTGAGTTTGGCCGCCAGTTATCAGGTCAAAGCCAGTTGCAGAGCTTTCTATCCAAATGCTTTCGTTTAATGAGAATCCAGCGGCAAAGTTTCCGGGCGAAAATGTAACAGCACAGCCGTTTGGATAAGGATGCACAAATTCAACGTGTAAAATTGTGGTGCTAATAAAACCATTATCACCTGCATCAACCACTACTTTAAAAGTATTTTGATTGCCCTCCACTGATAATACATCATGTAATTCTGTGTCTAAGACTGTTACAATAGGGGCGTCGCCTAAGTAAACGGGATTGGTTATATAGGTTAGATATCCAGACATGGTAAACTCATTACCATAATCGTTTATTGCAGATAAAACTGAATGAGTGAACTGAAAGGCATTAACTCGTGAAGCATCGGCATTTTCTGCATAGTAGTTAAAGCCGCTTTGTGGGTTAATGGTAAATTGTACCATGCCATCTTCAATACTATTCAGCGCCACATCAATGCCATCATACGGCACTTCATCGTTACCGGCAAGCAGCTTTATATAGCTGCCGGGTATTCGCCCCGTAGCGCTTATCATACAGTCATCATAGCCTGCGCCGTCGTTGTTTATAAATATCCTCCCAGTGCTATCTATACGCAGCCCTCTGTTTAAATCTAAATCACCGCCGGTTAGTAATCCTATATTTCTTGATTGCAAATACACTGTACCATCAGGGCCCTGGCTCGTAATTTGCAAAATACCCTTAGCCGTTATCTCGGCATTATAAGGGTCGGCAGCGAGCACAAGCAAATCCCCATTTACATCGTTGGTAATTTTAAAGGCACCACCCTGGTTTTCGGTTTTGTTTATTATAGCTAAAACAGGCGGCGCTTCAAAAGGCAAATTGCGGTTGGTTATCTCTACTATTCGGCCCAAGCTGCCGTCATACTCTATGCCTTCGGTAGGGCTTAAGCGCCAGATGGTATCGTTTGCACTGGCCACAGCCCTTACCAGGCTATCCAGCCTGGCACTGTCAACCATCACACCCGGCTTACCGCCATGCATAAATTTAGCCAGCAGGTAACCGAGCTGTACAGTGTCTTTAAGTTTCATAGCATAGCGTTTAATCGCATATTCGCTAATCAAATTATTTTGACTTCCGCTCACTGTAGTATCATCACTTATGCCATATACCGTTTTGCCATTGAGCTTAAAAAAATCTTTAGCCTCAATGGATTTTCTCATCAAATGATTATCCTGCGAAAAGCTATTCGCAACAACAACGAAAATCAAAAAGGCTGTTATTATTTTTTTCATAATTATTTTTTGTCAATGTATACTTCTACATGCCCTTCAACTCCGGTAATGTATATCTCTGTTTCTTCAAAAAACCAAATGCCTACATCTACATCCGAATGACCATTTTCAAGAATCGTAAGCTCACACACTTCATCCCCTCCATTCGTTGTGCCAAATCGAAGCGTCATACTATTGCCACTTTTATTCACAACAGCAATTGCCCTAAGCAGGTATACTCCTGCTGGAATCAAATAACTGCTGTTAAAAAAAACATCAAGCTTATCGGGTCTGTTTTGCCCGGCAGCAGCAGCCTGTATGGCATCCTGCAAATTCTGGTGTAAATCATCAAGCACAATTTTATCATCCTTATGCCTGAATGAATCGAGCCAGTCCCAAAATTGATCCTGAACCGGTTTCGCAAAAGTTACGTACCAGGCTTTTAAAATATTTAAAGATTGCTTTGCCATACTATGTTCGTTTTACAAATACAACTACGGCAAATGGCTGCCTGTTTTCGTGCCCCACAGCATCATTCTTCAGCTTTACATTTTTTGCCGTACCGTAACTTCCGTTAGGGCCAATATCTACATTCTCGTTATTAAACCTTACCCCTTTAACTGCTATATTTTCGCCCCCTGTCAAAAACTCATCTCCTTGCATTTGCACATCAAAACTGCCTTGTTCATTACTGTTCAATGTATGTGCCTTTTCCCCACCTACATTACCTACAACCGCATGCTGAGGATCACTTACATTGGTTATTGGGTTGCCATCAAACCAATATCCAAGCGGCACACGGTTTTGCATATTCACCGCCAGTTCAAATCCTTTCATCTCCCAACGGCCTATGCCATCTACAAACCTGTCGCTAAGGGTTTCGTACATCTCAATTTTACCCGGCTTGCACAGCGCCCTGTGCAGCACATCGGTATAGCGCTGTGAAGTGTATGGGTCAAAGGTTATATAACTGCCGCTGCCTGGCTCTGTATCCTGCCATTCACCAGTGCTGGTTAAGTAGGCAGGGTAACTGCCACTACGTGCTGCTACTATTTTTATTTGCCCGTTAAACATTGCCACACCTCCGCTTATACTGCAGGTACCGGCCATGCTGTTTACATCACTTACATCAAGCCCACCGAGTATTACTTCAGGCTCAAATTGTATTATGCCTTTTAGCGCCTTATGGTAGCGGTCAAGGCTTTCATAAATCGTTTGTTCGTTTAATGGCAGGCGTTTTAATTCGGTGTACGGAAATGTATTTTCAGTGGCCAGCGCTACCAGCCTGGCACGCTTGGTATAGTACGTTGGCTTTAGCGCACCATCTGCAAATTGCTCATCTCCCACAAGTGTTTCTACAAGCACATGCGGCAGTATTGGGCCGCCTATAAGTGGTACCAAATCCACACCGGAAGTTATAAGGCCGGTAGTAATGTTACCGGCAATTTCACGGCCTCCGGCAATAATCCATTTATCGCCAATCGCATTGGCAATGGCATCAAAATTGCTCGACCATCCTGTTTGCAAATAATTAAGCGTGTCTTGATATACATACAAGCCGCCAAGTTTGTCAAATGCTACTCTCCTGTTCATAATACCTGTACTTTATAAGTTTTACTTGGCAGCACATCCAAGTCTAAATAGGCTCTCAGCTCATTCATATCAAAGGGCACATCTATGGGTACCTGCACAATAAAATCAACTTCAAAATTCAATGTCTCCTCCTTCGTGTATAGTACCTGTGGTATGCCTTCTTCTTTTTTGTAAAATTTTTGCGGCTTTATTTCATCTTTCAAATACAAGGGTATGGCCTCGTATGCCACGCCTTTAACTATTCTTATGCGCTTTAGTTCCGGGTCAAACCTGTCATTCAGCAGCTTTTCCAAATACACTACCTGCGGTGTAATCTTTATGCGGTAATTGATATAATTACGCAGGTACATAAAGCGTGTGTGTATATCGTTCAGTGGCGATACTATCGCAAATAATAAAGCCAGCAGCTTTGGCCTGCGCCGCAACACCGGTATAAGCCATCTCGATAGCCGCTTCCAGTTAATTATGTATGAAGCATCATCATATCGCATTGTACGCTACAAATTCAATTTCAAGGTCATTCTCGTTCGCAAATTCAATCCAGCCGCCATCAGGGTTATAAATCGTTGTAATGGGCACATATTCAGTAGCGCCGTAATTGGCGCTGCATTCAAGCAGCTCAGGTATTACCACACCCGGTACTGCCTGCACCCAATCTATATGCTTCACCACCACATAAGTGCCGCTTTCAAATTTTATCCCGTCTTTCAAAAAACTTTTTATCGCATCCCTTACCGGCTGAGAGGCTGTGCCATCAAGCCTGCCACCCTGGGCATTCAGTATAAGGGGGTCGTAATATATACGCCACTTATTTTTCATTTTATCGCTCGGCCTGCCCTCCACTTCGTAATTGTCGCCAGCAGCCGCAGCCACTGTGTCTAAATAGCTTGTTAATGCAGTTACTACATCTTCATCAATCTGCTCATAATTACCATCGCTATCACCTCCGGCAATTTTAAATCGAAGCTTTACCCTGCCATAAGGGTTTACCTGCTTAATGATAGCTACATGCTTAATCACTTTACTGGCTTCAATTTCTGCAGCGGTGTAACCGGTGTTATCAAATTTGTCTGTTTCTGCAATTAGCGGAAAGCCAAATTGAAAATTGAGTATCACATTCTTATACCACTGCCGGCTCGGCACTTTTAGCTGGTTGAGCTTATCCAGCATTTCAGCACTTTGCTTATCAAACAGCACCTCCTGCACATAAGCACAGGTGGCATATACATTTATAATTAGCCTGAACAGGTTTACCGAGCTCCAGGTTAGTGGGTTTACCACATACCCTGCAGCAGCCATTTCGTTTACAAACACTGCTGTTGCCTGCTGCCTTATTTGCGATATTGTTCTTGCCATTAGCTTACTACAAAATCTAAATTGATGTACCAGTACCCTATGCCTTCAAATAGCTGGTTATTGATAAAATCATCCGTATCACCGGTTGCAGGCTTGGCATCTTTAGCCCTTAAATCCTTTACCACTTCATCATCGTAAAATGCGGTTTCAAACACATTTATACTGTCGCCGCTTTTCAAATAATCTGTAATACTTATGCCATTTTCAAAAGCATACTCAAGTGCAGCTTCAGGAGCGCCCTCGTTAACGATGGCAATATCAAATAATGTTTCCCTTTCTTTAATCAATACGCTGCGCATCAATCGATATTTTTATCGTTCCATTACTGTTTTTTTCAAGCACCAGCGGCGTATTTAACCGGTAGCCATCTGCCTCTAACTGTAGCGAGGCCTCACGCCGCAGGCCGCCATCTAAAGGGCCATGCTGCTTTTTTATCAGGCCCACACCCACCAGTACATTTTCTTTCAATTCGCCCGGCTCAATCTCAAAAAGGTGCTGTATGTGCTGGCCATCGCTGTAGCCAATTACCAGGTTACCCTCCTTCAGCATCAAATCGCCATCTTCATCCAGCAATAAATCTGTAGCCTGTGCCATGGTTATATAATTGAAGCCTGTCCGCTTACAGCGCCATTAGGGGCTACCAATCCTGTACCCGGCACTACAGCATTATTTTTAAAATGATTAATAATTACCTCTGCTTCTTTTTTTGAATACGCCAGCCTTGCCGCTTCCATTGTATTATACATCTGCAAAAGCTCTTCAATACTCTTCTCATTAAAATCCTGCCGTATAGCATGCAGCGCTTCGCCAAGTATATCTTTATTTAAAGCCATCAGCGCATCAGGTTATTTAATTTGTTATTGGCCTGCACAAGCTTGGCATAATCAGGGTTTGTGCCATTCAGCACTACAATTTTGTTTACAGCCTGTATAATCAGGCTTAAAATATCCTTTAAACTGTCGTTGCCACGCTTTATTAAAAACCCCTCATCCGTCATGCTGTACCAGCTATCACCAGTTTTACAAAGCACTTCGCTTACTTCACTCACCATGCTTACATACCCGGCGCTGTTGTTAAAAAATTCAACCACCACAAGGCTGTTTACTTTGGGCACCACCACAAATACTTTATCTGCCTCATCTGCCACAAGCCTTACATCAAGTATCGGCGCATTGCCATTTACCGGCTCACATTCACAGCGCATTCCATTTACAGCAGTTACCTTACACACAATGGCTCTCTCCTCATCGCCATCTTTAATCAGCTCTCGTACAATTTCTTTTAAATTCATGCTGCGGTGCTGTCGTTAATCAATTGGTTAGGCTCTATGGTTTGCTTCATGCCAGTGCTTACGCCGCATCGCTTTATCACTTTTTTTATAAGATACTTGCCGCTCGGGTGATATACATTGCCGGTAATATTGGCTATATCATTTGGCCGCACACTTGGCTCGCCAAAGGTTTCAAAGCTGCCCTGGTAGCCGGTATATTTAAAGCGCTCCAAATCTTTCTCAGCCCTCAGCTTCATTGTAGCTGCATCCAGCTTATAGTAGTGTACAGTTCTCGTTTCCCCATCTTCATCACCAAGTTCATATTCAGTGCGCTTGTTATCACCGCTTATGTTTATCACTTTCAGCTTCAGCCTTACATCCTCTTTACGCCTGTACACCAGGTTATCGCCGTTAATGATGTTGTGGCCAAACTTAAATTCCTCTTCCACCCGGTTATCCACGTTAAAAGCCCAACCGGCGTACAGTATCGGCTCAGGCCCGTTACCTTCATCAATCAGCATGAAGTAAAAAAATAAACCCATTTTACTTTTAAGCTCCTCAAGCACTCGTGCTGCCGATATTTTATTCAACCGCCATTCCCCTATATGCACATCAATAGCTTTGTACTTTACTTCTTTTGGCAGTATAGCCTGCAGCAGCGATGCAAGCGTAGTGCCAGGGCCAAATGTTGCCGTTAATGGTTTTTCTTTAAGCAACAGCATGTAATCTTCACACTCAATGGTTACCGGTGTACCTGGCTTTATATTTTTTACAAACCCTATAAACTCAGTTTTTAAATAACCATCGTAACCAAACTGCACCACCACTTTATCTTTTCGCCTCAGTATAAGGTCATCGCCCAGCGCAATGTTTTTTACGTCCAAACTTTTAAGCCTGTCGCCATCGGCATACAGCCGGGGAAGCGTTATCCTGCAGGTATCGGTTAAAGTGTCTATATCACTTACAATTTCAACTTCGCAGCAAAAGGGAAATTCGTAATCACCTACTGTTATGTAACTACCGGTTACGAACATTATTTTTTTTCTTTAGTATCAGCGGCACATCACTGCTGCACATCAGTTCAAATTTTTGTACATTTTGCTTGCCTTCAACCTGGTTAAACTTGTACTCCTCAATCACCAGCTCCCGTATGCCAAATAGTTGTAAAAATTCACTCGTTACTGCAAGTGGCTCTTTTATCAGGCAAATGTTTATAAGCCTTTTAATTATATCCTTTGGGTAAGCCTGCATGAAGGTGCTGCTGAATGCCCCACGCAGCGTTACCATAAAATCCCCATCGCTTATGTATTCCTTCACCTCACCATCCCGGCCCTGCACTTTTGTTTTTACAATATTTTTGGTTTGATGCACTTCGCAAAGGCACCACAGCAGGTGTATGCTTTCGGTACGCTCCTCCACGCCAAGGGTGTAATCAACTTTTTTTGAATGCTTCAATATCACATCTGCAAATACCGGCGTTCCTAAAGGCGACATCGGCGCACGGCGGCCCTCACCGGTATGCATGTTGGCACTGCCTTTATCTGTAAACAAAAACTCATTAGCATCATCAGCACTATCTGCCGGTTCAGTATCTGTTTTAAAAACCCTGGCGTTTACTTTTTCGAGGCCAAATTCTTTCAGCACAAAATTGAAAGCCCTGTCTGCCGCTGCTTCCAGCTTATCGGTAGTTAAGGCTGCAGCTTTTATCTCGGCAGCCTCAAGTGCAGCAAGGTTTTTTACATTAAGCTCCCGGCTGTATTCATCCAGCTTTTTGCCAGGTGTAGTGGTTTTTTCTCTCGAAAAGTCCTTTAATTCACCAAAGGCATTTTTTGATATGTCATTTGCGCCTGCCATTAATTAGCTGCCAGGTTAGCATCATTCACTGCCGTTAGCAGCGCTTCTACTACATGGTCTTTTATTTTACCGGCACTTTCTTTCACAGTAGTGCTGTACACATTTACACCACCACCTACCAGGTTGTTAATCGATATGTTCAAGTGAGTAATTTTCTGCCCACCGCTTATGCTGCTGGCTTTTTCCACACTGCCCTTACCGCCTTTGCCATCTTTACCACCTGTAGCTGCATCATTGCCGCTGGCAGATGTGCTGCCCAGGCTATTGCTGCCGGTAGGGCCAAACAATTCCTTTATGGCTTTTTCAGTGGCTTCAAATTCACGGTAGGCATCAGCATTATCATTAATGGAGCGAAGCGCCTTTTTATTTTGCTTCATGCTTCCCAGCAATAGGGCAAGTGCCCTGCGCTCATCACTATCGGTTTCGGCCTGGCCGCTGCCCATGCCTGATGTGCTTATATTTTTAGTACTTGCATTCGTTTCATAACCCTGGGCAATTCTTGCCCTCAAAAATCCAATAGCAGCCATCTGCTGCTCCTGCTGGCTCATACCATCAGTTTGTAAGCCAAGCATTCTGGCCTGCGCCACTGCCCTCATTACGCTGGCATAGCTTGTTTTTAAATCGGCCTGGGCCTGCTTGTAATTCGTAATGGCTTTTAGGTTGGCTTCCTTATTTTGCTCCAGCGCTATCTGTTGTGTGCGCTTGCCGATGTACACATCTAAAGCGTTGTTTAACTCGTTCAACTGGTCTTTTTCGCTTTTAGTGCCATCTACTATGTCGGGTATGATGTTTTTAACTTCAGCAAGTATTTGCTTTCTTCTTTCTTCGCTTGTATTCGTAGCGCCAAGCTCAGCTCTAAGCAGGTGCAGTTGTTCAGTTTCTTTTTTTATCTTTTCGCTGGCCGGTATTTCTACCCATGCCTTCACTTTTGCCACCATACTGCTTAGGCCGGTAATGGCTGCATCTAAAGAGGGTTTAAGCCGGTCGCCTACCACTACAGCCAGCTCGTGTGCATTATCTTTTAAAGTGCTTATACGGCCTGCAGTAGTTTGGCTTTGTTTTTCCATCATACCAAAGTACCGGCCACCTGCTGCAGTGGCAGTTTGCAAGGCATTGCTTACCATTTGTGCACTTATCTTGCCATCCTCCATATCTTTCTTCAAATCCTTCATGCTGCGGCCAGTGTTACGGCTTATCTCCTGCAATGGGTTAAAGCCTGCATTCACCATTTGCAGCAGGTCTTGCCCCATCAGGCGGCCTGTGCTGCTTATTTGGCCAAAAGCCAGCGCAAGGCTTTGAAACCTGTCGTTATTGCCGCCACTTATATCACCAAGCTGCTGCATTACCGGCAGCACCTTTTCCTGCGCCACGCCAAAGTTGAGCATCGTTTGCGTAGCCCTTATTAAATCGTTCGCCTCAAATGGAGTGGCTTCGCCCATCTTCACAATATCATTGAGCATTTTATCGCCTTTAGCCTGGTTGCCGGTAAGCACACCAAAGCTTATACGCTGCTGCTCTCTCTCCATACTGGCGTCTATAGATTTTTGCACCTGCCCTTTAATCATGGCACCGGCGGCTACGGCAAGCCCTGCTACGGCAAAGCCCTTCATCATGCCGCCAAATGGGTTGCCGCCGCTTTTGCCTTCAAGCCTGGCTTTTTCTTTTTCAAGAGCCGCAATTTCTTTTCGGGCAAATTTGATGGCGCTGGTATCAAGCGTAAATTTTTTTGCCTGCGTTAATACCCTTATGCGTTTATCAATTTCATCAATCGTTCTTGCTGCTTTTTTGCCGGAGCTGGCAAATTTGTCGAGGTCTTTGGCAATTTTTTTTACATCCGCATCAGTCTTTTCAGCAAGCTTATCAAAGCGCTTGCTGTATTCATCTTTAAGGTATGCCGTGAATGTAAGTTTTTGCTCCATCGCTTTTAGTGGCTTTAGTCAAGTTCAAATGGCAAAAAACCATTTCTGCTGGCCCACAGCAGTTCGTTCCATCGCATGGCCCATTCATCATCACTTAGTTGCTCGGGGTTGGGCAAATGCAGTGCAATACGCATCAGGGTATTTGCCTTCCGGGTAAAGTCTGCTGCTTTATCTTCGTTTATCGGCCAGCTTAGTAATTTTTTTTTACGATACTTTGCCGTATACTTAGTACTTCATCCAGGGCAGTGCAGGCGCTTAAAAAAAGTTCGGTATCATTGATAATTTCCCTGTCGCCTTCAAGCCAGTTATTTTCCATAACAATTTGCTTGCCTCGCAATGGATCGGTATTTTGCAAGCTCATGGCAATGCTTACATCCTCACGTTCGGGGTATTTCAAAAAACCATATTTAAAAGAACTGTACTCATCGTTTAAAGGCACTTTAAGCATCAGCACTTTTGCCACATTATGGCGCTTTGCAACGGCTTCCATAATTTCTTTTTCCTTCCGCACCTCTTTCTCATAGCGCTCTCTTGCAGCTTTCTCTTCTTGGGTTTCTTTTTTCATAGCAGTTATTTTTCGAAAAAAATTATTTCCAGTCGATATGCGAAATGATGAGGGTATGCTCCACATCAATGATTTTATCCCCCTGCTTTACATCACGTTTATTGCCGGTAAACTCACAGTTGCGTATAGTGTGTTTTATCCTGCGTGTGCCCACCAGGTACTGCACAATGATGTCGAACACGCCAAGATTCTGCAACCTGCCATCTGGCGCTTTATCAATGAGGGCTTCATTTTCGCCTGCCCTAATGGTAATGCTGGCCTGTGCTTTATAATTGCCTTCGCCCCGGTCGATGGGCATTTGGCCGCTGCCGTAGCCATTTTCTTTCTCCGTTTCATCGTCATAATTAATGGCAGTTACACCTATCAGTGGTGCACCGGCAAGTATGATGGTGATATTGCTCCATCCATAAGCCTTGCCATTAATTAACGGTACATTATTGGGCATATCTTAAAATTATGAGTGATTAAAATCCGATGTTGATAATGAAATTGCGGTTTACGCCTATGCTGGTATTGCTTATTTCAACCACAATCTGGTTAGTGGCTTTTACATCCTGCTCAGGGTCTATAAACACGGTGTAGCCGCTTATCTCCCCGGCGGCTTCCATTTCCTTCAGGTAATCGCCTGCTGCATTTTCCAATATGCTCAACGATTCCGCCGCCAGCTTTCCGGTGCCCTTTTGCAACAGGCTTGGCCCGTTTACTTTGGGCATCATACGGGCATAAATACCCCTTATGGCTTTATCGATGGTGATATTGTCTTCCGCATAAGCATAATCGCTTGTAGCCGGGCAGGCCCCGTGGCTGTCGTTAAAATAACTGCCGGTAATATTGGGATACTGCTTCAAAAAAATAAGGCGCTTGCCATCCAGTATGCCATTGCCTTTGGTGATGTTATTAGCCAGGTTTTTTACCAGCACACCATTAGCCAGGGCAGGCACATCCAGTTCGCCGCCATCCACAGCCATATTGAATTTTTCAACCCAGCCAATATTTTCGTTAACCCTGGCAAGGCTTATAGCGCCTAAGGCAGCGCCAATTATACCTATACTAAAATTGGCAGCAGCAAATAGCTGTGCGCCGTAAGCGCCGCCATCCTGTGCCGCAAGCAGGTGTACATTGGGCGATGTGGCTGCTGATAAATCGGGTAAATTATCGGTATCAACATCCTTAAAATCAGGTGCATAAAAAATTTCGAACATCGAAATAATTTCTGCGGCAGCATTGTATTGCTGCTGCAGTAATGATATATGCCCTTCGGCATAAGGCTCCCTTGTAAACACCCCCACCTTACGCACTTTATTATTACTGGCAGCACGTACCAGTTGCACTTCGTCAAAAGTGTGCTCCCCGGTTGGCTCATCAAAAATGCCTACCCACAGTATGGCATTGGGATTAATGCGGTACAACTCGGCTATATGGTAAGCCATAACCTTAATGAGCACATCAGGGTTATTTTTATCAATACCCAATGCTTTGGCAGCTTCAACATCGGCAACCAGCTTTATACGCTCATCGTTGCTAAAGCCTTCCGGCAGCGTATCGCTGTAAAATACCAGCGCCACATAATGGTCTTCGCCCGGCACCACTCTTTTACTACGGTTGTTTTGCTTATTAAAAATTATGCTACCCATTTTTTCAAAATTGTAATGATGTTAAATTTTGCACCAGCTTTTTTGTACACCGCATAAAGCACCAGTATAATCAAAGCCAGCTTGCCCGTATAGATAAAAAAATTATCGTACCAGGTATTGTACCGCACCGGCTTGGTAATGGTTACTGTTTTTGTTTTGGTAACCACCGTTACAGAGTCTTTACTGCTGTGCCGCTCTTTCCAGGCGATGTATATAGCCTGGCTATCTACCCGATTTTTTACATCCAGCCGGTTATTCTCAATGCTTACTGCCGGTATTGCAGCCTGCCGCCCTGCTTCATAGCCAAGTATTTTTTTCAGCAACACCTTGCCGTTGCTGTCGCACTCCAGCAGGGCATGCAGCCAGGCTGAATCGGCAGGGATATAAATAAGGCTGTCTTTTACAATTTCTGCCACCGTACTACTTATTGCAGTATGTGTTGTAGAATCACTTTCGGCGTTAGATATGCTCTTTGGAGCACGGCAACTGAGTATGCTTACGGTGTACAGTATGGCAAAAAACAGCCTCACTAATGTTGATGATTTAAAGGCCAGCCAAAGCCTGCGTTAATTGTTCAAGCTCGGCGGTTGTTTTATCAATTTTTTTCTGCAGGCTCTTTTTTTGATTGGCATTATTACTGGCTTCTAAAGCTTCTTTAAAACCAGTCAATTCCTCCTCGGCTGCTGCAATTTTGGCCTGCAACACTTCAGCCGTGTTTACTTCGGTTGGCACTTCAGCCTGCGTGTCGGTAAGCGTAAAGGTTTCTACCTGGTAGTTGGCCGCTTCATCTTTAGCTTTTAGTAAAGCATTATGGTTGGCAGCATTGTGCTGCTCAAAAAAATGATTGCCATCTGCAGTAGAGTAGATTACATCCTTTTTGTGCGCCTTCATAAGGCGTTCGGCAGTAGGCTGCAATTGTGCCCTGGTAAGTTTATTCATAATTTTTTTTTAAGTGGCCTTAATGCTGCAGGCCAATTTGAATAGGCTGATGTGTGTAATTATTATTCATCCCTGCGCCGCAGGTAGGTAAGCCTTGCCCGGCTCGTTTGCGTACCAGCGGGTATGCGTATGCAGGCACGGTAGCTGGTATAATTATTACTGGTCAACGTCCAGATTTTTGTTTGTAAAGCAGTATTGGTAAGCTTTAGGGTATCTGTGTTCACATCCACCCAGCTTATGCCGTTTACAGTGCCCTGCAGCAATGCAATGCCACTGGTGCTGATGCTGCCCGATAGCCTTGTGAGGTCTAACTGAAAGGCTTTGATTTTTGAAGGAGCGCCTGTAAATGTGATATACACTGTATCGGCATTACTGAGCGTATCGCTAAGTTTGGTAAGCGTTTCCTGAGCTTTTGAAAATTGAATTGCAAATGCCGTTGCAATGAATAGAAATAATTTTTTCATGATTTTTTTTTATAACAACCGGCTAATGCTTACGGGGCTTCGCCGGTTGTTTCCGTTACAAAATTTTAAACCTTATCAGACACCAGTTGGAAGAAGCCATCGGCTTTTTTCTTCGCCACAATATTCCAGTGGCGGAAGCCTACGGTATTGCTTCTTAATTCAGGGTCATTAGTCGCCATACGGTAAAACATTTCAGGAGCAGCATCTGCTGCGGCAAAGGCCCTTTGTGGCAAAAAGAATAGAGAGCTGTGCAGGTCGTTGGCTTCATCAGCGGCAGCGCCAAATGCTTTAAGTACATAAGCATCATCCACCTTAGTGTACTTCGCATTGCGGTTGAATTTCATGATTTTCCAGCCGTTGTACGGGAAAAGTTCACCGGTTTGTGCGTTGCGCCATTGTTTATCAAAGTGCTGGTCAAGCTTTTGCAAATCGGCAACATGCCTGAAGTCGAGCACTGCCACACCTTCACCTTCCGGCCAGTCTGGTCCACCCTCATCGTAAGGCGCAGCCACTACTTCACTCATCATCACCAAATCATCCGGCGTAATTCTTTTTTTGGCTACCGTCCTGCCATCACTGTTACCGGTGGTTGTTTTAATATAATTCTGGTCGGTGGCAGCCAGCCTCCATGCGGCACGCTTGGCAGCTTTATCGCTCAACGCATTCATGTGCAGGTCGAGTGTAACGGCCATTTTATCGTAGCTAATGGCTCGCAGTTCGGTAAGGGATACCCTGGTATTTTCAGTATCCATCCTGTCGAGGCTGATGGGTATATCAGCATCTACACGGGTTGAGGTAGGCACCGGGTTATTATCGTCAATAGCAAGGTTTATAAATACTTCAGGGTCGGCACCTACATCTACCAGATGTATTACCTTGTTGCGTACATGCTGATCATAACGTGGTATCATACTTAGCCAGGAGCGCTGAAATCGAAACCTTTTAACGAGTTCACCGAGCCAGGCTTCTACATACACACCTTCGTTTGTTTGTATGCCTGTTTTTCTTAAAGGCAATAAAAAATACAGCAGCAGCATTGCTGCCAAAATGCCTAACTGGCTTTTGCCTAATGCTTCGGCAACAAATGCAAGCTGTGTTGCAAAAAGCACAAAGGCTGCAATAATCAGTAACAATGGGGTTTTCCTTTTCATGTATTCGTGTTTAAAAAAATTTATAAAGGGTTATGCCTGGTGATTGCCGCCACCGGCTTTACGGTTAGGCACAATTGCATCAAACAGTTTTTTGAACCAGTCCAGGGCAGTATCATCTTTTTTTGTAGGCGTAAGCCGAACAATTAATTCAAGCGCTGGCAGCAGGGCTACGATAATGGTGATGATGGTTGCCCAGTTATCCTGCAGGTATTGTATCATAATTATGTTTTTATAGTGATGTAAACTTTTTCTCCGGCATCCAGGGCACTGCTCAGTTTTTTAAAAAGCCGGTCGAATGCAACAGTGCTGTTAATTACTTTATCAACGCTGCGGCCATCGCCCGGCAGCAGGCAGCCTGCTGTATTAAATTTGGTGTTGCCCGGGTGTATTCGTATGCCGGTATAGCCTGGCACATTAACCAGCAGCGGCAACGGTTTTTGATAGCGGTTGCTGTGTGTAATTACTACCTGGTAACGGCCTTCGGGGATGGCTGTTTCTGCAAAAATTTTACGCTCTTCAATTTCGCTCAGCGACATACTGCTTTTAAGGCCCCTGTCCACATCTTCAAGTATGAAGCATTCAAACTCACCATTTACATACAGCTTACCAATGGTGCTGTTTATGCTGCGTACCTGTCTGTCTAAAAGTAGTTCCATGTTATTGCAGTAATTTTTGCAAGCCCATCATTAAAATCGATGCAATCAGGCCGGCAACAAATCCAATAATGCCGCTCCACATCTGCATCTTTGTTTTTATGATGGCCATTTCAATGTCTGTTGCATTTTGTGCCTTCGTCTGCTCACCTGTTATTCCTTCCAGCTCTTCTACCTTCTTGTAAGTAAGTATCAGCAGCTCACGTTCGCTCAGCTTATTCAGGTCAACAGGTTGCTGATCCTGTTGGCTCATAATTTATCAGGCTTTATCTGTTACTGGTTTTTTTAAGTAAGCCGTATGCAGCGCTTCATAATCAGAAAGATTATTCTTTTTGAACTCGGCAATAAATGCATCGCTTTGTTCGCAAAGCTTTTCCCAGGTATCGATGGTGTTATCAGCACCGCCTTCTACCTTACCAGTAGCCTGGCTAATGATTTGTGTAGGTTTTTTTACAACCGGTATTTTATTTACCAAAGCCACTGCGGCTTCGTAATTAGCTTCAGCCAGCGCCTCAATGGTGGGCCTGTCGGCCTCTACCAGTTGCCGGTTAGCAACGGCGTTATCAAACAATGCTTTTGCCCTGGCTTTATTTTGCGCAACAACCGCAGCATTGGCCGTATCCCTTTCAGCTTTTAAAGCGTTTATGGCGTTTAATACTTCCTGCTCTGTTGCAGTTTCCGCAAGGCCAAGGGCTTGTGCAATCAATTTCATGTTGTAATTTTTTTGTGTAGAAATGTTAAAAACCTTGTGATACGCATTGAATAACTGCTGTGGGCTGGTTGCATTGGCAGGCACATTTACAGGGTCGGCATCATAAATGCCGTCAATTACTTTTTCCTCTAAAGCCTGCTCGGCGCTAATCCACCTGTCGGTATTTACGATGTACTTCTTTTTGGCATCCTCAACCGAAAGGCCGGTACGCTTTGCAAGGATTGAAGCGATAGAATTTTCCAACTCATCAAGCTGGTTGGCAAAATTTCTCATGTCATCAGCATTGCCAAAATTGCCACCACGTACACGATGTGTCATGTAACGGGCATACTTACTCATCTGCACATCAGTACAAGCGGCTATGATTACAGCTCCCATACTGGCGGCAATGCCATCTACAAAGCCGTGTGTTCTTAACCTGCTGTTGCAAATGGCATTAAAAATGGTAAGCCCTTTATACACATCGCCGCCGCCACAGTTTACCCTGATGTTTACATCAGTATAACTGTTTTCGAGTGTACGCAAATCGGTAATAAATGCGGCATCATCAATGGCCTCGTATTCGCCGATAAAGCCGTACATCAGTATTTCTGCTGTAAAGGCGTTTACCTGATTGACTACCCAAAACTTTTTTTCCATCAGCGTTTATGCGTTGCGTATATGCGTTTGAAGCACAAACATAGATTGCCCTGAAAGCCTTTACAAATCAGCGTTTTGCCATAAGCTTTTAAATATTTATTGAAACTTTTTTTTTGATTGCCACAAAAAAGCAATTCGTATAAAGGGGGTGTTGGAAAGTAAGTTTGTACACAAACTTGAAAGCGAATGCCACGAGCAAAAAGATTGAGCAACCGGGAGATGGATAACAAAAAACAGCAGGCCTATGTAATGTATATGGGTTTCATCGAGCAAAAAGAAATTGCCGAAATACTTGCTGTTTCCGAAAAAACCATCAGCGACTGGGTGGCAAAAGGTAAGTGGAAGGCGAAAAGAAGTGCTGCTACCGTTACCCGTGATGAGCTCATCAATAAAACTTTAGAAGCTATTGGCCTCATGCTCGACCAGGCACTTACCTCTGGCGATAAAAATTTTACTTCAATTACCGATGGCCTTGCCAAAATGGCCAATGTGATTGAAAAGCTCGACAAAAAAAATAACATACTGCATGTGATGGAAGTGTTCAGAAATTTCAACGAAGACCTGATTATACAGGCTAAGCATAATGATGATGTAAAACCTGATTTAATTAAACTGATAAACCGGTTGCAGGCTTCGTATGTAAACAGGCGCATGAACAATGAATAAGCAGGAATTAAAAGAAGCCAGGGAAAAGTGGCAAAAGCATTGTAAATGGATACAGGAGAGTACCATTTTTGATAAAGCTTTTTCTGATAAAAAAACGCAGGCTGCTCGTATAGCCAGGGCCAAAAAGGATTTCCAGTTTTTCGTTAACGAATATTTTGCCCACTACTGTACTGATAACAATGGCAGGCATATACCATTAGCCGACTTTCATATCAAATGGGCCAATGAGGTTATGAAGAACAAAAACTTTAAAGGCATTGCAGAGTGGCCCAGGGAGCATGCTAAAAGCGTAATCAATATCATTATCATACCCTTGTGGTTAAAGATTAATGGCGAGCTCGATGGCGCTATTATTACCAGTAAAAGCGAAGATGATGCTAAGCGCCTGCTTGGCGACTTGCAGGCAGAGTTGAAAGAAAATCAAAAATTCATTCATGATTTTGGCGAGCAATACAATGAGGGCAATTGGGAATCTGGCTCATTCATTACCAAGGATGAAGTTTTCTTTTACGCAAAGGGCAGGGGGCAAAGCCCCAGGGGCATACGGTATAAAAATAAACGACCCAATCTTGGCCTTTGCGATGATATAGATGATGACGAGATTGTAAACAACCAGCACCGGGTAACCAAGGTGGTAAACTGGCTGCTATCTGCCTTTATAGGTGCATTAGGGCTTAAGCAAAGCCGCTTTATTATGGTGGGCAACCGCTTTCATCCTAAAAGCATTTTGGCCCACATGGTTGGCGATGTGGAAGCCGAAGACCCTAAGCGTGAAGGCCTGCACCACTCTAAAGTGTATGCTACTAAAAATGGAGAGCTGGAAGGCGAGCCTACCTGGTGGCAGAACTTTAGCAAAGAGGTGCTGCAGGCCAGGTTTAAATTCATCGGCACTATCGAAGCGCTTAAAGAGTACTTCCACAAATATGTGCTTAAAGGAAAGCGCTTTAAAGCCGAGTGGATACATTGGGATGATGTGCTGCCTTTAGATAAGTATGATGCTAAAGTGGTTTATTTCGATCCCTCATATAAAAGCACTACCAGCAGCGATTTTAAGGCAGTACGATTTTGGGGTAAAGTAGGCGTAAAAAAACATTTGATTGCTTCGTTTGTGCGACAAACAACCATTACACAGGCGGTGAAATGGATGTATGATTTGTACGAATCATTGCCCGATGGCCAAAAGGCAGAAGTGGAGTTTTGGATGGAAGATGTGTTTTTACAAGATCAGTTTTATGCAGACTTTGAAGCAGAAGCTGAGCTGCGTGGATACTACCTGCCCATACGTGGCGATAAAAGAGATAAACCGGAAAAATTTGCCCGAATCGAAGCGATGACACCATCTTATGAACGTGGCCATGTGCTGTGGAATATTAAAGAGAAAAAAAGCCCTGATGCACAAAATGGCCTCATACAGTATATGGGGTTTGAAAAAGGCAGCGCCGTGCACGATGATGCACCTGATGCTGATGAAGGCGCCTGGTACAAGCTGGACAAAAAAACCTTCAAACAAAAATTTAAACCAAAAATTGGCTTCGACAAAAACAAATACTCATGGTAAACTTACTGCTGCATTTTTTTAAAAATCTGCCATTGAATTATCAAAAATGGCGTTACCAGCATTCCCTGAAAAAAGCCATTAAACATGCTAATCACATTAAGCATACTACCGGTTATAAATGTGTAGTGCTGTTTGTAGATAACGTTCGTGGCTATAAAGCTTTTAAAAAGGATACACTCAAACTGCTGGTGAAGAGCAAGTATTTTAAAAAAGGTACGACTGTGCAAAAACTTGAAAGCATGGCCGTGTACACAACTAATTAAAGTATGACGGAAGAGGAATTAAAAGCGAGGATTGAAAACGGCGTTGTAAATATTTATTACAGCATACTGCTTCAGTGGCAGTATGAATTGCATTTAAATTAATAATATGGCATTTATAACCAAGGACGATTTTCCGCCAAATGTGCATACCGATATACTCGATGCACTTACCCGTGGCAATGATGATGTAATTACTGATAATGCCGCACGCAGTATCGATGAGGTAAAAGCATATCTCAATGGCAGGTACGATACTAATGCCATATTCAGCGCTGATGGCGATAACAGGAACAAGTATATCCTGCGCATTACCACTACCATTGCGCTTTACTACATCTATTTAATTCATAACCCACGCAAACTGCACCAGGCAATGGTGGATGAATTTGAAAGGGCTATCGAAACATTGGAAAAAATTCAAAAGGGTGTAATTAACCCTGAAGGGCTGCCGCTACCGGCCAATGAAGAAGATGCAAATAGCGGCACCGGCCAATCTATACAATGGGGCAGCGATGCCGCCTTAAACAGCAGTTGGTAATTATTAAAACAGCTTTTAAATATGAAATTATTTGGTTTTGAAATAAAAAAAGAAGCTGCGCCTGCACAGGCGTACACTCCTGAACAATTACGTGTTGCAAATTTTTTGGCCGAAAGGGAAAAAAAACAACAGGTGCAAAAAATACTGATTGATTTGGTGGAGCAAACTAAAACGCTTACCAAACAGGAAGTAGGCAGGTGGCGTAGTGCATGGCAAAGAGCCATAAGTGTGGAGTGGCCCAGCAGGATTGAACTGCTGCAGGTGTACCGGGATGTGGAGATGGATAACCACCTTACAGGTGTGCTGGGGCAGGTTTATAACAATGTGCTTCAAAAGGAATTTAAAGTGGTTGACCGAACCAGCGGCGAGGAGATACCCGATCTCACAAAGCAGTTGGAAGATGCACAATGGTTTATTGATTTCTGCAAATACGCTTTGGAAAGCATCACTTATGGGTACAGCCTTATACAGTTTGGCGATGTGGTTGTGATAAATGGGGTAAAAAAATTTAACGAAGTAGAGCTTATCCCTCGTGAGCATGTGGTGCCGGAGCACGGGGTATTTTTAAAATACGAACAAGACCATTACAGCAATGGCACCAGCTACCTTGAGCCTCCCTATAGCCACTGGGTAATACCGGTGGGCCATAAAAAAGACCTTGGCCTTTACAATAAAGTAGCCAGGCATGCTATCAGCAAAAAAAATGTAGAAGCTTTCTGGGACAAGTTTGCCGAAATTTTTGGCATGCCCATACGCATTGGCAAAACAAACAGTAAAAACCCTAAAGACAGAAATGAGATGAGCGAAATGCTGCAAAAAATGGGTATGGCAGCATGGGGTATGTTTGACGAGGACAGCACCATTGAAATTAAAGAAACCACCCGTGGTGATGCGTACGAAGTGTATGACAGGCGAATTGAAAGGGCCAATAGCGAAATGAGTAAGGCCATCGTAAACCAAACGATGACCATTGATAACGGCAGCAGCAAGGCGCAGGGCAATGTGCATTTGGAAGTGCAGGAGCATGCCATTGAATATTTTGCCCGTATGCTCAGAGTGGTGATTAATGATAAGCTGATACCATTTTTAATACTGCATGGCTTTAACGGATGGGATAAAGCAAAATTCAGGTACGATGACAGCATTGAACTTACCCCTACGGAGCAAAAAGACATTGAAAAAATGATTTTAGAGCATTACGAAGTAGATGGTAAGCATTTCGCTGAAAAATATAACCTGCCCATTATTGGCAAAAAAGAAAAAACTGTACCGCCAGCAGCCGGAAGCAATGCCGGTTTTTTCGATTAAGCCCCGTTGCCGGGGCATTACGAAATAAAGACTTGGAAGCGATTTACCGGCACACATGCCCATTATGCGGTGGTACTGCCACTGCGGTAAATGAGGGCCAGCAAATGCCCGATGATATGCGTAAAGAGGCTATACGTATTGCCAGGGGCATTTATGATGGCTCTTTAACTGAAGGGCACATCGACCCTGCCATGACTAAAATGGTGGCGGATGAATTACGCAAAGCCGTTATTGAAGGCTTTGGTAAAGACCTCCCAAAGATTGACTATGGCACGCCTGATTATAAGATGCTCAGTAACCTGGAAAAAAACCTATACCAGTTTGCCGGTGCCAAAAACTGGCAGATGCTTAAAAGCATGAGCCTTGCCCTGAGGGATGAAAACGGTAACCTGCGCAGCTTTGAAGACTTTAAAAAAGAGGCTTTAAATATTTGCGGCGCTTACAACGTAAAAAATTTAAAAACAGAATACAACACTGCAGTAGCCAGCAGCCAGATGGCTGCCAAGTGGGTTGATTTTGAAAAAAATAAAACAGTAGCCGAGTGGCTGCGGTATGATACGGCTAATGATAGCCGGGTAAGACAGTCGCACCAGTTATTAAATGGTGTTACAAAAAAAATTGATGACCCATTTTGGCAAACTTACTATCCTCCAAATAGCTGGAATTGTCGCTGCGATGTAACACAATTGATACATGGGGTTGAAACTAAAGCGCATGATATTGCCATACCCACTGATGTGCCGCCTGAATTTCAAACCAACATGGCAAAAAATGGTTTTGTTTTCCCGAAAAACAGCGCCTACTATAAAGATGTGCCGCCCCATGAATTAAAAAAAGCAGAAGACTTACGAGATGCTCACTACAGCCATTTATACAGCAATGCTAAAACTGGGGGAAAGGTGCAGATTAGCAGCAAGGCAGATGAGGCCGACCGTACAGGCAACATCATTAAATCGCAAAGGCTTGCCGACTTTGGCGAGGTTGTAGGCATTAGGCCACACGTTACAGCTCAAAAACAAAAAAACCCCGAGCTTGATTTGTACAATGCCACGCAAATTGGTGATTTTACAAAGCCGAACCCAAAATCGGAAAGCACTTTTAAAACCAGTTACGAAAGCAGGATTACTGATAAAGGCAGGCAGGGCTGCCAAATACCAGTGCTTGAATTTGATGAAAACAATTATAACAAGGCGGATTTGATTAAAGCTTTGAATAATAAAAATTTGTTTTCGGCAAAAAAGAAAACAACCATCATTACTGAAGTATGGCTGATGTTCGAAACGAAGCTGGTGAAATTAACGAGGGAGGAAATTGCTTTAAAAAACTATTATAACAAACTGCCTTAAAAGAACAAGCCCACTGTAAGGTGGGCTTGATTTGGGTGGCCGCTCGTTTCCGATAGGCCGAAACAAAAATAGTACATTTTGCAAAACAATATTCAAATACTTGCAGCCAGGTACCGCAGCATGATGACTACCCTGCCATACAAAGCAGGTGTACTAATGATTGCCTTTACTAAAGACCGCTTTAAGTATGAAAACTGGATAGACAGGTACCCCGAGCCCTGGCAGCGCCGCAGCCGAAAAAAAACATGGGGTAAAAAGAAAAATGATACCGGCAGGGCCCTGCTTGTAAAAAGCGGCAGATTGCGCCGCAGCGTTAGAATTATAAGCACTACAGCCAACAGTGTAACCATTGGCAGCGATGTGCCCTATGCCAGGGCGCATAATGATGGCTTTAAAAAAGAAGTGCTGCAAGAGGTAAGCAGCTATAAAAGAAAAATTACCAGGGGTAAAATGCTTAAAAGTGGAAAGCGCAGCACAAAAACAAAAGAAACTACCGGTTACACACACGTTAAATTTCACATCCGTGCCATTAAGCAAAATATACCACGCCGCCGATTTATGGGCGAAAGCAAATATTTAAACATGCAAATCAGCCGTATGATTACGGCTGAAGTGAATAAAATATTCAACACATGACAGCAGAACAACTTACCGAACTTGATATAACTGAAGAGCAGTGGGCATTGATGGGCCCGGTTGAAAAACTATACCTTGATGTAACACAGCGGCTTAAAGACAGCCTGCCTGAGCTTGCCTGGATAGAACTGGAATGTGGCCAGCTTGAAATACCAGAGGATACCTACCCGGTGCAATTTCCCTGTGCGCTAATCGACTTCCCAAGCATCGAAACACAAGATGAAACACTTGGCAACCAGCAGGCCATCATTATGCTGCAGTTACGTATAGGCATCGACCTGTACGAAGACCTGTACATTGCCGATGGCAACCGTACTGTGGATACAGGCAAAGCACTGCAACGCTTATCGCTGATTACTGCTGTACATGCCGCATTGCAGCTATTTGAAACAGATTACAGCACACCACTAACCAGGGCTGGCATACAAACAGAAAGAAGGGATGATGGTATAAAAGTATTTAGCCTGCTGTATGGCTGTGCGGCTAAAGATGATACCGGCGCCAAGCGATTTGATATTTTGGAAGGACTTGCTTTGAAGGTAAACAAAGCTTAGGCAACTGCAGCGTTTGAAAAAAGCTCCTGCTGTACACAGGCGCTTACAGGCATTGAGGTAAAAACAAATTTATCCAGCTTACCGGCTGATACTTTTGCGGCACGCAATTCCTTTAACAAATGGTTATTTTGGCGCATTACAAAGTTGATATAATCAACATCCAAAAACACTTCATGCTGTGATAAAATCTCAAGCACATCATCACGGCGCTTGCGTTCTAAATCGTACCAGTAGTAATACCTTTTTACCAGGTACTGGTTGCGAAGCTGTATCAGATATGGGTTTCTGCCTTTCATGATGATTACAATAATCAACTTTTTTTTTGAAGTGAAAAAAAAAAGATGGTAACAAAAATTTATGGGTAATTGAAAATGGCCCACTCATAAGCATACTTGCCAAACCTTACACCGGCAATTTTATCATCCTCCATCAGCAGCAATTTTTTTTCATCAACGAGAGGGTTAAAGATTTTTTTCCAAAGCAAAAGCAATGGTTGAAAATCGCCAGTGAACATTGGATCAGAAATATATGCCTTTAAATCAGGCCCCCGATATACCCTTACATACTGATATATCAATTCTTTTTTTGTAACCGTATCAAAAAAATAAAGCCCAATTCGTTCCTTATAACCATCGTTGAGGCTATCTATACCATCGAATATAAAATTTGAACCAATGCATTTTTCAATATCGTGGCGGATGAATCTGATGGAATCGCAAGGCTTCCAGTTGTATAAGGTGTTTATCTGTGCGTTGGCTTTCGATAAAACCAAAATTGCTGCGATGATGATTATTTTTTTCATTAAAACGCTTTTAAAAATGATTTATATACCAGTGCAAACTGGCTTACTAATTTAGGCAATTCTGCGTAGCTGTATTGGTTTAGCTTTTTTTTGAGGTAGCTGTGCCGGGTAGCCCATTCATCGAAGCGCTGTACATCGGCTACTTTTTTGCCGCTGGGGTTGGTTTTTGTCCACCCCATTTGGTGGCAGTAATAAAGTATCTTGCCACGCATGGCGGTTACATCTTTGCCCTGTATGGCGCTGCGGCGCTCATCTTCCTGTTTTAAAAATTGAATTAAAAAAATGCTTTCGTTGTCCGAAAGCTGGCGCATGCTGCTGGTGCGGCCATTGCTGATGCTGCTTACAATTTCTTCTTTTGGCAGGCCATGCTTTGCAATGATGGCGTATGCTGCTTTATACTGTGCCTGGTTCATTTTTTAAAAGGTATTCATCAATATATAATTTGGCTGCTGCAAGGCTGTAAAAGGGCAGCAATGGCTTTGTGGCTATATACCAAAAGCCTTCATTGAGTGCTATGGTAATGCCTTTGTGTATGATGTAGGTGCTGTTCATTTTATTTTATGCCATTCCGTTTCAAATTCTTTTCTGCTCAGGTAGGTATCGGCAAGCATTGGCGTTTGCCAGGGGTTTCGGTGCAGGTAGGCTTTATAGGCAGCAAGGCTGTGGTAGGCTTTAATGCGTTCGGTTTCGTTAAGCCTGGCCCATTGTTTTTCGGCCTTATACCGGTTGCGCTTTAGGGGGTAGGCTTTGTAAAACTGCTCGAAGCTGATATTATACCCTGCCTGAACCACCACGGTAGGGTGATGGAAGGCAGCCGTAATGCCTGCTTCGCTAACAGGTACAGCCTGCTTAAAATGCTGCATGGTATGCAGTGGCATATCAGTATTGCTGCAATCGATAATGATGAGGGTACCTGTGGCGTTATATACCAGCTCGGCCTGGCCGGTAAACTTATCAGTATTAGTAATGAGGTACCTGTTCATTTTAAAAAGGGAGTGTTTCTTTAAGCAATTTTATTTTGCAAAGCCGGGCCTCTTTGCGTAATTTTTTTACGCCAATTTTTGAGCCAGCCAGCAGCAGGCTCATGCTGCCATTGTTGCACACTTTTTTTACCTTTTCCTCATTATACCAAAAATCGCCGCTATGCCATAGCAGGCCCTCGTGTGAGGGGAAGTAGTAGCCTGTTACTTCAACATCCTTTAATCTAAATTTTTGGCTCATTATCAATTGTATGGTTAGATTTTAGCTGCGTATATTAACGAGTTAG
>CALMYJ010000036.1 GCA_937873715.1 uncultured Chitinophagaceae bacterium
GTCCCGCCTGGAAGCGGGAAGGTCACCGGAGTAATGATGGAAAAGTTCTACATAAATAAGGGGAATTAGCTCAGTTGGCTAGAGCGCTTGCATGGCATGCAAGAGGTCACCGGTTCGACTCCGGTATTCTCCACTATCACTAAAAGAGTATCATTTTGATACTCTTTTTTTTTGCTCAGTTGCAAACTCTTGGCGCAAGCGTCCGCTTGTGCCTTGCCTCGCTATCCTTAGGGTTTTTAAATTAATTCCCAGCAACGTCTCTTTACCTTGTTTTGTGGGAGGGTAAAGGACGTTGTATTTTTTGGAAACCCTGTTATTTTTAACGCAATGCCTGTAAAATTTTATGAAAATGCCGGAAACTGATTTTGAAAAAATAGCGGTGGTAAATGTTATAGGCGCAACGTCCTTGCCAGCGCACAAGGCAGGGAGTAAGAGACGTTGCTGGGAAACATGTTATAGGCGCAACGTCCTTGCCAGCGCACAAGGCAGGGAGTAAGAGACGTTGCTGGGAAACAGAGTTTTTTAAATTAAAAAGCAAACTGAAATTGTAATTGCTGAATAAAGAATAAAAGCTGAAAAGCTGACAGTAGTTTCCAACTACCGGCCCCCGCCTTGGTTCGTGGCACAGGCGACGTTTGCGAAAACAGCTATTCCTGATTTAATTAATCAAAAGATTCTGAGGTATTTTAATTTTATTTGATTGGCTAATAGTGAGTTTTGCACCTTTTTGAAAAGTTACAGGTACATCTATTATACACTCATTTTGCTGGTTATCTATTACAACCTCAATTCCTCTGGGAACAGGGTTAGGTGGAACTTTATTGTTTTGCCAGTTTGAAGCTGCAGAATAGTTGCCATTGCCTGTGAATCTGTATTGGAATAAAATATTCACAGCAAAAGCTGCAGAATCAGATTGCCCGTTGTATGTTGCTTTATAATGCCAAATGCCAGTGGGAGCCGGGTTAGGTAAGTACACATCCGCCAGCCAGTATGCCGCAGTGTAGGTGTCTGTAAAAGTTTGTTGCCAGCTTCCGAGTAAGGTGCCGTCTGGTTTTATCACAGAATGGATTACTACCTGACCAGCGATTTGGTCACGAAAATAACTTCCCATAACCACCTTGTTGCCATTTGCAAATTCATTTTTTTCATTCATCACTTCTGTTGCCGGACAACTACCCATTTGCGGATAATCAGAATGAGTTCTTACTGCACTTAAAGTTGAAGCCCTGTAAGGCTCCTGCTGTATCCATTTACTGCTATTGCCATTGATATAATTACAGGGACCTGCATATGGGTCTATTAGTTGTGTATAGCTTTCATTTTGCCATACTTCAAAGTGAAGGTGTGGCCCGGACGACTGCCCCGAACTACCTACCACACCTAAGTATTCTCCGGCGCTAACTGTATCGCCAATTCCTTTTGGTAAAAGACTGTTTTTTTTAAGATGGCCATAAAATGCAATCGTATTATCTGCATGTTTTATATATACTGCATTCCAGTTGTTGCAATCTGTCCATACACAACCACATTCATCAAAATGGCCATCAAACTTTCCAATAATCATACCGGCAGCAGCAGCAACAGCCTCTACGTCATTGTCACGCATTTTTTTCCATGCATATGGAAATAAATAGTAATCAGTGCCACGGTGGTTGATTGCGTTGTCCGAACTTCTGTCTCCACAATTATAATCAAGCAGGGCACCCGGGCGTACAGGGTTATGATCAAAGAAACCTGATATCGCAAAGAAACCGCCATCGCTAATACCATTTTTCTTTTTTAACGGCAATTGAAAAAGGACTGTGGATTGGGGAGTTGGTTGTTTACCCCACCGTCCGCTATTTTTAAGATATATTTCGTTTTGTTTAAGCCTTTTAAACATGTAATTATATTGTTCAGCAGTTACACAACTGCTATTGCTATAAGCTAAAGCATTGCCTCCAATCGGGCCGTTTATACTGAACTTGTATTGGCAAAAACTATTTATAGATACTAATACAGTAATAGAGAACAGGATTAGTTTCATTTAGCCAATATTTGAATTTAAAAATGAATATTTATAGGAATATAGTTTTTTCTTATAATTGCGCTAAATATATCACGGGGTTAATTGTTGTGCTTTCTGTAGTTTGAAATTACATATTTAGGTGAATTTTTTAAAATATGATTTTAGTTTAATTTTTTTGATAATAGCATTTAAATAATAGGTGTAAAGCTTTGGTCATATAATTTTTACTCAGTGTACTCTTTGGGTTGAAAAAGGGTATAGGCGAAATAATACTTAATCCTACTCCCAAGCCAAAACCTCCTTTCCTGCATCCGGGCCAAGGCAAAGGATCATTGTAAGCTACTATTCGTTTAATTTCGGTAAAACCCGATTCCACTCAACATTCACTCCGCTTCAAAAATTTTTGAGGGCGACGTTTGCGTAAAGCAAAAGCTGGATTATATAAAACACAGGATACCTGAGCCAAAAAGGGGAACTGGCAAAAGCCGGGAATAATAGTTTTCAATATCTGTGCATAATTAATAACTTCGCCGCAAAATTTTATAATGAACCTGAGAACGCTTTTAAGGGGTACCGGCGTGGCTATCGTAACGCCTTTTAATGATGATGAAACGGTAGATTTTGAATCGCTGGGTAAGCTGATTGATTTTACCATTGGTAATGGCGTTGAGTACATTGTGAGCCTGGGCACCACCGGCGAAACACCCACCCTTGATAAGCAGGAAAAACTCGAAATTGCACACTATACTTTCGAAAAGGTAAATGGCCGTGCGCCGGTAGTAGTAGGCATTGGTGGCAACAATACCAAAGAAGTAGTAAAGGCTGTACAGGAGTTTCCATTAGAAAAAGCCGCTGCAATATTAAGTGCTGCACCCTATTACAATAAACCCTCGCAGGAAGGATTATTTCAGCATTACAAAGCTATTGCCGAAGCCGCTCCCAGGCCGGTAATTTTGTACAATGTACCCGGCCGCACCGGTCGCAATATGGAAGCCTCCACCACATTAAAGCTGGCACACGAAGTGAACAATATAGCCGGTATTAAAGAAGCCGGTAACAGTGTATCGCAGTGCATGCAAATATTAAAAGAAAGGCCTGCCGATTTTTTAGTGGTGAGTGGCGATGACGACCTGGTACTCCCAGAACTTGCTGCCGGTATTGATGGGGTTATCAGTGTGGCGGCTAACTGTTTTCCCAAAAACTTTTCAGCAATGGTAAGGGCAGGGCTTAGCGGCGATTTTAAAAAAGCGGTTGAACTCAACAATCCATTAATAGAAGCATACAACCTGCTGTTTGCCGAAAATAACCCAGCCGGTGTAAAAGCATTTTTGTACGAACTTGGGTTGATAAAAAATGTGGTTCGCCTGCCTGTAGTGCCTTTAAGCAAGGGCGTACACGATAAAGTAAAAACATACCTTCAGCAATAATGCGTAAGCAAAACCCTGCCATATTTTTTGCAGGCAGATGTATGAAAGCCTGCCTCAGTATGGGTATGGTTTTGCTTGTTATACCTGTTGTATCCGCTCAAATTTCGCTAAAGATTATTATTGATAGTTTACCGGCTTCGCATAGAGGTGAGCCGGTATTTGCAGCCGGTAACTTTAATGGCTGGCACCCCGATGCTGCCGGTTACCAATTTTTAGAAACAAAGGACAAACCAGTTTTGCAAATTACATTGCCGGCTGCCGGTGCATTAAGTTTTAAATGCACCCGTGGTGCATGGGATAAAGTGGAGGGTACCGCAACGGGCACAGATATCAGCAACCGTTTTATACAGGTAACGGCCGACACCACTGTACATATCTCCATCGCCGGCTGGAAGGATGATACCCCTGCTGCAGCAAAAATACATACGATAGCCCCCGGCATAAAGCTGTTGGATACCATATTGGAGATGCCTCAATTGCAACGAAAGCGCCGGGTATGGGTTTGCCTGCCACCGGGTTATGCTGCTTCAAAAAAAGCATATCCTGTATTGTATATGCAGGATGGTCAAAATATTTTTGATGCTTACACTTCTTCTTATGGCGAATGGGGTGTGGATGAGTGTATGGATTCGATGGTGGCAACCGGCTGGCCCGCCTGTATTATTGTGGGCATAGAGCATGGTAGCGAAAAAAGGCTCAGCGAATATTCCCCTTATGCGTTTACGTTAGGCGAAGCTGCTGATACGCAAACTATCCATGCAGAAGGCAGGGCTTATGTAGATTTTTTGGTACAAACCGTGCGGCCTCATATCAATAAGCAGTATCGTACAATTACATCTAACCGCAATACATTTATCAGCGGCAGTTCTATGGGTGGGTTAATTTCATTGTATGCCATGTACTGGTATCCTGATGTGTTTGGCAAAGCCGGTGTGTTCTCTCCATCCTTTTGGGTGTCGGAACAAATAAAAACTGATACAGAAAAATATGCCCCTCAGCTAACGGGCAAATTGTTTTTTTATATTGGTGAAAAGGAAGGCAGCAGGCATGTGAAAAACATGGAGGAAATTGCCGCCATCATTGGTGAAAAATCAAAAGGAATAGTACTTACTGTTACCGACCCTGAAGAAGAGCATAACGAAGCCGCCTGGCAAAAATGGTTTGCAGAATTTTATAAATGGGTGCTGGCAGATGGGTATAATGTAAAAGGCGGTATAAGGCCGGAATAGCGGCTGTAGTTTTTTATTTTCCGAAAGCCCATCGTAAAAAACCGGGCAGTGCTTTACTCCATGCCATATAATTGTGTTCGCCATCTGCAGTTTCAACATATACAATATCCGCTTCCGAAATTGATTTTTTGTTTTTTAAAACTGCAATGAGATCTTTTGTGTCGTCCACTACATCGATGATGCCATCTTTATCCCTGTCGGCAGTTTCTTCTTTTGCGCCGGCATACAGCCAGTATTGCAGCTTTGGTCTTTTACGGGACGATTTAATGTTGTTTAAAAGAATCCTGTTTTTACTGTCATCATAACCAGGGGCATTACTGTCTTTATCCCTCCACCAAAATGAACCGGAAAATACGCCTACTTTATCAATTTTGTCAGCATTATTCCAGGCTATATCCATTGCCGATAGTCCGCCCAGCGAAGCGCCTGCAATAGCCACTGTTTTAAAGCTGCGAATGCCTGTTTGTTTTTTGATGTAGGGATACAATTCGTTAATGATAAACTGGCTGTACTTGTCTGCCTTTGCTCCCCGTTGTTTGAAGTCGGGAAAGCCCGCCACACCATATTCTGCCTCCCTGCTATGTGCATGGATGGCCACCACCACTAAGGGGCCGATTGTTTTTTCTTTAATGAGCTGTGTGAGGGTTTCTTTTATTTTCCATTCGGCTATATCCTGCCCGTCGTTGAGTAGCAGCAGGTTCATATCGCTTTTATTACCGGTTACAGGGGTGCTGATGATGCTGAGGTTTATATGTGCCTGCAGGTGGCGGCTGTACAGCTTATCTTCCTGTTGTTTTATTTTTTTTGAGCAGGATGCCAGGCTGAAAGCCACTGCCAGCAAGGAGAATAAAACCTTAACAAATCGTTGCATAAAATTAGTTTCAAAACAAAAGTATAATATTTGGCTGCAAAACCTCAATCCCCTACATTTGCACCGCGAAGTAGAGCAGCGGTAGCTCGTCGGGCTCATAACCCGAAGGTCAGAGGTTCGATCCCTCTCTTCGCAACCAAGGGAAGCAATTCCAATTTAGAAATAAGGAATAAGAAAGTTACATTCTACCGCTTTCTATTCCTTATTTTTATTTATACCTTTTGGTTCGGTTTTTCATACCGCATCATTGATTTTTAAATTCCACATGAAATCTGGCTTTGTAAATATTTTTGGTAAACCCAATGCTGGTAAAAGCACTTTGCTAAATGCCCTTGTTGGGGAAAAGCTGGCTATTGTATCGCACAAAGTACAAACTACCCGGCACCGCATTAAAGCGATATTGAATGAGCCGGGTTACCAGATTATATTGTCGGATACGCCGGGTATAATAGAACCCAAATACAAACTGCACGAAAAAATGATGCAGGCCGTAAGAAGCAGTTTGGAAGATGCTGATGTAGCCCTGCTGATCACTGATGCATCCGAGGCACCTGAAGAAAGCCATGCTATTTTTTCGGCATTAAAATTAAAAGTACCGGCTATTGTGGTGATCAATAAGGCCGATGCGGTAAGCAAAGAAAAACTGGATGCAGCCGAAGCATTTTTTCAACAACAGCCTTATTGCAAATCAACAGTAAAAATATCCGCATTAAAAAAAGCTGGTGTGGATGCACTGTTGAAACAGGTGTTGATACTATTGCCCGAGGGAGAACCCTTTTACGAGGGCGACAACCTGAGTGATATGCCCACAAAGTTTTTTGTGAGCGAACTGATAAGGGAAAAGATTTTTTCGCTGTATGGCGATGAGATACCTTACCACACCACTGTGCTGGTGCAGGAGTTTAAAGAAAAATCTACCTTAATCAAAATACAGGCAGACATCATTGTACAACGGGACACACAAAAAGGTATTATTTTAGGTGAGGGGGGTAAAATGATTAAGCAGTTGGGTACACTTGCCCGTAAGGATATTGAAGCATTTTTGGATAGTAAGGTTTTTTTGGAATTATTTGTAAAAGTGCGGCCCAAGTGGCGTGATAATGAACTACACCTGAGGGAGTACGGGTATTAATGGATAGTTGATAATGTTTTAGTAAACAGTGAGTGTTAGTAAAAGTGTAGGGCTTCATGCTGTAAAAGGGCTAAAATTTATCAATGATCATTTAACGAATTATCAATTAGTAACTATGAGTTTTACTGCAGCAATAGTAGGCAGGCCCAATGTGGGCAAAAGCACATTCTTTAACCGTTTGCTGGAACAGCGCAAAGCGATAGTGGATGATGTAAGTGGTGTTACCCGTGACAGGCAGTATGGTGTGGCCGACTGGAATGGTAAAACGTTTAACGTAATAGACACCGGCGGCTTTGTGCCCCGCAGCGAAGATGTATTTGAAAAAGAAATCCGCAAGCAGGTACTCATCGCATTAGAAGAAACCGATGTGATTATTTTTATGGTAGATGTGGCTACAGGCATTACCGATTTGGATGAAGCGATGGCAAATATGCTCCGCAAAGTATCAAAGCCGGTTTTTTTGGTAGTGAATAAAGTAGATAACCACGACCGCCTGCTGGAAGCATCAGAGTTTTACAGTCTTGGTTTTGAAAATATTTATTTCCTTTCCTCTATCAGCGGCACTGGCACCGGCGAAGTGCTGGACGATATTACCAGGCTTATACAGGACGATGATGTTGCTGCAGGCCTGGATAACCAACTGCCTAAGTTTGCTATCATTGGCCAGCCTAATGTAGGCAAGTCGTCATTATTAAATGCTTTAACGGGGCAGGAGCGTACCATTGTGAGCGATATAGCCGGTACCACCAGAGATACCATACACACCCATTATAATCTTTTCAACAAAGAGTTTATACTGATAGATACAGCCGGGATAAGGCGTAAAGCCCGGGTAGATGAAGACCTGGAATTTTACTCTGTCATACGTGCTGTAAAAGCTATGGATGAAGCTGATGTGTGCCTGCTGGTGTTAGATGCCGTTAAAGGTATTGCGGCACAGGATCTTTCTATTTTTGCGATGGCTGCCAAAAAGGGTAAAGGCATTGTAGTGCTGGTAAATAAATGGGATGCTATCGATGATAAACAAACGAATACTGCAAGAGATTATGAAGCGACGTTGAAAAAGCGCCTGGCTCCTTTTACGGATGTGCCCATTGTATTTATTTCTGCTACTGAAAAAACAAGAATATTTAAGGCAATGGAACTGGCGCTGGAAGTATATGACAACCGCCAGCGTAAAATACCTACATCAAAACTCAATGATGTAATGCTAAAGGCTGTAGAAGCTTATCATGCACCGGTGGTAAGGGGTAATCCTGTACGTATCAAATATGTAACCCAATTGCCGGTAGTGGTGCCTTCGTTTGCGTTTTTCTGTAATTACCCCGATGATATAAAAGCGCCGTATAAAAATTATCTTGAAAATCAACTGCGGCAACATTTCAATTTTTCGGGTGTGCCTGTGCGTATTTTTTTCCGGAAAAAATAACTGCAATACGCTTTGCAGCCGGTGCTGTATATTTAAACTCCAAAACCGGCATTGCAATGGAAGAATACAAAAAAGTTTCTTACTCCGAAACCATACTCACCGAACTGATGATCCCCTCTTACTCCAACTTTGGTGGTAAGATACATGGCGGCGTTATACTCTCCCTGATGGATAAAGTGGCTTATGTATGTGCTGCCAAGCATGCCGATGCTTATTGCGTTACTGCCAGTATTGAAGGCGTTGATTTTTTGGCACCGGTAGAAGTGGGAGAGTTGGTGTCCCTGCTGGCCTCGGTAAATTATGTGGGCAATTCATCGCTGGTGGTGGGTATCAAAGTAATTTCTGAAAATATTAAAACACACCAGGTAAAACATACCAATACCAGTTATTTTACAATGGTAGCTTTTGGCGACGATAATAAGCCGGTAAAAGTGCCAGCATTGATACTGGAAAACCTGGAGCATGCCCGCAGATTTTACAAGGCTTTTATGCGTAAAGAACTAAAGAAAAAGTATAAAAGTGAAAGCGATGCCACTATTATACTTGATACGGCTGATGAATACAAATCCGTGCTGCAAGAGCAAAGGTGCAGGGTTGAAATACAATGATTTTTTCTGGGTTAATCTGTCTCCTGTAAGTTGTTATTGCGCTGCAGCTTTTATCTGCGGGGGTTCTATGAGTTGTTTTTTTATTGCCGGGGCAATCTTAGTTCCAAATATTTCAATTGATTTCATCATGTCTTTATGAGATGGGCCACCTACATCCATGTGTGCGGCAAACCTTGTAAAGCCCAGTGTTTCATGCAGGTAAAGTATTTTATCAATAGCTTCATTGGCATCACCGATTATTAAAGCACCCTGTTTACTTCTGCCATAATCAAATTGCTGCCGCTGGTAGGGTGGCCAGCCACGGGATTTGCCCACCCTGTCCATTTGCGCCGCATACAGCGGATAATAGCTGTCGGCAATTTGTGCACTGTTGTTCCCAAAAAAAGCATGCATGTGTACGCCGGTTTGCAGCATGTTTATATCATGTTCAAAATGCGTATAGGCTTTCCTGTAGTATTCAAATAAAGGTTGAAACTGGGCCGGGTTGCCACCGATGATGGCAAATATTACGGGTACACCTGCTTTGGCCGCCCTTATAACCGATTCGGGTGTGCCCCCTACAGCCACCCATATAGCCAGGTTATTGTTAGTAGCCCTTGGTAGCACCAACTGGTTGCTGAGTACCGGTGTAAATTTGCCTTTCCAGTTTATTTTTTCGTTTTTATTCAGTTCTACCAGCAGTTGCAGTTTTTCTTCAAAGAGGGCATCATAATCAGCAAGCTTATACCCGTATAGTGGGAAAGATTCTGTAAAACTTCCCCTCCCGGCTACTAACTCAGCCCTGCCATTAGAAATTAAATCAATCGTTGAAAACTGCTGGTATAATCGTACCGGCTCGGATGAACTAAGCACTGATACGGCGCTGCCGAGTTTAATATTTTTGGTGATGGTGGCTGCTGCCGCCAAAATAATTTCTGGTGTAGATACCGCATAATCGGGCCGGTGGTGTTCTCCAATCCCAAAAAAATCGAGGCCCAATTCATCCATCAGTTTTATTTCTTCCATCATCTCCTGCAGTCTTTCTGCAGCCGGTTGTGGTTGGCCTGCCTGGTTAAAATGCAGATCGCCAAACATGCTTATGCCTAATTCCATAAATATTTTTTAGACCACAAAAGTATTGAAGCTGCCTGTAGCAGCCCTTGTCATAGATTAAGAAATATGCGGTATGTTGTATAATAAAGATGCCGGGCATAAGCCCGGCATCTTTTACCTCTGTTGTGGATTGGTTGGATACAAATATTATTGTTTGGTAATTTGCTTGTACACCCTTTCGGATCCATTATTAAACTGAAGGATATAATTGCCTGCTGGCAGTTTATACAATTCATCTAACTGGATATTATTAGTGCCCTTGGCCAGTTGTACTGTTTTATAAACCAGTTCTGTACCATTCATGTTAAATACTTTTACTGCTGTTCTTTCATTTTTATCCCAATCGATATTGATGTTTACATAACCGTTGAAAGGGTTAGGTGAAACAGTGAGTGAACCGGCAGATTTCTTTAAACGTAATGCAATTACTTTAGAGTAGCTGAATTGGCCATCATAGTCTACCTGCTTTAACCTGTAGTAAATGGTGGAAGCATTCAGGGCGGTAATATCTTCTGTAATGTTATACCTGCTTTCGTTGGTAGTATTGCCAGCGCCTTCTACAACGGCTACTTTAGTAAATGTTCTTCCGTCGAAGCTTCTTTCAATATCGTAGTATTTGGAATTTATTTCCATGGATGTTGTCCAGTTAAGCCTTACCGTGCTGGTGCCCAGTAATGATGCTGCAAATGATTTTAATGTAACTGGCAGCGGTCCGCCTACAGGATTAATGATAGCAACGCCATCGTCTACATAGGTTTCATGCGATTCGGATTGTGCGGTCATCCTTGCAATGTTGATGATGGGTAAAATGCTTTCACCTGGTGCTGGTTCATTTACCGTAACCTGGAATTCAAATTCAAATTCATCCTGCGGAGCAAGTGTGCCACCAGCAGTGGCATCGGCACCGGTACCTACACGAATGTGTATGGCTTTAATACTGCCATTTACGATATACTCACCAATATCATCACCTGCAGCATCTGTAAGTGAACCTGCTGTTGCACCCGGAGCGCTGATTACTTTTAAACTACCGGGAACGTAAGTAACATTTGCAGGCAGTGTATCTGTAATTAATACATCTGTAGCATTGCCAAGGCCTAAGTTTTTGCCGGTAAGTTTATATGTGAGTACTTCTCCAGCTTCGGCAGTACCGTTTTGATCAGTATCTGATACAAATTTGCTTAGGTCTATCACCGGGGTTTTCATTTTGATCACAAAAGTGAAAACAGAAGGGAAGTAAGAATCCAGTTCGGTACCAAAGCGGAGTGTAACGCTTGTGGCGTTTGGCAAAATACCGTAACCTGTACCAACGTTAAACTGGTCTATATCAACACCCATTTGATTGGTGTAGTTGGGATTTTTTGTAGTTACATGCACACCATCGTTGGCAATAGTGCCATTCCAGGTATTATTGCTTTGATTAACGGCATCGCTGTAACGGGTGCCATTAATTTCTAAAAAGTCGCCGGTGAAGTTGGCATCACCTTCCCAAACCATTGTGCCCATCCTGGCATCGGTACTGGATAGTACGCCCGAAGGAACATCAAGGCCGGTAAGTGTAACTGTGCTGATGGTTGGGCTGCCGCCATTGAAAACCTGCTGGTAGCCATCATATACACGGATGCTGTTAAAATCAAGTGTTTCATTTTCGTATACTACCACGATGCTCCATCCACCATAGTTACCAAAAGTGCCACCATCGCCCCTGGTCATTGCTGCATTGCCCACTGTGTAAGTGCCATCGCCGTTTTGTTGCAAAAAGTCGGTTACATCTACATAGGCCTGGTAAAAAGTTACCTCGTTAGCTGTACCCTGGTTTTGATAAATCCTGTCTACCTGCAGTGCGCCAAGTTCTGTATATGGGCCACTATTACCTTTCCTGATTTTGATAGTGCGGTTAGCAGGGTTGTTCATATTTACATCGGCTGTAAATGCCCTTCCTCCCCAGTACAACCGGGCCATTTTAATGGTGTTGGTGCCTGATGGTAACACCAGGTCGGATGAGGAAGAGTTTCTTGTGCCGGCGCCTTCACCGGTATTGCCGTCAATATCAACAAACTGCATGTTAACGTTACCGTTACTAAAATTACTGTTGCCGTTTGCAGTATTATCATTCATGGCATTCACATCTATATTGCCATCCCCGTTAACAATATGCATAAGGGTGTTGCCAAAAATGGTGGCACCGCCCCGTATATTGTCGGAGTAAATAATGCCATAATTACGACTTTGTGCGGTAAGTACCACTGGCGCCAGCAGGGCCAGAACAGGAAGTACGGCACGTAGTTTTTTGATGTGGAGGTAAAATTTCTTTTTCATTTTCAATTATTAAGAGGTAAGAGATACTATTTCAATAAAAGCCAGGTTTAAAACAGGGTATTGAATGCCACAGTGCGGCACGGAAAATCAGGAGGATAATGGTTTGAAAGATAAGCAAGGCTTTGCGGCCGGGGCCAAATATACTAAGCCTTTTTAAAACAGCATTTTTTTTAAGTAGCGTTCATCAATTTGCTTTTTGAGAGCAGTTCTTTAATTAAAACGCTGCAATAAGTCTAATTAATTTTTAATGAAATACCGGGTATTTATACCCGGTATCCCGGTTTGTTATTGTTTTGTAACCTGCTTGTACATCCTGTTTTCTGCGGTATTTACCTGCAAAATGTACTGGCCGGCGGGCAGTCTGGCAATTTCACCAAGGGCAATATAGTTGCTACCCCTGGTTAATTGTATGTTTTTGTGCAGCATTTCACGCCCGGAAATGTTGAACACTTTTACTGTGGCATTTTCATTTTTTGCCCATTCAATATTTATATTGATATAGGATGTAAAAGGATTAGGCGATACCATAAAATCGTTCATGCCTTTTTTAAGTTTCACGGCCACCACTTTTGAGTAACTGTATGCACCATCAATGTCTACCTGCTTAAGCCTGTAGTAAATGATTGAGGCAGTTACACTGGTTATATCATCATTAAGCATGTAGCTGCTTTCTGTATCTGTATTACCACCGCCTTTTAGCGTAGCCACTTTGTTGAACATCCTGCCATCGCTGCTTCTTTCTATTTCGTAATGGCTACAGTTTATTTCCATAGTGGTTGTCCAGTTTATCTTTACCTGGTTGTTGCCATTAAGGTTTGCCGCCAGGGATTTAAGCGTTACGGGTAGTGGCCCTGCCAGTGGTTCAAGAATTGCTGTGCCATCATCGGTAGATTTAATGCCTGCATCTGAATAGCCGGTGATCCTGGCCATATTAATGATAGGTGGCACACTGTGGCCCTGTGAAGGCTGGTTTACCTGTACCTGGTATTGAATTTCAAATTCTTCATTGGGCTCAAGTACACCGCCATCAGTGGCATTTGCACCAGTTCCGATTCTAATCATCATGGCCCTGTTGTGCAAAATATATTCGCCATGATCATCGCCAGTAATATCTGTTTGGTAGGCATTGGCCTGTATGCCGGGACAATGTATTACCTTGAGTGAACCAGGTATAAAGCTTACGCTTGCTGGTAATGTATCTGTAATAAAGCAGTAATTAGCGTTGCCTGCGCCTACATTTTTACCTTTTAATGTATAAGTGAGTATTTCATTTGGCTCGGCTACATGATTTCGATTGGCGTCCTGTACTGTTTTATCGATAATAACAGTAGGGTCGTGTGTTTTAATCTGGAAAGTAAATAAGCCCGGAAAATACCGGTCGGCCTCGGTGCCAAACTCAAGTGATACGGTAGTATCGGCAGGCTGAATACCATAACCTGTACCGACATAAAACTGGTCGATATCAATACCCATCTGGTTGGTATAGTTGGGTTTTTTTGTAGTAACATGTACCCCGGTATCAGTAATAGTACCATTCCACGGGTTATCCACTGCATTTAATTGATTGTAAAAATTAATGCCGTTGATTTTTACATAATCCTCTTTTAGGTTAGCATCGCCTTCCCAAACCATTGCTCCCATTTTCGCATCCCTTGCAGTTAGTGTGCCAGAGGGTACATTAAGCCCGGTAAGCGTTACAGAACTTATTTGCGGAGCACCACCATCGTATACCATTTGAAAACCATCGTACACCCTCACACTGTTATAGTCTGCAAGGTTTTCGTTCTCGTAAACAACCACAATACACCAGCCTGCATAATTACCACCGCCTGTTACTGCGCCAACTGATGCAGGAACATTACCTACAGTATATGTACCCGAGCCATTAGCTTGTATCAACGGGGTGATATCTACATAAGCCTGGTATTGGTATACAATTGTGTTACCAGATCCTGTAGCGTACCTGTCCATTTGCGCAGCACTATATTCGGTATAATTGCCGCTTGAGCCGTACCTTATTTTTACTCTTTTAAATGTATCTAAAGTGATGTTGTAATCGCCACGGCGTACACGGGCACCCCAGTAAAGCCTGGCCATTTTAATATTGTTGGTTCCTACAGGTAAAGCAAGGTCGGCAGAGGAAGAGTTTCTGGTACCAGCGCCAGCGCCTGTATTGCCATCAATATCTACAAACTGTATATTACTGCCGTCGTTGCCGTAGGTGCTGTTGCCGTTGGCACGGTTATTATTCATACGGGCTGTATCCGCTGAATTATTAGCAACAATATGGGTAAGGGTGTTGCCAAATAGCGTAACGCCACCTTTAATGTTATCGGAATAAACTTTGGTATACGTTCTGAATTGTGCTTTTGCAGGAAACAGCAGCACCATCAATACGAGTGTTAGCAAGAGCAAATATCCAGCGTATTTGCGCCATGCAGGGTACATGATACGTTTCATAACTTTCGGGTTTAGTTGTGATACACAAAACGGATTGCTGAAACGGTTAATCGAAACGTATTGGAGATACGATTGTTGAAATGGAGATGTGTGGGATAACTGTAGTGGAAAATCAGAAGAATTGGAGGTACGGCTTATAGAGTAATTAAACTCTTTAATACGAATAGATGACTCAAAAGTAGGCATCTTTTTCATACTGACAAATTTTTTTTTAAAAATATTTTTAGTCAGTACGGATTAAAAATAGCACAACCTGCTTTGTAATTCAGTGTGCAGGTTGCGCTATTTAATTGATTATTAATTGATTATTTCCTTCTTTCCTGTGGAGAAAACCGTCTTCTGCCTTCGTCGGATGGACGCCTGAATCCTCCATCTGCTTCGTTCATTCTAATCAATCTTCCATTATATTTTTTGCCATCAAGGCTTTTAATCATCTTCCCTGATGCCGCAGAATCTACTTCTACCCAACTGTTCATCTCCCTCATATCGATTCGTCCGAGCACTTCTTTATTCAGGTTACTTTCATCTAAGATGAACTGTAGAAAGCTGGCTTTGTAAAAGCCGTCTTTACTGCCAATATTGATGAATAAACGGGTATAGCCATTATTGCTGCCACGATTGTATTGCCCACGCTCTCTGCGGCTGCCGTTGTCCCTGCCATTATCACGGTCTGCTCCCCTGAAATCTTTGGATATACGGGCATTTAAATCTTCAGCATTTTCGTAATACTTCAGCAGGTCGTTAAATTCAAATGCGGCCACACGTTGCAATACTTCTTCTTTGCTGATATGCTCAAATTTTGCAACCAGGTCGGGCAGGTAGGTTTCGTAATCGCCATGAGATACATCGGCGCCAATCAGTTTATCCATAAAGTGAAAAAATTGTTTGCGGCACACATCTTTTCCGTCTGGCACGTCCATGCGGTGAAACTGGGCATTTACAATTTTTTCTAACTGTTTTATTTTATACAATTCCCTGCTGTGGCAGATGGAAATACATATACCGCTTTTACCTGCCCTTGCTGTACGGCCACTGCGATGGGTATATACTTCCATGTCGTCGGGCAGTTCGTAATTAATTACATGAGTGATACTATCCACATCAATGCCCCTGGCCGCAACATCTGTAGCAATAAGCAACTGGAGCTGTTTGCTGCGGAAGCGCCCCATCACTTTATCCCGCTGCTGCTGGGTAAGGTCGCCATGGAGGGCTTCAATTTCATACCCTTCCCTAACCAGTTTTTCGGCAATATCCTGTGCATCTGCTTTGGTACGTGTAAAAATGATGCCGTACATATCCGGGTTAAAGTCGATATATCTTTTTAGCGCTTCGAAGCGGTGTTGTGCTGCCACTACCATATACTGGTGATCAATATTGGCATTGGTGCTGTTTTTTTTGCCAACCGTTACCTCTTTGGGGTTGGTCATGTAATTCCGGGAGATAGACCGTACTTCGGGGGGCATGGTTGCACTAAAGAGCCAGATACTCTCCCTGTTAATCGTATTTTTCAATACAAAATCAATATCATCCCTAAATCCCATGTTCAGCATTTCATCTGCTTCATCCAGTACTACGTATTTAACTTTTTCGAGGTCGATGGCGTGGCGTTCAATAAGATCGATTAACCTGCCAGGTGTGGCAATTACTATTTGTACGCCTTTTTTCAGGTTGCGTATTTGCATACTGATTGAGGCACCGCCATATACAGCCTCTGTAAATATGCCTTTGGAGTGTTTTGAAAATATTGCCAGGTCGTTGGTAATTTGGAGGCAAAGTTCCCGGGTAGGGCAGATAATTAATGCCTGTGGATGCCGCTGTGCCTTGTCAATAAGATTAAGCAGGGGCAAACCAAATGCTGCTGTTTTGCCGGTTCCGGTTTGTGCCAGCCCTACAAAGTCGGTAGTGCCGGATAATAATACCGGTATGGCCTGTTGCTGAATGGGAGTGGGGTTTTCAAATCCTAATTCTGTAATAGATTGAACAATCTGTTCGTTTAAGCCTAAGGCTTCAAATGCATTCATGTAATGTTGTTTTACTTACATGATTTGCAATTGTAACTGTTGTAACCTTTATATATTGGATTAAAAGTTCCGGGTTAGCGATGTACCCAACAGTGCTGCCGCACCTCATGTAATGTCCTTTAAATAATTATAAGCGGCGCAAAAGTAAGCTATTTGCTACGGATTACCACAATTGTTTTTGATAATCAAAGCTTTTGCACCCTATAATGTACCCGGTAAAATTTTATATAATGATATTATTGTTGTTGTTCCAGTATCGCTTTTAGTTTGGATAGCCCTGCCGCAAAATCATCTCCAATGGCTTTTTCGGGGTCCATAAAGAGGCGAAAGATATTGATAGGCCAGGCCATATTGCCACTAAAGCCCCAGCTTACTTTAGTATGGCTGCTGTCCACAGCATCTGTAAGCATATACGCTTGTGCAGTAGATTCAAAAGGTTTTACAAAACGGAGTTCAAAATCAATACGCTTCCCTTCTTCTATGGCCTTTATTTCCTGTTCACCTTTACCCACATCATCTTTTTCACTTTCCCAGGCAGATACAAAACCAACAGTGCCATCCGTACCCCTGTATTCTTTTTTCATGTCCGGATCCATCAAAGCCCATTTACTGTAATTATCCTGGTTCTTGAGGTATTTAATATAGTCAAATACCTGTTCCTTAGGTTTGGCAATTACAATTTCTCTTTCGGCCTTCATGGCTTTGGGTACAAATAAAGCTACAACCAGTGCCAGCAGTACCAGTGCACCAATGGCAAATACAATGCGTTTGATGATTTTCATGTTTTTGTTTTATGTGGTTACGACAATGCATCACTAAAGTAAAAATTATTATGCAGTAACCATTCATATACCTCTAATTGAAGTGGTATTTAAAATACAGTGCCTTGCAGTATACCGTATAAAAATGAAAAAACCTTCTGTAGAGAAGGTTTTTCATAATCAACTTGAACTGTAATGTCATTCAGGTATGACAACGGTTTTTCACAGGTAGCAGATTATTAACGGGTGTTTGGGTTTCAACGGTTTGTTTATAAAGGATGATTGGATCATTATTTTAACAGGGCAAAAATATACCGGCAGGCGTAGACGGGGTATAGTTGCTTTTGGGCTATTGTTGTAGAAAAATCTCTAAAACACTGTAAGTGGATACTGCTGTACTGTATTGTTCTGCTATTTAGCAAAAGGGTGCAGGCTCTTCCGCATTAACCCTATCTTTGCCCCGCTCAAGGGGTGCCTTATGCAGCAAAGCTGCATTGAAATACAGGCTGAGATTATACCCATTGCAGCTTTGGCTGCAAACACCTGATCCGGGTAATGCCGGCGGAGGTAATACATACCGGTATATACGGCATCTTCATTGAGATTTTTTTGCATCAAATAATTTTTATGACGCTTGAGCAATGGAGTGCCCTGCTATGGCAACAAATTAAAGATACCGCCTCGCTGCAATGGCTGGCTGTAGCTTTTGCCGTTGCCGAAGTACTGCTGGCTAAGGCCAACAAAATATGGTTGTACCCTGCCGGGATTATTGCAACAATCTTATCCGTGTTTATTTTACTGCAGGCCGGTTTATATGCAGAAAGCCTGCTGAATGGTTATTATTTTATCATGAGTGTATATGGCTGGTGGTACTGGACGAAAAAGAAAAACAAACCGGTGGTTAAAATCAGTTTCAGTAACCGCAGCGACTGGATTGTAACCCTGTTGATTGCCATTGGCAGCTTTGCCATGCTTTCTTTTTTGCTGAAGCAGTTTACCGATTCTACTGTACCTTATTGGGATGCCTGGGTAAGTGCCACTGCCTGGGCTGGTATGTGGTTGCTTAGCCGCCGTAAAATCGAAAACTGGGTTTGGCTCAATATCTCCAACCTGTTTGCCATACCATTGCTCATACACAAACAAATGCCCTTATTTGCAGCGCTAACCCTTTTTTTGTTTATTGTAGCTGTGTTGGGTTTTATACAATGGCGTAAAATTATAAGTGCTGAAAAATGAACGACGCTTTCCAAAATAGTCAACATCCATCTGCAACAATACCCGATGCAATTGTAACGGCTATTCGCAGCAGGGCAGCCGAAGCTGAAAAACTGCAACAGTTGCACCCGGATCAACTGGATATTATTTACCGGCAAAAATGGCTGAGTATTTTTGTGCCTCAACAATACAATGGGCTTCAACTAACGTTGCCGGATGCCCTGCAATTAGAAGAGGCGCTGGCCTGGTGCGATGGTGCGCTGGGGTGGACGGTTACACTCTGTGCCGGCGCAGGCTGGTTTGCAGGTTTTTTAGCTCCGGAAATTGCCAGCAGTGTTTTTGAGGATAGTAAAGCCTGCCTTGCCGGCAGTGGCAGGGCAGGGGGGATTGCCAAAATAATAGAGGGCGGATATGAAATTACCGGCAACTGGGATTATGCCAGTGGCGCTTTTTGTGCTACTGCCTTTACGGCCAATTGTACGATTGAACAAAATGGGGCGCTGTTAAAAAATGCTGATGGCAGTATGCAGGTAAAGGCATTTATTTTTTTGAGAGATGAAGTAACGGTACAGCCTACCTGGAAAACAATGGGCATGATAGCCACCGGCAGTAACAGCTTTTCAGTTGAAAAATTAATAGTACCGGCCAGCCGTGCTTTTTCTATAGATACTACAGGTATCATACTACAGCACCCGGTATATTATTTTCCGTTTTTACAATTAGCCGAAACCACACTGGCAGTAAACAGCAGTGGTATGGCTATTCGATTTTTAGACTTATGCAGGCCATTGTTGCTGCGCCACAAAAACAATGCTGTTATCAATATGCTGAATACTGCCGCTGCACAACTGCAAAAAATAAGGGACTTGTTTTACAAGTTAGTGCTGCAATGCTGGCAGGAGTGTTGTATGCATTTTTCCGTATCCGGAACATTACTGCAGGAGCTAAGTGTTATTGCACATAAGCTGGCCATCACTGCAAGAAGCCTGGTGGATACGTTGTACCCTTACTGTGGCATGGAAGCCGCAAATCCGGCTACTGAAATTAACCGGGTATGGCGCAACCTGCACACCGCCAGCCAGCACAGCCTGTTTAATGTAGCAGTTAATACTTCAGCTATGCCTTAATGCCTTCCCGTAATTTCATGTATTGAAAACGCCGCATCAATTAAACCGGCACAACTAATTTGTATCCCCTGCCATGTACATTAAGGATTTTAACGTCAGGGTCTTCCTGCATTTTTTTTCGCAGTTTGGAAATAAACATATCGAGGCTACGGGTAACAATAATGCCTTCATTTTCCCATACTTCTTTTTGAAGAACTTCTCTCGACACAATACTGTTGGCACCTGACGCAAGTAATTGTAAAATTTTAGTTTCTTTACCAGTAAGGGGTAACTCAAGCTGGTTAAGCATGAGCAGGTGGCGATCGGGATAAAAAATATATCTGCCTATCGGAATGCAGTTTTCAGTGCTGCCTGGTTTTGGTTCTTCATTTTCCGGTTGCTTTAAGGCTGATTTGTTTTTTTGCAGAAAATAAAATATCCCGGTAACTGTAAGTAAGGCGCAACTGATATATAAATAGTATTGCCATCTGCCTGTTTTGCCCGCTGCAAATACAAAGCTGAAATAGTATCCATCTTTTGGTAAATCCCGTCCAAGACAGCTCACCTGCATTGCTTCAGGCAGTGGTACTGCTGTAAAGCTATATACAGTTTGCCGGTTGCTTTTTTGAATCACATTTGCTGTAAAAGCTTTACTAAACTTTTTTTCCTGCACTGCCCTGCTTACAATGGCTACAAATGTATCGGGGCTTATGGCTATTGGATTTTCCGGCATAAGCAGGTATTCATTATCACTGTTATTTTCCGCTGGCAGTATTCTTGATGTGCTGTCGCCGCAGCTCAGCAGCAGTTCATGCACAACCTTTCGAAGTAGCATTGCTTCTCTTGTAGTATCGAATTTGCTGTGATGTTGTTGCCGGCCATTATATAAGGCAAGGATAATAAACGATAAAGGAATCAGCAGAAGCAGGTAACGCAGTTTCATACAGGTAAATGTATTAAGTATTGCCTTTTTTTACGCCTTTTTTACACTTGTTTACATTTCTTTTACGGTTATAAGTTGCATAGAGCCTGCGTTTATCGGTAGTATTGCTTTATAAATTTTATTTAAACAGGGGACATGCGTTTAGCCAAAAAAAACACCACAACAATATTAGTACTTTTCCTAATTGCTGTAGTAGCATCATCTAATATGATTGTGCCCAGGACAAAATTTAAAAACCTGAAAGTGCTGCCTGCTGATATCAGCGAAAAACAGTTAGACAGTATCATGGACACCTATAACAGGGCATTAAAAGTATCCTGCGATTTTTGTCACAATAAACAGCCTGTAACAAACAGCCTTCTGCTGGCGCCTGCTGATACGCCATTGGACTTTGCAGCCGACAACGGCATGAAGGAAGAAGCACGCCGTATGATGCGGCTTACGATTGATTTAAATCAGCAATACTTCAACCACGATAGCTCAGTTAAAAAAATGGGCTACCTCTTAAACGTAGTTACCTGTAATACCTGCCACAGGGGTAATCCTTACCCCGTATATGAATAGTACATACTCAACAAATTTCAGTTCCGCTAACACTTCACGCTTTTCATCGTTTAAGTCCTTTTGAATTTTTTATAAGGATATTCCGCTTACATTTTTATATTTGTGCAATATGTAAAAAGTACACAAATGTTTTAGCAGGCAGATGCTGTACAGGCTTTTCAATTTTTTAAACTACTTACATGAAATCGATTGTTTGCACTCTGGCGCTGCTGTTGGCAGTGCTATCCGGCATGGCCCGGCAACTAACCTCTCCCAACGGAAATTTTGTTTTAAGCTTTTCTTTAGAGGCCGACGGCGTACCTAAGTATAGTCTTACGTATAAAGGTAAAACGGTGCTGCAACCCGGCAGGCTGGGGCTTGAACTTAAAAATGATAAATACTCCTTAATCAGCGGTTTTACCATCAAAAACACCGAAAGCAAAACCGTTGATGAAACCTGGCAACCCGTATGGGGCGAATGGAAAAATATCCGTAATCACTACAACGAATGGGCGGTTACTTTACATCAAAACAGAGCCGACAGGGATATCGTTATCCGCTTTCGACTGTTCAACGACGGGCTTGGCTTCAGGTACGAATTTCCGGCACAAAAAAACCTGCTGCATTTTGTAATTAAAGAAGAGCGTACACAATTTGCACTTACCGGCGACCACACTGCCTACTGGATACCCGGCGATTACGATACCCAGGAATATGATTATACCAGCAGCAAATTATCGGAGATAAGAAGCCTGATGAATACAGCCCGTACGCAAAATGCCTCGCAAACCGGCTTTTCACCCACTGGAGTACAAACATCGCTGATGCTGAAAACAGCAGATGGTGTTTATATCAATTTGCATGAAGCCGCTTTGATCGATTACTCCTGCATGCACCTTAATCTTGATGATAAAAATTTTGTTTTTGAATCTTGGCTTACACCTGATGCCAACGGCGATAAAGGTACTTTGCAGGCATCCTGCAGCAGCCCCTGGCGCACCATTATTGTAAGTGATGATGCAAGAGATATACTGGCTTCTAACATTACCCTTAACTTAAATGAGCCTTGTAAAATACAAGATGCATCCTGGATAAAACCAGTGAAGTATGTAGGCGTATGGTGGGAGATGATTACCGGAAAAACCAACTGGGCTTATACCGACGGCGTACCCTTTACTACCGAAGCGGCATCAACCACTGCTGTTGCGCCATCTATTAAACTGGGGCAAACAGATTACAGCAAGCTAAAACCGAATGGCCGCCATGGTGCCAACACCGCACATGTAAAAGCTACTATTGATTTTGCAGCACTGCATGGTTTTGATGGTGTCTTGGTAGAAGGCTGGAATGTGGGTTGGGAAGACTGGTTTGGCATGCACAAAGATTATGTGTTCGACTTTGTAACACCCTATCCTGATTTTGATGTGGTTGCTGTGAGAGAATATGCTAAAAGTAAAAATGTGAAAATGATTATGCACCACGAAACATCAGGCTCGGTGCGTAATTACGAACGGCATTTGGATACCGCTTTCAAATTTATGAAGGCCAATAACTACGATGCGGTAAAAACGGGGTATGTAGGCGATATACTGCCTGCTGGTAATTATCATTATAACCAGTGGATGAATAACCATTACCAGTATGTAACGGAAAAAGCGGCGGCTTACAAAATTATGATTAATGCACACGAAGCAGTACGGCCTACCGGTATCTGCCGTACCTGGCCCAACCTGATTGGCAACGAAAGTGCCCGTGGTACCGAGTACCAGGCTTTTGGTGGCAGCAAGCCCAATCATACCACCATTATTCCATTTACAAGGTTGTTGGGCGGCCCGATGGATTATACACCTGGTATTTTTGAAATGGATGTGCGTAAAATTAATCCCGATAATAAATCGCATGTAAACTCCACACTGGTGCAGCAACTGGCCTTGTATGTTACCATGTACAGCCCTTTGCAGATGGCAGCCGATTTGCCGGAGCATTATAATCGTTTTCCGGATGCTTTTCAGTTTATTAAAGATGTGGCGGTGGATTGGGATGATTCAAAATACCTTGAGGCCGAGCCAGGCGATTACATTACTGTAGCCCGAAAATCCAAAGGCAGTAACAACTGGTTTGTAGGTAATGTTACCGGTGTGCCCGCCGGCAGGATTTCTGCCATCGACTTTGATTTCCTGGATGCGGATAAAATTTATATAGCTACCATATACAGCGATGCCCCCACAGCAGATTATAAAACTAACCCACAGGCTTATACGATAAAAAAGTTTGCCGTAACAAAAAAATCAAAACTAAAGCAATGGGCTGCCCAGGGCGGAGGCTATGCCATCAGTATTGTTGAAGCAGACAAGGCTGCTGTAAAAAAACTAAAAAAATTATAAGAACAGGATAGCTTAAAAAAACTTCCCTGCCGGCAGGGAAGTTTTTTTATTTTTAGCACCTGCCGCAAACAGCATTATCCAACTAAACCATATTAAGTGTTCAACAATATTAAGGAGCAGTTTGAGCAGCAGGGATACCTGGTGCTTGAAAATTTTAATACCGAAGCCGCCTGCGATGCATTAATGCAGCGGGCTGAAGCATTGGCCAATGGCTACGATTTTAAAGGGCATCCAGCCGTGTTTCAAACCAGCAACCAGGCAGAAACGAGTACGGCGTACTTCTTTAATTCAGGCAGTAATATTTCTTTCTTTTTTGAAAAAGATGCTTTTGACGAAAAGGGAAATTTTAAAACAACGGTTTTTCACTCCATGAATAAAATCGGGCATGCCCTGCATGATTTAGACCCGGTGTTTAATGCCTTTTCCCGTTCGCCGCAAATGAAGGCGCTGGCTGCTGCGCTTGATTTGCAGGATTATGTGATTATCCAAAGCATGCATATTTTAAAACATGCCCGTGTAGGCGGACTGGTGGATATACACCAGGATGCTACTTTTTTATACACCGAGCCGGAATCCTGCATCGGCTTTTGGTTTGCGCTGGAAGATGCTACAACAGAAAATGGCTGCCTTTGGGCAAAGCCCGGTGGTCATCATACAAAACTCCGTACCTGGTTTAAACGAAAACCCGGTGGCGGCGCAGAAACAGGAGTACTGAATGATGAGCCTTTTACGATGGAGGGTATGCTACCGCTTGAAGTGAAAAAAGGAACCTGTATCGTATTACACGGGCTGCTGCCGCATTGCAGTATGCCCAATACCAGTGGCCGCTCACGGCAGGCTTATGCCATTCATTGTATCGATCGCAGCGCTAAATACCCGGAGGCCAACTGGCTGCACCGGAATAGGGACGAACTAAGGGGCTTTGAATAAATTATTGTATAGCAAAAATGAATGGATCCGAAACCAGGAATAAGATTTTACGGGTATTGGCTATAATAATATTAATAGCACATATTGCCGGGTTAGTTTGGGAGTTCTTTATAAAAAAAATAATTGCTGATTAAGTTATTTGGTGCTTATCGGTTTTTATTGCCAACAACTTTATTGTATACAAATATTCGTGAATGAGAACTGCCCATGGAATGTTAAACAGTTATTAGCATTTTTAAAAATCGCTTTATAAAAGCTGAATAAAGCTATGTTGTACAAGTGAGTGACACAACGATGTTGTATAAAGTACAAATGACGGTTACAAAAAAAAACGACAGTAGTTTTATCCCGGCAGATACATTTGCCCATTACTACCGTTTCAGTATAAACGCTTATTTCAACCGCTCTTTATAATCTAATTCATTTTTTTGTAAGGTTTCTTTTGCGATGGCATATCCTGCATCTGCATGCCTGATAACACCCATGCCCGGGTCGTTCCTGAGTACACGGCTTAACCTTAACCCGGCTTCATCGGTACCATCGGCCACAATTACCATACCTGCATGGATGCTGTAGCCCATACCCACGCCACCGCCATGATGCAGGCTTACCCAACTGGCGCCACCTGCCGTGTTTACCAATGCATTTAATATGGGCCAGTCGGCTACGGCATCGCTGCCATCAGCCATAGCTTCGGTTTCACGGTTAGGACTGGCCACGCTGCCGGTATCTAAATGATCTCTTCCAATTACAATAGGGGCTTTTACTTTGCCGGTACGCACCAGTTCGTTAAAGGCTAATCCGGCTTTTTCTCTTTCGCCCTGGCCCAGCCAGCATATACGTGCCGGTAAGCCCTGGAAGGCAATTTTTTCTTTTGCCATTTTCATCCAGCGTATCATACCGGTGTTGTGCGGAAACAGCGTCATAATTACCTCATCCGTAATAGCAATATCCGCTGCATCGCCGCTGAGTGCCGCCCAGCGAAACGGGCCCTTGCCTTCGCAAAATAAGGGGCGTATATATGCAGGTACAAACCCCGGAAACGCAAAAGGATTAAAGCTTGTAGCTTTTGGCTCAATGCCTGTGCCTTCGGCCATCAACCTGTCCTGGTACTCTTTGGCCCTTGCCCTGATATTGTTACCATAGTCAAAAGTGATGGCGCCTTTATCCATCAGTTGCAGCATTAGTTGTACATGCAGGTGCATGCTTTGGTAACTGAGTTGCAGGTATTGGGCTTTGTTTTCGGTTCGTAACTGATTTGCCTGTTCGTTGCTGAGGGTATGTGGTATATAGCCAATGAGGGGGTCGTGTGCACTGGTTTGATCGGTGAGGGTATCGGGTATAATGTTTCTTTCGAGCAGGCGTTGCAGTAAGTGTACGGCATTGCATAGCACACCGATGCTTTTTGCCGCACCTGCTGCTTTATATTGTACTGCTTTATCAATAGCTTCATCAATGTTGCTGTATTTTTCATCGAGGTATTTTGTTTCAATGCGTTTATCAATACGCCATGCTTCCACTTCTGCAATGAGGGCCACACCTTCGTTCATGGTAATGGCTAAAGGTTGTGCGCCACCCATGCCGCCCAGGCCTGCAGTAACGTTTAGTGTGCCTTTGAGTGTGCCACCAAAATGTTTTTCAGCAATGGCGGCGTAGGTTTCGTAAGTGCCTTGTACTATACCTTGTGAGCCGATGTATATCCAACTGCCGGCTGTCATTTGTCCGTACATCATCAGGCCTTTTTTTTCCAGTTCGTCAAAATGCTGCCAGTTGGCCCACTGCGGTACCAGTTGCGAATTGCTGATGAGCACACGGGGGGCATCAGGATGTGTTTTTAAAATACCAACCGGCTTACCGCTTTGTATCAGCAGCGATTCGTCATTTTCCAAAATTTTTAAGGCGGCAATGATATTGTCGAGCGCTTCAAAATTTCTTGCGGCTTTGCCGCGGCCGCCATATACAAACAACTCATCCGGCCGCTCGGCCACATCGGGATCAAGATTGTTTAACAACATCCTTAATGCCGCTTCCTGTATCCATCCTTTGCAGGAAAGGGTATTGCCTGTTGGTGTTTTATATTTCGCAGGGTTGTATGTTTTGGCAATAGTATCCATACTTTTATTTTACTATAAAGTAAAGCATTTTAACAGAAGCAAACAATGCTGCCGTTGCCGGTAGTTTTCTTTGCAGGCGTACGGTGAAATCTATATCTTAGCCCACTTAAAATTGAAAATATGAGTGTACACATTAGTGCCAAACCAGGAGAGATTGCAAAAACTGTTTTATTACCCGGCGACCCTTTGAGGGCAAAATATGTAGCGGATAAATTTTTGCAGGATGTAAAATTAGTGAGCCAGACGAGGAATGCCTTTTATTTTACCGGCACTTATAAGGGTAAAGCGATTACGGTTGGCGCCAGCGGTATGGGCTGCCCTTCAATCGGCATTTACTCTTACGAATTATATACCGAGTATAATGTGGATACTATTGTGCGTATTGGTACCTGTGGTGCTTACAGTACCGATTTAAAATTGTTTGATTTAATTAATGTGGATAATGCCGCAAGCGAATCTACTTTTGCTGAATATGCCTGGGGCATACCGGGCAGCCTGATACCGCACCAGGGTAATGCCTTTGAGGTGATTAAACAAACGGCTGTTGAAAAAGGACTTACGCTTAATAATATCAACATTCACTCCAGCGATATTTTTTACCGTAAAGAACCCGGTACACCTGCTGTAGCAGTTGAACACAATTGCCTTGCGGTAGAGATGGAAGCTTTTGCTTTGTTTGCCAATGCAAAGCACCTGGGCAAAACTGCCGGTACATTGCTTACCGTTAGCGACATTATACCCACACACGAATTTATTAGTGCAGATGAAAGAGAAAAAGCTTTATGGCCGATGATGGAACTGGCGCTTGATAGTGCGTTGAAGTTTTAAGACTATAAATAATAACATTACCTAAGTATTATTAACTCATGCATTTTACATCTCTTTGTATTTAGTGTTTAAGAAGCCTGGTGTAAATGCATTTTGAAACATGACTACACTTTCCGTAAACATAAATAAGCTTGCCACACTCCGGAATAGCCGGGGTGGAAATAACCCTAATATCATTAAAGCAGCGTTGGATATTGAACGCTTTGGCGCTGATGGTATTACGGTGCACCCCAGGCCGGATGAACGCCATATCCGCTACCAGGATGTGTATGATTTAAAAAAACTAATTACCACCGAACTAAATATTGAAGGCAATTGTACCGAAGAGAAGTTTGTACAATTAGTATTAGCAGTAAAGCCTGCACAGGTTACATTAGTGCCTGATGCACTTGGGCAAATTACCAGCAATCATGGCTGGAATACGATTGAACACAAAGATTACCTGCTGCAGATGATTGGCCTTTTTAAAAAAAACGGTATCCGTACTTCCATATTTGTTGACCCCGTGGTTGAAATGGTGGAAGGTGCTGCAGCTACGGGTACAGACAGGATTGAGTTATATACCGAAGCTTACGCCAAAGGCTATGCCACCGGAAAAAAAGCGGAAGCAATTGCCCCATATATTGCTGCGGCAGAAAAAGCCAATGAAATGGGGTTGGGTATCAACGGCGGCCACGACCTTGACCTGCACAACCTCAAATATTTTGCTCAGCATATTCCCGGCCTGCTCGAAGTATCTATTGGCCATGCACTGATATGCGATGCTATTTATCTCGGGCTCGAAAATACGGTGCAACTGTATAAGCGGCAGTTACAGTAAATATCAACTGATATTTTCAATTACCATAGCGCTGGCGCCACCACCGCCATTACAAATACCGGCAGCGCCATAGCGGCCATGATGTTGTTTGAGTACATTCAGCAGCGTAACAATTATTCTTGCACCACTGGCACCCAGAGGATGACCGAGGGATACAGCGCCTCCATGCCGATTTACACGGGCAGGATCAAGCTGCATGCGGCGTGTATTTTCGATACCCACTACGGCGAAGGCTTCATTTAACTCCCAGTAATCGATATCCGCCATTTGCAAGCCTGCTTTAGTAACAGCTTTTGGCACAGCCAGCGAAGGGGTTACTGTAAACCATTCCGGCGCCTGCTCAGCATCGGCATAAGCAATAATTTTGGCCAAAGGGTTTAATCCAAGTGCTTTTACCTTATCGCCGCTGGCCAGTACTACTGCTGCGGCACCATCATTCATGGTAGAAGCATTGGCTGCAGTAACGGTGCCGTCTTTTACAAATGCACCTTTCAGCTCCGGTATTTTATCAAACTTTACATTAAAAGGCTCTTCATCTTTTGAAAAAAGTATTGGCTCACCTTTTTTTTGAGGAATGGGTACCGGTACTATTTCATCTTTAAATTTTCCTTCGTTTACGGCTGCCTGTGAGCGCCTGTAGCTTTCTATGGCAAAGGCATCCTGTTCTTCACGGGATATACCACAGGTAGCAGCGCACATTTCGGCAGCATTGCCCATTGCCTTGCCATCATATACATCGGTTAGGCCGTCTTTGGCAAGTCCGTCGGTAAGTTGCGTATGGCCGTACTTGTTACCCCAGCGCATACTATCCACATAAAAGGGTACATTACTCATACTTTCCATGCCGCCGGCAACAACTATATCTGCATCGCCAAGCAGTATGCTTTGTGCAGCCTGCGCTATGGCTTTCATGCCGCTGGCACATACTTTATTTACTGTGGTGCAGTTTACTTCGTTGGGCAGTCCGGCAAATTTGGCCACCTGCCTGGCAGGCGCCTGCCCAAGCCCGGCCTGTATTACACAGCCCATTAATACATCATTAACCATTGCCGCTTGTATGCCTGCTTTTTCGATGGCAGCCTTTATGGCAATGGCGCCTAATTGTGTGGCGCTGAAATTTTTTAAACTGCCGCCAAAACTGCCAATGGGGGTGCGTAAGGCGGAGAGGATATATACTTCTTTCATACCAGAATCGTTTTATGATTTTAAAGGTAGCACAATTCTGCAGCACCCTGTGTTAGGCTGTATTAACCGTTGCTTTATGCCTGAACGCTTCAATGTAGGCTTTTACCTGTGCATTAAATTTTTCGGCTTCATCAAATAAAAAATGATGCTGTACCGGTATAACATATACCGGCATGCCCGATAATTCGGTATCAAATTTTTGCAGCCGCACACCATCTTTTTCGGTGGTGAGTATAATTTTTTCAGTTGATTGTATTTTATCAAAATGCTTTTTGATGTCTTTCAAATCGTCGCTGTCAAAAATATGGTGGTCGGGGTAGCGCAGCATTTCGTAAGTGTGTACATGGCTGGTTAAAAAATCTTTAAGGGGTTTGGGATTGGCAATGCCGGTAATCAGCAGTACATCAGTATGGCTGCCCATGTTAAAAGTTTGTTTGTTAAAAAGGTGATAGGGCATAGAATACTGTACTTCGGTAAAATAAATAGTTTGATGGGGGAGTGGTGTCAACTCTTTAATAACAGCCGTTTTTTTATCCGTACTAATGTTATGCGGACATTTGGTAACGATTATAATATCGGCCCTTGAGGCGCTGCTTCGTTTATCCCTCAGGTCGCCTGCAGGCAGCATAAAATCTCGGGTGTACAGGTTGCCGTAATCTGTAAGTAAAATATTCAGCCCTGCTTTTACGGCACGGTGCTGCAGGGCATCATCCAGTATAATCACTTCTGTTTCGGGCCTGTCTTGCAATAATTGCGGAATGGCTACAATTCTTTCCTCCCCAACAGCAACGGATATGCCAGGAAATTTTTTATGAAACTGCATGGGCTCATCCCCAATATCCAGTGCAGTGGTGCCGGAGCCGGCAAGGCCGTATCCCTTTGTTTTTCTTTTGTAGCCCCGGCTGATGGTAGCCGTTTTATAGTTGTCTTTAAGCAGCCGTATAAGGTATTCTGTCATGGGGGTTTTTCCTGTGCCGCCCACGGCAAGGTTTCCTACGCAGATAATGGGAAAGTTAAAGCTGGCTGATTTTAAAATGTTTGCGTCGTACAGTTTATTGCGCAGCCAAATAATGGAGCCGTAAATAAATGACACCGGGAAAAGCAGATAGCGAAAACTCCTGAGCAATGTTTTTAAGTTTAATGTTTAAAACGCATAAACCTTTTCGTGTGTAATGCAGTAGTCGAGCTTTATGTCTGTATTACCTGCATCTTCTATACAATCCAGTGCATCAAAATAGCTGAAGCCTATTTTGATACAATCTTTGCGGCAACGTGCCAAAAACCTGTCGTAATAGCCTTTGCCATAGCCAACCCTGTAACCGCTTTTGTCAAAAGCAAGCAGGGGTACAATTACCATATCAATTTCCGATGGATATACTTCTGTTCCATTTACCGGTTCGTATACACCAAAACTGCTTTTGGCGAATTGGGTGTCCTCATTTACCATCACGGATAACAACTCATCACAGCCCTCAATTTCAACCATTACCGGGTATAAGATGTACAGGCCCGGGTGTATAAAAGCGCAGTAATCTACAATGTGAAGTGGATTAAATTCTTTCATCTTTTCAATAGGGGCGTAGGTCATAACAAGCGTGGGGATTTGTATGACTGATTTTTGAAACTGAATCAGCATCAGGTCGTCCATCTTGGATTGCTGGGAAGCGGTGAGTTGTAATCTCTTTTCCTTATAAATATGCCTGATATCTTTTTTTTTCATCAGCCGGCAATGTATCGGTGAGTAGTTATGCAACGGTAGCCATCATTATGGCATTATAAAGATAGAAAAGATTGTGGTGCCGTAGCTGCGTTCTGTTTTGTAATAATCAAATTTGCGGTAATCATTGCGTGGGGTATGCTCCAGTACAAACCAGCCTTTTGGCCGGAGTAATTTTTTTTCAAAAATTTTAAGTGGCAGTTCATCTATAGTACCCAGTGCATAAGGTGGTCCTGCAAAAATGAAATCAAATTGTTCGGTACAGCTTTCAATGAATTTAAATACTTCGGCCTTAAATAATTTTATATGATTAAAGCCAAGCTCGGCCGAAGTTTTTTTGATGAATTCATACATCGCTGAATCTTTTTCAACAATGCTCAGGCTGGGAGCGCCACGGCTTGCCAGTTCGTAACTGATGCAGCCGGTGCCGCCAAAGAGGTCGAGGGTGGATAATGTTTCAATATCGAGGTTGTTTTGAATGATATTAAACAAGCCTTCTTTTGCAATATCGGTTGTGGGCCTTGTATGCGGCATACTTGCCGGCGGATTGATTTTTCTGCCTCCGTGAGTGCCGCTGATTATACGCATGATGCCATTGCAAAATGGTGTGAAAAAAAATGTGCCGGGTATTGCTGCATGCTTTCGGGATAAGTATAGTTGCCGGGTAATTGGCCAAACTCCAGCCGGAGGAAGTATTTACTGATTTCTTTGTACAGCGGCGATACGGCATCAATCATACCGCAAAGCGTAAGCTCAACAGCTTCTGCCGGCACTTCAAATGCCTGGCAAAGTTGTAGCAAATAATAGGCTACGTCTTCGGGTGTTTTAAAGTTGAAGTTTTGTATGATTTGCAGTTTGCCATTCTTTTTTAGCATAGCTGTAAAGCAGGATGGCTTAAATATGCAGTAAAGGGTGTTGCCATTATTGGTAGTGATATCTGTAAGCAGGGTGTTGCAGTGTACATAGTTATCTGCTGTAAGCAGGTATTCAATCGTTGCATTTACCTGCTGGGGTACGCCATATATATTGTATAGCTGGTGCCTGTACAGGTAATCTTTTTTGAGCAGCATATCCTGTGCATCGCCATACAGCATTTGCAGTACATCATTGTTTAGGTCATCCTGCATATACTGATAGGGTACCAGTACCGAGTAAGGATATGCGTAAATGATATTTACCTTTTTGAAAGGCTCTTGCAAAATTTCCTGTTTTTCAGTAATGCTGCGTAAGGCGGCTGCAGCCGTTTCGGGGCCGGCAGACTGTGGCAGGTGATACACGGCAAGTGCAGTGCATGCCTGTGTGGCATCGTCTGTAATGAAATACGATATGCCCTGTAAACCCACTTCAAGAAAAAGGTTGTTGCCTGCGGTATCGCCGGAATGTGCATGTATTTCGAAAGAAGGCGTCAATACAAAAATTTAGGTTGGCAAAATAAGATATTTTTGCTGACTTATGGACGGTGTAGCAGCAACTAATGCATTAAAGGTACAAGTTACAAACAGGCAGGTATTATCTATTGCGTTGCCTATTTCGTTTGCAATACTCATTCCACAGTTAAATTTACTTACCAACAGTATTTTCCTGGGGCATTACGATGCCGAATCGCTGGGTAATGCCGGGGTAACGGGTGTTTTTTATCTCATCTTTGCTGTGGCTGGTCATGGACTTAATAACGGTGTACAGTCTGTGCTTTCCCGGTATGCCGGCTCGGGCAATACCGATGCTTTTAAAACCATACTTACCCAGGGGGTACGCATCAGTATTTTTTTTGCATTGGCAGGGATTGTAATTACCTGGGGTATTGCACCGTTTATATTAAAACAGGTAGCCGATCCTGTTGCTTATCCTAAGGAGATGGCTTTTTTACGTATCCGTATCCTGGGGCTTCCATTCCTGTATCTTTTTCAAATGGGTAATGCTTTTTTGGTGGCTTCGCTCAACAGCCGTTATTTAATATACGGGTTTATAGCCGAGGCTTCGGTAAATGTGTTGCTGGATTACCTGCTGATATTTGGCAACTGGGGTTTTCCTGAAATGGGTTTTAATGGTGCAGCAGTAGCTTCGGTTATTGCAGAAGTATTTGGGATGTTGCTTGTAATGACAGTATTGCTGCGTACCGGTTTAAAAAAGAAATATGCATTGTTACAAAACCTGCGGTACAATAAGCTTATTTCCCGTGAAGTGCTTGTGATATCTGCACCTTTGGTAGTGCAGTTTGTAATAAGTGTTACCACGTGGCTTACATTTTTTATACTGATAGAATCCCGGCATGATGAGATAGCCAAGGCCGTAAGCAATACCATGCGTAATATTTTTGGTATTGGCGGTGTTTTTGTTTGGGCATTTTCCGGAACCTGCAATACGATGGTGAGCAACCTGCGTGGGCAGGGCCGGTACGATTTGGTGGTATCTGCCATCAATAAAATTATGCTGTGGAGTATGGCGCTTTGCTTTAGCATGTGCCTTATTGCAAATTTATTTCCGGGTTTATTTTTTGGATTATTCGGGCAGGGCGAAGCATTTGTACAGGCAGGTGTGCCGGTATTGAGGGTAGTTACCCTGGGCATGATGATTATGAGTGCTGCCAACATCTGGCTGAACGGGGTAACGGGTACGGGTAAAACAAAAGTGAACCTGGCTATAGAAATTGCTGCCATTGCAGTATACCTTATCTACACCTGGGTGTTTATGAAACTGCATTATGTTTCGCTGGCTATGGCCTGGAGCAACGAAGTGGTGTATTGGAGTACAATATTTTTACTGGCATTTACCTTTATCAAAAGCGGCAAATGGAAGCCGGCGGGTGCCTGATGCGGTTAACCTATTTGCGTTTCAGCCAAATCTCCGGGTTCATTTCGCTTTGTTCGTTACTAATTTGTAAATCTACAGCACCCACACCATCAAGGTTGGCCGCCACTTTACCAATTACCTGGCCCACACGAACTTTTTGACCTTTTGAAATTGTAACACCGGATATATTGCTGTAGCCGGTAAAATAACGGCCATGCTTAACCACTACCATCTGCACATCGTCGTAATTATTTACCAGCATTACCTCTCCATCAAAAATGGCTTTTACATCATTGCCAATATTACTGCCGATAGAAATACCCTGGCTGTTAACTTCTACGCCGTTATCTAATTTGTTCGATCCAAAGCGGAGCAGGATATAGCCGCTGTTTACCGGCCAGGGCAGGTTGCCTTTATTGCGTTCAAAATTGGTATTGAGGGTAACATCGGCTTCGGTAGCCAGTAGCACACTGGCTTGCTTTGCAGCCGGGGGAGCCGCTTTTTTGGGTGTTGTTGTTTTTGCCGTACTGCCGGCAGTTTCATCTTTTACATCGGCTTCTTTTTTCTTCCTGTCTTCAATGGCCTTTGCTGTAGCCGCTTTTTTGGCATCTTCCACGGCACGTTTGATGGCTGCAGCAATGGCATTATTTACCTTCTGCATCTGCTTCTTTTTGGCAGCAATCTGGTTATTGAGTTCTTTACTTTGTGCTTTGAGGCTGGCTACTACTTTATTCTTTTCGTCCTGCTGTTCCTTAAGTGTGGATACCTCTTTGTTTTGTACCTGCAATACCACGCTTTTTTTCTGCTTATTGCTGTTGAGGTCTGTTATACGTTCTTTAAGCATGGCCTGTGTACGAAGTATATTTTCGCCCTGCATCTCCCGGTAATTGCGATAGCTTTTAAGATAGGTAATGCGTTTGATGGCATCATTAAAGCCATTGGAGGAAAAGATGAAATTTAAAAAGTCGGCATTGCTCCTGTTTTTATAAGCATATACCATGCTTCGGGCATATTCCTGCTTGAGGGTATCGAGCAGCAGTTTTAATTTGTTGATATCCCTTTGTGATTTATAAATGGTATTATCCATCAGGTTTATTTCCCTGTTAATATTATCTACAACACGGGACTGAATATGCAGCTTATGGTTGATTTGCTGCAGGTAGGTAAGATTTTCTTTGGTAGATTTTTTGTTTTTATTCAACAATTCCTGGGCCTGCTCAAGTTCTCTTTTTAGTTCCTGCCGCTGGCGTTCCAGGTCTTGCTGTTCCTTTGATGCAGGGGGTTGCGCTATGAGTGCAGCGGAAGCAAAAATAAAAACCAGGAGTATTGCAATATTTTTTTTCATAGCCATGTTGATTTTACCGGTAACAACAAAAATACAAATGGGTGCTAACCTGCTATCGACTTAAAAACTAACACCTGTGTATAAGTAAAAATTGACCATGCTATGCAATGCGGTAAATACTGAAAATACTTGCATGCAATGTAACGCTTACCGGGGTTTATAATTTTTGGGTATGCTAAAATTTACCTGTAATTCTTTGTTAAACTCATATTGCCTGAATTTGAGCTGTATGTTTATTTTCTTTTTTTCAGACACTATTATTTCCCTGTAGGTAGAAAAAATGTACCCGTTGGCATTTTCATAATCGGCATAAGTAATATCTGCCGTTCGGTTTCTGCCAATATCAAGGTCATCGAGTTTACTGTGCAAAATGTTCCTTTCTGTACGGCTGAGCGTAAGTAAATGTTTAAAAACCGGGCCTACGGCTGCCAGTGCAATTTTTGCCTCGTTTTCTTTGTAGGATACAATGCTGTCGCCAAGGAATACGGGGTTGCCTACAAGTAAATCCTGCAGGGTATTAAAGTCGAAAGGTATTTGTGATACCTCCTGCAAATAGTCGATTGAGCGTAGGGTGGCTTCTTTATTTATTTTATCCATTATAAACACACTGTCTTTTGTAATGAGTGCTCTGAATGCTTCTATATTAAAAACAGTGGCATAGCCCGAAAGCCATATCACACTGTCTTTTATAGAGCGTACAAAAACAGTGATGTTTGGTTGCTTGCCTTTTGCATCTTCATACTCCGCTTTAATTTTTGCCGAAAATGTTTTGTATTCGGGAACCTGGCGATGTGCGTTATTGAGCATATTCCGCAGTGTGAGTATTGAATCCAGCTCAGACTGCGAAGTGATGTGTACAGCAGTGGAGTCTTTTTTAGCAATGGCTTCCTGTATTTTTTTGGTTGATTTGCAACTGCTGCCCAGCATCAGCCATATTGCCAATACCATTAAAAAACATAGCTGTTGTAGTGCATGTGGTTTCATGTGTTTTGTTTATTTCAGGCTGCTTTGTGCAGCATCAGACCTGCCTGTTTATTAATAGCAGCAGTTGTTATTGCCTGCCGGTGTGCCCAAAGCCGCCAGCCCCTCTTGAAGTGTCGGTTAAAACTTCGGCAGGCTGTAATATGGCGGTTTCAATTTTATTAAATACCACCTGTGCAATGCGGTCGCCTTGCTGTATGGTGTGGGGCTGGCTGCCCAGGTTGATGAGTATTACTTTTATTTCACCGCGGTAATCGCTGTCGATAGTGCCGGGTGTATTCAGGCAGGTAATACCATGATTGATGGCCATACCGCTCCTTGGCCGTACCTGGGCTTCGTAACCCATTGGTATTTCCATGTACAGCCCGGTGGGCACCAGCCTGCGTTCAAGCGGTTGCAGGGTAATTGGGGTTTCAATATTGGCCCTCAAATCCATGCCGGCTGCACCCTCGGTGGCGTAGGAGGGCAGCTCATTGCCAGATTGGTTTACTACTTTAATGGTAATTTTTTGCATGGCAGCAAAGGTAATGATGCAGGGGCATGAAAAAGGCATTTACTGCTTTGGGAATTTTAGCCCTGTTTTTGTAACAATATACTGGCATAGGCAACAATTCCTTCCTCACGGCCTACAAAGCCCATTTTTTCGGTGGTGGTGGCTTTGATGGAAACATCTTTTACAGTTAAGGAAACTATGTTGGCAATTACCTGCTGCATTTGGGGTACATAAGGTTTTATTTTAGGCAACTGCAGGCAAATGGTGCTGTCGATATTTATAAGGCTGTAGCCTTCGGCCTGTACCAGTTCATTACATTTTTTCAATAAAATTTTGCTGTCGGCATTTTTGTAGGCCATATCCGTATCGGGAAAATGCAGGCCAATATCGCCGAGGCAGGCAGCGCCCAGCATGGCATCGCAAATGGCATGCAGCAGTACATCGGCATCGCTGTGGCCTAACGCACCTTTATGATGCGGCACCAGCACACCACCCAGCCAAAAATCACGGCCTTCAACTAATTGATGAAAATCGATGCCCTGGCCTACCCGGATTTGCATAATAAACAATTTTGTGTGGGTTGCAAATATACAGTGCCCTAACAAAAGAGTGCCTAATTCCCGGCAACGTCTCTTTGCCGTGCTTTGTGGGAGGATAAAGGACGTTGTGTTTTTTGGAAATCCTGGTATCTTTAACGCAAGGCCTGTAAAAGTTTTATGAAAATGCCGGTAACTGATTTTAAAAAAATAGCGGCAGAAAGTGTTATAGGCGCAACGTCCTTGCCAGCGCACCGGGCAGTGAGTAAGAGACGTTGCTGGGAAAAAGTTAGGGAGCAGAATGGATTTAGGACCTTATATACCTTTTAAATATTAGTATATTATGAGTATAATAAAGTATAAAAATGTTTTTGGAGAAGTTCTTACAGAACAGCAAACACAGGCAGACATAAACTTTTATACAAAAGAGTTTTATGATAGCGGAACTTTGAAAAAAGTAGAACATTATCATAAAGGCCTAAACCCAAAAATAGTTTACTATATGTCAGATGATGAAGTATTGGCTACGGTCGTTTTGGATATAAAAAATCAGTATGGCGGAGGTTCTTTGTATTTTAACAAACAAGTGACTGGATCATATACAGTTTGGGATTGGGAGTTTTATGATGGGCTAACAATAATAGAAAAAGGTAAGGAAGTTTTAGATAATCAAAATAGAGAAATTGCTCATCAAGAATTAGATTTAATCAGTTTGGAAGTTTTAAAAACAACAAAAAAATATTATATAGAGGATCTTGGAGAATTTGCAGAATATGCAACTGATTTTGATACAGGAATTTTGAAGTTCGATTACAATATGCCTCATTTAGAAATTGGTGAAATTAGCGTTGAAGTCAATTTGCCGGGATTTGAGTTAGATATTTATACCATTAGTCAAACTGAAAATATTTTGTTAGATTCCTCGATTGCAACAATTTTTACATGGGCAGACCATCCATACTATCACAATGCCTCACCTTTAATTCCAAGCTAATGGCAAAGAAACTTGATAAAATTGTCATTGTAGATATAGAAGCAACTTGTTGGGAGAAAGAAACTCCGGCAGGCATGGAAAGTGATATTATAGAAATAGGTGTTTGTTTACTTGATGTACAAACTGGTGAAATTTCAGCAAATAAAGGCATAATTGTTAAGCCGGAACGTTCCATCCTGAGTGATTTTTGCACGAACCTTACTACTAATTCCCAGCAACGTCTCCGGCACGGGACGTTGCGCTAAAAAAAACCACCTGTACTAAATACCCACAATTTGCTACCTTTAAATTATGCCAGTACAACGTACCATTCCATATCAAAGCGGCACCTTTTTTATCACTTTTACCTGCCACCAATGGTTACCATTAATAGACAAAACCAACGGATACGATATTGTTTACAATTGGTTCAGTCATAATTCCCAGCAACGTCTCTTTGCCGTGCTTTGTGGGAGGGTAAAGGACGTTGTGTTTTTTTGGAAATTCTGGTATCTTTAACGCAAGGCCTGTAAAAGTTTTATGAAAATGCCGGTAACTGATTTTAAAAAAATAGCGGCAGAAAGTGTTATAGGCGCAACGTCCTTGCCAGCGCACTGGGCAGTGAGTAAGAGACGTTGCTGGGAAAAAAGTTTTATGAAAATGCCGGTAGCTGATTTTAAAAAAATAGCGGCAGAAAGTGTTATAGGCGCAACGTCCTTGCCAGCGCACTGGGCAGGTAGTAAGAGACGTTGCTGGGAAAAAGGCGTAAGAGACGTTGCTGGGAAACAAGGACTATTGCCATATCCTGGCGATGCTTATATTTTAAATTTGCATGGGCAATATGCTATTGACCTTGTTACAACAACTGATAATTATGTTTTAACTTTTTACAATAGTTACACTTTGACAGAAAGACGAGCATTTCAATTGGTTTCAAGAGCTGTGGATAAGAGTACAGGTGATTTATCCAATTTCTTTACCAATCTGACTGAAGCTCAAATACGACGAGGGCAAATCGAAAATTTTTTACAAAATGAAATACATCCTAACATTTTAGAAAGATATAATGCCACTAAGCTGAAAAGAAGTAACAATCAATACACAATGAGTAACCCAAGCGATATCGTTTATACAGGTCATCATTTGGGAATGCATGCCGAATTAAGGGCATTGAGTGATTTAGCTGGTAAAAGATTTGGTGATAACTATATAGATCCTGTCATATTTGATGACTGGCTTATAAACAAGGTCGTAATCTATAACAGAAATATCACAAGACAGTCTTTTTCAGTTACTAATTACATTATGATGCCTTGTGCAGATTGTTTTTATTTAACTGATTTAGCAAATTATATTAAATAATTCCTAAACACTATTACTATGATTGTAAATATGAATGATGTTGAACCCGCCGATCATGACGCAGGTGGTGGGCAAATGTGGAAGTATCAAGGCAATTATTTTACGGGGATGATAGAAGAGTATATAAATGGAGTACTGAGAGGCCAAATAGAAGTGCAAAATGGAAGAACTGAGGGGATTATTAAGCATTTTTACCCCAATGGACAAATTGAGCAAGAGTATTCTTTGCATAATAATGGTCTTCATGGAATATTTAAAGAATGGGATGAAAATGGCAATCTGATTTCGGAGACCAATTGGGTTAATGGTGTTAGAGTATAAAATAAGAAAGTACTTAAATGGTATTAGCAGTCGATGTTTTTTATAAAGGTACTTCTGCAAAAAGTGTTGGTACTATTTTTAAATGGGAAGATGATGAACCTAAACAAATCCTGACTGAACATATTGAGAATATTGAGAAGTATGAGTCGGGCATGTTTTACAAAAGGGAATTACCCTGCATTATTAAAATTCTTCAAAAAGTTGATTTGTTTTATATAGATGCAATTGTTATAGATGGGTATGTTTATGTTAATAATAAAAAAAAATTAGGACTTGGTGGTTTTTTATGGAATGTTCTTGAACGGAAAATCCCAGTAATTGGCGTAGCAAAGAATAAATTTTATAACAATAGTGAAACAGTCGAAGAAATTAAGAGAGGTAAAAGTAATAAGCCTCTATGTAGGCTCCCCCTTTTTTAGTGCCATTTAGAATTAGAGTTTTCTAAGATAGTCATCTTTTGTTTTTCAATTATTTTATCCACTAAACGGCTCCCTTCAATTTTTAAATGATTTACGGTAGCCGTTTGTGGATAAAGCGCCTGTTCATTCAATGAACTTTGGTAATACTTTTCAGCATATTTTACAGGTGACAGGTATCCTAATGATTTATGCGGTCGTTCTTCGTTGTAATCGATGCGCCATTGTTCACTCATGTAGCGTACCTGTGCAAGGCTATTGAACAGATAGGCATTGAGTAATTCCCTGCGCATGCTGCCGTTTTTTCTTTCGATATAAGCGTTTTGTGTTGGTTTTCCTGGCTGTATAAACTGTATGCTTACTTTTTGGCTGTTGCACCATTAATTCCCAGCAACGTCTCCGGCACGGGACGTTGCGCTAAAAAAACCACCTGTACTAAATACCCACAATTTGCTACCTTTAAATTATGCCAGTACAACGTACCATTCCATATCAAAGCGGCACCTTTTTTATCACTTTTACCTGCCACCAATGGTTACCATTAATAGACAAAACCAACGGATACGATATTGTTTACAATTGGTTCAGTCATTTAAAAAGCAAAGGGCATTTTATTAATGGTTATGTTATTATGCCTAACCATGTGCATATGCTTATCAGTTTTATTGATACTGCACAAAGCATCAATACTATAATTGGCAATGGAAAAAGATTTATGGCTTATGAAATTATAAAGCGCCTGGGGCAACAGGGTGAAAAAGAGTTATTGCTTCGGCCGGCAAATAATGTGGAAGCAAAAAGAAAGGCCAATAACAAGCTGCATGAAGTATGGGAACTGTCGTTTGACTGGAAAGATTGCAGGAGTAATGACTTCGTTTGGCAAAAATTAGATTACCTGCATAATAATCCATGCACAGGTAAATGGCAGTTGGCAATAAACAGTGTTGAATACCTGCATAGCTCTGCTAAGTTTTATCTTACAGGGGAACAGGGTATTTATCCGGTAACTAACTTTATGGAAATGGAAGATGTGGCCTTTAACAGTGATGGACAGTAAATGTGGTAGCCGCAACGTCCTCCCCCCGGCACATGGCTCATTGAGAGACGTTGCTGGGAAAAGGCGCAACGTCCTTGCCAGCGCACTGGGCAGTGAGTAAGTGACATTGCTGGGAAAAAGCGCAACGTCCTCCCCCCGGCACATGGCTCATTTAGAGACGTTGCTGAGAAAAGGCGCAGCGTCCTTGCCAACGCACTGGGCAGGGAGTAAGAGACGTTGCTGGGAAAAGAATGTGGTAGCCGCAACGTCCACCACCCGGCACATGGCTCATTTAGAGACATTGCTGGGAAAAGAGGTTGAGGTATACCATGTACAACAAAAAAGAGCGCCAAAATAAGGCGCTCTCGTAAATTGATATTTTCAAATGCTTTTACTCTTTATCTTTTTTATCACCACCATCAAAATCAAAAACAAGGCTAAAGCGAATGGTATTGGAAAGAGGGTTGCGGTTAACCCCGCTGCCTGAGGGTACCAGGTAAGAAAAATTCAGTCCAAAGGTTTCGTATTTTAAGCCGGCACCTACAGTAAAATATTTACGGTTGCCTTTTAAAGGATTTTCATAAAAATACCCTGCCCTTAAAGCAAACTGGTTGTTGTACCAAAACTCGGCACCAGCCGAAACCTGCAGCTCTTTTATTTCTTCCGAAAAGCCACCGGGTGCATCACCAAAAGATTTGAACCAACTGGATATAACACCCTGGTTGCGGTAATTGGCAAGCCTGATAGAGTCATCAGTTGTGCCGCTGCCACCTGAACTTGTGCTGAGCAAAGGTGGTGTGGGTACTAATAATTTGTTGATATCAACAGCAAAAGTGATTTTGTTTACTTCGTCGAACACTTTCGTGTAGGCGACACCGATACCTAAGTTGGCCGGGATATAATCCCGTTGATTGGCATCGTTGGTATACGAAATTTTGGAACCGAGGTTGCTCAGCATTACGCCATAGCTTAGGCCACTGCCATCGGCTTTAAAATTTTTATGATAAATGCCTATATCGCCGGAAACAGCACTGGCAGGACGATACGCCTGGCCATTAAAAACATTGTTACCGGCAAGGTTAGAATTAATATAGCGGAGTGAAACACCCAGGCCAAGTTTTTCGGAGAGCTTACGGGAGTAACCGCCGCTGATAGAAAATTCTCTTGGGCGAAAAGTGCTGATTTCGTTACCGAGGGCATCGGTAAACTGGATATTGCCCAGGTTAAAAAAACGCATGGTAGCCGATATGGCCTGTGTTTCATCCAGTTTATAATAACCGGCCATGGTAGCCAGGTACACATCATTTAAGCCTAAATCTTTCAGCCAGGGGGTATAGGTTATCGCAGCGCTGCCCTGTTCTTCTCCAAATGCCACTTTGCCTATGTTCCAAAATGCTGAATTGGCATCGGCCGAAGTGGCAATGCCCACATCACCCATACCACCACTACGGGCATCGGGCGAAATACGCAAAAAAGGAACTGCAGAAGTTACTACATTTATTGGAGCGGCCTGCTGTGCTTCGGTATTATTAGGTATACTTCCAAGCATTATCGCCAGGGCGGTAAGCTTAACCGTTGTTTTTTTCATTGTGAATTGTAAATCTTGGTTAGGTAGAGCTGATGTCTATAAGTAAGAGGATGTTTTCTTTGTTCAATGATGAGGTTTCAAAAATAGGGGGTTTTTGTTAAAACGACAACTTATGTAGCAGCCCGTAAATTTACTGCAGCACTTGTTTTGTAATTGATTGTACAAAGCCGACTGTTGTAAAATTAAGTGGGTAAAATAAGATATGGCATCTCACTTACCCACTTTTTAGCTAAACTACTTGCTGGTATAAACGGCGTGTTGTAATGAATTATTGCCTCGTTTTGCAGCAGCGGATATTTCAAAATAAAGTTTTACCAGCTCGTAAAAAAGCAGATTTAGTTTGTTGCTGTCGCAATATTTGAGGGCAGTATTTGTTATAGATATGATAAATGCCGGGGTATACCGGCAGGCCGGGTATAAAAAAACAGGGTTGTTTATAACAGATATCCACAAATGCCTGAAAGTTTTGCCATTTTTTTTAAAAAAGCAGTAACGCCGGGCCTTATTTGATGTAATCTGTTTATATTCGCACCTTATGTGCCCCCGCACAATATTTAAAGAAAACCTTTCGTTAAACAACTTGCAAAACGAACGAACAATGCAAAGAATACTCTCATTGAAAAACCTTTTCTTGCTTGCAGCAGTGGCTTTTTCCCTCGGAGCTTGTAAAAAGAAGGCAGAAAAATCATCGGTTACCGGATGGAAGTACGATGATAAAAACATGGGAAACTACCATGTAAATAAAATGAAATATCCCAAAGCTGGTCCTGGTCTTGTATTTGTACAGGGCGGTACTTTTGTAATGGGTGCCAAAGATGAGGATGTAATGGGCGACTGGAACAATGTTCCCCGCCGTGTTACCGTTCCTTCATTTTTCATTGATGAAACAGAAGTAGCCAATGTACACTACCGTGAATACATTTACTGGCTCGAAAATACTTTTAGCGGCGATACCAATATTATGCGCCAGGCTTTACCTGATACCCTTTGCTGGAGGGAAGAGCTGGCTTACAACGAACCTTATGTAGAGTATTATTTCCGTTATCCTGCTTACAATTTTTATCCTGTAGTGGGTGTTACCTGGAGGCAGGCTCATGATTTTTGTATCTGGCGTACCGACAGGGTGAACGAACTTAACCTGATGCAAAAAGGTTATCTGAAAAAAGATTTTGCCAAAAAAGAAATGAAAGGTGGTGGCGCAGACGCTACTTTTAATACCGAAACTTACCTGATGAACCCTGAATTAATCCAGGGCAGGGCAAAACCTAAAAAATCAGAATTTAAAGATGTAAGCGGTAAGCCACGTTCTATAGTAAAAATGGAAGATGGTATTTTGAATATGGGCTATCGCCTGCCTACAGAAGCTGAATGGGAATATGCAGCGTATGGCCTGCTCGATCAAAACCCGGCACCCCGTAAAAAAGAAGGTAAAAGCGGTGAAGAGTTAATCTCTAATCAGCAAATATATGCCTGGAGTAAAAACCCTAACGGCCTCCGCGACAACCGCAGGGGTAGCTGGCAGGGTAGGTTCCTGGCCAACTTTAAACGTGGCAGTGGCGATAACATGGGTGTTGCCGGTGGTTTGAACGACCGTTCTGCCATACCTGGTCATATCAAAGCTTTTTATCCTAACTCATTTGGCTTGTACAACATGAGTGGTAACGTGGCCGAATGGGTACAGGACGTATACAGGCCGCTTACACCATCCGATGGTGAAGATTTCAACTATTTCCGTGGTAATAAATTCCAGCGTTTTTACAAAAACAGCTCTGGCGAATTTGAAAGAGATTCTATGGGCAGGCTGAAGAAAACAGATATCAGCGATGAAGAAGTTAAAAACCGCCGTAACTACCAGCATAACTATGCACTGAACCATTTGGATGGTGATACCGCCAGCGGTGCCACTTACGATTATGGTGTAACCACCCTGATCAGCGATAATTCAAGGGTATTTAAAGGCGGTAGCTGGAACGACAGGGCTTACTGGCTCTCACCAGGTGCAAGGCGCTTCCTTGAAGAAGATCAGTCTTCAAGCACCATCGGTTTCCGTTGTGCACAAACCTATATGGGTGCGCCAGAAGGGCCGGGCTTTAAAGAAGGCAATATCTTTGGCAAGCGTAAGCAAAACTCAAGAAAGAAAAAATAAACTGATTATAGTTTTTAAGAAAGCCCCTCATCTTTTGTTGAGGGGCTTTTTATTTTTGAAAAAATACGGCCATTGACTGATGTTACGACAATCCAACAAATTTTCTGCATTACATTTGAAGCATGCATATACAAGCCTTATACGATGTTTTTTTACAGCATCCTTCAGTACAAACCGATACCCGTAAGCTGCAGCCCGGCGACATATTTTTTGCACTCAAAGGCCCTAATTTCAATGGCAACCTTTTTGCAAAACAGGCACTGGATGCCGGTGCCGCCTGTGTGGTGGTTGATGAAGATACCGGCTTTGAAGACAAGAGGCTGTTTAAAACAGATGATGTATTATCTACGCTGCAGCAACTTGCCAAATACCACCGGCAGCAGTTTAATATCCCCTTCATTGCCATTACAGGCAGCAACGGCAAAACCACTACTAAAGAACTGGTACATGCGGTGCTGGCTACAACCTATATTACTTATACCACAAAGGGCAATCTTAATAATCATATTGGTATTCCTCTAACATTGTTATCTGTTAAAAAAGATGCACAACTTGCCGTAATTGAAATGGGGGCTAATCATCAAAAAGAAATAGCAGGTTATTGTACCTATACTTTACCCACGTATGGTATGATTACCAATTGCGGTAAAGCTCACCTGGAAGGCTTTGGTGGTGTGGAGGGGGTTAAAAAAGGTAAGGGTGAACTGTATGATTATCTCCGGGCAAATGGCGGCACTGTTTTTTTAATGCAGGATTATGATTACCTGGTACAAATGGCTGAGGGTATAAAAGAGGTGATTACGTACGGCACATCCGGCGCTGATATTACCGGTACGGCCCGGGGCGGCGAATGTTTAAAAGTGAAGCTGGTTAAAGGCACTGGTATTGATACGATAAACAGCAACCTGGTTGGGGATTATAATTTACCCAATATACTGGCAGCCGTTTGCGTGGGTAAATACTTTAAAGTAGCTGATGATAAAATAAAAGCTGCTGTAGAAAATTACCAGCCTTCAAACAGCCGTTCGCAATTAATACAGCAGGGGAGTAATAAAATTATTTTGGATGCTTATAATGCCAATCCCAGCAGTATGAAGCTGGCTATTGAAAACCTGGCCAATATGCCCGGTGCTGATAAAGTGCTTATGCTGGGCGCTATGGCCGAAATGGGCGAAGCCAGTATGGCAGAGCATGAAGCCATCGTACAAACTATATTAGCCTATTCGTGGAAAGCTGTGGTGCTGGTTGGGGGGGATTTTAAAAAACTCACCCATCCTTTCCATTATTTTGATACTGCAACTGAAGCCGCTGCATGGCTGAAGGAACAGCATTTTGAAAACTGTACCCTATTGGTAAAGGGTTCAAGAAGTATGCAGATGGAAAAGGTGTTGGGCTGATACTCAGGAATTGGCTTTAAAAATCTCCTGCATTTTTTCCAGCAGTTTTGTTTCAATCATTTGCTGTGCAATATGAATCATGTTTTTAAAAGCCACAGCATGCGATATGCCATGGCCAATAATTACCGGCCTGGCTACACCCAATACCGGTACACCACCGTACATTTCAAAATTGAAGCGGTCAAAATGTTCATCTTTGATGCCGCGGCGCTGCACTATATCATATACGCTTTCGGCCAGCTTAAGTACCACATTACCGGTAAAGCCGTCGCATACCATCACATCAGCTTTATCCAATAAAATGTCCCGGCCCTCGATATTGCCGGTAAAGTTGATATGGTTGTTTTCTTTAAGCAAAGGGTAGGTGGCTTGTGCCAGCAGGTTACCCTTACCTTCTTCTTCGCCAAGGTTGAGAAGGCCAACTTTTGGTTCGGGGATATTTAAAATGTGTTTGGCAAACAAGGTACCCAGTATGGCAAACTGGTTCAGGTTTTCGGGCTTACAATCGGCATTGGTACCGGCATCGAGCAGTAAGCCAAGTTTACCGTTTTCACGGGGCATGTATGCGCCTATGGTGGGGCGGCTTACCCCTTCAATAGCTTTAATGCTGAATAAGGAGCCTACCATCATGGCGCCTGTGTTACCGGCACTTATAAAAGCGTCGGTTTTACCGGTAGCCAGCAGGTGAAACCCTACCGCTATTGAAGATTGTTGTTTTTCTTTAAGTGCTTTAGTGGGGTGTTCCTGCATTTCAATTACCTGTGTGGTGTGCACTATGGTAATATTATCTGTGGCTATTTTGTATTCGGCAAGCAAAGTATCTATTTGTGCCTTATCGCCAAGCAGGGTGAGTTGGGCGGCATTGCCAGCTTCATGTCTGTACAGTTCAATACCTTTTACAGCTTCAAGCGGGGCATAATCGCCTCCCATCATATCGAGAGCAATATTCATATCCGTGGAATACTATAAATAAAAAATCCTAAGTGCTGCATTCGTTGCCGAATGTAGAACTTAGAATCGGGTATTAAAAATTAAATTATCAGGCTTTGAGCGGAGCTTTTTCAGCTACTACTTGTCCTTTATAATACAATTTGCCTTCACTTACATGTGCACGGTGGCGTACATGCGTTAAGCCTGTTGTTTTATCGGTTGTTAATGTTGCCGCTTCAGCCTTGTAGTGTGTCCTTCTCTTTGCACTGCGCTGTTGGGAGTGGCGACGTTTCGGATTTGGCATATCTCTGAGTTTTTAAATGTTATAGTATTTTAATTTTCTTTATTTGGATCTTGTTCACTTTTTCTAAACTGTTCCAGTCCTTTCCAAATATCATTTGCTGTTGCTTCCGAATCTGTTGTTTCCATTTTCTTCAGCATATCCAGTACCTCTTTGTTACATCCCGGGCCACCAAATGCTTCGGGGCTGCAGGTTTTCTGTGCCGGTACGCTAAGGCTTACAAATTCAAAAAGCCAGTTGTTCAAATGAAGGTGGCTTTCGGTTTTTGATATATAAAAAACATCCGGGTCTTCTTCCTGTTCATTCATCTGCTCGGGGTTTTCCACCATTTTAACCAGCATGTTAAATTCATCCCAGAGGTCGATGGTAATGCTATTGCTGCACCTGTCGCATAGTACATCTGCTTTGCCGCCAACTTCAAAACGCAGCATCATAAAGCTGCTTTTTTTATCTAACGACAGCTTTACTTTTGCAAAGCAATTACTGAATTCCCTTGTTTCAAGACCGGCAAAGAACTTGTCATCAATTTCGTAGGTAAACTCATGTATACCCGGCTTCAAACCAACAAATGCTATCTCGTACGCTTTTCTTTTAGCCATACCTATGGTTTAAAGGACGGCGAAGGTATAGGTTTTTGCTCAAATTAGACGAGTTTTTATGATAAAAATTACGGTTACGGGTTGTTTTGAGGGCTTTTGTACTATTTTCGATACATGCGGTATCGCAAGCAAGCTGAGTTTACAGCAATTTTTATTCTTCCGGCAGTTCTGGTTCATGGCGTATCCCGGCTTCCCAGGCCGGTTATAGAAAAGTACTATTCCACAGGTATTTATCCTTATATCTCCCTGGTATTAAAAAAATGTTTTGGATGGTTGCCCATCAGTATTGGCGACTTACTTTATGGCTGCTTTGGGGTTTGGTTATTGCTGCGGTTAATTGCTTTAGCGAGGAAGTTTTTAAAAGGCGAACCCCGGGCTGCGTTTTTGAAAAATGCGGTTTTTCGATTGCTGAAAATTGTACTTCTCCTGTATACCTGTTTCAACCTGCTGTGGGGGTTAAATTACAACAGGGCAGGAATTGCCGCCCAGCTACAACTAAGCAGCGGAGCTGTTAACGAAGCAAATCTTGCACACATGGATTCGCTTTTGCTGCAAAAAGTTAATGAAAACAGGAGGGCATTGCCCGGTGGTGCCATACAGGGTATTACAAAGAGGGCGCTGTTTACAGCCGCTGTGGCTGCTTATGATACAGTAGCAAAGCAGTACCCGTTTTTGCAATACCGGGGAGGTACTTCGGTAAAAGCATCGCTATGGGGCTGGCTCGGCAATTATGTGGGCTTTACAGGATATTATAATCCCTTTACCGGTGAGGCACAGGTTAATACAAGTGTGCCCCAATTTTTTCAACCATTTACCACCTGCCACGAAATTGCTCACCAGCTTGGTTATGCCAAAGAAAATGAAGCCAATTTTGTAGCCTACCTGGTAGCCGCTCAATCGGGGGATACGCTGCTGCGTTACTCCGCTTACCTCGAGCTTTTTTTGTATACCAATCATACGCATTATCTGCAAGACTCTGTGTCGGCAAAAATGCTGGCCCGCCAACTGGATACTGCCGTGAAATCTGATTTGGAAGAGTGGGCAAAGTTTTCCGGCAGGTATAAAAACCCGGCAGCGCCTGTTATACGATGGCTATATGGAAAATACCTTGAGGGCAACCAGCAGCCGGAGGGTGTACAGTCGTACGACAGGGCAACCAGCCTGCTTATTGCTTATTATAAAAAGTTTGGTAAAATATAAAGGGCTTTAAAAAAAGGAAGCCCCTGGGAACAGGGGCTTCGTGTTATCCAAACAATCCATAAAAACAAAAGATCTTGTTGTTAAGGCTACGATCTCAGATGATAGTTGGATGTTGACAGAATTTTAAAATCTTGGGCAACGCACAGCATTTTGAGTGCTGTTGTCGCGGTTTAAATATTTTTGATAGGAGAGGGCCAGTTCAAATCCACCCCGACCGCGGCTTGCAGCACTTAACCTCGAAATGTTTACATCATAGCTTACTGATATGGCCAGTGGTCTTGCTTCTAATTTGGCCACAGGGATAATGGCATCCTGCAGGCGGTAAAATAAGCCGCCGTGTACTAAATAGCTGGGCTCGGCGATGTCATCAAGTTTTTTGGTGATAAGGCCACCAGCAATAATTTGTGTGTGTGCTCCTTGTACAATATAATCAGCATATAAAGTGGTATAGGCATCTTCAGTCATCGATAACCTGGCACCCCCAGAGAATACCCATTTAGGATTTAAAATAGATTTATTGTCGCCATAAAAAGTAATGTTGGATGGCTTATTAAAATGGTGATAGGCCACGCCTGCAAAAACATTATTATCCTCATTGTCGCCTACCTGTGAGTTGAAGCTCATACCCACGGTTGCATCTAAATAGGAATAGGAGTTACGGGTAAAAGTTTCGCCATCAGAAAGGTCGCCATTGTACCCGTTGCCATCATACTGGCTGTTGGTAGTCATCTTGCTCCTGTCGAGCCTGCGCTGTGCAAGGCCACCCATGAAGCCAAGAGAGAGATAGGTATTTCTTTCGGCACTTAATGATTTGTGATAATTAAGTGCTGGTAGTATATGCGTAGTAGTTAGTGCTACGGTACCGGCTTTATCGTGTAAAAACTGGCCGCCGATAGTCATAAAATCTTCGCCTTTGCCAACAGGTAGTTTAAATTCTCCGTTGAACGATGTAGTTTGAAATGGTACTGTTACACTTTGCCATTGATTGCGGTAAACGGCCTGCAACCTCATATCGCCGGAAAATATACCTGCAAGTGCCGGGTTGCGTAATAATGGCGCTTCGTAAAATTGCGAAAAATGAATATCCTGCGAAAGGGCTTTTTGAGTGAAACTGGTTACAGCGATGCTGCACAGTAATAGGGTTACTTTTGTTTTCATAAAATAGGATTCGGTTTTCGGGTGCTTTCAGACTTGCGTCGATATATAAACGGCGGCGTGTAAACTTTATTATAAAATATGCCCTGAAATTTTAACAGGTATAAAAAAATATAGTTTTTTTGGCCGGGTTGTAAATGGCAGGTATTGAGTGGTTTACTGGCTTATAAAGCCTCTATTACTCTGCGTTGTAATGGTGAGGCTGGATGTTTTAAAATGCTAAAGTCCCCCGAAGAATCGGGGGACTTTTTTCTTTAACCCTTAAAACAATCAACATGAAACACGTTGATATATGGACACCATTAATTACGAATAAAGGTGTCGTTTGGTTGTTCGTTTTTATAAAAAATTATGTTAAGGCAATTTCGAGCACCTGCTGCATGGTTTTTACGTAATGGAATTTTATGCCTTTGATAAACTGTGGATTTATTTCGAGTACATCTTTTTCGTTTTGCCAGCACATAATAATTTCTTTTAGCCCGGCACGCTTTGCAGCCAATACTTTTTCTTTGATGCCGCCAACCGGCAGTACCTGGCCCCTTAATGTAATTTCACCAGTCATAGCCAGGTAGGGGCGTACCCTGCGGCCGGTAAAGGCACTGGTGAGTGCCGTCATCATGGTAATGCCTGCGCTGGGCCCGTCTTTGGGTACTGCACCTTCGGGTACATGAATGTGCACATTTTTTTTGTTGAACATTTCAGGGTCAATATCAAATTTCTTTGCATTTACCTGCAGCCAGGTGTAAGCAGTAGAGGCACTCTCCTTCATTACATTACCCAGGTTGCCGGTCATTTTTAATTCACCCTTGCCTTCGCTGAGGCTTATTTCAATAAAGAGTATATCGCCGCCTACATAAGTCCAGGCTAAACCAACCGCTACGCCAGCCATGTTGGCCGTTTTGTACATTTCGTTGCTAAAGCGGGGCTTGCCCAAAATTTTTTCTACATCGGCCTGTGTTAATGTGGGTTTCAGTTTTTCTTTGGTGGCAAATTGCTTAGCCAGGTTTCGCATTACTGAAGCTAATTGCCTGTCCAGGTCTCTTACACCGCTTTCACGGGTATAATCTTCAATAATTTTTTCCAGCACTTTGTCGCTTACTTTAAGGGTAACATTTTTCAGGCCATGTGCTTCTTTTTGTTTGGGCAGCAGGTGTTGTTTGACAATTTCTATTTTTTCTTCCACTGCATAGCCGTTGAGATCGATAATTTCCAGCCTGTCTCTTAATGCCGGTTGAATATCATTGATGTTATTGGCCGTAGCTATAAACAGTACTTTGCTTAAATCATATTCCAGTTCAAGGTAATTGTCGTAAAAGCTGTGGTTTTGTTCGGGGTCCAGCACTTCTAATAATGCCGAAGAGGGGTCGCCACGAAAATCGCTGCCCATTTTATCTATTTCATCCAGTATCATTACCGGGTTGCTGCTTTTTATTTTCCGGATCGACTGGATGATGCGGCCCGGCATGGCGCCAATATAGGTTTTGCGGTGACCCCTTATTTCACTTTCATCATGCAGGCCGCCCAGGCTCAGGCGCACATATTTACGGGACACGGCATGTGCAATACTTTTTCCCAAACTTGTTTTACCAATACCCGGAGGGCCAACAAAGCAAAGTATCGGGCTTTTCATGTCGCCCTTTAATTTCAATACGGCCAGGTACTCCAATATGCGTTCTTTAATTTTTGTCATACCGTAATGATCCTGGTCAAGCACTTTTTTGGCTTTCTTTAAATCGTACAGGTCTTGCGTATAATCTTCCCAGGGCAGGTCGAGCATCAGGTCGAGGTGATTGTACACAATAGAATAGTCTGGCGTGCTGGGGTGCATCCGTTCCAGTTTTTCTATACCTTTTGCAAACATATCCCTTGCGGCAGCCGGCCATTTTTTTGTTTCGGCCTTTTTCATCATTTCTTTTACTTCGGCCACATTATCGCCACCCAGTTCTTCCTTGATGGCTTTCATTTGCTGTTGCAAAAAATATTCTCTTTGCTGTTTGTCTAACTCTGCCCTGGTTTTATTGGTTACCTTATTTTTCAGTTCGGTGTATTGCAACTCGGTATGCATCAGGCCCAGCAGTACTTCGGCCCTTGCTTTAAGGTTGTTGATAACCAGCAGGCGTTGTTTATCCTTTATTTCACTATTGAGGTTACTGCTTACAAAGTGGATAAGAAAAGAGGGGTTCTCAATATTTTTTAAAATTATGGCTGCTTCGCTGGGCAGGTTGGGGCTCATTTGAATGATTTGGCCGGCAAGGTCTTTGATGCTGCTCACCATGGCATCAAAATCTTTGTCGTTTTTTACAACTTCATCATCCAGCAGCGATATTCTTGCTTTAAAATAAGGATCGTCGGTAGTAATTTCATCTACTTTAAAGCGCTTGCGGCCCTGTATAATAATAGTGGTGCCACCATCGGGCATTTTTATCATTTTGGCAATCCGGGCTACGGTGCCAATTTCTTCCAGGTCGCTAACAACGGGTTCTTCTACGTTACTGTCTTTTTGTGCTATTACGCCTATCAATTTGTCAGCCTTATAGGCATCTGTTACAGCCTTAATGCTTTTATCCCTGCCAACAGTAATAGGTATAACCACGCCGGGAAAAAGTACCGTATTTCTTAAAGGTAAAAGGGGCAGTTCGGCAGGTATAGCCTGTAAATCGCTGTCGTCGGGTTCATTTTCATTTAAAGGGATGATGGGCATAAATTCCAGTTCTTCTTCTGTACCCTGTACTAATATTCTATTGTTCATGTGTAAATTTAAAACAGTCAAAATGTCAAATTAGTGATGCAATATCCTCTTTTTTTGTAGGGATATATATAGTGACAACTATAATGCCGAAGGGTAAAATAAAAAAAGGTGGGTTATGCAGGTATTGCCATAAAAAAAGCGACAGTAAAAACTGCCGCCTTTAAAAGAGTTGCATTATCAATTAGCGCCATTTGCCAGATTTTACCTGTATCGTTGGTGCCTGTTCTTCAGCTATATGTAGCTTTTTGCCGGACTGGATAATGAAACTACCCGGCGATACAAGGTTTAACCGGTTACATTCTCCATCAATATCTACGGTTACATTGTTTACAATGGTTACAATGGTGGTGCTGTCGGGTACTTTATTGCTGCTCCAGATGCCGGGATTACTCCAGTTGCCATCGCCAATAGAAGTGGCGCCGGATTTTGCAGTGGTTTGGTTCCAGCATTCATTGGCGCCTACGCATTGCTGGTCGAAGAAAATGATACCGTTATCTGTTGCCACAATCAGCTTATACCTTCCCGTATCTACGGCAATACCTCTTACGTTATTGCTGGGCAGGCCATGTACCGTTGTAAAGCGGCGGTAAGATTTTACATCATTAACCGGGCCTTTGTTGTAATACACCAGGCCATTGGTGGTACCGATATATACATTGCCAAATTTATCGCCGGTAATAGCATTGTTGTTGATGATGGTGCCAACAGGTAAAACATGCCGGTAAGTGGCGGTGTCTATTAAATGCCAGTTGTTTAAATTATCCTGTACTACGAGGCCGTTGGTTTGCATGCCCAGCCATTTGTTGCCCAATGCATCAAAATAAATCGATTTGGCCTGAAAGGTATTGGTGAGTTGAGGCACTTTGGTGAAATCTAAAGCACCCAGGGTATCCCGGGAAACAGCATCATATCGTACAATTTGGCTTTGCCCAAAATTAGCGCTTGCAAAAGCCCATATTTCATTGCCGTCACCACCTATGGTTTGTGCGCCACCTACATCAAACCGTTTATCGATACCGTTGGCTACATTGCTGAAAAAGGGATTGGCATTGTTTAGCCCGGTACAAACGCCACCATTTGCAGTAACGCCTGCTGTAATTTGTGCCATAGCAGCTACCCACACCCTCGGATTACCACCGTTGTTGCGGCTGGTATCTACAAAAATGCTACGGGTATTGCGGCTGGATACGCCATTGGAAGCAGAGTAAAAACTGGTAACAAAAGAACTGTCGGCATAATAATTTACGCCGCCGGTAATGGCTTGTGCACCCGTACGCCCCGATTGAGCTATCCATATACCGCCATTTTTATCAACTGCCATGCCTTGTATGGCATTATTTAGCAGGGTATTGTTTTCTTTGGCCCACCGGGTACCATCAAAGCGGTATAAGCCTTTAGATTCGGTACCCTCTGTAGTGGTGCCGGCCCAAATACAGCCGTGCTTACCCACCACCACCTGTGAAAATGAGTTGGTCAAAAAAACTGGGGTATTGGCCATATTGTATACTGCCGTATCAACGGCAACAGCAATCCAGGCATCTCTTACTGCCTTCGCTTCTGCATTATCGCCAAATAAAGTTACGGCTGCATTGGCCGATACCATACTAGCGGTTTTGTAGCCTGAGTTGGGTGTTAAATTTAATTCGGTGAGGTAGGCAATACTGTCTGATTTGCCAAAGCCAATACCTGCAATACTGTAATTATTGCCCAAAAAGTTCGCACTGGTATCGCCATGTGTTAAAATGTAAAACCATTTGTTGAGCACACCACTGTTGGTATGTACGCCGCAGTTGTCGTTATTGCCGGGGTTGTTTCCCTTTGGTTTTGGGCATACATCGTAAGACGCTGGCTGCCAGTTGGGGTCTTTATAATTGGCCGGGTCGCCAAAAATAGTGGGGTCGGCCATATCCCTCAATCCTTTTTGTGGCTGAGCCAGGTTTGAGGTTTCTTCAAATAGCCTCCATACCTGTTTGTTACCGGGAATAGCAGAGTCTTTTTTTAACAGGTAGTTGGTAATGCAGGCAGCCCATATATCGCTAAAGCCTTCGTTGAGTGCACCTGATTCCCAGCGGTACACCAGGCCTGATGTAGTTTGACAGATGGCATGCCCCAACTCATGCCCGCAATCATCAATACTTACCTGTGGTGGGTCGGCAGCACCATCGCCATCGCCAAAAAACATGGCCCTGCCATTCCAGTAAGCATTGTTCATAAAATTGCCGCCAGAGGTTACATGAATAAAGCTGATGATATTGGCACCGTTGCCATCCCAACTGTTGCGGCCATGCATATCTTTCCAATAATCGTTTACCAGGGTCATATTAAAATGTGCTTCAAGTGCTGCATCATCCAGGTTGGGTACAGGCTTTGCTTTTGGGCCGTATTCAGTGCTGTCCCACACATTATCATTGTCGGTAAAATCAACAGCGGCGGCAGTATTAGCCGGCGATTCATCTGTATTGCGATGGTTGAGGGTCCATATCTGGTGGCCATCTCTTGTTTGCCTCAGCCTGAACTGCTGGCCTACAGGTGCAGCAGCATTAAAGTCGGCAATAATATTTTGCCTGCCGCTAAACCTTGTTTGGGCGGGGCCCAGCACATTCAGGTGTTTGATGATATTATCCTGCAATAGTAATTTGCCGTCATTGGCATTAATGTACATATACGCCCTGCTTAATGGTTGTACGGCATAAATTTCAAATTTATAGGCGAGGGTCATTTTGCCGTTGTTGTAAAAATCGGCCATGATCACCAGTTCACCTTTAGGTAGCTGATGCATTTGCGGGGATGCCTGCCACGCATATACTGTTGCGCCGGTATAATTTAGGGCCCGGCTTAGGGCATCGGCTTCAGTAATGTTGGGGGTGGTTTTAAAATTATCTTCAATGGGGTAAAATTCAAATTGCAGCATTTGTGTTTTACCATTTTTGCCCGTGGCATTAATTATACCATGTTCCACTTTAATGCCCTTGTACATTTGCTGCAGCTTGTGTACTTCATAACTGCCAAACTGTACCGGCTTGCCGGTTATTTCCAGTGCATCGGTATTGGGCCTTAGATGAAGCGCCGTGCCAAGCCATTCCCGTACAGCCGTAACCGGTATATTGGCATTGCGGCCAAATAGCAGGGATGCCTGGTCTTTCATGGCCGTACTTGTTTTAAAAGATGCCACAAGCCCCGGTGCAGCTTTATCTGTTATCTCTCTTACTTTGTGTACCGAAGGCTGGGCCAGTAAGGTAGTGGTAAAAAGTACCGGAAAAACAGCAATAGTGCTGGTAAAAAATTTCATCATCTTGCAGGAGTTTTAATGCGTCAAATGTATAGTAAGGCTGCTGTATACAGTATCCCTTAAAAAGGGGATTGAACAGGTGGCTTGCCATCACAGGTTATTGGAGTTAGGTGATTCACAGTTATTTTTGCCGGTATGGATATTCGTTGTTCAGAGGGAGAAAAAAAAATACTGGAACTTATTGCATCTGCTGCTGCGGAACTCGATGTTCCCTGCTGGCTGATTGGCGGTTTTGTAAGAGATAAAATTATTGGGCGGCCTACAAAAGATATTGATATTGTATGTGTAGGCGATGGTATTGCATTGGCTCATGCTGTATCAAAAAAACTGCAACCTTCGCCGCAGGTAAATTTCTTTAAAAATTTTGGTACGGCACAAATAAAATTTGATGGTATCGATATAGAATTTGTAGGTGCCCGTAAGGAAAGCTACAGCCACCACAGCCGCAAACCCGATGTGGAATCCGGTACATTGAAAGACGACCAGGACAGGCGGGACTTTACCATCAATGTGCTGGCTATTAGTTTAAATAAAGAAAATTTTGGCAGCCTTATTGATCCTTTTGGCGGCGTGAAGGATATTGAGCAAAAGCTGATCCGTACACCCCTGGCTCCGGATAAAACTTTTAGCGACGACCCCCTGCGCATGATGAGGGCCATCCGCTTTGCTGCCCAGTTGGGGTACCGTATTGATGAAGCTACATTTGCTTCTGTTAAAAACAATGCTAAACGCATAACCATTGTAAGCGGTGAAAGAATTGCCGATGAACTAAATAAAATTGTGCTGAGCAAAAAGCCGTCTATTGGTTTTGAATTACTATACACTTCGGGGCTATTGAACATTATTTTTCCGGCCATGACGGCGCTGGCTGGTGCCGAGTATATCGACGGGCTGGGTCATAAAGACAATTTTTACCATACCCTGCAGGTATTGGATAATATCAGTGCGCATACCGATGATTTATGGTTGCGCTGGGCAGCCATACTGCATGATATTGGTAAGCCGGCCACCAAAAAATTTGAGGAGGGGCATGGCTGGACCTTTCATGGCCACGAAGTGGTAGGGGGGAGGATGGTACCCAAAATATTTGCAAAGCTCAGGCTGCCGCAAAATGAAAAAATGAAGTTTGTACGCAAGCTGGTTGAGATGCACCTGCGGCCGATAAGCCTCACTAAGGAAAACATCACGGACTCGGCTATACGCAGGTTGCTGTTTGATGCAGGAGAAGATTTTGAGGCATTGATGATGTTGTGCCGGGCGGACATTACCTCTAAGAATAAACAAAAAGTAAAGCGCTACCTGCAAAATTTTGAACTGGTAAGCAGCCGCTGTGCCGAGGTAGAAGCCAAAGACCAGTTGCGCAACTGGCAACCTCCTATTACCGGCGAAATCATCATGCATACTTTTGGGCTTCAGCCCGGGCGTATAGTGGGTGATCTTAAAACGGCGATACGGGAAGCTATACTTGATGGCGATATTGCCAGTGATTACGATACCGCCTATGCATTCATGCTCCAAAAAGGGAAGGCGCTGGGGCTTACACCCGTGAATGTATCCTCTTAAAAGCATAATATCCAGATTCGGCTTTTTCAATTCTTATCATTAATTTCGTTTTATGGCTATACTACGTTTTCGCATATATTGGGAAGATGATGACAGCATTTACAGGGATGTTGCCATTCGTCATACACAAAGTTTTTTTGATTTACACAGCAGTATTTTAAAGGCATTTGAATTTGATAATAAACACAAAGCCACATTTTACCGCAGCAACGACAACTGGCTTCGGGGCAGGGAAATAAGTTTAGAAAAATACACTGATCATACTTACAAGGTAGATCCGCTTATTATGGCTGAAGTGGCGATGGGTTCTGAAATAAAAGATCCTAACCAGAAATTTATTTATGTGTACGATTTCAATAAATTCTGGACGTTTAAAGTGGAACTAATACAGGTAGAAAAAGAAGAGAATAAAAAACTAACCTATCCGGCCTGTATCCGTACAGAGGGTATTGCCCCATCGCAGTATGGTACCAAAGGCCTTGTGGATAGCCGCCTGGCCGAAGTAGAAGAAAAGTACGACCTGAACCCCATGATGGAAGGCTTTAGCGAGGAAGATGAAGAGGGCAACGTAACTTCTTCAGGCGATGAAGATGGTGGTGCAGATACCGAAGAAGAGTTTTAACTACCACAGATAATATTGAATTAGGGCCGGTATCCCCGGCCTTTTTATTTTGAAAAGGTTCTGTACAAACCCCATCAAATGCACACGGAAAAAAAATACTGTATCCTTATTGCCGGGCCTACGGCTGTGGGCAAAACTGCATTAGCTATTGATATTGCCCGGCATTTTTCCACCGAAATCATTTCGGCCGACAGCAGGCAATGTTTTAAAGAATTAAATATCGGCGTAGCCAAACCTTCGGCTGAAGAACTCAGCCAGGTGCCGCATCATTTTATCAATAGTCATTCTATACAGGAGGAGGTAAATGCTGCGGTTTTTGAGGAGTATGCCCTTGAAAAAGTGCAGCAGGTTTTTCAAACAAAAAATGTAGTAGTAATAACCGGGGGCACGGGCCTTTATCTTAAAGCATTTTGCGAGGGCATGGATGAAGTACCTGCTATTGATATTGCGGTACGCAACGGGATAATTGAAGCGTATCAGCAAAATGGGTTGCAATGGCTGCGGCAACAGGTGCAGCAGCACGACCCTGCTTATTTTGCCACCGGCGAAATACAAAATCCACAGCGGATGATGAGGGCTCTGGAAGTAGTGTGCAGCACCGGCCGTTCTGTATTATCTTTTCAAACCAATACCCAAAAGCACCGGCCTTTTACTATTATTAAAATGGCGCTTGAACTGCCGAGGGAGCTTTTGTACAACCGTATCAATAACAGGGTAGATGCGATGATGACTATGGGACTACTGCAGGAAGCAAAGCAATTAGTCTCTTACAGGCACCTTAATGCCCTGCAAACGGTAGGCTACCGGGAACTGTTTGAATACTTGGATGGTAATGGTACCGGTGAGCAGGCCGCAGAGCGTATTAAACTGAATACCCGGCACTATGCCAAGCGGCAAATGACCTGGTTTAAAAAAGATGCCGGAATAAGCTGGTGCCCGCCAGATGCGGACTTTGTATTAAAAGTAATAAAGGCGCAAATGATATAAACCGTTTATGAAGATATTGTTCATATCAGCCGGGTAGATATAGCCTTTTTTTTGAAATAAATGCCATTCACAGCAGATTTTATTCATTTTTGCCCTACCTTCGCCGCCCGAAAAGAAAGTTCTTTTTTCGAAACATTTCCCACAAGGCTCAAAAAGTGCTCCGCCAGTGCAGGGCCGCCAGCAGGGAGTAACTATAAGAAGTTATATAATGCCAAAAGTTAAAACAAACTCCAGCGCCAAAAAGCGCTTTAAAGTAACCGGCAGTGGCCTGATTACTTTCCAGAAACCTTTTAAACGCCACATCCTTACCAAAAAATCAACCAAGCGTAAACGCAATATGGCAAAAGACGGGGTAGTACATCCCTCTAATGAGGCCTTTGTTAAGCGCTTACTTCGTTTGAGAGGTTAATTCAACATCATTATTCAACTACAAAAAAATTAAGATATGCCACGTTCAAAAAATGCGGTAGCCTCAAGGGCAAGGCGCAAAAGGGTACTTAAAGCCGCAAAAGGCTATTATGGCAAACGTAAAAATGTATATACCGTTGCCAAAAACGTAATGGAAAAAGGCCTTACTTACAGCTATGTGGGCCGTAAAGTGAAAAAGCGTGACTACAGGGCGTTGTGGATTGCCCGTATCAATGCTGCTGTAAGGGAAGAAGGGCTTACCTATAGCCAGTTCATCCATAAATTAGCCGAAAAAAATATCGACCTTAACCGTAAGGTGCTGGCCGACCTTGCCATGAATGAACCCGAAAGCTTCAAAAGTCTGGTAGCCCAGGTTAAGTAATTATTAAATGAATCTTGCGTTTATATATACGGGTGCAACGGAGTTGCACCCGTTATTTTTTGTGCCAAAAAAATAATTTACAGTTTCGCCATTCGTTTACATTTGCAACTTATAAAACCCATTACTGTCAATGAATAAGATGAATAACTCCTATGCCGACCTGGTGGATCAAACCTTTAACTTTCCACAGGTAGATTTTAAAGTGGAGGATGGTTACCTGCAATACAATGATGTAGACTTAAAGGCATTGATTGAAAAATATGGCACACCGCTTAAACTTACTTACCTGCCCAAAATAGGGATGCAGATTAATAAGGCTAAAAAAATGTTTGAAGCGGCTTTTAAAAAATATAAGTACGAAGGCGTTTATAATTATTGCTACTGTACAAAAAGTTCTCACTTTTCTTTTATTGTTGAAGAAGCCCTTAAGCACAATATCCACCTGGAAACTTCTTATGCTTACGATATTGACATCATCAATAAGCTGTATGAAAAAAAGAAAATCAATAAGGAAACATACATCATTTGTAATGGTTACAAACAAAAATCGTACACCAGCCGTATTACCAAATTGCTGAACAGCGGATTTAAAAATGTAATTCCCATACTGGATAATAAAGACGAACTGAAAGCCTATAAAACGGTGAAAGCACCCTTTAAACTGGGTATAAGGGTAGCTGCAGAAGAAGAGCCTACTTTTCCTTTTTATACTTCAAGGCTGGGTATGAGGGCTAAAGATGTGCTGGAGTTTTATGTAGACCAGATAGAAGGCTACGAACATAAGTTCCAGCTAAAGATGCTGCATATCTTTTTAAATAAAGGAATAAAAGACGATATCTATTACTGGAGTGAATTGAATAAAGTTATCAACCTGTACTGCCAGTTAAAAAAGATTTGTCCGGAGTTAGATTCTATTAATATCGGTGGTGGCTTCCCTATTAAACATTCGCTGGGCTTTAATTACGATTACCAGTTTATGATTAATGAAATAGTGCGTAATATCAAGGAAGCCTGTAAACGAAACAAAGTGCAGATGCCTAATATCTTTACCGAGTTTGGCAGTTATACTGTTGGAGAAAGCATGGCGCATATTTACAGTGTGATTGGTCAAAAAATGCAGAACGACAGGGAAATATGGTACATGATTGATTCCTCCTTTATCACCACACTGCCCGATACCTGGGGTATTGGTGAAAAGTTTTTGTTGCTGCCGGTAAACAAGTGGCAGGAAGAATACCAGCGTGTAACCCTGGGCGGTATAACCTGCGATAGCCATGATTATTACGACTCAGAAGAGCATATCAACGAAGTGTTCTTGCCAAAGGCCAACGGTGGCGAGCCTTTGTATGTAGGTTTTTTTCATACCGGTGCCTACCAGGATCAGATAAGCGGCTACGGTGGCATCAAACATTGCCTGATACCCTCACCAAAACATATCATTATAGGCCACGATAAAAATGGCAAACTTGTGGACTGGGTATACGCAAAAGAACAGTCTGCTCAAAGTATGCTAAAAATACTCGGCTATTAAAAACGGCTGATTTTATAATTCCACTATCCGGGTTTTGAGGGCATACATTACTAACCCAACCCTTGTTTTAACTTTTAGTTTTTCAAAAAGGGTATCCCGGTAGTGGTCGATGGTGCGTGGGCTTACGGTCATCTTATCTGCAATTTCTTTGTAGGTAAGTTCGGTGCAGGCGTATTTTAAAAACTCTGTTTCTTTATCTGTCAGGTTTATTACGGTATTAATGCTGCTGTTTTCTTCTCCCAGGCTGTTGATGGCATGAATGAGTTTGCCGCTCACCAGTTCGGAATAATAGAAACCTTTATTGAGTACATCATCTATTGCAGTACGCAGCTCTTTGGGGTCGCTGTCTTTAAGGATATAACCTTTGGCGCCATTTTTAAGCATGCGTATAATCGCATTTTCGTTATCATACATACTTAAGGCCAATACTTTTATATCGGGGTAATGGGTTCGCAGCCACCTGGCAGTTTCGTAGCCGTCCATTTCGGGCATATTAATGTCCAGCAGCACTAATTCGGGGATATTGCCTTTTTTAAGTTTTGCCACCAGGTCGTTACCATTGTCAGCTTCGTACAACACCTGGTGCCCCAGCGCCTGCACTACAGATGCCAGCCCGTTGCGCAGCAAAGTATGATCGTCTGTTAATACAATTTTTGCCATAGTGCAATTTATAGTTTATATCGCTCTGTCTCCAGCTTTACCCCGGGCTGTTTTTTAATCTCATTATCCATTGCTGCTGCAGCATCGAGTTCAACTTTAATGCAATTGCCTTTACCCCAAACCGGGAGGACGGTTAAGCTTGCTCCAATAAAATTAGCCTTGTACATCATATTGGCAATAGCCTCTGCATTTTCGATTGTATTTAAAGTTTCAACATTTACCCTTTTGCCATTATCAAATATCGATATACTAAATAATTGCTCACCAAAATCTGCTTCAACCCATATCACTGATACACCCGGGCGATTTTGTGCATGTTGCAGTGCTTCCTGAACAATACGCAGTAATACCAGTTGTTTTTCCTCATGTAGCGGATAAGCATTTCCGGTAGTTAGCAGCCTGGTGGTAAACTGCCCGGTGTTTTGTAACACATTCAGTTCGCAGCCAATAGCCTCCTGCAGGTTAATCACCGTGTTTTTTTCATGATGCAGGCAGCGGCTGATATTGCGTAAATCATTGATGGCTTTGCTTACAAGATTTACTAATTCATCCACCCTGTTTTTTATGCCCGCTTCAGCATTTGTTGGAAATGTATTCAGGTGCAGCTTCACCAGGCTTAGTATCTGCCCGATATTATCATGTATTTCTACCGAAACATTCTGCAGTGTTTGCTCCTGTATTTCCAGCCGGGTAAGCAGCAGGGCATGGTTAAAATCTGTTTTCATATCAATCTTCCTCTTTTTTAAAATATGCTATGCCGGTTTTGGTACTGGATGGCTGTAGCATACTGAGAAATAAAAGCAACCGGGTTAGGCGGGTGGCTTCCCAATTTTTTATACATCAAAGAATTAAGGGAACATGCAAATTGTTGTAATCATTCATTGCTGATGCTTATGGCCTGTTGCTTTGTATTAAATACTTTTTCGCATTAAAATATACTGCTAATGTCTGATACAGGTTGTTTGTAACCAACCGTTATTTTACTCCGGGTTGCCGTTTTTTCACCGGTTTTTTTGGGTTAAAATAAGGGCGTGGCTGAGCCTGATCCTGGTGCATATTTACACTGTGGTTAGCCAGTTTTTATAGGGTAAATACAGTAAAGCCCTGAAAATTATCCCTAAGCGGGGGAGACGTGTAATATCGTTGCCGGCCCCAGGCCGGCAACAATTACACATATTTGGTAATTGAAAATAAATTTAGCCTGCTCCGGTTTCTGTTGAAGGTAAATCTACCGTAATACTTACACCCTCACCGGGAGAAGAATGCACTGTTAGTTTTCCGCCAATAAGAGCAGCCCTGTTCTGCATGTTTTTTAATCCTATTCCTTTGTGTACAGCATTCAGCCCGGCTGCATCAAATCCTTTTCCATTATCACAAATCAATAACCTGAACACGCCGGGAAGGTAGTGCAACTCTACCCAAAGTGCTGTAGCGCCAGAATGTTTTTGGGCATTGTGCAGCGACTCCTGTACAATACGAAACAGCACCATTTGTTTTTGTTTATCCAGTTTGTATTCATCGCCATTAAGGGTAATACGGGTTGTAAACTGGCCGGTATTTTGCAGCGTGTGCATTTCGCTGGCAATGGCCTGCTGCAGGCCAATATCCGTAATTTTTTCGCCGTGCATACCGTGGCTAAGGTTACGCAGGTCGTTGATGGCTTTGCTCACCAGCTTTTTGGTTTCAGCAACTTTAAAATCAATTTTTTCACCTGCATCTTCCGGAAAAGTATTGAGGTGTAATTTAGCCAGGCTCAGTATCTGGCCCACATTATCATGTATTTCTTCCGAGATGTTTTTTAGGGTTTGTTCCTGTATTTCCACCTGGGTAAGCAGCAGGGCCTGTTCAAAATCGCTTTTCATTTTGAGCTTATCCCTGAGGTGCCTGTTGAGGCGCAGCCGGTAAATGGCAATAAAGGCAATCAGGAAAAGGGCAAACAAAAGAAAGCCCAGCGTAAGGTATACGATTGTAATATTTATGTCTGCTCCCGGTGTGCCCATGATGGTAGTACTATTGCAATGATAATGGCGCTGTAGAGTACAAAAATCAGGTTGTTATTGATTTCGCTAAAAAGTTTTTTGCCATAGCTCCATTTTTTCATCAATATATCGGCAAAACTATTGTAGGCAAATTCACCTGCATTAAAAAGAAAGAGGCCGCAGGCAATCCAGAACATGGGCTGTTTAAAAGGATTGAGCATGGCTTCACTGGTAAGTACTTCATAAAAATAAAGCAGGCAAAAAAAGCTGATACAGATGCTGCCAGTTTTTAAAAAATTAAAATTGAAGGTATAAAAGCCATTGATGAATAGTATACTCACTACTACCCATACCGGAAAAATTAGTAAAAAACCTTTAGCCAGTATCCTGTTATACTTGAGGCTGTAATGAAAGTAAAACAACATGGTATAAAAAAGATACTCCGCCGGTACACTAATGTTATACAGCCAGGCATTGCTTACATGCAATTCTTTGTAAATGTAACGGCCGGTAAGTTCCACCATTACTATAAACAATAAAAAAGGGCAAAGCCAGCGTAATACAGAAGTTTTGATATTGCTCCAAAATATTACACTGGCTGCAAATGCGGCTATCTCGGCATAAATGTTGGCTGGTAATGGAAACATGCCCAAATATACTCTATGAGGATGAACCACATTCGTTCGGGCATATTTGCCCGTGATTAATGCCCGAGCCCGGAGGATTGCCGGAAGAACTGTTTTTTTGTGTGCCGCGACTGCCGCCGTTTAAAATTGTTTCAATCGCATTCCATACGTTTTCTCTTTTACCCTGTGCATTGGTGGTAGTGGGTACCAGTATTACGGTGCTTTGATTTTTTGGGTATTTTTCGTGGGTTTCTGCAGCACGGGCAGGGTTTTCGTTGTAGTATGCAGAAAAAAGCAGGTTTATACCATCCAGCTTCTCGGCAGTATAGCTGCGTAAGGTGGCAGACAGTATTTCAAAAACGCAGGTGCTAAACCATATTTCAGCAGACAGGGAGTCTTGCTTTGCAGTGGCAATATCCCTTGGGTTTGTTTGTTGCCTGAAATTGGTTCTAAATGCAAATATTGCCGGAAACACAACAGTAGTATCCATATTAAAGTACCTGAAGGTATAACTACCGCTTACGGGTATCTTATTCTGCCATTGTTTTTCGTGTGTTTTGTTTTTGGGTTTTGTGGGTACAAGATATACACTGGTTTTGCCATCATCTGCTACAATGCTGATCATCGATACACCATCATAGCTTGCCCGGTTAGCAGTTAAATAATCTGCAAAAGCAGTAATAACCGGTGCGTCTATCCATACCTCGTCCGAAAAATTTTTCATTGCGGCCGGGGAGGCGGGGCTGTGAAACACTTGTTTAAAATGACGAATCATGGTATCGGCAGTGTAGCCGTCAACTGAAATGGTTTTACCCAGCCGGATACAGTCCGGGTCAATGGCTAATGTGTCGGAAGTGCTGTCGCTTTTTTTGTCGTCTGATGCTGAAGCCAGCGAAGAATCGCTGCTGTTGCAACCTGCAATGCTAAGCAGTATTGCGGATGCCAGCAGTACAAATGGTTTTTGCATGTTGATGTAGTTTAAGGTTTTTAGTGATTGTTTATGCTGCTAAAGTCTGTATAAGAATACATACCTGCAACAGTCATTTAAGCATGGCACTGCGTTTTTTCACGGTAATTTATTGGGTGAAATATAGCTGTGCGGTGCTGCTGTGAAATAGCAATTTTGTGCTGCAGGCTGTTGCTAAATATAGTTATGTACAATAACCTGTCCCTGATTTTTTAAACCCCAATTTTTTATCCCCTTGAGGATGAGTGTAATCCGGTTGCCGGCAGCGTAGGCCGGCAACCATTACATTTAAACTGTCTTCAGTGTAATAGTTTCGCCCTTTATACACAACAGGGCTGTTGATATCAACAGCCCTGTAAAACATAGTTGCATAGTTGTTTACAGCCTTATGTTCAGCCCAACCATCCAGTTAAAAGTAGCCATAGGGAAATAATAATTTTCGGTTACAAGCCCATCGTATATATAACTAAATGTATAGCCGCTGGCTTCATATTTTTTATTCAGTACATTACTGAGTTGTATTATGATGCTGGTGTTTTTTGAAAACTTATTGGCAACCTGGTAACTCAGGCGTATATCCTGTACATAATACGGGTTAAGGCTGCGGCTTGTTTGCGTGGTATTGTCCAGGTACTGGCGGCCAACATATTTGCCCACCAGGCTTATTTCGCCATTTTTAACGGGGGTAATATTTATCGATGCACTACCCACTACTGATGGCGAAAACGATATGTTGGTAGAAGTATAAAAATTGCTTTTGGTGCCGCCATTATCATAGTCGTCTATCAATTCGGTAAAGTTTTTAATCCTGTTTTCACTGAGGCTGATGTTGCCGCCAAGGCTCAGGTATTCAGTGATGCTGGCAGCACCCTGCAACTCAATACCCAGCCGGTAGCTTTTGGGCACATTAATACGGGTGTAAGCACCTACATCATTGATATTACCTGCCAATACCAGTTGGTTATTGTAGTGCATATAATAGCCGTTAATGGCAAATGATGCATTGGTCATTTTCTTTTCGAAGCCTAATTCCATATCATACAGGGTTTCATGTTTTGGCCTGCCGTTGGGCGTATTTTCAAAATCATCCCGGTTGGGCTCTTTATTGGCAATGGCGTACGACCAGTAGGCCCTCCATGTTTTTGCATTATAGCTGATGCCAACTTTAGGATTAAAAAAAGTGAAGGTATTATTTACAATCAATCCCGGGTTATTTCTAAAACCATTGATATCGTATTGCACAGTACGCAGTTGTACATCAGCATAGCTTTGCCAGCGGCTGCCCCATTGTTCTGTCCATTTGGCAAAAAGGTTAAAGTCGGTTTTATATGCATCGTTGCTGTACCATCGGTGGTTAACCGGTACGGCCTGCTGCGCCTGTGCCCATATTACATCGCCATAATGTTTGCCATCATATTTGTTCCATCCGCCACCTGCGGTAAACTGTGTACGGCCTTTTTGATGTTGAACAGAGTAGGTGCTGCCATAAAAATAATTATCCAGCCAAAGGCGGCGTATAAGATCGGTGGCTTCAATAATATTACCATGGTCATTAAAGGGGGGCAGGCCATAATCGCCTAAATCTGCCGCAGCCTTATATTGTTCGTAATAGCCTTTACCCCTGGTAAGGAAAAAAGCTACATTGGTTTTCCAGTGTGTGCTAAACTGGCGGTTATAAAAAAGCTGGTAATGCGTTTGCAGGTAATTGTCTGTTTCGTTTTCGTAAGGGGAGCCAGGTTTTTCGGTACCGGCCGAGTTGAAGGTACGGTTGGTTTTCAGCAATGCTTCGGGCACACCATTCCAGGCCTGGTAGGTTATTTCTTTCCCCGAAAAAACGTTGAAGCGCAAAGAGTTTTTCTCATCAATATAAGCAGCACTGGCATAGTACGATTTAAGGTCGGAACTGGCCCTGTCGATATACCCGTCGCTGCTGATGCGGCTCAGCCTCCCATCAATGGTAAAGTGTTTGCCAATGATACCACTGCCAAATCTCAACGTGTTTTTCCAGGTGTTAAAGGAGCCGGTGCTATTGTTCAGTTCAGCATAAAAATCTTTGTTTACCTCGTTGGTAGAAAGGTTGATGCTGGCGCCAAATGCCCCCGCACCATTGGTACTGGTACCCACGCCCCGTTGAATTTGTATACTGTTTACCGATGAAGTAAAATCGGGCAGGTCTACAAAAAACGAACCCTGGCTTTCTGCATCATTGTAGGGTATGCCATTGAGCGTAACATTGATACGGGTAATATCGCTGCCCCTGATACGCATACCGGTATAGCCTATGCCATTACCAGCATCGGAACTTACTACAATCGAAGGGGTTTGATTCAGTAAAATGGGCAGGTCGGCACCGAGGTTATTTTTTTCAATGTCGGCACGGGTAAGATTTGTTTTGGCAAAAGGAGCATTATCCGCAGCCCTTACGGCTAAAATTTCTACCGGCTGCAGGTAAGCCGTGTCGTTAAATTTTTTAGCCGGTTGTTGTGCATCAGCAGTATGCACAATGGTACAAAGCAAAATGCCTGGTACAATTTTCTTCATGTCAATAAAATTTTTATGCTGAAATCCGGAGTTCGAAAAAACTCCACCGCCGGTGAAAAATAAGCAGTAAAAGGCGGCAACTTTCTCCCTTCGCAGGCATTACCCTGATCAGGTTTTCGGGTATAATCTCAGCCCTTGTAAATACTAAGGACACCCCGGAAATTCAGACGATTAAAAGAACATTTACAGCACGAAGGTAAGGGGCTTTAAAATTAATTTCCAAATTTGTGTAACAAAATACCCCGGGCTGCGTACCATGTAAAAAAGTATAGCCATGAAAAAAATTCTTTTATCTCTCTTTACCGCCCTTAGTGTAAGTGCAATGGCTCAGGGCGTTGTAATCAACGACGAAAATGCTGAAAAGCGTAATATTGCCGGCAGTTTTACGGCCATCAAAGTATCCAACGGTATCGAGTTGGTGCTTACCCAGGGCGATGAAGAGTCGGTAGTGGTAAGTGCCGCCCGTGCGGAGTATCTTCAAAAATTTAAAACCATTGTGGAAAACGGCACACTCAAAATTTACCTTGAAAAAAGTGATTTCAACTGGATAAATACGGGCAAACGTAAACTCCGTGCTTATGTATCATTTACTACACTAAAGAAGATACAGGGCTCATCCGGGGCACAGGTAACCACACACCAGGCAATAAAAGCTGGGGAGTTAGAAATGGATTTTTCAAGCGGTGCCAGTTTTAATGGGGAAGTAGAGGCCACAGCCCTGCAGGTAGAGCAAAACAGTGGTGGAGAGGTAAAGCTGAAAGGCAAAGCAGATAAACTGACTGTATCTGTCAACAGCGGCGCCATATTCCAGGGGTACGATTTTGTAACGCAATACTGCGATGCCAGGGCAAGCAGCGGCGCTGGTATCCGTATACTGGTTACCAAAGAAATTAACGCCAGTGCCAATAGCGGGGCCGCTATTAAATTTAAAGGTGATGCCGGTATAAAAGAGCTGAGTGTTAATAGCGGTGGTTCGGTTAAAAGAGTTTCTTAAAATGCTAAAAATTGGTGTATGAAAAAGTTACTATTTGCCTTTGTACTAGTACTTGCAGCATGGAGTGCTGCCGGACAAAAAACGGTTATCACGGATGCCAATGTTGTGGCCCGAACGCTTAATGGCAGTTTTACAGCAATAAAAGTATCAGGGAGTATTGATTTATACTTATCACAGTCTGATACAGAGTCGGCAGCCGTAAGTGCCGGGGATGAAGAGCAGCGGGAGAATATAAAAACTGTGGTGGAAAATGGTACGCTGCGGATTTATTACAAAGGCAATTCAATGTTCAAATGGAAAAATCATAGTCTTAAAGTGTACGTATCCTTTAAAAAACTTGAACAACTCACCATTTCCGGTGCCAGCGCCGTGCAGGTTACCGGTGCGATAGAAACAGGGTATTTATCGGTGAATTGCAGTGGTGCCAGTACTTTTAAAAGTGTAGTAAAGGCCGATGAATTGCATATCGACCTCAGTGGGGCCTCCGATACCAGGATTAGTGGTGTGGCCGGCAGCCTTAAAGTGGTATGCAGCGGTGCCAGCGATTTAAAAGGCTACGATTTATTGGCCGATAGCTGCGATGCAAAAGCATCGGGTGCCAGCAGCATTAAAGTAACGGTGAATAAAGAAATTAATGTACGTGCCAGCGGTGCCAGCTCAATTTTGTTCAAGGGCGATGCTGTTATAAGAGATATGCACAGCAGCGGTGCCAGTACAGTATCCCGAAAAAAATAAGCCAGTGATTTGAATAAAAACCGGGGCGGCTATGCCGCCCCGGTTTTTTTAAAAAACTTCTTTATCTCATTGTGCCAGGCTCATTCCCCGGGTGGGGGGCTTTGCTTATCTTTGCCGCCTTCAATTTTGCAGGGTTTGCTATTGGCTATGCGGCCTGCTCTTGAACCAGCTTAAGGATGGATAATAATAAAACCGGCGGAGTAAATGCTGCCCACAGCAATAATTTTACCTATTGGCTGTTATGGCAGCGCATCATGTTTAGGGCAGTGCTTGTCCTGGTGGGGATATTTACACTGTACCGCAGCTTTATTTTTTTGATGTACCGCTCCGGCAAGGGTCTGGGCACAATAAAAACAGATATTGTAAAAAGCTTTTTTACCGGTGCCCGCTTCGATATCATAGTGGCGCTTTATCTGTGCCTCCCACTGTTGATAATATCCTTGCTATTACTTTTTATCACTAACTGGCGGCAAAAAATTTACAGCATTGGCCTTCGGTTTACCCGTGTATACTTTACGGTTATCGGCATATTATGCATCGCTTTTTGCATCGTTGATTTTTATTATTATAAATTTTTTCAGAATCATATCAATGAAGTTTTTTTTGATTTCATTTCAGATGATACCAAGGCCGTAACGCAGTTCCTGTACAAAGATTACCCGTTGGTAAGTTTATCCATCGGCCTGGTTGCAGCAGGTATAATCCTGTTTTATACTGCCAAAAAATGGGTTACTGCCGGCGTTGCTTACCAGGCGCATTTTACTCCGGGAAAAAAAATATTGCTGGTCCTGGCTTCGGCACTGGCGCTCATCATTGGAGCAAGGGGCACTTTGCCATTGCCTAAAAGCAGCCCACTTACGCTGGAGCAGTCTGTTGTATCGGGAAATACTTTTCTCAATACGGTCTGTCTGAATCCTTTGTTCACTTTCAAGGAAGCCTGCTTTAACCTCCGTGGAGGCTATTTTATTCCCGGCATGAACCGGGTATTGGAGCAAAACGGTTTTCAAAATGTTGAAGAAGCCTTTACATTTTATACCAACCGGAAACATACCGGCATTACTATCGACTCCTTATTTACACAGGTGCCAGCCTCACAGGCACTGGTACAGGATAAACCCAACGTGGTATTTATTCAAATGGAGTCGATGAGCAGCCACCTGCTTGAGTTTCACAACAGCGAAAAAAATAACCTCCTCGGACAGTTGCAGGAGGAACTCCCCGGCGCCTATCATTTTCCCCATGCACTTTCAGGATATAATGGCACTATTTACAGCCTGGAAGGGCTGGTGATTAATACGCCACATGCGCCTGTATCGCAGTCGGTATACCATAATTTGCCCTTTGCCGGCTCCTGTGCGCTGCCTTATTTTACGGCAGGCTACAATACCTGCTTTATTACCGGTGCCAAGGCAGACTGGCGCAACCTGCAGGCTTTTATACCCCACCAGCATTTTAGTATTATGGAGGGTATGGATATTATAGAAAAAAAAGTGCCGGGTACCGAATCAAACGAGTGGGGGGCTTACGATGAATTTTTGTTTGAAAGGGTACAGCAGGTGCTGGACAGCAGTAAAGCACCTGTATTTGTGTATGCCATGACCACTACCAATCATCCCCGTTATATGCTGCCGAAAAAATACCGGCCATTACCGGTGCAGTTGAGTGATGAACTGAAAAAAAATAAAACCAAGGCCGAGCAGGAATTGATGTACAAAAACCTGCAGTCTTTCCAGTATGCTAATCATTGTCTTGGTGTTTTTTTAAAAAAACTGCGCCAGTCGCCCGAGGGAAAAAAAACGATTGTTGCCATTACCGGCGACCATAATATTCAAAACCTGAAAAATTATGCAGATGCTGAATTGTTTCAAAAGCGCAGCGTACCAATTATCTTTTTTGTGCCCGATACTTACCGCCCTGCTTTTGAGGTAGATACTACAAGATTTGCATCGCATAAGGATATATTTCCCACGCTATATGCTCTCAGTTTACCCGGTGCCAGGCATTTGGCCCTGGGCAACAACCTGCTGCAGCCCCAGGGTACCGATACCCGTTTTTTTGCCCTCAACGATAATAATTTTGCCTGCAGCAATGCCGGTGCCATTTTGCTGAAACAAAAGCTACTGTATAAATGGGCGGATAGTACACGCCGCAGGCTGGTGCCGGCCGCTTTCGGCAGTTCGGTACAACTGGATAGTTTATTTCGCCTGGCGCAGGCGCAAAATGTATTGGCTAATTTTTATATGACGCAGTGTGTAAAAAAGCCATGAGTCGCTGCCATTAAATTTTAAAACATACACCCTCTAAAGCCAGGCCGGTGTTTTCAAACATGGGGCATGCTTCTGTAAGAAAAGCATCAAGATCTTCGTAGCGGGAAGAGAAGTGCCCCAGCAATAATTGCTGCACCCCGGCTTTTTGTGCTATAATGGCCGCCTGCAATGCGGTGGAATGATAGCGTTCGGCAGCTTTCTTTGCTTCGTCGTGCAGGTAAGTAGCTTCGTGGTATAATGCTGTAGCGCCTTTTATTTTTTCGGCTATGCCTTCATCAAAAATTGTATCAGAGCAGTAGGCATAGCTTTTGGGCAGCGGTGCTGCAGTGGTAAGCAGTTGGTTGCTGATTACAGCGCCATCCGGCAAAATATAATCCTGCCCTTTGTGCAGTGCATCGAAAAAAGCGGGGGGTACCTGGTGTTTTTTTACCTGTTCAATATTTATTTTCCGGAGGTTCTTTTTTTCCTTAAATAAATAACCCCAGCATTCTATCCGGTGCTGCAGGGCAAAGCATTGTACTTGTATTTTTTCGTCTTCGTAGGCGATGCCTTCCCCGGCAACGGGGTGAAAGTGCAGGGAGTAACTAAGGTTAACTTCTGCCAGCTTAAACTGCATATTGATGATTTCGCCCAGTGGTGCAGGGCCGTGTATATGCAAATCGTTGGTACGGTTCAGCAGGCTCATACTGGTAAGCAATCCTGCCAGGCCATAGTAATGATCGCCATGCAGGTGCGAAATAAAAATGCGGTTGATTTTACTGCTTTTTACCTTGTACCTCGCCATTTGCATTTGTGTGCCTTCGCCACAGTCAATCAGTATATGCTCATCCTGTATCTGCAACACTTGCGCAGTGGGGTGCCTGTTGTGAGCAGGTATGGCAGAATTATTTCCAAGTATCGTAAGCGAAAGCATGATGGCTGTTATAGTAAGTGGTGAACGTGTGGTAAGCGTTTTTAGTATCCTGCTAATCCTTGCAAAGCAAATATGTATTACACTAAGCTGTAGGCAAATTTAATTTAATCATCACCCAGCAGTTCTCTTTCAATTTCTTCCATTTGTATAATATCCCATGCTTCACTTTCGGTAGGCGTTACATTCATCAGTTCAAGCAGTTCCTGTTTATCAAGGGTTTCCTCCACTTCCTGCTGCAGGTTGCAAATTACAAAAGAGGCATTATGTTCGTAAAATTGTTGCTGGATAACGGCCAGTTGTTCCCCGGCTTTTTCACTGATGTTTTGCAATTCGGCCAGGTTGAGTACTATGTTCGGTGTGTCTTTTTGCAGGTATGGAAGCAACAAATCATCCAGTTGGCCTGTCATATTATCAGTAAACTGTGTTTCTTGTGGCGTTATTACAGTAAATTTTTCTTTGGTATCTGTTTTGACCTTAAGCATAAGAATATTTAGTTTTATAGAGTCAAACTACTTCGCTGTTTCAATTGTTGATAGTTGTTTTACAACAGTATAATTGTAAAGTAAAGGAAAAATTGTACAGCACCTGCCGCCTCCTTGTAAAAAACAGCGATAATCTAATCGCTTTAGTACCTTTAGAGTAACAGGTTTTAATGCAGTTGTTAAAGATGCTATAACTTTTCAACATATCAACATTCGGGTATGTGTGAAAACTAAATCTATCGTTAATTCGTTATTATTGTACAGTTAAATCAATACCTAATGGATAATAATTTTTCAGCACAGGTTAAAGAAATTATTTCTTACAGCAGGGAAGAAGCACTTCGCCTCGGGAATGATTTTATCGGTACCGAGCACCTTGTACTCGGGCTGATAAGGGATGGGGAAAATACAGCCGTTAAAATCTTAAAATCCCTCAATGTAGATCTTTACGAACTACGCAAAGAAATAGAAGTGGCCGTGAAGGATAAAACAGGTAAAAACATCGCCAATATCAATTCGCTGCCGCTTACCAAGCAGGCCGAAAAAGTAATTCGCATCACTGTGCTTGAAGCCAAGGCGCACAAAAGCGCTATGGTAGAAAGTGAACACCTGATGCTGTCTATTTTAAAAAATAAAGAAAATATTGCTACGCAGATTTTAAACCAGTTTGATGTGGATTACGACATTTTTAAAAATGAGTTGGGCTTTGTTACCAGCAACCCACCCAAGGCAGAATATTCTGATGAAGGCGACGATGATTTTGATGAAGAAAGAAAACAATATGGCCAGTCTAAGCAACAAAGGGGTAGCGGCAGTGGTGCCAACCAGCCTAAAACAAAAACACCGGTACTCGATAATTTTGGCAGGGATATCACCCGTTTGGCAGAAAATGGTTCGCTGGATCCCATCGTAGGCCGTGAAGTTGAAATTGAAAGGGTATCGCAAATATTATCCCGCCGTAAAAAGAATAACCCCATTTTAATTGGTGAGCCGGGTGTGGGTAAAACAGCGATTGTAGAAGGACTTGCCTTAAGGATAGTACAACGTAAAGTGAGCCGGGTGCTTTTTGATAAAAGAGTAGTGTCGCTCGACCTTGCCGCACTTGTTGCCGGCACTAAATACCGTGGCCAGTTTGAAGAAAGGATGAAAGCCATCATGAACGAACTGGAAAAAAACCGGGATGTGATTTTGTTTATTGACGAAATACATACCATTGTAGGAGCAGGCGGCGCCAGTGGTTCGCTGGATGCCAGCAATATTTTTAAACCGGCATTGGCCCGTGGCGAACTCCAATGCATTGGTGCCTCCACCCTGGATGAATACCGTATGCACATTGAAAAAGATGGTGCCCTGGATCGTCGTTTTCAAAAAGTAATTGTTGATCAGCCTTCGGTAGAAGAAACCATACAGATACTCAACAACGTTAAAAGCAAGTACGAAGATTATCACAATGTAACCTATAGCGAAGAAGCTGTGGAAGCCTGTGTGAAACTGAGCGAAAGGTACATGACAGACAGGCTGCTGCCCGATAAAGCCATCGATGTACTGGATGAGGTAGGCGCACGCAAGCACATTAAAAATATCAATGTGCCCGAAAATGTAATTGAACTGGAAAAGAAGATTGAAGATATTAAGCTGGAAAAAAACAAAGTGGTAAAGAGCCAGCGCTTTGAAGAAGCTGCATCGCTACGGGATTCGGAAAAACGCCTGCAGGAAGAACTGGAAAAAGCCAAAGCAGCCTGGGAAGAAGAAAGCAAACACAAACGCTACCCCATAGAGGAGGAAGATATTGCTGAAGTAATCAGCATGATGACGGGCATACCGGTTAAACGCATGGTGCAGGCCGAAACAGAAAAATTGCGCCGCATGTCAGAAGAACTGAAAGGTGCCGTAATTGGCCAGGAGGATGGTATACAAAAAGTGGTAAAAGCTATACAGCGCAACAGGGTAGGGTTAAAAGATCCTAAAAAGCCGATAGGTACATTTATTTTTCTGGGTCCTACCGGTGTGGGTAAAACAGAACTGGCCCGTTCGCTGGCAAGGTATATGTTCGATAATGAAGATTCACTGATACGCATTGATATGAGTGAATACATGGAGAAATTTACCGTAAGCCGCCTCATTGGCGCACCTCCCGGCTATGTGGGTTACGAAGAAGGTGGCCAGCTAACCGAAAGGGTTAGACGCAAACCTTACAGCGTAATACTGCTGGATGAAATAGAAAAAGCACACCCGGATATTTATAACATACTCTTACAGGTGCTGGATGACGGGCAGCTTACCGATGGCATGGGCCGTAAAGTGGATTTTAAAAACACTTTAATTATCATGACCTCTAACATCGGTGCCAGGCAGTTAAAAGACTTTGGTGATGGGGTAGGCTTTGCCACTGCTGCAAGGGTAAAAAGCGCTGATGAAAATAATAAATCAGTAATTGAAAAAGCGCTGAAGCGTACTTTTAGCCCCGAGTTTTTGAACAGGATAGATGATATCATCATATTTAATTCGCTGAACCGGGATGATATTTTCGCCATCATCGATATACTCATGAAAGGTGTGCTCAAAAGGCTTTCAGCACTTGGGTTTACATTAGAATTGGCACCTGAAGCAAAAGAGTTTATCGCCGACAAAGGATACGATTCTCAATTTGGTGCAAGGCCGCTTCACCGGGCTATTCAAAAGTACCTTGAAGATCCTTTAGCAGAGGAAATACTGAATATGAATGTAAAAGAAGGGGATGTGCTTATTGCCAGCCTGGATGAATCGAAAGAAAAAATAACTTTCACCCTTAAGCCGCCTGCTAAAGAATCAACCAAAGAAACAAAAACAAAAGCCGGCTAAAAGCATAAGGAACAATACACTGAATGCCATGCGTAACAGCATGGCATTTTTATTTCAACAGGTTAATTCAGCAGCAGCACGTTTACGCTGCGTTGCAAAATATTAAAGGCAATTTCGGCCATCAGGTTTTCTTTATCGAGTGTGGGGTTAACCTCGGTAATTTCGAAGCAGCATATTTTACGGTTTTGCATAAACTTACTGATAAGGTCTTCTGCCTCTCTTTCCCTCAGGCCGTTACTCACGGGGGTGCCTGTGCCTTTTGAAATACCGGCATCCAGACTGTCTACATCAAAACTTACATAAATATCAGTGCACTCGGCCAGGTAGCGCAGCACTTTTTTGCTTGCACTTTCTGCTCCATTCCTGCGTATTTCACCCGTGCTGATTATTTTAATGCCATATTTTTCTATCAGCGCTTTTTCTTCGGCCTCATAATCCCGGAGCGAAATAAGTACAATATGCTCGGGCAAAACTTTTGGTGTAATTTTTCCAACCGCCTTTAGCTGGTTCCACAGCTTCGCAGTTTTTTCATCTACATCATGCACTTTGCACTCTATATTATCATCTGCTATAGCTGCGGCAAGCGGCATGCCATGCATATTGCCCGTAGGCGTTGTGTAGGGGGTGTGCAGGTCGGCATGGGCATCAATCCATATCACCCCTAATTTACTTTTTGGTTTGGCCATTTTTATACCGGCAATGGTACCGCCGGCTATACTGTGTTCGCCACTTAATACCACCGGGAAAAAATTGCTTTTGATGGTATCGCATACGGCACTGCTAACCCTTTCGTATATGTTTAAAATACCGTGTATTCTTTTGGCGTAAGGCGATTGTATAGGCTCAAAAAGCAAATGATTTTCCACCTCTATCTTTTCAGTAGGAAAATGAACAAAGAAGTTGCTCATAAAATCCAGTGCCGCAATTTTAATAGCATCCACACCCAGGCTGGCGCCTCGGGTACCTGCACCAATTTCGCTGGGCACTTCAATTATCTTGATATTTTTCATACAATGTATTTAATTGAATCAATCGTACATGCATCATGCCGGCATTGCAGTTTTACCAGCAGGCTGTTGGTGATGCATTGGCAATAACAGTACAAACTTAGGCTTTTGCCGGAAAAGGATTTTGGCCGTTTATACTGCCAAAAGTTTGTAAGGGTACAAACCTGGCAAACATTTCCTCGCTGTACCAGGCTTCGCTCCTGGTTTTTTGTATTACTTCCCGGTGCCGGGGCATGCTGTAAGCAAAGGCTTTCATCGCTGCGGCATTTTGCCAAATACTGAAAGTAGCTTGCCTGATATACGGTATTTCGCCAATGCCCACAGATGTTACAAATCCATCTGCTGCAGCCATTGTGCCGGCTACAGCATCTACATTGCTCCAAAAAGCTTTTAGCTTCGATAAGCGTATAGTGGCACGGGTTAGTACTGCTACAGGCCCGGTAACTGCTGTATTGGAACCGGAGGTTAAAAATGGCATTTTTTTATCCCATGTACCGTGGCATTGTACCGGTAATAAAAAAATACTCCATGTTTCGCATTTAAATAGCCTTAACCAGCCGGGTATAAATTTTTTAAACATGGTATGCAGTGCGGTATCATTTGAAGGAAGTTGGCCTGCCTCTAAATTTTTATGAACAGCCATGATGGCCCACTGCTGCCAGTCGGGGTTTTTATCGAAACTGCCGTTTTTGCCACAACCCATAAGTTTAAAAAAACTTATATCCCTGTTCAGCCAAAGTGGTATCCTAAACAGCGCCATCGATAGCACGGCAAAGGGAATATAACGCCTGGGGTAACGGGTAATAGTAAGAGTAACCAGCATGCTTTTTTTAATTTGCGGCAGAAAGATACAGGTAAAACAGTGCTGTAAAACGATTTGTTGACCAATTGTGTGTTCAAGCCACCAAAGAGCCTTGCAGCACAAAAGAAAATTCTGAATAAGTAGCCGGGGTTTTTAAATTTATCAATAAAACACAGGATAAACTGAATTTTTTTGGAACAGGTACAATTATTTTTAAACGCTGCCTTATTACTGCCTGCTTTCTTTTAACTTTGCCACCCGAAAATGAATAATATGAAAATCTCTTCTTTACTTGATCGTTTTGCCGAACCGGAAACCTTAAAAATGGCCAAACTGGGCCGTGAACTCAGGGCTAAAGGAATTGACGTAATTGACCTTAGCCTGGGCGAACCCGACTTTGATACACCGCAGCACATTAAAGAGGCTGCCATTAAAGCCATCAATGATAACTGGAGCCACTATACGCCAGTGCCCGGTTTTCTGGACCTGAGAGAAGCGGTATGTACCAAACTGAAAAGGGATAATAACCTGGATTATAAACCTGAAAATATTGTAGCCTCTACCGGTGCCAAGCAAAGCCTTGCCAATACCATACTGGCTATTGCCGATGATGGTGATGAAGTAATTATTCCAACGCCTTACTGGGTAACATATTCCGAACTGGTAAAAATTGCCCGTGCCAAAGTGGTGGAAGTGCATACATCGCTGGAGAGCGGATTTAAAATTACCCCTGCCCAGTTGGAAGCCGCCATCACACCAAAAACAAGGGCTTTTCTTTTCTCTACTCCCTGCAACCCTTCGGGTACAGTATATACCAAGGCCGAACTGGAAGCACTGGCTGCCGTATTCAGCAAATACCCTGATGTGTATATTATTTCCGACGAAATATACGAGTACATCAACTTTGTAGGTAAGCACGAAAGTATTGCCCAGTTTAATGATATTAAAGACAGGGTGATTATTGTAAACGGCCTTAGTAAAGGTTTTGCCATGACGGGCTGGAGGCTGGGTTATATTGCCGCCAATACCGAAGTGGCCAAAGCCTGCGAAAAACTACAGGGCCAGTTTAGCAGTGCTACCTGCTCTATCACACAAAAAGCGGCAGTAGTTGCGCTTACTACCGACCTTAAGCCCAGCTTTGATATGACGGAAGAATTTGCCCGTCGCCGTGCCAAAGTGCTGGAAATTATTAAAGATGTACCCGGTATTAAATGTGCTCCGCCTGATGGTGCTTTTTACATTTTTCCCGATGTGAGCAGTTATTACGGCAAAACAGATGGCGAACAAACGATTAGCAACTCGGCCGACTTTGCCATGTACCTGTTGAATACAGCACATGTATCCTGTGTAATGGGGGATGCTTTTGGCGAGCCAAACTGTGTACGTTTTTCGTTTGCCAACAGCATGGAAAATATTGAAAGGGCCTGGGTGCGTATTAAAGAGGCGCTGGCCAAATTGAAAGTGGCTGAAACTGCCGTTGCTTAACGATACATCAACATCACTTATACTAAAACTGCCACTCTTTAAGAAGTGGCAGTTTTGTTTTTATATTTAATTGTGTTTAGTCTTGTTGCCGTCAGCAATCCAAAAAAGAAATGAACGGCTGAATAAATGTGTTAATCTCTTCTACCCAGCAACGTCCCCTCTTTGGCGCAAGCGTCCGCTTCTGCCTTACAGGGAAGGAATAAGCAATGAATAGAAATCTGTCATTCCTCTCCCGATAGCAATCGGGAGAGGAATCTGCCTGGATATGGATAAATGATGATGTTACAAACTTCAGAACATGTGGCAGCATCTTTGTGTCACTCACTTGTACGGCTTATTTTTTACTCCACGCCTTGGTTCGTGGCTCCTCTTTTCCTTTCCTATTTCCCAGCAACGTCTCTTACACCCTGCCCAGTGCGCTGGCAAGGACGTTGCGCCTATAACACATACCGCCGCTATTTTTTTAAAATCAGTTTCTGGCATTTTCATAAAGCTTATGCAGGTAATGTGTTAAAGGTAAGGATTCCTTCCCAGCAACGTCTCCCAACGAGCAATGTGCAGGGGTAGGGACGTTGCGGCTAGAATGGTACGTTATACTGGCATAGCTTAAAGGTGGCAAATTGTTGGTATTTAGTGCAGGTGGTTTTTGAACGCAACGTCCCGTGCCGGAGACGTTGCTGGGAAGGATTTTCATAAAACTTTTGCAGGCAATGTGTTAAAGGTAAGAGGATTTCCAAAAAGCGCAACGTCCTTTGTCCACGCTCATGGCTATGCAAAGAGAGGTTGCTGGGAATTACGCAACGTCCCGTGCCGGAGACGTTGCTGGGAATTACGCAACGTCCCGTGCCGGAGACGTTGCTGGGAAGGAAAGGAAGAACATAAGTGTTGAATAAGCCGGTTAGCTCCTGTATCCGTACATCCGCTCCACTTCCTGTACAATTTTTTCTATTTCGGCATCTTCACCATTTTTATCGTAAGGTTGCTTTAGGCTGGTACTAAAAAAGAAAGCCACCGTTTGATAAAACCTTGCAGTAAGACCTCCACGGTACTCTTTGATGATTTCATAACAGTTATTACCCGTTTCCCGGTTAATGAGTTTCATCAGCACTTTACCCTGGTAAATAGAAAGATTGGTGAGTGGCTCGGTAAATTCCCGGCGCAAATCTTTTTCCCTCGAGTGGATGTATTTTTTACGTTCTGCTTTATCCGTTATAGATGTAAGATGTGCATTTACATCATTGAGTACCATCCCGGCACGTTTGGCATAAGGATAAGTAACATAAACAGCATTTCGTAACCTCGTCCATGCGGCATAAGCCCTTTTTTGTTTTTCTGTGAGCCTGGCTAAAAGTGCTACATCGGGTAAGGTTTTGGCCTCGATGGTATCACCATTGTAAATCATGGCATACACCCTGATGGTATCGTTTTTGCCCCATTGGGCATTTGCGGTATTGCTCATTGCAGCCATGCAAATGATGGTAAACAGCAAACAATATAGGCTGTACGTTTTCATCACTTGTAAATTTACGGTATTGGCTGCATTTTGGTTGTATGTAAAAATATAATTGATGACAGCGCCTGCCTCCCGGATGTTGCATGAAAGCATATATTTTCTGGCAGCATGCTGCCGCGACCCGGCCTTAGATTTTGGGAATAATCAAAAAAATTACTGTTCACCTGTTTAAAATTTTGAATTCAATAAAATTTTATCTTTCCGCCTACTAATACTTTCTATGCAGCAAAAACAGTACGGTATTTTTTCCCTGCCCGTAATAGTGGGCGCCCTTGGTTTTTTTGTAGACATATACGATTTGCTGCTGTTCAGCATTGTACGCAAACGGAGCGTACAGGATATAGGGGTGCCCGAAGATTTGATGGAAATAGTAAGCCAGGATATTTTGAGCTGGCAAATGATTGGCCTTACCATAGGAGGCATTGCCTGGGGTATTATGGGGGATAAAAAAGGCAGGAAAAGCGTACTCTTTGGTTCTATACTATTGTATTCTTTTGCCACGCTGGCCAACGGTTTTGTAACCAATGCCAACCAATACCTTTGGTTGCGCTTTATAGCCGGGCTGGGCCTGGCTGGCGAACTGGGCGCCAGTATTACCCTCACCAGCGAAATGCTGCCCAAAGAAAAAAGGGGAATGGCTTCGGCTATTATTGCCACCAGCGGTGTGCTGGGCTGTATTGCAGCATACTTTGTATTTGCATTAAGTGGCGAAGACTGGCGCATGTGTTATTTTATCGGTGGTGGTATGGGTATTGCCCTGTTGTTTTTAAGGGCAGGGGTACTGGAAAGCGGTATGTACGATGTGGCAAAAAAATCATCAGCCAAACTGGGTAATTTTTTCATGTTGTTTACCAGCAAAGACAGGTTTTTGAGGTATTTAAGGGGTATTCTCATTGGGTTACCGGTATGGTATATAATTGGGTTGCTCATTTCTTTTTCGGATGAGTTTGCCCGGCGCTGGGGCATTGCCGGGTTCGACCAGCCCAAGGCATTGATGCTGCAATATGTAGCGCTGGCTTTTGGAGATATGGCGGCCGGTTTTTTTAGCAACTATATCCGCAGCCGAAAAAAAACTTTGCTGATTTATTATGCCATAACAGCCCTGTTTATACTATTATTTTTTGCATTGCGTGGCGGGGGTAATGCGTTTAATATGTACCTGCTGTGCATGGGGCTAGGCTTTGGCTCGGGTATATCGGTGTTGTATATTACCATGAGTGCCGAGCAGTTTGGTACTAATTTAAGGGCTACGGCAGCCATTTCTATCCCCAACCTGGTGAGGGGGTTTTTACCGCTTATCTTAATCCTGTTCAGGTTTTTAAGAGGGGAGTATGTTTTTAATGATTACATTACCGGGGCATGGGTAACCGGTATTGTAGTATTAGTTTTAGGTTTTTTTGCCGCTTTATACACAAAAGAAACTTTTGGCAGGGATTTGGATTTTGTAGAAAAATAGCAGCTTACAGCAGTTAATTCTTTTTTAAATAAAAATATTTCTATGTACAAAGTATTATTTCTTAGCCCTATGGTACCATCGCAGCAGATGAAGGCTACGGCAGATTTTTTTTCGTATGCACTGGATTTTGAACTGGCTTTGGATACACCCGAACATATTATCATGAGCAGGAACAACCTCACCTTGCACATTATTCCTGCTGGGGAAACAGCGGGTGAAACAGCCTTTTATTTACAGGTAGATGATCTTGATGATTTTTGGGATACTGTTAAGGGTAAAATGGATGAGGCAAAAGTGGATGGACTGTTTCACCGCAGCACGGGTATGAAAGAACTGGTTATACATGTGCCGCATACCCATGCATTGCTGCATGTAGGGCAGGCTATCCGTTATTAATTTACAGCTCAGGCAAAACCCTGATGGTATTGCCCCTGGCAGGATAGTAAATAAAAATACGGGTAGTGGTACCCGGGTGCTGTTGTTTCCAGCGCCGGCTCATTTGGCGGTACACCCTAATTTCGGGGTAGGGGGGTACGTTAGTTTCCTTCATGGCCCATGTTTGCAGGTTTACCATCGCAAGGCCATTGCAGATATTATATTTGTATGTTTTGTTTGTAAATCGCTTTAGCTGGTTCAGTTCTTCGCCTGTTTCAATACAAAGTACCATTTGTGGTAAATTGCCTGCATACAGTTTTGAGGAGAGGTAGCTATCCCAAAGCCCTGCATAATTTAACGCCGGTAGTATACCCCAGCACAGCAACACTATTTTACCCCATCCGGTAAACAAGCGCTCCAGGTTAAATGGCACAGGCCCGCTTTGTATAAACAGGATATATAATTGTACCATCATCAGCACATTCCATGGCCAGATGATTTTGTTGTAACGCAAACCAAAAGGCCCAAGCACCACCAGTATAAAAAAATGCATGAGTATGAGTAACATTGCCCCGGAGCGTTGCGTACGTTTATACAGCAGCATAAGTGCTGCGGTAACTTCTATGAGTGCTGTGGCATAGCCGCTATAGTACAGCAGTTTGTGGCTTATCGCTGCCTGGCTTAAGTGCAGGTAGTTTTTCAAAAACATATTGCTCCAAAACAGTTGCAGGTAACCCTCGTTTAGTTTACCAAGGCCACTATACAGGTATATACAAATGGCAATACAGGCAAGTGCAGGTATGATGTTTTCTTTTTTTCGATAAAAAATAAGGCAGGTGAGCAGGGTAAATAAATACTGGTACTCCCAGGGCTGCCAACGGTTTTGATCGGCAAGGCAGGATACAACTTCACAAATAAGCAAGCTGCAGAGTAAGCCCCTGTGCCAGGGTTTATACAACAATGCGATTAGCAGTGCAACAGAGCAGTACAGCAGGGTATAGTGCATCCAGGATGGGAGGTCGGCCACTGGCGCTACGGGCAGCAGCCTGTCTTTTAACCATATTCGCCAGCCAATTTTTTTTGCCAGCAGCCAAAAAATAAAAAGCAGGCGCAGCAGCAAGGTCAACGGGTTGTTGCGGGCAAAGTACGGGGCTGTATGTTGCTGTATTGAGGCAGGCAGCATCGTATATGAATTTAAAATCTTGCCACAATTTTAAAATTTATGAGCCTGGGGGTAAGCCTGTTAGGAATGCTGTAAACAGTGTTCGAAAAATCTTTAATCAGCTCGTACGAAATAATGTTGGGCCGGTCTATCAGGTTAAATATTTCAAAGCTGGCCCAAATGTTTTCTAAGCTTCTGAACGGGCTATGGCTGCGGCGGTTGTTTTTGTCTGCCAGCAGCAGGGCACTAAAGCCAATGTCTACCCTAAAGTAAGGCTCTATAATGAGTGCATTGCGGTAGCGCACACTTTGAGGAATATTAAAAGCCATATTGCTGCCATACAGCATATTCAGGTGCACCCTGAAGTTTTTATTGGTAGAGAGGTAATCCTGTAAAAAAAGACCAACCGTAACCAGCCTGTCGGTAGGGCGGCGTACATAGCCCACATCATTTCGAATACTGTCTACCGGTGTTTTGTCGGCGCTGCCGGCATTAATGATTTCACCGGCAGCATTTTTGTACTGGTAATAAAAGTCGTTGGCAAGATCTTCTTTAGTTCGCATCAGGCCTATGCTAAGCCAGCTTTCGGCATCTTTTACCAGTTCGCCGTACAGCCTTGTTTCCAGCCCATACGCATAGGCTTTGGCGTTATTATTGCCCAGGTACCGCATTTTTACATTGTCAATATCGTAGGCAATTACATCCCACATGTTTTTATAGTATGCTTCGGTAGTGATGCGAAAAGGTGCCCCCGCATTTTTTACCACATAATCAAGGCCGGCTACTACCTGAAAGCTTTTTTGTGCTTTAATGGCAGTATTAAGTGTGCCGTCATATCTTCTCAGTTCCCGGTAAAAAGGGGGTTGCTGGTATAAGCCTGCAGCCATTTTAAATACAATGTTTTTTTTCCAGTAAGGCTTTATACTTACCTGTGCCCTTGGGCTTACCAACAGTTCTTTATTAAGGCTGTTGTAATTGTACCGCAGGCCGCCCTGCAGGGTGATATCGCTGTTTTTATTTTTAAATACCATGTTGTCCTGCACATAACCGCTTAACTTTTGTATAGAGAGGTTGGCCGTACTGTTTAAAAAATTAAACAGCAGGTTACTGTTTACCGGCAGCGAATAACCGGCACTGTCCTGGTATTCCCATTCGTACAGTTTATCGTTAATATTGGTTTGTTCAAAGGTTTGGCCAAACTGGATGAAGTGTTTGCCATTTTCCACGCTGCCTTTAAGGGTAGCGTTCCATACATGAATCGACAGGTTATTGCGTCCATAATCCTGGTAGTAACCGGCCCCCAGCGGATTTACAATTTGCCCAAAGCTGCTGCTGTTGTTGTCAAAATCCCGGTTGCCAAAAAGATAAGCGCCGCCAATATCAAAATTTTCTTTTTCGGTGTTGCTAAAGCGGCTCAACATCCATTTGAGTTTTAATTTTTTTGAGGGCTGGTACAAAGCACTTATGCCAAACAGGCTGGTGTTATAGCTGTCTTTTTCCTGGCCTTCAAAATAAATATCAAGGCCCAGGTTGGCGGTAAAAAAAGGAGAAAATACAGAAGTGGTTTTTTTTGACGCTTCGGGTATCAGGGTAAATCTTGTTGCTGAAATATTAGCCAGCAGTTCTACCTGCCAGCGGTCGTTAATTTTATAAGTGATTAAGCCCTGCACATCGGCCGATGTGGGGATATAAGCCCCTTTGGTTTCCTGCGAACTGAGGAGGTTGCGGTTGGTACGGTTGCGTGCGCCAAAGAGGTAAGTGATTTTTTCGCTTTTGGTGGCCCCTTCCAGGTGAACCCCCTGTTCCAGCAGGCTCATATAAGCCGAGCCGGCAAATGCCCGTGGCTTTTTATACTGTATATCCAGCACACTGCTCATTTTATCGCCATACCGGGCCTGGAAACCGCCATTGTAAAAACTAATATTCCTGGCCAGTTCCGGGTTGATGAAGCTTAACCCTTCCTGCTGCCCGCTGCGTACCAGGTAGGGACGAAAAATTTCAAAATCATTAATATAAATCAGGTTTTCATCGTAGTTGCCGCCCCGTACACTGTATTGCGAAGTGAGTTCGTTGTTGCTGCCTACCAGTATTTTTATCAAAGCTTCAATGCCACCGGTTGGGCTGGGTAATGCCAGCGCATTTTTGGGGTTAATTTTAGTAAGACCTGCTTCTTTTCTTTCTCTTTCATCAGTGATGATAACGGTTTCAAGTGTTTTGCCGCTGCGTTCAAGCCTTATGGTTACCTGCTCTTGTTCGTTTTCGCTGAGGTAAAAGTTTTTTTGCGTTTGTGTGTAACCGGTATGGGTAAATAGTAGTGCAAAGGCTTTTTCGGCTGGTACTTTTATTGTAAACACACCACCACTGTCTGTAATAACCCCGGCAGTGCGGCCCAGTATGGTTACCGATACATCTGCTATGGGCATATCGTTCACATCAATTACAAGGCCACTTACATAAGCCTGCTTTTTTTGGGCGGATACCTGTAGTGAAAGCAATAAAAAAAACAATACGCCTGCTACTCTCATGCGATGAAGATAATTGATTTATTCTTTTTTACATTTGGTAAAAATACTTCGTTGTGCGTTATTATTTGTGTTGTGTAATATTGATGACGGCATGTGCGGCGGGTTGTAATAGCCGCAATACAAAGCAGGATACCGCTGCTATTACCATTGCTGCTGCGGATACTGTACAAGTATATGGCAGTGGTCTGCATCAACTCACTACTGAAACAGATTTATACCGGGTATTGTGTCAAAACTGGTGGATGGAAGAAGACTTGGAAATGCTGTCGTCGCTGAATGAACCGCAGGGTATTATACCCATCAGGAGCCTGCATCTTTTTGCTGATTCAACGTTTACACAAAACATACGCAACTATATGGAGCAGGGGCGCTGGCGCTTTGATGCAGCCGCTAAAAAAATATTGCTCCGCTATAAAGATGGCAGCAGCGGCGAGTACAAGCTTGCTGCATTGGCCCCCAAAAAAATGATAGTGGTAAACACCGGCATTGATAGTGAAACAAAACTGACTTATGTGGCCAATGCACAGCAGTATGTTGAAAGTGCTGGCGATCCTTTCCATACCAGCAACAACCAATGGCGGATAAAACCCCGCCAGCCCGAAACCGAAGCCCAGCTAAGGGAGCGTATAAAAGCTTTTTTGCATTTTCATATTCTTTTTTACCGGGATAATATTGCAAGGGCCGAAAGTATTATTTCGTTTTACGGATTTCCCACCTGCCTTAAATGGTATGCCGGTGGTATTTATATGATTAAAAAAGAGGAGCTTTCTGAAAACTGGTTTGGCTGTTTTTACAATAAAGATCAGGCCATGAAGGGTTACGCCATGATGGAAGATATTATTGGTAAAAAGTACAACTGGCCAAAGGATACCAACAGTTGGGTGAAAAAAAACCTGGCAGTACTGGAACAGATGTATGCGAACCTTTAGACTAACTGTTTATCGCTTTTAATGCAGCGATAGTGCCTGCCTGGTTGGGCGACTTAAAAACAGTATTACCTGCCACCAATACATGAGCGCCTGCATCCACAATTGCCTGGGCATTATCAAGAGTTACACCACCATCAATTTCTATCAGCACATGCGGTGCAGTTTCATCAATAATACGGCGGAGTGTTTTTATTTTTTTGAGTGTGTTGGGAATAAAAGTTTGTCCGCCAAAACCCGGGTTAACACTCATGAGGCATACAAGGTCAATATCTTTTATAATATCCTGTAGCAGTTCCACAGGGGTGTGGGGGTTAAGGGCAATACCTGCCTTCATACCCAGGCTTTTAATCAATTGAATGTTGCGGTGCAGGTGGGTGCAGGCTTCTACATGTACGGTTAAAATATCAGCCCCGGCTTTTTTAAAAGCTTCGGTATATTTTTCGGGCTCTTCAATCATCAGGTGTACATCGCAGGTTTTAGTAGTTGCTTTCCGGAAAAATTCTACCAGCATTGGCCCAAAACTAATATTAGGTACAAAGCGTCCATCCATTATATCAAGGTGGTACCAGTCGGCAGCACTGGCATTCAGCATATCACAGTCTTTTTGCAAGTTCAAATAATCAGCCGATAACAAGGATGGCGCAACAATAGGCATAAATAAAATTATTAGTCAGATTTAAAATTCAGCAACCAGTAACCAGCAACCAGTATCCAGTATCCAGTATCCAGCCCCACCTCTAAAACTACTCCATTCCACTCACTTCCACGAGCCCCTGGGTTTTTTAAACAAGGCAAAGGAAAAGATAAAATAGTACATAAACATCCAGATGTCAAAAAGCAGTATAAACGGAAACAAATCTTTTTCGTTGAGTTTTTTCATTACCGGGTAAAAGATAAATAGTTGAAGCAGCAATTTTAATCCTAATACGGCAAGCGTATATTCCCAGCAGTACAACAGCATTGATGCAATACATACGGGGTAAAATAAAAAATGCGTTAAGGCATACAGGCCCAGTAAAAACTGGTGTAGTGGTTTATAATACCTGCCGGTGCTGTAATGCCTGCTTTTCTGGCGCATCCAGTTGCTCCAGCTTTTTGGTGCATTGCTCAGGGTAAAGGTATCTGGGTCTATACAAATACGTGTGTTGGCACGGGTAGCCGCCGTATTAATAAAGAGGTCATCATCACCACTGGCTACATGGTTGTGTGCCGAAAAGCCTTTGTGCCGGAAAAAAATTGTTTTGCGATAGCTGAGGTTGCGGCCAACCCCCATATAGGCAAGACCCGCCAGCGCATAGGATAAATATTGCAGGGCCGTATGAAAAGTTTCCCAGCGAATTAATTTATTCAGCAAGCCCGGTTTTTTGTGGTATGCGCCATAGCCTAATACAATTTCGGTACTATCGTCGTAAGCCTGTTGCATTTTTTGTATCCAGTGCTCGCTGGCAGGTACACAGTCGGCATCGGTGAGCAGCAGTATTTCGTGTTTGGCCGTTTTAATGCCCACACTCAAAGGAAATTTTTTGCCCTGTATCAGTTTGGCTTCCTGCTTTAGTTCTACCACCTGCAGTTGCCTGAAACGGCGGTGCAGTTCTTCCAGTACATATTTGCTGTCGTCAAATGAATTGTCGTTTACCACAATCACTTCGTGTGTGCTGGGGTACTCCTGAACCAAAATGCCCGGCAGGTTTTTCACCAGGTTGGCCGCTTCATCCCTGGCACACACAATTACCGATACGGCGTGGGTTTGCGAAGTGCTTTTTTGTTTTGAAGTAAATAAGGCCAGTCTTAAAAAGAAAAACAGGTAGTAAAAAACCTGTATAGCAGTTACCGTACAAAACAGGTAGAAGAGCAGTAAAGGCAAATGAGTTAAAATGTCGCTCGGGTTCATTGCTGCAAAAGTAAGGGGATGCATAAAAAATACCCTCCAGCCTGCTGCCTTTGTTTTCAACAACATACGGTAAAAAAACAGCCACAATAGTGGATTAAATTATTTTGTGCCCGGTACTATTGTAGTTAAATTGCTGGTACACTAAAAACTATTATGCACATGAAAAAAGTAACCACATTATTGCTGGCAGCACTATTGCTCAATGTATGTATTGCCGTAAATCCTTCGGCCGAAGGGATAAGGCCGCTTAAAGCCACCGAAATTATGTTGCCCATTGGCAGTACTGGCAATAGTATTTCGCTTGCCGATTTTTCGCAGCTAAAGCCTGCTGAATATGAAAAACTGGCCAATGTAAAACTTAATTTTTTCGACAGGATTGCTTATAAAAGAGCGATGAAAAAATTACGCAACAGCATCAGTGCCGATGGTACTGTTACTAATCATAAAATTTCGAAAGTATTGGGCGGTGCGGCTTTGGATAGTGGCGACGGTTTTCATATTGGTGGCGCTGCACTTGGTTTTTTGCTCGGGCTTATTGGTGTACTGATTGCTTACCTGATTAATGATGATAAAAAATCCAGCCGGGTTAAATGGGCCTGGATAGGATTAGGCGCTGCAGTAGTACTGGCATTGCTGTTCCTGATTTAAAGCCTGGTACTGTATAGCTTTTCAGGTATATATTTGCATCCCGTCTGTTAGTAGCACGACGGGATTTTTTTGTATGGCAACACTTCAATTTACAGTACAGCATACCGATAGCAGTACCAGGGCCCGTGCAGGTATTATCACCACCGATCACGGTGATATAGAAACACCCATATTTATGCCAGTTGGTACCGTCGGCAGCGTAAAGGCGGTTACGCAGCAGCAGTTAACTACTGATGTGCAGGCGCAAATTATTTTGGGCAACACTTATCATTTATACCTGCGCCCGGGGCTGGATACGCTGGAAGCTGCTGGAGGCCTGCACCGCTTTAACGGGTGGCCCCGGCCCATACTCACCGATAGTGGCGGTTACCAGGTGTTTTCGCTGGCGGGCACCCGTAAAATAAAAGAAGAAGGGGTAACCTTTCAGTCGCATATTGATGGCAGCAAACACCTGTTTACCCCAGAGAAAGTAATGGATATCCAGCGCAGCATCGGGGGGGATATTATTATGGCTTTTGATGAATGCCCGCCTTATCCCAGTGATTATACCTATGCCCGTAAAAGTATGGAGCTTACGCACCGCTGGTTAGACAGGTGCATCCGGCAATTTAACAGTACACCAGACAGGTACGGCTATACGCAAAACCTTTTTCCAATAGTACAGGGGAGTACCTATAAAGATTTACGCACTGCCTCTGCCCAATATATTGCTTCAAAAAATGCACCGGGTAATGCTATTGGCGGCCTGAGTGTAGGTGAACCTACAGCAATGATGTATGAATTTACCGAACTGTGCTGCGATATTTTGCCTGCCAACAAGCCCCGCTACCTGATGGGCGTAGGTACACCCTGGAATATACTGGAGGGCATTGCCCTGGGGGTAGACATGTTTGATTGTGTAATGCCTACCCGTAATGGCCGCAATGCCATGCTGTTTACATCAAAAGGGGTAATTAACATCGATAATAAAAAATGGGAAAAAGATTTTTCACCGGTAGATGATGCTATTGGCAGCGCCATGAGCAGCTACTACAGTAAAGCTTACCTGCGGCATTTAATTAAATCAAAAGAGATACTTGGCCTTACCATTGCCAGTGTGCACAACCTGGCTTTTTACCTTTGGCTGGTGAAGGAGGCCCGGCAACATATACAGGCTGGTACATTTAACGGATGGAAAAATGATATGGTGCAGGTATTGCAGCAACGCCTGTAACAGCAACAGTGTTAAATAAATGTATGGGTGCAACTTCTTTAAGTGTAAAATAGTCGTGTATGGCACGGTAATTGAAAAAAGGCAGCATTAGCTTATATATTATCTTTAACCAGAAAAAAAATCAACTGCAGATGAAAAAAATTGTATTGATGATGCTGGTGAGCATCCCGTTTTTTGCAGCAGCACAATCTACTACGGTACAAGGTAATTTACCCAAAGATGCCCAGGTGGATGTAACCATACACCATGCCCGTACCGGCCAGGCATTGCCCAGCGAAATTGTAGTATTCAGGAATACGGCCAGCGGCACTGAATTCCAGGGCTTATCGAATCCCGAAGGAAAGTTCTCTTTACGCCTGCCTTCCGGATCCAGGTACGAGGTGTTTATCCTTGGCTTTGGCGATTCGGCCAGCTATAATTTTTTAGAAATTCCATCGCTGAAAGAAAACCAGTATTTTAAAACAGCCATCAAATACGATATCAAATTTGAAGCCCCCGCTTCGTTTGTACTGGATAACTGCACTTTTGAAACAGGCAAGGCCGAATTGCAGCCCGAAGCCTACACCGTATTAGACGAACTGGTAGAATATTTAAAAAGAAAGGATGAAGAAATAGTTGAAGTTGGCGGTCATACGGATAATGTGGGTAAGGCGGAAGCCAATATGCTGCTGTCGCAAAACAGGGCCAACACTGTAAGGGCTTACCTGCTGATGAAGGGGATAGCACCGCACAGGGTTACTGCCAAAGGCTATGGAATGACACAGCCCATTACGGATAATGATACTGCAGAAGGCCGGGCCATGAACCGCCGTACCGAGGTTAAAATATTGGAGCATTAAAAACATATTGAAGCATTACAATGCCCTGCCTTACATGGCGGGGCATTTTTATAAACCGGCATTGGTAGCGCCAAGCAGTGCCATCATGCCTATGCCAATTTCGATGGCATCTTCATCAATATTAAAAACCGGGGTATGGCCGCCATGTGTAGTGCCTTTGGCTGCATTGCCGGTACCCAGCCTGAAAAAGCAGGCAGGGATATGGTGAGAGTAGTAGGCAAAATCTTCGGCGCCCATTCTTAATTCGGTTTCTTCTACGTTTGATGCACCAATATAGGCTTCGGCAGTTTTTCGGGCAGCGGCAGTTAGTGCTTGGTTATTTAAAACAAAAGGATAGCCCACATCAATTTTAATATCAATTTCGGCACCCATTGTTTGCGCCAGGCTGGTACAAAGGTTTCGGATGATGTTGTGTGCTTTAAAACGCCACTCCTCATTCATTGCTCTGAAAGTGCCCATCAGTTTTGCTTCGGATGGAATAACATTGGTGGTGGTGCCCGCCTGGAAAGCTGTAATGGTAAGTACAGAGGGGTTAAAGGGATTGTTATTCCTGCTTACCACCTGTTGCAGGCTTACCACCAGGTGCGATGCAATTAATATAGGGTCTGCTGTAAGATGTGGTTGGGCTGCATGGCCGCCCTTTGCTTTTATGGTAATATAAATTTCGTCGGCGCTGGCCATTACCATACCGCCCCTAAAGCTCAGTTTGCCTGTAGCCAGCGGCGAGTGTACATGCATGCCAAATATGCTTTGCGGCGCCGGATTTTCCAGTACACCTTCCTTAATCATAAGGCTTGCCCCACCGGGGTTTTTTTCTTCGCCGGGCTGAAAAATAAGCTTTACAGTGCCTTCCCATTCCTGTTTTAATGCAGTTAATATTTTGGCGGCGCCCAGCAGGCAGGCGGTATGCACATCATGCCCGCAGGCATGCATAAGGCCCGGGTATTTCGATTTGTAAGGCACATCATTTTCTTCCTGAATGGGCAGTGCATCCATGTCGGCACGGAGGGCCACCACACGTTTTTGTGGATTTTTACCTTCAATAATGCCCACAACTCCCGTTGTAGCTTTTACTGCAAAAGGTATTTGCAGTTCGGCCAGTTTTTGCTGAACAAACTTTGAGGTTTCAAACTCCTGGTAACTGAGTTCGGGATGTGCATGCAGGTGATGCCTTATTTGTATGCTTTCGCCGGCATATTTTTTAGCCAGTAGTTGTATCTGCTCTTGCAGGGTTGCACTCATTAGTATAAGTTTTGGATGCTGGTTGAAAATATGGGCGGCTTAACGGCCTTCTTTTTCCTTTAACTCTTTCAGTTTTTCAGGCCTCACTTCAATTTTTTCGGGTATGATGTAAATATTGTTGGTAACCAGTTTGAATTGTTCAATTTCTTTACGGTATTGTTCTGCTTCTGTTTTCTCCAAAAAGTTGCCAAATTTTAGCTTGATGTAGGGTGGCTGAAAAGTCATGTACACTTTTTGATCGGGATAGCGCTGCAGTAATTGAGAGCGTACTTTTAATACCAGTTCCCTGTCGTTGCTGCTGATTACCTGCAGGCGGTATCCACTGCCCGAGCGAACGGAGTTGGCCTGTAATTCATTAATAGCGGCTTCCTTTTTTTGCAGTTCATTCAGCCGGGGGTCGTTGTATACGGTGATGCTGCCCTGGGGGATGCTGTCAGATTTTAAAGAGTCGGTTTGAGCGGTTGCTGCAATGCTGCTATACAAAAATGAAAGTAGTATTGTGCTTTTTTTCATATAAAGATGTTGTCAAAAATTATTCCTACCTGCCTGCCGGATGTAAGATTAACATTCCGTGCAAAATTAACAGTTATGCCGGGTAAATACGCCAGGCTTTTCGGTTAGAGGGTTTTTACTGGCAGCCACACTATACCGGCAATAAAAAAGCCCCGTACTTGCCGGGGCTTTGCGTATACTCTTTTGTAATGATTAGAGGTGTTGTTCAATTTTTTTCACAAAATTGGCCTTGGGCTGTGCACCTACCAGTTTGTCCACCACTTTGCCGCCTTTTACAAAAAGAATGGCAGGTATGCTGGTAATACCATAATTGGTAGATACCTGTGGGTTATGGTCTACATTTACCTTGCCCACATTTACTTTACCGGCGTATTCTTTGCTGAGGTCTTCAATAACAGGGCCAATTGCACGGCAGGGACCGCACCATTCCGCCCAAAAGTCAACAACAGAGAGTTTATCAGAGTTTAAGACTTCCGTCTCAAAATTTGCATCAGTGAATTCGATTGCCATAATGAATATTTTATCGGTGTTTAAAATTTACGGTGAGAGGGCAAATTTACATCCAAATCTGTAAATGTGTTGTTATGGCATATCCACAAGATGTGCTAAAAATAAAATGGCATTGAAGCGGCCAGATTGGCTGTTTTTTGTTAAAGGGCTTAACAGGTTTATTTACCTCAATATCAGCACCGTGCCTTTGAGGTTATGTTCTATGCCATTTTTGTCTATAACAGTAAGTGCGTATACAAAACTTTCATTATCTCCTGCCGGGGCGTTGCCAATACTTCCATTCCATCCCTGCCGGGGATCGTTGGCAGGTACATTATAACGTTCAAATACTTTTTGTCCCAGCCTGTTGAAGATAATCATGTGCTTAACCGTGATGAGTCCAAACCCTTTTACATAAAAATAGTCGTTGAGGCCATCATTGTTGGGGCTAAAAGCATTGGGCATGAACAGCTTTGGTTTGGCAGGATTCACTTTTATAAAAACAGTATCGCTGGCCACACAGCCATAGGCAGTGGTAGCAGTTACGGTATACAGTACGTCTGTATCTGCTGTAAACGACGGGCTGGCGCATTTGCTGCAACTAAGCCCATCGGATGGCCACCAGGTATATGTAGCGTTGTTGTCCGTGCCGGAAACATGCAGGTTAACTTTATCATTGGCGTCGGCCATCATATCAGGGCCTGCATCCACTACAGGTATATTGCCAACTGAAACGGTAGTAAAGGCTGTATCATTTTTACAACTATTGCCGCTAAAGCCAATTACACGGTAAGTGGTTGTTTGCAGTGGCCGTGCTATTGGGTTGGCGCTGTTACTATTACTCAGGGTGTTTTCATTATCCCATTGGTAAGCAATGGCATTACCCGATGCTTTTAAGGGTGTACTGCTGCCACTGCAAATAGCTGTGTTGTTATTGAGTGTAAGCAGTACGGGTGCATCTGCCTTTACCCGTATAGTATCATAACTGCTGCAGCCTGCCGGGCTGGTTACTTTTACCGTAAAGCTGCTGTTGGCTGTAATGGTTGCCGTTGGTGTAGCAGTATTGGGGTTTTGTAATGCTGCAGCAGGTTGCCACTGGTAGTTTGCGCCACCTGTACTATGCAATTGCAGGGTAGTACCGGCACAAACTGTGGTATCGGCTGTGCGCTGTACCTGTGGTAAGGCATGGATAGTAACAGGGAGGGTTGTACCAGTATTGCAGCCAGATGCAGTTTGCACTTCAAGTTGTACCTGGCGCAAACCACTTGTATTAAAATGCTGTGTTGTTGAGGCACTGTTACCTGCCGGATTTCCATCAATAGTCCATTGATAGTGTTGTATGGCATCGTTGGCTGATACCACCGACTGGTAGTTGGCGGTGGTATTGATGCAGCCTGCAGTTTCGCCTTCAATGCTGGCTTTTACCGCAATCACAGCGATGCTGTCGGGCAGGGTGTAAGCTGCTGTACAGCCATTGGCAGTAGTTAAAGTGAGGGAGGGTTGGTATTTACCTGCGGTATAAAGCTGTACCGGATTGTTGTTGCTGCCGGTACTGCCATTGCCAAAATTCCAGCTATAACTGCTGTTGCCAAATGCACTTGCCGACTGGTTGGTGAATATAATGCTGGCGCTATCGGCACATATCCAATTTTTGTTTACACTAAAAAAAGCTCTTGCACTGTCTATGATGATACTGTCGGTTACCGATGTGGTACATCCATTGGGCGAAGTAGCGCTAAGCTCAAGCAGGTAAATGCCTGCCTGTGTAAAATTGTACTCCAGTGTAGTGCTAATGCCTGCTGGTACATTGTTTATCGTCCATTCATATATTGTGCCGGTTGCATTGTTGCTTTCATCTGCTTTATAAAGATATTGGCCTGTATTACAATGCAGCCTGCTGCCCTCTATAGCGGCAAATGGTTTTTTGTAAATACTTACAGCCTGCTGCTGTACAGCAGTATCGGTACAGCCGTTAGCGGTAGTGATTATCAGTTTAGCATTGTAACTGCCCGGCTGTTGGTAATGGTGTACCGGCGATGCTGCTGTGCTTGTATTGGCATCACCAAACTGCCAGGTATAACCAATAACAGGGGCAAAAGCGCCAGACTGGTTAGTGTATACAACTGTTGCGCTATCGGCACAAAATACATACTGGCTGGTGCTGAACGAAGCCTGAACACTGTCTACAATTACTGTAATAGAAGTAGAATCTGTACAGTCGTTAATGGTGGTGGCCTTTAGGGCAATATTGTATACCCCTGCATGTAAATACGGTGTGAGTGTATTTAAATTACCGGCTGGCATATCATTTATAAACCATTGCAATTCGTCTATACTTTCAATTGCAGATGATTGTGCGGTATAGCTGTAGCGCCCGGGGCTACAGTGTACTGTATCGCCGCTGATTTTTATTTTAGGCTGTATCGATACCTGTATGGCAGTAGTGGTACTGCTGTCTGTACAGCCGTTTTCTGTAACGGCAATTAATGCTGTATTATAAATTCCAATACGGTTGTAGTCATGTGCAGCATCAATGGTAGTAGCTGTACTGCCATCATCAAACTGCCAGGTGTATTGTGCCGGCGAAGCAGCCGTACTGTTGTTGGTGAAAAGTACATTGCCTGCACCGCAAATCTTATTCCTGTTCACGGTAAAGGCCGCTTTTACGGAGTCGAGCAGTATTGTTTTGTTGGCTGATGCGGTACAGCCATGTATTGTGTGCAGCCTTACCTGCAGCAGGTGGCTGCCTGTATTGCGGTAATTAAAATTAAGCTGTGCAGTGTTGGCTATACTGTCGCCGTTTATCATCCAGGTGTAACTGCTTACAGGATCGATACTATGAGCAGTGCTGCTATACTGCAAATTGCCTGTGGTATTGAGGCAGGTGATACTATCGCCTGAAATGCTTATCACCGGCTGGTTAAATACCTGTACCAGGTTGGGTACTACCGTACTGTCTTTGCAGCCGTTGATTGTTTCGCCATAAAGCTTTACTGTGTAGTTGCCTGTTTGCGTATAGGCATGTACGGTATCTTTACCGGTATAACTGCTGCCATCGCCAAACTGCCAGTAATAAACAGGTGCTGTTGCTGCTGCCGAAAGGTTGTTAAACTGAACGGTGCCGCTGCCACAAAGTTTATTGTTGACTTGGGTAAAAGCTGTTTTCACCGAGTCGATGGTGAAACTGGCTTCGGCATTTGCATTGCAGCCATTTACGGTAACCAGTTCAAAGCGAATGGTATGGTTGCCGGGTATGCGGTAGTTGATGTTCAGTTGTGCGGTATTGGCCACGCTGTCGTTGTCAATAAACCATTTGTAAGCGGCAATGGCATCGGGGCTGTTGATAGTGCTGCTGAATTGCAGCCTTGTAGCCGGTGTAAGGCATATTATACCGGGGCCACTGATGGTGGCCGTGGGCTGGTGAAATACTTTGATGGAGTCGGGCAGGTAAGTGCTGTCTTTGCACCCATTGGTTGTTTCGCCATACAGCTTTACAGCATAGCTGCCAATATTGGGGTAGGCATGTACGGTATCTTTGCCGGTATAGCTGCTGCCATCGCCAAATTGCCAGTGATAGGTTGCCGGAAAACCGTTGTTAGAAAGGTTGCTGAAACTAACCTCGCCACCGCCGCAAAGCCTTGAGGGATTTGCTGCAAAATTGGTTTTTATAGAATCGATGGTAATTGTTTTCGTAACCGTGCTTTCGCAGCCCCTGCTTGTTTTGATGTTAAAGCTAAGCTCATGTGTACCCGTTGTGGTATAAATGGTATTAAGGTTGGGTACACTGGCAACAGTACTGCCATTAACAGCCCATTTGTATTGCCGTATTACATCCACCGTGCTGATACTACTGCTGTATTGCAGCCTGCTGGCGGGGGTAAGGCATAGCAGTTCGGGCCCGCTGATGGTGGCTGCCGGCAGGTGTAAAATGTGTACGGTGTCTTTAAAAATTGTACTGTCTTTACAACCGGTAATGCTGGTGGCAACCAGTTTTACGGTATAATCACCCGGTGCGGTATAGGTATGCGCCTGTTCCCTGCCGCTGTAGGTGCTGCCATCACCATAGCTCCATTGCCAGCTTTGCAGTGGAAATATCGTAATGGAGTAGTTGGTGAAATTTACAGTACCAGTACCGCAATACCTTCCGGATGTTAAACCAAAATATGTGGCTACATAATCCACTACAAATGTTTTGGTGGCGCTGTATTGGCAACCGCTGATAGTGGTAACCGTTAGCCTGAGCAGGTGAGTGCCCGGTATGCGGTAATTAAAATCAAGATTGGGGGTGCCGGCAACACTATCTGCATCAATCTGCCATTTATACCCGGCAATGGGCTCGGCACAAATGATGTTGGCAGTGTATTGTAACCTTTTATCGGCGGTAAGGCAAACGGTAGTTTCGCCTTCAATGCTTACGGTGGCCGGGTGGTATACTTTAACGCTATCGGTATGTGTAAGCACATCGCCATTGGCAAAAGTTGCTGTAAGGCGTACATAGTAGGTGCCGGGGCTGGTATAGCTGGTACTTACCGTATCGGGGCCGTTGAGTAGGATTGTGCCATTGCCCAGGTCCCAATCTTTATTGATAACTGCATCGCCCTGGCTATTGTTTTGAAAAACAACATGCTGAAGTTCGCCGCAACCGCTTTTGGTACTGATGGTAAAGCTGGTATTGTTCTGGCAGTATGCCGCAGCACTAAGCAGCACAAGCAGTATGCTGTACAGTAACTGCTGAAACATTCTTGTGCAGTTGCAGTTGGATATTGGTGTGTTGTTCAGATAACGCATAGGATTGGTATTCCCGGCTGTAAACAACTGTATCATGAGGGATACAATTGTATATTAATCTTTTAAACGGATTTTTAAAGTGAATATTTTGTATGTGTAAAAAGAAATCGATTGTGTTTATTGTGTTGATTTACATCGTGTTGTGAGTTGTTTGGGTTGTAAAAAAATATACCGGCATAAATAGCCTGGCACTGCACTGCCGTACAAGTGTGCGACGCAACGGCTGTTGAAAGGTGCTGAAATGCCGGGTACAAAAAAATACACTGCCAGTTTGATTTTACGGGGCTATTTGCAGGATGGCTGGTATAAATCAACGATTTTTGCGCCAGAAAAATTGAAACACATGCAAAGCCCCTATATCCTGTATTCGGACGGGAATGGAAATATTTTTGAAGACACTTCGCTGTACGTTACCGGCCGCAGTGGCTGGGATGCCATACCTGTACCGGAAGAGGACTGGATAGAACTACCCGAAGGGGGCAACCTGTACGAACTGCCCGGCCGCCGGGGTATTGGCATTGATGTAAAAACCGGCGACATGCGGCTTTGTGAAAAAGGCTGGGCCGTGGCGGCATTTATACCACCGGCACACACGGGCCTGTATATTGCTGCTTACGAAACAGCGCCTGATGCCCCTACGCTTCCCTTATTTTGTTATACGGCAGCAGGCTGGTACAACAATAAATTTTATGTGCCCGCTGTGCGTATTGAGCAGGATATACGCCAGGACTGTGCCGGCTATGATGATACAAAAATTGAAACTGGCGCAAAAGCATTACTCAAAAATTATCCGCACAACCGGCTGGTGCAGCACCTGATGGAAAACTGCTGTATGACCTACAGTTGCCCGGCTGCCCGAAACTTTGCGATGGGCCGGTGGGAGTGCCCGATACCTTCCTCTCCGGCGTGCAATGCCAATTGCATTGGCTGCATTAGTTTTCAACCCACCGAAGAAACCATTGTGAGTACGCAGGACAGGCTAACGTTTAAGCCTACGGCAGCAGAGATTACAGAGTTTACCGTGCCGCACCTGGAAACAGCGCCATACCCCATTGTAAGCTTTGGGCAGGGTTGCGAAGGGGAGCCGCTGCTGATGTGGGAAACCATCCGGGAGAGTATTATTGAAATAAGAAAGCATACCTCAAAAGGCAGTATTAACATTAATACCAACGGCAGCAAACCTGATGCTGTAAAGGCTTTATGCGAAGCCGGGCTTAACAGTATCAGGGTAAGTACCAACTCGGCCAGGGAAAAAATTTATACGCCCTATTACCGGCCGAATAATTACAGTTTTAGTGATTTGATTGAAAGCCTTAAAGTGGTACGCAGCTTTGGTGGCTGGACGAGCATCAACTATTTTGTTTTTCCCGGTATGACAGATAGCGTGGAAGAGTATGAAGCCCTGCGGCAACTGATTAGGGATACCGATTTGTGCATGATACAATGGCGCAATTTTAATATCGATCCTGATTGGTACCTCGGCAAAATTGGGGTGGCGGATACCGGTGAATGTATGGGGATAAAGCAAATGATGGCTTTATTGAAAGAGGAATTTCCGCAATTGAAATTTGGGTACTTTAATCCATCGATAGAAAGGATAAAAGGCAATTACGACATGGATTTTGCCCATCACTAAGCCTGCTGGTTTGCGTTGGCTAAAGGGGTAAGTTCATTACTTAATCACCACTTCTTTAATCACTTTTTCGCCAAGGGCTTCGTTTACCCTTTCAATAATTTTATCTTTTTGATAGAGCAACTCGTTTTTTAACGGTGCCACCTGTGTGCTGATGAAGAGGGTGTGGTTGATGATTTGGATATTATCAGTGTATTTGGCAATGGTTTTGCCCATTACGCTTTCCCACACTTCTGTTATTTGCAGTGCCTGTATGCCTGTTTTGAGTTTGCTTTTTTGCAAAAACTGCTTGAGTGCATCCTGCATCGAAAATTCTCCCATGATGTAAAATTAGGTATTTATGGTGGTGGGCTATGCTTTATATTGATGCTATGTATTGTAATGATTTTTCAATGGCGGTATATACGGTGTGCAGTTCGTTTATATTGATACAATAGGGCGGCATGATGTACACCGTGTTGCCCAGCGGCCGCAGGAATATGCCCTGCTCCAGGTAAAAATTATACAGGGTTGTTTGTATACTGTTGAAATACGAAGTGCTTTCGGCGGTATGTACATCAAAAGCCAGTATGGTGCCCTGCTGCCGTATGTTTTTTACCAGTGGATGCTGCTGTATGCGTTGTGCAAAAAGCGTATGTTGCTCACCGATAGCAGCTATTTGTTGCCGGCAGTTTTCCGTATCCAGCAGTTGCATACTGGTATTGGCGGCTGCACAGGCAAGGGGGTTGGCGGTGTAGGAATGCCCGTGAAAAAATGTTTTCATTTTGTCATCGGCATAAAAGGCGTCAAATATTTTTTGTGTACAGGCTGTAACGCCTAAGGGCATAAAGCCGCCGGTAATGCCTTTGCTCAGGCAGATTATATCCGGGCTGTGCTGCAGGTATTCGATAGCAAAATTTTTACCGGTACGGCCAAAGCCGGTCATCACTTCATCGGCAATGCAAATAATTTGATGCTGCTGGGCAAGGGCAATCAAATCATCAAGATATTGCGCCTCATACATCAGCATACCTGCGGCACCCTGCACCAGCGGCTCAAAAATAAAGGCAGCAACATTACCGGTTTCGGCTATGGTGCAAACTTGTTTTTTTATTGTTTCGATGTTGCCTGCATTGGGTAGTGGCAGTTGTTTTACTTCAAATAAAAAAGGGTTGAAGGCAGCATTAAATGCGTTGCGTTCGGCCACACTCATAGCACCGAAGGTATCGCCATGATAGGCATTTTCAAATGCAATAATGGTGGTTTTTTGAATGCCCTGGTTGTGCCAGTACTGGATGGCCATTTTTAACGCTACTTCCACCGAAGTAGAGCCATCATCGCTAAAAAATATTTTGGCAAAGCCACCTGGTAAAAGCTGTACCAACTTTTCGGCAAGCTCAAGGGCAGGGGTATGTGTAAAGCCTGCAAATATTACATGCTCCAGGGTTTGTGCCTGCATGGCTATGGCATTAGCAATATGGGAGTTGCAGTGGCCATGTATGTTTACCCACCAGCTTGCAATGGCATCAATATATTGTTTGCCATCGGCGGTGTGCAGCGTACAGTTATTTGCCTTTATTACATGCAGCGGCGGTGCTGCTGTTTTCATTTGGGTAAAGGGATGCCAGATGTAATTGTTGGTAGCCATGGTTACAAATGTAGCGAAAGGGTTTTGGCAAAGTCAGCGATAGCGGATGCATTTAAGTTTTCAAATTGTGGTATTGAAAATAATACAGGGAGTTGGGTGTGCTGTATAATAAAAGCTCTTGTGGAGGGTACTTCAGTACCACTGAATACGATGCCTTTAATGGGAATATTTCTCTGCCGCACGGCTTCTACAGTAAGCAGGGTGTGGTTGATGCTGCCGAGGTAATTATTGCTAACAAGTATAACCGGCAAATTAAATTGCTGCATCAAATCGATATTTAAAAAATCAGGAGCCAGCGGGCTCATAACACCACCAGCAGTTTCAATCAGCAGTTGATTGGCGGTATTGGGTAAACTAAAATCAGTTGCTTTAATACGAATGCCATCCACTGCTGCTGCATAATGCGGCGATGCAGGTGTGGTAAGCCGGTATTGTTCCGGGTGTATTACAACTTTTGAATTCGTAACATGGCGTTGAATAAAAATGCTGTCGCTATTGGCTACATCACCAGCCTGTACGGGCTTCCAGTAATCGTAGCCCAGTGCCTGGCAAATAACGGCGGAGCAAATAGTTTTACCAATTCCGGTATGTATGCCTGCGATGATTATGCTCATGCAATAATATTCTGCTTATAGAGGTGTAATGGTTATTTTATTCGGAGCACTCCGTTTTGAAAAACGGCAAACTTGTCTTTAATAAGTTCCGGTAAACCCGGAAACAGGCTTTGTATCACTGCCAGTTTTTCTTCTGCAACAGCATCATCTAGTCGCAATAATAAAATGCCTTTATGCGGCATATTCTTTTTAAAAACCAACTCGCCAAAATCTTTATCCATAGTAATGATGATTGCATTTTGTTTGTTTGCAAGGCTGATAATTTCATCATCCTGCATTTCAGGGTTGATTTGACTGATTGAAAATACGCTGTACGCAGCATGCTTAAGCCAGTTTTCAATTGTTTTTCCCACTCCCATATCCACAATAAATGCAGGAGAATTTTCCATCATGCAGCTTTTTCAGTTTCAGCAGCAATTCTTTCGGCAGCAAAGAGCAGGCAGGCTTTAATGTCATCTTCTTCCAGCAATGGGTATTCTTCTATAATCGACTGGTACGTTGTGCCTCTTGCCAGCATTTTAAGTACCTGTTCTACTGAAATACGCATACCCCTGATAACGGGCTTGCCTGTTAGTATGGATGGATGAGTAGTGATTCTGTTTAGTAATGTTGTATCCATAACCGCATTTTTGGTAAAGTTAGATATTTTAAAAGTTACCGGTTTTCTACACCCTGTTGTAAAAAGCTATAGCGGTAATCAATGCATCTATTTGTGCCTCAGTATTAAAACTGTGCAGGCAAATGCGAATCCTTTCTTTACCAGCCGGTACGGTTGGCGCTACAATAGGCCGTACAAAAAATCCCTGCTCAAATAAATGGCCGGCCAGCGCTTTTGTTTTAAAACTATCGCCAACCAGTATGCCCTGGATGGGGGAGTGGCTATTGATAAAACGAATGCTTTGTACTGCACTTATTTTTTGCCTGAAGTACTCAACCAGTTGATACAGTTTTTGCCTGTTCGCTCGGGGCAGCAGGCTGTAGGCTTTTTGTATTTGTAAGTAATTATGTGGTGGCAATGCGGTGGTAAAAATAAAACTGCGGGCCTGGTTGAGTAAAAAATTACGCAGCACTGTACTGCCGGTTACCACAGCACCATGCAGCCCCAATGCTTTGCCAAAAGTATGCACTACGGCAAATACTTCATTTTGCAAACCGTATTTTGCCACAAGGCCATCTCCCTTGTCGCCATATACGCCGGTGGCATGCGCTTCGTCAACCATCAGCAGGGCATTGTTTTTTTTGCATATTGCTGCAATAGCCTGTAAGGGTGCTTCATCGCCATCCATGGAGTAAACAGATTCAACTGCTACAATTTTGTTGCCGGTGGCATGGCCAAGTTTTTTTTCAAGGTCAGCCACATCATTATGCCTAAAGCGCAGACGGTTGGCATAGCTCAGGCGCATGCCATCAATCATACTGGCATGTATATACTCGTCGGAAATAAATGTATCGCCTTTGCCGGCAATGCAACTGTACAGGCCTACATTGGCCATATACCCGGTATTAAAAATAAGGGCAGCTTCACGGCCATGAAAATCAGCAATCAGTTGTTCCGTTGCTTCGGCCAGGGCTGAATTGCCGGTGATGGAGCGGCTGCCGGTGGAGCCGGAGGGGAGTGTTTGCTGCTCAGCATGGAGTAGTCCGCTTTTGGCAAAGCCAAAATAATCGTTGCTGCTAAAATCAATTTTATCATCGGCAAATACCAGCACACGCAGGTTGCCTGCCGTTTTTTTTTCATCCAGCTTTTGCTGCAGGTAGGCGTTAAATTGCTGATTGGCTGACATAGTTCAATTAAAAAATAACTGCAAAGGCGCTAAGCCGCTAAGGTTACAAAAACCCGGTATGCCTGCTGTATTGTGTTTAGAAATTATACTGTAGCTGCCGCTTCCTGATCTTTAAAAGCTTTTCTTGGCGTAAGGCCCAGCATTTTAAACATCTGCATGTCGGTGTCAAAATCGGGGTTGGGTGTAGTGAGTAGTTTTTCACCGGCAAAAATGGAGTTGGCTCCGGCCATAAAGCACAGTGCCTGCTCGGCAATACTCATGTCATTTCGGCCTGCACTTAACCGCACCACGCTTTTGGGCATTACTATCCTTGCAGTGGCAATCATACGCAGCATTTCATCAATGCCTACCCGTTTATTGTTTTCGAGCGGTGTGCCTTCCACTGCTACCAGTGCATTAATGGGTACAGAGTCCGGGTGTTGCTCCATTGTAGAAAGTGTGTGGAGCATTTTTATCCTGTCTTCATCAGTTTCGCCGAGACCAACAATGCCGCCGCAGCACACACTGAGTTTGGCTTTGCGTACATTGTTCAGCGTATTCAGCCTGTCTTCAAAAGTTCGGGTGGTGATGATATTATTATAGTTATCGCTGCTGGTATCAATATTATGATTGTACGCAAAGCAACCGGCTTCTTTGAGGCGTTCGGCCTGCTCGTAAGTAAGCATGCCGAGGGTGCAGCATACTTCCATGCCCATTTCGTTTACTTCGCTTACCATTTCGAGCACCCGGTCAAAATCCCGGTTATCTCGTACTTCCCGCCAGGCTGCACCCATGCATAACCGTGAGGCGCCATTGGCTTTGGCAACAGCGGCTCTTTCTTTTACTTTTTCTACTGTCATCAGCGGCTCCACTTCAATATCGGTATGATACCTTGCGGCCTGTGGGCAATAAGCACAATCTTCTTTACAGCCCCCGGTTTTGATGGAGATAAGGCTGCTGATTTGCACTTCGGCATAGGCTTTATTTTGCCGGTGTACGGTGGCAGCTTCAAAAATTAAATCGAGTAAAGGCCGGTTGTATATGTCCTGTATTTCCTGTAATGTCCAGTTGTTTCTTACTGTCATAGCCATTGGTTTAGTTGCAAATATATTGCATGATGCAGGTGCTGCAAATAGTAAAGCGATAAGCCGGGGAACAATTTTTAATACGACTCGTTTTCGTTGGGGAAGTCTTTTGATTTTACATCACTGATGTATTGTTTTACGGCACCGGTAATTTGCTCATCAAGGTTGAGGTACCTGCGCAGGAAACGGGGCTTAAATTCAGTATTAATACCGAGCATATCATGCATCACCAGTACCTGCCCGTCGCAGTACCCGCCGGCGCCAATACCAATGGTGGGTATATGCAGGCTTTCTGTAACTTCTTTGGCTAATGTGGCTGGTATTTTTTCCAGCACAATGGCAAAGCAGCCGGCCTCCTGCAGCAGCAGGGCGTCTTTCCTGAGTTTATTGGCTTCTTCTTCTTCGGTGGCACGTACCACGTAAGTACCAAATTTGTTGATGGATTGCGGTGTTAAACCAAGGTGCCCCATAACGGGTACGCCTGCACTAACGATGCGTTTTACCGATTCTATAATTTCTTCACCACCTTCCAGTTTTACGGTGTGCCCGCCACTTTCTTTCATGATACGAATGGAAGAGGCTAAGGCTATTTCGGAATTAGACTGGTAGTAGCCAAAGGGTAAATCTACCACCACCAGGGCTCTCTCTCTTGCCCTAACCACACTCTGGGCATGATAAATCATCTGGTCGAGCGTAATGGGCAGGGTAGTGGTATGGCCTGCCATTACATTGCTGGCGCTGTCGCCCACCAGGATTATATCGATACCTGCCTGGTCGAACAATTTGGCAAAAGAAAAATCATAAGCCGTAATCATGGAGATTTTCTCCCCGGCGGCTTTCATTTTCTGTATGGTGTTGGTGGTAACTTTTTTGTATTCTTTATCAGGAGCCATATTTATTTTTTGAAGGTGAATGAAGCGAATGGAGTAACTGGCCCTGCATTAGAATAAAACATTACTCAGGCATAATCGCAGCGGTAAATGTAGAAAAGATTTTGAATTGTTGGGTATAAAGCTTGTTTTTTTATACCTGCTTATGCCAGTGCTTTTGTTGATATAATTTGTTGAAAAACGGCTGCTGTAAAACAGGCTTACCATTGTACAACAACTTTGCCGGTACTGGCTCTTTTCTCCAGGTATTCATGCGCTTCGGCAATTTGGCTTACCTGGAATACTTTGCCCAGCTTTGGTTTAAATATCCCTTCGGCGGCAAGCTGTACTACAGCGTTGAGGCACTGATGCATTAACTGTGGTTTATGATCGGCAATTTGAAGCATATTCACACCTATAATGGCTTTAGAGGGCATCATGAGCATAACAGGGTGGTAAAAGCCAAAGCCTAAAGCGGCAGCTATTTTTCCAAACAGGTTTTTATCGTTCATACCTGATGCACCATAGCATACCATGCGGCCACCGGCCTGCAGCAGTTTTATCCCTTTTTTTACTGAGCTGCCGCCGATAGCATCAAATATTACATCCACCCCTTTGCCCCCGGTAATATCGTTTACAGCCTGCTCAAAACGGGTACTATTGTAGTTGATGGCGTGATGCACACCGAGTGCCTGGAGATACTGTACTTTTTCATTGCTGCCGGCGGTTGAAAAAATTTCACATTCTTTATGCCGGGCATATTGTATTAATGCGGTACCCACGCCGCCTGCGCCGGCATGTATCAATACTTTATCGCCGCGGCAAAGATTAACGGCGTGTGCTGCGGCATAATAGGCCGTGCAGTACTGTGTGGCCAGTGCTGTGGCTTCGCTATTGCTGATGCCGGGTAAAATTTTTGCCACTGCTGCCCCTTTTGTAACAGCATATTCGGCGTAGCCTCCAAATCTCGTCATCGCCATTACACGGTCGCCGGGTTGTACATGGGTAATATCCTGCCCGGCAGATTCTACAATACCGGCTATATCATAGCCCAGCACACAAGGTATTGGCGGTGCTTCTTTATACATGCCATTACGGGCCACCACGTCGGCAAAGTTGAGCCCTGATACGTCGGTTTTTATCAGTACCTCATCTTTTTGCGGTACAGGCTTTGTTGTTTCCCGTATTTCAAAAGCTTTAAAGGGGTTGCCTTTTTTTACCAGGTATACTGCTTTCATCATGCTTTATTCAAACAGTTCTAATTTGTTTTTTGGCCTGCGCCTGTCGAGCCATTCAAATTTGTTTAAAAATTGTTGATCGGCCGGTACCTGGCGTATGGGAAAAAAAGTGCCGGATACATCATTGATGAATTTTACCCGGTGTACTTCTTTGTTCTGAAAATAAATGTCGATTACTTCGCCATTGCAACGGTTCATACCGGTAATGGCGCTATCATTGTCTTGCGGATAAAAAATACTTTCAGCCGGTTGTCCTTTAGCCCTCATGTAATCAATATTACCTTCTTTAAAATAACCGTCAAGTGTACGGCCTGCCACCTGGTTGTACATTTTACTGTTGAGCTTATTTATAATCATGCCGTTGTAAAATACGTAGATGCGGTCGGCTTTTTTGTTTTTCGTATACAGGTGTATGGTATCGCCAGATACCTGCGATTTATTGGCAAATACCAGGGGGTCTTTATACAGCCTGAATATAGAATCCTGCGAGGAGTAGTAAAGGCTGTCGCACACAGATTGTAACGAATCGTTGAAAATACGTACATGGTGGAATGCGATGAAGTAGCGTACTGTGTCGTTTTTTTGTTGTTGTACCAGTGTATCGGCGGGCAACAGCAACTGCTGTACCGGTATGGATACATTGCCCGTAGTATCGGTAATGGTTGCATTGCTGCTGTCGGCACTGTGTACCATCTTGTTCAGTATTGTACTGTCTTTAGCAGTAATGGCCGGGGGGGGTAGCACGGTGCTGTCTGCCTTGCCGGCATGGGTAGCAAGGGTATCAACTGCTGCCAATAGATTGTTTGTACCGGTGGTATCGGTGCCGGGTATGTTTTTTTTGCTTACAGGCAGAAGCTGCAGTTCCTTTTCTGCTGTTAGTGCAGTATCTGCAGTAATAACAGTGGTTTGCTGCAGGGTATCCTGGTTAGCTTGTACCAGTTGCTTTGTATTTGGATTCCTGATTTCAACACCGGAAAATAAAGTGTCGGCAGCAATAAAAGTACTGTCGTTTCCTTCGCCTTTAAATATAAGTATGGGTTTACGAGTGGCTAAAAATGAATTTTTATTTTTATCCAGGAAAATCTGGTTGCCCATCACTGTATACCCGTTTACGCTGTCTTTAATGATGGCATTACCTTCTAGTTGTGCTATACCACTGGCTTCGTCGATGGCACTGTTATCGGCTATATAGGTTCGGGTGCTGTCTTTAAAAATACTGCGGCTGCCAAAAAAAGCTTTGCCTTTTTTTAAATCGTAAGTGCCGCTTGTGGTAAAAATATCTCCGCCGTCTTTGCTTTTGATATAGGTTGCTGTAATAAAGGTAGCCAGTTCCGTTAGTGTATTGTATTGCAGGCTGTCGCTGGTAATGGTATACTTTGGATCGGTGAGGTGTACCTGCTGTTTAAAAAAAATATCCCTTGTATCGGTATAATACACGCCTTCCCGGCTGGTTAGTACGGTTTTGCCATTTACCACTTTGCCGCCATTGGTATATTTACCAATACTGTTTTTTAAGTCGTATTCCAGTTCCTGTGTGGTAAGGGTGCCTTTTTTGTCGGTTAGCTTTACATCCCGGCGAAGAAAGGCTATGCGGTCGTTGCCGAGGTAGCGCATGTATTGAGCATAGGTATGTATACTGTCCTGCTGGTTGATATGTATGTTGCCAAATGCTTCTACGATATTAGTGATGCGGTTAATTACTGCACTATCGCAAAAAAAGCTGGTGTTCCCTTCACTTAAATGCACATTGCCGGCAATGGTTTGATAGCTGTTGGCAGAGTCAATTTTTTTTTCCCGCAGGCTTTGCCCTTTTATAATCTTAATGAGGCGAATGGTATCGGCAGTAGTTTGTGCCTGCAGTATAGCCGGTGCAAGGAGTATACAACATACAAACAGCCATTTGCTGTATCTATTTGTATGGTATAACTGCAGGTGAAGCATTATGTATTGAAAGGCTGCAATTTCAACTTTTATTTGCAAATGAAATGGTATAACCATGCTGTTGCTGAAATGGCCGGGTGTTCAAAATATCCTAACCGTTTAGGGTTTGATATACGGCGCATTAACGGTATCGGGCAGGGGCTGCATCAGGGGGCCGCTTTTATCTTTTTTACCAAAAACCGAAATGTTTACATACCGCTTTGGATGAATCCTGAAATCGTCGAGCAGCAGGTTGAGTTTATTGGAGGTGGCATTAAGGTTGTTGTACAGCCTGCTGTCGTTGAGCAATAAGCCCAGTGTGCCATTACTGCTGTTAATGTTGGCAATGGTGTTTTTCAGTTCTGTAATGGTGTTGTTCATCCCGGTGAGGGTAGATTGCAGGTCGAGTTTTGCCAGGTTGCCTGTGGCTGTGGCGGCATTATCCATCACAGTACCTAATTGTGCTGTATTTTTTTGCAGGGATGCGGTGAGGTTTTCGGTATTGCTTAGTGTTTTTGCGATGGTACTGCTTTGTGCAGCCACCAGTTGCTGTAAGGCATTGGTGGTTACAGCCAGTGAAGCGGTAATATGATTAAGATTTTGGAGTACTACTTTCAGGTTGTGTTTGGAGCTGGTGTCTAAAATATCGTTTGCCGAACTTAACAACCTGTCGAGGGAAGCAGTGGCACTGGTGATGTTCGACATTAGCGGGTCGGGAATATTATTGGTTTTAATAGAGCCACCGTTGGGTATTATTTTGCTGCTTGTGCCCTGTCTTATTTCCACCTGTACCGTACCCAGCAGCGATTTGGTAATTACGGCATAAGCATCTTCGGTTATATTGATATCATCCTTTATGCCAATGCCTACTTTAATGGTGCGTTTGTCATCATTCCAGCCTATGTCCGATACCGTGCCTACCTGCTTGCCGTATAGTACTACAGGGTTGCTGGTGGTGAGCCCCTGTATATCATCGAAGGCAGCAGTGTAGTGGGTGTTTTTGCCATTAAAACTTTTTCCTTTTAAAAAGTTAAAGCCAAGTATGAGCAGTGCAATGGCTATTGCTGTAAGGGCGCCAACTTTGGTTTCGTTCGAAATGGTCATTATATATAGTTGTGTGTGCCGGGCAAAAATAGGGAATAATTTACCCGTTGTTTGAAACTTAACGCTTTACACAGGTTGATGTTGTTTGAATTGCGGTGGTGCTGTAGTGGCTATTTTTTTGGCGACTGCTTTTTGCCTGTAGCCTCTTCCAGCACTTTGCGTTCTTCGGTACTGATATTTTTATTGCTGTCGTTGCTGCTGTTACTCCCGCTGGTATTTGTACCAGTGCTTTCAAGGTCATCTTTATAGCGTTTGATAGCCCGGGCAATACATTCAGCCAGTTCCTGCTGGCCTTTTTCGCTGTTCAGGTATCTTTCATCATCGTAGTTGGTAATAAAGCCTGTTTCGATGAGTACTGCGGGCATATTGGTAGCCTGTAGTACCCATATCCCTACCTGGCGTTGGTTGATACCCAGTGCTTCACGGCCGGTGGTGCTTACTTCCTCATTCACCAGTTCGGCCAGTTTAATACTTTTTTTCTGGTAGCGGTCGGCATGTACTTTAGCCATCATTCGGTATTCGGGGGTGCTAAAGTCGATAGAGTTATAGAGGCTGTCTGCATCACCTTCTATTTGTATTTCTTCTTCGTTTTGCATCAGCGCTTTTATCTTATCACTTGTTTTGTGGGCGGCAAACAACCATACACTGGTGCCGCTGCGCTGGCTTGGCAGTTTGTAGTGCTCGTATACGGGTACAACGGTGGAATAGGGGTGGGCAATTTTTTTCTTTTTTTTGCCTTTGCCTTCGTAGGTGTACCGGTACCTGGTTTCTACCCGGGTGCTTATCTGGCGCCTGCCGGTTTTTAAAGCAACCGCATCTGCATGTATGCATACAAATAAATCGCCTTTATTATCGTTGGCTATTTTAGCTTTTTCCGGTGGCGACTGATAGATATCGGTGGTACGGGTGGGCACTACTTTTACCTCGGGCAATATTTTTTTTAATTCGGCCACCAGTTTGTTACTGATGGCGAGGGTAATATTTTTTTCGTAAGAGCGGAGGCCACCTTCATAGCCGCCATGTGCGCCAAAATCTTTGCCGCCGTGGCCTGCATCTACAATAATGGTTTTAACTGATTTTGTTGCCTGGGCATACGTGTAACTGCCAAAGAAGAAAAAAGCAATTGCCAGGGGTACAATGCATTTTGTTTTCATCATGCTCAAACAGGTTTACCGGGGGTTAGTAATTATAAGGAATCCTTCACAATCTATTATGTATAAATACCTTTACTTTTGTTGCAACTGCAATGAAGAACTGTTACAAAGGTAAGGCAAATTACATATCGGCTTTTGTTGCCATGCTCCTTCTATCAGTATTAACGGCCTTTTCAGCGTTTTCGTTACCCGGTTTCAAAAATATTTACAAACCATTAACTGCAGATACGATTCCGGCTGTTGACACAGGTACTGTTACAGATGGATATGTAAGAGATACAACCAGCCCTGTGCTTGCGGATACGCTGCCCGGGGCATCAACTGTATCCCGGCAAGACAGCCTTGATGTAAAAATGTCGAAAGATTCGCTGGATGCTCCCGTTACCTACAAGGCTACCGATTCGATGGTGCTGGATGTGCCTGCCAAAAGGATAATATTATATGGCAAAGAATCCCGTACAAAATACCAGGATAATGAACTTACTGCTCCACAAATTATTTACGACCAGCAGGGCAATACTGTTTCGGCCTTTTTTTTAAAAGACAGCACAGGCAGGGTACTGGCTTCGCCATCCTTCCGGCAGGGCGAACTGCACACCGTAAGCGACAGTATCCGCTTTAATATGAAAAGCGGCAAAGGGCTTACAAAAGGCACCTATACCCAGCAGGGTGAAATGTATGTATATGGTGAGCGGATTAAAAAAATAGATTCTACCTCGTTTTACTCTTACCGGTCTCGCTTCACCACCTGCAACCTCGATACACCGCATTTTGCTTTTGTGAGTAAAAAAATAAAATTCATCAATCAGAAGTTTGCTGTTACCGGGCCGGTTCACCCCGAGTTCGAGGGCGTACCCTTGCCCGTGTACCTGCCTTTTGGTATTTACCCGATGTACTCGGGCAGGCATTCGGGTTTGATAGCGCCTAATTTTACCGCCAGCTCACAGTTTGGTATTGGGATGGAGCGGCTGGGTTACTATAAAGTAATTAATGATAATTGGGATGTAACCGTATTTGGCACTTTGTATTCTTATGGCGGCTGGATGTTTAATGCCAGCCCACGCTACTATAAGCGTTACCGTTACCAGGGCAATTTTTCGATAGATGTACAGCGTACTAAATTTAATTTTAGCGGCGACCCCGATTTTGCCACTACTCAAACGTTTAATATCCGTTGGACGCATACCGCCGATGCTAAATCGAGGCCGGGGGTTACCTTCAGCGCTAATGTAAATGCCGGCAGCAGTAAGTTCAACCAAAACCTGCAAACCAATGCGGCAAGAAACTTCAACAATATTTTTGGCTCTACAGTTAGTTATGCCCGGGTGTGGAAGGATAAGCCCTATAATCTTTCCTTATCTGCCAATCACTCCCAAAATACCAACCTGAACCAGATTAGTGTAACCCTCCCCAACCTGGGCTTTAACCTGAATACGATTTACCCTTTCCGCCGCAAAGAAATGGTAGGCGCTGCCAAATGGTACGAAAATGTGGGGGTGGCGCTTAATACCATCGCCAGCAGTAATACCATATTTTACGACGATACAGATGATACCACCAAAAACAGGGGGCCAATACTGCAGCAAATTAGTAATAACTGGCGTTGGGGAGCTACACACAATGTCCCCATTACTTTATCGCTGCCACCATTAGGGCCTTTGCAGGTGGCACCGGGGGTATCTTACTCAGAGCGTTGGTACCAGCAAAAAACAATCCTGACCTGGGATACGGCCAGCAAAAAAATTGATACCAGCATCAGTAAGGGCTTGTATACTGCCCGTGAAATGTCGTTTAGCCTGGGCGCCAGCACCCGTATTTTTGGCATGTTTGGTTTTGGTAAAAATTCAAAAGTGCAGGCCATCCGCCATGAAATAAGGCCGCAGGTAGGCATCAGTTACAAGCCGGATATGAACGGAAAGTTTTATCGTACAGTGCAGGCCGATACATCTGGCAGAACGGTTCCCTACAATATCTATCAAAATAACAATGCCGGTGCTTATGGGCCCGGGCGCTTTGGCGGCTTAAGCTTTAGTGTGGATAATAACCTGCAAATGAAAGTGAGGAATAAAAATGATACCGCTGCCGATGCCATGAAAAAAATTACTTTGATTGACGGCTTTAGCATCGGCGGCAGTTATAATTTTTTGATAGACTCTTTCCAGTTTTCGCCACTTACCATTAGTGCCCGAAGTAACCTGTTCAACAAAATAAACCTTACTGCCAGTGCATCTTCCAACCTGTACCAGGTGGATACAAATGGCTTGCCGGTAAACCGGCTGATATGGAAAGACAAACCCTTTTCGCTGGGCAGGCTATCGGGCGGCAGCGTTACCCTCTCTACCAGTTTTACGGGCGGCGACGGGCAGAAAAAAAGTACCGGCAGTAGCAACGGCAGGGTCATTAATCCATTAACAGGCATGGCCGAAACGGATTATGAAGCCGAAGCCGCCTATATGCGTAATAATCCTGCTGAGTTTACCGATTTTAGTATACCCTGGTCGGTAAACCTGGGTTATTCCTTACGATTCAACAAAACCTTTGTGCGAACGCTCAAGAAGTTTCAAACCACTTTTAACTCCGATCTTACCTTTAGCGGTACCCTCGGCCTTACCAAACAATGGCAGGTAGGGGTGAATGGCACTTACAATGTTTCAACCGGCGAAATTGGCTATGTAACCATGACGATAGCCCGTGAAATGCACTGCTGGCAAATGGCCATCAGCCTTGCTCCCATTGGGCGGAGCCGGTATTTTACCATCACCATCAGCCCTAAATCGGGCTTATTAAGAGATTTGAGGGTAAACAGGTCGAGGTATTTTTATGATTTGTAAAATAAGGTGCGCCCATCTTTTTAATTTGTTCAATTTTTTATTCCGCAATCGTTTTTCTTTCTGAAGTTGTGCATAACTGCCTAAATAAAAACAAGCTACCCTGCCATTTTGTGGTATTTTTTTAAGAATTTTGCACTCCGATTTAAATTAATCAAAATGAGTACTACAGCCACAACATTATTCGACAAAGTATGGGATGCACACGTGGTGCGGAAAATACAGGATGGCCCGGATGTGTTTTTTATCGACCGTCATTTTATTCATGAAGTTACCAGCCCCGTAGCATTCCTTGGTTTGGAAGGACGTGGGCTTAGCGTAATGTTTCCCGACAAAACTTTTGCAACAGCCGACCATAATACCCCCACTATTAACCAGCACCTGCCGGTAAAAGACCCACTCTCGGCCAACCAGTTAAAAGCGCTGGAACAAAATGCGGCCAAATACGGTATTTCTCACTGGGGCCTTGGCAATCCTAAAAATGGTATTGTGCATGTGGTAGGGCCTGAAAATGGCATTACACTGCCCGGGATGACGATAGTGTGCGGCGACTCTCACACTTCTACCCATGGTGCCTTTGGTGCTATTGCTTTTGGTATTGGTACTTCAGAAGTGGAGATGGTGCTTTCCTCTCAATGCATCATGCAGCCTAAGCCCCAAAAAATGCGTATAGTGGTAAACGGTACTTTGAACAAAGGGGTGCTGCCCAAAGATGTGGTGCTTTACATCATTTCAAAATTAACAGCCGCAGGCGCTACCGGTTACTTTGTGGAATATGCCGGCGATGTGTTTGAAAACATGAGCATGGAAGGCCGTATGACGGTATGTAATATGAGTATTGAAATGGGCGCCCGTGGCGGTATGATTGCCCCGGACGAAACCACATTTAACTACATTAAAGGAAAAGACAAAGCGCCCAAAGGCGATATGTGGGATAAATGCCTGGCATACTGGAAAACCTTGAAAACAGATGAAGGCGCCACATTCGATAAAGAATATATGTATGATGCCGCCGATATTGAACCCATGATTACATACGGTACCAACCCTGGCATGGGTATCGGTATTACACAGGCCATACCCACTGCCGACCAGGTTGATTCCGGCAAAGCCACTTACGAAAAAGCACTGGGCTATATGGGCTTCCATGAGGCCGAGCCTATGCTGGGTAAAAAAATTGATTATGTATTCATCGGCAGTTGCACCAATGGCCGTATTGAAGATTTCAGGGCTTTTGCTTCCATTGTAAAGGGCCGTAAAAAAGCGGATAATGTTACGGCATGGATTGTGCCCGGTTCGCATGTAGTAGAGCAGCAAATTAAAGACGAAGGCATACTGGATATTTTAACCGAAGCCGGGTTTGAACTGCGCCAGCCCGGTTGCTCGGCCTGCCTGGCTATGAACGATGATAAAATACCGGCCGGTAAATATGCTGTGAGCACCAGCAACCGCAATTTTGAAGGCAGGCAGGGGCCCGGCGCAAGAACATTGCTGGCCAGTCCGCTGGTAGCAGCCGCCGCTGCAGTAACAGGCGTGGTAACCGACCCAAGAGAGTTGATCAGCTAAATCAGCTTTAAACATTAAACTTTTAAACTTTACAATTACAAATGGCTTACGATAAATTCACCGTTTTAAAAAGTACTGCAGTTCCTTTACCCATCGAAAATGTGGATACCGACCAGATTATTCCGGCCCGGTTTTTAAAAGCTACAGAACGTAAAGGTTTTGGTGATAATTTGTTCAGGGACTGGCGGTACAACAACGATGATACTCCCAAGCAGGATTTTGTATTGAATAATCCTATTTACTCCGGTAAAATACTGGTAGCCGGCAAAAACTTTGGCAGCGGCAGCAGCCGGGAGCATGCGGCATGGGCTATTTACGATTATGGTTTTCGTTGTGTGGTATCCAGTTTTTTTGCAGATATTTTTAAAAACAACTCTATTAATATAGGTATCCTGCCCGTAACCGTTAGTGCCGGTTTTTTAGATAAAATCTTTAAAGCCATTGAGGCCGATCCCAAAGCCGAATTAGAAGTAAACCTTCCCGAACAAACTATTACTATACTGCCTACCGGTGAACAGGAGTCGTTTGATATCAACGGTTACAAAAAGCATAACCTTACAAACGGCTTTGATGATATCGATTACCTGCAGGCCATGAAGCAGGAGATAGGCGCTTTTGCCAGCAACCGGTTGTACTAAAGCAGCTCAAATTTTTTACTGAACCAAGTGCATTATGCCCCAGCAGCGATTTATTGAGATAATGGATACCACCCTGAGGGATGGTGAGCAAACCAGTGGCGTATCTTTTTCGGCAACCGAAAAACTAACCATTGCACAATTGTTGTTAACCGAAGTAAAAGTAGACCGCATCGAAATTGCTTCTGCCCGGGTATCCGAAGGAGAGTTTGATGCTGTAAAAAAAATTACCAAATGGGCAAAAGCCAACGGAATGCTCAGCAGGGTGGAAGTACTTACTTTTGTTGATGGCGATGTATCGATACAGTGGATGATGGAAGCCGGCGCCAAAGTAATGAACCTGCTTACCAAAGGCTCGCTGAATCACCTTACGCACCAGTTAAAGAAAAAGCCTGAAGAACATTTTGCCGATATAGCTGCTGTAATTGCCTTAGCCCAAAAAAAGAGCATAGGCGTTAACGTATATCTTGAAGACTGGAGCAACGGTATGCGTCATTCAAGGGATTACGTGTTTCAATACCTTGATTTTTTAACTAAGCAGCCTGTAAAACGTATCATGCTGCCCGATACACTGGGGATTTTAACACCGCATGAAGTGTACGACTTTGTAAGCCAGATAGTGCAGCGTTATCCCGGTACACATTTCGATTTTCACGGGCATAATGATTACGACCTGGGTACTGCCAATGTATTTGAAGCGGTAAAAGCAGGTGCACATGGCCTGCACCTAACGGTAAACGGTATGGGCGAAAGAGCAGGTAATGCCCCGCTGGCCAGCGCCGTAGCTGTGCTGCATGATTTTATGCCCGAAGTAAAAATGAATGTGGCCGAAAAATCATTATACACCGTAAGCAAAATCGTTGAAAATTTTTCGGGTATACGCATACCGGCCAATAAGCCCGTAGTAGGCGAAAATGTATTTACACAAACAGCAGGCATACATGCCGATGGGGATAAAAAAAATAAACTCTACTTCAGCGACCTGATGCCCGAGCGCTTTGGCCAGCAGCGTAAATATGCCCTGGGCAAAACAAGTGGTAAAGCCAATATCGAAAATAACCTGCAGCAATTGGGCATACACTTATCCGATGCCGACCTTAAAAGGGTTACACAGCGTATCATTGAGTTAGGCGACCGTAAAGAAATGGTAACACAGGCCGACCTGCCCTACATCATTTCCGACATACTGGATACAAAAGCCAATGCAGAAACCGTGAAGATTGAAGACTATGTGCTCACTCATTCAAAAAACCTGAATCCATCGGCTACACTAAAAATAACAATAGACGGTGCTTTGTACGAAGAGCATGCACAGGGCGACGGGCAGTACGATGCTTTTATGAACGCTTTGAAAAAAGTGTATAAAAAACAAAAGAAGGAATTGGCCATACTAACGGACTATACTGTACGCATTCCGCCAGGGGGTAAAACGGATGCCCTTTGCGAAACCGTAATCACCTGGAAGTATAATCACAAAGAATTTAAAACAAGGGGACTGGACAGCGACCAGACAGTATCGGCTATAAAAGCCACGCAAAAGATGTTGAACATGATTTAGCTGATTCCGTTGTTATCCCATACTATGCAACAATTATCTTCCTATAATAAAAACAAAACAGCGCTTTTAAAAACCAGTACGTATTAAATTCCGGTTTAAGTGCGAAGTATTAACAATGGCTACAAAACACATCTTAATTGTTCCCGGTGATGGGATAGGGCAGGAAGTAACTGCAGTAGGTAAAAAAGTATTAGACCGTATTGCTGAAAAATTCAACCACAGCTTTACTTATGATGAAGCGCTGATTGGCCACGTGGCCATTGAAGCTACAGGCAGCCCGCTGCCGGATGAATCGCTTGAAAAAATGCGTACATCCGATGCCGTGCTATTTGGTGCTGTGGGACATCCTAAATATGATAACGACCCATCGGCCAAAGTAAGGCCGGAGCAGGGGCTACTTAAAATGCGTAAAGAACTTGGCCTGTATGCCAACCTGCGCCCCATCAAATTATTTGATGAACTGCTGGGTGCTTCCAGCATTAAGCCCGAAATATTAAAGGGAGCCGACATTTTATTTTTCCGTGAGCTCACCGGCGATATTTATTTTGGCGAAAAAGGCCGTAAAAACAATGGTGATACCGCTTACGATATTGCCGAGTACAGCCGCTTTGAAGTGGAGCGTATTGCCCGTAAAGCATTTGATGCTGCCCGTACCCGCCGCAAAAAATTATGCTCGGTAGATAAAGCCAATGTAATTGAAACCTCGAGGCTGTGGCGTGAAGTGATACAAAAAATTGCTGCCGAATATCCTGATGTGGAAGTGGAGCACCAGTTTGTAGACGCTACGGCCATGTTGCTGATAAAAGATCCACGCCGCTTTGATGTGGTGGTTACCGCCAATTTATTTGGTGATATCCTTACCGATGAAGCCTCGCAGATTGCAGGCTCAATGGGTATGCTGGCAAGCGCCTCTATTGGCGATGGTACCGGTGTGTACGAGCCCATACACGGTTCTGCACACGATATAACGGGCAAGGGTGTAGCCAATCCGCTGGCTTCCATATTATCTGCTGCACTGCTGCTGGATATTTCATTTGGCATGAAGGCCGAATCAGAGGCTGTAATCAATGCTGTAGATGCAGTGCTTAAAGCCGGCTACCGCACCAGGGATATTGCCGATGCCGCAACCCCTGCAGATAAAATTTTAGGTACGGATGCCATTGGCGCTGAAGTGTTGAAGCATATTTAGCACCGGTACAATACCGTTTTAAATAATCACTAAGGACAGGCAACAGGCACTGTCCTTATTTTTTGTAGGCTGTTTATGCTATTTGCTGCCGATATACAAATCTTCTCCCGGGTGTAATCCAAGGCTGGGGTATTGGTTGCTGATATTAATCGTGTTTACAATAAAGCCGGCCTGCTGCAGGCGCTGGCTGTAATCCCGGCCATATATCCGCACATGATCAAATTGCCCGAAAGCATTTGCCCTTCCTTCCGGCGTGGTAATGGAAAAATCTTCGTAAGTGTTTGCACTAATGGTGGAAACCGGTACCTGCAAAATGGCTGTACCACCCGGCTGCAGCACCCGGTACAATTCTTTCATGGCTTTACTGTCTTCTTCAATATGCTCCAGTACATGGTTGCAAATAACCAGCCTGAAATGATTATCGGGGTAGGGGATGTTTAAAATATTCATGTTTTGTACATGACTGGCATATTTATAACCGGGTGTAAATAAATCGCCGCACACATATTGCCGCAGTTGTTGCTGCAGTAAAAATTTACTCAGGTTTTTTTCGGGGGCAATGTGCAGGGCGCTGAGTTGTTCAGGTTTTTCAAGCAGTGCAGTATGTTCTTTGAGGTAAATATATACCAGCCTTTCCCTGTCGGTTGCAGTACATTTAAAGCAGGCTGCTTCACGAAGGCCGCCGCCCACTACTTTTTTCTCTGTGAGTACTGGCATATCAAAGCCTGTAGGGGCAAGCCTTTTGGCCGTATAACCACAAAAAGGGCAGGTATACCTGCTACCCCGGTACCGCAGTACATTTAATTTCAGCATCAGGGCTTCGGGTACCATCTTTTTTATTTGCTGCATCATATTGGCAAAACTTACACTTAAAATTTTGTGTACAAAAATATACGCTATACGTTAAAAACCCGGGGCATAAAATTTAGAAGTATGAATATACTATCAGTTATATGCAGGCAGTTGTTGTATGGCCGGCTTTTAGCGTTGCTTAATATTAAAAATCATCAACCGGATATTTTGTAATATTTTCGCTGCTAGCCGTATGAAATATTAAGTAGTTGTATACTTTCAAAAAACGTAAGCAATGAAAATACATATACTTTCAGATATGCCGCGGCATAAAAACAACTCCATACTCTATCCTGTATACCGCTGGAAGGCAGCCATGAAGCATGCCGGGTTGCATGTAAAAGTTTTTTATAAGTATGAAGCCCTGCAGCAGGAGCAGGGAGATTACGCCATTATTCTTTCCCGTTATTTTAAAAGCTGGCAGCGCATTACCACCCGTACTGCACAAAGTGAAGCCGATGTAATTGCAAAATTGCAGTTGCTAAAAAAGAGTTACTCCAAAGTGGTGTGGTTCGATTTGAGTGATGGCACCGGCAGCACCGATTTTGATATCATTCCTTATGTAGATTTATTTGCCAAAAAACAACTGCTTAAAGACAGGGATTATTACTGCCAGTCGCATGGCCGCAAAAGCGTACGTATCTGGCTGAGGGATGATAACCCGGAGCTGAAAACAGATTATGATTTTTATTCGCCCTGCCCGCAGGCCGATTTGAATAAGCTGCGCCTGGCCTGGAACCTCGGCATGTGCGACTACAGGCATTTTCCTTCCAAATTTTATGTACTCAGCAATTATATTTTCTGGAGCCAGCCTTTTAAACTCTGGGATGCAGGCCGGCAATACGATATATCCTTCAGGGGTAATACCAATTACGAAAAAACCAATTTAATTTCTTTTCAGCGCAACCGTGTGCTGGAAGCCCTCAAGGTATTAAAAGGCAATTTTTTAACCGGGGGCCGGGTAACCCGAAAGCAGTACCTGGATGAAGTAGCTGATACAAAAATTTGTGTAAGCCCCTTTGGCTGGGGCGAAATTTGCTACCGGGATTTTGAAGCCTTCCTGTTTGGTTGCGTACTGGTAAAGCCTGAAATGAGTTATATAGAAACTTTCCCGGATATTTTTGCCGAAAACAAAACTTACCTGCCCTTAAAACTCGATATGACCGATACAGAAGAAAAACTGCAATACATTATCGACAATTACACCACACTAAAAGCAATTGCCCGGGAAGGACAGGAGCAATATAAAAAATACGTAACCGACCCTGCACCCTTTATTGCCAACTTTAAACAGATGTTGCAATAGCAGCAGCCGATTATTTTATACCTGGAACACGCCTGTTTTAAATGCGGCCGTATCACTGTTGTTGTTGGCAGCCGTAATGGCTTCACTGATATGCTGCCTGGTGGCAGCAGGGTCGATAATCGCATCCACCCACAGCCTTGCCGCTGCATAGTAGGGGCTGGTTTGGCTGTTGTACCGGCTGATGATACCGGATAACAGTTTTTGTTCCTCCGCTTCTGTAATGGTTTTGCCCTGTGCTTTTAAAGAAGCTACCTGTATTTGTAATAAAGTTTTAGCGGCCTGTTCGCCACCCATCACCGCTATTTTGGCGGTAGGCCAGGCGTAAATAAAGCGGGGGTCGTAAGCCTTGCCGCACATGGCATAGTTACCGGCGCCAAAGCTGTTGCCGGTGATGATGGTAATTTTGGGCACTACGCTGTTGGCCACAGCATTTACTAATTTGGCCCCGTCTTTAATAATGCCGGCATGTTCGCTGCGGCTGCCCACCATAAAGCCGGTAACATCCTGCAAAAACAGCAGCGGTATTTTTTTCTGGTTGCAGTTTAAAATAAACCGGGCGGCTTTATCGGCACTATCGTTATAAATTACACCGCCCAGTTGCATTTCGCCTTTTTTGTTTTTTACCATCAGGCGCTGGTTGGCCACAATACCTACGGCCCAGCCATCGATACGGGCATAACCGCAAACGATAGTTTTGCCGTAATCCTTTTTAAATTCATCAAAGCTGCTGTTGCCGGCGCTATCTGCATCGGTTATGCGTTCAATAATATCCAGTACATTGTAAGGCTTGCCATCTGTTGGAAAAATACCATAAAGTTCATCCGGGTTTTTGCAGGGCGCTTTACTTTCAATACGGTTAAAACCTGCGCCGGGCTTTTGCCCCAGTCTGCCGATGATTTTTTTTATTTCGTCTAAGCATTGCTGTTCGGTTTCAAACTTATAATCAGCAATGCCGGAGATGGCAGTATGTGTGGCGGCACCGCCCAGTGTTTCGGCATCAATATCCTCGCCGATGGCTGCTTTTACTAAGTATGGTCCTGCCAGAAAAATAGAGCCGTTGCCTTCCACCATGAGGGTTTCGTCGCTCATAATGGGCAGGTAAGCTCCAC
>CALMYJ010000037.1 GCA_937873715.1 uncultured Chitinophagaceae bacterium
TCTTCTGTAACCAGTGGCTGCTACCCCCTTCATGTTCAATTTAGTGATGCCAGTATTGCTGCTGCCGATTCCATTGCGCAGTGGAACTGGGATTTTGGCGATGGTTTTTCATCCTCAGAAAAAAACCCGGCACATACTTATACCAGCGGAGGCAATTTTAATGTAACCCTCCAGGTAACTAACAGTAATGGTTGTGTTTCTACATTAACCAAGTCATCGCTTATACAAATTAGTTCAGGTTCAAGTGCAGCCTTTAGCATCGGAAATGCTAAAGGCTGTGGCATACCCGCCAGTATAGATTTCCAAAATAATTCTACCGGTACAGGAGCCCTCAGCTATATTTGGTCGTTTGGTGATGGTGGCACATCTACCCTTGCAAACCCTACACATACTTATACAGAGAAAGGCACTTATGATGTACAACTGATTGTAAAAACAAGCAATGGCTGCACTGACACATTGATGAAAAAAAATGGCATTACCGTAGGTACAGTACAGGCCAATTTTACTGCAAAAGATTCGGCATGCGTTAGCACTTCAATCGCCTTTACCAATACCTCGGCGCCTAACCCGGGCTCTGTATTATGGAGCTTTGGCGATAACACTACTTCTGTAAGCCTTAACCCAACCAAAACATACAGCACCCCCGGTATATACACGGTAAAACTGGTGGCCAGTTTTGGCGCCTGTACAGATTCTGTAACAAAAAACATACATGTACTGCCCCGGCCTGTTGTTGCTTTTACCGCTTCTGATACATCAAGCTGCAAAACGCCATTTACAGTTACCTATACCAATCAAAGCACCGATGGGGCGATATACCGATGGACATTACCGGGAGCCTCCAACAGCAACCTGGAAAACCCAACTGTTACTTACAATAGTGCAGGCAGCTTTACTGCGGCGCTACAGGTTACCAGCATATTTGGCTGCATCAATAGCATAACCAAAGCTAAATATATCAATATTGAAAGCCCCAAAGTTTTAATGCCGGGCCTGCCGGATAGTGGTTGTATTTCATTTACCAAAACCTTCAGGGACTCAGTAGTGAGCAGTGATCCGGTGAGCAGTTATTTATGGAATTTTGGAGATGGCACTACTTCTACAGATAAAAATCCTACGCATACTTATACGGCAGCAGGCAATTATACCGTAAAACTTGTTATTACCACTGTTTCGGGCTGTACCGATTCAGCAGTGAGGAATAATGCTATCATTGCTACCGGCAAACCACAGGTGAGCTTTTCTGCCAACTTAACAAATACCTGTGCTAAAAACGAAATACAGTTTACTGACCAAACAACCGGTGGTGCCACAAAATGGTTTTGGGATTTTGGTGACAAAACAACTTCCGCCATCAGGAATCCAAAGAAAATTTATGCTGATACAGGACATTTTGATGTAAAACTAATTGTATGGAACAGGGGTTGTAAGGATAGTGTTACTTATCAAAAATATATTTACATAGCACCGCCTATTGCAAAATTCAGAACCCGGTATAGCTGTACAAAACCATTTGAAAGAATATTTACTGATTTATCCATTGGTGCCAATGAATGGCACTGGGATTTTGGCGATGGCAATACCTCTACTGTTAGAAGCCCAACACATACTTACGCTGCGGCAGGCACATATAGTGTATCGCTGAGAGTGGTGAATCATAGCACTGGTTGCGACTTTACTGCAACACAACTGGTAACAGTACTCAACACACAGGCAGTTTTTGAAGCTGAAGACACCATCATCTGTCGTGGCAACACCGTAAAATTCAATACAGGATTAAGCAGAAGTGAAATACGATCTTTCAACTGGAACTTTGGTGATGGCAGCAGCAACCAGACATTAAGCAGTGTTTCGGCAAATTATACCTATAAAGAAAACGGTATGTACACCGTACGTTTACTGGTTACAGATTTATTAGGCTGTACCAGCGAACTGGTAAAACCAAATTATATTTCTGTAGGCGGGCCTTCGGCGGCTTTTGGCATAGCCACGCCGGGCTCGTGCAGGAATACCACTGTACTATTTACCGACAGTTCTGCCACTGACGAAAACCACCCGATAGTATCCTGGCAATGGAATTATGGGGATGGTAATTCAGCAACACTGGGCGCTGCGCCTTTTCAACACAGCTATAGTAATTCCGGCCTGTATACAATTAGCCTGAAAGTTACTGACAGCAATGGTTGCAGCGACAGCACCACTCTTTCCACACCATTTGAAATAACTGAGCCAAAAGCTGATTTTAGTGTAACCGATACAGTAAGCTGCCCCGGCAAGCCCATACATTTTACCAATCAATCATCTGGTAAATCACTGCAATACCTCTGGCATTTTGGTGATGGCGGCACGGCCACCGGCGAAAACCCGGAACATAGCTATAGCGCCAATGGTGATTATACCGTAAAACTCATTATCACTGATACTTACGGCTGTAAAGACTCGGTGATAAAAACACAGTATATACATATTGTATCACCTACTGCACAATTTAGCATTAGCGATTCATTCACCACCTGTCCGCCACTGCTGGTTCAGTTTACAAATAATTCAACAGGAGCCATCACCACCAGTTGGGATTTTGGCGATGATTCGTATTCCACCGCCATCAATCCATCTCACTTTTATACTTATCCCGGCAACTTTACAGCCAGGCTAACAGTTACGGGTGTAGGTGGCTGTACCGCTATTATGGAAAAAACCATTGTAATACAAGGCCCAACCGGCTATTTTGAATACGAGCCGGTTAATGGCTGTAAACCGCTTACAGTAAACTTTGAAGCCCATAGCAACCATATTGTTACGTATATATGGGATTTTAACGATGGTACTATTATTACCACTGCCGATTCGATAGTATCGCATACCTATACTAACCCGGGCAGTTATGTTCCTAAAATAATACTGGTAAATAATAATGGTTGCCAGGTACCGATTAAGGGCAAGGATACCATATTTGTAAATAATGTAATTACCGGCTTTAGCTTCGATAATAAAGCTTTGTGCGACTCAGGCTTTGTTACTTTCAATAACACCTCTGTAAGTAACACCACCATAGCCGGCTATGCATGGAATTTTGGAGATGGCGGAACCTCTACGGCGGTAAATCCAACACACCGCTACAACAGTACAGGCACCTATTTCCCATCTTTAATCACTACCACGGTGCAGGGATGTACTGATACGCTGCTGTCAACATCTCCTGTTAAAGTAGTAGCATCGCCAGCAATTGATATGACGGTTTCTGCCAATGGCTGTGTGCCGCTAACGGTAACGTACACCGGTATTGTTACCACACCGGATACCTCGGCCCTTAATTGGAACTGGACCTTTGGCAATGGCAACAATTCGGCCTTCCAAAATCCAAAAACACAATTGTATACCACTGCAGGAACCTACCCGGCTAACCTTACAGTTACTAACAGCAGCGGCTGTACCACTACCCTTACACAAAACACCGAAGCTTACCCTATACCCCATGTAGATGCAGGCAACACGGTGATACTTTGTGAAGGCAGCAGCATCACTTTAAATGCCACAGGTGCCGATACCTATGCCTGGACACCGGCTACAGGGCTCAACTGCAGCAACTGTGCCAGCCCTACCACATCTGTGGATTACGATATAGTATACCACGTTACCGGCACCACTATAAATGGCTGCAGTGCTACCGACTCTGTGCAGGTGCTGGTGAAACACCCGATAAGCATCAACTACAGCAACCCGGTAGAAATGTGTAAGGGCCAGTCAACACAACTTTCGGCCACAGGTGCCAACAGCTACGAATGGACGCCATCTGCAGGCTTAAGCAATGCTGCAATAGCCACACCTACTGCAAAACCCGACGTAACTACAAACTATCGTGTAGTGGGTACTGATGAGTTTGGCTGCTTTAAAGACACCGGCTTTGTGCTTATAACCGTAAACCCTGTACCCACTGTTGATGCCGGTAAGGATAAAACCATTAACGTAGGCGAAACCGTTGACCTGGTTCCCACCATCTCATCAGACGTAACAGAAGTAATATGGACACCCACTTTTGACGGCTTCCGTAATATTTACCCGGGCATTACCGTAAGACCAACCGAAAACACGGAGTTTACCGTAGAAGTAGCCACCAACCGCGGCTGCCGTGCCAGGGATAAGATAACAGTGTTCGTTATCTGTAATGATGGTAATGTGTTTATACCAAATACTTTTTCACCCAATGGCGATGGTGCCAACGATATCTTTTATCCAAGGGGTAAGGGTTTGTTCAGGGTAAAATCGCTGAAAATATTTAACCGCTGGGGCGAAATGGTATTTGCGAAAAACGATTTTAATGCCAACGATCCTTCATCGGGATGGGATGGCACTTTCAAAGGCAAGAAACTTAACGAAGATGTATTTGTGTACGTGGTAGATATCATCTGCAGCAACAAAAGTATACTCACATTTAAAGGCAATGTAGCCCTGATACAATAACGAAGCTTTGGTTTTTATTAATTACAAAAAAGAGCCGGTCAAGATGTTGACCGGCTTCTTTTTATATAAAAAATTAAAGTAAATAGAAGAATGATTACTCTGCCTGCGGATTTTCTTCACGCCTTGGGCGGTGCTCGCCACGGGGCTGTTGCGGCTGGCCTTCAGGTTTTGGCATCAGCACTTTACGGCTCAGCTTGAACTTGCCGGTACGCTGATCCACATCCAGCAATTTCACTTTCACTTTATCGCCTTCTTTAAATATACCTTCCATAGTTTCAAGGCGCTTCCAGCTTATTTCGCTGATATGCAGCAGGCCTTCTTTTTTGGGGAGGAATTCAACAAAGGCGCCAAACTCCTTAATACTTTTCACAGTGCCTTCGTAAGTTTCGCCAACCTGTGGTACGGCTGTTAAGCCTTTTACCCAGTTCACTGCTTTTTCGAGGCTTTCTTTATTGGTAGAGAAGATGCTTACTTCGCCTGCATCATTTACCTCTTCTATATTGATGGTAGTACCGGTTTCACGCTGTATTTCCTGTATCACTTTACCACCGGGGCCTATCACTGCACCGATATATTCTTTATCAATAATCAGCTTGGCCATACGTGGTGCATGTGGTTTTAAATCGCCCCTGTATGATGGCATACATTCATACATGGCATCCAGTATATGCAGGCGGCCCTGGCGTGCCTGTTCTAAAGCCTGGCGCATAATGTCCATGCTCAGGCCATCCACTTTAATATCCATTTGTACACCGCAAATACCTTCACGGGTGCCGGTAACTTTAAAGTCCATATCACCCAGGTGATCTTCGTCACCAAGTATATCTGTAAGTACAGCAAATTTGCCTTCTTTTGTAATAAGCCCCATTGCTACACCACTTACATGCTTTGAGATGGGTACCCCGGCATCCATTAAGGCCAGCGAACCGGCACAAACAGTAGCCATAGAAGATGAACCGTTAGACTCAAGGATATCACTAACCACCCTTACGGTGTAAGGATATTCACGGCCGGGCATCATTTGCTTTAAGGAACGCATGGCCAGGTTGCCATGCCCTACTTCCCTGCGGCCTACGCCACGCATCATTTTTACCTCACCAGTTGAAAACGGGGGAAAATTATAGTGCAGTATAAACTTGGTATAATCAGATTTGTGGGCACTTTCTACCAGCAGTTCATCTAATGGAGTACCAAAAGTTACCGTAGTAAGCGATTGGGTTTCGCCACGGGTAAATAAAGATGAGCCGTGCGGCGTGGGCAGTATATCGGTTTCCATACTAAGGCTACGGATATCCGTGGTGCTGCGTCCATCAAGGCGGCGTCCCTGGTTTAAAATCATATCTCTTACCACATGGTACTGCAACTCGCCATAATAATGGCCAATCAGTTTTTTATCTTCATCCGGCAATTCTTCGCCGAGGTGTACCACCAGTTCGTCTTTTAATTTTGTAAATGCATCACTGCGTTCGTGCTTGCTGGAGCCCGACATGGCAATAGCATGCATTTTATCTTTTGCAAAAGCAATAATCTTCTCGTTCAGTTCCTCATTGCGATAGGGTTTGGTGTATTCCCTTTTGCTGGTAATACCCAGTTTTGCCCTTAATTCGGCCTGCGCCTTAATTTGTATGCGGATAGCTTCATGAGCCAGTTCAATCGCTTTAATTAAATCTTCCTCCTGGCACTCTTTGGCTTCACCTTCTACCATCATGATATTTTTTTCGGTAGCGGCTATTATAAATTCAAGATCGGCGGCTTCTAACTGGGCACGGGTGGGATTGATGATGAACTCACCGTCTTTCCTGGCAATGCGTACTTCGGATATAATTTCCTGGATGGGAATGTCTGATACTGCGAGGGCGGCCGATGCAGCAAGGCAGGCCATTGCATCGGGTAATACTTCATTATCGCTCGAAACAAGATAGATGAGTACCTGCACATCGCAGAAATAATCTTCTGGAAACAGGGGCCTCAATGCCCTGTCTACCAGGCGGCTGGTTAATATTTCATAATCATTCAACCTGGCTTCTCTTTTGAAGAACGAGCCGGGTATACGACCTGCAGAAGCAAATTTTTCCTGGTAATCCACAGATAAAGGGAAGAAGGACTGGCCTTCTTTTGGTTCTTTATTGGCCACCACTGTGGCTAATAATATACAGTTGCCCTGACGAACGGTTACTGAACCGTCGGCCTGGCGGGCAAGTTTTCCAGTTTCGATGGTAACCATGCGGTTGCCACCAATATCAAATGTTACTGATTGTACGTTGGAGTTCATGTTGTAGTTGTGTTAGCATTAAGAATAGGGCAATCGCAAGTGAAGTTGCGCATGGCAGCATAAATGCAATAATTCCCAACTGTGCTAAAAATAGTTGGGAATTAGTTTATCTGTGCATGTTGTTTACTTATTTACGCAAACCTAATTTTTCAATCAGCGCCCTGTAGCCTGAAAGATTGTGTTTGCTGAGGTAGCTGAGGAGGCGTTTACGCTGGCCCACCATTTTCATCAATCCCCGTTGTGTAGAAAAGTCTTTTTTGTTTGACTTCAAATGCTCAGAAATGTGGTTGATACGCACTGTAAGCAGTGCAATTTGACCCTCGATTGACCCTGAATTAGTTGCTTTACCACCAAAATCAGTGAAAATCTTCGCTCTTTTTTCAATTGTTAAATAAGGCATCTCTCTTGTTTTAATAACTTCTTTTATTAATTGCTTTTTTTATTTCGGTTGCGAAAGTAGAGAAAATTATTGAAATATATGCCACCATGGTGCTGTTTTACCCAAAAAAACAGGGCAAAAAAGGGCGTGAAGGGCTTTGCTCACAGTGCATCTTTTTACTTTTACCCATTTGCCTTTGAAGTGCCAGTTAGCTTAAGTTGCTGTTTTTTGAATAAAAAACCCGGCTATTTAGAGGCGGCGTATTTTTTATCAGCCATATTTGCAATGCCCTTAATTTGCTTCAATGACCATTTATTGTACTGTTACCAACGACCTTGTATACGACCAGCGCATGCAGCGCATTTGCAGTTCGCTGGCTACAGCCGGGCACCAGGTGGTACTTATTGGCCGGAAAATGAAACAATCAATACCGCTTACTGCCCAGCCTTTTCATCAAAAGCGGCTGGGCTGTTTTTTTCAAAAGGGGAAATTGTTTTATGCGGAATACAATATCCGCCTGTTTATTTTCCTGCTTTTTAAAAAAATGGATTGTATTTGTGCGATTGACCTGGATACCATTTTACCCTGCCTGTTTATTTCCCGGCTTAAACGCATTAAAAGGGTGTACGATGCTCATGAGTTATTTTGCGAAATGAAGGAAATTGTAACCAGGCCTGCTATACAACGGTTTTGGAAAATGATTGAGCGCTATAGCGTGCCAAAGTTCAGGTACGGCTATACCGTGAATGAGCCCATTGCTGCCGAATTTGAAAAAATGTACGGGGTTCAATACGCCGTAATCAGGAATGTGCCGGTACTAATGCCTGCCGAACCTGTTACTGCAACAGAAAAATTTATCCTGTACCAGGGTGCAGTGAATGAAGGCCGATGCTTTGAAACACTTATACCAGCCATGCAATGGGTGCCTTGCCGGTTAATTATTTGCGGCGATGGCAACTTTATGGCACAGGCAATTACACTGGTGCAACAATACCAACTTGAAGAAAAAGTAATTTTCAGGGGACAGCTATCCCCTGCCGCACTCAGGCAAATTACTCAACAAGCCTATATTGGTATTAACCTGGTAGAATCTACAGGCAAAAGCAATTACCTTTCGCTTGCCAATAAATTTTTTGATTATATCCATGCAGGCGTACCGCAACTTACTATGGATTACCCGGCCTATGCCAGCATCAACAGAACTTACGAAGTTGCGCTACTTATTACCGATATAAGTGCCGAAAATATTGCCAGGCAGTTGAACAATTTACTCCGTAACGAAGTTGTATATTCAACGCTGCGGCAAAACTGTGTGGCAGCAAGGGAGATATACAACTGGCAACAGGAAGAAAAGCTTTTACTAAACCTGTACAAGCAAATAGAACACAGGTAAAAGCAATGGCGATGCAAATTTTAAATATCCACTATGATGAATAAACGGGTACTGCATATAATTACGCATGATGTACCCTGGCCTGCCGATTTTGGTGGTGTAATTGATTTATTTTACAAAATAAAAGCATTGCACCATGCAGGGGTACAGGTACACCTGCATGCATTTGTACACAGGCGCCCACCACAAAACGAACTGAATAAATATTGTGCTTCGGTAAACTACTACCCCCGAAAAAAAATCACCGGCATTTCGTTGCGTACACCCTACATCGTTAGTTCCCGGAAAAACACAGCATTACTCAGGCGGCTGCAGCAAGACAATTATCCCATATTAGCCGAAGGTATACACAGCAGCTACTGGCTGCAGGCTGGCAGGCTGCAAAACAGGATAGTGCTGCTCCGGTTATACAATGCAGAGTTTGAATATTACCACAAGCTGGCCTTGCATGAAACAAACAAATTAAAGCAACTTTATTTCAGCTTCGAAAGCAGGCTCCTAAAAAAGTACGAACAGCAATTAGCACAAAAAGTTAAGATTGCTGCCCTTAGCAGTAATGATGTACTGCTTTACCAGCGGCAACTGCATGCCAAAGATATTTTTCACCTGCCGGTTTTTATCCCTTATACCGATGCAATGGGTAGCGAAGGTTGTGGATGCTACTGCCTTTACCACGGTAATTTATCGGTTAACGAAAATGAAGCCGTAGCCATTTGGCTACTGCAGGAAGTGTTTAGCAAACTGCCGGTGCCATTTGTGATTGCCGGCAAAAATCCATCAGCAAAGCTGGAAGCGCTGGTGCACCAGTACGAACGCTCCTGCCTGGTAGCCAACCCAAGCGATAAAGAACTGCACGACCTTATTGTAAAAGCCCAGGTAAATGTGCTGCCCTCTTTTAACAATACCGGTGTTAAACTTAAATTACTTAATGCCCTTTTTAATGGAAGGCACTGTTTAGTAAACAAGGCCGGCGTAACTGGTTCCGGCCTTGATACCATTTGCACTATTATAGACGATAATGCAGCGGCCTTCATTACGGCTATCAGCTACCTTTATACCATTCCTTACACGGATCAAATGAATGAACAACGCAACAGTGTTTTAAAAAATCTATACAACAATAAAAAAAACACGGATAAATTAATAGAAATCTTCTGGTCCTAAAAAATGCACTGGTTGATTATGCCTGCTTACTCATAAGCATATATGATTTCGTCCTGAATGGCTGTTGCATCGTCAAGCCCGATTTTCAGTTTTGCTTTTGCCGGAAAATCATTGCTTTTATAAGTATAGGTATAAGCGTACCTGTCTTCAAGCACCAGTTGTTTATTAAAATGATCTTCACGGGTAATATTATTTTTTGAAACAGCCTGCAAAAACAGCATCAGCAAATCTTTATGAGCATACAAAGGATTTTTCTTTTGATCGTAAAGAAAATTAATATGCCCCTGCCGTACAAGGTAGTTAGGCGTACCCTGCTCACCCATAATCACCGTTTGGGTGATATTACCAGTAGCGTCGTGTTCGAAATGAAAACTTAGCGCCGGAAAAAAACCTTCATCCATCCTCCTGTATAAAGTTACCAGCTTATACAACCCGTTTTCAAGATTATAACTCACAGCGGCTTCATGTATATTGTTTTTGTAATAATTTGTACCTAATGGTATACCGGCATCGTATACCGGGGTAATCACCATACCATCATTGCCATTCAAATCAAGTATTTTTTTATCGGGCCTGTAACGTATTGTGTACTTAACGGGAGCATCGTCGTCTGAGAGCAGGCTGGTGGTAATTTCAACCGGCAGGCTGTCTGTACCATATTTTATTTGTATCGCCCCATCGCTACCGGTAAGGGTTACCAGCAGTTCGGTATCATCAACCGGCAAAGGTGCAACTGATTCTTTTTTGCACGACACAGCCACTAACATAACGAGGCCCATTAGCCAATACTGCCGGATGGGGAGTAAATGACGCATAAATTGTTTTTTCATACTATAGTTTTTTATCAAAAAAATACAACTACAGCCAATCGTCATGTACCAGCGTGTATGAATTGTTTAATTACTGGTTTGAAATGGGCCAGGCATACAGGCAAAAAAAAACGCCGCTTAAAAAAGCGGCGCTTAGGTATAATTTGCTGTACAATTATTTTTTTCTCAAAGTATCTTTCTGTGCTTTTTGCAGGGAGTCCATCATGCGTTTTTGTTCAGCCTGGCGCTTTTTCATTTCAATTTCAGCTTCTGCTTTTGCCTGGGCCTGTGTAAGCACATCCGCCACTTCTACATCAAACACAAGGTTAGCATTAGGCTTAATTTCGTTACCTGCACCTCTTGCGCCATAAGCCAGCGAGGATGGAATAAACAGTTTTGCCCTGGCACCTTTTTTAAGCAAGGCCAGCCCGTCTGTCCATCCGGCAATAACACTGTTGGGGCTACCCTCTGGTGCACTCATATCTACAGGCAGCGGATCGGTGTGGCCAAATTGAGGATCTACATTAGAATCAAATGCTTTTCCACCCTCCAGCAGCCTGCCGGTATACATTACTTTCAGCACACTGCTGCTATCAACCGTATCACCTTCGCCTGGCTCAAGCACCTGTACATAAGTACCTTTTGCGCCCTTTAAAGCAGTAATATTATTTTTAGCCAGGTAATCAGCAATCAGCTTATCATCTTTTTTAAGCTGGTCAATTTTTTTGATTGAATCTTTAATTTTTGCACTGGCCATTAACTGCTGGTAAGCACTGTCTGCCGCTTCTCTTGATGCAAATACATTTACCACTTTATAGTATGCAATAAGGTGTGCACCTTTCTTCATAAACGGCGGTACATTGGCCTGCTGTTTCATAATACTGTCGGTAAGCTGCTTTACCACCACGCTATCGCCCTGCCTTACCTGGCTGAAAATTTTGTAATATACCGGTGGTATACTCATTGAATCCAGCGCTACTATCTGGTTCATAAAATCGGTAGAGCTAAACAGCACCGTATCTTTATTGGGCCCTTTATATACCTGGCTAAATTGTATCTCAAAAAAGTTACCCGGCTTAAGCGCTGTACCTTTTTTATCGGAAATAATTTTGTATTCTATGCCATCGCTTTCTTTTTTAAACGATTGTAAGCAGCCCGTAAGCAGCAATGCCATAGGCGTAGCAATAAGAAGAAGATGTTTCATTGTTTGGTTATTGTTTTAAAAATCGTATTCGCTGAGTTGCGTTTTATTTTCTTTCATGGCGGCTATAAATTTTGCCACCACTTCTTCAAGCGGCTCTTTGTTTTGTCCGCCTGCTGCATTCACATGCCCACCACCATTAAAATACTTTCTTGCAAATTCGTTTACATCAAAGCTGCCTTTACTCCTGAAGGAACTTTTTCTTTCCTCTCCCCTGTCGATAATAATTGCAGCCAGCTTAATGCCTTTAATACTCAAAGGAAAATTTACAAGTCCCTCTGTATCGCCTGTTATAACATTGTATTTTATCAAATCCTGCTGCGGTATAGCTATCAGTGCCGTGTTGTACTCATAAAAAACCTCCATCCTGTTAAGAAGTACATTACCGAAAAAACGAAAGCGATTTTCGAGGAAGTTATCAAACAGGTTTTCATGCACTTTACTATGATCGAAGCCGGTAGCCTTTAACCTTGCTACCATCTCGTGTACCGACACTGTGGTAGAGGGGAAACGGAAAGACCCGGTATCTGTCATCACGCCTGCATATAAACACTCGGCCACTTCCCTGTTAATTTTATCGGCATGGCCCGAGCCTGTAATAAAATCATACACCATCTCACAGGTGCTGCTTTTGGCAGTATCACTGTTGCCGTAGGTAAACATTGCTGTTTGTGGCTGCTGGTGATGGTCTATCAAAATACGGGTGGCTGTAGCTGCAGCTAACTTTGCCTCCATTTTTTTTGTACGGGACAGCACATTAAAATCAAGGCAAAAAATCCATGCAGCCCTGTCGATAGCGCCATTAGCTTCATTAGTTTGCCGCTCGTAATCCAGCACCTGTCTGGCTCCTGGCATCCACGATAAAAAATCGGCCCAGTTGGTAGGTGATATTACTGTAATACGATGACCCAGTTGGAGCAAAAAATGATACAAGCCCAGAGACGAACCCATGGCATCGCCATCGGGCTTCTGGTGCATCGTAATCACTACGTTGCAGGGTTGTGTTAATGATGGATATATAGCTGATAGCGGCTGCATAAAGAGGCGCAAAAGTAAAGTTTAGTTTCCAGTTTAAACGGGCTGTATTTTATAATTTTTAAAATATACCCTAAAATGAAGGAAATATTGCTATGCTGCACAATGAAAGCATTTATCTTTGCGGCTCACAAAAAATGAATCTATGAGCAACAGAACGTTTACGATGATTAAGCCGGATGCTACTGCTAAAGGATATACCGGTGCCATACTGGAAAAAATTAATGCCGCCGGTTTTCGTATCGTGGCTTTAAAAATGCTGCACTTATCAGCAGGAAAAGCTGGTGATTTTTATGCGGTACACCGGGAAAGACCTTTTTATCCCGAACTGGTTCAATTTATGAGCAGCGGGCCAATAACTGCCGCCATATTAGAAAAAGACAATGCTGTGGAAGATTTTAGAAAACTGATTGGTGCTACCAACCCGGCACAGGCTGCAGAGGGTACTATACGTAAATTATATGCAGCATCTGTTGGCGAAAACGCCATTCATGGCAGCGATAGCGATGAAAATGCACAGATAGAAAGCGACTTCTTCTTTAGCAAACTGGAACAATTTTAAGCGAAACAAACGAATACAAAAAAGCCATCCGCTTTAAGGCAGGTGGCTTTTTTGTTTAATACAGTTCGGTTGATATTTTTAATTGCCCAACACCAGCATCTTGAGTGTTGTTGACTTATTTTCTGGCGAAATAATTTCTAGCTGATACACACCCTCACCCGGGTTTTTAGGCAACTGGAACGACTGTGTAGCATTGCCGCCGGCATGATTGATAAGCGTTCTTTCAAGCACCTGGCCCACCTGGTTAATAAGCCTGATATTGTAAATACCGGCTGCGGTATTTTTCATTTGAAGGCTAATCATACCATCCTTAACCGGATTAGGAAAAATCACAAAGCTGCCGTTGCCAGGCCTGGTAGCCATATTAATTTTCACCGTTTTGCTGTAGGCAAAAGTTCCATCGTTGTCATTACTCCTGATACGATAAAAATTGTCGCCATCAAAAGCATTTTCATCCAGCCAGGTGTAACTGCTGTTACTGCCTTTGGCATTTACTTCGCCCAGTTTGGTAAAGTTGCGGCCGTCTGTAGATTTCTCTACATCGTATCGGCGTACATTAAGCTCATTATCTACCTTCCATTCTACTGCAATATTTTTGCCTTGCTGCGCCGCTTTAATAGTGCTAAAGCCAACCGGCAGAGGCCTTGCAGCGCTAAACACTACCCTGAACCTATCTGGCGCATAAGATTCTGCTGCATTAGCCGACAACACAAAATCGTAAGTAATTGTGCCATCCATATTCAATGGCGTTAGTTTTTTTAAGTATTTATCTTCGAGCCAGCCGGTAACAGTTCCATCAAAATATTTGGTTGTAAGTTCTAACTTGTAAGGCTGTGCCTTCATTTTACGTATGTCAAAAAATACAGTATCGGTTGTAGTTACCGGTTGCCGGGCTTCAACAATCAGGGTTTTATTGTTACGCAGTATGCCAAAATTTTCGGCGGTGTTGGTAACCTTAAGCGCATCTTTATTATCTATGTCATTGCTGTAATTGTCGCTAAATACTACAATATTACCATCTGAGATAATGGCATTACCCCCAATATTGGAATGCAGGTTGGTGGTTAATGATGGTTTAAATCCGCCAGCATTAGGCATTGGACGAAATACCATATTGCTGCCTGATACTTTGCTGCTTTCTTTTAAAATAATATTACCGCCACCACTGGTGGAATAAACTACAAACCCCTGTCCCGATTCAATCCTTGTATTGGGTACACCTGCAGTGTAGCTGCCTCCTGCAGGCACAGGTATCCATGCAGGCGATGTGGATGCACTAAAAGTAACATAGCCCCCCAAACCACTGGAGCCTACTAACTTGGGATCCCACACCGTAAAGGTTTGATCTACATTGGCGTCGCCAAGTGTGGTGAAGTCAATAGCCGATGCATAATTATTCCCAATAGCAACAAACTGCCCTGGTACACTAACCGGTACGGCAGGCAAATTACCCTGGTACAGCGTACCTCTTATGCGTACGTTAGCCGAGGTAGAAGCCGGTCCGTTACTAGGTGTAGCCGAGCGGTCGCCACGGATAAATACCATATAAGCCTTATTACCACCAGCTGAATTAATTGGAGTATTTGTATTGGTTACCCCGTCCCATACATTGGTTGCCGGGTTGTACACCAGCAGGGAGTTGCCCGGTGTCTGGTAATCGAATCCATTAGCTGCCCATGCACCGGAGTTGGAAGTGATGATTGTACCAAAACCATTACCGGGGTTTACACCAGCAGGTTGATTTTCCTGCCACGCCTCTTTTATCGTTTGCCCGTAGGCAGGTGCTGCAAGTAAGCGCCATGCTCTTTTAGGACTGCTTTCTATAAAACGTTCTACGGTAACATCTCCATTGATATATCCACCTGTAATAGCACCCTGGCCAACCCTGGCCGTACCATGCACATTTGATTTTAGGGTAAGGTTTCCGCCCGTGGTTAGCAACGAGGTACCCGTAACCGTTACAGCACCTGCATTGCCAGGGCTTGTGCCGGCGGTAATATCCAATGGGGTGCCAATAGTAGCTGTTGCACTGCCCACTAAGGTAAAATCTTTCAGCACCTGTTTTCCTGAAGTAAAATTGAGGATACCTGCTGTACCGCCTAAAGTAAGATTTGATGTATTGGAGCCACCAATTGTACCGGCACCGGTTACAGCGCCATTAATTGTAAGGGTGTACCCGTTTATATCCAATTCGGATGAGGCAATTGTAACTAGGTTACCACTATGTGGTGTGGGGTCTATCGTTAAATCGCTGTTTAAAGGTATTGACAATGGCCTGTTGATAGCTAACTGCCCCGTGGTATTGCCGCCCGGTGCAAAACGCAGGGGACCCACAGTGCCCAAAACGCCACTAATGGTAATGGTGGAATTTTTATTGGCATAGATGCTGCCGGTAGTACTGGCAAGCCCCGAAAAAGTTAAGTTATGCCCTGCCTGTGTAAGCATGCTGGATGCAAGGTTAACAGTACCACTGGCAACTATCGAATGGTTAAGAGACACATTAGCCCCAAGGGTTAAGTTAAGCATATTAACGGCAGCAGCCGGGAAGGGGCTGCTGGTAGCACCATTTAATACATAGCTTGCCGTTGCACTATATGTTTTTACCAGCAATGCATCTGTAGTTAATACAGTGCCTGTAGTGCCATCTGTTGCAGCACCTTCTACACCGCCGGTATTGGCAGTAATTAAAGTTGAGCCAGCAGCCAGGTCAAATAAAGCATTGCCATCCACACCATCACCTGTACGGATATTATGTGTACCGGCATTTAAAGAAGCATTATTCGATACCGTTAGCGTACCCTTCAATGCCGCTACCAGCGAACGATTCAGTTCTATCGAATTATTTAAGGTAAGCAAAGTACTGCCTGTACCATTGCCCACTGTATAATTTAAGAACATGTTTTTAAATGGAGAAGTATGCGTATACTGCTGGGTAGTGCCATTAAAAAAGATGGTACCATTTTTTGAACCTGTAGTTACAAGCTGCCCAAAACCTGATACAGTGAGGTTGCCTGCAAGATTAATATTTGTAGTACCAGAAGTACCGGTATTTAAATCTAACTGGCCGGTTACCTGTGATAAAGAAGAGGTACCGGTAACGGTTAAGTTACCCAATATGGTCAAATTTCTTACAGATGATCCATTGCCTGTTTAAAGCCTTCCGGGAAGGGACTCTGTTCCGGTAATATTAAGATCCCCCGAAATCACTACACCGCCACCCACCTGGCGGGTACCGCCGGTAACGGAAACATTGTGGTAATTGCTGCCCCCGGTAGCAGGCTGTAATACGGGTACATCAAAAGAGCCCTCAATAAAGTTAACTGTACTTCCGGCAGTAACAAAGCCCTTGCCTGCCGACCATGGCGTTGCACTATAATTTGTTATACTGCCATATACATTAATCGTTCCTGAAGGTTGAAGCGTAACATTCCTGTTACCCCTTTCGTAATAAATATTATCAAATGCAAAGTTGCCGGGTGTTGCTGGTATTACCTGGTCGGCAGTTCCATTAAAGTTAAAATAGGCTGTTAAAGATGGGGATGCATTATTATAATTTGGCAGAAATACAAAGTTGGTGAGCGAAAGGGTTAACTGCCCCTGCACATTGGTTCGGCCAAAAAACCTGATATTGGCACCACCGAGGTTGCCGGCTATTTCAAGGTCGTGATAGTTAACATCTTTATTGCCTACAAAATTGGTAAGTGATTCTCTCAACATTCTTACTTTAGAACCAGTAGCAGTAACCGCCACACCGGATGGTATATAAATTGAACGTACCTGGATAACATGTGCAGGATCGGTAGAGCCAAGCGGATCAAGGATACGTGGACCTCCCCCGTCAAATTCAAGTGTACTATACTGGAAGCCCGGTACAGTTTGTGTTCCGGATGAATTGAAAATAAAATAATTAAAATCGTAACGTACGGTATAATTGGTGGCAGTTACAATAAATGCACCGGAAACATAGATATCATTTTCGGCCACAAGATTACCTATTCCAATTTCTGCACCTCCCCTGTTGCCTGTAATGGTCAGGTTATTGTAAATACCTTCTGAAATTTTTTGGGCACCAGCTCCGGCAAAAACAAAAGTGTTGCCCGTAACAACAGGCTCTGCACCAGATTTTAAGTAGTTACCCGTTACGGTTACCGTAGCTGGTAAAATCTTGGTACCGGTACCCGAAAAAACAAGATTACCGTAAGTTAATGCAGCAATATTTTGTGTAACACCCGAACCTCCGGAATAAGCGAAAGTACTGGTAGGCGACAATACGGCACTGCCGTTAAAAGTAACTGTATTGGCGATATTGATAGCGGCAGTACCCGGCATACTTAATGTAATAGGTGCCCCCACTATTAGCTGGTACAGGTTGATACTTGTTGCCGTTGGTATCTCGGGCATGTGATTCAGGGTAGACGAAATGTCGGCAATATCAGTTGGCGCACTGGGATAACCAGCGCCAATACTTGTCCAGTTGCCGGGGTTTGTCCAGTTACTATTTACATTTCCCGTCCAGGTGTAAGTTAAAATTTGTAAAGCATTAAGGTTATTGCTGCCAAAATAAACGGTACGGGCAGTGATATCTGCCACCAGCAATCCTGATTTACCTACTAATGGAGCAGTTATACTGCCAGTGGTGGGTATCAAAATACCGTAAAGACCGGTACCATTAGTGAGGCGTAAAGTGCTAATATCCGTTACTGCGCCAATATTGGTACCCAATGCCGTAACAGATATAGTATGTCCGCCAGAGCCAAGATTAAAACTGGCTGTATTAAGTGTCCAACTTGAATTACTGCGTTTATCTAATACAATATCATCGTTAATTGTTACAGCAGTGGCATTAATTACGGCGTTATGCGAAACATAAATATACCCTGCGGTACCCGCTGTTAAATTTGCGCCGGAAAAAAACACGTTGACAGACCTGTCGTTGGTGCCAGCAGCAAACGGGAAACGGGAATTAACTGTAGTGCCATTAGTTGGCAGACCGGTTGTGGGAAAATAACGGCCCAGTATCCCCCTAAAAATATAACCATTGGTATGTACTAACTGGTTGGCCAATGCAGTGTTGCTTAGGGTTAATGTACTGCCGGGCATATCCAGGTTTCCATTTAAAAGGCTGAGTGTACCAGATAGCGTGCGGTTAAATGATGCCGGGAAAGTTACCCCAAGTGCATTATTTATAGTTAGGCTGCGTGGACCATTAGTAGTTGGAAATTCCACCACAGAGGCATTTTGCGGATATATCCAGTTATAAATTAAAGTAGTACCTCCTGCCCCGGCACCGGTATAACTAATACCCGAACCACCACCGGTGATGGTTACTATCCCGGTTAAGGTGCAGGTGGCCGCCTGGGCGCTATTGCTATTATACACCCTTAACATGCCGGTTAAAGAAACGCCTGATACTAAGTTGGGATTTGTGATAGCGATATTCGACCGGCCCTGCGCAGGTGCAGACCAGGTGCCGGAGATTGTTACGTTTTGTGTGGCAGTTCCGTTAAAAACCAGGTTCATTTGAGCCGCATTGTTGCTGCTGCTGCATTGCCATATCGAAGAACCTGTTTTGGATAAATTACCGGCAAGTTCCAGGTTAGCCGTTCCGGATCCGCTGCCATCCAATGCATCCAGCGTACCACCACCCTGAGAGTAAGCACCACTAACCCTTAATGTGGTTATACCATCAGCAGCCTGCATCACTACCGTACCGCCAGATTGTATGTATGCCCCTGCCCTGATTAATCCGCCTGCCGTACCGGCAAGGCGTAATTTTCGGGTGCTGGTATTGAGTATGGTAAGTGTACCGGTAGCCGTAATGGTATCTCCAGCGCTAATCAGCAGTACATCTGCAAACTGGGCACTGCAATTCCACCGAAGATTAAAAAAAGTATTTTTTGTAAGATTCTGTGGTACAGTTGTGCCGGCAATTAGCCCTAAAATAGTACAGGTAGAGCCGCTGGCCCATGTAGATAAAGGAATGGCACTGGCAGCGGTACCATCTACGGAATGGTTATAATTAGAGGCGTTGGCCCAGTTTATAGCTGTTACATTGGTTGAAACAAAGTTTCCCGAAATATAGGTTACGGTACCGTTGATGGTAGTACCTCCCGTACCTGCCACGTCAAAATCCAAAGTACCCCCCGAAAGCGTTAGAGTACCATTAATGCGTATTTTACCCCCGGTGCCCGGTACAATCCCAAGAGTACCAGTAGTCATAGTAAATGATACGCCAGTACCAAGGGCAATGGTCATAAAATCCGAGGCAAGTACTTTACCGTTGGATGAAAAAATGAGTGGCGTTGCAGCATTTAAGGTAAGTACATTAGTAAGTACATTGGTGGCAAATGAAACCGAACTGGTTCCGGCAGTTATTTGAACAGCACCAATAGTTTGGTTGGGAACATTTACAATACTTATCGCACCGGTTGCATCAAAAGCAAGTATATCTGTAATGGCAGGGGTGTTTCTTGCAGGTAGCCAGTTGGCTGCTACCTGGTAATCGCCACTGGCTCCACCCACCCAGGTGTAGGTAGTTTGCCCCACAGCTACTTCACTAAAAACTGCTACAGCAATTAATAAAAAGTAAATCTTTCGCATCATATCCGCTAATTAAACAAATAGTAGAGAAGTAGGTATAGTTGGATGATGCGTTGCATCAGAACAACAAACAAATGCAACTTTGAAGGAAATTCAGTGGATATTTGCGACCCAGCAGAGGTAAATTGCGTTTCTTCAGGTTAATACAAATGTAGGGCAAAATATTATCCCTTACCAAAAATATCTTTTACCTGCGCCTAACCCTGTCCTTTGAGGCAGATATCGTCTTTAGCACCCGGTGTTTAACCTGGTTATACATTTCAACTTAAACTTCCAACCTGTTTACCCCGTAACAACGGTATTTAAACCATTATATTGTACATATTCAAACACTTAAACAACAAAAATGATTTAAACTTTTGCAATAAAATCCACCTTGTAGCGCCTGATAAGAGCATAGAAAGATGTATAGAACATTATTTTTTTTATATATAACAAACTTCTACATTTAGTATCTAAAACTTCTAATATGAAAAAAATTCTTTTTGCATGTTTACTTTTTGTAACAGGGGGGGCTTACAGCCAGTCTTACCAGTTAGGCATTAAAGGCGGTGCAAACATTAGCAATTTTACGGGTGGCAACTTCAGTGAAGTTGAAAAAAGTGCACTTGTTGGATTTTACGGCGGTGCATTTGTGAGTTTTGGCGTGGGCAGCAATTTTTTTATTCAGCCGGAAGCCTTAGTCTCTACCCAGGGAGCCAAATTTAAAGATGAAGGTGTTACAGATAAATACAAGCTTACGTATGTAACTGTACCGGTTATGCTAAAATACAAATCAGATGGAGGATTCTTTGCCGAGGCCGGTCCACAGGTAGGTTTTAAAATTGGCGAAAATGTTGGAGATGAAAGCATCAAAGATTTTTTTAAAAACCTTGATTTATCCGCCGGTTTAGGCCTGGGTTATCAAAGCAAAAGTGGTTTTGGTGCTAACCTACGCTACCTTATAGGTCTTACAAAGCTGGGTAATTTTGACCCCAGCCTGGGCAATACAAACTTCAAAAACAGTGTCATCCAGATAGGCATCTTCTTCGCCCTCGGCGGCAGCGGAGGTAAATAATCATTTTTTGTTGACACATTTCTGCATCTTATTCTTAAGGGGCTACCGTTATAAGTAGCCCTTTTATTTTGCTTAAACATCCTCTACCCTATCCCCAAAAAACAAAAGGCCTACATTACTGTAAGCCTTTTATCGGTCGGGATGACAAGATTCGAACTTGCGACCCCACGCCCCCCAGACGTGTGCGCTACCGGGCTGCGCTACATCCCGAATTTAGCAGGGCGGCAAAAGTAAAAGAATTTTTCAACTTTAAAAACTATAACATCGCTTATCTTAGCGCAACTTTTTTTAAATGAAGGTTTTAATCAAGCAAGCCACCATCGTATGCCCATCCTCACCGCTAAAAGGGCAAATAAAAGATATCCTTATTGAGCAAGGCATCATCCGGGCCATTGAAGACAATATTAGTGAAACTGCAGACAAACTCATCGAAATACCAGGCCTGCACCTTAGCCCCGGCTGGATGGATATTTTTGCCCATTGCTGCGACCCCGGGCTGGAGCACCGGGAAACCCTTGAAACCGCTGCCGCCGCCGCTGCTGCCGGTGGATTTACCGATATTATGGCCCTGCCCAACACCAACCCTGCCATTCATAATAAGGCACAGGTGGAGTATATTGTTCAAAAATCTAAATCGCTGCCCGTAACCATACACCCCATTGGTGCTGTTACCAAAAATACCGATGGCGCCGAGTTAGCCGAAATGTATGATATGCAGCAGGCCGGCGCTATGGCATTTGGCGATGGCATCAACAGCATACAAAGCAGCGGACTATTGATAAAAGCGCTGCAATATGTAAAAGCTTTTAATGGCACCATCATACAATTACCCGATGACAAAAGCATTAACCCCGGCGGACTGATGAATGAGGGCATTATTTCCACGCAACTTGGCCTGCCGGGTAAACCGGCAATGGCCGAAGAACTGATGGTGGCCAGGGATATTAAACTGGCACGCTATGCCGGCAGCCGCATACACTTTACCGGTATATCATCTGCCAAAAGCCTCGAATATATTAAAAGGGCTAAAGAAAGCGGCATTTCGGTAAGTTGTTCGGTTACACCCTATCACCTGTTTTTTACTGACAGCGACCTTACCGGGTACGATACCAATCTCAAAGTAAATCCGCCGTTGCGAACCGAAACAGACAGGCAGGCACTGATACAGGGATTGATTGACGGCACTGTTGACTGCATTGCATCGCATCACCTGCCACAACACTACGACAACAAAGTATGCGAATTTGAATATGCCAAAAACGGGATGATTGGGCTTGAAACTTTGTTTGGAGTGGTATGGGCAATGACCCATACACATTGGCCGGTTGAAAAGCTGGTTGAAAAGCTGGCTGTATCGCCCAGGAAACTTTTTGGACTTCCGGTTCCGGAAATTAAAGCAGGCACTGCTGCAAACCTTACACTGTTTAACCCCAATACCACTTTCGCTTTTGAAGAAAGCCTGATACAATCCAAATCGAAAAATTCAGGCTTTACCGGGCAATTCTTAAAAGGCACTGTACTGGGTATTATTAATGGCAATAAAATGGCGCTGCAATAAAATGAAACTAACGGCTACCTATAAAGGCTTACTCACCGGCGCATTAATGATTGCTGCCTCATTGCTCATTTATGTTACTCAAAAATCGTTTGACAACAACCTGCAATACACCGTGTACCTGCTATACTTAGGCGGTATTGTATGGACCCTTGCCAGTTTTGCCAAAGCACAGGCCGAACCTGTAAAATTTGCGAAATTATTTGCCGAAGGCTTTAAATGCTTTATCGTGGTTACACTGCTGATGGTGCTGTTTACTATTATATTTTTAAAAGCACATCCTGAATTTAAAGAGCAGATGGCAACCGGCTACAAAGCCGAACTCGAAAAACAAAAAAACTATACGCCTAAAGAAATTGAGGAGATGGTGCAAAAATCAAAATCGTACTTTGTTACCATGCTTACCTCGATGGCGGTATTTAGTTATCTTGTGATTGGGGCATTAGTTACTGCTGTTACCGGTGCAGTACTGCTGATGCTGCAAAAAACCAAACATGCTGCATAAAGTGATACTGCACAAGTGTGCGACGCAACCGGAGCCGATAACCTTTAAAATGCCGGCACCAAAATAATTATGGACATTTCGATAGTAATACCATTATTCAACGAAGCAGAATCGCTGCCCGAACTGGCCGCATGGATAGAACGTGTAATGGCGGCTAACCGGTACCGTTATGAAGTAATTATGATAGACGATGGCAGTAACGACGGCTCCTGGCCCGTGATTGAAAAACTCGGTGCTGCCAACCCCTGCATTAAAGGCATAAAATTTCAGCGCAACTACGGCAAAAGCGCTGCCCTCAACGAAGGCTTCAAAGCTGCTGAGGGTAATGTGGTGATTACAATGGATGCTGATATGCAGGACAGCCCCGATGAAATACCCGAGCTATACCGCATGATTACAGAGCAGGGATATGACCTGGTAAGCGGCTGGAAAAAGAAACGCTACGACAATAAGCTCACTAAAAACCTGCCCTCTAAATTATTTAATGCAACGGCCAGCAAAGTGAGCGGTATTAAACTGCACGACTTTAACTGCGGCCTGAAAGCCTATAAAAATAAAGTAGTAAAAAGCATTGAAGTGTATGGCGAAATGCACCGCTATATTCCGCTGCTGGCCAAGTGGAGCGGCTTTAAAAAAGTAGGCGAAAAAGTAGTGGAACACCGCCCCCGCAAATATGGTACTACCAAATTTGGCTGGAGCCGTTTTGTAAATGGTTTTCTTGATCTTTTCTCTATCATGTTCATGGGTAAGTTTGGTAAAAAGCCTATGCACATTTTCGGGCTGTGGGGCAGCATTGTTTTCTTTTTAGGGTTTTGTATCTGGATCTATTTGTTTACCGAAAAGATTTTTTTCCTGCGCTTTAATATGACGGACAGGCCACTGTTTTACGTAGGGCTGATATCGCTGGTAATAGGTACGCAGCTTTTTCTTGCCGGTTTTTTGGGCGAAATGATTGCCCGTAATTCAAGCGACAGGAATTTTTATTTGGTGGAGAAGAAGATGGGCTTATGATGATAGAACGCTGATTACACGGATTCAACAGATTTAAAACGGAGGCCCTTTAATTTTATACTATGCTGCTCCATGAAGAAATTACAAATATTATTATAAAAAGTTTTTACAAAGTTTATAATGAACTTGGATATGGTTTTTTAGAGAAAGTGTATGAAAATGCGTTGCTGTTTGAATTAAGGGACCAGGGATTAAAAGCTTCAAAGCAAATTCCAATTGAGGTTTTTTACAAAGGGATGAATGTAGGCAATTATTTTGCTGATATAATTATTGAAAACAAAATAATCCTTGAAATTAAAGCAGGCGAAAATGGACTTGTTGAAGATCATGAATTCCAATTAATTAATTATCTGAGGGCTACTAACAAAGAAGTTGGACTGCTATTATCTTTTGGAAAAAAACCAGAGTTTAGAAGGAAAATTTTCACCAACGACAACAAAACCAGTTTATAAAAATCCGTTTTACACCAGTCAAACCCGTGTCATCAGTGTTCTATTCCAAAAAAATCATCATCATCGGCCCGGCGCATCCGCTTCGTGGAGGGCTGGCTTCTTACGATGAGCGGCTGGCCAGGGAGTTCAGCAGGGAGGGGCACCATGTTTCCATTTACACTTTTTCCTTACAATATCCCGGCTTCCTGTTTCCGGGTACCACACAGTACTCCACCGAACCTGCACCAGACGATTTGGATATAAAAGTTTGTATCAATTCCATCAACCCATTCAACTGGCTGAGCATTGGCAACAAATTAAAAAAGTTAAAACCCGATATAATTGTGGTTCGCTACTGGCTGCCCTTTATGGGGCCATGCCTCGGCACTATTTTACGCAGGGTGAAAAAAAACAGGCATACACAAATTGTTTGTATTGCCGATAATATTATCCCACACGAAAAGCGTATAGGCGATACTGTATTTACCCGGTACTTTGTACAGCCTGTGGATGCTTTTATTACCATGAGTGAAAAAGTACTTGGCCAGTTGCCACAATTTGCTGCAGGCAAACCGGCTAAGTTTGTTCCGCACCCTTTGTATGACAATTTTGGTGAAAAAATAAGCAAAGTAGCAGCAAGGCATCATTTGGGCATTGCCAATGAAGAAAAGATAATTTTATTTTTTGGGTTCATTCGCAAATACAAGGGCCTTGATATTTTATTAGATGCCGTACAGCAGCTTTCCACTTACAACAACTCCTCTTTTAAACTTTTAATTGCCGGCGAATTTTATGAAGACCGAAAACAGTACGACGAACAAATTGAACGACTGGGCATCGGTGATTCCCTTATTTTAAAAACAGATTTTATACCAGACAGCGAAGTAAAATATTACCTCTGTGCTGCCGATGTGCTGGTACAGCCTTACCGCAATGCCACACAAAGCGGCGTTACGCCCCTCGCCTATCATTTTGAGATACCCATGATTGTTACCAATGTAGGCGGGCTGCCGGCATTAGTGCCGGATGGAAAAGTGGGCCTGGTGGCCGAACCCAATGCCAGCGCCATTGCAGAAAAAATTATTGCGTTTTTTAATGCAGGCAACGAAAGCTTTTTGCCACACATAACCGAAGAAAAGAAAAAATACAGTTGGTCTAAAATGACGGAAGCCATTTTTGAAGTAGCTGGCAAAAGTTAAAGTCAACAATAAAAAGCCCTTTATCCATTTTTTTTATACCAATAAAAATATCCACTGTTGAACAGTTTTGAATTTTTACTTTTAACACATTATGATATACAGGAGTAAAGCCCCCCTTCGTATAGGCCTTGCCGGTGGCGGCACAGATGTAAGCCCCTACAGCGATGTATATGGCGGTGCTATTTTAAATGCCACTATCTCTCTTTCGGCTTATGCCAGTATTGAACCGCTGGATACCGAAACAATCATCATAGAGGCACTCGACCGTAAAGAACAGCAGCAATTCAGCTTTGCCACAAGCCTGCCCGTAGATGGGAAACTGGATGTATTAAAAGGCGTGTACAACCGTATTCAAAAAGATTATGGCCTCGTAAAAACCGGCTTTCGTTTATCTACGTTTGTGGATGCGCCTGCAGGCTCGGGCCTCGGCACCTCCTCTACCCTGGTGGTGGCTGTGTTAGGCGCTTTTGTTGAAATGCTCAAACTGCCCCTCGGTGATTATGATATTGCCCATCTTGCCTACCAGGTGGAAAGAGAAGATTTGCAATTAGCCGGGGGCAAGCAAGACCAGTATGCGGCCACATTTGGCGGCGTAAATTTTATGGAGTTTTATGGCGATGATAAAGTAATTGTAAATCCACTTCGCATACGGCCCGAGTATATGCATGAACTGGAAAACAACCTGGTGCTTTATTTTACAGCCACTTCAAGAGAAAGTGCTGCCATCATTAAAGAGCAGGTAAAAAACGTACAGGATAAAAATGAGCAGAGCATTGAAGCCATGCACCAGTTAAAAGAGCAATCGAAAATGATGAAAGAGGCTTTATTGAGGGGCAGGCTGAATGAGATTGGCGAAATACTCAACTTTGGTTTTGAGCAAAAACGCCGTATGGCACATAATATCAGCAACAATACTATTGAAGCCATTTATGATGCTGCCAAAAAAGCCGGGGCCACCGGCGGTAAAATAAGTGGAGCCGGTGGCGGTGGTTTTATGATATTTTACTGCCCGGGTAATAGCCGGTATGCCGTTATTGAAACATTAAATAGCTTTGGCGGTGCAGTGAAGCAGTATAACTTTACACGGTATGGGTTAACGAGTTGGGTGGGGTAAAAGTCATTATACTTTTATTAAAAGCCAGGCCATTAAACTTTATGAGCAAAACCTGGTTGATGTTTTACCATAGCACACCCTGCATCTCCATTACGAATTTTACAATAAAGAGGCTTGGATACAATTTATAAACCTGCAATAGATATTTAACAATCACTTTTAGATGTTCTTAAAATACTTTTTTATCCAGAACACCAAAGCAGTTTTCACATTGTTAAAGCTGCATATTATAATTGAACCATTTTATGGATTGCTCCGCAACCTGGTGTATTTATCCAAACAATCAAAATGGATTAACCAGAATAAGGAACTGGGCTTCAATGATTTTTTCACCTGGAACAGAGACAGAAATAAAAGGCTTAATTTATATACCCATTTAAATAGTTTAATAATAAAGGATAACCCTATCAACTACCTCGAATTTGGCGTGGCAAATGGTTCGTCATTTTATTGGTGGCTCGAAAATCATACAAACCCTGATTCGTATTTTCATGGATTCGATACGTTTAGCGGCCTGCCTGAAGATTGGGGGCATTTTAAAAAAGGTGAAATGAATAATGGTAATGAAATATTGAAAACAGAAGATAAAAGAGCCCTCTTCTACCAGGGCTTGTTTCAGCAAACACTTCCCGGATTTCTCAAAACATTTCAAAACGACAGGTTAACCGTTATACATATCGATGCCGATTTATATTCCTCTACACTGTACACACTAACATCGCTTGCGCCTTATTTAAAAAAAGGTGATATCATTTTCTTTGATGAATTTTGTGTACCAACACATGAATTTTTAGCATTTAAAAATTTTACCGAATCTTATTACATAGATTTAAAACCTGTTGCTGCGTCTAATAACTACCTGTTCACAGCTTTTGTAGTAAACTAATTATGGTCGACACAATACATACACTTATTCAATCATCCGTCACCGTTAAGCAACAACTGCTTGATGATACACAAATCCTGTCCGTCATTAATAGTTGTATAGAGGCTATCGGAAATGCTTTTAAATCCGGCAACAAAGTCCTCTTTTGTGGCAATGGCGGCAGCGCTGCCGATGCACAGCATCTTGCCGCAGAATTTAGCGGACGATTTTATGCCGACAGGGATGCCCTGCCTGCCGAAGCCCTGCACTGCAACACTTCGTACCTTACGGCCGTGGCTAACGATTACAGCTATGAGGTAATTTACTCCAGGTTGTTAAAAGGCATCGGCAATAAAGGCGATGTGCTGGTTGGCTTAAGCACTTCCGGCAATAGCCGCAATATTGTTAAGGCTTTTGAAACAGCAAAAGAAAAAGGCATCATCACCATTGGCTTTACAGGTGCAGATGGCGGAAACATGAAACCGCTTGCTGATTACTTAATCAATGTACCTTCAACCGATACACCACGGATACAGGAATGTCATATGCTTATCGGTCATATCATTTGCCAGTTGGTAGAAGAAAAATTATTCAGTAAATAAAATCATGGAAGCCATAATTCTTGCAGGTGGACTGGGCACAAGATTAAGAAGCGTTGTATCAGATTTGCCCAAATGCATGGCTCCCGTTGCCGGCCGGCCTTTCCTGCAATATATCATCCGGCATTTACAGCAGCAGGGTGTTACTTCATTCATTTTTTCAGTAGGCTATTTATACGAAGCAATCGAAAGCTTTCTGCAAAAAGAATACCCCTCCATCAATTACCAGTTATCTATCGAAACCTCTCCACTTGGCACGGGCGGCGCCATACAATTGGCCTGTGCAAAAACAACAGCCGAAAATGTATTAGTGGTTAATGGCGATACGATGTTTTCTATTAACGTACACCGTTTGATGACCGCACAGCTCAACAAGCCTGCAGCCTGTACACTGGCACTAAAGCCCATGCAACATTTTAACCGGTATGGCGTGGTGCAGTTAAACAGTAATAGTTGCATTACTGCTTTTGAAGAAAAAAAATATTATGCTGAAGGCCTTATTAACGGCGGCGTATATGCGCTAAATACAAAGGCACTGCTGCAAAAAAAATTACCCGAAAAATTTTCTTTTGAAAAAGATTACCTGGAACAGTTTGTACACGAAGGCCATTTTTACGGCCTGCCGCAGGATGACTATTTTATCGACATCGGCATACCGGAAGATTATGAAAAAGCACAGCAACAATTTGCCGGTTTTGATTTTTAATGCTAACCACTGCCTGCCATGAAGGAGTTAAAAAATATCAATACATCCTGGACACTTTTTCTCGACAGGGACGGCGTTATCAACCATGAAAAACACCTTGGTTATATCCTCCACTGGGACGAGTTTATTTTTTATGATGGCGTAAAAGAAGCCCTGCAAATCTTCTCCGGCATTTTTGGCCGTATTGTAGTAGTAACCAACCAGCGTGGTGTGGGTAAGGCATTAATGAGTGAGCAGGATCTGAACAGCATTCATACCAATATGATAGCTGATATTGCCCATCATGGCGGCCGCATCGATAAAGTGTATTACTGCAGCAGCATAGATAATAACCACCCCTGCCGCAAACCCAACCCCGGCATGGCTTTGCAGGCAAGGCAGGATTTCCCTGAAATTGATTTCAATAAATCCATTATGATTGGCAATACGCTTAGTGATATGGACTTTGGCCGAAAGATCGGCGCCTTTACCATTTTTTTACCCACCACCCGGCCCGAAGTGCCGCACCAGCATCCATCTATTGATGCCGTTTACCCTTCGTTGTGGCATGTGGCAAAAGCCATACAGCAATAAGCATTCGTTAATTTTTGCAGTGAATCCGGTATTTTTACCAGCATTAAAAATCCATCCATTAAATTTATTGCATGAAGCTATTTTGGATTGCATTGTTTTGTTGCGGCAGCATATTAAGCAGTAGCGCACAGCGTATAAGCACCGAAGATAAAAAGCTGCTGCGCCAGGCTGAAGACTCATTAAAAGTATATGCCCGTAAAATTATACTCGACAACCGTGCCGAAAACCGCTTTGATGCCGACAGCATTTTTACCCGTCAACTGGTAAAAGCATTAAAAACCCCCTACTCTTTTGATTATCCTTTCGATTCGCTGCAAAATATTTCGAGGCTATACGCCCCCGATAGCAGCTTTCGCATATTTACCTGGCATGTGGTGATACACGAAAATGTGGTACGCCAGCACGGTGCCATACAAATGAAAACTTATGATGGCAGCTTAAAACTATACCCCCTTATTGATAAATCGGATGTGGTGCTTAACCTTACCGACACAACAGCAAATAACAAGGGCTGGATTGGCGCCATATATTATAAAATGATACAAACCCGTAGCAGCAATCAAAACTATTATACCCTGCTGGGCTACGATGAAAACAATATCCGCAGCAATCGTAAAATTATCGAGGTACTGCATTTTACCAACGATGAACCCACTTTTGGCGGCCGATTTTTCAGCTTTGAGGAGGATACCGTTTTTAAGCCATCACAAAGCCGGTACATCATGGAATATAAAAAAGATGCCGGCCCCAGGCTTACTTATGATGAGGATTTAAAGATGATTGTTTTTGAACACCTTGAATCTGAAACCAACGAGCCAAAGAAAAAATGGACTTATGTGCCCGATGGCGATTACGAAGGTTTTAAATGGAAAAACGGTAAATGGATACATGTAGAAAAAATTTTTAACCAGGTAACCGAACTGGGTAAAGAGCCCGTACCCATGCCGGTAAAAGATGCACAGGGTAATACTATTGAAGATAACTTAAAAGACAACCTTGCCCCACCGGTAGAAACCATGCCAAACGAAAAAAAGATTAAACCCATCAAACCCAAAAAGAAAAGCAACGGATAGTTTTATATAACCTGCTTAAATAAAGTTTATACCATAATTACCAGCCTTTTTTGGCCGCTGCGTAAATTTTCACCCCCCGTAGTAATCCTACTACAAAATAATAATCAAAACGCCGTATATTCCACAAGCACATAATTATCAATGATTTATGAGCAAAAAAACATCCCACCCAAGACAATAACAGGCCCTTAAAGAAGTTTATACCGGTGGAAATTTTAATAAAGCTGTAATGTTGTAGCTGAACCTTGAAAACAACAGTACAGGTAACCATTTATTAGTACAGGATGTACCTGCCAGCCATATACCCTTTAATCCGGGCTGAAGGCCGCATCACTAACTTATAATACAGTGCATAGTTCTATGCCGTACCAGCGCTATGCACAAAATGCTTTAACTAAAATTTACTGGATTTTACAAGACGCCATAGCATGCTATAGACTGCTGCCTGGCAGACAGGATATATAGGGCAAAAAATCCTGATTATGGAAAAACACTCCGTTATCCGGAAAAAAAGCCCCAGGCAACAAATTACAAATAACAGAAAATGAAGCAATTACAATATTGGCATTAAATAGGATAATTCGTTGTCAAACGAACCATTTTATGAAAACGATGAGTACCCCAATCAAAACTATTCAACAACTTACCGCAATAGTGGCTGTAACCCTGCTGGGTAATCCGGCCCTTGCACAACAGCAAATTATTATCAACCAGGGCAGTCACCTGGTGGTTAACGGCAATGCCCACCTGGTGGTGAACAATGCTGCTTTTAAAAACAACGGCCACTTTGAAGCAGGCACCGGCACTGTAAGCATTATTGGTACTGCAGATACAGCCATAGCACATGTAGGCGGCAGCAACAGCGCTACTTTTTATAACCTTACAGTAAACAAAACAGCCAGTGGTGCTGCATTAAAAACCACTGCTACCGTACGCAACACACTTACCGTACAAGGTGGTGGCACTTTATTTACCTACGACAATCTTATTTTAAAATCAGATGCCGGCCTTACAGCACGTGTAGCACCTGTAAATGGCCAGATTAACGGTAAAACAATCGTAGAACGCTATATCACTGCCCGCCGGGCATGGAGGCTGCTTACCGCCCCTGTAAGCGATGCCGGCACTATCTACAACAACTGGCAAAACAGTGGCGTATACGAAGCTGGTGTAAATACTTTTATTACCGGCCCCAATGCCAATAGCACAAATGGTCTTGATGCCAGCCCACAAAATAATGTATCAATGCGCCGCTGGAATACCAGCACACAGGCTTTTGATAATGTAACCAATACCAAAGTGGCTATTTCTGCCGGTAACAATGGCAGCGCCGACAATACCGGTTATTATATTTTTATCCGCGGCGATCGTAATGCAGCCAATTTTAACACTACCAGTTGTAATGCAACAACGCTTAAAAGCTTTGGTAAACTGCAAACAGGCGATCAAACCTTTAATGCCTCTGGCAATGCCGGTGCCTACACTTTAATTGGTAATCCTTACGCTTCGCCGGTTGATTTCAGCAGCATTACAAGGCACAACGTAATGAACCGCTTTTATGTATGGGATCCCAACCTGAATACCCTTGGTGGTTATGTAATGCTCGACGACCTGGCCAATACCGGTACTTACAGCAAATCGGTAATGGGTAGCAGCCAAACCAAAGAATTACAATCCGGGCAGGCTTTCCTGGTAGAAACACTAAGTGCAGGCCCTGCTTCCATCACTTTTAAAGAAAACGACAAAGCCGTATATAACAACAAGTTTGTTTTCAGGCCGGTTATTACACAACCGTCGCAATCACTGAATATTGCTTTAAATATCGTACAGGCAGATGGCAGCCTTATCCTGGCCGATGGTGTACTGGCTAATTTTAACCCTGTATTCAGCAACGCAGTAGACAGGGACGATGCCTTAAAATTTATTAATATCAACGAAACCCTCGCTTTTGTACGTAACGGCACCGCCCTTGCAGCAGAACGCAGGCCTTCAATCAGCATTTTTGATACCCTGTTTTTAAGATTGTGGAAAACCACCCCACAGCAATACCAGTTTGAAATTAATACAGCCAATTTTGCCGGTACCCACATGCTGCTGGAAGATAAATTCCTGGGCACTTATACCGAGCTGAATCCATCAGGCACTACTGTAGTGAACTTCAGCATTACCAACCAGGCAGCCTCTGCCGACCAATACAGGTTTAGGATTGTATTTACTAAAAATACTGTACTGCCTGTAACCATCAGCAACATTAAAGCCTTTGCACAAAATGGCGGTAATACAGTAGAATGGAAGGTAGAAAACGAAATCAATATTGCCCGTTACGAAGTTGAAAAATCTAACGACGGCGTACAATTTGCAAAAGCCGGTGTTGTAAATGCTACTGCAGCAGGCCTTACATACAATACATACACCTGGTTTGACGTTACTGCACTGCCGGGTACAACATTTTACCGCATTAAAATTTATGAACAAAGCGGTGAAACCAAATATACCACTATCGTAAAAGTGGTATCCGGCAAAACAAACGTAAGTACAATGAATGTTTACCCTAACCCGGTAATCAACAATACGGTTAATATTCAGTTGAACAACCAGCCTAAAGGCAACTACCAGTTAACCCTGGTGAACCTGAAAGGACAAGTAATGTACAGCAGCAGCATCAGTAATAGCAGCAGCAACAGTACAATATCTTTAAATATCCCGGTTAGGTTGAGCAGCGGTATTTACCAGCTTGAAATAAATACGCCAGATAATAGAAAAGAAGTGCAAAAATTAGTGGTGGAGTAATTTATTAAGTTTTTAAACCAGCGTCCTATAAAATGAAAAAACAATTATTTACATTTCTCGTTATCGGTCAGTTACTGATTACAGGAAAAACATTTTCGCAAAATATAGCGGTGAATGCCACTGGCGATTTACCCGATACCAGCGCCATGCTTGATGTAAGCAGTACGGTAAAAGGATTTTTATCCCCCCGTATGACAACGGCAGAACGCAACGCTATACCACTGCCTGCCAAAGGTTTGCTGGTATACAATACAAGTACTAATACGTTTAATGTAAATACAGGCACCCCACTATCCCCTTCGTGGACAGAAATTAGTTCGGGCGCCACCACCAATACTTTAGGCAGTGCAGGCAACACCATTACCAGTACCGTAAACGGCGTACAGGCAACTACAGATGCAGTGAATAGCGTAAGCAACAGCAGCAGCGCCAACACACTTTCTACAACGGTAAATGGCGTTACCGGCAGCACGGTACCTATTATTAATACAAATGCACTTTCGCTAAGCGGCTCCAGCATCACCTCAACAGTTAATGGCCTGGCATCCTCAGCGCTCAATATTTCAGGTGCGGTTACCGCCAATGCCTGGAGCCTTTTAGGTAACAGCGGCACCAATGCTTCTACCAACTTTATTGGCACTACCA
>CALMYJ010000038.1 GCA_937873715.1 uncultured Chitinophagaceae bacterium
ATGTATTTGAAAAATTCATTCAACATATTTTTAAGGAAGCTGCAAAAGAAACTGGCGGACGACTTTATTCAAACTTTAAGTTTCATTCCAGGACTTCAAAGCATTACTCCTGGGAATTAAAGCATATCGAGCCGGACGCAATTTTTCAGAAAGAGAATGTTTTGGTTTTTATAGACGGCAAATACAAATCGAATTTATACAACAAGTTTGACCAAAGTGAAGTACTGAAAGAAGACCACAGACACGACTTACATCAAATAATGGCATACTATTCATTCAGTAAGGCAGATTTTAAATATGGTTTTCTGTGTTACCCATCAGACCAAATTGAACTTAAAAGTATTCAATATAAAAACGGTATAAACGAAGCGACAAACACAATATTGAATTTAGGCGTGCCCTTAAAAAAGGACAGCATAAACGAGACAAAACGATTATTGACAAATGAACTTAACGAAATTGAAAGAAGAACAACGACCCGCTAACAACTAAGGTTTCGTTGTGTGCGCAGCACAAACAATGAAACCGCTGTTGAACGGAACCCCGCCTCCGACCGGGGCAGCCGGTGCCTATTATGGGGATATCAGCTTTAAATTATTGGTGTAGTAAGCAGCCGGGAGCTGCTTTTTTGTTAGGGTTATGAATAGCGAGGGTTTTAAAGAGGAGGAATGAGGGTTGTAGGTTTGAAATGGGCACATAGCTCCCCCTACCCGGCTTTAGCAGGCATGTATGGGGGCACCCACCTTTTGTGATAAAGGCGGGCCACGTTGGCCAAATAGGGCGATGGTAGCCAACTGGCCGGTTTTACAGCAGGGGCAACGCCTGTTTTGAGTAGGCACAGGCAAGGCAGGCGGCGTGTGGCTAAGTTTGGTTTGCAAGGCCTGCAGTTTGCCACGCTTCCAGCCACTGCCTAAAAACCCATAGTGGCGTATGCGTGTAAAACCTTTGGGCAGCAGGTGCAGGGCAAAGCGCCGTGCAAATTCCTGAGGCGTAAGCTGCATGGTTTTCTTTTGGCCACCGCCTCGGTAGTCCTTGTAGCCAAAGCGTACAGCGGCAGGCTCTACGCTTAGTATGCGGCTGTTGCTAATGGCTACTTTATGGGTATAGCGCCCCAGGTATTCAATTACGCTGTTTGCATTGCCAAACGGGCGCTTGGCATACACCACCCAATCCTTGGCAAAGAGGCTATCGAACAGTAGCTTGTCGCCCAGTTTTTCAGCACGTAGTAGCGCTACGTATTTTGCACGGAACACTTTGCTGAGCGCTTTTACGGCAAAGAGGAACTTGCCCTGTGCTGCCAGGGGTTGCCAGCCGCCGTATGCTGCAATACCCCCGCCCGGTACAATGCAGTGCACATGTGGATGCAGACTAAGGTTTTGGCCCCAGGTATGCAGTATGCTTACCATGCCACCCAGCAGGCCCTGGTTACTAAAAAACTGCTCCATGGTTTTCCAGCTTGCATCAAAGAGCGCCTTATACACCTGGCGGGGTGCATGCAGGGCCAGCGGTGCTGCGCTGCTGAAGCCCGTACAGATAATCCTTTACCTGCTCGGGGTCCAACTCAGTAGGCAAGCAGCCATAATGCAAAGCCAGGCTGGCTATATGGCGAGCATAGTTCTCAAAAGTGCTGGCACTACGGCCAAGTACCGACATGTTGCGCTCAAACACAGCCAGCAGGTCGGTAAATCCGGGCACCTCACGGCAGGCCTGGTTTAAATGTTTGTTCCAACGGAGCTCCTCCGGCAATTTTTTTTTGTAGCCATGGTAAGATAATTTGGTGAATGAGGAAAGATAGTACATTCACACCGGAGGAAAGCAGGCTGCCCCGCCGGAGGCGGGGTTTAGTTCAACA